>NZ_JBKBKQ010000010.1:0-148095 GCF_046294525.1 Acidovorax sp.
GTTGCCCGCAGCGAAGCGAAGGGACGCAGCGTGTAGGGTCGCCCTTTCTTTGGTGACTTTCTTTCGGCGAGACGAAAGAAAGTTACTGCGCCGCCGGGCGCACACCCCGGCCTCCGCCCTCCAGCAAGGCACGCAGCCCAAATCAGCGAACGAGCCCAAGCGCCCCGGCTTCGACAGGCTCAGCCCGAACGGTCTTGGGAAATCGCGCCCCGGCTTCGACCAGGCTCAACCCGAACGGTCGGTGTGATCCCAAGGCTTCGACAACCTCAGCCTGACACGCCAGCGATGTCAAAAACTACAAAAACCATAGCTGCTAGCGGTTATCCAGTAAGCGCTAGCGCCTGTTTTAACCAAAATTTTCAGAACGGATAGTGCCGAGGCGTCGTCTGCACCGTCACCCAGCGCAGCTCGGTGAACTCTCGCACCCCCGCCATCCCCCCAAACCGTCCATACCCAGAACTCTTCACGCCGCCAAACGGCATCTGGCCTTCGTCGTGGACGGTGGGGCCATTCACATGGCAAATGCCCGACTCGATGCGCGCCGCCACGTTCCAGGCCTTCGCCACGTCGCGGCTGAACACGGCGGACGAGAGACCGAACTCGTTGTCGTTGGCGCAGGCAATGGCTTCTTCCACGCCGTTCACGCGCACCACGGGCTTGACTGGGCCAAACGACTCTTCGCGGTAGATGTCCATCTCGGCCGTCACATGGTCCAGCACGGTGGCCCGCATCAGCGTGCTGTCGCTCTTGCCGCCGCAGACCAGCTTGGCGCCCTTGGCCAGTGCGTCGTCGATGAGCGCGTTGCAACGCTGTACGGTGCTCATATCCACCACCGAGCCCAGCACCACCGGGCCCTTGCGCGGGTCGCCCAGCGGCAGGGCCTTGGCACGCTCGCTCAGCTTGGCCACAAATTCATCGGCCACGGCGTTGTCCACGATGATGCGTTCGGTGGACATGCAGATCTGGCCCGAATTGGCGAACGCGCCAAACACCGTGCCTGCCACCGCGGCGTCGATGTCGGCGTCATCCAGCACCAGCAGCGGGGCCTTGCCGCCCAGCTCCAGCACCACTGGCTTGAGGTATTTGGCGCAGGTCTGCGCAATGATGCGGCCCACCTTGGTGGAACCGGTGAAGTTGATGCGGCGCACGGCCGGGTGGGCGACGATGGCTTCGACCACGGCTCCGGCATCGGCGGGTGCGTTGGTTACAAAGTTCACCACGCCGGTCGGCAGGCCCGCCTCCTGCATGGCTTCGATGATGAGGCCGTGGGTAGCCGGGCACAGCTCTGACCCCTTGAGGATCACCGTGTTGCCGCAGGCCAGTGGCGTGGCAATGGCGCGCACGCCGAGGATGACGGGGGCGTTCCAGGGCGCAATGCCCAGCACCACGCCCGCGGCTTGGCGCACGCCCATGGCCAGGCTGCCGGGCACGTCGGACGGGATCACCTCGCCCGCGATCTGTGTGGTCAGCGCGGCAGCTTCTTGCAGCAGGCCTGCCGCCAGGTGCACGTTGAAGCCGGCCCACATGCCAGATGCGCCGGTTTCAGCCGCCATGGCCTTGGCAAAGGCTTCTGTCTTGGCTTCCAGGGCGTGCGCGGCCTTAAGCAGCAGGGCGCGGCGGGCATTGGGGCCCATGGCGGACCAAGCCGGGAAAGCCTTGGCGGCGGCATCGGCGGCTGCTTTGGCGTCGGCCACGGTGGCGGCAGGGGCGGTGGTGGCGACGGAGCCGTCCAGCGGATTGCGGCGCTCAAAGGTGCCGCCGCCAGTGGCTTGCACGCGCTCACCGTTGATCAGCATGGAAATAGCGGTCATGTAGGGTCTCCTTGGCTACAACAAACAAAAAAATCAGGGACGAACAAAGAGGGAAAGGAACAAGCAGAGAAAGTTCAGGCAACGCCGAGGTACGCCTGCCGCACCACATCGGACTGCAGCAAGTCGGATGCGTTGCCCGACGCCACGATGCGCCCGCGCTCCAGCACGTAGCCGCGCTGTGCGATCTGCAGCGCCTTGCGCACGTTCTGCTCGACCATGAGCACCGTCACGCCCTGCACGGCGATGCGCTGCACGATGGCCAGCAGCTCATCGACCATACGCGGCGCCAGGCCCAGCGAGGGCTCGTCCAGCATCAGCAGGCGCGGGCCGCTCATCATGGCGCGGGCCACGGCCACCATCTGCTGCTCGCCGCCGCTCATGGTGCCGGCTAGCTGTGTGGCGCGTTCCTTGAGGCGGGGAAAGTCTTCAAACGCCTGATGCAACCGCTCGGCCCGCACCCGTGATGGCACCAGCCAGCCGCCCAGCTCCAGGTTCTCGGTCACCGTCATCTGCGGGAACAGCTGGCGGCCCTCGGCCACCAGGGCCAGGCCGCGCTGCACGCAGGCGGTGGCGTTCATGGCAGGCAGGTCGCTGCCGTCCAGCGCCACGGTGCCCGTGCGCGGCAGCAGCCCGGCCAGGGCCTTGAGCAGCGTGGTCTTGCCTGCACCGTTGGGGCCGACGATGACGGTGATTCCGGGCGCGGCCTGCAGCGACAGGTCTTGCAGCACCTGAAAGCCGTGGTAGCCCGTGGTCAGGTTCTGCACGGTGAGGTGTGCGCCGCTCATGCCGTGGCTCCTTGTTCTGCGTTGTGGGTCATCTCGTCACCCAGATAGGCCTCGATTACCTGCGGGTCGCGCACCACCTCGGCGGGTGTGCCGTCGGCAATCTTGCGGCCCTGGTGCAGCACCAGCACGCGCTCCACGTACTTGAGCAGCGTGGTCACTGCGTGCTCGATCCACACCACCGTCAGCCCCCAGTCGTCGCGCAGGCGGCGGATGCGCTGGGCCATGGCGTCCACCTCGGCCTCGGTCAGTCCGGCGGCCACCTCGTCGAGCAGCAGCAGGCGCGGGCGTGTGCCCAGGGCCATGCCGATCTCCAGCAGGCGCTGCTGCGAAGGCGTCACGTCCGCAGCCGGGCGGTCGGCCAGGTGGGCCAAGCCCAGCATGGCCAGGATCTCGCCCTCGCTGCGCAGGCCCTCGGGCCCCTGGCGGTGGCGGCCTGCGAACTGCATGCCAAAGCGCACGTTGTCGCGCACCGTCATGTCGGGGAACACGCGTGGGGTCTGGAAAGTGCGCGCAATGCCGTGGGCCGCGTAGTGGTGCGGGCCCTTGCCCGTCAGGTCGTCGGCGCCGCTCACCAGCGTGCCCGAGGTGGGCGGTTGCACGCCCGAGATGGCGTTGAAGAACGTGGTCTTGCCCGCGCCATTCGGGCCGATGATGCCGATCAGCTCGCCCACATGCAGCGTAGCGCTCACGCCATCCACGGCAGTCAGGCCGCCAAAGCGCACGGTCACGCTGTCAATGGTCAAAAGTGCGTCAGCCATGGTGCGCCTCCGCAGCAGGCTTGCGCCGTTGCCACAGCGTGGCCAGGCCATTGGGCAAGTACATCACGCACAGAATCAGCAGCAGGCCCAGCACCATCATGTAGCCGTAGGGCAGCTGCAGGCGCAGCGTTTCGGCCAGCAGGCTGAATACGATGGCCGCCAGGATGGGGCCGCCCAGGCTGGTAGCACCGCCAATCAGCGCGATCAGCACGGTCTGGAAGCCGATGAAGGGGCTGAAAACCGCTGCGGGCTCGATGTACGTCCAGCGTACGGCCATGGCTGCACCCACGGCGCCTGCAAACGCGGCGGTGATGCCAAAGCCCGCGATCTTGGCCAGGCGCGTGTCCACGCCCAGCGTCTGGGCGCGCTGCTCGTCGGCGCCGATGCCTGCCAGTGCGAGGCCAAAGCGGCTGCGCTGGATGGCAATGGCGGTTGCAATGGCGCCCGCCGCGATCAGCAGCACCGTGAGGTACACCGTCTCGTTGCTGGGCACCACCGTGAGCACGCGGCCCACGGTGCCGGAGACCTGCTTTTCTACAAAAGTCACCGCGTGGCGGATCAGCTCGGTCATGCCGAAGGTCAGCACAGCAAAGTAGGTGCCGCGCAGGTGCAGCACGGCGGCGCCCATCACCACGGCCACCACGGTGGCGATCAGAGCGCCGGCCAGGATGACCAGGGGCCAGGGCAACACTGCCAGCAGGGTGGCGCTGGTGTAGGCGCCGATACCAAAGAAGGCCGAGGTAGCCAGCGAGAGGTAGCGCGTGGCACCGCAGAACAACGACCAGCTGGTGGCCAGCGCGATGTACATCAGGCAGCTGAGCAGCACCGAGGCCACGAACTCGGACACCAGCCAGGGCAGGGTGCCGACCACGGCCACGCCCACTGCGAGCGCAAGCCAGGGCTTGTTGGAAGGAAGGAGTTTCATTTCTTGCTAAACAAACCGTTGGGGCGCCAGATCAGCACGCCGATGAACACTGCATAGCTCAGCAGCATCTTGAGAGACGGGCTGCTGAAGTGCATGCCCAGCGCCTCGACCACCCCCAGCAGCAGGCCACCGGCCAGACTGCCCGCCAGGCTGCCGAAGCCGCCCAGCGTGATGACGATCAGTGCCGTCACGGTGTAGGGCTCGCCCATCGACGGAGAAATCTCGTACGTCATCGAGAGCAGCGCACCCGCCACGCCCGAGAGGCCCAGGCCAATGCCAAACATCATCGGGTGCAGCCGCCGCGTGTTGATGCCCACCAGCTGCGCGCCCGGGGGCGACTGCATCAGCGCCCGCACGGCCTTGCCCAGCAGCGTGAGCTTGAGCAGTGCGATCAGCGCGGCCGACAACGCCAGTGCCACGCCAAACAGCACCAGCTTTTTCTCGGTGAAGCGCATACCTGCAACCTGCACCGGATCGGCCAGGTATTCGTAGCCGCGCAGGTCGCCACCCCAGATGAGCAGGGCGGTGTTCTGCACCAGGAACATCAGGCCAAAGCCCACCATCAGGCTGCGCGCCTCGAACACGTCCACGTTGGGCGCCCGCGCCGCCAGGCGCTTGAAGCACAGCGCGTGCACCACTACGCCCAACACAAACAATGCGATGAAAGCCAGCGGCATCAGCAGCAGTGGCGACCAGCCCCATGCCGTATGCGCCCACCATGTCAGGAAGGCGCCGAGCATCAGGAACTCGCCATGCGAGATGTTCATGATGCGCATGAGCCCGTATTGCAGATTCAGGCCCATGGCCACCAGCGCGTAGATGCCGCCGGTAATGAGGCCACTGGCGACCAGTTCGGCCCAGGAAGTCAAAGACACAGTGCAGGTTCCGAAAGATTTATTTCCAGGCGGGCTTGCTGGTGTTGAGCTGTGCTGTGGCGCGGTCCTTGGGCCAGACGACTTCGAAGTCGCTGCCCTGCCACTGGCTCACCGTGCCGGGGATGGACGCGTTCTCGCTGCCCGCAAAGCGGATGCCCCCCAGGATGGTGCTGAACTCGTTCTTGGCGATGTGATCGCGCAGTGCCTTGCGGTCCAGGCCCGCCTTTTCCACCGCCTGCTGCAGGATCTGCAGCGCTGCCCACGAGTGGCCGCTGGCCCAGCGGTCGGGCTCCTTGTTGAACTTCTTCACGTGGGCATCGAAGTACGCCTTGGCCTCGGGGCTGGTCTTCACGCTCCACGAGCCCATGCCGATCACGCCTTCGGTGTTGGCGGCCATCACGTTCTTGTAGAGCTGGAAGGCCGTGCCAACCGACGCGTAGAAGAACTTGGGGTTCAGGCCCACCTCGCGCGCCTGGCGGCTGGCCAGGATGGTGTCGGGCGGATAGGTGATGCCGATGAAGGCGTCGGGGTTCTGGTCCTTGATGCCGCGCAGCACGGGCGCCAGGTCCTTCACGCCCAGCGGGTAGCTCTTGCGCTCCACCACCTGGATGCTGGTCTTCTTGAGCGCGTTGTTCAGCGCCGCGAAGTTCTCCAGGCCAAACAGGTCGTCCATGTAGACGATGGCAATGGTCTTGACGTTGTTGGCCACCAGCATGTCCACCAGCGCGCCCATCATCTTGTCGGGCTGCTGCAGCAGCGAAAAGAAGTAAGGCAGGTTCATGTCGATCAGCTTGCGCGACAGCGCCGTGGGCGCGAGCAGCGGGTAGCCGAAGCGGTTGGCCAGCGGCGCGATGGCGAAGTTGGCGCCTGAGCCCCAGGGCGGCAGGATCAGGTCCACCTTGTCGCTGCCCATGAGCTTTTCGTAAGTGCGCACACAGGTTTCGGTTTCGCTGCGGTCGTCGTAGCCGATGAGTTCGATGGGTCGCTTGGTGCCCTTCACGCTCAGGCCACCCGCTGCGTTGACTTGCTCTGCCCACAGCAGGTAGTTGGGCTCCTGGCTCACTTGTGCGCCTGCGGCCCAGGGGCCCGTGCGCGCAATCGCATAGCCAATGCGTACGGGACTGGCGCTGCTGCCCTGGGCCCATAGGTGGGGCGCTACGGCCAGGGTGCCCACGGTGGCGGCTGCGCCTTTGATCCACTGGCGCTTGGAGGGGTGGTGTCGGGTCATTGGATGTCTCCTCAAAGGGGTGGCCCACGCGGTGCGGGCTCTGTCCTGATCGTAGGAGGACGCGGTGGTTCTCGCTGCGCTGTGCGTGCACAAAACGCTTGCCTCAGCGTGCAAGGCTCAGCGGGTTTTCCCGGATTTCCCTGGGTGGCACGGGTTAGCGCCCCGGCAGATAATTCGTCCGCATAACCATTCGCCTCGCGCAACCACCGCACTGGAGACACCATGGCCCACGCTTTGACCGAGGTATCCACCGACACCGTGCCCGCGCGCGACCGCCTGCACCTGTGGGGCGACGCCGTGTGGCGCCTGATCGGCGGGCTGGAGTCTGATGCCTTTGGCGACGAGGCCTTTGCGGGCCACATCACCTCGGGCCAGGCTGGGTATGTGAATCTGTGCCAACTCAGTGTGAGCCGTCACCGCGTGGTGCGCACCCCCAGCCTCATCCGGGGCAGCGACCGGGCCTACATCAAGATCGTTGCGCAGCTGGAGGGCCGCGCCTGCTTTGAGCAGAATGGCCGCCAGGTGTGGCTTTCGCCGGGCGAGTGGAGCGTGTACGACACCACGCGCGCCTATGCGGTGAGCAACCCCGACGCGGTGCGGCAGATGGTGTTGATGATCCCCAAGGAACAATTGCCCGAACGCAAGCTGAAGCTGGACGACCTGATGGTGCAGCGCTTTTCCGGCACGTCGGGCGTGTCACGCCTCGCGTGGGACACCATGCGCGCCGCGTTTGCCGAGCTGCCCACCATGTCCGACGCCGCAGCGGACGGCGTGGCCGACGTGATCACGCACCTGGTGCAACTGTCGCTGCTGGAGCGCAATGGCCAGCACAGCGCGCCGTCGCAGCGCGAGGCGCTGAAGGACCGCATCCTGCAGTACATCGACCGGCACCTGGGCGACCCCGACCTGACAATTGATCGTATGGCGCAGGCGCTGAACTGCAGCCGGCGACACCTGTACAACGCGCTGGCCGACGGCGAGGAAACCTTGGCTGCCATGATTCAGCGCCGGCGCCTGGAGGCCTGCCTGCGCGACTTGCGCCATCCCGCGCATGTGCAGCGCTCCGTCACGGACATTGCCCTGTCCTGGGGTTTCAGCAACAGCGCCCACTTCAGCCGCGCCTTTCGCGCGCACATGGGCTGCAGCCCCAGCGAATACCGTATACGCGGCGTCGGACTGCTCACGCACTGAACGGAGAAACGCACACGCCTGCGGGAGCGTTGCGAGGGACAAAAGCAAAAGGCCTGCAGCAGAAAGCGCAGGCCTTTTCGATGGGTGCGGCAAGCTATTTTGTTACCAGCCGCTGGAAGGGCATACGGATCACTGGATCGACAAAGTGGTGGCCTTGCTGACAGGCTCCATCTTGGCCAGGGTGAGCGTCAGCACGCCGTTTTCCAGCTTGGCGCTGCTTTGGCCAGCGTCGATGTCGGCGGCCAGCTCCCAGGCGCGCTGCACCTGGCGGGGCGCGCCTTCCACGCTCTGCAGGCGCACGACGTTGCCTTCGATGCTGATCTGCAACTGATCTCGGGACAGGCCCGGCACATCCAGCTGCAGTGTGGTGGCTTTTTCATCCTGGGTGACGGTGCAGCCCGCCGAGCGCGCGGTGGGCTCAGCGAGGGTGCCCATCAGGAAACGTTGCAGGGCGAGATCGGCCGAACGGGGGGCGGGGGTGAAGGCGGCGCGGCGGATCACGGGGGCGAAAATCATGGGTGGCTCCTATACACTGCGCGGCTCTCGACGTGGTCGCCGCATGGCAGAGAGGTGCGTGCGGCCACGCCGCATTTCAAGGGAAAAAAGGCATGAATAAATTGCAGGCGATGGGCTTGAAAACAGGCGCAGCGGCTTTACGTCTATCCGTTTTGTCTGCGGCAGCTGTGGCCGTGGCGGCTGCAGCTTCAGCAGCAGCGCTTTTAGTGCCTTCCACGGCGCGCGCCCAGGCAGCCCCGGCAGCGGCGCCTGTGCCCCAGGCGCGGCCCGTGAAAGTGGCGCTCATCGAAAGCCTCTCGGGCGCTTTTGCCAACACGGGCGAGGCCGTGTACCGCAACATCTACTGGGCCATGGAGCGCGTGAATGCACGGGGTGGCGTGCAACTGCCACCAGCAGCCGGCGGGCCGCGCCTGTTGGCGCTGGAGCGCTATGACAGTAAGGGCCAGAACGAAGAGGCGCTGTCAGCCTTGCGCGCGGCCATCGACGATGGCGCCCAGGTCATCCTGCAAGGCAACTCGTCGGCGACGGCCGCAGTGTTGATCGAGGCGATCAACAAGCACAACGAGCGCGACCCGGGCCGGCGCGTGATCTTTCTCAACTACTCGGCGGTGGACCCCATCCTCACCAATGAGAAGTGCAGCTTCTGGCACTTCCGCTTTGACGCGCACGCCGACATGCGCATGGCGGCGCTCATGGAGGTGATGCGCGAGGACAAATCCCTCAAGAGCGTGTACCTCATCGGCCAGGACTACAGCTTTGGCCAGGCCGTGCTCCGCGAAGCGAGAAAGCAGCTAGCCGCGCAGCGGCCGGACGTGGCCGTGGTGGGCGACGAGCTGCACCCCGTGGGCCGTGTGAAGGACTTTGCGCCGTATGCCGTCAAGATCAAGGCCAGCGGCGCGCAGGCGGTGGTCACGGGCAACTGGGGCAATGACTTGACCCTGCTGGTGAAGGCAGCGCGCGAAGTGGGCTATGACGGCAGCTTCTATACCTTTTACGGCAACGCGCTGGGCGCGCCGGCCGCCATGGGCGACGCGGGCATCGGCAAAGTGGTGGCGGTGGCCGACTGGCTGCCCAACGTGCCCGGTGCGCAGAGCGAGGCGTTCTACCAATCCTTCCGCACGCGTTTTCCCAAGCCGCAGGACGACTACGTGCACATGCGCATGCAGCTTATGGTGGAGGCGCTGGCCCAGTCCATCGAGCGTGCGGGCAGCACCGATGCCGTGGCCGTGGCGCGGCAGCTGGAAAACGCGCAGGTGCAGCTGTCGGGCCAGGGCGGCAGCATGCGCGCGGCCGATCACCAGTTTCAGCAAGCGCTGGTGGTCGGCGTGATGGACAAAAAGGGCGCGCCGGGCGTGAAGTTCGACGTGGAAGGGTCGGGCTACGGTTTCCGCGTGGTGCGGCAAATCCCAGCGGCCAAGGCTCAGCAGCCGCACAGCTGCCAGATGCAGCGTTTCTGAGGCGTGGCGCGGAGGGCCGCGCCTGCGGGTTCACTCAGCGCCGGATGCGGTGCCCCGTCTTGAACACCCACCACACCACCACCAGGCACAGCGTGAGGAACACCAGCGTCATGGCCGTGCTCACGCCGATGTGCACGTCCGCCTGGCCATAGAACGCCCACCGCAGGCCGTTGATGAGATAGACCACGGGGTTGAACAGCGACACGGTCTGCCACAGCGGCGGCAGCATGCTGATGCTGTAGAACGCCCCGCCCAGAAAGGTGAGCGGGGTAATGATCAGCAGCGGGATGACCTGCAGCTTCTGAAAGCTGTCAGCCCACAGGCCGATGATGAAGCCGAACAGGCAGAACGTGATGGCCGTGAGCACCAGGAAGCCCACCATCCACACAGGGTGGGCTACCTCGTACGGCACGAAAACGCGGGCGGTGGCAAGGATGAGCACCGACACCATGAGCGACTTGCTGGCCGCCGCGCCCACGTACCCCAGCAGCGCCTCCACCCAGTTCACCGGCGCGCTCAGCAGTTCGTAGATCGTGCCCGACCACTTGGGCATGTAGATCCCGAAGGCCGAGTTGGAGATGCTCTCGGACAGCAGCGACAGCATGAGGAGGCCGGGGATGATGTAGGCGCCGTAGCTCACGCCGCCGATGTCGCCCATGCGCGATCCGATGGCCGAGCCAAACACGATGAAGTACAGCGCTGTGGTGAGCACCGGTGCGATCAGGCTTTGCATCCAGGTTCGGAACGCACGGTTCATTTCAAAGCGGTAGATGGCGCGCACGCCATGAAGGTTGAGTCCGGTCATGAGCGGGCAGCCTTGGTTTCGTCGGTGGGATTCTGGTGCACCAGGCTCACGAAGATGTCTTCGAGCGAGCTTTCGCTGGAGTGCAGGTCCTTGAAGTCGATGCCCTGCTCCTGCAGGGCGCGCAGCAGGGCAGCAATGCCCGTGTCTTCCTGCTGCGAATCAAAAGTGTAGGTGAGCTGTGTGCCGCCTTCGCTGAGTGCCAGCGGCCAGCGGGCGAGCGTGGCGGGCACCTGCTGAAGCGCGTGCTGCAGCGTGATGGCCAGTTGCTTCTTGCCCAGCTTGCGCATCAGCACGTGCTTGTCTTCCACCACGATCAGCTCACCCTTGCGGATCACGCCGATGCGGTCGGCCATGTCCTCTGCCTCTTCCAGATAGTGCGTGGTGAGGATGATGGTGGTGCCCGCGTCGCGCAGTGCGCGCACCAGGCGCCACATGTCGTGGCGCAGCTCCACGTCCACGCCCGCGCTGGGTTCGTCCAGGAACAGGATCTTGGGTTCGTGCGACAGCGCCTTGGCGATCAGCACGCGGCGCTTCATACCGCCCGAGAGCGCCAGGATCTTGGTGTCCTTCTTGTCCCACAGCGACAGGTCTTTAAGGATTTTTTCGATGTACGCCGGGTTGGGCGGCTTGCCGAACAGGCCGCGGCTAAAGCTCACTGTGGCCCACACGGTTTCGAACGAGTCGGTGTGCAGCTCCTGCGGCACCAGGCCGATGGCGGCGCGGGCGGCCCGGTAGTCGCGCACGGTGTCGTGCCCGTCGGCGGTGATGGTGCCTGCCGTGGCGTTGCTCATGCCGCAGATCACACTGATCAGAGTGGTCTTGCCCGCGCCGTTGGGGCCGAGCAGCGCAAAGATTTCGCCGCGACGGATGTCGAGGTCAATGTTCTTGAGCGCCTGGAAGCCGCCGGCGTAGGTCTTGCTGACGCCGCGCACGCGGACGATGGCGTCGTCGGAGGTTGCGGGGAATGGGGATGCTGCTGCTGGCATGGGCTGAATGTGAGGGGGCAGGAAGGCTGCCGCGCACGCGGCCGAAGCGACGCATTGTGGACTGACTAACGCATGCGCGCTGAGCGGCCCCGGCAATCCCCCAGGCCGCCCCTTGTGCCCGGTCAACGCGCGCGGGCTGCGGCCACTTCGGCGCCGAGCTCGATCACCGCCATCGCGTAGTAGCTGGACCAGTTGTAGCGCGTGATGGCGTAGAAGTTCTCCGTGCCAGCGACGTAGCTGGGCGCGTCGGCGCCGTTTTGCAGCTCCACCAGCGCCAGCGACCCGGTGTGCCTCGCGCCGGCCGCGTCCAGCACAGCGCCCTTGGCCTGAAGGCTGGGCGCGCTGAAGGTGGGCAGGATGTCGGGTGCCAGAAGGTCATCCAGCTGCAGCCGCGCCGTGTCGAATTGCACGGCGTAATGCGTGGGCATGCCGGGGATCCAGCCATGGGCGATGAAGTAGTTGGCCACTGAGCCGATGGCGTCCACAGGGCTTCTGAACAGGTCGATGCGGCCGTCGCCGTCGAAGTCGATGGCGTACCGTACCCAGCTGGACGGCATGAACTGGCCCAGGCCCATGGCGCCTGCGTAGCTGCCGCGCAGGGCAAACGGGTCGATGTTGCTGCGGTCGGTGAGGCTCAGCAACTGCTCCAGCTCGCGGCGGAAGAACTCGGTGCGCTCGGCCGCGCGCGGGTGGCCAGTGGGAAAGTCAAACGCCAGCGTGGCCAGCGCATCCATTACGCGGAAGTTGCCCATCTGTTGTCCGTACACCGTCTCCACGCCGATGATGCCGACGATGATCTCGGCCGGCACGCCAAACTCGCGCTCTGCCCGTTCCAGCGCGGCGCGGTGCTCCTGCCAGAAGCGCACGCCGGCCTGGATGCGCACCGGGTCGATGAAGCGTGCACGGTAGGCGCGCCAGTTCTTGGGCGTGCCCTTGGGTGGGGGCAGCATCAGGCGCGGCACCTGGGGCAGAAAGCGCGCCTGGCCAATGGCCTGGCGCACCCATTCGCGATCCAGGTTGCGGCGCGCGGCCAAGTCGTCGGCAAACTGCATCGCATCGCTGCGGGTGGCGTACAGGACCGGGGCCTTGGCGGATGCTGCAGCCGTGTTGCTGACAGCTGCAGACTTTGAGTGTTTTTGGCCGCTGGCGCTTACTGGTAGAGTGCTGGCAGCTATCAATGCGATAGCGGTGGCGAAAACGGTGGCGAGGCGGGCGGTGGGGGCGGTTGTCGGTCTGGCAGTCTTCGGCATGGGTCCGGGGTCAATTCTTGGGGGGCTGCGGCCAGGGCAGGGCGCTGAATTCGCGGCGCAGCTCGCCCAGTGCCTGGGTGGGGTGGGGCGCATAGCGCAGCTGTTCGAGGCGCAGCAGCCAGTCGGCCACGGGCTGGCTGCTCGCGCCGAATTGTGCCCGCACCCGTTCGGCCATCGCGCGGGGGGGCAGGGTGTCGGGCAGCGGCAGGCCCGCCTGGGCCAGGCGCTGGCGCGTGCGGGCCATCAGGCGCAGCCAGGGGTCGTGCTGGCTGCGCTCCCACAGCGTCCACGCACCGCCGCCCAGGGCGGCGAGCACGATGAGGACGCCCAGCACAGTGGTCAGGTCCTGCCAGCTGGGCGATTCAAAACCCAGGGCCTTGAGCAGGTCCAGCTGGCGGGCCTGGGTGTAATTCAGCACCCATTGGTTCCAGCCGTTGTTGACGGCCTCCCACACGGCGCGCAGGTTTTGCACCAGTCCGGGGCTGATGGTGCCCATGGCATTGGCAAAGGCACCCTGCGGCGCGCGCAGCCGTTGGAATGCGCCTATGCGGCCGGGCGATACGGCGCCGGTGGGGTCCACCCGCACCCAGCCGCGGTTTTCCATCCACACCTCGGCCCAGGCGTGGGCGTCGGCGTTGCGCACCGTCCAGTAGCCGTCCACGGGGTTGCGTTCGCCGCCCTGGTAGCCGGTGACGATGCGCGAGGGCACGTCCAATGCGCGCATCAGCACCACGAAGGCCGACGAGATGTGTTCGCAGAACCCTTCCTTGCGGTCAAACCAGAACTCGTCGGCGGTGTGTTCGCCAAACACGCCCGGGTCCAGCGAATAGTTGTAGCCGCCCGTGCGCAGGCGCTGCAGCACGGCGTTGACCAGTTGCTGCGCGTCAGCGTTGGCCAGGGCCGGGTCGGCACGCATCTGCGCAGCCAGTTCCAGCGTGCGGGGGTTGAAGCCGGGGGGCAGCTCGGTGTGCACGCGCAGCTGCCGGCTGGAGGCATCGGGCCCGTGGCGGAAGCTGGGGTAGCTCACGGCCTGGTAGCGCAGCACCTCGGTGATGGGGCGCGTGGTCATCCACTGCAGGTCCTGCGTCATGTAGGCCTGCATGTTGGGGAGCTGCGGCGCATCGGGGGTGGCCTCCAGCACCATCAGCCAGGGCTGGCGCTGGGGCTCCAGCGTGACCTCGTAGCGCACGGCCGGGCCGCTGACCTGCAGGTTGGCCGGCACGGCCACGCGCGCGGCCCAGGCGCTGTCTTCGCGGAAGGGCTCTGCCTGCCATTCGCGGCCGTCAAAGCCTGTCATTACCGGCCCGCGGAAGTACAGCGCCGACTGCGGCGGCATGCTGCGCTCGTCGCCTTCAAACTTGAGGCGGATGGCCACGCGGTCGTCCAGCGCAATCTCGGCCATGTCGCCGATCTTCATCGTGCCCGACAGCCCGCTGCGGCCGGTGAGGTTGTCTCCGGGCATGCCCCACAGCGGTGCCATGCGCGGGAACAGCATGAACAGCGCCACCATGATGGGCGCACCCAGCAGGGCCATGGACCCGGCGATGCGGAAGGTCTGCGACAGTGGAGGGCGGCCCACCGGCATGTGGGCGTTGACCAGTGCCGTGAGCAGGCCCAGCAGCGCCACCAGCATGGCGCCCGCGGTGACCAGCGACTGCGAGAAGAAGAAGTTGCTGAGCATGGTGAAGAAGCCCAGGAAGAACACCACCAGCGCATCGCGCCGGGCGTGCAGCTCCAGGGTCTTGAGCGCCAGCAGCATCACAATGAGCGTGACCCCCGCATCGCGGCCCAGGATGGTGCGGTGCGAATACAGTGTGCCCGCCACCGCCACCACCACCAGCAGCAGCTTGGTCCACCGCCCCGGCAGGGGCTTGTTGTACCAGGCCAACTGACCGCGCCACAGCAGCACGGCGCCCGTGAGCAGGCTGGCCCAGGCGGGCAGGTTGCTGACCTGCGGGGCCACCACCCAGGCGATGACGAACAGCAGAAACAAGGTGTCCCGCGCATCGCGGGGCAGGGAGGCGAGTGTCTGGCGCACGGTCATGGCAGCAGGAGGGGCGGAGGGCACGGCACGCTTGCGCAAGGCGCGTTGCTGCGATTGCTATGGTTTACATAGCTGCTAGCGCTTGATGGATAAGCGCTGGAGGCCATTTTTATGCAAAATTTGGACATGGTCAGCACAGCGCCAGAGCCTCCAGGCAGCGCATGCGATGGGCCGCGCCGCTATCCGGGGCGATCTCGATGCCGGGCAGCCGGAGGCCGTAGTCCAGCCCCAGCCGGTCGGCCTGCAGCACCCAGGCTGTAAGGCGCGAGACGCGGGCCTCGTGGTCCGGCAGCGCGGCGCGGGCTGGGTCCAGCCACAGTTCGTGGCGCTGCGCCTGCTGCGCGTCGCGGCTCACCAAATCGTCCGTGCCTGTGGCCAGCGACTTGGCCGCCTTCTTCCACACCACCAGCTTGAGCGGATCGCCCCGCCGGTAGGCGCGCACGCCGTCGAATTCGCCAATGCCCTGGGACTGCGCCGCGCCCGTGCCCGAGGCGCGGGGCTCGCCCGGCGGCAGCGGGGGCGCGGGCGTTTCGGGCGCGGGGTAGACCAGCACCTGCGCGGCCGGGCGCCAGTAGGTCCACACCCGGAAGGTGCCCAGCGGAAAGCGCGTCTCGGCCGTGAGCGTGGGCACGCGGTGCAGGCCACGGCGCTCGGGGCGAAAGGCCACCTGCACGCGGCACTGGCCCTGGGCGGGCACGTCCGTCCAGGCCCAGTGGTGGGCCACCTTGCCCGGTGCGTGAACCGCCAGGCCGATGCCGTAGCGCGGCGTCTTGCGCTCGCTCGACAGTTGCACCTCAAACGCGGTGCTGGTGCCCATGAAATGCGGGTCAGGGGCCTTGAGGTGCAGGGTCAGTCCGCGCAGATTGGCGTGGCAGATGTGCATGCCCACGACCACGCTGCCCGCCAGCAAGAAGGTCAGTAGGTACCCCAGGTTGAGCTGGTAGTTGATGGAGGCCACCAGCAGCACGATGAGCGTGAGCGCCAGCATCCAGCCCGAGCCGGTGGGCAGGATGTAGACGTTGCGCTGCGTCAGCACCAGCGTGTCGCTGAGCGGCAGGCGTGCCTGCCACCAGCGCTGGAACCGTTGGCGCAGCGGGGCCAGCGGGTTGACTGCAGCGGCAGCGCGGGAAAGGGCGCTGGACGTGCCGCTGGACGAAGCGCTGGAGGAGCCGTTGGAAGAGGCGAAGGCCATGGCGCAACTGCCTCAAGGCAGGGGCACGGCGTCCACCATGGCGCGCACCTGCTCCACCGCGCCTCGCCCGGCATCGCCCACGGGCACCAGGCGGTGGGCAATGGTCTGCGGCAGCACAGCCTGCACGTCGTCGGGCGCCACATAGTCGCGCCCACTGATGAGGGCCTGCGCCTTGGCTGCGCGCACCAGCGCAATGCCAGCGCGTGGCGACAGTCCTTGCAGAAACCAGCGGCCCGAGCGCGTGGCGGCGATCAGGTCCTGCACGTAGTTGAGCAGCGGGTCGGCGGTGTGCACGGCCAGCACTTGGCGCTGCAGTTCTTCCAGCTCGTCGCCCGACAGCAGCGGCAGCATAGAGTCCACCATGTCGCGGCGGTCGGCGCCAGCCAGCAGCACGCGCTCGGCCGCGCGGTCGGGGTAGCCGATGGAGATGCGCATCAGGAAGCGGTCGAGCTGCGACTCGGGCAGCGCAAACGTGCCCAGCTGGTCGTGCGGGTTCTGGGTGGCGATCACGAAGAAGGGGTGGGGCAGGGCGCGGGTTTCACCTTCCACCGATACCTGCTTTTCTTCCATCGCTTCGAGCAGCGCGCTCTGCGTCTTGGGGCTGGCTCGGTTGATCTCGTCGGCCAGCAGCACCTGGGCAAACACCGGGCCGGGGTGGAACACGAAGGCTTCCTTGCCGCGTTCGTACACCGACACCCCGGTCAGGTCGCTGGGCATCAGATCGGCTGTGAACTGCACGCGCGAGAACTGCAGGCCGAAGGTGCGTGACAGCGCGTGCGCCAGCGTGGTCTTGCCCACGCCCGGCACGTCTTCGATGAGCAGGTGCCCCCCCGCCAGGAGGCAGGCCACGCAGTCCTGAACCTGGGCCTGTTTGCCTACGATCACCGTGTTAAGCTGATCCAGGAGCGATTTGATCTTGTGCTGTGCGTTCATGGCGCGACGTTATCCGAAAAAATCGCGGGCAGGTTCAAAGTTACGGGGATTGACTGTGAGCAAGACGGGCTATTTCACCCATCGGGATTGTTGGAGACACGAGATGGGGCCCGGGCACCCCGAATGCCCCGAACGCCTGGACGCCATTGAAGACCGCCTGCTGATTACCGGCGTGGCCGACGCACTGGAGCGCTATGAAGCCCCCGAGGCGTCTCTTGCCGACATCGAGCTGGCCCACGGCCGCATGCACATCGCCGCGCTGCGCGGCATGTCGGACCGGCTCAACGAGGAGATGCTGGCCGGCGGCCCCAGCTACGCGCAGATCGACACCGACACCTCCATCAATGCCCATACCTGGAACGCCTCGCTGCGTGCCGCGGGCGCCGCACTGGCCGCCACCGACGCCGTCATGGCCGGCGAGATCGAAAACGCGTTCTGCAGCGTGCGCCCGCCGGGGCACCACGCCTGCCGCGACAAGGCCATGGGCTTTTGTTTCTTCAACAATGTGGCCGTGGCTGCCAAGTACGCGCTGCAGCGCTACAAGCTGCAGCGGGTGGCTGTGGTGGACTTTGACGTGCACCACGGCAACGGGACTGAGGACATCCTGGCTGGGGACGAGCGCGCGCTCATGGTCAGCATCTTCCAGCACCCGTTCTACCCCTACAGCGGCGACCAGAACCCGGCCCCGAACATGGTCAACGTGCCGGTTGCAGCTTATACCCGTGGCATGGATATCCGCGAGATCATCGAGATGATGTGGATGCCTCGGCTGGAGGCTTTCAAGCCCGAGATGATCTTTGTGAGCGCCGGTTTTGACGGCCACCGCGAGGACGACATGGGCCAGCTGGGCTTGACCGAACAGGACTACGCGTGGATCACCCAGCGCGTGAAGGATGTGGCGCGCCGCTACGCCAAGGGGCGCATCGTGTCGTGCCTGGAGGGCGGCTACGTGATGGGGCCGCTGTCGCGCAGTGTGGAGGCGCATCTGCGGGTTCTGGCGGACTTGTGAGCATCCCCCTGAGCGGCTTCGCCGCTTCCCCCTTCTCTCGAAGGGCTATGCCCTTCGGGAAGGAGGACGCCGGCAGCGCGGCGGGGCGGCCCTTGCGCGGCGGCCGTGATGGGGATCGCGCCAGTTTCGGCGGTTCGCTCCCTTCAGACACATGAGAGATATACATGACAACTTCCAGTGATTCCCTTCTGCAGGTTATCCGCGACGCGCGCGGCGTGGTCACACTCACATTGAACGACCCCACGCGCTTCAACGCACTCGGCACCGAAGTGCTGTCCGCGCTGCAGCAGGCGCTTGACGAGGTGGCGCGCGACGAATCGGTGCGTGTGGTGGTGTTGGCGGCGGCGGGTAAGGCGTTTTGCGCGGGGCACAATCTCAAGGACATGGCAGCGCACCCGGAGCTGGCGTATTACCAGAAGCTGTTTGCGCATTGCAGCCGCATGATGCTGGCCATTCACAAGCTGCCGGTGCCGGTGATCGCGCGCGTGCAGGGCATGGCCACGGCGGCGGGGTGCCAGCTGGTGGCGCAGTGCGACCTGGCGGTGGCGGCGGACACGGCCAGCTTTGCCACCAGCGGCATCCACTACGGGCTGTTCTGCGCCACGCCCAGCGTGCCGCTGGTGCGCAATGTGCCGGCGAAGCGGGCGATGGAGATGCTGCTCACCGGTGATTTCATTGATGCCCCCACCGCGCTGGCGCAAGGGCTGGTGAACCGCGTGGTGCCGGGCGACGCGCTGGATGCCGAGGTCGAAAAGCTGGTCGCGTCCATCCTGCAAAAGCCCCGTGTGGCCGTGGCCATGGGCAAGGCCCTGGTCTACCAGCAGCGCGAGCTGGGCATGGACGCCGCCTACCAGTTGGCAGGCCAGGCCATGGCCACCAACATGATGGACGAGGCTGCGCAGGAAGGCGCCCGCGCGTTCGCCGAAAAGCGCGCCCCTGCGTGGAAGAACAAATGATGGCCGGGCCGAACAACAACGTTAGCAACACCAACGCCACGCCCATGCTGGACGACGTGAGCGCCTGGCTGCAGGCCTTTGTGCAGGCCACGGTGCTGGTCGAGCTGGCGGCGCTGGTGGTCTGTGTGCTGCTGGCCTGGGGCACGGTGACGGCGCTGCGCCGGGGGTCGGGTCATGTCGATGCGCGCTCTATCCTGTTCGGTACGCGTGGGGTGGATGGCGCGCTGTTCCCTCTGGTCCTGCTGGGGCTGGGCTACCTGGCCCGAACGCTGCTGTTGGCGTGGATTCCACTCGCTGCGTTCAAGGTGGTGATTCCGGTGCTCATGTCGCTGGTGGTGATCCGCATTGGCGCGAAAGTCCTGCAGGTGGCGTTCCCCGATTCGGCCTGGGTGCGGCCCATCGAGCGCACCATCTCGTGGCTGGCGTGGCTCGCCATGGTGCTGTGGGTCACCGGCCTGCTGCCGCGGGTTCTGGAAGAGTTGGACCGCATCACCTGGAAGGTGGGTGCGTCCACGCTGTCGGTGCGTACGCTCATCGAAGGCGCGCTGACCGCCGGCGCGGTGCTGCTGCTGGCCCTGTGGGTCTCCGCCGCCATCGAGTCGCGTCTGCTGCGGTCTGCAACGGGCGACGAGCTGTCGCTGCGCAAGGCGGTGAGCAACGCACTGCGCGCATTGCTGGTGTTTGTGGGCCTCATAGCGGCGCTGTCCGCCGTGGGTATCGACCTCACGGCCTTGTCAGTGCTGGGCGGCGCGGTGGGGGTGGGAATCGGTTTTGGGCTGCAGAAACTGGCGGCCAACTATGTCAGCGGCTTTGTCATCCTGGCCGAGCGCAGTATGCGCATTGGCGACAACGTCAAGCTTGACGTGTTCGAGGGCCGCATCACGCAGATCAACGCGCGCTATACCGTCATCCGCTCGCCCTCTGGGCGGGAGTCCATTGTGCCCAACGAGTCTCTCATCACGCAGCGGGTGGAGAACCTCTCGCTGTCGGACCCGCGCGTATGGCTGTCCACCGTGGTCAGTGTGGCTTACGACAGCGACGTGGACCTGGTCAGCCGCCTGTTGACCGAAGCCGCTCTGGCCAGCCCCCGCGTGCTGCGCGAACCTGCCCCCAGCGCGGCGCTGTCGGCATTTGGTGCGGACGGTCTGGAGTTCACCCTGGGATTCTGGATTGCGGACCCCGAGAACGGCTCGCTGGGCCTGCGATCGGCCATCAACCGCGCCATCCTCGACGCCCTGCGCCGCCATCAGATCGAGATTCCCTACCCGCAACGGGTGATGCACGTGCACACACACGACTCGCCCCTGGCCCGGCCCCGAGCCTCTGACCCGGCGGGCGACAGCGCTGCCCCCGCCAGCTGAGCGGCAGCGAAAGGATCGGCAGGGATGGTTGGTAGGCCGCGCCTGCTGCGGAGCACGCGCCAATGTGACAGGGCTCTCTAGACAGAGCGGGGCCGTGCTGCCCTATAATTCCGAAAAAGAACGGTCGTGCTTTTTTGAGATGGCCCTCCAGCGTTCACGCTGCGGCAGTGTTCGCTGCAGTGCGGCATAGAATGTTCTAGTTTACGTAAACGTCAATTCAACCAACTCTATCTAGGAGCCGCAGCAATGAAGGTCTTGGTCCCTGTCAAGCGCGTGGTGGACTACAACGTGAAGGTCCGCGTGAAGTCGGACAACACGGGTGTGGACATCGCCAACGTGAAGATGAGCATGAACCCCTTTGACGAAATCGCCGTCGAAGAGGCCGTGCGCCTGAAGGAGAAGGGCCTGGTGACCGAAGTCATCGCTGTGTCCTGCGGCGTGGCCCAGTGCCAGGAAACCCTGCGCACGGCCATGGCCATTGGCGCCGACCGGGCCATCCTGGTCGAGACCGACGTCGAACTGCAGCCCCTGGCCGTGGCCAAGCTGCTCAAGGCCCTGGTCGACAAGGAGCAGCCCCAGCTCATCATCCTGGGCAAGCAGGCCATCGACGACGACGCGAACCAGACAGGCCAGATGCTCGCCGCGCTGGCTGATCTGCCCCAGGCCACTTTTGCGAGCAAGGTGGAACTGGCGGCCGACAAGGTCAGCGTGACCCGCGAAGTGGACGGCGGAGCCGAGACCCTGGCCCTCACGCTGCCCGCCGTGGTCACCACCGACCTGCGCCTGAACGAGCCCCGCTACGTCACCTTGCCCAACATCATGAAGGCCAAGAAGAAGCAGCTGGACACCGTCAAGCCCGAAGACCTCGGTGTGGACGTGGCGCCGCGCCTGAAGACCCTCAAGGTGAGCGAGCCCGCCAAGCGCGGTGCCGGTGTGAAGGTGGCCGACGTCGCCGCCCTGGTCGAGAAACTCAAGAACGAAGCGAAGGTGATCTGACATGTCGGTACTCGTTATTGCTGAACACGACAACGCATCCATCAAGGGCGCGACCCTGAACACCGTCACGGCCGCTGCCGCCTGCGGTGGGGACGTGCACGTGCTGGTCGCCGGCCACAACGCCGCTGCCGCTGCCCAGGCCGCAGCCCAGATCGCCGGTGTTGCCAAGGTCATCCACGCTGATGCCCCTGGCCTCGAACACGGCCTGGCCGAAAACGTGGCTGCGCAAGTGCTGGCCATCGCATCGGGCTACAGCCACATCCTGTTCCCCGCCACCGCCAGCGGCAAGAACGTGGCCCCCCGCGTGGCCGCCAAGCTGGACGTGGCCCAGATCAGCGACATCACCAAGGTGGTGAGCGCCGACACCTTCGAGCGCCCGATCTACGCAGGCAACGCGATTGCCACCGTGCAAAGCAGCGACGCCACCAAGGTCATCACCGTGCGCACCACGGGCTTTGACGCGGCAGCCGCCACCGGTGGTTCCGCTGCTGTCGAAACCGCCGCCGCAGCAGCCGACGCCGGCAAGAGCACGTTCGTGGGCAGCGAAATCGCCAAGAACGACCGTCCCGACCTGACGGCCGCCAAGATCATCGTCTCCGGCGGCCGGGCCCTGGGCAGCAAGGAAAAGTTCGACGAAGTCATCACCCCCCTGGCCGACAAGCTGGGCGCTGCCATCGGCGCCAGCCGCGCTGCGGTGGATGCGGGCTACGCCCCGAACGACCTGCAAGTGGGCCAGACCGGCAAGATCGTCGCGCCGCAGCTGTACATCGCCGCCGGCATCTCTGGCGCCATCCAGCACTTGGCCGGCATGAAGGACTCCAAGGTGATCGTGGCGATCAACAAGGACCCCGAAGCCCCGATCTTCAGCGTGGCCGACTATGGCCTGGAGGCCGACCTGTTCACGGCTGTGCCTGAACTGGTCAAGGCCCTGTAAGCACGCCGTTGTGCGCACAAAAGGCATCGCTTGCGATGCCTTTTTTTTGACGAAATCTCGCTTCCTCGGAGACATCCATGAGCTACACCGCCCCCGTCAAGGACATGCTGTTCGACATCGAGCACCTGGCCAACATCGAACAGATCGCGCAGATCCCCGGCTTTGAAGACGCCGGCTTCGACACCGCCGCCGCCGTGCTGGAAGAGTGCGCCAAGTTCAACGAAGGCGTGCTGGCTCCGCTCAACTTCGAGGGCGACAAGAACCCGTCGAGCTGGAAGGACGGAGTGGTTACCACCACCCCCGGCTTCAAGGAAGCCTTCCGCCAGTACGCCGAAGGCGGCTGGCAGGGCCTGCAGCACCCGGCCCACTTTGGTGGCCAGGGCCTGCCCAAGACCATCGGCGCGGCCTGCATCGAGATGACCAACAGCGCCAACATGAGCTTTGCGCTGTGCCCGCTGCTGACCGATGGCGCCATCGAGGCGCTGCTCACGGCCGGCAGCGACGAGCTCAAGGCCACGTACCTGGAAAAGCTGGTGACCGGCGAGTGGACCGGCACCATGAACCTCACGGAGCCTCAGGCGGGCTCGGACCTGGCCCTGGTGCGCACGCGCGCCGAGCCGCAGCCCGACGGCACCTACAAGATCTTCGGCACCAAGATCTTCATCACCTACGGCGAACACGACATGGCCGCCAACATCGTGCACCTGGTGCTGGCCCGCGTGCAGGGCGCGCCCGAGGGTGTGAAGGGCATCAGCCTGTTCGTGGTGCCCAAGTTCCTCGTCAACCAGGATGGCACGCTGGGTGCACGCAACGACGCGCACTGCGTGAGCATCGAGCACAAGCTGGGCATCAAGGCATCGCCCACCGCCGTGCTGCAGTTCGGCGACCACGGCGGTGCCGTGGGCTACCTGGTGGGCGAGGAAAACCGCGGCCTCGAATACATGTTCATCATGATGAACGCCGCGCGCTACGCCGTGGGCATGCAGGGCATTGCGATTGCCGAGCGCGCCTACCAGAAGGCCGTGCAGTATGCGAAAGACCGCGTGCAAAGCCGCCCGGTGGATGGCAGCATCGCCGCCAGCGCGCCCATCATCCACCACCCCGATGTGAAGCGCATGCTCATGACCATGCGTGCCTACACCGAAGGCTGCCGCGCCATGGCCACCGTGGCCGCCGCCGCGTTCGACGCTGCGCACCACCACCCCGACGCCGACACGCGCAAGCAGAACCAGGCGTTCTATGAATTCATGGTGCCGCTGGTCAAGGGCTACAGCACCGAGATGAGCCTGGAAGTCACGAGCCTGGGCGTGCAGGTGCACGGCGGCATGGGCTTCATCGAAGAAACCGGCGCCGCGCAGTACTACCGCGACGCCAAGATCCTCACCATCTACGAAGGCACTACCGCCATCCAGGCCAACGACCTGGTGGGCCGCAAGACGGCGCGCGATGGCGGCCAGGTGGCCAAGGGCATTGCGGCGCAGATCGAGAAGACCGAAAGCGAGCTGGCGGCCAGCGGTACGCCCGCCGCGCTGGCTGTGGCCAAGCGCCTGGCCGCGGCGCGCAAGGCGCTGCTCGATGTGATCGACTTCGTGGCGGGCGGCACCAAGGCCCAGCCCAATGCCGTGTTCGCGGGCAGCGTGCCCTACCTGATGCTTGCGGGCAACGTGGTGGCCGGCTGGCAGCTGGCCCGCAGCCTGCTGGTGGCGCAGGAGCTGTTGCAAAAGGGACAGGACGCTGCCTTCATGCGCGCAAAAATCACCACGGCCCAGTTCTACGCCGAGCACATCCTGGTGAAGGCCCCGGGCTTGCGCGACAGCATCGTGGAAGGCGCGGCCAGCGTGACCGAGCTGGCACTGGACGCCTTCTGAGGCGTATCCGCGCTGTGAGGAGACAGCCCCGCCATGTGGGGCTTGTTGATATAAAAATGATAGCTGCTAGCGCTTGCTGGATAAGCGCCAGAGGCTGATTTCATCAAAAATTCTGTCCTGGAAGTTGTTGCCATGTCCAAACTGCCTCCCGCGTTGCAAAACCTGTCGCTGCCTGTCATCGGCTCGCCGCTGTTCATCATCAGCAACCCCAAGCTCGTGATCGAGCAGTGCAAGGCCGGTGTGGTGGGCTCCATGCCCGCGCTCAACGCCCGCCCCGCCGAACTGCTGGACGAATGGCTGGCCGAAATCACCGAAACCTTGGCCGCCTACAACAAGGCGAACCCCGACAAGCCCGCAGCGCCCTTTGCCATCAACCAGATCGTGCACAAGAGCAACGACCGGCTGGAGCACGACATGCAGGTGTGCGCCAAGTACAAGGTGCCGATCATCATCACCAGCCTGGGCGCCCGCGAGGATGTGAACCAGGCTGTGCATGCCTGGGGCGGCATCGTGTTGCACGACATCATCAACAACAAGTTCGCGCACAAGGCGATTGAAAAAGGCGCGGACGGCCTGATCGCCGTGGCAGCGGGCGCGGGCGGCCATGCGGGCGTGAAGAGCCCGTTTGCGCTGATCCAGGAAATCCGCCAGTGGTTCGACGGCCCCGTGGCGCTCAGCGGCTCCATCGCCAGCGGCGGCGCCGTGCTGGCGGCCCAGGCCATGGGGGCGGACTTCGGCTATATCGGCTCGGCCTTCATCGCCACGCACGAGGCGCGCGCGAGCGACGCGTACAAGCAAGCCATCGTGGACGGCACCTCCGACGACATCGTCTACAGCAACCTGTTCACGGGCGTGCACGGCAACTACCTCGCGCCTTCGATTCGCGCGGCGGGCATGGACCCGGACAACCTGCCCGAGTCCGACCCCAGCAAGATGAACTTTGGCGGCGACGCCAAAAAGGCCTGGAAGGACATCTGGGGCTGCGGCCAGGGCATTGGCGCCATCACTGCCGTGACCAGCACCGCCGAGCTGGTGACCCGCCTGCGCTGCGAATACGAAGCGGCGCGCTCACGACTCAAGCTGTGACCGCGCGCGACTGAGGGCTCCGCCGCCGGCAATGCGGCAGCCTGCCTCGGCGCACGGCTTTTCCGGGTCTCGCCCTCGTCGCATCCCAAACCGTCAGATCGCATCGCCCGCCCTGTACGCGCAGGGCGGGCATTTGCATTGCGGTGCGTCTCGTGCGGGAGCATGCCAGGCCCGCAAGGGCAAACCCCATAAACAGGCTGCGCGACGGCACCGATAATGGTGATGACAAATAACCAATATCCGCGCCGATGCCGGCCTGACCCAGGGCAAGTGAGCCCGGCCACGCAAAGGGGAAGGAGGAGACACCATGTTCCGTTTTTTTGTGTTGTTGCTGGCCCTGGGTATGGGCACAGGCGCCCAGGCGCGCAACGAAGGGGTAACGGCCGACGAGATACGGCTCGGCGCATCGGCCGTGTTGTCGGGCCCGCTGGGCCCGCAGACGGTGCAGTACGGAGAAGGCTCTAGGCTCATGTTCGATGCGGTGAATGCCCAGGGCGGCGTGCACGGCCGCATGATCCGCTACACCACGCTGGACGATGGCTTTGACGTGCAGAAGGCGGTGGAGAACACCCGACAGCTGCTGGAGTCCGACAAGGTCTTCATGATCTACCACAGCACGGGCACGGCGCAGACCGGCGCCATCCTGCCGCTGATCAAGGAGCACCGCACGCTGCTCTTCGGCCCGGTGACGGGCGCATCGGCCTTCCGCGAAACGCTGAACCCCTATGTGTTCCACGTGCGCGCGGGCTATGCCAGCGAGGCCAGCAAGATCGTCTCGCAGATGCGGCAGCAGGGTATCAGCCGCGTGGCGGTGTTCTACCAGGACGACGGCCTGGGCAAGACCCTGGCGGCCGAGCTGAAGAAGGCGTCGGAGGACGAAAAGCTGCCCTTCGTGGCCGAAATCAAGGTGGACCCCAAGCAGCCCGACTTTGCCGCCGCCGCAGCTGCCACCGAAAAGGCACAGCCCCAGGCCGTCATCGTGGCCACGGCGGGTGCCACGTTCACGCACTACATCAAGGCCGTGCAGGCCACCAGCGCGCGGCCTGCTTACTACGGCTTCTCGGTGGCCAGCCTGGACGTGATCAACCGCGAACTCAAGGACAAGGCGCGCGGCATCATCCTCGCGCAGATCATGCCTTCGCTGCGCAACACCACGATCCCCGTGGTGGCCGAGTACCTCAGCCTGCTGCGTGCCAAGTCACCCAACGCGCAACCGTCTGCGTCACAGTTCGAGGGGTTTGTGCATGCGCGCCTGCTGGTAGAGGGCCTGCGCCGCGCCGGGCGCAACCTGACGACCGAGTCGTTCATCAAGGCGATGGAAGACGCGGGCGAAATTTCCTTCGGACGCTTCAGCGTGAAGTACTCGCCCAAGAGCCACAACGGCTCAACCTATGTGGAACTGGCGATCGTGGATGCGGAGGGAAGCCTGCGGTATTGAGCCCGTCCGAGTGGATGCGCGCGGTTGCCCAAGGGGACGCTGCCGGCTCTTACAACCCATACGTCAACTCGCGCGCCTTGCCCCAGAACACCCTGTACATAAAGATGGTGTAGACGATGATCGCGGGTAGCGTGATGGCAACGCCGATGCCGATGACCACCAGCGACTCCGGGGCGCTGGCCGCCTGCCACACGGTGAGGCGGTCCACCACGATGTAGGGGTACAGGCTGTAGGCCAGGCCAAAAAATGCCAGCACAAAAATCACCACGGTGGCCGCAAACACCACCCAGCCGTAGCCGGCTGCGACCACGCGCTGCGTGGACAGCACGTGGCGAATGGCGAAGAACGCCGCCACGCAGGCAAGCGGAATGGGCAGCAGCGCAAACAGCTGCGGCAGCACGAACCATTTGGCAAACACGGTGGGGCTGACCAGGGGCGTGGCCAGCGAGATGCCCACCAGCGCAAACCCCATGGGCCACAGCACGCCCTGGCCCCAGCGGGCCGCCTTGCGTTGCAGCTCGCCATCGGTCTTCATCAGCAGCCAGCCTACGCCCAGCATGGCGTAGGCCGCGGGCAACGTAAGAGCGATGCCCGCAGAGAACAGCAGTCCCCAGGCGTCGTTCTGAAAACCGGTCACGTAGGCGCCCAGCATCCAACCCTGCGCCAGCGTGGTCAGCAGCGAGCCTCCGGCAAACAGCCGGTTCCAGGTGGCCTTGTGCGCATCGCGCGCCTTCACGCGAAAGTCGAACGCCACGCCGCGCAGGGTCAGCCCCAGCAGCATCACGGCCACCGGCAGGTACAGGGCGGTCAGCACGATGCCGTGTGCCATGGGGAAGCAGACCAACAGCACGCCCACGCCCAGCACCAGCCAGGTTTCGTTGGCGTCCCAGAAGGGGCCGATGCTGGACACCATCACGTCCTTTTCTGCATCGGTGGCGAAAGGCAGCAGGATGCCCACGCCCAGGTCATAGCCGTCCAGGATCACATAGGCCAAGAGTGCCAGTCCCATGACGGCCATAAAGACCAAGGGGAGAGCGTGTGACAGGTTGAAGTCCATGGTTTGCTCCTCGGGTCAACGGCTCAGCGCGGGGCCGGCGCGTGTGTTGCCGCTGGCTGGGTCAGCGGTTGGGGTGAAGGCGGCGGCACGGCGGGCACGGGCATCGTGGGGTGCTCCGCCATGTGCTTGATCACGCCAACATAGGCCAACAGCAGCAGCACATAGACCGTGAGGTAGCCCGCCAGCGTGGTGGCCACCATGCCCGGCGCATGGTCCGCCACGGCGTCGGCGGTCTTGAACAGCCCGTAGACGAGGTAGGGCTGGCGGCCGATTTCCGTCACATACCAACCCGCCAGCGTAGCCACCCAGCCGGAAAACGTCATGCCAACCAGCGTGAACAGCAGCGCACGCGGCAGCGTGGCCACGCCGTGCGCGCGGCGGCGGTACAACACCCAGGCACTGGCCCACGCCACGGCCAGCATGAGCATGCCCATGCCCACCATCACTCGAAACCCCCAGAACACCGGAGCGACCGGAGGGTGGGTGCCGACAAACTCGTTCAGACCCTTCAGCTCGGCGTTGATGTCGTGCGCCAGGATGAGACTGGCGGCCTTGGGAATCTGCACGGCGTAGTCCGTGCGGCCTTCCTTCTCGTTGGGCAGGCCGAACAGCGTGAGCGGCGCGCCCTTTTCGGTGTGCCAGATGCCTTCGATGGCGGCAATCTTGGCGGGCTGGTGCTGCAGCGTGTTCAGGCCGTGCAGGTCGCCCATGAAGATCTGCAGCGGTATCGCCAGCGCGACGGCGGTCACTGCGGTGCGCAGCGCCTTGCGTGTGCCGTCGTTGGCCGTTCCGCGGATGAGCTGCCAGGCGCTTACGCCTGCGATGAGAAAACCGGCCGTGAGGGCGGACGCCAGCAGCTTGTGGCCCAGGCGGTAGGGGAAGGACGGGTTGAACACGATTGCCAGCCAGTCCACCGCGTGGAATTTGCCGTCGATGATCTTGTAGCCGGCGGGCGTCTGCATCCACGAGTTCAGGCTCAATATCCAGAACGCAGACAACGTGGTGCCCAGCGCCACCATCAGCGTGGCCACCAGATGCACCCGGTCGGACACGCGCCCCCGGCCGAACAGCATGATGCCCAGGAAGGTGGCCTCCAGGAAGAACGCCGTGAGCACCTCGTACCCCAACAGCGGCCCGGCGATGTTGCCCACATGCTCCATGAAGCCCGGCCAGTTGGTGCCGAACTGAAAGCTCATGGTGATGCCCGACACCACACCCAGCGCGAAGGTCAGCGCAAATACCTTGGTCCAAAGGTAGTAGGCCTGCTCCCAGCCCAGCGCCGCCGGCGTGCCGCGTGCGGCCGTGTGGCGCATACGGAAGAACACCAGAAACCAGCACAGCGCGATCGTGATGGTGGGGAACAGGATGTGAAAGCTGATGTTGGCCGCGAACTGGATGCGCGAAAGCATGAAGGTGTCCATGGCGTCAGGCTCCTTTGTTTCTGGCGGACGCGCCCTTGCCGGTGAGCTTGTCCTTGAACTCCAGCACGCGCGTCACCGCCGTGCCCATGCCCATGAGCTGAAGAGCCGTCTCGGGCGCGAGGCGCTGCACGTCGTCGAACCAGGTCATCAGGCGGTCGATGAGTTCGTGCATCTCGCGCATGCGCTCCTGCGCGTGGCGCTCTGCGTCGGAGCCGGGCTCTTCGAGCAGGGCCATGCGCAGCATCGACAAGGTGGGCTCAATCTCGCGGCGGCGGCGCTCCTCGGCCAGCACGCGGAAGATCTCCCATACGTCCTTGGGCGCCTCAAAGTATTCACGTCGGTCGCCAGCTTGGTGGCTCAGCTTGACCAGGCGCCAGGCCTGCAGTTCCTTGAGCCCCATGCTCACGTTGGAGCGCGAGAACTCCAGCGTCTCTGAGATCTCGTCCGCATTCAGCGGCCGGGGCGACAGGAAGATGAGCGCATAGATCTGCCCCACGGTGCGGTTGATGCCCCAGCGGCTGCCCATCTCGCCGAAGTGGGCCACGAACTGGCGATTGAGCGGAGGCAGCGGATTGATGGAAGTCATATGGCGCTGGATCTTGCGCCCGTTTTCTTGAATTTTCAGTAATTACTGAAAATTCAGCACTTTGGGTAGGGACGTCCAAGGGGTGGGGTGTGGCGCCTTGGCGACGCGTGCGGGCCGCTGCGCGCGGTCCTGCACGGCGACAATCGAGGGTTTTGCGCCCGGCCTCTGCCTGTTTCATTTCTTCTTCCGCGATGTATTTCTGGTGACCCGCATGTCTGCCAACTCCTCACGCTCGCCGCTGATCGACATCGTCAAGGGGCTGGCCTGCATCACCATCGTCTGGCACCACCTGGCGTTTTATGGGCCCATGTCCGACATCGCCCAGCCGCTGGCTCCCGCGCTGATGGCGTTTTTGTATGACTACGGGCGCATGGCCGTGCAGGTGTTTCTGGTGGTGGGCGGTTACCTGGCGGCCGCCAGCCTGGCGCCACAGGGCGTGGCCCGGTTCGACCATGCGGGCAACGCCATCGCCAAGCGGTTTGTGCGGCTGGTCGTGCCTTATGCCGTGGCACTGGTGGTCACGGTGGTGGTGTCCGCTCTGGTGCGCACCTGGATGGACCACCCCTCGGTGCCCGAAGCGCCCACCCTCGGTCAACTGGTGGCCAATGCACTGCTGCTGCAGGACCTGGTGGGCGAAGATGCGCTGTCGGCCGGGGTGTGGTACGTGGCCGTCGATTTCCAGTTGTTCAGCCTGAGCGTGCTGGTGTGGGCGGCCGTTCGGGCGTTGCCGGGGCCGTGGGCGCAGCACCACCGGGCGGCGCTGGCGCGTGGGTTGATCGTGGCGGGCGCAGCCGCGTCGCTGTGGTTTTTCAACCGCATGGCTGGGCTGGACATGTGGGCGCTGTACTTTTTTGGCGCCTATGGTCTGGGCATACTGGCCTATTGGGCCGTGCAGGCGCCGCGGGCCCATGCCTGGGTGGCTGCCATGGTGTTGATGGGTGGCGCTGCGCTGGTGCTGGACTTTCGCGGCCGCATCGCGGTGGCCGTGGTCACCGCGCTGTGCCTGGTGCTGGTGATGCGCCGTGGCCGAAGCAGCCAGTCCGCAGAGGGGCGGTCAGCGCCGTGGACAGGTCGCGTCACTGTGGCGTTGCAGCGGCTGGGCGCAAGGCTCGCACGGGTCGGCCAGATGTCGTACTCGGTGTTTCTGGTGCACTTTGCCGTGTGCCTGCTGGTCAACGCCGTGGTGGGCACGCTCTGGCCCACTTCTGCGGCCGTCAATGCGCTGGGCATGCTCCTGGCCTTTGGGCTGTCGCTGGCTGCGGGGCGCTGGCTGTACCTAAGGGTGGAGCGGCATGTGCCCTCGTGGTCCACGGCGTTGCGCTGGCAGGCCGGGCTGGTGGGCACGGGATTGCTGGTGGCCCTGTCCAACAACTGGGCTTGAACCGTCGCCTCTTAGTCCTGCTGCTAATTGCCGGCCCGGCGCTCGCGCCGCTTGCGCTGCTTGTCCAGGAACCAAGCCAGAAACGGCAGCAGCAGCATAGAGCCCGGAATCACCCAGATGAACAGGTAGGGGCTGACGGACGATGCTGAGCGCATCACGTCGCGCAGGTGGGCGCGTTCTGCGGCGTCCCAGGTGCCCTGGCGGCGCTGCTGCACCAGCCACACCACCGATCCCTTCATGGTGGCCATCTCGCGCTTGAGGCGGCTCTTCTCGCGGCTGTTGCCGGCGAGGAAGGAGCAGAACCACTCGGGTGCGCGCTCCATGCGGGCCTGGAAAGCGGTGGTGGAGTCCGGGTCAAACGCCTCGGGAGGGGCGGCTGAGTCAGCGGCGGTTTCAGCGGGCAGGGGTGTGGTCATGGCGGCTGGCATTGTCCCAGCATCGCCCCGCCATCGCCAAGTACCGTTGGGCGAGCACGCCCGGCGCTTTCTCAACGGTGCAGTTCGCCCGCGCTTTCCGGTTGGTACAGGATGTCTTTCACCCGCACCGTCATGGCCTTGCCCCCCGGGCCCGGCCAGGCCAGCTCGTCGCCCACCGACAGGCCCAGCAACGCACTGCCCACGGGCGCAAAAATGGAGATGCGGTCGGCAGTGCCGTCCGCGTCGCGCGGGTACACCAGGGTCAGGCAAAACTCCTTGCCGGTCTCGATGATGGAGAACTGCACGGTGGAGTTCATGGTCACCACGTGGGGCGGGATGTCTTCGGGCGCCACCACGTCCGCCCGGTCCAGCTCTGCCTGCAAGTCCGCCTTGCCGGGGAAGACACTGGCCGGAATGGCGGCCAGCAGGGCCTCGATACGGTCAACGTCGAGCGACGACAGGGTGATGGGGGGCTTGCGCGCCATGGCAGTACCTCGGGTGGTGGTGGGTTGGCAAAGCGCGGGACTGTAGTCCATCGCGAATCTCGCACTGCCGCGCGCGGTCAATCGCTGGTGATATTCCGTGCCTTGATGAGGGCCCCGAAGCGGGCGCTGTCGGTGGCGGCGCGGCTGTTGAATTCAGCCGGCGACATGGGTGCCGGGATGCCGCCCAGCGCCGCAATGCGGTCCTGCACGGCCTGCGTGCCCAGCGCCTTGTTGATCTCGCGGTTCAGCCGCGCCACGATGTCTGCGGGCGTGCCTGCGGGCGCATAAAAGCCGAAAAGCGTGTCTGCATCAAAACCCTTGAGCCCCACCTCATCCAGCGTGGGCACATCGGGGAACAAGGGGGAGCGCTTGGAACTTCCCACCGCCAGCAGCTTGAGCTTGCCCGCCTTCACGTGCTGCAGCCCGATGCCGGGATCGAACATGAAGTCCACCTGCCCGCCCAGCAGGTCCTGCATGGCCGGGGCGGCCCCGCGGTAGGGCACGTGCACCGCAAACACGTTGGCCTGGGCCTTGAGCATTTCGGCCGCCAAGTGTGGCGAGCTGCCGTTGCCTGGCGTGCCAAAGGTCAGCTTGCCGGGGTGGGCCTTGAGGTAGGCCAGGAACTCCTGGATGCTGTTGACGGGCAGCGACGGCCGCACCTCCAGGAACACCAGCACGCGCGCGGCGGCGGCCACCGGCACCAGGTCCTTGGCGGGGTCGAACGCCATCTTCGGATACAGGTGCGGGTTGACCGACACCATGCCGCCCGAGCTCATCAGCAGCGTGTAGCCGTCCGCGGGCGATTTCGCCACCGCCTCGCCGCCGATGTTGCCGCCCGCACCGCCCCGGTTCTCCACCACCACGGGCTGGCCCAGCGCCGCCTGAAGCGGCTGCGTGACGGCGCGCGCAATCTGGTCGGCCGCGCCCCCGGCCGGGAAGTTCACCACCACCTTGATGGGCTTGCTGGGCCAGGTGTCTGCGGTGGCGGTGGCGGGCAGCAGCGCGGTGCTGGCTGCGGCGGCCAAGGCAGCGGCGCTGAACAGGCGGCGTGCGCGGCCCGGCGGGGTGAGAGCTTGCATGGTCTTGTCTCTTGGTCGAGGGTGCCCGGGTAGCCCGGGTCTGGTGATGAATGAATCCGGGGGAAGCGATGAGGGGCGGTCAGGCCACATCCACCTCCACCAGCATGGCGCGCGGGTGCGCCAACGCATCGCGCAGCGCCTGGTGCAGTTGCGATGCATCGCTCACGCGCAGGGCTTCGCAGCCTTGGCCGCGCGCGAGGGCCAGAAAGTCCAGGTCCGGCAGATCGGTGCCCTCCAGCTTGTCGCCTTCGTGGAAGCCGAACGTGGGCGCGAACTCCTGCAACGCCGCGTAGCGGCGGTTCTTGAGCACGATGAAGGTGATGGGCAAATGCAGTTGCGCCGCGCTCCACAGCGCCTGGATGGAGTACATGGCCGAGCCGTCGCCAATCAGGCCGATGACCTTGCTCCCCGGCCGTGCCAGCGCCACGCCCACGGCCGCGGGCAGGCCATAGCCCAGGCCGCCGCTGCACATGGTGTAGAAGGTTTCGCTCTGCAGGATGGGCAGGTAGGCGTGCATGGCGGCGCGGGAGCTGGGCGCTTCCTCCACCACGATGGAGGCAGCATCGCGCACCTCGGCAAGGGTCTGCATCACGTAGGGCACGCTCATCAGTGCGCCGGGTGCAGCGGGCTCGGCCCTTGGCCGTGCGGCGCGGCGCGGGGGCAGGGCGCGTGCTGCGGGGGCGGGCCGCGCCAGCAGGTCCTGCACGCCCAGGCGGATGCTGCCCACCGCCGAGGTGCCTTCGGGTGTCCAGGCAGCCGTGCCCGGGTCGTCGATCAACTGAATCAGCTGCGCACCGCGCGGCACGTGGGGACCAAAGCCTTCCACGTGGTAGGTGAAGGCCGCGGCGCCCAGCGCAAACACCAGGTCGTGCCCGCCAAGCAGCGCCACGATCTTCTCGCGCATCGCCGGCAGCACGCCCGCAAACAGGCGGTGGTCCTGTGGAAACCCGCAGCGGCCGGACATGGGGGCGATCCACACGGCGGCGTTGTGCCGCTCGGCCAGGGCCACGACCTCGTCCCACGCGCGGTCGCGGTCCACGGCGGCGCCCACCACGAACACGGGGCGCTCGGCGGCATCCAGCGCGTCGCCCATGGCCTGCAGCACGCGGGGCTCGGGGCGCGAGGTTGTGCTCACCGTGCGGGCCTGCACGGGCTCGCAGGGCTTGTCCCAGTCGTCCGCGGGAATGGATACCAGCACCGGCCCCTGCGGCTGCTGCATGGCGACGTAGTAGGCACGGGCGATGGCCAGCGGCACGTCTTCTGCGCGCGCGGGCTCGATGCTCCACTTCACGTACGGCTTGGGCAGCTCGGTGGCCTGGCCCGAGAACAGGAAGGGGTCGAACGGCAGGATGGAGCGCGCCTGCTGCCCCGCCGTGATGACCATGGGCGTGCGGTTCTTGTGCGCTGTGAAGATGTTGCCCATCGCATGCCCCACGCCCGCGGCCGAGTGCAGGTTCACAAAGGCCGCGTTGTGCGTGGCCTGGGCATAGCCATCGGCCATGCCCACCACTACCGATTCCTGCAGGCCGAGGATGTAGCGGAAGTCCGCAGGAAAGTCGAGGAACAGCGGCAGCTCGGTGGAACCGGGATTGCCAAAGATGGTGCGAATGCCGAAGCCGCGCAGCAGGTCCAGCACGGCTTCGCGCACGGTGGGAAGGGAGGGGAGGGGTGCAGGTGAAGACATCCCCCACATCTTCGAAGCTGGCGCTTCATCCATCAATACAATGAATCGACTAAGCGGTATTCATTCAGTGCATATCAAGGACATCGACCTCAACCTGCTTCGCCTGTTCGATGCCGTGTACCGCACGCGCAATGTGAGCCGCGCCGCCGATCTGCTGGACCTGACCCAGCCCGCCGCCAGCCAGGCCCTCACGCGGCTGCGCCTGCTGCTCAAAGACCCGCTGTTCGTGCGCGCAGGCGGGGGCGTGCAGCCCACGCCCAAGGCGGACCGGCTGGCCAGCGCCGTGCGCAACGCCCTGGGTCTGCTGGAAGAGGCACTCAACGAATCCGCCCAGTTCGAGCCGCTGCACTCGCACAAGGTGTTCCGCATTCACATGAGCGACATCGGCGAAGGCCGATTCCTGCCCGACCTGATGGGGGCCCTGCGGCGCGAGGCGCCCGGCGTGCGGCTGGAGACGTTGCCCGTGCCGCGCAGCGAAATCCCCCAGCGGCTGGACAGCGGGGCCATCGACTTCGCCTTCGGTTTTTTGCCCACCGTGAAAGACACCCAGCGCATGCAGCTCCTGCAGGACCGCTACGTGGTGCTGCTGCGTGCAGGCCATCCGTTTGCCGCACGCAGGCGCACCGGCGCGGCGCTGCTCGGCGCCCTGCGGCAGCTGGAATATGTAGCCGTGCGCACGCATTCCGACACCCGCGCATCCTGGAGATGCAGCAGCTGCAGGACCGCATCCGCCTCACCGCCGAGCACTTCATGGCGCTGCCCGCCATCGTGCGGGGCACCGACCTGGCCGTGGTCATGCCGCGCAATATCGCCCGCACGTTTGCCGCCGATGGTGGCTACACCATCATCGAACCCGCGCTGCCCCTGCGCGATTTCACGGTGTCGCTGCACTGGAGTCGCCGGTTTGAAAGCGACCCCGGCAACCAGTGGTTGCGCGGCCTGATCGAGGTACTGTTCCGGGAGCCGCGGTAGCACAGCCGCGTTTGGGTGAATCTCCAGTGCATCCAAATTGATAGCTACCAGCGCTTATCCAGCAAGCGCTAGGGCCGGAAAACGCTTGAAATCCGGCTCATGCAGCGCCGCTCAGCACCCACAGACGGAGGGCCACCTGCACCTCCAGCGCGCGCAGCGCATTGCCCCAGTGCCCCACCAGGCCCTCGGCCGTGGCCAGCCGCTGCCGCATGGTATTCACGTGAATGCCCAGCCGCTCGGCGGCGGCCTTCGCGTTCTGGTTGCAGTCGAAGTACGCGAGCAGGGTGGCCACCAGGTCCGTCCCCCGCTTGGCGTCGTACGTGGTAAGGGCGCCAATGGTGCTGTGCAGGTACGCGCGCAGGCTGGCCTGGTCGTGCGTTTCAAACAGTGTGGAGTACAGCGCCAGTTCGTTCTGGCCCACGATGGCGCCGCGCATGCCGACGCGCGCCGCCACCGGCAGCGCGCGGCGCAGCGATGCGTGGATGGCCGGGATCTCCGACGGCTGCGCGATGGGCCGGGACAGCACGCCCACATACTCGGTGCCGCCATGCTGCCGTGCCGCGGCGTCGATGGCTCGGCGCACCTCTTCAGCGCGCGTGGTGGCGCACAGGATGGTCAGCACGCCGTCGATGTCATCGAACAGCGCCTGGGGCAGCAGCGGTGCGGAGCGCAGCCGCCGCACCAGGTAGCCCGACTCGGGCGTGCGTGTCTCCAGCAGCAGCAGGGTGGTGGGGCGCGTGAGGTCCACCCCGAAGCGGTCCGCACGGTCGCTCAGCAGGTGCAGGTCGTCCTGGCGCGGGGCCAGCAGGCCGCGCAGCAGGCTGGAGAGGTCGCGGCTTTGTGAGGCCTCTGCGCGTTCGCGCGACAGCAGCACGATGCCCACGATGCTGGCGCAGCGCTCAAAAGTGCGCACAGCCACGCCGTCCAACGCCTCGGCGCGAAACAGCAGCAAGGCGCCCAGCACATCGTTGCCGCCGATCACCGCATTAAGGCGGCAGGTCTCGCCCGCGGCTTCATATGCCACCACCGAGCGGCCGATGCGCCGGCTTTCGCCCAGCGCGCGGGCCAGGGCTTCGCTGTGCGCGCCGTGCGGGTGGTAGGCTGCGCCGCCTTGGCCCGCATAGCCGCTGGCCGTGCCGCGCCCCATCACCTGGCCGACCTCGTCCAGCACCAGCACCTCTGCGGCCATGATCTCGGCCACCGCCTGGCAGATGGACGCCAGCGTGGCCCCCTTGGCCAGCAGCGTGGTCATCTGGTCATGGGCCTCGGCGGCGGCCTGCACGCTCTGCGCGTGCCGCTCCATCTGTGCGTGCGCGGCCTCCGCACTGCGCAGCGCCGCCTGGGTCTCTTCAAACGCCATGGCGTTCTTGATGGCCACCGCGGCGTGGGTGGCCAGCGTGCTCAGGATCGAGATGTTGTGCGCCGTGTGCGTGCGGTGGTAGCGGTCCGCCACGAACAGCAGCCCGATCACCTCGTCCTCCCACAGCAGCGGCACGCCCGCCACGGCGGCAATGCCTTCCTCACGGAAGGTGACATCCAGCTTCGGATCGTGCGGGAAGCGTGTGTCGTGCAGGTAGTCCGCCGTGGTGAAGGGCAGGCGGGTTTGCACCACCACGCTCACGATGCCCAGTTCGCGCCCGGCCAGCATATCGCCGGTGCCGCGCGCCAAGGCGCCGTCGGCCGTGAGCACGTGGAACGCGTCCAGCCCCGCGTCATAGGCCGACAGCCACGCGACCTGCGATCCCAGCAGCCTGCGGGCGCGCGAAACCACGGTGCGCAGCAGCTCGGGCAGGTCCAGGCGGCTGGAGAGGTCGCGCGCGGATTCGATCACGGCCAGCATGCCGCTCTCGCGCTGGTGCTGCACCTCCAGCCGGTTGCGCACGGCCATGGCCATCCGCACCAGTTCCAGCAGGTCGCTCTTGCGGGGCAGGCTGTCGGGCAGGGCTTCGACCTGCGCCAGGCGGGCCGCCAGTTCCTCGGCAGGCCCCGCTCTGTGCAGCAGTTCGATGAGCGATTCGGCAATGCGGTCGGTGGCAGCCGCATCCGCGGCGTTGGTTGCTGCAGCCACTGCAGATGCTGCAGCTGTCCCATCGTCTGGTGCGTGCCTCATGCGAGCGTCCTCCTCAGGGCCCTTTGGGGCCATCACACAAAGCCCCGCAGTGTGGGGCTTTCTGGCCGCGTGTGTGCCAGTTTTACGCAGCGAATTCGGGTTTGTACGGAGTTGCCGGCGCACACCTGGCGGGGGTTGGCTGTGTGTGCCGGCCACATAGATGTCAACGCCGTGCTCGGAGACAGTGTGGGCCATGGTCGCTCCTCCGGCGACGGCCCCGCAACCCACCGGTCTTCCACATTTATGAGCATCTTGAATTCCTTGGCACCGCCGCCCGGCCTGCGCGTGCTGGTGACCGCCGGGGCCAGCGGCATCGGCGCTGCCATTGCCCGCGCCTTCAGCGAGGCGGGGGCCAGCGTGCACATCTGCGACATCGACCGTGGTGCCATCGACCGGCTGACCCAGGCCCTGCCGGGAGTCACCGCCACCGTGGCCGATGCTTCGGTGGAGCGCGACGTGGGCCTGGTGTTGGAGGATGTGCGTGCCAGCGGCGGGCTGGATGTGCTGGTCAACAACGCGGGCATTGCAGGCCCCACGGGGTCCATCGACGACATCAGCGCCAGCCAGTGGCAGCGTACCGTGGATGTGAACCTCAGCAGCCAGTTCCTCTTCGCGCGGCATGCGGTGCCGCTGCTGCGCCAGTCGGTGCACAGCCCTTCGATCATTGCCATGAGCTCCGTGGCGGGGCGGCTTGGCTATGCCTACCGCACGCCGTATGCGTCCACCAAGTGGGGGGTGGTGGGGCTCATGAAGTCGCTGGCGATTGAGCTGGGCCCCGCCGGGGTGCGGGTCAACGCGATCCTGCCGGGCACGGTGGAAGGCGAACGCATGAGCAGCGTGATCGCCGCCCGCGCCGCCACCACCGGCGTCAGCGCCGAGGCCATGCGCGCGCAATACCTTCAAAAGATTTCGCTGCGCCGCATGGTGACGCCCGAGGACGTGGCCGCCATGGCGCTGTTCCTGAGCGCGCCCGCGGCCCGCAACATCACCGGCCAGGCGATCAGCGTGGACGGGAATCTCGAGTACCTGTGACGCACCATTGCCGGTGCATCTGCCGGTACGACCCAAATCAACAAAAGGAGACTGTATGAAGATGATCCCCACCCTCGGTGCCACCGCTGTCGCGGCCGTCTGCGCGGCATTCAGTGGCGCAGCACAGGCCCAGGCCGTCAAGATCGGCGTGATCGAAACCCTCTCGGGCCCGCAGGCGGCTTCGGGCCTGATGTACCGCACGGCGGCGCGTTATGCGGTGGACCGCATCAACGCCCAGGGCGGGTGGAACGGCCAGCCCGTGCAGCTGGTGGAGTACGACAACCAGGGTGGCCCCACTGGCGCGGCCGACAAGCTCAAAACCGCCATCTCCGACGGCGTGCATCTCATCGTGCAGGGCGCCTCGTCGGCCGTGGGCGGGCAGCTGACCGAAGATGTGCGCAAGCACAACCTGCGAAACCCCGGCAAGGAGATCGTCTACATCAACGTGGGCGCCGAGGCGCTGGAGCTGACCGGCGAAAAGTGCCACTTCCACCACTTCCGCTTCAGCGGCAATGCCCAGGTGCGCACCAAGGCGCTGGTGCAGGCCATGAAAGGAGCGGGCACGCTGGGAACGCGTGTCTACGCCATCAACCAGAACTACTCGTGGGGGCAGGACATGGAGCAGGCCACGGTGGACAACGCGGCCGCGGGCGGCTACCAGGTGGTCGAGAAGACCTTGCACGATGTCAACCGCATCCAGGACTTCGCGCCCTACGTAGCCAAGATTGGCGCCGCGAAGGCCGACACGGTGATCACCGGCAACTGGTCCAACGACCTGCTGCTGCTCATGAAGGCCACGCGAGCCGCAGGCCTCAAGACCCGGTTCGGCACCATCTTCCTCGACCAGCCCGGCAACATCGCCAACGCTGGAGACTTGGCGGTGGGCCACTTCATCGCGCACACGTTCAACGCCGAGGCAGGTGGTGCCGAGGGCGAGAAGTTCGTCAACGACTACCGCACCAAGACCGGCAGTGCGCCCGTGGCCACCGACCCGCAGACTGTGTTCGGCCTGATGATGGTGGGCGACGCCCTGGCCCGCGTGAAGCCCGAAGGCGGCAAGTTCAATGTGAACGCCTTTGCGCGCGCGTTGGAAACCGCCAAGATCACCACCCCCATCGGCGAGATCAGCATGCGCGCCGAAGACCACCAGGCCCTGCTGCCTATCGTGGTGTCCACGGTGTCCAAGGACGCAAAGTTCAAGGTCGACAACACCGACATGGGCTTCAAGCCGGTGAAGCTGCTCACCGCCCAGGAAGCCGCCACGCCCGCGCAGGCGAGCTGCAAGATGCAGCGCCCCTCGTGATGCCGTGACGCGCTGACGTTTCACCCCCGCAGGCCGCCCCGGTTTTGGGGCGCTTGCCCCCTGATGCCTTTGGCCCCACGCCTGCCGTGGCCAGCCCGGGCCTTCCCATCCCTGTTTGCCACACCCCCCGTATGGACACCCTCATCGTTTCGTTGCTCAACGGAACCATCTACGGCCTGCTGCTGTTCATGGTTTCAGCGGGCCTCACGCTCATCTTCGGGATGATGGGCGTGCTCAACTTCGCGCACGCCTCGTTCTACATGCTGGGCGCGTACTTCGCCTACAGCCTGACCGATGTGCTGGGCTTTGCGCCGGCGCTGGTGGTGTCCACCGTGCTGGTGGGCCTGGTGGGCGTGGTGGTCGAGAAGTTCTTTCTGCGCCGCGTACACCACTACGGCCATGCGCATGAGCTGCTGCTCACCTTCGGCCTGTCGTTCATCATTGCCGAGCTGATCAAGCTCTTCTTCGGCAATTTTCCCGTCAACTACCGCATTCCTGCAGGCCTGGACTTTTCGGCGTTCACCATCGGCGCTGCCAGCTACCCGGCCTATCGCGTCTTCATGGGGGCGGTGGCGGTGGCCATGTTCGTGGTCATCTACCTGCTGCTTACCCGCACCCGCGTGGGCATCGTGGTGCGGTCGGCCATCTACAAGCCGCACATGGCCGAGGCGCTGGGCCACAACGTGCCGCTGGTATTCATGGGCGTGTTCGGCGTGGGCGCTGCGCTGGCCGGACTGGCCGGCGCGGTAGCCGGCGCGTTCTACACCACCAACCCCAACATGGCGCTGGAGCTGGGGGTGATGGTGTTCGTGGTGGTGGTGGTCGGCGGGCTCGGTTCGCTGGAGGGCGCCATGCTCGCCTCGCTGCTCATCGGGGTCATCACCTCACTGGCCGTGGCGGTGGACGCGAGCCTGGCCGACCTGTTGGCGGTATTTGGCGCGCGGGCCTGGGCCGAGGGCGTGGGCGGGCTGCTCACGCTCAAGCTGTCCAGCCTGGCGGCCACCTTGCCCTTTGCGCTCATGCTGCTGGTGCTGCTGATCCGGCCTTCGGGCTTGATGGGCGAGAAGGCCTGAGGTAACACCATGAATCCACGCATTCTTCCGATCGGTACCCTGTGCCTGGGCGCTGCCATTCTGGCGGGCCTGCCGTGGCTGCTGTCCACGGGCCTGCTTAACGCGGCCATCCAGATGCTCATTGCCGCGTTGTTCGCCTCGGCGTTTAACGTGGTGTGTGGGCAGGCCGGCATGCTGTCCTTTGGACACGCGGCCTACTTCGGGGTGGGGGCATTTGCAACCGTGCACGCCATGAACGCGGTAGGCGGTGCGGGCATCGTGCCCACGCCGCTGCTGCCCCTGGCAGGTGCGCTGGGCGGCTTATTGGTGGGCGTGATCGCCGGCTGGTTCTCCACCCAGCGCACGGGCACGTACTTCGCGATGATCACGCTGGCCATCGCCGAGCTGCTGCACTCCATCGCCCCGCACATCAAAAGTGTGTTTGGCGGCGAAGCGGGAGTCTCGAGCATGCGCATGCCTTCCATGGGCTTGAGCTTCGGCTCCACCGCCGAGGTGTACTACCTTACGCTCGCTTGGGTGCTGGCCTCGCTGGTACTGCTGTACCTTTACACCCGCACCCCTGTGGGCCGCCTGGCGCTGGGCCTGCGCGAGAACCGCCACCGCCTGGCTTTCCTGGGGTACGACGTGCACAGGCTCAGCGTGCTGGTGTTCACCGTGTCGGCCATGTTCTCCGGCATCGCGGGTGGCCTGCAGGTCATCAGCAACGAAGCCGCCAACTACGTGCTGTTCGAAAGCACTCTGTCGGCGGCGGCTGTGCTCAACACCTACATCGGCGGCGTGGGCACCTTCCTGGGCCCCGCGCTGGGCGCAGCGCTGATGACCTTCTTCGGCTATGCCGTGTCCGACCTTACGCAGTCGTGGCTGCTGTACCAGGGCATCTTGTTCGTGGTGGTGATGATGTTCATGCCCCAGGGGCTGGCGGGCCTGTTCAGCGGAACGGCCGTACTGTGGCGCCGCTTTGGAGCGCTGCGGCTGCTGCCGATGGCGGCCAGCTTCGTGGCAGCCTCGGTGCTGCTGGCGGCGGGCACGGCCTTTGTGGTGGAGATGCTCCGGCGTCTGTTCTCGCGCGACTACCGCGCCTTGCTGGGTGCAGACAGCAGCACCGCATGGCCGCCAGTTCCTCTGTATGGGGTGGACTGGGCGCCGGGCGCGTGGCTGACATGGGCCGTACCGCTGGTGCTGCTGGGCGTGGGTCTGGCGCTGGCCCGCATCGCGCGGCAGCGACTGCAGGGGCTGCTGGACCAGCCGTCCGCCCAGACCGATGCGCCGCATGCACCATGACGGTCTATTCCACCCGCACAACGCGTACCGCACGACAGAGATCCGCATGACCGAATCCATCCTCACCCTCCAGGGCCTGCGCAAGTCGTTTGGCCCCACTGACATCATCCGCGGCGTGGACCTGGACCTGCGCCGCGAAGAGCGCCACGCGCTCATCGGCCCCAATGGCGCGGGCAAATCCACCGTGTTCCACCTCATCTCGGGCAACCTCCAGCCCACGGCGGGCGAGATTGTGTTCAACGGACAGCGCATCGACGGCCAGTCGCCCCAGGCCATCAACCGCCAGGGGTTGGCGCGTTCGTTTCAGATCACGAACATCTTCCCCAAGCTCACGGTGTTCGAGAACCTGCGCCTGGCCGTCATGCGCTCGCACGGCCTGCAATACACCTTCTGGCGCTTCATCGACAGTGCGCCCCGCGTGCGCGAGCAGACCGAGCGGCTGCTGGAGCTGGTGCGCCTGCAGGCCAAGGCACCCATGATGGCGGCCGAGCTTTCGTATTCCGAGCAGCGGTCGCTGGAGATCGCCATGACGCTGGCCAGCGATCCGCAGGCCATCTTGCTGGACGAGCCCATGGCCGGCATGTCCAACGAAGAAACCGCCTATACCGCCGAGCTGATCTGCGAGGTCACCCGCGGACGGGCCTTGTTCATCGTGGAGCACGACATGCAGGTCGTGTTCTCCATCAGCGACCGCATCAGCGTGCTGGTCTATGGCCAGGTGATTGCCTCGGGCACGCCGGACGAGATCCGCGAGAACGCGGCCGTCAAAGAAGCCTATCTGGGTGAGGAGGTGGCCGTATGAGCCCCCACGCCATCGCCAGCCCCCGCGAAGCCAGCGCACAAGACCCGTCCGGCCCGCTGCTGCAGGTCGACCAGCTGCATGCCCACTACGGCAAGAGCCACATCCTGCACGGTGTCACATTTGACGTGAAGCAGGGCGAAGTCGTCAGCCTGCTAGGGCGCAACGGCTCGGGCCGGTCCACCACCATGAAGGCCCTCATGGGCCTGGTGCCCCCCACCGGCGGCAGCGTGCACCTGCAGGGGCGGGCGCTGACAGGCCATCGGCCCTACACCATCTGCCGCGCCGGGCTGGCCTATGTGCCCGAGGAGCGAGAGGTGTTCACCAACCTCACCGTGGACGAAAACCTGCGCATGGGCGAGCAGTCATCCGTGCCCGGCGCGGTGCGCTGGACCACCGAGCAGATGTTCGACTACTTTCCGCGCCTGAAAGAGCGGCGCAACACCAAGGCGGGCAGCCTGTCGGGTGGCGAGCAGCAAATGCTCACCATCTGCCGGTCGCTGCTGGGCAATCCGCTGGTGCTGCTGATCGACGAGCCCACCGAGGGCCTGGCGCCCAAGATCGTGGCGGCCGTGGGCGAGTGCATCCGAGACATGCATCGCCGCGGGGTCTCGGTGGTGCTGGTGGAGCAAAAGCTCGCCATTGCGCTCAAGGTGTCCACCCGCGTCTGCGTGATGGGGCACGGACGCATCGTGTTCGAGGGCACGCCCGAGGCCCTGTTGGCCGATGAGCAACTGCTGGCCGATTGGCTGGCGGTGTGACTGGCCCTGCGTGCAAACCCATCCCCCCACCAAAGCCAAACACCATGGAATCGACCGAGAACAAAGTCATCATTTCCTGCGCCGTCACTGGCTCAGTGCACACGCCCAGCATGTCTCCGTACCTGCCGCTCACGCCTGATGAGATCGCCACCCAGGCTGTCGACGCGGCGCAGGCGGGCGCCGCCATCCTGCACCTGCACGCGCGCAACCCCCTCGACGGCAGCCCCACGGCCGACCCGGCCGTGTTCGACCAGTTTGTGCCGCGCATCCGCGCCGCCACCGATGCCGTGATCAACATCACCACGGGGGGCAGCACGCGCATGACGCTGGAAGACCGGCTGGCCTATCCGCTCAAGGCGCAGCCCGAGATGTGCTCGCTGAACATGGGCTCCATGAACTTCTCCATCCATCCGGCGGCACGCAAGATCCACGATTGGCGCCACGCCTGGGAGAGGCCCTACATCGAGGGCATGGAAGACCTGATCTTTCGCAACACCTTCCGCGACATCAAGCACATCCTGAAGGTGCTGGGTGAGGACTGCGGCACGCGCTTCGAGTTTGAGTGCTACGACGTGGGCCACCTCTACAACCTGGCGCACTTTGTGGACGAAGGCCTCATCAAGGGGCCGCTGTTCATCCAGGCCATCTTCGGCATTCTGGGCGGCCTGGGGCCTGACCCGGAGAACCTGTATGTGATGCGGTCCACCGCCGACCGGCTGTTTGGGCGCAAGGGCTATCGCTTTTCGGTGCTGGGCGCGGGGCGCCACCAGATGCCGCTGCTCACCATGGGCGCGGTGATGGGCGGGCATGTGCGCGTGGGCCTGGAGGACAGCCTGTACCTGGGCAAAGGTGAGCTGGCCACGTCATGCGCCGAGCAGGTGCGAAAGATCCGCCGCATCCTGCAGGAGCTGTCTCTGCCCGTCGCGTCACCCGCCGAGGCGCGCGCCATGCTCGGCCTCAAGGGGTCCGACAAGGTCGCCTTCTGACGCGTCGTCCTTCGCTGTCCCCATACCCAATTCCAACCCTTTTATAGAAGTGAGACCCATGAGCAAGCTGTTGCAGAACAAGGTGGCCATCGTGACCGGAGCAGGCGGGGGCCTGGGACGCGCGCATGCCCTGGAGCTGGCGCGCCACGGCGCCCGCGTGGTAGTGAACGACCTGGGCGGTGACCTCGCCGACTCTGCCGCGCAGCGTGTGGCCGGCGAGATCCGCGCGGCCGGTGGCGAGGCCCTGGCTGACGGTGGCGACGTCACGCAGCCCGCGCAGATGCGGGCCATGGTCAACGAGGCGCTGGCGCAGTGGGGCCGCGTGGACATCTTGGTGAACAACGCTGGGATCCTGCGCGACAAGTCGTTTGCCAAGATGACGCTGGACGACTTTCGGCTGGTGATGGATGTCCATGTGATGGGCGCCGTGAACTGCACCAAGGCCGTGTGGGACCTGATGCGCGCGCAGGGCCATGGCCGCATCGTCATGACCACGTCTTCGTCAGGCCTGTATGGCAACTTCGGCCAGACCAACTACGGCGCGGCCAAGATGGCCCTGGTGGGCCTGATGCAGACCCTGGCGCTGGAGGGCATGAAGCACGACATCCGCGTGAACTGCCTCGCCCCCAGCGCCGCCACGGGCATGACGCACGGCGTGCTGCCCAGCGATGTGCTGGCTGGCCTGGCGCCCGAGCGCGTCAGCCACGGGTTGATCGCCCTGGTAGCCGACGATGCCCCTACCCGCATGATCTTGCTGGCGGGCGCTGGCAGCTTCGAATCGGCCCACATCACCATGACCCACGGCATCCATGTGCACGACACGCCGGACGCAGCCGAGGCCGTGCGCAGCCGCCTGCAGCAGGTGCAGGCGCGCGGGCAAGAGGTGGTGCCGGCGTCTGGCTGGGAGCAGTACAAGCACGAACTGGCCAAGGCGGGGTTGCTGGAGCCCAACGCTGCCAGCGCTGCATAGCAAATCTGAAAGCTGCGGCCGCGCACATTTGCAGCGTGTGCCAGATGTGGGGCGCGCACATAGCCCCGGCGTGCGAACCCCCACAGACTGGTCAGAGGCGTTGCCGCAGCGCACCGCCTGCAATCCAACGACAACAAGGAGACAACATGCGACAACCCTTCTTACCTGCCCTGAGTGCCCCAGCGCGGTGGCTCATTGTGGCCACCGCAGTCGCCGCGACCGCTGCCTGTGGGGGCGGTGACAACCGCGAGGTCGCTGCCACGCCGCTGAACTGCGACAAGCTGGCGGGCCTGGCCATCCCGGCCTCGGCCATCGGACTGCCCACGGCAGGCGGCACCGTGCTGACGGCCACGCAGGTTGATGCCACCGGCAGCGGCGCCGCCCTGACCCCCGCGCACTGCCTGGTGGTGGGTCGCATTGCGCCTGTCGATACCACGGCGCCTGACATCCGGTTCAACGTGGCACTTCCCGCCGCCTGGAACAACAAGGCCATGATGCTGGGCGGGGGCGGCTTCAACGGGTCCATTCCCAACGTGCGCGCCAACGTGTCCAACGGGCCGGTGGACCAACCCACACCCATCGGGCGCGGCTACGCCACGTTTGCCAGCGACTCAGGCCACCAGGCCAATGAATACGGTTCGCAAGACGGTACCTGGGGCCTGAATGAAGAGGCCGTGCGCAATTTTGGCGGCGATGCGCTCAAGAAAACCCGCGACGCCGCGCTGCACATCATCAAGGCCCGCTACGCCGCCAGTCCGCAAAAGTCTTACTTTGCCGGGGGCTCCACCGGCGGGCGCGAGGCCCTGGCCGCCATCCAGCGCTGGCCGGCCGATTGGGACGGTGCCATAGCCTGGTACCCCGCGTGGAATGACGCCGCAGCCCTGCTGGGCGGGCACCGCAGCAACATCGCTCTGGCCCAGCCCGGGGCCTACCCCAACGCTCCCAAGCGCGCGCTGGTGTACCGCGCCGCCATGGAGGCCTGCGATGCTCTGGACGGGGTGCAGGACGGCCTCATCAGCGACCAGCGCCAATGCAATGCTCGGTTTGACCCCGCCACCGCCACTGTGGGCGGGGCGCCGCTGCGTTGTGCGGGTGGATCCGACACGGGAGATGCCTGCCTGTCCGACGCGCAGATACGCGCGCTGAACGTGATGAACACCGACACCGTCTTCAACTTCAAGCTGGCCAGCGGCGAAACCCGCTACCCTGGCTACAACGTGTGGGGCGCCGACCTGGGCATTACCTCCAACCCGTCGCCGGTCCAGCCGGTGGTCACCTTCCTGGCGCTGGGCACCACCGCGCCCACCATGCCGATGCCGCGCTCCGCGCCCTACATCAGTGTGTTGGTGGACCAGTGGATCAAGTATTCGGTCACCCGCGACCCCAGCTTCAACTCGCTGCTGCTGGATCCTGAGAACCCCGGTCCGTACGCCACACGCATCAGCGAACTCAGCCGCCAGCTGGACACCAGCACCGACATCTCCGCATTCGCGGCGCGGGGTGGCAAGCTGCTGCTTGCGCACGGCCTGGCCGATGTGCTTGTCAGTTCCCGCGCTACCGAGGACTACTACCGCCGTCTGCAATCCCAGATGGGCACCGAGCGTGTGAAGAGCTTTGTGCGCTACTACGAGGTGCCGGGCCTGGGCCACGCGGTCAGCACCGCTTTCAACGCCACGTGGGATTCGCTCACCACCTTGGAGCGTTGGGCAGAGCAGGGCACCAGCCCCAGCAACCAGGTCACCACCGACGTAACCGGCGTGCCGGGGCGCACGCGCCCTCTGTGCGACTACCCCCAGTTGCCGCGCTACAAGGGCACGGGCGACGTGAACGTCGCAAGCTCCTTCGTGTGCGCTGAATAGGCCCGCCGCGTGGGGTTGGTGCAGCTGATGTGCATGCATTGGTTATCGGGTACGATGACTGTATGAAAACACAGTTATTGGGGTGGTTTTGCCACGCGAAGCCAGCCCGGTATTCATACCGCCATGGCACGCACGTTCACCGACATCTCTGACATTCCCGCTCCGCCGGAAGAGGTGCGCATCCCCGTGCAGGCCATCCGTGGGCGCGGGGCGGCCAGCACCCTGGCGCACCGGTTTGCACGCGATGTGCGCGAAGTGGCCGACGACGGCTGGGGCCAATCGCCCGGCGAGAGCGAAGGCGCAGGCGATGCCCCCGCCACCCCCACCGCCACGCGCGTGCAATTCGAAACTGCACGCAGCGCTCTCTGCGCCAACGACTCTCCCGACATCTTCTTCGAGCTGTCGGTCAACCCCTACCGCGGTTGCGAGCACGGCTGCATCTACTGCTACGCCCGGCCCACGCACAGCTACCTCAACTTCTCGCCGGGGCTGGACTTTGAAACGCAGATCATCGCCAAGCAGAACATTGCGCAGCTGCTGCGCAGCGAACTGTGCGCTCCGCGCTACGTGCCGCGCCTGGTGAACATCGGATCGGCCACCGACTGCTACCAGCCTGTGGAGCGCGAGCTGAAACTCACCCGCGGGCTCATCGAGGTGATGCGCGATGCGCGCCACCCGTTCTCACTCATCACCAAGTCCAGCGGGGTGGAGCGCGACCTGGATCTGCTCGTCCCGCTTGCCGCGCAGCGCCTGGCTGCCGTGTACGTCACCATCACCACGCTGGACGCAACCCTGGCCCGCCGCATGGAGCCCCGCGCCGCTGCGCCCCACCGGCGCCTGCGCACCATCCGCGCGCTGGCCGAGGCGGGCGTGCCCGTGGGCGTGAGCGTGGCGCCGCAGATTCCGTTCATCACCGACGACATGGAGCAGGTGCTGGAAGCCGCCCGCGACGCGGGCGCGAAGAGCGCCTTCTACACCGTGCTGCGCCTGCCTTGGGAGCTGGACGCGCTTTTCCGCGAATGGCTGCAGGTGCACTACCCCCAGCGCGCCGCGCGCGTGATGGCACGCGTGCAAGACCTGCATCACCTGAGCGACGCCGAGCGCCGCGCCGGCAAAACCTACAACAGCGACTTCGCCACGCGCATGAAAGGCACCGGCCTGTGGGCTGACCTGGTGCGCCAGCGCTTTGCCTCCACCTGCCGCAAGCTGGGCCTGAACCGCGAGCGGGTGGAACTGGATCTGGGCCAGTTCCGCCCCGGGCTGCTCACGGGGCAGACCAGTCTGTTCTGACGCGGCGCTGGTCGCGCCCGCTGAGATGCTCCTGCGTGTGGAGAAATAAAAATTTGAGTCTTTTTGGCCTCTAGCGCTTATCCATAAAACGCTAGGAGCTATAAAAAATGTAGCGAATGCCGGCTTGCTTTGGGGGTGGGCGCCCCAACCCGTCACATCGCCCACAATCCCTGCACCACCTGCGTGTACAGCGGAATTCCCAGCACGATGTTGAGCGGAAATGTGAGTCCCAGCGACAGGCTCACATACAGCGACGGGTCAGCCTCGGGGATGGCATAGCGCACCACAGCGGGCACGGCGATGTACGACGCGCTGGCCGCCAGCACCATCAGCAGCACGGCGTCGCCAGCCGGTACCGCCGCCACCCAGGCCAGGCCGAGCGCCAGCGTCGCATGCGTGATGGGGCCCAGCACCGCATAGGCCAGCAGCCAGGGCGACTGCTGCCGCACCGCGGGCAGATTGCGCGCCGTGGACAGGCCCATGTCCAGCAGGAACAGGCACAGCATGCCCTTGAACAGGTCGCCCGAGAACGGCTGCATGGCCGCCTTTCCCGCGTCGCCCGTCAACAGGCCGATCAGCATGGCGCCCAGTAGCAGCAACTGTGTCCCATCGGTGAACGACTCGTGCAGGATCTTGCCCATCGACAGGTTCGGCCCCGCTTTGCCACCGCCATGCCCGCCCAGCGTGGCGGTGCCGCCAGCCGCCACGCTCACCAATGCCGGGCTGCCGCAGGCTACCGCTTGCTTTTGTCGCAGCGCATTGGCCAGAAGCACCGCCAGGATGATGGCGGGAGACTCCATCAGCGCCATGGCCGCCGCCATGTGGCCGCCGTAGGCAATCTGCTGCGACTCCAGGTACTGCGTGGCTGTCACAAAGGTCACCGCACTTACCGAGCCATACGTGGCCGCCACCGCCGCCGCGTTGAAGCCCGACAGCACCCGCCTCAAAAGCATGTAGCCCACCAGGGGCACCACCACCGCCAGCAGCACTGCCAGTCCCAGGCTGCTGACCACGCTGGCCGTGAAGCCCGAGGCCGCCAGCGCAAACCCGCCCTTCAGGCCCAGCGCCATCAGCAGGTAGATCGACAAGAACTTCGAGATCGCCGCCGGCATCTCCAGGTTGGAGCGCACCAGGCCCGCAAACACGCCCAGGGCAAAAAACAGAATCGCGGGGTCCAGCAAGCTTTGCATGATTCATTCAACTCCTTCGGCGGCAATGCTATGCAGGGCTGTGAACAAAGTAAAATCGATTCGAATCGGCTTATTTATAGATAAATATCTATGAACATCACGTTCCGCCAGCTGCGCCTGTTCTTGGCACTCGCCGAAACCGGCAGCGTTAGCGCGGCGGCGAAGGTCATGCACGTCACGCAGCCAACAGCCTCCATGCAACTGCGCGAGGTGGCCCAGGCCGTGGGCCTGCCTTTGTACGAAGTCGTGTCGCGGCGCGTGCACCTGACGGAAGCCGGCCACACCCTGGCGCGCACCGCGCGCGCCATTGCCGGCGAGTGGGACGCGTTTGAACAGCGCATCGCGGGCGCCAAGGGCCTCACCCGCGGGCACCTCAAGGTCGCCGTGGTCAGCACCGCCAAGTCGTTTGTGCCCCGCCTCCTGGGCAGCTTCTGCAAGCTGCATCCGCAGATCGACATCTCGCTGGAGGTCCTCAACCGCGACCACGTGATTCAGCGGCTGCGGGCCAACCAGGACGACCTTTACGTCATGTCCATGCCGCCCGCCGACCTGCCGCTCGAAGACCAGATCCTCATGCCCAACCCGTTGGTGGTGATCGCTCCCGCTGCCCACCCGCTGGCCGCAAAAATGCGCGTCAGGCTGCAGCAGCTGCGGGCCGAGCGCTTCATCCTGCGCGAAAAAGGCTCCGGGACCCGCATGGCGACCGACGCCCACCTGCGTCAGGCCGGCTTTGTCCCCAGCACCGTGCTGGAGCTGGGCAGCAACGAAGCCATCAAGGAATCGGTGGAGGGCCAGCTGGGCATCTCCATCGTCTCGCGCCACGCTTTGGGGCCGCACCACTCGGGGCTGGCCGTGCTGAACGTAGCGGGCTTTCCGATCCGATCGCAATGGCACCTGGTGTGGCCCAAGGGCAAGCAGCTCTCGCCGATTGCCGAGGTGTTCCGTGGGCACCTGATGGAAGAGGCCGAAGGCTGGATGGCGCGCGGTTGATGGCGCGGCGCCTCACGCCGGCTTGGCCACCATCAGCCAGAACACCGCCAACAACGCGAGAAGCGCTGGCACGCCCAATGCGACCCGCCACATAAAGCAGCGCCAGAACGCGGGCGGCAGCGGCGCGCCCGCCGTGCTGGCCTGGACGGCCGTGTCCCGCAGGCGCATCTGCAGCCACACCACTGGCAGCCAACAATCCATGGCCAGCGCATACAAGGCGACGGACCCTGCAAGCCACGCCGTGCTGGCGGGCCAGCCGGCTCGGCGCATCATCCACCAGCCCGTCAAGGGCTGCAGCACCTCCGTTGTGGCGGTGAATAGCCATTCGGAACGCATAACCACCGCGACACGTGGGCGATGGTGCGCGGGTCGCGCGCGAGAGCACGGCCGTGAGCAGGTAGAACGCCGATCCGATACCGGTGCCAAACAGCACGGTGGACGAAAGAATGCGCACCCACTTGATCACCAGGTATTCCATGCCGAACCTCGTCTGCGGCCTACCGTTTTTTCTGAAATGTCGCCAGCATCGCAATGGGTGACGAGGCATTGCGCGCTCGCCAGCACGACAACACGCTGGTGGGCTACGCCACCCACCATGCCGCCTCGGTGTTCTGGGCGGGCCTGCTGGTGGCCGCTCTGCAGCGGCGGCCCGAGGGGCGCACACCTGCACGGGTGGTCTCGGGTTGTGTGGCTGCCAGCGGGGTTGCCTGCGTGGTGGACTTCAAGCTCACGCCAAGGCGCTTCACGCCTGGTTTTGAGCACCGCTTGTCCAAGCGCGCGCTGGGCGCCACCTATGCGCTGTTTGCGGTGGGGCTGCTGCTGGGATTGGCGCGCATTGGATATCTACACATGCCGTTGCGCAGCGTAGGGGGCGTAGGCGGAAGCGCTTCTTAACACCCTGTGGATGTGGTTACCTGCCGCAAGTCTCGTCCTACATCGCCAACGCGGATTGCCCCACAACCTCGGTTTTTTGCGCGCCAGAAACTGAATTTGTGCCGACGCCAAACGGCGCATTTTTTCAACTTCACAGGAGATCGAAATGGCAAATTCGCGAGACAACGACCAAGGCCGCAGCAGCACGCAACGAAATCAGGGCAACCAGGCAAGCCAGGGCAGCCGTCAGAGTGGCCAGGGCGGCCAGGGCGGCACTTCTCAGCGGGGCTTTGCGTCCATGGACAGCGAACGCCAACGGGAAATCGCCGCAGCAGGCGGCCGCGCGGCCCACGCCAGCGGCAATGCACACGAGTTCACGTCCCAGGAAGCCCGCCAAGCGGGCTCGCAAAGCCACGGCGGTCAGAACACACGCGCAAGCGGAAGCAACACCACCATGGCCAGTTCGAGCGGCAACACCCGTGGCGGCTCGTCGGAGCAGCATGCCCGTGCCGGCAGCAAGAGCCACCTGGACCGCTGACCTTGCATGCGCTGACGCACGCACTCAGCGTGTGAGCAACGCGCCTTAACCCACAAGGTCAGTTCACTTTCATGGCAACCCATCAGGCTCTCCCGTGTGGAGGGCCTCTTCGTTGCCCCAGCCGTCAAGGGCAGATGCCATGGCCACAACCCCTTTTGAAGAGCTGCAAGCCCAGGCCGAAGCCTGGTGCCAAGAGTTTGAACAGTACAAGGAAGAGTGCAAGGTGTTTGCGGAGCGCCTGCGCATCGACTGGATCGAGTACCTGGGTGCCAAATCCACCGATGTCGAATTCCATAAGCTCGATGAGCACCTGGACCGCATCGCGGACGGGGCGTTTACCTTGTCGCCCCGTCTGCAGGTGGGGGACGACGGGTTTGTGTACTTTGGCCTCACCCTGTTCTTCAAGATGAAAAAACAGTGCCTGGACGAGCACGTGCGCGTGGGCGTGCAGCGGGTAAAGGGCCAGTGGCGCGTGCGGTGGAACCAACTGGAGATGGCGTACGGCGCAGCTGGCTCCCATGACGCGTTCTTTCAAAAAGCCACCGCCACCATTGCGCAGAAATTCACCACGCCCTTTCACCGCAGGCGCGGGCCGCTGGGCTTTGTGCCCATTGTGAGCAATGAACACTTGACCCTGGTCGCGCCCGCCGATGTGCGCGTGGCAGATCAGCATGCGGCCGTGGGGCAGGCCACGGACGGCGCCACGGCGGCAGCGCCTGCTACGTCCGGAGCGCCCGCAGTGCCCGCCAAGAAGTAGTTCAACGGATGCCGTCGTAAATTGCTACATAGCGGCGCGCAGCGGCGGGCCATCCAAAGTGCTTGCGCATCCCGTTCACCTGAATCTTCCGCCAATGGTTCGGCTGGGCCCACGCGTGCAGCATGCGGTCCATGGCGCGGTCGAAATCAGCCTGCGACGGGATACTCATCACAAACCCTGTGCCATCAGACACGTTGGCGCCCGCGTCCGTCACCGTGTCGGCCAGGCCGCCCGTGGACGTCACCACAGGTGGCGTGCCATAGGCCTGGCTGTACATCTGATTGAGTCCGCACGGTTCGAAGCGCGAGGGCATCAGAAAACAATCGGCGCCCGCTTCAATCTGGTGGGCCAGCGCCTCATCAAATCCCAGCGTGACATGCACCTGACCGGGGTGGGCCAACGCCAGCGCCTTCAAATCTGCTTCGAGCAGTTCTTCGCCGCGGCCCAGCACCACCAGCTGCGCGCCACGCGCCAGCAGTGCTGGTGCGCCAGCAATCACCATGTCCACCCCTTTTTGCGCGGTGAGGCGGCCGACCAGGCCCAGCAGCGGGCCGCTGGCTTGCTTCAGGCCACATCGCTTGCGCAGTGCTTCCTTGTTCAGGGCTTTATCGTCCAGGGTGTCCGCCCCATAGCGCACGGGAATCAATGGGTCCACCTGGGGGTTCCAGACCGCCTCGTCGATGCCGTTCAGAATGCCGTGGAGCCTGGCAACGCGTGAGCGTAAAACGCCGTCCAGCCCAAAGCCCAGCGCGGGCTGCTGGATTTCGCGCGCATAGGTCGGGCTCACGGTGGTGATGGCGTCCGCAAACTGCAGCCCCGCCTTCAGCATGGACAGCTGGCCCCAGAACTCCACGCCCTCCATGCCCCGGCAGCTGGGCGGGATGTCCAGCAGGTCGCAGGCGTCCATGGGAAACACGCCCTGGAAAGCGAGGTTGTGGATGGTGAGCACGCTGCGCGCTACCCCGTGCTGGCCTGCGAGGCGCGCCTGGTGCAGGTACAGCGGGGCCAGGCCGCAGGGCCAGTCATTGGCGTGCACGATGTCGGCGCGCCAGTCGAGGGGGCTGTGCTCGGTGCCTAACAGGGCCGCCACGCGGCTCAGCAAGCCAAAGCGCTGGGCCTGTTCATGCAACGGTGTGTGGGCGGGTTCGCCATAGGGTGTACCGGCGCTGCCATACAGGGCCGGGCAGGACAGCAGCACACAAGGCATGCCGTCGGCCGCAGTGACACGCAGCAGCTGGGCTGCGGGCCAGGGGCCAAAGGCGGGCAGGGGCACGATGGACTGGATGCTGCCATCGACGGCCATGCCGCCATATGCGGGCATGAGGATGGCCACGTCGTGGCCCAGCGCACGCAACGCGCGGGGCAGGGCGGCGCTGACATCGCCCAGGCCGCCAGTCTTGACCCAAGGCGCGCACTCGGGGGTTGCAAACAGGATGTTCATGAGGGTTCAAAGTGCGCCACGAGGATGGCAAACGGCAGCCGCGCGCTGCCAGGTTCCACGGGGCCCAGCACCCTGCTCAGCGGCAGCGCATCGGCAGGCTCCAGCCACTCGCCGGTCAACCAGTCGCGCCATCGGTCGGCGCGCGCCAGCACCGGGTGGGCGCTGGCCAGGGCCACGCGGGTGGCGCCCCAGCCGCTGGCGGCCAGCCCCGCAAACAAGCGGCCGCAGACCACCACCACCGCGTCGTTCTCGGCAATGCGTGCAAACGCCAGGGCATGGGCCTCGGCGGGCCCATCCACCGCCAGGGGCAGGTACAGGCCGTCGCGGAAGAGCGTCGCTCGCTGTCTGCGCAGCTGCAGCAGGCGCCAGGTCACCAACTGCTTGGCAGCGTGGGGCATGGCCGGCCCATCACCCAGCACGCGGCGCCAGTCTGCCTGCTCTGGGAAGCGGCTGTTGCTCTGGTACAGCGCCTCCAACGGCTGCAGGGACTCCGCCATCGCAGCCAGGTCCACTGGGCGGCGGTTGTCCGGGTCCACCAGCGAGAAGCTCCAGGTTTCGCAGCCCTGGTAGATGTCAGGCACGCCGGGAGACATGAGCTTGAGCGCCAGCTGGACCAGGCTGTTGCGGAAGCCCCAGGGTGCAATGCGCTGCACAAAGCCCTCCAGCACGCTCACAAAGCCCTCGGTGGACAGTACTTTCTCCACGTAGTTGCGCATGGCGGCTTCGTAGGCCTCGTTGGGGAAGAGCCAGTTGCTGACCAGCTTGGCCTCGCGTAGGGCTTTCTCTATGTAGCGTTGGATGCGCTGCGCCAGGGCCTGCCGTTCGTCCGTGCGCGTGGCGTGGGCGGGCCAGATGCCGACCATGGCCTGGTACAGGCCCCAAAGGTCGCGCGGGAGGGGAGCGCGCCGCCCGTCCACTTCGGCCTCAAAGCGCTGGCCAGCGGCTTGCAGCGCCTGCACCGTGGCGTGCCAGGCATCGGGCATCTCGGACAACACGTTGAGCCGGGCGCGCACATCTTCGGACCGTTTACTGTCGTGTGTGGATGTGGCCAGCAGGCCATGGGGGCTATGGCGCGCACGCTGCAGGTTACCTTGGTGAAAGGCCGCCACCGAGACGCCAAAACGCTGCGGCTCGGCCCCCACGTCATTGAGCGAGACCAGCCGCACATAGCGGTAGAACAAGGTGTCTTCGATCGACTTGGCCATGACTGGCGCCGTGAACTGCTGCCAGCGGCGCACAAAGCGTGCACGCAGTTCGGGCTCAGGGCCCGTCTCGCCCAGCAGTACTGCCTGCAGGTACGCCAGTACGCCGCCCTCGGCCGACCCCAGCCGCCGTCGTGCAGCGCTCACGGCCCAGGCGATGTGCTGGCGGTCGGCCTCGCTGGGCGGGGCGCCATCGGGCACCACGTAGGTGCGGTACACCGGAAACTGCGCCGCCACCTCCACCAGGGCCACGCGCAGCTGGTTGCGCGTGAAGTCGCAAACCGAGCGGTCGGCCTGCGTGATGCGGCTGAGCGTGTGCACCAGCCATGCCATGTCACTGAACAGCGCCGACTCGATGATGAGGCGCTTGCATTCGTAGGCAGCGTCCTCGAAAGGCTGGATATCGCCGGTAAAGTCCTTGTACAGCGCATCGAAGTGCGCGTGCGCGTCCGCCGCAACCAGCACGCCATTGACCAGGGTGCTGAAACGGTAGCCCGTGCCGCCGTGCACCTGCCAGTCGGCGGGCAGTGGCTCGTGGTCGGCCATGATCTTCTCGACCACCAGGTACAGCGCCTGCGGTGGCCGGCCCCGGGCGCTGCGTTGCGCTACGTGGCGTTGCTGCAGACGCTCGAAGTACCGTGCAGGGTCGGCCAGGCCATCGGGGTGGTCGATGCGCAAGCCCGAGACCTTGCCCTCGGCAAGCCAGCGCATAGGAAGCGCATGCACGGCCTCGAACACGGTCGGGTCCTCCATGCGGATGGCCGCCAGGCCGTTGATGTCGAAAAAGCGCCGGTAGTTGATGTCGTCCCCCGCCACGCGCCAATCCGCCAGGCGATAGGCCTGCGCCTTCAGCACGGTGTCGAGTAGGTCGTAGCGGTCGTCCGCGCCTGCTGGCCCTGCGGCACCCGTTTGTCCGTTGACACGGGTTACGCAGGCTTGGACCCAGTCCTGCACCCAGGGGCGGGTCTGCGCCAGCTCGGCCAGCCGGCGCTGGTACAGCGGTGCATCGCGCAGGCGGGTGGCACGCTGCGAAGGGTCTTCGCAGTCGCGCACAGGCAGTTGTGCCAGCGCGTCCACCAGCGATTCCACCTCGGCCCGCTCGTCGGCCGGTGCGGCTGCGGGCACGGCCACCGACCCCAGCACCTGCGCATAGCTGCGCGGGTCCAGTGGGAACACATGGCTCCAGTAGGCCACCTGCAGGCGGCCCTGGGTGGCATCAAAGCGCAGCTGCAGCTCTCCCGCCTCCAGCAGCTTTCCGTAGTGGTCGCCCAGCACGGGCAGCAGCACGCGGCGCCCGGTCTGCGGGTTGGCAGGATGCCATTCGATGTCGAACGTGGCGGCGTACGGCGACGCCTCGCCGTGTTCCAGCATGTCCTGCCACCACAGGTTCGCCGGGTCCTCCACGCCCATGTGGTTGGGCACGATGTCCAGCACGTGGCCCATGCCCCGGTCGGCCAGGGCCTGGCACATCGCCGCGTGCTCCGCGTCGGTGCCGATCTCTGGGTTGAGCACCGTCGGGTCCACCACGTCGTAGCCATGGGTACTGCCTGCGGCCGCCTTCAGGTAGGGCGAGGTGTACAGGTGGCTCACGCCCAGGGTGTGCAGGTACGGGACAGCGGCTGTGGCTTGCGCAAACGTGAAGTCGCAGTGGAGCTGGACGCGGTACGTGGCCACGGGCACATCGGCCGAGCCCAGGGGCGGCAGCGCATCGGCAGGCGTCACCGCAGCGGCCCGCCGCCGGCCTTCCACCGCCTGGGTGATGGCGTTGAACCAGGGGCTGCTCGCCAGCGTCTCCAGGGGCACCGCCAGGCGCTGGCGCCAGTTGGGGTAGCGGTCTTCGGTGGTGCCCGGCACGTTGAGCTGTTCGCGCTGCCCTGCCAGGTCTTCCAACTGCACGCCCAGCAGCATGCACGGCGTGCGCGCCAGATAGGCATGCACGGCCGCGGCCAGGACCGGTGTCATCTCGGGGGCAGACTGCGCATCCAGCGTCACGCCCGGCGGCAGCAGCTGCTGCGCGTCGAGTGCGGCGAGCAACTGGGTGCGATCCTGCGCGCGCGCCAGCTGGGCCTGCACACGGGCGTCCATGTCGTCCAGCCAGCCCAGCGCTTGCTGAATGGCAATGTCGTCACCCCCCCAGAAGCCCTTGAGCGTGGGCAGGTCGTGGGTGCTGACCACCGCCAGCGCCTGGGGCTGCCACTCGGCCGGAGGGCGAAAAGCACCGCCTTCCAGCCGTTCGAACACCAGCGGCTTGTACGAAAGCAGCGCGTGTTCAGCCATGGCCTCGCGCATGCGCGGGGCCACGTTGCCCAGGTCTTCGCCTATGACCATGCATTGGTGGCGGTGGCTCTCGATGGCCATCACCGCGACCAGTGCTTCCAGCGGGTAGCGCACGTAGGTGCCCCCGCCGGGGCCGTTCCAGTACAGGCGCATAAGCGCCATGGCATGGTCCATGCGCAGCGCGCCGGCAAAGCGCATCGTGCTTGCCAGCAACTGCCGGAACGGACGGAGGTGCGCGGCACTGAGGGCCACCGGGTTGACGGGGGGAAGGCCCCAGTCCTGGCCCTGGGTGCTCAGCGGGTCGGGCGGGGCACCGACATTCATGCCGCGAGCATGCAGGCCGGGCCACATCCAGGTTTCCGAGCCTCCATCGCTGGCGCCCACGGCCAGGTCGCAGTACAGGCCCAGCGCCATGCTGGCGCGCGCCTGTTCAAACGCGTCGGTCAGTTGCGTGTGGGCCAGCCACTGCAGCCAGTAGCGGTAGGCAACGCCCTCGGCATGCTCGCGGACGAACGCCTGCACAGCGGGGCTGTGCGGGTCCTGCAGCTCGTGCGGCCACGCTGGCCACCCCCACACCGATGCATCGCGTGCACCCAGCTCTAGCTGGATGGCCTCGTAGCGCGCATGCAGGCCCAGCGTAGCCTGGTGCTCGGCCATGAAGTCGTCAAAGGCTTGGCCGCGCGTGGTGCGGGGGTGCCAATGCCGGTCCTGAAAGTCCCGCCACAGCAAGGCCAGCATCGGCTCCTTGAGTGCGGCCACCTCGCCATAGCGCACGGTGGCGCTGGCCCGCACGGCATGCAGGCGCTGTTGAAAGCTGTTGTCCGCCAACAGGGCTTGGGCGGCTGCGCACTGCGCATATTCGGGCACCGCCGTCACATCAATGTGCAGCACGTTCAGCGCCAGACGGCTGCTGGGGCTGTAGGGGCTGGCGCGCTCAGGGTGTTCGGTGCGCAATGCATGCAGCGGGCTCACCCCCACAAAGGCCGCACCTTGCGCGGCGGCAACGCGCACCAGCGCGCACAGGTCGGTGAAGTCGCCGATGCCCCAGTTGCGCTCGGACCGCAACGCGTACATCTGGGCCGTGATGCCCCACCAGTGCTCTCCCGCTTGCAAGCCCTGCGGCAGCCAGCAGCACCGGGGCGCGACGATGACGAGGCGATCGCCCCGCTGCGTGCGCAGCAGGTAGTAGCCCGACTCCAGCGTGGCGGGTAGTGCCACTGCCATGCCCCTGCCTTCCAGCAGCACCGAAGCGGGGTTCTCTTCGGCCAGCAACTGCCAGCCCTCTTCGGCATTTAGCGGCACCTCGGCGGCTTGTCCTTGCGCCACGATGATGGGATCGGCGGGCGCGCCGTCCGCGGGTTCGCCCATGGCGGCCAGCGCCCGGGCCAGTACTTCAGGGCTCACGGTCTGGTCCTCGCCCCAGAAGCTTGTAAAACGGGTGGAAATGCCGGCGCGCTCCGCGCGGCGGCGCAGGGCCTCCAGGTCGAGCACCTCGGGGGCGGGAGTTCCCTGGCTCATCGCGCACCCTCGACCAAAGTCCACCGGGCGGACCAGGGCGCCCAAGGCTGCCCGTCGCCCGCCCAGCGGTGGCTGAACACGGCTGCCGACCGGGCTAGCGAGGAAGCTGTGGAGGGCGCTGCGGTGATCGCGTCGGGTCCAAGATTCATGTGCATTTCCAGGGTGGCTCCGTCTTCGTAGTGCCATGCGGCATGCAGGCCGCTGTCGCCCACCAGCTCTACCGTGTGCGTGCCCACCGTCAGCTGGTGAGCTCTGGGCTGTATCCATGCTCGCCGTGCCGCCAATGCCTGCTGCACCAGGGTGCGCCGTGCCTGGCCTGGAGGTGTGTCGCCTTCAGCCCACCGCAGCTGGCTTGCGGCCAGCGTGGCGGTGTCGCACGGGTCGGGCAGCGCCTTGCCGCCCACGGCAGCGTGGCCAAACTCGCGCATGCGCCCTGCGCGAACGGCCTCGCGCAGCGGGCCGTCCCAATCGGCAAAGTACATAAAAGGGGTGGACGCTGCGAACTCATCGCCCATGAACACCATGGGTGTGGCCGGTGTCAGCAGCGCCAGCAGCAAGGCCAGCTCGGCGCCTTCCGCCGGTACCAGCTGGCCCAGCCGCTCGCCAAAGGCCCGGTTGCCGATCTGGTCGTGGTTGCCTATGAAGTTGACCATGCAGACCAGTGGCACCGGGTCGCCCCTCGCCACGCCCGCCGCGTATGGAAACGCCACGCCGTGGGTGAGTGCACGGGCGAGCAAGGCGAGCGGGTGGTGCGCAAACTTGGCGTAGTACCCGTGTGATTCAGCCGTCAGCGCCACGTGCACAGCGTGGTGGAAATCGTCGTTCCACTGTGCGTCGTACAGGCCTGGCTGGGCGCCGGGGGCCAGCCGTTCGGGCTGGTTTTTTTCGTTCTCCAGCACCAGGTGGATCTGGCGCTCCTCACGGGCTGCAAGTGCGCGCACGCGGGTGCTCAGCTCCTGCAGGATGTCGGGCCGGCTGTCGTCGGCAATGGCATGCACCGCGTCCAGGCGCAGGCCGTCCATGCCGAACTCCTCGATCCAGTACAGCGCGTTGTGCACAAAAAAGTCCCGCACCACGGCGCTGCCCGCCTGGTCGAAATTAATGGCTGCTCCCCAGGGGCTGGTGTGGCTGCTCGAAAAAAACTGCGGTGCATAGGCGTGCAGATAGTTGCCGTCGGGCCCGAAATGGTTGTAGACCACATCGAGGAACACACACAGGCCCAGCGTGTGCGCCTTATCGACAAAGCGCTTGAGGTCTTCCGGGCTGCCGTACGCAGCCTGGGGGGCAAACGGCAGCACGCCGTCATAGCCCCAGCCCCACTGCCCGCCAAAGCTCGCCACCGGCATCAGCTCGATGGCCGTAAAGCCCAATGCCGCGAGTTCGGCCAGCCGATCCATGGCACTGGCGTAAGTGCCGCGTGGCGTGAAGCTGCCCACGTGCAGTTCGTAGAACACCAATTCGTTCCAGGGCCGCCCGCGCCAGCCGCGCGTCCTCCACGCATAGGCGCCAGGATCGGTCAGCACGCTGGGCTCGTGCGGCCCCCAGGGGTTGCTGCGCGATGCCGGGTCGGGCACGGCGAGCTTACCGTCGATGACCCAGCGGTAGGGCGTGCCTGCGCTGGCATCGGCCGCGCTGGCTTGCCACCACCCCTGCTCGCCGCGCGTGGCGGGTAGGGTACGGGCGGCGGCCTGGGGGGTGGACTCGTACCACAGCGACACGCTCTGCGCCTCGGGCGCCCACAGCGAAAAGCGGGCCCCGCCGCTGGCCAGCAGCCGCGCGCCGAAGGGCATGGTGTGGCTGCGCATCATGCGGTGGCGGGTGGCATTGTGGCCGGCGGCGCAGCGGGATCGGATGCGGCATACGGAGCCGTCAGCACCGCCATGGACCGCGGCAGCAAGGTATGCTGCCCGCCGGCTGCCACGGTAGGTGCACCGGCTTCCCTGCCAATGGCTGCCACGCGTGCGTCGCGCGTGTCCACACGCAGCGTCCAGGTCCTGCCGGCCTCCTCGGCAGGCAGCGTGAATATGGCCTCCTCATCGCTGGCGTTGAAGAGCAGCATCACCGACAGCTCCGACTCGGACACGCCTTCCATGACCGCAGCCACGCAGCGCACGGCCGGGTCGTTCCATTCTTCCGCAGTCATGTCCATGCCCCACACGCTGTGCCAGGCCACGGTGACATGGTGGGGCAGCCCGGCCTCGTCCACCGGCCAGACCTGGGGTCGCGCCACGGGCAGTGCGCGGCGCAGGGCCAGCAGCGCCTGGGTGTAGTGCTGCAGTTCCGCGTGGTCTTCGGCGCGGTTCCAGTCAAACCACGACAGGGCGTTGTCTTGGCAGTAGCCGTTGTTGTTGCCCTGCTGGGTGCGGCCCAGTTCATCGCCGCCCAGCAGCAGGGGTGTGCCGTGCGACATGAACAGCGTGGACACAAAGTTGCGCACCTGGCGCGCGCGCAGGGCCAGCACCTCGGCGTCGTCGGTATCGCCCTCGATGCCGCAATTCCAGCTCCGGTTGTGCGACTCGCCATCCTGCCCGCCTTCACCGTTGACCTCGTTGTGTTTCTCGTTGTAGCTCACCAGATCGGCCAGGGTGAAACCATCGTGCACGGTGACCATGTTCACGCTGGCGGTGGGCCGGCGGCGGCGTGGCTGGTACATGTCGGCCGAGCCGCACAGGCAAGCCGCAAAACCTTGCAGGCTGCCGTCGGCATTGGCCCAGTAGTCGCGCACGGCGTCGCGGTAGCGGCCGTTCCATTCCATCCACCCGACCGGAAAGCCGCCCAGCTGGTAGCCATATGGCCCCAGGTCCCAAGGCTCGGCAATCAGCTTGGTGCGCGAGAGCACCGGATCCTGCGCCAGCGCCGCAAAAAACGGGGCTCGCAAAGTGTAGGCACCCGCCGCGTCGCGCCCCAGTGCAGAAGCCAGGTCAAAGCGGAAGCCGTCCACGTGCATCTCTTGCACCCAGTAGCGCAGGCTGTCCATCACCAGCTGCAGCGCTGGCGGGCTGCTGGTGTCCAGCGTGTTGCCGGTGCCGGTGTAGTCCATGCACATGCGGCGGTCTTCGGCTAACCGGTAGTAGGCAGCGTGGTCTATACCCTTGAGGCTGAGCGTAGGCCCCAGGTGATTCCCTTCGCCCGTGTGGTTGTAGACCACGTCCAGAATCACCTCCAGCCCTGCGGAGTGCAGCGCTTTCACCATGGTCTTGAACTCGTCCACGCCGCCATCGCTGCCCGCAGGCGCGGCGTAGCGTGGTTCCGGCGCGAAGAAGCCCACCGTGTTGTAGCCCCAGTAGTTGGCCAGCTGCATCTCCACGAGCCGGTGGTCGTCGATGAAGGCCTGTACGGGTAGCAGCTCGATGCTGGTCACGCCCAGGCGCTTGAAGTGCTCGATGGCCGCGGGCGAGGCCAGGCCTGCGTAAGTGCCGCGCTGGTGTTCGGGCACGCCGGGGTGCGTCTGCGTGAAGCCCTTCACATGCACCTCGTAGAACACCGTGTCGCGCGGGGCGATGCGGGGCGGGGAGTCGTCGCCCCAGTCAAAGCGCGAGCGCACCACCCGCGCCTTGGGCGCTGTGCGGCCATTGTCGCGGGTGCTGCGCACCAGGTCCTGGTCGGGCTGCGCCAGCTCATAGCCAAACTGGTCGGGCGCGCCGCGCACGGGCCGGTCCAGCGCGCGGGCATACGGGTCCAGCAGCAGCTTGGCGCTGTTGCAGCGCAGCCCCTGGGCGGGCTCGTAAGGGCCATGCACGCGCAGGCCATATTTTTGACCCGGCTTGACGCCCGCCACGTGGCCATGCCACACGTTGTCGGTCAGGCAGGGAAGAGCGATGCGCGCCAGCTCCCTGTCGTTCTCTGAATACAGACACACCTCCACGCGCGTCGCCACGGACGAATACACCGCGAAGTTCACGCCCAGCCTGTCGGACGTTGCGCCGAGGGGCCAGGGGCGGCCGCTTGCGACCTGCTTCATGGGGCGTGTGGGAGTGCGTGAGCGGGTGATGAGGTCAGGCAGCGGCCCTGCGGAATGGACGGCGGGCTTCATGCGGCGGCACGAAAGTCATCCACGGCCAGCGCCACCGAGGGGCGCACGCGGTCCACCTTCAGGCCGTTGCTCACCACGCTGCGCGCACGCGCCGGGAAGAACTGGCGCGGCACCACCACAATGCCGCTGTCCGTCACGTGGAAGCGCTTGCGGTCCTGCTCCGGATCAAACCCGATGCGCTCGCCGGGCGGGATGTCGTTGTCCTGGTCGATGATGGCGCGGCGCACGTGCGCTCCCTGGCCGATGCGTGAGCGCTCCATCACGATGCAATGCTCCAGACGCGCCTCGCGCTCCACCATCACCGAGCGGCGCAGCATGGCGTGGTCCAGCGCGGCCCCGTCCACGATGCTTCCCGACCCCACCACCGAGCGGTGGATAAGCCCGTTTTCGATTTGCGCCGACTCGGCCTGGTCCGGGCTCGCGTAGATCGGCCATTCCCGGTTGGTCATGCGAAAGCGCGGGGTGGCGCCCAGGGTGTCGAAGTGCGCCTCGAAATACGCGTCGATGGTGCCCACGTCGCGCCAGTAGCCATGCTCTTCGTACGATGCCGTGCCCGGAATCTGGTTGGAGGTGAAGTCATAGGCCATCAGCCGGTGCGATTGCAGCATGGTCGGCAGGATGTCGCGGCCAAAGTCGCTGTGGCCGGTGGCATGTGCCTTCTTCAGCGCGTCCAGCAGCACGTCGGCGTTGAACAGGTAGTTGCCCATGGATCCCAGCGCATGCGTGCTGCTGCCGGGCATGGGGCGGGGCATGGTCTTGGGCTTTTCCACAAAGTTGGCGATGCGGTGCTGTGCGTCCACCTCCACAATGCCGAACTGGTTGCACTGCGACAGCGGCACAGGCAGCGTGGCCACGCTCACATGCGCATTGCTCGCGCGGTGGAAGTCCACCATCTGGCGCACGTCCATGCGGTAGATGTGGTCCGCGCCGAACACCGCCACGATGTCGGGCTGGAACGACTCGATCAGGTGGATGTTCTGGTACACCGAATCGGCTGTGCCCTGAAACCACTCGGGCCCGTTGCGCATCTGCGGCGGCACCACGGTGACGAAGTGCTGCGGGATGAAGCGCGTCATGGTCCACGAGCTGCGGATGTGCTCGATCAGCGACTGCGACTTGTACTGCACCAACAGGTAGATGGAATAGATCTCCGAATTGACCAGGTTGGATAGCACGAAATCGACGATGCGGTGCTTGCCGTTGAACGGGACAGCCGGTTTGCAGCGCTCGGCTGTCAGGGGGTGCAGGCGGGAGCCTTCACCCCCGGCCATCACGATCGCCAATACGTTTGCAGTGCGTGACATAGCAGTAGCTCCAGTGGATCAGGCCCGGGAAGGGCGGTTGGAAAGTAGAAGGGTGGAAAGCGGTGGCACCGTGAGGTGCAGATGGGCTGGCTGGCCATGCAGCGGGGCGGGCGTGGCCTCCACGCCGCCAAAGTTGCCCATGCCGCTGCCGCCATAGGTCTCGGCATCGCTGTTGAGCAGCTCGTACCAGTGGCCCGCAGCCGGTACACCCACGCGCAAGGCCGCCAGCGGCATGGGCGTCAGGTTGTGCACGGCCAGCACCAAGTCGTCGCCGCCACCCCGCCGCACGAAGGCGAGCACCGTGGTCTGGTGCGGCTCCAGCGGCATCCAGGCAAAACCCTCGGCGTCAAAGTCGTGGGCATGCAGGGCCGGGCGGTCGCGGTACAGGCGGTTCAGGTCGGTCACCCAACGGGCCATGCCGCTGTGGCGCGTCTTGGCCCACAGGTGCCAGTCCAGCGCCCTCTCGTGGTGCCATTCCTCCACCTGGGCAAACTCGCCGCCCATAAACAAGAGCTTCTTGCCAGGGTGGGACCACATCATTCCGTACAGCGTGCGCAGGCCGGCAAACCGCTGCCAGGCATCGCCCGGCTGGCGCGACAGCAGGCTGCCCTTGCCGTACACCACCTCGTCATGCGACAGCGCCAGCACATAGTTCTCTTCGAACGCATACACCATCGAGAAGCGGATTTCGCCCTCGTGCCAATGGCGGTGCACGGCATCACGCTGCATGTAGCGCAACGTGTCGTTCATCCAGCCCATGTTCCACTTCATGCCAAAGCCCAGCCCGCCCGCATGCACCGGGCGTGACACACCCTTCCAGGCCGTGGACTCCTCGGCGATCACGTGCACGTCCGGAAACTCCGCATACACCGCGCCGTTGAGATCCTGCAGAAAGCGCACGGCCTCCCAGTTCTGGTGGCCGCCGTCGGGGTTGGGTACCCATTCACCCGGCTTGCGCGCAAAGTCCAGGTACAGCATGGACGAAACCGCGTCCACGCGAATCCCGTCGAAGTGGTACTTGCCCAGCCAGAACAGCGCATTGCTGATCAGGAAGTCGCGCACCTCGTACCGGTCGTAGTTGAAGATCAGGCTGTTCCACTCGGGGTGAAAGCCTTTGCGCAGGTCCTCGTGCTCATACAGCGCCGTCCCGTCAAAGCGGGCCAGACCGTGCTGGTCTGCCGGAAAGTGCGACACCACCCAGTCCAGCAGCACCCCGATGCCGTGCTGGTGCAGCGTGTCCACCAGCGTCATCAGGTCCTGCGGGTTGCCATAGCGGGCGGTGGGCGCAAAGTACCCGGTGGTCTGGTAGCCCCAGGAGCCGTAGAACGGGTGTTCGGTGATGGGCATCAGCTCCACATGGGTGAAGCCCAGCGCTGTGCAGTGGGCTACCAGCCGTTGCGCAAGGTCGCGGTAGTTGAGGAATCGCCCGTCTTCCTGTCGCTGCCACGAGCCCAGGTGCACTTCATAAATCGCCATCGGTGCACCGTGGCCCTGCCGCTGCCCGCGCGACGCCATCCACTCGCCGTCATGCCATTGATAGTCCAGCCGCCAGATTTGCGACGCCGTGCCGGGCGGGTGCTCCTGCCGGGTGGCAAACGGGTCGGCCTTTTCCGTCCACCGGCCGTTGGTGTCCTTGATTCGGTACTTGTACAGATCGCCATGGCCGGCGCCTTCCACGCGCGTGCTCCACCGGCCTGAGCCATCGCTTGCGGGGATCAGGTCCTGGCCCGTCCAGTCGTTGAAACTCCCAATCACCTGCACCCGCTGCGCGTTGGGCGCCCACACAGCAAAGCGCGCGCCCGTGCCGTCCACATGCGCGCCCAAGGTTTCGTACTGCCGAAAGGGGATTGGCGATTCCCCAGCCCGTGGGGCGGTAGGGCTGGGTAGGGGGGCTGCGGTGTTCATGGTGGTGCGAGGTAGCCACCATGTTCTTGTGCGCTGCAATATCGGTTTGCAAGACCTTCCTCATTCGTGGGGTAGGCGGGTGCCTACAGCGGCGATTGCAGTGTGGATTGCATGGGCGCGTTTGACTAGAACGCGAGGGCTTCCCGGCTTGGTACCACCACGTACTGATAGATTAAAAAACAAGCAATAGTGGCTGTTAGCGCTTATCTGTAAAGCGCTAGCAGCTATCAATACAGTAGCGAGTAGCGAGTAGCGAGTCAGTTCCCAATCGCTATCCCAACTTGTGCGCAGGCGTGAGGCCGCTGCACGTGCCGGATGTTTGGCTCTGCGAGGCACGTGGCTTCACGGTTTCGGGCCTGGTCTGAAGGTTTCGCCCCGACCCGAATGTCAAACGGTGGGAACCGTTCCTCCATCGATCACGTGTTCCGAACCCGTCACAGATGCCGCACGCGGAGATACGAGGAAGGTGATCAGGTCACGGAAGCCTCGGTTTCGATCCAGCCGGGCGAGACACGCAATACGCGCACCCCTTTGGGTGTGACCTCCTTGGACAACGACTTGCTATAGGTGGAAAGGGCGCCTTTGGCGGCCGCGTAGGCGGTGGTCGACTCCGGAAGCGGAAGCACTCGCTGAATCGACGTCACGTGCAGTACAACCCCTGCACCCTTTGCCAGCATGGCCGGTAACAAGGCCCGGTCAAGGCGAACGGCAGGCATCAGGTTCAGGTTCAGCTCGCTGAGCCACATGGCGTCGTCGAGTGCCGCAAAAACCACCGGGTGGCGCGTTCGAGCCTCCCACGGAGTTGATCAGGATATCGACGCAGCCCCACTGTTCCTTCACCGCGCGCGCCAGCGTGTTTACGCCCTCTGCGGTCGTTAGATCGGTCTGGACGTAGGTCACGCCTTCCAGTGGCCTGTCTGGCGCGGAACGCGCAGTCGTCATGACCTGCACTCCCACTTCTTGAAGGCTCTTAACCAGAGCAGCGCCCAAGCCCTTGGTGCCGCCGGTAACCAGGGCACGCTGCCCTTTCAGGTGAAGGTCGAAGTTCATGCCGTCACCTCCAACGATGCGATGAGGCCGCGCTCCAGGCGAAAGCGGTAGGTCAGATTGATCGGGCTCCCAGGGAAGTTGCCTGTGACCTTGGCGCGAACGACCTGGACACCGTCCTCACGGTCCAGTGCAAACGGGGCGGTTGTGGCGCTGTACTTGGCGGATGCCTCGGCCATGAAGGCCTTGATGGCGGCCACGCCCGTGTATGTGTGGCCATCGTCCTTCATCACCGCTTGCGGTGTGAAGCAACGCGCCAATGCGTCGGGGTTGTGCTCGGCCGCAAAGTACGCGGCAATCGGTTCAGGAAGGGTCGAGGGGTGCATGCAGAGAGCTCCATCGGGTGAATGAAGGCCCAAGAATGCGCGTCGCAGAGAAATAAGTGAATCGCCTAGAATTGAAATAGGCTGTGTAGAAAGGAATGCATAATGCGCGGCTTCGAGTTTGCTGAGCTGAAAGCATTTGCAGCGGTGGTCGAGCGCAACAGCTTTGCCCGCGCGGCAGAACACCTGGGCCTCTCACCCTCTGCGCTCAGCCAGACCATTCGACAGCTCGAAGGCCGGCTCGGCACATGCCTTCTGAATCGCACGACCCGAAGCGTGGCGCCCTCGGCCAGTGGCGAACTGCTTTATGCGCGCATAGCCCCCCTGTTTCGGGAAATGGATGCTGCAGTCGCTGAAGCCACTGAGGCCGCAGGACACGCCACCGGAACGCTTCGCATCAACACGCTGGGTATCGCCGCCCGAACCATCATCGCGCCCAGGCTGTCGCGCTTTTATGAGGCCTACCCCGATGTGGTGCTCGACATCGTGGTTGACGACGCTCTGACCGATATCGTTGTGGGCCGGTTTGACGCGGGCATCCGTGTAGGAGGTCGGCTTGAGAAGGACATGATTGCTGTCCGCCTCACGCCAGACCTGAACATGGTGGCGGTCGCGTCTCCCGGCTATCTGGCTGAGCGAGGCGTGCCCAAGGCCCCCGCCGATTTGCACAGCCATGCATGCATCAACTGGCGGCTGCAGAAAGACGGCAGGCAGTACCGTTGGGAGTTTGAGAAGAAGGGCCAGAAACTTGAAGTCGCGGTGAATGGTCCCGTCGTCACCAATCACGCCGACATTGGCATTGCCGCTGCGCTCCACGGGCTCGGCATTGCGTACCACTTTGAACGGGATGGCGTGGCTGAGCACCTGGCCCAGGGCAGGTTGGTCCAGGTCCTGGCGGACTGGTCGATCTCGCGCCCGGGGCTGTTTCTCTACTACCCGAACAGGCAGCATCGGCCAGCACTGCTGGGCGCATTTATCGACTGCTTGCTGGACAAAGACCTCGAACCGGAGCGCCACACTGACTAGCTTGCGATGCAATCAGGGCGTCGCCTCGGTAGATCATCGTGGATTGCGCATCTACGGCGGGCATTTCGCTGCGGGTCGAAGGTGGCGGTCGCGTTCGCAAGGGTATCGAGGGCGGCCACTTCACCTCGCGTTCCGCGCTTCGCGACCAGGTGCAGAAATCGGCAGTGAGAGGCTGGTTGCACTCGGCTGATTTGGCTTCATAAACCTGCGGTCTGCGCCACGTTGCAGCCGCTCAGGTTCTGGTCTTCGCATTCGACATCTTGCACGCATCAATGCGGCGGCTAGACTGCTGCGAGCGGTCGCCTGCCCACTCCCTATACCCGTTGTGGTGGCCGAATTGCAGATGCCAGAACGTCTATACATCCGACTGCCAGAAGACCCGTCGTGTGCGCCTGGGACCACCGTCCCTGCGAGCACGTTGACCGAGTTTCCCGTGCCGGCCACCCTGCAATCGGCGGTGGCCCATGTCACGGCCTACGAGGAACGGTTCGCCCCTGATCGAGAGGTCGTAGAGCGTGTGCTGCCCGACGGGGCCTCCCGTCTGCTCATCGTGCTGCACAGCGGGGCGGCGTCCGTCCATGTCGCCGGGGCGCGGGCCAACCCAGTCTTGCTCAAGATGAATGGCCACATGCACGGGCTTTCGATCACGCTGAATCCCGGGGCAACACTGGGACTGTTCGGCGTTCCGGCCAGCGAATTGGTGGGTCTCACGGTGCAATGGGACGACATCGTCATCAAGGCGCATCGCGACATACCCGAGCAACTGGTGGACGCGAACGACGACCCCACGCGCGTTCAGCGGGTGCTGCAGTTGCTACAGGCAATGCAGCGGCCACTGGAGTCCTCGCGCCAGCTGATGGAGTACGCCGCGAGACGCCTTGGCCCCACGAGGGGCGATATCTCTGTGCGGGCATTGGCCGCCGAGCTGAATCTCAGCGAACGGCGCCTGCAGCAGTTGTTCGCCTCGCACATCGGCCTGGCGCCCAGTGTCTGGCGTCGCCTGCAACGCCTTCACGGAACGCTGCGTTTGTTGCGGACGGCCGAGACGCTGCCATGGTCCGAGATTGCACTGCGCGCTGGGTACTACGACCAGTCGCATCTCATCAACGATTTCCGCGCGCTGTGCGGCCTGACGCCGAAACAGTTCCTGCAACGCGTCGTTTCGGATTCTTCCAATACAACGAACCGCGACACTGCCTAAAGTCGCGGTCAACCAGAATCCATCCTCACCTTGCAGATGAACAGCCTCACCAATTGCATTGCCGTTGTGACGGGCGCCAGCCGTGGCGCTGGTCGCGGCTGCGCGACAGAACTGGGCGCGGCCGGCGCCACGGTGTACGTGACCGGGCGCAGCCGACGCGACGAAGCCGCACCGGGCTACGAACAGATCTCGTTGCTGTCAAACCTGGAGCGGGTGCCGGGCAGCATCGACGAGACAGCCGAAGAGGCGACACGCGCGGGCGGCCGGGGCATTGCGGTTGCCTGCGATCACACGGATGAAGCGCAGGTCAAGGCGCTCTTCGAACGCGTGCATCGCGAACAGGGCCGTCTGGATCTCCTCGTCAACAACGCCTGGGGCGGACACGAGTCCTTCGATGGCGTGTTTCAGGCGCCTTTCTGGGAGCGCCCGATGGTGCACTGGGATGCGATGTTTGATCGCGGCGTTCGCAATCACCTCCTCTCCAGCAGGCTGGCCGCACCGATGCTCGTGCGTCAGGGCCGGGGACTGATCGTGACCACGACGTTCTGGGACCGCGACCGCTACATGCAGGGCAACCTGTTCTACGACCTCGCCAAAGCCGCAATGACGCGGTTGGCCTTCGGCATGGCACAGGAGCTGAGGCCTCATGGGGTCGCCTCGGTGGCGGTGTCCCCGGGCTGGATGCGCACCGAGTTCGTTCTGGCCGGTCACCAAACCGACGAGGCCCATTGGCGCGAGCGACCGGCACTTGCCCGCACGGAGTCGCCCCGCTACCTCGGGCGTGCGGTTGTGGCCCTGGCCAGCGATGCCCGAGTGCTGGAGCGAAGCGGCCAGGTGCTTCGTGTGGGTGACCTAGCAAAAGTTTATGGCTTTACCGACATCGATGGCCGGGTGGTGCCGCCTTTTGAAATGGAGGCGCCGTGACCGGCGTCGTCTGCACGCGCGACCGCGCACGCGAAGGGCGGGGAAAGATCCTGTTGGGCCTGTAAAGCGCACTTGCTTGAGCTGGTTTTCAGCGAGCGAAGTTGCCAACACCAAACGCTGCTACGCAGTTGTTCTGCCGCCGCGCGCCTCACCCGGCAGTTCGGCAAAGCGCTATTTCGACACACAGCTCGACCCAAAAAATTCAGTCATATCTGGCTGTAGCGCTTGTCCACAAAGCGCTAGCAGCTATCCAATCAATAGCAATCACTTTCCCCGCGGCACACCGAAAGCGGCTTTGGCCCGGCTGCCAGCGCGCGTCACGCCCGACCTACACCAACACATCCCGAATTGCCGGGTCCTTGTCGAACTGCGCCTTGGCAAACGGGCACAGCGGCAGCACCTTGGTGCCTGTTTCGCGTGCCCATTGCACCAGCGCGCCCAGCAGGGCGCGGCCGGCGCCCTGGCCGCTGAGGGCGGGGTCCACTTCGGTGTGGTCCACGATGACCATGGTGGCGTTGGTGCGGCTGTAGGTCATCTCGGCCAGGCGCTGGCCGCCGTTCTCGATGGTGAAGGCGCCTTTGGCGTCTTGTTCCTGGTGCTGGATGGTGTGTTGCATGGGGGGTGAATGAAGCAGGTGGAATAGGTGCCGGAGTATGGCGCAGCAGGTATTGCCGCCGCTGACCGACTGATGAATGGGTTGTGAAGGCAGCGCCAAGCAGCATGCCGTCTTCCGCTATGCCTGACCAAATGCCTCCGACAGAAACTCTGCCGTGGCGCGGACGCGGGCGGTGCGCTGCAGGTCGGGGTGCATGACTTGCCAGACCTCGTAATCGGTGGCGCGGCGGCGTTGGGGCCAGATGCGGACCAGGCCTTCGCGCTCGCCCATCCACACCGGCATTTCACCCAGGCCAATGCCCGCTGCTACCGCCTTGCGCACCAGCAGGCTGGAGCGCACGGCCATCGCGATGCGGGCCTGGCGGGCTGGCACACCGGCCATGGTCAGAAACGGGCTGTGCTCCAGGTAGGGGCCATAGGCCACCAGGTGGTGGCCCCGCAGCTCGTCGTCGGGCACGGGTTCGCCAAAGTGCGCGATATAGGCCGCGCTGGCAAACAGGCCCACCGGCCATGACACCACGCGGCGCACGACCAGGTCGGGCGTCTCCGGGCGGACGTTGCGAAACGCTATGTCCACCTGCCTGCGGCTGAGGCTGAGCAACTGGGTGGAGACCTCCAGGTCCACACGGATGTGGGGCCAGTGCCGCTGCAGGCGCTCGACGGCGGGCAGCAGCAGGTCGATGGCGATGGAGTCGGTGCTGGTGACGCGCACGATGCCGCCGGGGTTTTCGTCCTGGCCTTCGATTTTGGTGCGCAGGTCGAGGGCTGCGCTTTCCATGCGGCGGGCGGCTGCCAGGGCCGTTTCGCCTGCCGGCGTGAGCAGGTATCCATCTTTGGCACGCAGGAACAACTTGGCGCCCAGCTCGGCCTCCAGTGCATTCAGCCGCCGCCCCACGGTGGCCTGGTCGATGCCCAGGCTGCGCGCGGCGGCGCGCAAGGAGGGGGCTCTTGTCAGCGCGAGAAAGACGCGGGTGTCGTCCCAGTTCATGGTGGTGTTCATCGGATGGGCATGATGCAATTTTGCATCACTACAGAGCGAAATTGCTGCGTTTGAATTGTGCGTTGGCGCTGTAACCTTGCAGGCCTGAATGACATTTTTGAGGTGCAACCCATGCCCACCGCCTTGAGTGAACAACATCCCGTCACTGTGCAAACCGCCGTACCACCCACCATGCAGGCCATCGTGTTCGACGACTTCGGTGGGCCTGAGGTGCTGGTGGCCCGGGAGGTCCCGACCCCCGAGGTGCGTCCGCACGACCTGTTGGTGCGCAACGCCTCCATCGGCGTGAACCGCGCTGATCTGTTGCACCGCAAGGGGGCTTACGGTCGCGCCTACTTTGGCGATGCGGACACCATGGGGCTGGAGATCGCGGGCACGGTGGTCGCGGTGGGCCCGCTGGTGCGCGGCTTTGCCGTGGGCGACCGTGTGATGGGCATTGTGGGCGGCGGGGCCTACGCCGAGCTGTCGCGCATCGACCACCGCATGGCCATGCATGTGCCGGACGGCCTGGGCCTGGTGGCAGCGGGTGCGGTGGCAGAGGTGTTTGTGACTGCACACGAGGCGCTGTTCCACCTGGCCAACCTGCAGGCGGGCGAGTCGGTGCTGATCCACGCAGCCGCAGGCGGCGTGGGCTCGGCGGCGGTGCAACTGGCGAAAGCGGCGGGCGCACGGGTGTTTGGCACAGCAAGCGGTGACAAGCGCGATGCAGTGCTGGGCTTTGGCGCAGATGTGTTCATTGATTACCGCAGCGAGGACTTTGCGGCCGTGGTGGCGCAGGCAACGGACGGCAAAGGTGTGGACGTGGTGATCGACTTCATTGGTGCGCCATACCTGGAGCGCAACGTGCGGTCGTTGGCCGTGGGCGGGCGCATGGTGGCCGTGGGCTTGCTGGGTGGCGCGCAAGGCGCCACGTTGCCGATGGACGCCGTGCTGTACCGCCATCTGCAGATCTTTGGCACGGTGATGAAGTCGCGCGCGCCCGAGGTCAAGCAGGCCATGGTGCAGCGCTTTGCCGAGCGGTGGCTGCCTGCGCTGGCGGCCGGTGCGATCCGGCCGGTGATTGACAGCACCTACCCGTTGGCAGATGCCGCGCAGGCCCACAGTCGCATGGAATCTGGCGTCAACGTCGGCAAGATTCTGCTGCTGCCAGGGGCGGCCTGAGGCGCGCAGAGGTTCATTGCTGCGGTGGGGGCATGGCGCCCGGGCGCGCCCGACTCCGCGTCAGCCCGCCGCTCTGGCTGCCCCGGCCGCCTGTCGGCAACTTGCAAACATGTCCAGCCCCGTGCTGTACGCCCCGGTCTTCACATCCATCAACCCCAGTACCGAGTGAAAGTAGTTGTCGTGGGTGATGCGCCGCTCGGCCAGCTCGTGCTGCAGGCAGCCGGTGGCGACCTGGGTGCGCGCCTGCATGGCGGGCGAGAGCCAGGTGATCCACGGCACATGCTTTTGCACGTCGGGCGCAATGGAGTAGGGCAGGCCGTGCAGGTAGAGGTTGTTCTCGCCCAGTGATTCGCCATGGTCTGCTACATAAATCATAGCTGTTTGCGCTTTGCTATCCTGCGCTGCGAGCCACTTAAGCACTGAGTCGAGGAAAAAGTCCGTCTCCACGACGCTGTTGTCATACGCGTTGACGACCTGCTGGCGCTCACACTCCTGCAGGGCGGTGGATGTGCATTCGGGGCCAAACTTCTTGTTGTCGGGCGCCGAGCGTTTGTAGTACGCGGGGCCGTGGCTGCCCATCTGGTGCAGCACGACCACGGTGCCGCGCTGGCGCTGTTCCGCGGGCAGGGCTGCGATGCGGGTGTCCAGGTCTTGCAGCATCACGCGGTCCAGGCACTCGCCGCCGGGGCACAGGGCAGGGTCGGGCGTCGGGCTTTTTGGCGCGCTGGTGAGGGTCTCGCCAATGCGGTCGCACACGCCTTTGCAGCCGGACTGGTTGTCCACCCACAGCACGGCCAGGCCTGCGTGGTGCAGCACGTCGATGAGGCTTTCAAAGTTGGCAGCGCGCGCTTCATAGCCCGTGCGGCCCAGGTGCGAGAACATGCAGGGCACCGATGCTGCGGTGCTGGTGCCGCACGACCACGCATTGCGGGCGCTGACGAGGTCTGTGCGGGCCGCGAGCAGCGGTGTGGTGTTGCGCTCATAGCCGTTGATGCCGAAGTTGCCGCTGCGGCCGGTTTCGCCCAGCACCAGCACCAAGAGCGGGGACTTGGCCTGGCCCGCATAGCTGGCGCCAAGCTGGGCGTCGCGACCCACGGGCAGCAGCTGGGTGGTGTTCATGCGCAATGGCCGGGTGGCGATGTGGCCCAGGGCGTACACGCTGTTGAGCGGGTTGATGAGGTAGCGCAGCCGCGTGTGGTTGCGCATGGTGGACGCAAAGTCCTGGAACACCAGCAGCAGGCACAGTACGGCCAGTGCCACGGCGCCCCCCAGCAGGGCCGCGTTGTGGGCCGCGTGGCGCAGGGCGCCCAGGCGCTGCAGCGGGGTGCGGTACAGCCACAGCAGCGGGGGCGCGGCGAGGGCCAGCACGGTGAACAGCATGCGCCAGCTCAGCAGGTCGGTGGTTTCGTGGGCATCGGTCTGCAGGACGTTGGTCAGCATGCTGGCGTCGATGGCAATGCCGTAGGCGAGCATGAAATAGGCACCAAAGGCGGCCATCACCACCATCAGTGCTGCGGCGGGCTTGAGCGTCCAGCGCCAGGCCAGGAGGCTCAGCAGGGCGGCATTGCCGGCGGCCACGATGATGGCGAACGCAACGGCAAACCCCCAGCCGCGCAGGCTGCCCTGGCCCGGCAGCTGGGCCACCTCGCGCCACAGAGGCACGTTGCAGGCCGTGGCCAGCCAGGTGCTGATGAGCACCACCACCCACACGGGGTGCAGTGGCGCGGGTTGCGAGGTCGTGGACGAGGCTTGCCGCGCGGCGCCTGCAGCCAGGTGGGGGTGCAGCAGGCGCTGCAGGATCAGAGACATGGCGCGCACTGTGGCGCCCCAGCCTTAAGGGCGCATTAACGTGCGGGAGCCTCTGCGGAGGAGGGCAGCGCCAGGAGCTGCTGCGCGTGGTGCCGCAGGTGGTCGGCCATGAAGCTCTGCACAAAGTAGTAGCCGTGGTCATATCCCGCATGGCGGCGCAGCGTGAGCGGCTGTCCGATGGCGGCGCAGGCGGCTTCCAGCAACTGGGGGTGCAGCTGGTCTGCCAGGAATTTGTCGGCCAGTCCCTGGTCGATGAGGATGACGCCCGGGTACGGGGCAATGGGCTGGTGCTGCATGAGCACGGTGGCGTCGTGCTCCAGCCAAATGGTGGTGTCGTCGCCCAGGTAGCCGCTGAACGCCTTGGTGCCCCAGGGGCACTGCATCGGCGCGCAGAGGGGCGCAAAGGCCGACACGCTGCGGAACCGGCCCGGGTGGCGCAGGGCCAGCGTCAGCGCGCCGTGGCCGCCCATGCTGTGGCCGAAGATTCCCAAGCGCTTTCCGTCGACGGGTAGCTGCTCGGCCACCTGGGGCAGCAGGTCGTTCATCAAGTAGCTTTCCATGCGCCAGTGGGTGCGCCAGGGCTCCTGCGTCGCGTCCAGGTAAAAGCCCGCCCCAATGCCGAAGTCCCAGCTGTCGGTGGCACCTGGCAGCGACTCTGCCGCTTCGCCGCGGGGGCTGGTGTCGGGCGCGATCACGGCCAGGCCCAGCTCGGCCGCTACACGCTGCGCGCCGGCCTTGATGGCAAAGGTTTCCTCGTTGCAGGTCAGCCCCGCCAGGTACAGCACGGCGGGCACGGGGCCTTGGATGGCCTGCGGGGGCAGGTACACCGCAAACTTCATCGGCAGGCCGATGGCTGCGGAGTCGTGCCGGTAAAAGCGCTGCTCGCCGCCAAAGCAGCTGTGGCTGCCCAGGAGTTCAAAGGGTGGGGACATGGTGGTGGTTTGCTCTGTTTTGTATAGCTGCTAGCGCTTGCTGTTCAATGGTTGCAAGTCTTATCTTCTTGATTTCATTGATTGACAAGCGCTGGCAGCTATGGATTTGATAGTGGCGTTGCAGCAGTGTCAGGCCGCGTACTTGACGACCGAGCGGATCGACTTGCCTTCGTGCATCAAATCAAACGCTTCGTTGATGTCCTTCAGGCCCATGGTGTGCGTGACAAACGGCGCGAGTTGGATCTTGCCCGCCATCGCGTCTTCGACCATGCCGGGCAGCTCGCTGCGGCCCTTGACGCCGCCAAACGCCGTGCCCATCCACTTGCGGCCGGTGACGAGCTGGAAGGGGCGGGTACTGATCTCCTGCCCCGCGCCTGCCACGCCGATGATGACCGACTGGCCCCAGCCGCGGTGCGCGCATTCGAGTGCGGCGCGCATCACGTTGACGTTTCCAATGCACTCAAAGCTGTGGTCCACGCCCCAGGTCGTCATCTCCACGATGACCTGCTGGATCGGCTTGTCGAAGTCCTTGGGGTTGACGCAGTCGGTCGCGCCAAAGGTGCGGGCCAGGTCGAACTTGGAGGGGTTGGTGTCGATGGCAATGATGCGCCCGGCCTTGGCCAGCTTGGCGCCCTGGATCACCGCCAGGCCAATGCCACCCAGGCCGAACACAGCCACCGTGTCGCCCTCTTGCACCTTGGCGGTGTTCTTCACGGCGCCCAGGCCCGTGGTCACGCCGCAGCCCAGCAGGCAGACTTGCTCGGGGTTGGCGTTAGGGTTGACCTTGGCCAGCGAGACCTCCGCCACCACGGTGTATTCGCTGAAGGTGCTGCAGCCCATGTAGTGGTAAATCGGCTGGCCGTTGTAGCTGAAGCGCGTGGTGCCGTCGGGCATCACGCCCTTGCCCTGCGTGGCGCGCACGCTCACGCACAGGTTGGTCTTGCCGCTCTTGCAGAACAGGCATTCGCCGCATTCGGCGGTGTAGAGCGGGATCACATGGTCGCCGGGCTTCACGCTCGTCACGCCTTCGCCCACTTCCACCACGATGCCCGCGCCTTCATGGCCCAGCACCACGGGGAACAGGCCTTCGGGGTCGTCACCACTCAGGGTGAAGGCGTCGGTGTGGCACACGCCGGTGTCGGTGATGCGGATGAGCACTTCGCCCTTCTTGGGCGGGGCCACGTCGATCTCGACGATCTGCAGGGGTTCTCCGGCTTTGAAGGCAACGGCGGCACGGGATTTCATGGGGTGGTCCTTTCGGTCAATCGGGTGAATGGGGGTGGGCGGTCTGTCTATTTGAGGTACGACCGGAGCAGGGCCAGGGTTTCGTCGATCGCTGCCTGGGATGGCGCGGGTTTCTCGGCCAGCGTCTCGCGCACATGGCTGTCGAGCAGGTCGGCCATCAGCCCGTGCACGGCGCCGCGCATGGCGGCCAGCTGCTGCAGGATGGGGGCGCAGTCGCTGCCCGCCTCCACGGCGCGCTCCAGCGCCTCGGCCTGGCCCTTGATGCGGCGCAGGCGGGTGATGGCGCGTTGCTTGTCTTCGGGGGTGTGGGGCATGGGCTGCGGGTGTGGGGCGCGGGTGCCGCCTGTGTACTGGGTGGCAGTATAAAAGATAGCCCCATGCTGGTCGAGCGGTAGGCCGTTAAAAAGCCTTTTAACTAGGGGGGAGTATGTGCATCCAGCAGGGCTTGGCCTGCGTGGGGCGCCCATGAAAAAAGCCCGCAGGCACAAGGCCTGCGGGCTTGGGGAGGGGCGGACGGCGCGCTGGGCGCCGTGCCAGCGATCAGCGGCTGGCCAGTGGGGGCACGTCGCGGCGCACGGAGCCGGTGAACAGCTGGCGGGGGCGGCCGATCTTGTACTCGGGGTCGCCGATCATTTCGTTCAGCTGGGCGATCCAGCCGACGGTGCGGGCCAGGCTGAAGATGCCGGTGAACAGGTTCACGGGAATGCCGATGGCGCGCTGCACGATGCCGGAGTAGAAGTCCACGTTCGGGTAGAGCTTGCGCTGCACGAAGTAGTCGTCTTCCAGGGCGATCTTTTCCAGTTCCTTGGCCAGCTTGAACAGCGGGTCGTTTTCCAGGCCCAGCTCGGCCAGCACTTCATTGCAGGTTTCCTGCATGAGCTTGGCGCGGGGGTCGTAGTTCTTGTACACGCGGTGGCCAAAGCCCATGAGCTTGACGCCGGAGTTCTTGTCCTTGACCTGCTTGATGAAGTCGCCGATCTTTTCCACGCCGCCTTGGGCCTGGATGTCGTACAGCATGTTGAGAGCTGCTTCGTTGGCGCCACCGTGGGCGGGGCCCCAGAGGCAGGCCACGCCCGCAGCGATGGCAGCGAAAGGGTTGGTGCCCGACGAGCCGCACAGGCGCACGGTGGAGGTCGAGGCGTTCTGCTCGTGGTCTGCATGCAGGATGAAGATGCGGTCCAGCGCGCGTTCCAGCACGGGGTTGACCTTGTACTCTTCGCAGGGCGTGCCGAACATCATGCGCAGGAAGTTGCCTGCGTAGGACAGGTTGTTCTGCGGGTACATGTAGGGCTGGCCCATGCCGTACTTGTAGGCCATGGCGACCAGGGTGGGCATCTTGGCGATCAGGCGGATCGCGGCGATCTCGCGGTGCTGCGGATTGTTGATGTCCGTGCTGTCGTGGTAGAAGGCCGACAGGGCGCCCACCAGGCCGGTCAGCACAGCCATGGGGTGAGCGTCGCGGCGGAAGCCACGCAGGAAGAACTGCATCTGCTCGTTGACCATGGTGTGGTTGGTCACGCGGCTGGTGAAGTCGGCCTTTTGCGCCACGTTCGGCAGATCGCCGTACAGCAGCAGGTGGCAGGTTTCCAGGAAGTCGCAGTTTTCAGCCAACTGCTCAATGGGATAGCCGCGGTACAGCAACTCGCCCTTGTCGCCATCGATGTAGGTGATGGCGGACTGGGTGGCTGCCGTTGACAGGAAGCCGGGGTCATAGGTGAACATGCCCGTCTGCGCGTACAGCTTCCGGATGTCGATGACGTCCGGGCCAATGCTGCCCTGGTAGACCGGCAGGTCCACGCTGGGGCTGCCATTGCTGAAGGACAGGGTGGCTTTGTTGTCAGCTAGCTTCATTGTTACTTTCCTTTGGTTTGCCGATGATCATCCGGTCTTGAGGGGCTGAGGGCTTTGCCGAGCGAGAGAACCCGCTCTTCAGGCCGCCAGCACGGGGGTGCCGCCACTTTGCCGCAGCATGCCGAGCACTTCATGCACCTCGGGCACATCCAGGGCCTCCTGGGGTTCCTTGCGCCGAAGCAGCAGGTCCAGAAGATCGTTGTCTGACAGATCCATCAGGGCCGCAAGGCCCTGGGCGTGGCGCTGGTTGAGCTCGGGCTCGAAACGGGCGAAGAACCGTTCGATGAACAGATCGTTCTCCAGCAGGCCGCGCCGGCAGCGCCAGTGCAGCTTGCTGAGTTCGCGTTCCGACAGCAGCGGGGACGCTGCGGCAGGTGCGGGGGTTGCGATTGCTTCGCCCATGGTGGTCCCGTGGCAGGTCAGATGGCGCGGCGCACCATCAGTTCCTTGATCTTGCCGATGGCCATCGTGGGGTTCAGGCCCTTGGGGCACACGTCCACGCAGTTCATGATGGTGTGGCAGCGGAACAGGCGGTACGGGTCTTCGAGGTTGTCCAGGCGCTGGGAAGTCGCTTCATCCCGGCTGTCGGCGATGAACCGGTAGGCCTGCAGCAGGCCAGCGGGGCCCACGAACTTGTCGGGGTTCCACCAGAAGCTGGGGCAGCTGGTGGAGCAGCTGGCGCACAGAATGCACTCGTACAGGCCGTTGAGTTCTTCGCGCTCCTCAGGCGACTGCAGGCGCTCCGTTTCGGGCGGCACGTTGTCGTTGATGAGGTAGGGCTTGATCGAGTTGTACTGCTTGAAGAACTGCGTCATGTCCACGATCAGGTCGCGGATGACCGGCAGGCCGGGCAGGGGCTTCAGGACCACGGTGCCGGGCAGCGTGTTCATGTTGGTCAGGCAGGCCAGACCGTTCTTGCCGTTGATGTTCATGGCGTCCGAGCCACAAACACCTTCGCGGCAGGAGCGGCGGAACGACAGGGTAGGGTCTTGCGCCTTGAGCTTCATCAGTGCGTCCAGCAGCATACGTTCGCTGCCGTCGAGTTCCACTTCGACGGTCTGCATGTAGGGCTTGGCGTCCTTGTCAGGATCGTAGCGGTAGATTTGGAAGGTGCGTTTTGCCATGGTGGGGTGCTCCTGTATCCGTTTAGAACGTGCGAACCTTGGGCGGAACTGAGTCCACGGTCAGGGGTTTGAGTTTGACGGGCTTGTAGGTCAGGCTGTTGCTCTCGCTGTGCCACAGGGTGTGCTTCATCCAGTTGGCATCGTCGCGGCCCAGTGGCGCCACGGGGTCGTCTGCGGGGCGCTCGTAGTCGCTCACGGTGTGGGCGCCACGGCATTCCTTGCGGGCAGCGGCAGACACCATGGTGGCTTGCGCGGCTTCGATCAGGTTCTCGACTTCCAGCGCTTCGATGCGCGCGGTGTTGAACACCTTGGAGTGGTCCTTCAGGCCCACGCTGTTCACGCGGTTGCGCAGCTCGGCGATCTTCTTGACGCCTTCGTCCATGCTCGCTTGCGTGCGGAACACGCCGGCGTGCAGTTGCATGCTGGCGCGGATGTCGTTGGCCACGTCCTGCGCGTATTCGCCGCTGCTGGCGCCTTGCAGGCGGTTGAGGCGCTCAAGGGTGCGGTCGGCCGCGTCCTTGGGCAGGGGCTTGTGGTTCTTGTTTTTGTCGTTGAACTCGACGATGTGGTTGCCCGCCGCGCGGCCAAACACCAGCAAGTCCAGCAGCGAGTTGGTGCCCAGGCGGTTGGCGCCGTGCACGCTGACGCAAGAGCATTCGCCCACTGCGTACAGGCCGTTGACCACCAGGTTGTCGTTGCCGCCTTGCTGCACCACGACCTGGCCGTTAATGTTGGTGGGGATGCCACCCATCTGGTAGTGGATGGTGGGCACCACAGGGATCGGTTCCTTGGTGATGTCGACGTTGGCGAAGTTGACGCCGATTTCGTACACCGAAGGCAGACGCTTGTGGATGGTGTCGGCGCCCAGGTGGTCGAGCTTGAGCAGCACGTAGTCCTTGTTGGGGCCACAGCCACGGCCTTCCTTGATTTCCTGGTCCATCGAGCGGGACACGAAGTCGCGCGGGGCCAGGTCCTTCAGCGTGGGCGCATAGCGCTCCATGAAGCGTTCGCCGTTGCTGTTGAGCAGAATCGCGCCTTCACCGCGGCAACCTTCGGTCAGCAGCACGCCCGCGCCGGCCACGCCGGTGGGGTGGAACTGCCAGAACTCCATGTCTTCCAGTGGAATGCCCGCGCGCGCTGCCATGCCCAGGCCGTCACCGGTGTTGATGAAGGCGTTGGTCGAGGCGGCAAAGATGCGGCCTGCGCCACCGGTGGCCAGCAGCGTGGTCTTGGCTTCGAGGATGTGCAGGTCGCCGGTTTCCATTTCCAGCGCCGTCACGCCCACCACGTCGCCGTCGGCGTCGCGGATCAGGTCCAGGGCCATCCACTCCACGAAGAAGTTGGTGCGGGCCTTGACGTTCTGCTGGTACAGCGTGTGCAGCATGGCATGGCCTGTACGGTCCGCGGCCGCGCAGGCGCGTTGCACCGGTTTTTCGCCATAGTTGGCCGTGTGGCCACCGAAGGGGCGCTGGTAGATCGTGCCATCGGCGTTGCGGTCAAACGGCATGCCCATGTGTTCCAGGTCGTACACGACCTTGGGCGCTTCGCGGCACATGAACTCGATAGCGTCCTGGTCACCGAGCCAGTCCGAGCCCTTGATGGTGTCGTAGAAGTGGTAGTGCCAGTTGTCCTCGGACATGTTGCCCAGCGAGGCGCCGATGCCGCCCTGCGCCGCCACCGTGTGTGAGCGGGTGGGAAACACTTTGGAAAGCACCGCAACGTTCAGACCCGCGCGAGCGAGTTGCAACGATGCGCGCATGCCGGAACCGCCGGCGCCGACGATGATGACGTCGAACTTGCGCTTGGTGATGTTTGCGTTGGTGTAGCTCATTGTTTTATGCCTTCAGTCGCGGGGGATCAATCAGAGACGCCACAGAACCTGGATGCCCCAGCCGGCACAGCCGACCAGCCAGACGATGGTGAACACCTGCAGCAGCAGGCGGACGCCCACGGGCTTGATGTAGTCCATGAAGATGTCGCGCATGCCCACCCACACGTGCCACGCCAGGGCAACGATGACGGAGAAGGTGAGCACCTTCATCCACTGAGCAGCAAAGATGCCAGCCCACAGGTCGTAACCGATGGGGCCTTTGGTAAAGATGACCTGGGCCAGGACGGCCAGGGTAAACAGGGCCATCAGGCCTGCGGTGACGCGCTGGCTGAGCCAGTCGCGCAGGCCATAGTGGGCGCCGACGACAACGCGCTTGGAACCGTAATTGACGGACATGGGGTGTTTTCCTCTTCAATCGTCCGCAGCCGCCGCCATGCAGCCTCTGCGGTTTATCGTTTTTGGGGGTGGGTTCAGGACGTCAGCAAATCAGTACAGGCCGAAGAGCTTGGCGCCCAGCACCAGGGTCAGGCCAATGCTGACGGCCAGCACCACGATGGCCGAGCTCTTGCCAAATTCCTTGGTCACCGCGCTGTGGCTTACATCCATCCACAGGTGGCGCAAGCCGGCGATGAAGTGGTGCAAATACGCCCAGATCAGGGCCAGCGCCACCAGCTTCATGAACCAGCCGGGCACAAAGCCCAATCCGACGTTGAAGGCAGCAGCAAATTTGGCGAACGAGATTTCGGACGACACGGAGGTGTCGAACATCCAGATGATGAAAGGCAGCAGAAGGAACATGATCAGCCCGCTCACGCGGTGCAGGATCGACACCCACCCGGCAGGGGGGAGGCGGTAGGTGGTCAGGTCCGTGAAGGCATTGATGTTGCGGAATTCAGGCCGTTTTTTGGCGAGCTCGGTCATGTTGATTGCTTTCGTGGATGTAACTGCTTTGTAATTTGGAGATTCAAAGAACGCAAAATTCTATTGCAACGCAACAAGTCGGTTGTCTTCGGTCGTCAAATATCGACAGTTCCGCTCAGGTGCCAGGGTCGTGTCAGCTCAGCTCGTTACGGTAGTGGTGGGTGTCCGTAAGGTACAGCCCGCGACGTAACTCCATGGGAACGTCGTTGTAGGTGAAAGCCACGCGCTCCACGCTCAGCAGCGGCGTGGTGGGGGTGATCTTCAGCAGCCGCGCCTGTTCCTCGTCGGGCAGCACAGCGCGGATCTTTTCCTCGGCGCGGACCATGCGCACGCCAAAGTCGATCTCGAACATGGCGTATGTGGGGCCCTGGTAGTTGGCCAACTGCTCGGCCGTCAGGCCTTTGAAGGCATGGCCTGGCAGCCAGATGTCTTCCAGAATGGTGGGCACGCCGCCAAACGAGAGAATCCGTTTGGCCTGCATCACAGCGTCGGCGCTGCGCAGGGCCAGGGCGCGCGCCACGTCGGCGCTGGCACGCACCCGCCGGCATTCGATCACGTGACGCTGGGCGGGACCCTCCACGCGGGCGTCGCCGGTGTCAGGCAGCAGCTTCAGAAAACGGTATTGCACATGCTGCTCGGCGTGGGTGGCCACAAACGTGCCTTTGCCCTGGCGGCGCATCACCAGGTTTTCTGCGGCCAACTCGTCGATGGCCTTGCGCACGGTGCCTTGGCTCACGCGGAAGCGGGCCGCCAACTCCATCTCGCTGGGGATGGCTTCGCCCGGCTTCCACTCGCCCTGCTGGAGGCTCTGCAAGATCAGGCCCTTGATCTGCTGGTACAGCGGGCTGAATGCCGGCGTGGCGGCGCCTGCACCGCCAGCGGGCGTGGCGGAGGGGTCGGCGGCAAACGGAACGGACGACATGGCGAAGGGCGGTGGGGCAATCTGCGGGTGTGAAGCGATGCTGTGGCAGGGCGCCGCCGTATGGCAATCGGATGACAAAACTGCGTCCAATCATATCTTATATAAGACATAAGACAAATTGACCGAGTGATCCAATCGGCGGTACACTCTCCGGCTGTTTTGCAGGGCACGGGCTGCTGGTAACAGACGCTGGTGCTTGCGTTGCATCACCCATCTGTTTTTCACTTCCCTGGAGTTTTCACCATGAGCAAGAAGCCTGTTCGCGTGGCCGTCACCGGCGCCGCTGGCCAAATTGGTTACGCCCTGCTGTTCCGCATCGCCTCCGGCGAAATGCTGGGCAAGGACCAGCCCGTCATCCTGCAGCTGCTCGAAGTGCCCGTGGAAGGCCCGCAAAAGGCGCTCAAGGGCGTGATGATGGAACTGGACGACTGCGCATTCCCGCTGCTCGTTGAGATGACCGCCCACAGCGACCCCATGACCGCATTCAAGGACGCCGATTACGCGCTGCTGGTCGGCTCCCGCCCCCGCGGCCCCGGCATGGAGCGTGCCGAGCTGCTGGCCGTGAATGGCGCCATCTTCACCGCTCAGGGCAAGGCCCTGAACGCCGTTGCCAGCCGCGATGTGAAGGTGCTGGTGGTGGGCAACCCCGCCAACACCAACGCCTACATCGCCATGAAGTCGGCCCCTGACCTGCCGCGCAAGAACTTCACCGCCATGCTGCGCCTGGACCACAACCGCGCTGCCAGCCAGATCGCTGCCAAGACCGGCAAGGCCGTGGCAGACATCGAAAAGCTGACCGTGTGGGGCAACCACTCGCCCACGATGTACGCTGACTATCGCTTTGCCACCATTAACGGTGAAAGCGTGGCCAAGATGATCAACGACCAGGAATGGAACGCCAACACCTTCCTGCCCACCGTGGGCAAGCGCGGCGCGGCCATCATCGAGGCACGCGGCCTGTCGTCCGCAGCGTCGGCAGCCAATGCCGCCATTGACCACATGCGCGACTGGGCGCTGGGCACCAACGGCAAGTGGGTCACCATGGGTGTTCCTTCGGACGGCCAGTACGGCATCCCCAAGGATGTGATGTTCGGCTTCCCCGTCACTTGCGAAAACGGCGAGTACAAGATCGTGGAAGGTCTGGAGATCGACGCGTTCTCGCAAGAGCGCATCAACACCACGCTGGCCGAACTGCAAGGCGAGCAAGAAGGCGTCAAGCACCTGCTGTAATTTGCAGCCAGGCTGTTGTTGTCCATGCTCGACTGGAACCCTGCGCTCTACCGCCGCTTTGAGGAAGAGCGCACGCGCCCAGCCGAGGAGTTGCTCGCCCGCGTGCGGCTGGGTCAGGCAGGCCCCGGCGCCCACGTGGTGGACCTGGGCTGCGGCCCGGGCAATTCCACCGAGCTGCTGGTGCGGCGCTTTCCAGAGGCGCGCGTGACCGGCGTAGACAACTCAGCCGCCATGCTGGCCAGCGCGCGCGAGCGCCTGCCCGGCGTGACGTTCGAACACGGCGACATCGCCACCTGGGCGCCCACTGTGGCGCCCCATTTGATTTACGCCAACGCCGCCCTGCAGTGGGTGGCGGGGCATGACACCCTGGTTCCCCGGTTGTTCAGTCTGCTCGCCCCTGGCGGGGTGCTGGCCATCCAGATGCCCGACAACCGGCAGGAACCATCTCACCGCCTGATGCGCGCGGTGGCGGCCGACGCACCCTGGCGCGAACCCATCGGAGACGCCGACAGCGTGCGCACCGATCTCGCCCCCATCGCCGGGTACTACGACATGCTGGCCCCGCACGCCGCGCAGGTGGATGTGTGGCACACCATCTACCAGCATGTGATGCCCTCTGCCCGCGCCATCGTGGACTGGCTGCGCAGCACCGGTCTGCGCCCGTTTCTGGATCCGCTCACCGACGCGCTGCGTGAGAGCTTCCTGGCCGAGTACGAGCGCCGCATCAGCGACGCCTACCCCGAGCGCGCAGACGGCAGCCGCTTGCTGGCTTTTCCGCGCATGTTCATCGTTGCGCAGCGCCGCCCGTCATGACCTCGACCGTGGCCTCTACCGCGCATCCGGCCAGCGTGCTGCTCGGCGCCCAGGCGGCCGCCACGCGGCTGCCCGTGTGCGACCACTACAGCGGAGTGGGTGCGCGCATGCGCAAGAGCCTGGAGTTGCAGGCCGAGATGACAGCCGAGCTTGGCCACTGCGTGTTCGACGTGACGCTGGACTGCGAAGACGGCGCCCCCGTGGGCCAGGAGCGCGAACACGCCGAACTGGTGGCCAGCCTGGCGCGCAATGCGCCCGAAGGCGCCCGCGTGGCCGCCCGCGTGCACACAGTGGACCACCCTGCGTTCGCCAACGACATGGCCACCATTGCCGGTGAAGCGGGCCACCGCCTCACACACATCATGGTCCCCAAGGTCGAGTCGGTGGACGACGTGCTGCGCGCCGAGAAGGCCTTGATCGCCGCGTCCGCGCGCCATCTGCCGCTGCATGTGCTGATCGAGTCCCCGGCCGCAGTGCACCGGGCTTTCGAGATTGCCGCCCACCCCCGCGTGCAGAGCCTGAGCTTCGGGCTCATGGACTTTGTGTCGGCCCACGGCGGCGCAATTCCGGCCTCGGCCATGGGCTCGCGTGGCCAGTTCGAGCACCCCCTGGTGGTGCGTGCAAAGCTGGAGATTGCCGCCGCTTGCCATGCACACGGCAAGGTGCCGTCGCACTGCGTGGTCACCGAGTTTTCCGATGCGGCCGCACTGCAGTCAGCCGCCACGCAGGCTTCGCAGGAGCTGGGCTACGCCCGCATGTGGAGCATCCACCCTGCGCAGATCCGTCCCATCCTGCAGGCGTTCGCGCCACTGCAGGGGGATATCGAGGTCGCTTCAAAAATAATAGCTGCTGCCGCAGATGCTGATTGGGCTCCGATCAGTTTTGAAGGCAAGTTGCATGACCGCGCCAGCTACCGCTACTACTGGCAGTTGCTGGAGCGCGCCCACAGCACCGGGCGCACCATTCCTTCGGCCGTGCGTCATTGGTTTGACGCGTCGGCTTCATCCACCTTGTGATCCCGACCTTTTCCAACCCGCAGGACCCTTCTCCCATGAAATCCCTGATCGCCTCTGCCCTGATGCTGCTGGCCCCGGCCCTCGCCATGGCGCAAACCCCTGCGCAACCCGCGGCCAAGACCGACGCCAAGGCGCCTGCCAAGACGGCTGCAAAGCCTGCCGCCAAGCCCGCCGCCAAGTCGGATGCCAAGCCCGCGCAGGCCTCCGCCAAGAAGGGTGACACCGCCAAGGCGGCAGATGCCACCAGCAGCCGCACGCAGCTCAAAAGCGCTGCCAACCAGGTGGCCACCGGCATCATCGCCGCTGAGGCGGCCCTGTCGCCTGAAGAGCTGGCGATTGCCGAGCGTGTGCACGTGGGCCGCATTCCGTGCGAGCTGGGCGCCTTCGTGACCGTGACGGCCGATGCCGCCACGCCGGGCCTCTTCCATGTGGAAGGCAAGGGCTTCAAGTACCACATGGCTCCGGTCGCCACCACCACTGGCACGGTGCGCCTGGAAGACCAGAAGGGCGGTGCGGTTTGGCTGCAGATTGCCAACAAGTCCATGCTCATGAACCAGAAACTGGGCCAGCGTCTGGCAGACGAGTGCATGAGTCCGCAGCAGCTGGTGGTGGCCGAAGCCATCAAGAAGAACCCGCCCGTGAGCGTGCTGGAGCCGCTGAAGTAAGCCGCCGCCAAGCCACCGCACTCATCCAGTAAAGAACAAATAAATGTTTGCGTGTGCCGGTGCTACCGCGCACGCCGCCCCACTTTAGAACGCAACCGGAGAAAAATGATGTTGAAAGCCTACCGTGACCATGTGGCCGAGCGCGCCGCGCTGGGCATCCCCCCCCTGCCTTTGACGGCCAAGCAGACCGGCGAGCTGATCGAGCTGCTGAAGAACCCGCCCGCTGGCGAAGAGGCCACCCTGGTGGACCTGATCACGCACCGCGTGCCCGCCGGCGTGGACGACGCCGCCAAGGTCAAGGCCAGCTACCTGGCTGCCGTGGCCCACGGCACCGAGGTGTGCACGCTGATCGGCCGCGAAAAAGCTACGCAACTGCTGGGCACCATGCTGGGCGGTTACAACCTCACCCCGCTGATCGACCTGCTGGACGATGCGGCCGTGGCCTCGGTTGCAGCCGAAGCGCTCAAGAAGACGCTGCTCATGTTCGACCAATTCCATGACGTCAAGGAAAAGGCCGACAAGGGCAACACCTTTGCCAAGTCTGTGCTGCAAAGCTGGGCCGACGCCGAGTGGTTCACCAGCCGCCCCGAAGTGCCCCAGAGCATTAAGCTCACCGTGCTCAAGGTCACCGGCGAAACCAACACCGATGACCTGTCGCCAGCGCCAGACGCCTGGAGCCGCCCCGACATCCCGCTGCATGCCCTGGCCATGCTCAAGAACAAGCGCGACGGCATCACGCCAGAAGAAGACGGAAAGCGCGGCCCGGTGAAGTTCATCGAAGACCTGCGTGCCAAGGGTAACCTGGTGGCCTACGTCGGCGATGTGGTCGGCACGGGCTCCAGCCGCAAGTCGGCCACCAACAGCGTGCTGTGGTTCACCGGCGAAGACATTCCGTACGTGCCCAACAAGCGCTTTGGCGGCGTGTGCCTGGGCGGCAAGATTGCCCCCATCTTCTACAACACCATGGAAGACGCGGGCGCGCTGCCGATCGAGCTGGACGTGAGCCAGATGCACATGGGCGACGAGATCGAACTGCTGCCTTACGCGGGCAAGGCGCTGAAGGACGGCAACGTGATCGCCGAGTTCGAGGTCAAGAGCGACGTGCTGTTTGACGAAGTGCGTGCCGGCGGCCGCATTCCGCTTATCATCGGCCGCGGCCTGACCGCCAAGGCGCGCGAGGCCCTGGGTCTGCCACCCTCCACGCTGTTCCGCCTGCCTCAGGTGCCCGCCGCCACCGGCAAGGGCTTCACGCTGGCGCAGAAGATGGTCGGCCGCGCCTGCGGCCTGCCCGAAGGCCAGGGCGTGGTGCCCGGCACGTACTGCGAACCCCGCATGACCTCGGTCGGCTCGCAAGACACCACCGGCCCCATGACCCGCGACGAACTGAAGGACCTGGCCTGCCTGGGCTTCAGCTCCGACCTGGTGATGCAGTCCTTTTGCCACACGGCCGCTTACCCCAAGCCCGTGGACGTGAAGATGCACCACGAGCTGCCCGACTTCATCAGCACGCGCGGCGGCATTTCGCTCAAGCCCGGTGACGGCATCATCCACAGCTGGCTCAACCGCATGCTGCTGCCCGACACCGTGGGCACTGGCGGCGACTCGCACACGCGTTTCCCCATCGGCATCAGCTTCCCCGCTGGCTCCGGCCTGGTGGCTTTTGCTGCTGCCACGGGCGTGATGCCGCTGGACATGCCTGAATCGGTGCTGGTGCGCTTCAAGGGCCAGATGCAGCCCGGCGTCACGCTGCGTGACCTGGTGCATGCCATTCCGCTGTACGCCATCAAGCAGGGCCTGCTCACCGTGGCCAAGCAGGGCAAGAAGAACATCTTCTCGGGCCGCATCCTCGAAATCGAAGGCCTGCCGGACATGAAGGTCGAGCAAGCGTTCGAGCTGTCCGACGCGTCGGCTGAGCGCTCTGCCGCCGGCTGCACGGTGCGCCTGAACAAGGAGCCTGTGATCGAGTACATCAACTCGAACATCGTGCTGCTCAAGAACATGATCGCCCAGGGCTACGCCGACGCACGCACCATCGGCCGCCGCATCAAGGCCATGGAGGCCTGGCTGGCCAACCCCCAGCTGCTGCAGCCTGACGAAGACGCCGAATACGCCGCCGTGATCGAGATCGACCTGGCCGAGATCACCGAACCCATCGTCTGCTGCCCCAACGATCCTGACGACGCCAAGACGCTGTCGGACGTGGCTGGCGCGGCCATCGACGAGGTGTTTATCGGCTCGTGCATGACCAACATCGGTCACTTCCGTGCAGCGTCGAAGCTGCTCGAAGGCAAGAAGGACATTCCAGTCAAGCTGTGGATGGCGCCGCCCACCAAGATGGACGCCCAGCAGCTGACGGAAGAAGGCCACTACGGCGTGTTCGGCTCGGCCGGTGCGCGCATGGAAATGCCCGGCTGCTCGCTGTGCATGGGCAACCAGGCGCAGGTGAAGGAAGGCGCCACCGTGATGTCCACCAGCACGCGCAACTTCCCCAACCGCCTGGGCAAGAACACCAACGTGTACCTGGGCTCGGCCGAGCTGTCGGCCATCTGCTCCAAGCTGGGCCGCATCCCCACCAAGGAAGAGTACCTGGCCGACATCGGCGTCATCAACCAGAACGGCGACAAGATCTACAAGTACATGAACTTCGACCAGATCGCCGAGTTCAAGGAAGTGGCGGACGGCGTGGCGGCTTGAGCGTTGCGCGCATGACGGGGTAGGGTGTCTCTGCCCCCTTGCATAAAAAAGCGGTTCCTGTGAGGGACCGCTTTTTTATGCCCGCTCGCCATGGGCATCACGCGGGGCCGGTGGCGTCCGGGCGCTTCACTTTTGATAGCTACTGGCGCTGATGGGTAAAGCGCCAGCGGCTGATTATGTTTCAAAATGGCGACGCATCCGGCATGTGCATGTCACCAAACTGTCATGCCGGGCCCGATAAGCTCCGCGCACAACCACAACACGAAGAAATGGAGGCACATCCATGGCGAGAGAGGGGTCCCGCAAGGCCATGCACCCCGTGGGTCTGGTCACGGCGCTGGTGTTCAGCGCGGTGTTTGCGGTTGCGTTCGGGGCGGTGGGGTACGGGTTGGGGCTGCAGCCGCTGGCCAAGACCTTGCGCGATGCCCTCGCCGTGCAGGGCTGGCAGCCCGTGCCGGCGCAGGTGCTGAGCACGCAGCTGCAGCAGCATACGGGCAGCGACAGCATCACCTGGCAGGTGCATGCCCGCTACCGGTACGAGTTTGCAGGCACGGCCTACGAGGGCACGCGGGTGGGGCTGGACCCGACCGGCGGCGCCGACAACCTGGGCGACTGGCACGAACGCTGGCACAGCAAGCTGCAGGCGGCCCAGGCGCGGGGTGAATCCATCACCGTGCGGGTCGATCCAAAGCGCCCCGCGCAGTCGCTCATCGACCCCAGCCTGCGCTGGCCGATGCTGGCCTTCCGCCTGCCCTTTGCCTTGGTCTTCACCGGGGTGGGGCTGGTTGCTGCCTGGGTGTTTCTGAACACGCTCTGGCAGTTGCTGCGGCCCCGCAGCGAGGCGAAGCCTGCCGTCGGTGAAGAGGCGGACCAGCTACGGCCCGCCGACCGGGGCCAAAGCCCTGCGGGCCGATCTGCCGGCGCCATCTGGCTCTTCAGCCTCTTCTGGTGCGGCATCAGCTTTCCCATGGCGGCTATCTTGTGGTCCGCCGACCGCACGCCCTGGTTTGCCAAGGCCTTCATCGGCCTGTTTGTGGCCGTGGGCGTGGGGCTGCTGGCCTACGCCATGGGGCAGACCCGCCGGGCCTGGCGCTACGCCGGCACGGCTTTGACAGTGCTGCCATCGCGGCCGTGCGCCGGGCAGCCCGTGGAGGTCACCGTGCTGCTGCCCGAGCGCGCAGCCGCCCACCAGCAGGGCCAGGATCTGCAGCTGCGCCTGGCGCAGTACCGCGTGGACGAGGCCAGTTCCGGCTCGCCCGAGCGCCGCGTGGAGGCCTTCATACAGCCCGCCCGCGCACTGCCCATGCCTGACGGGGGCTTGCGCCTGGTGGCGCGGTTTCACTTGCCGGACGACGCAGCCCCGCATGGTGCGCAGCGCTCCGGCGAGCGCGTGGACTGGCGCCTGGAACTGCTGCATGGCCCGGACGGCGCTGCGCAGCTGACCTACGACATCCCCGTGCAGGCCGCGCCCGCGGGCTGGGGAGCGGGGAGTGGAGGGGGCGCAGCGCTGCCGGCCGACGATCGCTTTGACCGCCGCGCCGCCTGGACGCGGGTCACGCCCATCGAGCCGCCGGACGAAGCCTCGGCCGCGCACCATGCCCCGCCGCCCGTGCCGCCCACGGCCCAGTGCGAGGAAACCGCCGAGGGTTGGCGCTACCGCTTTGCGCAGACGGGCTGGCGGTGGACGGCCGGCCTGGCGTTCACCGGGCTGGCTGTGGAGGCGCTCATCCATGACCGCGTGGGCCTGCAGGGCCTGCAATGGCCCCGGGGCTTTTTTGCCGCGAGCGTCTGGTGGGCGGTGCTGGCCCTGGCGCTGCACGCTGCCACCACCCGCTGGACGCTGTGGGTGACGGATGCCGGTATCACCGTACTGCGCAGCTCCTGGCTATGGTCGCGCAAGCACACGCTGCCGGGCCAGGCCACGGCGTCCCTGGTGCACAAGCTGCTGTACACCGCCGGCAGCGGGGGCAACGAGCAGCGGTACCACGCCGTGTATGCGCGGCTGGATGGAAGTCCATCCCTGGTCCGGCTCACCCCGGGCCTGGCGGGCGACGACGCGGCCACGGCGCTCGGCCAGTCGCTGGCGCAGGCCTGGGCCCATCGGCGCGGCCGTTTCAGCCCCGGCGCGCTGCGGCCGGTGAGCGCGGCGCGCCGTTCGCGCCCGGGCTGGGGCGCGTTGCTGCTGGCGGTGGCTGTGGCGTGGTCCGTCTGGGCGCCGCAAGCGCCCCGTGCACCGCAGCGAGGCGCCGAGGCCTCCCCGCAGCCCACCGTAGCCTATTCGGCCGTGGATGGACGCCTGCTGGACGCCCAGGACGCGGGCGACGCAGTCGCCCTGCGCGCCGCGCTGGCGGAAGGCGCCAACCCCGACCTGTTGGCACCCAGCGGATCCAGCGTGCTCATGCTGGCGGCACACCGGGGCCAGCTCGACCACATCGAAGCCCTGCTTGCCGCCGGTGCCCGGCCCGACCTGCGCCAGACGCAAAAAGACAGCGAGCGCGGCGACACCGCCTTGCTGCGCGCCTTCTACGGCGGCCATTTGGCGGCCGCCCGTCGGCTGGTGCAGGCGGGCGCCAGCCTGGCGGCCCGCAACCGCTGGGACTGGGGCCCCGTGCACATGGCTGCGCAGAGCGGGTGCATCGCCTGTCTGGACTGGCTGGCGGCACAAGGCCAGCCGCTTCATGAGCCCGCCCCCGCAAGCCGCGGCGAGACGCCGGCCATGCTGGCCGCCGGGCGGGGGCAGGTGGCGGCGTTGCAATGGTTTGATGCCCGGGGCACGGACTGGTCCCGCAAGGATGCCCACGGCATGACCGCGCTGGACTGGGCGGGCTTCAGGCATCAGGCCCAGGCGCAGCAATGGCTGGCCGAGCGCGGGCGCTAAGGCCGCACGGCCCAGCGCGCCGCACAGCGCCGATGTAGCAACAATTGCTATGTAATTGATAGCTGTTAGCGCTTGATGGATAAGCGCTGGGGCCTATTTCTATCCAAAATATCGGCGCAGGAAGCTCAGTCCTGCGGCCGGAACCCGATGGTCAGCGACGGCGGCACACGGCCATCCACATCGCGGGGCAGGGTTTCCGTCTTGTCCAGCGCACGCAGCACGGCATCGTCCCAGGCCTTGCTCCCGCTGGACTGCACCAGTCGCTTCCCCACGATGGTGCCGTCGGGCGACAGGCGCACCTCGACCTCCGCCCGCGGGTTGCCCGAGATGGCGTCGGGGTACACGATGTTGGGCTTGACCTTGGCCGCTACCTTGCCGCCGTAGCTGCCCGACGGGCCCGCGCTGCGCTGGGCTGTGCCAGTGGCGGTTTCGCCGCCGGTGGCGCCGGCCAGGCCCTGGATGCGCCGCATGTTTTCCTCGCGCAGCTTGGCCAGTTCAGCCTCGGCCTTGCGCTTGGCGGCCTCCTCGGCCTTGCGTTTGTCCTCAGCCAGCTTCTTTTGTTTTTCCTGCTCGGCCTTTTTCTGTTCGGCCAGTTGTTTCTCGCGTTGTTCTTTATCGCGTTGTTCTTTCTCGCGCTCTTTTTCTTTGGCCAGGCGTTCTTTCTTTTCCTGCTCTGCACTCTCGCGTTCGCGTTCGCGCTTTTCACGCTCCGCCTGTTGCTGCTGCTCGCGGGCTTTCTTCTCCTGCTCCAGGCGCTTTTTCTCGCGTTCGATGGCGATGTCGGCCTCGCGCGTGTCAGGCGGCTCGACGGCGCGCGGCGGAGGGGGGGGCGGCGGCGCGGGCGTGCGCACTTCGGGGGCGGGCGGGGGCGGGGGAGGAGGCGGGGGCTCCACGGCACGGGGCGCTGCCTGCTGGGGTACGGCGGCCCAGAGCTCGGCTTCCACTGCGGGCTGGTCAGAACTGCTCTTCCAGTTCACGCCCCAGGTCAGCGCGCCGATCAGCATCGCATGCACCAGCAACGCCAGCGTGATGGCGCGCAGGCGCGCCGGCGGGCGGGGCGGGGCAAATTGGTCGCGGTCGTCGTGGGCGTGCATGGAGGGAGTAAATGGTCGGGGTCTGTGCCGTAACGCGTCGAAACTCGCTACGCGGCTTATGCGAAAAAGCCGGAAGAGCTGGCGCGGTCCCAGCGAGCGGCCACCGCGCAAGGGCCGCCCCGCCGCGCCGGTGGCCTCCCCCTTCCCGCACTGCGCAGCAGTGAGAGAGACGGGGGAAGGCGCGAAGCGCCACAGGGGGTTGAATGCATCTCTCAGCCCCCCTGCTTGACGGACAGGCCCACGCGCTGAACCCCGGCCTTCTGCAGTGCGTCCATCGCCTTCACCACGTTCTCGTATTGCACGCCCTTGTCCGCGCTGATCACCACGGCGCTTTCGGCGCCGGCGGCCTGGCTTTTCTGCCAGCGGCTGGCAGCCTCACCGATCTCGCGCTGCGTAAGGCTGCGTGTGGCTTCAGGCGTCTTGAGCTGTAGCGACCCGTCCTTGTTGACGATGACCTGCGCCACCACCCTGGGCATGTTCTTGCCCTTGCCCACGCTGGGCACGTCGATCACGCCGGGCGTGAGCATGGGCGCCGTCACCATGAAGATGATGAGCAGCACCAGCATCACGTCGATGAACGGGACCATGTTGATCTCGTTGATGGTGCGGCGGCCACGGCCGCGGGATGCGATGGCGGGCATATGGCGGCGCCTCCCCGGTCAGTGGCCCGAGGCCGTGTGGCTGGCAGCAGCGCCGGGGTGGCCGGGCTGGTGGGCGCCAAGGTTGCGCTGCAGGATGTTGGAGAACTCTTCGATGAAGGTCTCCTGGTGTGTGGCCACGCGGTCGATGTCGCGTGCAAAGCGGTTGTACGCGATGACGGCCGGGATGGCTGCAAACAGGCCCAGGGCCGTGGCCACCAGCGCTTCAGCAATGCCGGGCGCCACGGTGGCAAGCGTCACCTGCTCCATGCCCGCAAAGCCCGTGAAGGCGTGCATGATGCCCCACACGGTGCCGAACAGGCCCACATATGGCGACACCGAACCCACCGATGCCAGGAAGGACAGGCTCGATTCGACCACGTCCATCTCGCGCTGGAAGCTCGCGCGCATCGCACGGCGTGCGCCATCGAGCAGGGTGCCTGGGTCCACGATGCGGCGCTCGCGCAGTTTTTGGTATTCGCGCATGCCGCTGGCAAAAATGCGTTCCATGGGGCCGGCCTGCTTGGCGTTCTGCGCGGCACTGGCAAACAGGTCGTTGAGGCTGGTGCCCGACCAGAACTCGCGCTCGAACTCATCGTTGAGCGTCTTCACACGCTTGAGCGCAAACAGTTTGCGGAAGATGGCGGCCCAGCTCGCTACCGAGCCGACCAGCAGCAGCAGCATCACGAGTTGCACCACCCAGCTGGCGTGCAGCACCAGGGAGATGATGGACATGTCTTGGGAATTCATGGTGTGAGTTGTTCCAGGAGGGTGCCCGGGATGCGCGCGGGCCGCAGGGTGGCGGCATCCACCCATCCGATGCGGATGGTGGCTTCGGTCAGCAACACGGGGGATGGTTCGGTCATCTGCTCTGGTTTCAGGAGCGCCTGCTGCACTATTGTCAACGATGCGCGGCCACTGCTTTGCAGCGCGGCGGTAACAAGGAGTTCATCGTCCAGCCGTGCGGGCCGGTGGTAGCGAAGCTGGGCATCGGTTACGACAAACATGCCACCGGTTTGTTCCCTGAGCCGCTGCTGGCCCACGCCCAGTGACCGCAGCCATTCGGTGCGCGCGCGTTCAAAGTACCTGAGGTAGTTGGCGTAGAACACGATGCCGCCGGCGTCGGTGTCTTCCCAGTACACGCGGATTGGAAACGCGAAAGCCATCGCGCCTTATCCCAGCACACTGCGCAGGCGCGCCACCGATTCTTCCAGTTGCGCCACGGAATTGGCGGTGGAAAAGCGGATGAAGCGTTCGGGCTCGGCGGTGCCAAAGTCGCGACCTGGCGTGACGGCGATGTGGGCCCGGCGCATGACTTCAAAGGCGAAGTCCCAGCTCCCCTTCACGCCCAGGCGTTCCGCGGCCTGCGTGCAGTCAGCCCAGGCGTAGAACGCACCGTCGGGCATCACCGGCACCGTCAGGCCCAGCGACTGCAGCGCGGGGATGAAGAAGTCGCGCCGCGCCTTGAACTCGGCGCGGCGGCGTTCGTATTCGGCAATGCTCTCGGCCTCGAAGCAGGCCAGCGCCGCGTGCTGCGACACAGTGCTGGCGCAGATGAACAGGTTCTGCGCCAGGCGTTCCACCACGGGCACCATCGCGTCGGGCACCACCATCCAGCCCAGGCGCCAGCCGGTCATGTTGAAGTACTTGCTGAAGCTGTTGATGCTGATGATGTTGTCGTCTATGGCGAGCGCGGTGTGGCCAAACTCTTCCTCGTACGACAGGCCCAGGTAGATCTCGTCGATCATCGTGATGCCGTCATGCGCGCGGACCACGTCATGGATGCGGCGCAACTCATCGGGTGCGATGGAGGTGCCTGTGGGGTTGGAGGGTGAGGCGAGCAAAACGCCCCGCGTTTTTCCGGTTCTGCCGCGCGTTTTTTCATTCCATGCCGCGCGCACCTTGTCCGAACTCAGCTGGTAGCGCTCTGCCGCGGTGGTGGGCAACAGCACGGCCCTGCCTTCGGCGGCGCTCACAAAGTGGCGGTTGCAAGGGTAGCTCGGGTCGGGCATCAAAATTTCGTCGCCGGCCTCGATGAGCGCCAGGCACGCCAGTTGCAGCGCGGCCGATGCACCGGCCGTGACCACAATGCGGCGCGCGGGCACGTTGACGCCAAAGCGGCTCTGGTACCAGCCGCTGATGCGTTCGCGCAGGGCATCCAGCCCCAGCGCGTTGGTGTATTGCGTGGCGCCGTTGTGTACGGCGCGGGCAGCCGCTTCCTGAACCAGGGGCGGGGCCGTGAAGTCGGGCTCGCCGATGTTCAAGAAGATCATCGGCTCGCGCGTGCCGGCCAACTCGCGGGCGAGGGCCTGCGCGGCCTTGGCCACTTCCATCACGTAAAACGGTTCGATGCGCTCTGCGCGCGAGGAAAACTTCATGGCAAAGGCATCCTGCCCAGAGCGGGCGTGCGAAGGAGAAAAAAGCAGGCAGCCCCGGCGGCCGTCAGGCGGGCACGCGGCTGCCGCGGGTCAGGCAGTGCCTGCGGCCTTGTCGGCCGCCACTTCCACAGTGCGCAGCTTCGGGGCCAGGCCGTTGAGCACGGCATTCACGTACTTGTGGCCGTCGGTGCCGCCAAACTCCTTGGCAAGTTCGATGCACTCGTTCAGCACCACGCGCCAGGGCACGTCCAGACAGTGCTGGAACTCGTACACGCCGATCCACATGGTGGCGTGTTCGATGGGCGAGATCTCGGCCATCTTGCGGTCCAGCAGCGGGGTGATGAGCGCGTCCATCTCGGCCGCGTTGGCGATGCAGCCGTGCAGCAGCGCGTCGTAGTGCACGGAGTCGGCCTTGTGAAAGCCCGCCAGGTCGCGTGTGAAGGCGTCGATGGCATGCGCATCGTTGCCGCCCACCAGGTGCTGGTACAGCGCCTGCAGCGCAAACTCGCGTGCGCGGCTGCGGTTGGACTTGGAGGCGGCCTTGCGCGTGCCGGTGCTCTTGAGGCCGGTGCGCGACTGTTTCGGCGGGCGCGGCGACCGGTCTGCTGCGGTGGGATTCTCTTCGGTCATGACAGCTCGTCCAGCAGGTTGGCCATTTCCACCGCCACGCGGGCCGCGTCCACGCCCTTTTCGGTCTGGCGGGCGATGGCTTGCTCCATGTTCTCGGTGGTGATGATGGCGTTGGCGATGGGCAGGTGGTAGTCCAGCGACAGGCGCGTCACGCCCGCGCCGGATTCGTTGGCCACCAGCTCGAAGTGGTAGGTCTCGCCGCGAATGATGCAGCCCAGCGCGATCAGCGCGTCGTATTCGTCGCTCTCGGCCATGGCCTGTAGGGCCACGGGCACTTCGAGCGCGCCGGGTACCAGCACATGCTTGATGTGCTTTTCTTGCACGCCCAGAGCCAGCAGCTCTGCGCGGCAGGCGGCGGCCAGGGTGTTGGTGATGCTCTCGTTGAAACGGGCCTGCACGATGCCGATGTGCAGTTTCTTGCCATCGAGCTTGTCTGCGGTGCCTTTGTCTGCGCCAAACATGGTGATCTGATCCTGTTCCTGTACTTGCTTATTTATTCTTTGGGGATGAACCCGGTGATTTCGAGGCCGTAGCCCGCCATGCTGGGCATGCGGCGGGGCTGCCCCATCAGGGCCATCCTGTGCACGCCGCATTCGCGCAGGATCTGAGCACCCACGCCGTAGGTGCGCAGGTCCATGCGGCCGCGCTCGGGCGCCTGGGCTGCGCGGGCCGTGCCTTCAAACTGCGCCAGAAGCTGGTCGGCGGTCTCGCCGCAGTTCAGCAGCACGGCCACGCCCTTACCCTGGTCGGCCAGATACTGCAGGCTGGTGTCCAGGCTCCACGAATGCATGGAGCGGTTGACCTCCAGCGCGTCCAGCACCGACAGCGGCTCGTGCACGCGCACGGGAACCACGTCATCGGCGTTCCACTCGCCCTTGACCAGCGCCAGGTGCACGGCCTGGCTGGGCTTGTCGCGGAAGGCGTGGGCGGTGAACGCGCCAAAAGCGGTCTGCAGCACGCGCGTGCCCACCTTCTCGATCAGCGATTCGGTACGGCTGCGGTGTTCGATGAGGTCGGCAATGGTGCCGATCTTGATGCCGTGCTCTGCGGCAAACAGCTGCAGGTCCGGAAGGCGGGCCATGGTGCCGTCGTCCTTCATGATCTCGCAGATCACTGCGGCGGGGCTGCAGCCGGCCATGGCGGCGAGGTCGCAGCCGGCTTCGGTATGGCCTGCGCGCATGAGCACGCCGCCTTCAACAGCCTGCAGCGGAAAGATGTGGCCGGGCTGCACCAGGTCGGCGGCCACGGCGTTGGGGGCGACGGCGGCCTGCACGGTGCGGGCGCGGTCTGCGGCCGAGATGCCGGTGGTCACGCCTTCCGCCGCTTCGATGGAGACGGTGAAGGCCGTGCCCATCTTCGTGCCGTTGCTTGCCACCATGGGTGGCAGGCGCAGGCGCTCGCAGCGTTCGCGCGACAGGGTCAGGCAGATCAGGCCACGGCCGAAGCGGGCCATGAAGTTGATGGCCTCGGGCGTCACGTGGTCGGCGGCCAGGACCAGATCGCCTTCGTTTTCACGGTCTTCTTCATCCACCAGGATGACGATGCGCCCGGCGCGCATCTCGGCCACGATGTCCTCGACGGGCGAGATCGGCACGGGGGTGAGGGGGGTGTTCATGGAGGGTCGGGGCTTTCTCAGGGAGCCGCTGGCGGCCTGCCAGCTGGCGGTGTGCTGCAGCGCAGGTTCCCGTGGCCGAAGGCAACCGTGGTGCCTTCAAGAAACCGCCCCAAAGAACATGCGATGCGGCGCTGCCGCACGTCGAGGGGGCTGGGCAGCCTCTGCATGAATCATCGCACCGCGTGCATCTGCGGTCTCGGGCAGTCTGCTGCGTTGCAAATGCTCGCAATAGCCCCGCTATTGTTGTGCTTTGCGCCTTGCAACCCATCCCGATCCGCAGCGCACACGCCGCGTCATCCATGCAGAGGCTCCCTGGCCCCCAAAAGCCCTGGATTTTAGTGCACCGGGGCTTGTTGCGTGCCTGAAAGGGTCGGACTGCGGCGCAGATCAGATGGCGCCGCCCTGCAGCACCACGTCCGATGCGGGGTAGGCCACGCACGGCAGCACGCAGCCTTCTTCCTTTTCTTCGGCCGTGAGGCCCGGCCATTCGATGGCGTAGCGCACCGTGCCCTCCACCAGCTGGCCCAGGCAGGTGCGGCAGGTGCCGTTGCGGCAGGAGCTGGGCCAGTCGATACCGCCTTGTTCCATCGACAGCAGCAGCGGCTGCTCAGGCCAGGCGTCGCACTGGGTGCCATCGGGTTCGATCCGGGCGGTGAAGAATGGGGCGGTGGTGGGTGTGTTCATGGGACGAGAGGGGCTATCGGTTGTGCGCGGCGTGGGTCCACACCAGGAGCAGGTTGTTGGCGGGCATGGGGTGGCGCGCGGCCAGTTGCAGGCCGGCAGCGGCAGCGACGGCGGCCACGTCCTCGATGCGGCGGATGCCCCAGCCCGGGTCCTGCGCGCGCAGGCTTGCGTCAAAGGCCAGGTTGCCGGGGGCCGTCGGCACGCCGTCTTCCAGGTAAGGGCCATAGGTGACCAGGCGGCCGGCGGGCGATAAGTGCCGCGCTGCGCCCTGCATCAGCCCGGCGCAGCAAGCCCAGGGCGCGATGTGCAGCATGTTGGCGCAATAGATGAGGTCGAACGGCGTGCCGAACGCCGCGCCATCGGCTGGCCAGGGTGTCTGCAGCACATCCAGCCGCAGTGGCGGCAGCACGTTGTGCGCCCGCGCCTGGGCCGCCCAGCCGGTGATGGAGCCAAAGTGGGTGGCGTGCTGGTCGGTGGGCTGCCAGCTCCAGCCGGGCAGGGCGGCGGCAAAGTGCGCGGCGTGTTGCCCGGTGCCACTGGCAATCTCCAGCGCGGCTCCGGTGGGCGGAAGCAGGGCCAGCAACTGTTCAAGGATGGGCCCCTGGTTGCGTTCTGCGGCGAGGCTGTGCTGAAGAGAGGCGGTGGACATGATTGAATTTGGCCGCCAGCGCTTGTGTATCAAGCGCTGATAGCTATTAATGTAGGAGCACTCTGCGATGCGCCGGTGTGCAATGTACCGCAGTCACCATGCCCGCAAGGCGTGCCTGTTTTTTCAGCGGCACAAGCATATGCCTTGCAAATCAACGACTTAAATCTGTCATACAAGGCTTGTTCAAGCTTATCCACAGGATTGTTCAGTGCGCAGCGGGATAAGTGGGGTCCGACCGGGGCTTGGCGGGGCGCGCGACACAGTTGCCACGCGGCTTGATGCGACTGCTTATTATTTGGGCGATGCAAGGATAATCCTTGCAAATCAATCACTTGCGCTGGTCGTACAAGGCTTTTCCCAAGTTGTCCACACCATTGTCCAGTGGGGCATGGGATAACCGGAGTGCCTGCAATATGGGTTGCCTAAAAATTGTGCAATGCAGGTCGCGGCGTTGCAAATCAAGCACTTGCCGCTGTCATACAAGGCTTGTCCGGACTTATCCACACGATTGTCCAGCGCGCACAGGGATAACCTGCGCAGGCGCTTTTCAGAGGTCGTCAGTCCGTGACCTTCACGCCCTTCCAGAACGCAATGCGGCCGCGGATTTCTTCGGCCTCGGGTTTGGGATCGGGGTAGAACCAGGCGGCATCCGCGTTCATTTCGCCGTTCACCAGCAGCGACAAATAGCTGGCCTGGCCCTTCCAGGCGCACATGGTCTTGTGGTTGCTGAAGGTGAAGTATTCGCGCTTGAGGGCGCTTTCGGGGAAGTAGTGGTTGCCTTCGACGACCACGGTGTCGTTGCTTTCGGCGACGGTGACGCCGTTCCAGGTGGCTTTCATGGGCGGTCCTTGGTGGGGTTGCGTAGGGGCAGACACCTTACCCGATCGGCCTGCAGGCGGCGAGCGAAAGTAGACAAGCGCCAGTCACTTGTGCAACCGGTTCCGCCATCCATCTCGCGTACAGTCCCCGGCGCAGCGTGCGCGCCATCAATGACTGCATTGCGCAATCGCACGCCATCACCCCCTCAGATCAATCTACAGGAGTAGCACACATGGGTATCGACTTCCAAGGCCGCGTGGCCATCGTCACAGGCGCCGGTGGCGGCCTGGGCCGCCAGCATGCGCTGGCACTGGCCGCGCGCGGCGCCAAGGTGCTGGTTAATGACCTGGGCGGTGCGGTGGACGGCAGCGGCGGCACCGTGGGCGCGGCGCAGGCCGTGGTGGACGAGATCCGCGCGGCTGGCGGCGAGGCACTGGCCAATGGCGCATCGGTCACTGACTTCGCCGCCGTCGAGGCCATGGTGCAGCAGGCGATCGACGCCTGGGGCCGTGTGGACATCCTGGTCAACAACGCCGGCATCCTGCGCGACAAGTCTTTTGCCAAGATGGACATGGCCGACTTCAATCTGGTGGTTCAAGTCCACCTGATGGGTGCCGCCCACTGCTGCAAGGCCGTGTGGCCGCACATGGTGGCGCAGCAGTACGGCCGCATCGTGATGACCACGTCTTCCACCGGCCTGTACGGCAACTTTGGCCAGGCCAACTATGGCGCCGCCAAGCTGGCGCAGGTGGGGCTGATGCAGACGCTCTCCATCGAAGGTGCCAAGAACAATATCCGTGTGAACGCCCTGGCGCCCACTGCCGCCACGCGCATGACCGAGGGCCTGATGCCCGAGGAAGTGCTGGCCGCCCTGAAGCCCGAGGCCGTGGTGCCCGCCATGCTGGTGCTGGCGCACGAGAGCGCACCCACGCGCACCATCCTGTGTGCCGGTGCGGGCACGTTTGAAGCCGCCCACATCACCCTCACGCAGGGTATCCATTTGGGTATCGGCGCGGACGTGCCCGACCAACTGGCTGCCCGCCTGGCCGAGGTGACCGAGCGTGTGGGCGAGCAAGTACCACAAAGTGGCGCAGCCCAAGGAACCAACGAGGTTGGACGCGCTTTGGCCGCAAGGGCTTGACATCCCGGTGGGCGGGCCAGCGCTCAACGTGCTAAGTTCCGGGCCGACAGAAGTTGGATCGGTACATACCTATGAGCACATTGCAAGAGAGACTGGCTGCCGCCTACCCGGCGGATGCCCTGGGAGGGATTCGCCGCGGCATAGAAAAGGAAGGGCTGCGCGTGCTGCCCACGGGCGGCTTGGCGCTCACTCCCCACCCGCTGGCACTGGGCTCGGCGCTCACGCATCCGCTGATCACCACCGACTACAGCGAGTCGCAGCTGGAGCTCATCACCGGCGCCCACAAGGGCGTGTTGCAGTGCTTGGACGAGCTGACCGAAGTGCACCAGTTTGTGCACCACACCTTGAAGGACAACGGTGGCGAACTGCTCTGGGCGTCCAGCATGCCCTGCGGCCTGCCCACCGATGAGACGATTCCCCTCGGCCGCTACGGCAGCTCCAACATCGGCCGTGCCAAGAGCATTTACCGCATGGGCCTGGGCCACCGTTATGGGCGGCGCATGCAGACCATCTCGGGCATCCACTACAACTGGTCGATGCCGGGCGTGACGAGCGAGCAGTATTTTTCGCTCATCCGCAACTTCCGCCGCCACGCCTTTGTGCTGCTGTACCTGTTTGGCGCCTCGCCCGCGCTGTGCCCCTGTTTTGTGGAAGGGCGCGAGCACGGCCTGCAGCGCATGGAAGGCGGCAGCGCACTGTACCTGCCGCACGCCACCTCGCTGCGCATGGGCCGACTGGGCTACCAGAGCGACGCGCAGGCCACGCTCGCCGTCAGCTACAACGGCCTCACGGGTTATGCCAACTCGCTGCACGAAGCGCTGACCAAGCCGTACCCCGCCTACGAAACTGTGGGCATTCGAAACCCCGGCGGCGACTACAACCAGTTGGGCACCAGCCTGCTGCAGATCGAAAACGAGTTCTACGGCACCATTCGTCCCAAGCGCACCGTGCGCACGGGCGAGCGCCCCCTGCATGCGCTGCGTGAGCGCGGCGTCGAATACGTGGAAGTGCGCCTGATGGACCTGGACCCGTTTGTGCCCGTGGGCATCACCGCGCCCACCATGCGCCTGCTGGATGTGTTTTTGCTGCACTGCCTGCTGGCCGACAGCCCGCCCGACACGCCCGCCGAGATTGCCGAGCTCAAGCACAACCAGCACCTCACGGCCGAGCGTGGGCGCGAGCCGGGCCTGCAGCTCTCGCGCAACGGGCAGAAGGTCGCGCTGACCGAATGGGGCACGGACGTGCTGGCCGCCTGCGAGCCCCTGGCCGCCGCGCTGGACGCCACGCACGCCACCGGCGACTACAGTGCCGCCTTGCGCGACGCGCGCGCGCGCATGGCCGCGCCGCACCGCACACCCTCGGCCCGCGTTCTGGACAGCATCACGCAGCAGCATGGCCACAGTTTTGAAGCCTTTGCCCGCCACCAGTCCGAGGCTGCACGCGACGCGCTGCTGGGCCTGCCCTGGACGGCGGAGCAGCAGGCGCGCTATGTCGCCCTGGCGGACGAATCCATCGCCGCGCAAAAGGCCATCGAGGCGGCCGACATGCTGCCGTTTGAAGAATGGCGCGAGCAGTACATGGCGGTGAAGGAGCTGGGGTGACCCCCTGAGCAACTGAGCGGCTGCGCGGCTTCCCCCACGGTGGCCCTGGCCTGGAGCCGCCCTGTTTCTCGCGCACCTGCTGCCAGGTAGCGTTGTGAGTTGCTCTTGTTTTGATAGCTGCTGGCGCTTATCTATAAAGCGCTGTAGCCGCTTTTTGCTTCAATATCTAGTCCGACAGCTGCAGCAGTCGCGTAGGTCGGGTTAGCGCAGCGTAACCCGACGCCGACGCTGCGTGTCCTGTGTGCGTCGGGTTACGCCCTTGCGGGCTAACCCGACCTACGGGGTCTTCGACATTCAGCCCTGCAGCTGCAGCAACGCCTCTTGCCGCCAGTATTCCGCCGCGTCCAGAAATCCCTCCCACACGCAGCCGTTGCAGCCGCGCGCGCAGCAGGTGGTGGGCTCGGGCGGCGGGGCGCGCAGCGTGATGCCGGCGTCTGCTGCGCGCTGCTGCATTGCTGCGAACATGGCCTGCGCCGTGACGCCGTCCACAGCCGGGGCCATCACCGTGGACGCAGTCACGGCTGGCGGCGCGCCTTGGCACGGCGCACGGCGTACTGAACGCCAAACGCAAGGCCCAGCACCAGCGCAAACCAGCCTACCAGCGTGGCCTGCGCCATCAGCTCGCGCACGCCGTCCGAGCGCGCCACATAGGGCGCCAGCAGGATGACCAGGCCAATGAGGGCGCAGGTCACGCCCTTGAACAGCAGTTCCTTGTCGGCCTGGCGGGCAGCGGCGCTGCGGGGGTCGTCGGTGGGGTCTGGCATGGATAAAAAAAGCGGATGGCGAGGTGCGGCAAAGACCGCGATTATCCTTGCCACCCTTAGAACACAGAAGAAAGTACCCCGCATGGCCATCCAGTGGTTTCCCGGTCACATGCACCTGACCAAGAAAGCCATCACCGAACGCATCAAGGACATTGACGTGGTGATCGAGGTATTGGACGCGCGCCTGCCCGGCTCCAGCGCCAACCCGCTGCTGGCCGAGATCACCGGTCACAAGCCCACGCTCAAGGTGCTCAACAAACAGGACGTGGCCGACCCCGAGCGCACGGCGCTGTGGGTGGACTGGTACAACGCCCAGAGCGACACGCGCGCCTTGCCGCTGGATGCGTCCGACCCCGCCCCCACGCGCAAGCTGATTGACGCCTGCCACCTCCTGTCGCCGAACCGGGGCGGCATGGCCAAGCCCATGCGGGTGCTGATCTGCGGCGTGCCCAACGTGGGCAAGTCCACGCTGATCAACACGCTCAGCAACAAGCGCCAGGCCAAGACCGGTGACGAGGCCGGCATCACCAAGCTGGAACAGCGCATTACCCTGGCCGACGACTTCTACCTGTGGGACACGCCAGGCATGCTGTGGCCGCGCATCATCGTGCCGGAGAGCGGCTACAACCTGGCCGCCAGCGGCGCCGTGGGCCGCAACGCCTACGACGAAGAGTTGGTCGCGTTGGAGCTGTTGCGCCGCCTGCAGCAGCACTACGCCCCGTTGCTGGAGGCCCGCTACAAGCTGGGCCTGCCTGCGGGCGCTATGGCCACGATGCAGGACGATGAACTGCTGGCCGCCATCGGCAAGAAGCGCGGCGCCATGATGGCCGGCGGCCGCGTCAACCTGCAAAAGACCGCCGAGATCGTGATGACCGACTTCCGCACCGCCACGCTGGGCCGCATCACGCTCGAGACGCCGCAAGAGTTTGAGGCTTGGCGTGCCGCCGGGCTGGCCGAAGACGCCAAGCGCCAGGCCAAGAAGGACGCCCGGGCCAAGGCCAAGGGCAAAGGGTCCGGCGTGCGCGAGCCCTCGCCGGGTGATGGGGAAGGGGGTTGAGAGGCTGAGACACTCTCAGCCGCCGGCGTGCGCCGCCGCTGCGCTGCAGCGTGCGCAAAGGCCCTTGATCTCCAGGCCCTGCGCTGCAAAGCCGGGCAGGTAGCGCGCCACTTGCGCGCTCAGCGCGTCGAACTGCGGGTCGTCATGCCATTCGGTGATCTCGCCGCACTGCGTGCACACCAGCATCATGCTCGGATGGTCGTGTTCGGCATCGGTGCACACCACGTAGGTGTTGGTGGCGTCCACCTTGTGCACCAGGCGCTGCTCCATCAAGAAGTCCAGCGCGCGGTACACCGTGGTGGGGGCCACGCGGCCGTGGCGGGTCTGCATGTCGTCCTGCAGGTCATAAGCCTTGGCGCTGCCACGGCGGTGCAGCAGCAGCTCCAGCACTTCGCGGCGCTGCTCCGTCAGCTGCGCGCCGTTGTGCGCGCAGTGCGCGCGGGCCGCGTCCAGCCATTGGCCCAGGGCCTGCTCGTCGCCCGCGTCCGGCATAGCGTGGGGGGCATGGCTGTGGGCAGTGGCAGATTTTTTCTTGGCAGGCATGCGCGGCAGTTTAGCGGCGCGCACAGCATGCAAGGGACGTAAACACCGCCAGGGCATCAGGGCGCAATGCCCAGCCAGGCCAGGCCGGTGGGCGCAAAGCCCATGTCCATCCGCTTGCGCACGGTGGCGCCAGGTACATCCACCACGGCCACCTGGCGGGCAGTGGGGTCTGACACATACAGCTCATCGCGCGACAAACTGGCCACCAGGCTGGGGAACGGCGCGGCCGTGGGCATCTGCGCCACCACAGCCGCCTTGGCGCGCGTAGCGAAGCCGTTGGCCGGCGTGGTCAGGTGCAGGCTACCCTGGTCGTCCAGCACGGCGTAGTTTTGCCCCGCGCGGTCAAAGCCATGGGCGCGCACGGTGCGACCCTCGGCCCAGTTCACGCGGGTGATGCGGCCTGCGTCGGGGTCGATGGCGAACAGGTGCCCGGGCGATGCCAGGCCCACGAACTGCGCTACCTTGTCGTGGCCCTTCACGGTTCCGATACGCGCACCCGTGGGCATATCGTCTGGGTTGGCGATCTTGCGTGCGCTGAAGGTGGCGCTGGCTCCGCTGCCGCTGCGGGTGACCACCAGCACGCCATCGCTGCAGCCAAACGCCGTGTGGCGCGCGTTGGTGTAGCTGCCGTGCAGGTCGGGGCAGGGTGGCTCAAACCGCTGGGCAAACACCCAGCCGCTGGCCGTGCGGCGGTGCAGCTCGACCTGCACGGGCAGGGTGCTGGTGCTGGCAGGGTCGCGGTAGGTGGTGAGCAGGTGGTCGCCCAGAGGCTCGGCGGTGCCATGCATGGGCAGGGGCAAGGGCAGGCGCGCATCGACCGTGCCCTTGCCAATGCCTGCGTCGCTGAGCAGCACCACCTCAGCGTTCTTGTTCTCTGCGGCAAGGCCATCGTTGAACAGCGCGGCCTGGGTGCCGTGGGTCTCGAAGTGGGTGGGGCGCACGGCCGGCATGCGCAGGCTCAGCAGGCGCGGCGCCTGGCGGTAGTCATGCAGGTGGTCGCCGTGGTCTTCTTGCCACAGGCCGCCGTCGATAAACTGGGCTTGGTCCTGCGTGCGCTGCAGCGCGATGGCATAGCGGCCTCCGGGGCTGGCGTAGACCGTGGCGGGCGGGTGGTCCAGGGTGAACGACCCCGCCTGCTGGGCACTGTCCAGGTCCCAGATGCGCACACTGGCGCTGTCGGCCTGCAACACGGCCAGTCGCCCGGCAGAGTCGATGCGCTCCCCCACATGGTCGTCGGAATCGGTTGCGCCGCTGCCGCCGCCGCCGCAACCCGCCAGCAACAGGGCGCTGGCCAGAGTCAGCGCCGAAAGGCGCAAGAAGGTGTGTCGATGCATGCTGGGTTCCTTATATTGATGTTACAATGTTACTGTAACAGTATAACGTTTCCATTTAGGGTGTGTGGCAGGCTGGCGTGCGTTGGTATGTGCGGGTAAGTGATGGTGTTCACAGATAAATGAGAGCTCAGGCGTCAGCGCGCGCCGGGTGCGCGCGGCGAATCAGCGCGCCGCGCCACGGCACCACACTGCAGCGACCCATCCGGTCAGTTGGCGTTTTGCCCATGGCTGAAACCGGGCACGCGCGGTTACGATGGTTCTCCTCCCTCGCTATTTCCGCTCCGCCATGGCCCCAGCCTCTGTTGGTGTTTCGCTGCCCTACCAAGAAGACGCCACCATGCGCCATCTGGTCCGTGTGGCGGGCTGGGCGGTGCTGGTGATTGCTGGGACGATTGGCGTGCTGCTAATGTTCGAGACGCCGGTGCAGCAGCTGCGGGTGGCGCTGAACCTGACGGCGGCAGCCATCGCCGGCATGGCGTTGTGGCTGGCGCACCGGGGGCGCTGGCAGGCCGCGGCCCACGTGCTGGTGTGGGGCGTGTGGGTGTCGGCCTCGCTGGTCGCTGCGCGCAATGGCGGCGTGCACGGGCCCAACCTGCTGAACTACCCGGTGCTCATCGTGCTGGCAGGCTGGCTGCTGGGCGTGCGCGCTACGCTGCTGCTGGTGGGGCTGACGGTGCTGTTGTTTGCCGGGTTCATCTGGGCCGACGTGATGGGCCTGTTCAAGCCCGTGCAGCTGACCAGCCGGGTGGCGGGCGCGGTGTACCTCACGGGAATCCTGTTGTTGACGGCGGCGGCCACGCTGCTGTCGCGCCGCAACTACATGAACCGCGTGCAAGAGGCGCAGCAGACCGCTGCCAACCTGGCCGCCAGCGAGGCCGCGCTGCGCAAGCTTCTGCGCGCGGTGGAGCAAAGCCCCGAGAGCATCGTCATCACCGACCTGAAGGAAGACATCGAATATGTGAACGACGCCTTTGTGCGCCGCACAGGCTATGCGCGCGATGAGGTCATGGGCCGCGCCTCGGCCGACTATTCCAGCAACGGCCTGGCCCCGGCCCAGCGCGAGGGTCTGCGCAGCACGCTGGCGCGCGGGGACAATTGGGCGGGCGAGCAGGTCAACTACCGCAAGGACGGGCAGGCGCTGATCGAGTCTGTGGTGGTGGCGCCCATCCGCCAGCCCGACGGGCGCGTGAGCCACTACGTGGAACTCAAGCAGGACATCACCGAGCGCAAGCGCGCGGCTGACGAGATCCACCGTCTGGCGCATTTCGACAGCCTGACCGGCCTGCCCAACCGCTTCACGCTGGTGGAGCGCCTCACGGCATTGCAGGGGCGCGCGGGGCGGTCGCAGCCGGCCCAACACGCGGTGCTGCTGCTGGACCTGGACCGCTTCACCACCTTCAACGACGCGCGCGGCAGCGAAATGGGCGACCGCCTGCTGTGTGCCGTGGCGCTGCGCCTGTCGGAGATCCTGCCCCCGCAAAGCCTGCTGGTGCGCGTGGCGGGCGACGAGTTTGCCGTGGTGCTGCACGCGCTGGCGGGCGACGTGGCGCAGGCGGGTGCGCAGGCGCTGGCGTTTGCCGACCGGCTACAAGCTGCGCTGCTGCACCCGCTGCGGCTGGACGCCGACACCGAAGAGGCCCAGCTGGGCGCCAGCGTGGGCATCACGCTGTACCCGCAAAGCGGCAGCGACGGCGCGCACGATGCGTTGCGCCGTGCGGGCACGGCCTTGCACCGGGCCAAGCAGGCGGGCGGCGGCCGCGCTGCCTTTTTTGAGCAAGGCATGGGCGAGGCGGCCGAGCAGCGCTTCAGGGTGGAGCGCGAACTGCGCCACGCCGTGAGCGCGGGCGAACTGCGGCTGTACCTGCAATCGCAGGTGGATGCGCAGGGCCAGCTGACCGGGGCCGAGGTGCTGGTGCGCTGGCAGCACCCGCGCGAGGGGCTGGTGCCCCCGGGTGTGTTCATACCGGTGGCCGAAGAGTCCGACCTTATCGTCATGGTGGGCGGCTGGGTGCTGGCGCAGGCCTGCGGGTTGCTGGCGCAGCCTGTGTTCAAGGCGCGCCGGCTGCGGCTGTCGGTCAACCTCAGCGCGCGCCAGTTCCGGCAGGCGCGGTTTGTGCCGCAGCTGCGGGCCCTGCTGGCCGCCAGCGGGGCCGACCCGCGCCTGCTGACGCTGGAGGTGACCGAAGGCCTGGTGATCGACGACTTTGACGACGCCGTGGCCAAGATGCGTGAGCTGGCCGCGCTGGGCGTGGACATGTCGCTGGACGACTTCGGCACGGGTTATTCATCGCTGGCTTACCTGAAGCGCCTGCCGATCCAGGAGCTGAAGATCGACCGGTCCTTCGTGAACGACGCGCCCACCAATGCCGACGACGGCGTGCTGGTGGAGGGTATCCTGGCCGTGGCCCGGCACTTCGGGCTGCGTGTGGTGGCCGAGGGTGTGGAGTCCCGCGCGCAGGCTGATTTCCTGCGCCAGCGCGCGCCGGACATCGTGTACCAGGGCTACCTGTTCGGCCGCCCCGAGCCTGCAGACGACTGGCTGGCGCGCATGGCGCCCTTGCCGGCGGCGCAAGCGGGGTAGTCTCTTGGAGTATGCATAAAAATAGCTGCTAGCGCTTATGGAATAAGCGCTAGCAGCTATTATTTTTCTAGCAGAGTGCCGGGAATGGTGCCCGTTGATGCTCCGCTACTTGTTCTTGTCTTTGCCGCGCGGTATCACGGTGGTGGTGGGTGGTGTGGGGCGGTCGGAGGCACTGCCCGTCTTGGGCGGTGATGTGTCCTTCTTGGGCTTTTTCACCATTTTGTTGCTGCGCTGTTCGCCTTTGGCCATGGGACCTCCTGTGTGTGCGGATGTCGGTTCTGCGGCACCGACGGGGGCCGAGGGACGTCCTGCATAACTCGCTGCGGTCGGTGATAGAGGCGGCCTCGAGCAGTCCGCCGCGTTGCTTTTCTTGCCAATAGCCATGCTATTGGCTGCAAAAAGACGCCTTGCGGCCTTTCCCGATCCGCACTACCACCGACTCGCGAAAGTTATGCAGGACATCCCTGGGAGTTTGCGCGGCAGAAGGCATCGAAGCGAAACGCGCGATAACCGTGGATCGCGTGGCGCTACCAACTAGCCCAGGGGGGCCCTGGGCGCAGGAGGTAGTACCGCGCGAGACCAGTTTATCGCGCGTTGCAACCGATGTTCCTTCTTCCGCGCAGAGTCTTGGCTGCATGGTACGTCAGCCAGCGCATGTTGGGCGCCGCGCTCACAGCACGACCGCCGTCGCCTCTATCTCCACCAGCATCCCGTCCAGCGCCAGCCGGGGCACGGGGATGAGCGTGCACGCGGGCGTGGGCCCGCCTGGCCACATGCGCGCGGCAGCGGCCGTCCACAGGGCCACCCGCGCCTCGGTGTGGTCCACCACCAGCAGGGTCAGTCGCGCCACGTCGCTCGTGCGCGCGCCTGCGGCTTGCAATGCAATGCGCATGTTGTCCAGCGCCTGGTCCAGCTGCTGCGCAAAGCCGGGCGGCAATTCGCCGGCCGCGTTTTCACCCCCCTGGCCGGACGCATACACCACGCGCCCCTGCGCGGGCGCGACCACCACGTGGGTGTAGCCATTGGGCGCCGGGTCGTACAGGCCTTGTGGATTGATGTGGGTGAGGGTGGTGGTGGAGGGCGATGCGGGCAGGTGCGAGACGATGGCGGGCATGTGGGGCCTTGATGAAGAGGTGGTTTTGAGAAAGAAAAGAACGCCGGTGAAAACTGGCGATGCGCAGTATGAAACCTCAAGTAAAGTTAAGGTCAACCACTTTTTTTTGAGGATCAGATCCCATGCAGCGCAGCAGAACTTCCACGGCCAACGACGAGATGGCGGACTGGAGCCCGATGGCCGAGCTCTCGGTGGGCGAGGTCGCGCAGCGCAGCGGCATAGCCGTATCGGCGCTGCACTTCTACGAATCGCGCGGCCTGCTCAGCAGCGTGCGCAACGCGGGCAATCAGCGCCGCTACCCGAGATCGGTGCTGCGCCGCGTGGCCGTCATCAAGGTGGCGCAGCGCATGGGCGTGCCCCTCGCCGCCATCGCAGAGGCGCTGCAGGCCCTGCCCGCAGGCCGCACTCCCACCGTGGCCGACTGGCGCCGCCTCTCAGCTCGCTGGCGCGCGGACCTGGATGAGCGCATTCGCACGCTCACGGCCTTGCGCGACCAGCTGGACGGCTGCATCGGCTGCGGCTGCCTGTCGCTTAAGGTGTGCCCGCTGCGCAATGCACAGGACACGCTAGCCCAAGAAGGCCCGGGGCCGCACTTCGGGGAGTGAGCTGGATTGAAAGGACGCCTGTTCTGCCCGCGCGGTCGTGCCCTGTACCACCGCACCGGTCCCGCCTCATCACGCTACTGGGTGTTGATGGCTGGAGCTTCGCGTGTCCCATCTTCAGGGCCCGGGGGGCGGCATCGCGTCATTCAAGGGCGCGGCCAGCGTGTAGCCGCCCGTGCAGCATCACCCACAGTTCGGTGTCTTCATATGAAGCGGTGGTATCGCCAGCGGTTGCGCAGCAGGCTCGACGCGAAGCGCTTCTGCGCGTTGGGCCTGCTCCGCTTCGTGCTGTGCATGTAGGCGGATCTCGACGGCCGAACAGAAGCGTAGCAGCCGTGATATGTGGTCGGCCGCGCAGGCGGGAAGCGCGACGCGGCTATCGCTTTGGCGTTGGGCGTACGTGAACTCCACGGCGGGAGGGCCGGCACGGGCTTCGTCGACGTCGAGCTGGTACGAGCTGTGTGCGTTGAATTCGACGTCCCCTGGTGCGTCGCTGCCGTTTTGCCATCCGAATTTCAAAGCTCGGCCCCATGGCACTCCGTTGTGCATGCAGGGTTGGCGAGCCCCTACCCAAATTTCACCTTCCCAAAAGCCGCTTTTGTCGCTGCTCCACCAGTCGTTGTACTGGTCGGTGAACACCGGGAGCGTGGTGAGCGATTCGACTCGCGCGGCGGTGAGTTCAGCCACCAGGCGCTGGTGCAGTGGGTACCGTGCGCGATGCTGGCCAACGGCCTTGCGAACATAGTCGAGCACGCCGCGCCAGGCGCGCTGGCATGCCGCCCATGCCAAGGGGGCGGCATCGGCGGCTAGCGCTTTCCATTCGCCCGGCTTGCCATCGGTGTAGTCACGGTAGATCAGTGTGAGTTGGGGCGTGGTGGGGACGGTGCGGCGCAGCACCAGCGCGGCAAGCCGATCCTTGAGCCCCGTGCGCACTGGCACCTGTTCGACGGAGAGATAAAAGTCCCACGTCCTCCACACCGTGATGAAGACGTTGTCGTCACGCTGGTCTTTCTCTTCGTCCACATGTCGCCGGCACAGTGCAAAGTCGGTTTGCTGGAACCACCCGCTGGACGTGTACTGTTTATGAGAAATCACAGGCGTGCGCAACAGCGCCAGGATGTTGTCGATGCTGATGGCGTCGTCGGCGCACAGGTCTTCAGCAATGAGAATGGACGAACGTATCTCGTCGGTGCTGCGCGTGGCGTTGTTGCCGGCGCGCACGGCAGACATCACAGCGTCGCGGTCGAGCAGGGCGCGGATGTCGTCCGCGCCGGTTTCGGCGTGGTTCAGAAAGTCGGCCGCAAACACGGCAAAAACCGCCTCGCTGGAGAACTCTGTCAGGTGCGGAATGCCGCGCACTTCGTCCAGCAAAAACGTCACTTGTTCAGGACCGTTGATGTGCACGTGGTAGTTGTCCGTGAACACGGCGACGCGAGCGGTCATACCTGCCTGCACTTGCAAGTCACCATGGTTGCAATGGCCCCACAGCAGGTCCTGCACCATGAGGCTGCCGCGCACTGCGATGAGTGGCCCGCCCACCACTGCGTTCTGCATGCGTGCTTCGCCCGTAACGACAAGGTGCGTGGTGCCGTCGGTGTCGCTGCTGGTCAGTGCGCCGCCGATGTCAAGGTTGCCTTCGATGAGGATGAGAAACGGTGTGCTGAGACCGTTGTCCGCCATCGCGCCGTCGGCATGGGCTTGCAGCCAGCGCTGCATTGCACTGCCTGCTGCAAGAGGCGCGTCCAGGTGCAGCGCTGGCAGATGCACGTCGCCGGTGACGTGCAGCACCGCTTCGCCCCCGATTTCTGCGGGGTTGCTGGCCAGGGATTTTGCAATCCAGCAGCCCGCTGGAAGCATCGCGGCAACATCGGTCAGCGGACACAGTCTGGCAAGAGGCATGGTTCAGCAGGCAATGGATGACCGCGGGCATCGTACACGCCGCAAGCGCACGGTTCCCCTTTGGATGGACAATGATGTGTTGTCTTATCAATTACCCGCCATGTCCCAGAATCCCCCTGTTTTCGAAGTCCTGCCGCGCGACCTCTCGGCCTATCGCCAAGGCAACGTCGGCATCGACTACGTGCATCGTTTTGAATCCGGCAAGGCGGGGCCGCATGTGCTCATCAATGCGCTGACCCATGGCAACGAGATCTGCGGCATGGTGGCGGCCACGCACCTGCTGGACACGGGTGTGCGTCCGCGCTTGGGTACGTTGACGATCAGCTTTGCCAACGTTGCCGCGTACGAGTCGTTTGACCCCACCCGCCCGTACGAAAGCCGCCAGCTGGTGCACAACCTCAACCGCGTGTGGTCTGCGGGCGAACTGGAAGGCACGACCGCCAGCCCCGAGCTGGACCGCGCGCGGGTGCTGCGCCCCGTGGTCGCTGCGGCCGACCACATCCTCGACATCCACTCCACCAGCCAGGACGTGCAGCCCTTCTGGGTCTACCCCGCTTACCCGCGCAATGCCGAGGTGGCGATGGCCCTGGGCCGCCCGCCGGTGCATCTGGTAATGCCCAGCGGCCTGGGCTCTGGCACACCGCTGATCCAGCACGGCCGCCATGGCCAGGCGGACGGCCCGGGTGTGGGGCTGGTGGTGGAGTGTGGCCAGCACTTCCGACAGTCGGCAGCGGATGTCGCCACGGCGGTGGCGCTGGATTTTCTGGCGCATTTCGGGCTCATCGACCCCGTACCCGGCCGGCTCGCGCCCGGCCCGCAGCAACGGTATGAGCTGCTGGAGACCTGCATGGTGCGTACGCCAGACTTCCGCTTTACGCGGGCGCTGCAAGGCTTTGAAGTGTTTGCGCAGGGCGAACTCATCGCCACCGACGGGCCGCATGAGATCCGCGCGCTGTGTGACGACTGTACCGTCCTCATGCCTACGCGCGAGCCCATCGTGGGCCGCGAGGCGGTGTACCTGACGCGTCCCCTCTAATTCGGGGCAGGCCGGTCAGAATGATGAGCCGGGCTGCTGCAGAAAGGCGATTTCTTCGGGTGTTGAGGTGCGGCCCAGCACGGCGTTGCGGTGTGGGTAGCGGCCAAACCGCGCAATGATGTCGCGGTGCTGCACCTCGAAGTTCAGGTTGTTCTCCAGCCCTGGCTGGTCAAACAGCACCATGGCCTGTTCATGGATGGCCAGCGACTCGCTGTGCATGTAGGGCATGTAGGCAAACGCGCGCCGCTTCGGCGGCAGGGCGCGGTCGTGCTGGCCGGCCACCAGTTCCTGCGCCAGCGCAAGGGCCGTCGCGTCCTGCGCAAACGCGAGCGGCGAGCCGCGGTGCAGGTTGCGCGAGAACTGGTCCAGCACGATGATCTCGGCCAGACGCCCATCGGGCGAGGCGCGCCACGCCGATAGCTCGCACTGCCGCCCGGCCTCCCAGGTCGCGGCAAACCGTTCGCGGATGCGGGCGTCCACCGCGTCGTCCTGCACAAAGTGCTGCTGCGGGCTGAGTTCATCGAACCAGAAATGAAGGACGTCTTCGTGTGCGAACTGCATGGGGATTATTTTTAATGAAATTGGGCTCTAGCGCTTGATGATAAAGCGCTAAAAGCTATCAAAATCGTAGTGATCCTGAGCGGCACATTCTTCGCAGTTCAGTAGTTCATTCGTTCAGCTGTGGAGCTGGATCTTTCCCTCACGCACGTACTGGTTGAACTGGTCCTTGGGCAGGGCAGCAGAGCCGACCGCATCGTTGTCGGCTGTCCAGCTGAGGGTGGTGCTGTCCTTGGCCGGGGTCACTTCCACCGGACCTTTGGGAATGGTGAGGGGCGCGCCGTCACCGGGCGTGTACGTCACATGGCCCTTGATGGTGGCTTGCTGGGGGGCGGGTGAAGACATGGTGGGCTCCTTTGCGGGTTGCATTCGAAGCGTCTATTACAGGCCGCAAAACCGCAGCCGCGTGTCAGACCGCGCCGCGCGCCCACGCACGGCGGGGGCGATTCTTGCGGTGCTACAGAGCAGGAGGCAGGGGCATCACGGCGGCACCACCGCCTGCGTGCGCTCCTGCCGAACCAGGTAGAGCCCGCTGCCAATGATGATGGCGCCGCCCACCAGCGTGGACACGCCGGGCACGGCTTGCCACAGCACCCAGTCCAGCCCCATGCCCCAGGCGAGCGCCGTGTATTCAAACGGCGCCACCACCGCCGCCTGCCCGTGCCGGAACGCCTCGGTAATCGCCAGTTGGCCCGCAAAACCCGTCACCGCCAGCCCTGCCACCAGCGGCCAGTGGGCCTGCTGCACGCCCACCCAGTTCGGCAGGGCCAGCACGCCAGCCCCCAGCGCAAGGAACGTGGTGGTCCAGAACACCAGGCTGGCGCTGGAGTCCGTGCGCGTCAGCACCCGGCCCGTGATGGCCGACACGGCGTAGCCCACCGCAGCGCCCAGCACGGCCAGCGCACCCACGGTAAAAAACGCGTCCTGGCTGGGCCGCAGCGCCACCACCACGCCCACCAGCCCCAGCGCAATGGCCACCCAGTGCACGCCGCGCACTTTTTCGCCCAGCACCACGGTCGACAGTGCCGTGATGATGAGCGGTGCGATGAAAAACAGCGTGTAAGCCTCGGCCAGCCCCAGTTCCTTGAGCGCATAGGCGAACATCGCCAGCATCGACACGTTGAGCACACCCCGAAGCAGATGCAAGGGCCAGCGCACCTTGAGCAACCCACGCACCTCGCCGCGCCACAGCACATACAGCACCACCAGCGGCAGCGCCGCCCACCCGCGCAGCGCCGCCACCTGCATGGCCGGATAGCTGGCCGCCAGGGTCTTGAGCAACGCATCCATCACCGAGAAAAACCCCACCGCCGCCACCATCGCCCCAATGCCGCGCAGATTGCCGGAGGACGACAGAGAGGAGGGAGTGGGGGCGGTGGTGGATGCGGGTGGGGTCATGGGATAGGAGAAGTTCGGGGACTGAGCGTCGCATGCCGGCGCGGCACGGCTTGAAAGTGTAGGCGAGGGGCCTGCACTGTGCAGGCGAGCGCAGTCGGTGCGACGTCGACTCATGCGCCGGTATGTCCCGCACCCTCGCTATACTCCGCGGGCTCCGCAGCAGGGCGACCGCCCGGGTGGCCGGGGTGTGTTGTTGTTACTGCCCAATCACTGGAGCTTCGTCGTGCTGGATCCCGCTTTGTATGCTCGCCAACTGACATGGGCCGATGCCCAGCGCTTTGCCGGCCAACAGGTGCTGGCTGTTGCACCTGTTCCGGCCGGCGCGGTTGATGTGAAGCTGGATGTCAGTACCGTTGTAGAGTCGTCCGCAACTCCAGGCACCCACCAGTTTTCCATCCGCTTTGAAGGCCCGGCAGAAACATTTCTTGCCCAGGGCACCTACCAACTGCGGCACCCCGAGTTGGGGGACTTTGCCGTGTTCATGACCCCTATCGCCCGCCTGCCTTCGGGGTTTGCTTACGAAGCGTGCTTCTCGCATGTGGTGTGAGCGCGACTTGGGGCCCCTTCCGGCGGAGGTGCGGCTGAGACCTGCAACCGAAGGCGATATGCCATTTCTGCGCGCGTTGTATCGCACCGTGCGCGACCCCGAGTTGGCCACCACGGGCTGGGACGAGGCGCAGAAGCAGGCGTTCTCCGATTCGCAGTTTGCTTTGCAGGACCGGCACTACCGTGCTTACTACCCTGGCGCGCTGTTCCTGGTGGTGGAACACGACGGCGAGCCCGTGGGCCGTCTGTACCTGGGAACCGCGCCAGGTCCTTTGCGGCTGATGGACATTGCGCTGCTGCCGACATGGCGCGGGCGTGGCTGGGGCGCAGCACTTGTGCGGGCGGTGCTGGGCCGTGCCGACCGTGACCGTCGCGAAACGCTCTTGTTTGTAGAGGCCAACAACCCTGCCTACAGCCTGTATGTGCGCGAAGGCTTCGTGGATGAGGCGGTTGAGGGCGTATACGTGCGCATGCGGCGTCCGGCCCGCGAACCAGAAGGCAAAAACGCGGCGCCCTAAGCGGGCTGGTGGCGGTTGAAGACCGCCTCGACCTCACGGCCCGCCGCATCGTTGGGGCTCACAAAGATTGCGTGGCCGCCCAGGGCAGGGTGAAAAACTTCCCAGGTGTCCTGCTTCAGTGGCTGATGCTCCGTGGCCTGAAACACCAGGCGGAAGCTGGCCTCGCCATCGTTTGCGCCGGGCAAGGGGGCGGCCAGCTGCAAGATGGCTGTGGCGTGGACGCCGCCGGCCCCGCGGAACGCAAACGTCTCGCCTTTCAACGGCGCAAAGTGGCTGCGCAGCAGGGTATCTGGCGCATGCGCTTTTTGCTGATGCCAGGGGGAAGCCCCGGCACGGGCGAGGCCCGCTGAGGTTGCGGCGGGCGCCAGACTGGCGGCTTTGAGGAGAGTGCGTCGTTGTGGATTCATGGTGCAGAAGCTAACTGCGGCGGAGCAGTACTCCGACGCGGCGGCGATCTTGCCTCAGTTTTTGCTGCGGCGCCATATTTGTCTTGCACGTGCTCGCGGTGCCCTCTATATTCGGCGGCGCGCGCTGTGCTGAGATGAGCTGCGCGCCAGTCCGCTGTGGCGGACATGCTTCTGGCAAGTTCCTCCCCTTTCAACGTCATCGGCCCCTCGGGCCTGCTGCGCTTCATGGCTCAACCTTACGTTGGCGAAATTCGCATGTTCGCCGGAAACTTTGCTCCCGCAGGCTGGGCCCTGTGCGCTGGGCAAATCTTCCCGATCTCCGGATATGAAACCCTGTTCAACTTGATCGACACCACGTACGGCGGCGATGGACAGTCCACGTTTGCCTTGCCGGACCTGCGCGGGCGCATTCCGATTCACCAGGGCAACGGATTCATCTTGGCGGAAACGGGCGGTGCGGAGGAAATCACGCTGACGGTGAATCAGATTCCCAACCACAACCATGTGCTCAGGGCATCGGCCGGAACAGGCTATGTGGCGTCGCCGGTCGGGGCGCTCCCCGCCCGCCATCGTGACTACAAGACGTTTCTGAATGCCGGCCCTGCCGCGCAAAACATGCACGTGGGAACGCTGCCTCCCGTGGGCGGCAGCCAGCCGCACGAGAACAGGCCGCCATTCCTGTGTGTGAATTTCATCATCTCGCTTTTCGGCATTTTCCCGTCTCCCACCTGACGCCATGGCTGAACCTTTTCTCGCTGAGATCCGCATCGTCTCGTTTGTCTTTGCGCCCAAAGGCTGGGCCTTGTGCAATGGACAGCTTCTTCCTATCAACCAGAACCAGGTACTGTTTTCGTTGCTGGGTACCACGTTTGGCGGAGACGGGCGCGTCAACTTTGCGCTACCTGACTTCCGTGGGCGCATCCCTATTCATGTCGGCAGTAGCCATACGCTCGGAGAACGCGGTGGCGAGCAGGCCCACACGCTGTCGATCAATGAACTGCCAGCGCATACCCACGTGCCGCTGGCAACCTCCGCCACGGGGCGGGCAACGGGCCCTGCGGGCAATATTTTTGCGGCCTCGCGCGGCAGTTACGCAGCGTCGGCCACGGCGTCTGCCCACGCGCAGGCCATCACATCCGTGGGCGGTACCCAGGCGCATCTGAACATGTCCCCGTTCCTGACCTTGAACTTTGTGATCGCGCTGCAAGGCATTTTCCCTTCGCCAACCTGATCGATCTGACAAGAGAACATCTTCCATGGCCGACCCTTTTGTTGCGGAAATCCGTATCGTCCCGTTCAACTTCGCCCCCAAAGGGTGGGCCTGGTGCGACGGGCAGCTTTTACCCCTGTCCCAGAACACGGCCTTGTTCTCGTTGCTGGGTACCACTTATGGCGGCAACGGGTCGAGCAACTTTGCCTTGCCCGACCTGCAGGGCCGCGCGCCCCTGATGCCGGGCCAGGGGCCTGGCCTGTCGGAATATGAACTTGGTCAAACGGGTGGCGCTGAAACGGTCAGCCTGCTGGCTTCGGAAATACCTGTGCATACCCACATGCTGCGTGGTGGCGACGCGGCTGGCGCAGCGGTGGCTGACCCCGCAGGTGCAAACCTCGGAGCTTCGCCCGCGCGTGCCTTTGCCAACGCCACGCCAACCGAAGCCATGTCGGTCGAGGCGGTAAGCGTGACGGGCAACAGCCAGCCGCACAACAACATGCCCCCCTACCTGACGGCGTATTTCATCATCGCTCTGCAGGGCGTGTTCCCTCCTCGGAGCTGACTTGCGGCCGGCCGTGTCTCCACTCTCGATCCCCGCCCGCTTCTTCCCATTAGTCCCGTAGTGACCTCTACCATGCGTTGTACCGTTCTGGCCCTGGCGCTCATTGCTGGCGCCACGCCCACCTGGTCGCAGACCAAGCCTGTTGTGCAACGCGAGTTCGCAGGGCGCGAAAATCGTTTTGTAGCCATGCCTGCCAGCGATACCGCGCGGTTCCGTGCCGTGGCTGGGGGACGCCAGATTGCTTTTGATCCCACGGGTGTCGTGCTGCAGTCTCGGCGAGCACAGGATGCAGCGTCTCGGGCCAAAGCTATGGGCATAAAGGCTGCTGGCGACGGTGGCCTACGCTATACCTTCGAAGGCACAGAGGGCGCTTTACCGCAAGGCATCCAGGCGTCGCCTACGGTCTACCACTGGCTGGTAGGAGACCGGTCGCAGTGGCAGACGGGCCTCAAAAGCTATGGCTCTGTCGCCTACCGTAGCGTGTGGCCCGGCGTGGACGCTGTTTTTGCTGGAGACGCGGGTGGATTCAAATACCAGTTTGAGCTGGCGCCTGGCGCAGACCCGCAGCGTGTGGTGTGGCGCGTGGACGGGGCAGATGGGGTGAGCCTTCGGCCCGATGGGGCTTTGCAGTGGCAAGTGGGCGACGATGTGCTGGTGGACGCGGCACCGGTCGTTTTCCAGCAGGACGGAGGCCGCCGCGTTCCTGTGGCGTCCAGATACCGCGTGGAACAGGTGGGTGCGCGAAGCTGGCGCATCGGTTTTGTGGTGGCGACCCATGATGCGGCCAAGCCTTTGGTGATTGACCCTGCATGGACGGGATATTCCGGCCTGGTGGGCGGCAACGCCGATGACCAGGTGTTTTCCGTCGTCCGCGACGATGATGGAAACACTTTTGCTTGCGGCGCGACGCAGTCCATGAACCTCCCGTCTACGGGTGGGGCGGGTGTGCGGGGAGGCGATGACGCTTTCGTCGTGAAGTTCAGCCCCAAGGGCGTGGCCGAGTTCGTGACCTACGTGGGTGGCAGCGCCAACGACGCCTGTCACGGCCTGGCACTGGACGGAAGCGGGCGCATCTACCTCGCGGGCGCTACCCATTCCACGGATTTTCCGAAGGCCGGCACGGATAGCAACAACCGCCTACGCCGCACCAAGACACAGGATGACCGCGACGCGTTTGTGGTGCGGCTCAATAGCGATGGTGCGACCGTCTCCTATTCGGGCTTCATCGGCGGCGCACAAGACGACCAGGCCAACGCCATTGCAGTCGATGGACTGGGCCGCGCCTATGTCACCGGCTTTTCGGTCTGTACGACCACGGCAGCTGCCGGTTGCACCACTGCTGCCCCGGCGTTCCCCGCCATCGGGGGGCCCAGCCTGAGCCATGGCGGCGACCAGCTCGGCACCGGCGGCATGGATGCATTTGTGGCGCGGGTGGCTGCTGACGGAAGCGGTCTCGAATACGCAGGTTTCATTGGCGGCAATGGGGGTGATGAAATAGGCAATGCGCTGGCCCTGCTGCCGGACGGACGGCTGGCCGTGGCCGGTGCAAGCGATTCCACGGCGGGACTGCCCACTCTGACGGGAGCGCGCACCACATTCGCCAATCGTGCGCTCGACGCCGTGGACGCTTTCGTGGCGTATGTCGCGCCCGATGGAGCGAGCGCGCAAATGCTGATACTCACCGGCTCGCTGCCTCAAAATGGCGAGGTCGGGATGGATCGGGCGCTTGCGATTGTGGCTGCAGCCGACGGTAGCCTCGTGGTCGGTGGTGAGACCAACGCGCCCAACTTCCCGGCAGATGACAGCAATGCCCGGTTCCTCACCGGCGGTGCGCAGAACACTGCAAACGGAAACATGGACGGCTTTGTTGTCCGTTTGCACCCCTCCGCGCCTTTTGCCTCTTACCTCGGCGGTTCGGGGTACGACCATGTATCCGCCTTGGCAGACGATGGAGGCGCGCTCTACCTCACGGGAGTGACCAGCGCAGGCACCGGTTTTCCTGTGGCGGCGCAAAGCGGAATAACCACCGCGCGGCCGGGCCAGCAGGATGGCTTCCTCAGCAAGATCGCTTATTCCGCGCCCGCAGTGCTCGTTTATTCGGGCTTTCTCGGAACGAGCGGCGCAGATGCCATGCACGCGCTCTCTGCCACGGTGGTCGATACCGACACGATTCTTTCGGTCGGCGGGGTGACCACATCGGGTGCTGCCGGCCTAACGAACCCAACCACAGGCGCATCGGCAAGCGTGGCTGCCGCGAATGGGTTGGTGCTGCGCATCGATCCCTTTGGCCCACCCCACCGCATTGATGTGACGGCAGGTGCGCCGCAATCGACGCCCATCGGCCAGGCGTTTGCAACGCCTTTGCAGGTGCAGGTGTTTGATGTGGATTCCCGTGCGCTGTCGAATGTGGTGGTGAATTTCACCGCCCCAGGCTCGGGCGCCTCGGCCGCGCTGGATTCTGGCGGAACCGCCACCACCGACGCGAGCGGCATTGCCACTCTGAACGCGACCGCCAACATGCTGGCGGGCACCTACAACGTTACCGCCACCGCCGGCGCGGTGCAGGCCACGCTGCCTCTGACCAATGCCAAGGGCCCCCAGGCGCCACTGACCGCATCTGCCAGCCCAGCGGGGGTTGTCTATAACGGCACGTCCACCTTGTCCGTGTCTGGCGGTACCGGCACCGGAGCGGTGAGTTATGCCGTTACCGCTGGCGCGTCCAACTGCGCGCTCACGGGCACCACGGTCACGGGCACTGGCATCGGCAACTGCACGGTGACCGCGACCAAGGCATCTGACGACAACTACCTGCAGGCCACGGCAACGGTCGAGCTGACGGTGAGCAAGGCCAACCAAGCTTCGCTCACCGCATCTGCCTCGCCGGCCAGCATTGCGTTGCACGGCACATCCACGCTGGGTGCCACCGGCGGATCGGGCTCGGGGGCCATCAGCTTTGCCGTTACGGCGGGGGCGAACGTCTGTTCCATCACCGGCAATGTGCTCACCGGGATGGATGTGGGTTCTTGCACGGTGACCGCCACGCGCGCTGCCGACGCTTTCTACAACGAGATCTCGGGCCAGGTGGTGGTGACAGTTACGCGGGCGTTGCAGCCCGGCTGGACGGTCAGCGCCACGCCGTCGACCACCATCTCTGTCAACGGGACCACAACACTGGTGACCTCCGGTGGGGCTGGCACGGGCGCCATCGGCCTGGCGGTCACGGCGGGCGCGGCGTCATGCACGCTGGTCGGCAATGTGGTCACAGGGGTGACGCCGGGCACCTGCACGGTGACGGCCTCCAACGCTGGCGACGCGCAGTACGAGCCGGCTTCTGCCACGGTGGACATCCAGGTGGACCAGGCCGCGCAGGCCCCGTTGGTGGCCACGGCCACTCCGTCGTCGATTCCCTACCTGGGCAGCGCCACGCTGGCTGCCACCGGAGGATCGGGAACCGGTGCGGTGAGCTTTGCGGTCACTGCGGGCGCCGGCCAGTGCCAGGTCTCCGGCAATGTCCTGACCGGCATTGGAATCGGCAGCTGCACCGTGACGGCGACCAAGGCCGCAGATACCAACTACGGCGCCGCGACGGCGACTGTGGCCGTGACTGTGACGCGCGCGGCGCAGCCAGCTCTGGTGGCGTTTGCTTCTCCGTCGTCGCTGGCGCTCAACGGCACGGCCACGCTCTCCACCACAGGAGGCGCGGGCACAGGCGCGGTGACGTACGCGGTCACGGCAGGCGCAGCGGCGTGCTCCATTACAGGCACCACGTTGACTGCCACGGCAGTGGGCGTGTGTGAAGTCACGGCCACCAAGGCTGCAGACGCGACCTATGAAGCAGCCTCGGGCTCCTTCACGGTATCGGTGGGCAAGGCCTCGCAGACCATCAACTTCGCCGCCCTGCCGGGCAAGGTGTTGGGCAATCCGGACTTCACGGTATCGGCCACGGCCACCTCCGGGCTGCCCGTCAACTTCCGCACGGACACGCCGCTGGTGTGCGCGGTGGAAGGCTCCAGGGTCCGTCTGGTGGGCATGGGTAGCTGCCGCGTGATTGCCTCGCAGGCGGGAGACGCCAGCTACGGACCTGCTGCCGAAGTAATCCAGTCCTTTGCGGTCGCGCCGCCGATCACTGCCGGTGCGGGCGTGACGGGAACAACCCCGGCCGGGCCTGCGGCAGCTGATATTTCCACGCCTGCCTGGGTGTTTGCCGAGCCGGGCACTGGCAAATACCAAAACGCCGGTTTCATGCCCTTGACCGGCCATCCCAAGTCGCCTTCAGTGCCACCACCGGCTGGCGTGTCCTTCCCTATGGGCCTGTTTGATCTGGTGGTGGTGAGCGGCGTGCCCGGCTCGTCCTTCACCGTGAAGCTCACGTACCCCTCGCCGTTGCCTCCTGGCACCCAGTACTGGAAGTTTGGACCCACGCCCACCAATTCCACGCCCCACTGGTATGCCTACCCGGGCGCTGTGATCTCGGGCAACACCATTACCCTGACGGTGGTGGACGGACAGCTGGGAGATGACGACCTGCAGGCCAATGCGCTCATCCTCGACCCCGGCGGCCCCGCACTGCTGGCAGCGGGAGCAGGTGGCGCAGCAACCGCGATTCCCACTCTGTCAGAGTGGGGCCGCATCGTGCTGGTGCTGTTGATGGCGGCCCTCGCCTGGCGCATGCTGCGCCAACGGCTTCCCCGGTGATCTGCGGCTAGCGGCGGGGGCGTCCCGGCAGTTCCGCCGGGCGCGCGCCTGGCGGTCAGTCGGATACGTCGGGCGGTTTGGGGGCGGGGGAAGGGGTGCGCTTTACCACGAGGTCCTGCACCAACGGGATCAACCACACTACCAGCAACGCCAGCAAGGTCGTCAGTAGGGCGGTGGCCTCTTGCCCCAGCCCCGCAGCCACGCCGATGGCGGCGGTCAGCCAGATGCCGGCGGCGGTGGTCAAGCCCTTGACCTGGCTTTCGGCGTCGCCTTTGAGGATGGTGCCCGCGCCCAAAAAGCCCACGCCAGCGATCACGCCCTGCAGCACGCGGCTGTTGTCGGCGGGCGAAATCCCGGCCTGCTGGGCCACCAGGACGAACAGGGCGGCGCCCATGGCCACCAGCATGTGGGTACGCACGCCCGCAGCCTTGCCCGCGTGTTCGCGCTCCCAGCCCAGCAGGCCGCCCAGCAGGGCGGCCATGCCCAGGCGCACCACGATGCGTGTGGCCTGTGCGGCATCGGGTACGTCGGAAAACTCCGCTGCCACGGTCGTGGCGATCTGCTGCCACCAATCGCTCATTGCAGGCCTCCGTGTGAATTGACGCAAGGCAAGGTCGGCGGGGCGGCGGCAGGAGAGGTGTACATGGACATGGGCATGCGTGGAATCGTGGCGCCTTACTTTCTCGCCGCACGGTGCCCTTGTCCAGCGGCTGGCCACGCCGTCGGCGGTAGGACGGCGCCGACGCAGCTGCGCACCGCTTTTTCAGATGGATACGGAAATATTCAGGTCAAATTGGCCTTTGGCGCTTGCTGGTAAAGCGCTGTTAGCTATCAATTTGATACTTTATGTACGTGTGATTGCCCGTGGGGAAGTCCCCGGGGCGCGCGGATGGGCGCTGTGCACTGGATGAACTCTGCAACGCGGCGTAGAGTCTCAATCAATGCATTGGTCTAGGGGGCGCTGGCCCCCAAGGAGTTGGAATGGACCCGCAACGCATCGTGCTCATTCAAGGGCACCCCGACGCCACCGCGCCGCATCTGTGCCACGCGCTGGCCCAGGCCTACGCCGATGGCGCCACGGCCGCGGGGCACGCGGTGCGGGTGATCGACATCGCCACCATCGACTTTCCGTGGCTCCGCAGCCAGCATGAATGGGAGCTGGGCGTGCTGCCCACGTCCCTGAAACCTGCGCAGGCCGACATCGGCTGGGCGCAGCACATCGTGTTGTTCTTCCCGCTGTGGCTGGGCGACATGCCGGCGGTTCTCAAGGCTTTTCTGGAGCAGGTGGCGCGGCCCGGGTTTGCCTTCGCGGCCGAAGGCAGCAACCCGTTCGGTCGCAAGGGGCTGACGGGGCGCAGCGCGCGCGTGGTGGTCACCCTGGGCATGCCGGCGCTGGTGTACCGCTGGTACTTTCGCGCGCACAGCGTGAAGTCGCTGGAGCGCAACGTCCTCGGTTTTGTGGGCATTGCGCCCGTGCACGAAACGCTGGTGGGCAGCGTGGACCAACTGGGCGATGAGGGTGTTGCGAAATGGAAGCGCCGCATGCAGGCACTGGGGGCGAAAGCGGCATAGCGATGGCGCGTGTGACAAGCGCGCCCGCAGCACCGTCCTCCGGCGCTAACCAAAATTGCGCGCAGCAGCCAGCGCACCCATGCGCTGGCTGATGGCAAAAAACTCCGCCACCGTGTCGTCGATGATCTGCTGCGCGGTCTTGATCGAATCGATGAGACCGGCCGTTTGCCCAGCAAGTGCCGGGGCCGCCTCCATGTCGCCATCAAAGTACACCTGCTTGATGCCGGCAAAGCTGTCGGCCGGCATCAGGCCCGCTTCGTGGATGGCTTGCGTGCGCTGCGATTTGAGCGCGCGGATGCAGGGGCTGGCCTTGGTGTTGAGCATCCACGTGCCGGTCACGCCTGCGTCGACGATGGCGTTCTTGTAGTTGGCGTGCACGGGGCTTTCGGCGCAGCTGACAAAACGTGTTCCCATCTGCACCGCCTCGGCCCCCAGCGCAAAAGCCGCCGCCATGCCGCGCCCGTCGCAGATGCCGCCTGCGGCCACCAGCGGCACGTCCACCCGCGCGCGGATGGCTTGCAGCAGCACCAGGGTAGAGACCTCCTCGGGGTTCTTGAATCCGCCGCCTTCGCCGCCTTCCACCACCAGGCCGTCGATGCCCGCGTCCACGCATTTGAGGGCGGCATCCACTGTGGGCACCGCGTGGTACACAGTGATGCCCGCGTCCTTGAGCGGCGCAACGAACTTGGCCGGGCTGCCCGCCGACGTGGTCACGAACTTCACGCCCGACGTGCACACAAAGCGCAGCATGGCGTCGTCCTTTAAAAAGCGGATGGGCAGGTTCACGCCAAACGGCAGTCCCAGCGCGCTCATCTTCGTGATCTCGGCCTGGCAGTTGGCCGTTTCGCCCGATGAAGTTTCGATGATGCCCAGGCCTCCGGCGCGCGACACCGCCGAGGCCAGCTGGGTGCGCGCGATCCAGCCCATGGGCGCCTGGATGATGGGGTAGCGCGCACCGGTGTGGGCTAGCACACGGTTGGAGGTAGAGGCGGTCATGGGCAATGTCTCCTGATTTTTGGAGCGCCCATTATTTCGACGGGGGTGCCGTCGCTGTGTCGCCCGGGTTACGGGGCCGAGACGGGTGTCTCTTGCCAGGGCCAACTTGCCAACAGGCGCTGCCAGTCGGCGCAGGGAGAAACCGTGAAATCGGCGGCGGGCCCAGGCCAGCGCAGCCCGCTGTCGAAGGTCATTGTTGCCCCTGTCACCGGGTGGGGCACCGCGAGTTGCCAGGCATGCAGCCAGAGCCGCTGCTGCCCCAGCCGCTCGGCCCACCAGCGGTTAAGCGGGCCTTTGCCGTGCGTGGCGTCGCCAATGATGGGGTGGGCCAGGTGCTTGAGGTGGCGGCGAATCTGGTGGCGCCGCCCGGTGGTGGGAGTGGCCTCGACCAGCGAAGCCCGCGTGGTGGCAAAACGCGCATCACTGGCCTCGGTCAGCGTGAGCTGCGCCAGGCGCCGAAAGCGCGTGTGGGCCTCTTGCACGGCCGCATCGGCCGGGGCGTCGTCGGGCTTCAAGGCGTGGTCAACGTCGATGGCCTCGGGTGCCCACCCGCGCACCATGGCCAGATAGCGCTTGTGCGTGGCGCCATGTTCAAAAGCCTGCGACAGCGCGCGCGCTGCATCGCTGTGCAGCGCCATCACCAGCACGCCACAAGTGCCCTTGTCGAGCCGGTGCACGGGGTACACATGCTGGCGCAGCTGGTCGCGCAGCGCCTGCATCACAAAGCGTGTCTCGCCTGCGTCGAGCCCTGTGCGGTGCACCAGCCAGCCTGCGGGCTTGTACACGGCGACCAGATGCTCGTCGCGCCAGAGGATATGCAGGGGTTGATGGAGAGACAAGGGGGACGGGCGCGAGGCATCAGGGAAGGCGCGCATTGTGCCGCACTGCCACAGTTGCCTACACTGCCCGCTTTCTCGTTGAACAAAGGCCTTGCGCAATGTCCGCTGGAGACTGGAAAGACATGTACGCTGCCGCCGTGGCTGGCGACCTGGCGCTGGTGCGCCACCACATCGGCGCGGGCGTCAACCCCAACTATCAGCACCCTGAAATTTTGTGCACGCCGCTGGTGGCCGCACTGATCCACGGCCATGACGCCATCGCCCACTACCTGTTGGCACACGGTGCAGACCCGCAGTTGCGGTCCGACTTCGACGACATGACGCCGCTCGAAGCCGCACGCCGCCACGGCCGCGCCGAGTTCGTCGCGCTACTGCAGGCCCGCGGCGCGAAGGAAGAGCGCAAACCCTTCTGGTGGCGCTGGCTACCCATCTAGAAGCCCCCCTGAGTCGCTTCGCGCCATCCCCCGGAGGGGGACGCCGCCCGTGCGGCGGGGCGGCGCTTGCACGGCGGCACTGGCTTGGGCCACGCCAGTTTCAGCGCGGTGGCTGGAAAGGTTGCGCCGTTTCTTTTGCGCGCATCTTGGCCGCGATGTACTCGCCATGCGTCACATGCAGCAGCCCCGCCACCTTGCTGATGGTGTGGTTCTCGTTGGCGTCGATGTGGGCATCGGCATAGGCCACCTGCCACATGGCCTCGACCAGCTGGATTTTCTGGTCTTGCGTGAAGTGCTCGTTCAGGCTGCTGGTAAAGCGCTGGTAGTCATACGCAGACTTGGACGTGGTCACGGCCAGCTCCAGCAAACGCTCCAATTCGTCGTCGGCCAGCGCAAACTTGCTGCGCAAAGCGCTCACCATCGCTTTGCGCTCGGCTTCGTCCATGGTTCCTTCTGCGCGCACCACCTCCACCAGCAGCACGGCGGCGGCCAGTTGCACGGCATGGACACGCTCGGCGGGAGACTGGGCGGGCGCGGGCTGGGTGAAGCTGTCGAACAGGTCTTTGAGGGTGCGAAGCATCGTGGTGGGAGTGTCTGTGGATGAACGAACGGGGTGGAGGCAGCCCTGACCAGGTTGGTTCCCCGCCGGGCCGCCCGGCGACAATCGGGGTCCATGATGAAGAAAAACATTCTCCCCCTGCAACTGCTGGTTGCCCCCGACAAGAGCGACCCCGCTCCGCTGGTGCTGTACCACGGGCGCGGGTGCCCCGACGGTTTTGGCGCAGCCCTGGCAGCGTGGCTGTACTACGGCGACCGTGCCGAATACCTGGGGCTGGACCATGGCGACGTGAAGTCCGTGGACGACCTACCGCCGCTCGCCGGCCGCACGGTGTACATCCTCGACTTCTCGTTTGCCGCCGACATCCTGCAGGCCATCGACGAGCGCGCCGCCAAGCTGGTGATGCTGGACCACCACAAGAGCGCCGCCGAAAAACTCACCGGTTTTGCCTGCCGCTGCGGCGTGGTGCACTTTGACATGGACAAGTCCGGCGCGCGCCTGGCGTGGGAATTCTTCCACCCGCACACGCCCTTGCCCGCCATGCTGCAGTACGTGGAAGACCGCGACATCTGGAAGTGGGAGTTCCCCGAAAGCGCCGCGTTTCTGTCTGCGCTGGACATGGAGGAACAGGGCTTTGCGCGCTGGGCCGAGATCGCCGCGTTCAGCCCCGAGCAGCTCACCCTGTTCATGGCGCGCGGCGCCGCCATGGACGAGAAATACCGCAAGATGGCCGCCGACGTTGCCGAGGGCGCGCAGCCCCTGGTGTTCAACGGCGTTGCAGGCCTGATGGTCAACGCGCCCGGCATGTTCCACAGCCTGGTGGGCGACCTGCTGTCGGCCAAGACCGGCACCTTTGCACTGATGTGGAGCGCAGGCCCCAAGGGGGTGAAGGTGGGCCTGCGCTCGCAGCGCAACTTTGACTGCATCGCCCTGGCCGAAAGCATGGGCGGCGGGGGCCATGCGCAGGCCTGCGGTTTCAAGATGGGCGTGGATCGCCTGCCCGAACTGCTGAGCGGCACCTTCGACGCCACTGCGGGGTAGTTGCCGCAGGGAGGGGGACCGGTCCCCACCGGGTTGCCGCCCAGCATCATCAATGCGCGTTGGCGGCTTCCTCAAACCGGTCCACCTTGCGCAGTGGCCGGAACGCCAGCATCCAGCCTCCCACCACACCCAGCGTGCACAGCCCGCCCACCACGGCGGCGGGCACCACGCCCAGCCACGCGGCGCTGGTGCCCGCGCGGAACTCGCCTAGCTCGTTGGACGAACCAATGAACAGCATGTTGACCGCATTCACCCGCCCGCGCATCGCGTCGGGCGTCGAAAACTGCACCAGCGCGCCGCGGATGTACACGCTCACCATGTCGGCCGCCCCGGCCACCAGCAGTGCCACAAACGACAGCCAGAACAGCGTGGACAGCGCAAACACCAGGTTGGCAACGCCAAACACCGCCACCGCGATGAACATGGTGCGGCCCACATGGCGGTTAAAGGGACGCAGGCTCAGGTACAACCCGGCGCCCACTTCGCCCACGGCCATGGCGCTGCGCAACGCCCCCAGGCCCGCCGGGCCCACGTGCAGCACCTCTTGCGCATAGATGGGCAGCAAGGCCACCACGCCCCCCAGCAGCACGGCAAACAGGTCCAGCGAGATCGTGCCCAGGATGATGGGCCGCGAGCGAATGAACGCAATGCCCGCGCCAAACCGCTGCCACATGGTGCCCTGTGCAGGTGCCAGCGGCGCGGCGTGCGCCACCACCACGCGCATCAGCAGCAGGGCTCCCAGCACAAAACAGCTGCAGCACACCGTATAGGTCAGCTCGCCGCCACCCAGCGCATACAGCAGCCCGCCTAGCACCGGCCCGCCAATGCTGGCCACGCGCATCAGCATGCTGTTGGCCGCAATGGCCTGCGCCAGCTGCCCGCGCGGCACGATCTGTGGCAGCAGGCTCTGCATGGCCGGGCCCGAAAACGCGCGCGCACAGCCATACAGGACCAACACCGCGTAGATGCCTGCCACGCCGCTGGCCCCGTGACCGGCCAGCCACCACAAGAGCGCACTGCACACCGCGCCCACCGACCATGCCAGCGCCAGGATGCGCCGGCGGTCAAACCGGTCGATCAGGTCGCCCGCCGGCAACAGCAGGCACAGCATGGGCAGAAACTGCGCCAGACCCACATAGGCCAGCGCCAGCGGCTCGCGCGTGAGGTCGTACACCTGCCAGGCCACCACCACGGCCTGCACCTGCGTGGCCACCACGGCCACCACGCGTGCCACCAGGAAGGCGAGAAATCCGGAATGGCGGTAGACGCTGTCGGGCGGAGGCGATGAAGGAGCCGCAGAAGGCGGGGAAGATGGCGTGGATGAAGAAGGCGGAGAAGGCGAGGGGGTGGCGGGACCAGTCACAACAAGGCAGCGCAAACGCAAAAGAGCAAGCCGGCGATGCTAGCCGGATCACGCTCAGCGTGCTGGCCAAGCGCGCTGGCGTGTCCGCGGCGGCGCGCGGGCCGAGGTTCAACGCGCGTGGCGGCGGCGGTAGTCCCACGGCGCCAGAGGGCGCTTTTGCGACCACAGACCGCTGCCGCTGGCGCGGGCCTGTTGCTGCAGGGGCACGAGGTGCGGGTGGTCATGGGCGTAGTGCGTGTACACCCAGGCCAAGCCGGCGCGCACCTGGGCAGCGGCCACGTCCGTGCCGTTGCAGCGCACGTTGGCCACCTTGCGGCCATAGCTGTCCTCGTCCAGCCACTGCAGTGCGGCACGCTGCTTGAAGCAAAGACGCGCCAGGTTCTGCCGCGACTTCTGGCCAAACGCCTGGCGGGACTCGGGCGCGTCGATGGCTGCCACCCGCACCTTGACCTGCTCGTAGGCACCGGGGCTGCCGCAGCGCACGGTCAGGGTGTCGCCGTCGCTGATGGCGACGACCAGGCAGAACAAAGTGGCGGCAAGGGGCACGTTAGCTGGGGGCGGTGGCAGAGCCGCAGGGTGGGGCTGCGTCCTGCATTTGTTTCAGAAAATTTCCGTCAAATAAGCCTCTGGCGCTTGTCCATAAAGCGCTATAAGCTATCAATAGTGTAGCTTGCAAAGGCTTGGAAAGCCGTGAGTCCCCCCGCCAAATGCCCCCGTCACGGGCTGCGTGTACGTTGCCCACGCCATGCGTGGTGTGGGCGCGGCTTTCTAGAATGAAGGAACCTGACGCGCACGTCCCCGTCTGAGGCGCATTGCGGGCACGGCGTCTTCTGCCAACACCCGCGCCACCTGATTTGCCGACAACCCCCAGCCGAAGGAGTCCCCGGTCTTGAGTCGTTTTACCGCCCGTGCATCCGCCCTCGCGCATCCCGCCCATCCCCGGCGCGCCGCTCGCCTCGCCGCCACGGCCCTGAGCGCCGCCGCCCTTTGGGGGTTGGCGGGCTGTTCGGCAACCGCCAGCAAGTTTGAGGTGCAGGAAAGTTTTGGCTCGGTGGCCACCTATTCGCGCTTGTTTGACGCCACGCCGGGCCAGACCTGCGAAGCGTCGCGCCGCGCGCTGCTCAGCCAGGGCTACATCATCACCACAGCCACAACCGATCTGGTGGAGGGCAAAAAGAGCTTTCAGCCCGAGGCCGAGTCGCACCTGCAGATGGTCGTGCGCGTGGTCTGCGTCCCCGAGGCCAACGACGGCAAGGTCAGCCTGGGCTTTGTCACCGCGCTGCAGGACACCTATGTGCTGCGCAAGACGAACAACTCGGCCAGCGTCGGCGTGGGGGCCATCGGCTCGGTGTCACTGCCGTTTTCGGCCAGCAGTGAATCGCTGGTCAAGGTGGGCAGCGAGACGATCTCCAAGGAACGCTTCTACGAAAGCTTTTTTGACCTGGTCAAGCGCTACCTGGTGATTGACGACGCGCAGGCGAACTGAACACCTTCCAACATTTGGGCCCTTCCTTTACGCCTCTTTACTTTTGCCCTGGCTTGGCACACCATCGCGCAGTACACGCGCCCGTGCCCCCTCGCAGGAGACCCCACCATGGATTCCGTCACCTCGCTTGCCGCTTCGGCCACCAACCGCTACCAGCCCACGCCCCGCAATACCGCGCCAGGCGATGACGCAGAGCCCCGGGGCACCGCCGGTGCGGGCAGTGCGCAACAGCCGCAACAACAAGCCAACACAGCCACCACCGTCACGCTGAGCCGCCGGGCGCAGGAGCTGGCGTCCCGCCAAGCCGCTGACGAGGCGCGCGAGGCTTCTCAAGCCCAGCAGACCCAGCAAGCCACCGATGCGGCCGAAGCCGCCCAAGAAACCCGCCGTACACAGGCCGCCGACGCGGCCGAGCAAGCAGCGCAGCAGGCCGACGCCAGCAGTCCCCGTGCCCAAGCCGATGCGCAGCTGCGCCGCGCCTATGCGGACGCAGAAGGCTCTTACGCGCGGTAATCCTGGCTTCGGCTCTTCACCACAAATTGCGTTACCACCATGGCCAGCTTTTTTGCAGCAGTTTCGGGCGGCTCAGGCGCTTCGTCCTATGCGTTGCAGACTGCTCGCCGCGAAGCCCAGCAGGCCGAGCAGACCGCGCGCTCCCTGCGCTCTGAGGCCCAGTCCGCCCAGCGCAGCGCGGACGAAGAACAGGCCCGTGCCGACAGCCTGCAGGCGCAGACGGCCAAGGCTGACGACCGTTCGGACAGCGCGCGCCGCAACGTGGCGTCAATGTCCCAAGCGCAGGCCGCAGCAGCGCCACGCAGCGTGCCGTTTGTGAATGCGGCGGGCCAGGCCACGGGGCTGCTGCTCAACGCTGTGGCCTGAGAGACTGAGAGCACGCACCACTTTCCGTGCCTTCAGCGCGGGCGGTCCCGGCCCTGCCAGGGTCCCGTCAGCACGCCTCCCACGTCCCCGGCGCCAGGCCGTCCAGCGAGTACGGCCCGATGGCCGCGCGGATGAGCCGCAGCGTGGGGTGGCCCACAGCGGCTGTCATGCGGCGCACCTGGCGGTTGCGGCCTTCGCGGATGATCAGTTCGATCCATGCTGTGGGGATGGCCTTGCGCTCGCGGATGGGTGGTTGGCGGTCCCACACGGCGGGCGGTGGGTCCAGCAGCTGTGCCCTGGCCGGCAGGGTGGGGCCGTCGTTCAGCACCACGCCGTTGCGTAGCGCGGCCAGCACGGCTTCCTGCGGGATGCCTTCCACCTGCACCCAGTAGGTTTTCTCCATTTTGAAGCGCGGGTCAGCTATATGCGCCTGCAACTGGCCGTCGCTGGTCAACAGCAGCAGCCCCTCGCTGTCGGCATCCAGCCGGCCGGCCACGTACACGCCGGGCAGGTCGATGTAGTCCTTCAAGCCCTGCCAGCGCCCTTCAGGGGTGAATTGGCTGAGCACGCCATAGGGCTTGTTGAAGCGGATGAGGCGGGGCGTGGGCATGGGCGGACGGGGCTTTGCAGGGGCGGGGGAGGGGCGGCCGAGCATAGCGCGCGAGGGCTGCACCCCGACCCCGGGTGTGCGTCAACTCGGGCAGCCGTCTGACAGGTGCTGGGGGTGCCGGGCCGCGTAGGGGCTTTGAAATGCTAGGTAAAATCGGCCCCCAGCGCTTGTGCAGCTTGCGCTGGCAGCTATGTATTCCATAGCTTATTCAACTGGGCAAGTGTTGCCTGATCCCCATTAACAAGCCTGCGTAGCTCTCTGCGGCCCGTGATAGCGCGGCCTCGCAGGGGGATGCAGGACATCCCATGGAGACATAGCCATGACCACCATCGAACTCGACATCGCCCAGACCGTCGGCATCGCTGCCGTGCTGCTGGTGGTGGGCGAGGCCGTCAAGAAGCGCGTGGGCGTGTTGTCCCGCTACTTCATCCCTGGCCCCATCATCGGCGGGCTGCTGTTCTCGTTGATTGCGCTGGTGGGGCAGCAGACGGGGCTGTTCACCTTTCAGTTCTACGACAACATGCGCGCCTTCCTGCTGCTGGTGTTCTTCACCACCATTGGGTTTTCGGCCAGCTTCGAGCTGCTCAAGAAAGGCGGTGTGGGCGTGGCCCTGTTTCTGGGCGCAGCGGTTGGGCTGGTGGTGCTGCAGAACCTGCTGGGCGCGGGGCTGGCCACCGCGCTGGGGGTGCACCCTCTGATCGGCGTGGCGGCGGGGTCGGTGTCGCTCACCGGCGGGCATGGCACATCCGCGGCCTTCGGGCCGCTGCTGGAGCGGGCGGGTGCGGTGGGGGCACTGCCCGCAGCCATTGCGGCGGCCACATATGGGCTGGTGGCGGGTTGCGTCATCGGCGGCCCGCTGGGCTCGCTGCTGATGCGCCGCAACGGCCTGCAGCCGCCGACAGCGGCGGACGCTCCACTGCAAACCGCCGCCGTGGGCACCGGCATCCTGCCCGCGCAAATGCCTGCCACAGCCCCTGTGGCCCGCGCCGGCAGCAACGACACAGTGATGTACGCCAGCATCCTGATTGCCGTGTCCATAGGCGCAGGCACGGTGCTCGTCAACTGGCTCAAGGACCTGGGGGTGACCCTGCCGTCCTACCTGGGACCCATGCTGGTGGCCGCGCTGGTGCGCAACATCATCGACTGGCGCAATGGCGAGCTGCCGCTGCGCCAGTTCGAGGTGGTGGGCAGCGTGTCGCTGGCGTTCTTCCTGGCCATGGCGCTCATGTCCATGAAACTGTGGGAACTGGCCGAGGTGGCAGGGCCGCTGCTGCTCATCCTGCTGGCGCAAACGGCACTGATGTTTGCGTTTGCCTACTTCGTCACCTTCCGCATCATGGGGCGCGACTACGACGCTGCCGTCATCGCCGCCGGCCACTGCGGCTTCGGCATGGGCGCCACGCCCAATGCCATGGCCAACATGCAGGCCTTCACGGCGGTCAACGGCCCGTCGGTGAAGGCGTTCTTCGTGATCCCGCTGGTGGGCTCGCTGTTCATCGATTTCTTCAACGCGGTGACCATCACCGGCTTCATGAACTACCTGAAGTAAAGCGGGGGAGCGGGCTGCGGCATGGAGCACAGCCGCGCAGGGCGTCAGATGAACAACGCCGGGTCCACCATGGTGCGGTTCAGCATCACGCCCCAATGCAGGTGCGGGCCCGTCACGCGGCCGGTGGCGCCCACCTGGCAGAAGGCGTCGCCTTGCTGCAGCACGTCGCCCACCTGCACGTCCATGCGGCTCAGGTGGCAGTACATGCTGAGCAGGCCCTGGCCGTGGTCCAGCCACACCGTGCCGCCGTTGAAGAAATAGTCGCCCACATCGATCACGCGGCCCGGCAGTGGCGCCACGATGGGCGTGCCCGTGGCGGCCGCAATGTCCATGCCGCTGTGCGGATTGCGCGGCTGGCCGTTGAACACGCGCCGCAGCCCGAAAGAGCTGGACCGCCGCCCCGGCACGGGCACCGCCATGCGCAGCGACGTCAGCGCGATGCCGGCGGGCTGATCGGTGAACGTGGCCATCACCTGCGCCTGATGGTCGCGCTCACGCTCGTAGCGGGCCTGGTCCTCGGGCGACAGGTCTACCGTGCGGGGCGACACCTTGAGGTGCTGCTCGGCGTACTGTTTGGGCGCAACGCGGTAGGGCACCGTCCGCGGCGTACCGCCGTCGCCCACCATGGTGATGTGGGCGCTGCCCACCGCTGCAGCCAGGGGAATGCCCACCACGGCCGTCCAGTCGATGGCGTCCCCCACCACCAGCAGTGGCACATCCGCATCGCCCTGGCGCACATGCGCAACGGGCCGCCGTGCGGCGGGGCCCAGCGACAGGCGCGCCACGCCGCCGGGCACCTGCAGTGCCTGGGGCCACACCGTGGGGGACGCTGGTGGTGCTGGCCGTGTAGACGGTGATGATGAAGTTGTGTTGGCACGGGCGGGGCCCGCTGCGCTGGCCAGGGCGGGCAGCGCGCACAGTGCGGCGGCGGTTTGCACCAGGGCAGCCCGGCGGCTGATGCGCAAGATGTCGTTGGGCGGGATGAGTGTGGAATGGGGTCGCATGGAATGGGCGATGCAATGAGCCTCGGGGCCGTGGGCCCTGGCGGGGCGTGGCCGTCGATTGTGCCGCCACGCTGGGTGCGGTCCTGCGCTGGCGGCTTTTGCCTACATCGTGTTACGCAGCCGCCCACCACAATCGCCGTATGAAAATTGCGCCTGGGCGCCGCCGCTCCAAAATGTTCATTGTTCTCACGACCGCCCTGGTGACGGGCGTGCTGGTGCTACTGGCACTGAATTTCACCTCGGGCGAAAAAAAGGTGCAGCGGCAGCTGCCGCGCCTGTACACCACCGCCAGCCCGCAGTTCGACCGCGCCATGGGCCACCTGCTGGGTCCCGGCGTGCTGGCGGGCAACGAGGTGAAAGAGCTCCTCAATGGCGACGAGATCTTTCCGCCCATGCTGGCGGCCATCAAGGCAGCGCAGCACAGCGTGACGTTCGAGACCTACATCTACTGGTCCGGCGACATCGGCAAGGCCTTTGCCGATGCGCTCAGCGAGCGTGCGCGCGCGGGCGTACCCGTGCATGTGCTGCTGGACTGGGTGGGCACCTCCAAGATGGAGGAGAGCTACCTCACCGACATGAAGCGGGCGGGCGTGAAGATCGAGAAGTTTCACAAGCCCCACTGGTACAACCTGGCGCGCATGAACAACCGCACCCACCGCAAGCTGCTGGTGGTGGACGGCAAGGTGGGATTTACCGGTGGCGTGGGCATTGCCCCTGAATGGACGGGCAACGCGCAGGACCCCCGCCACTGGCGCGATTCGCACTACCTGGTGCGCGGCCCCGTGGTGGCGCAGATGCAGGCCACCTTTCTGGAAAACTGGCTGAAGGTGACGGGCGAGGTGCTGCACGGCGACCGCTACTTTCCGCAGCTGGACCCGGTGGGCCCGCACCGCGCGCAGATGTTCTCCAGCTCGCCGTCGAGCGGCAGCGAGAGCATGCAGCTCATGTACCACCTGGCCATCACCGCAGCCGAGCGCAGCATCGATCTGTCAGCAGCCTACTTCGTGCCCGACGAGCTGACGCTGCAGCTGTTGATGGACGCTGTGGGCCGCGGCGTGCGCTTGCGCATCATCACGCCCGGCGAATACACCGACACCGAAACCGTGAAGGCCGCGTCCCGCGCCACCTGGGGCAAGCTGCTGCAGGCGGGCGCCAAGATCTACGAGTTTCAGCCCACCATGTACCACTGCAAGGTGATGATCGTGGACGACATGCTGGTGTCGGTGGGCTCCACCAACTTTGACAACCGCTCGTTCCGCCTGAACGACGAGGCCAACCTCAACGTGTACGACCGCGCGTTCGCGCACCGGCAGACCGAGGTGTTCGAGGACGACCTGCGCCGCTCGCGAGAGGTCACGTATGAAGACTGGCTGAACCGCCCGCTGCGCGAACGGGTGCACGAGCGGGTGACCAGTCTGCTGCGCTCGCAGCTGTAGCATTGGCATCGCTGCGAATATGCATAAAAAATGGCTCTAGCGCTTGATGGATAAGCGCTGGAAGCTATCAAAAACGGAGTGAAAGGCTGCCCGGGACGACAGCGGTGGCCGCACCCGGGCGCGGCGAATCACCGCGTCATTGCGTCACGAAGGTGTACTGCACTTCTTCGCTGTCCACCATCTCCAGCACCTCGTGCAGCGCCGCTTCGTCGTCGGTGCTGCTCCACAGGTCTTCGGGGTCGGTGGCAAACAGGGGCTCCATGGTGATGTCCAGGTATTGCCCGTCCGCCATGCGGATCACGGGTGTGCCTTCAGACGTGGTGACCAGTTCCCAGTCGTCGGGAACGGTCATGTCGAGCTGCAGGGTGACTTGGAGTTTTTTCATGGGCGTGGATGAAGGGTAGGAAGGGGCCGGGCCCCGGGTCAAACAAAGCGCGCAGCGTAACCCGGTTTGGGGCGCGCGCAGCCAGCTTGCCTCGCCCGCCTGCGCAGCGCAGGGCAGCGCAGAGCTACTCCGCAGGAATCTCCGCCTCCACCAGCATCGCCAGCAGCTGCAGCGATTCCTGCCAGCCCAGGTAGCACATCTCGGCAGGAATCATCGCCGGAATGCCCGCCTGCACGATGGACACCTCGGTGCCCACGAGCACCTTGCGCAGCGCAATGGTCGTGCGCATTTCGCCGGGCAGGTTGGGGTCGTCAAAGCGGTCGGTGTGCACGATGCGCTCGCCCGGCACCAGTTCCACATACTCGCCGCCAAACGCATGCGTCTGCCCGTTGCTGAAGTTGGTGAACTGCATGCGGTAGCTGCCGCCCACACGGGCATCCAGGCTCAGCACCCGGCCGGTAAAGCCGTGGGGCGGCAGCCACTTGCACATCGCGTCGGCGTCCAGAAAGGCGCGGTAGATGCGGTCGGCCGGCGCACGCAGCACGCGGTGCAGGGTGACGGTGCCGGTTCCGGTTCCAGTGGGCGGGGTGGGGGTGTGGCCGGTCATGCGCGGGTCTCCTTGGGGTGACGGTGGGTGAATGGATTCCGGAGCAGGCCTTTGGACGTGCTCACACCTACACGACGAACGGGCCTGCGCGTTTTCGACACGGTGCCGCATCTTTCAACCGGTGGTCTCTGCGCTGGCGCTGAATGATTCGCCGCCGTGTCAGGCCGGCACAGTGCGCACGCCAAAGCTTTCGCTGCCCTCGGCCCAGGACAGCAGCCGGTCGATGTTGGGGTGCTTGCCCGGAAACGCCCGCGCATCCGCCACATGCTCGGCATACCACTCCAGCCCCAGGCTGGCCGCTGCCGGCGTGATGCTGCCGCCATACAGCGCCGCCAGCGCGGCATACACCGCCAGCGATCCCGTCTGGCCGGGCTTGTTTTCAATGGTGGCCAGCACTTGGCCGTCGTTGCCCAACAGGTGCAGGGCAGCGAGGTGGCTGGCGGAGGGGAGTTGCTTCAGGCGGTCTGCGAAGTTCATGGTGCTGATTGGTAGGAAAAATTTGAATGAAAATGGCCTCTAGCGCTTATTGGATAAGCGCGGGCAGCTACTAAAAAATGAGTGATGTTGGATGCCAGGGGATTGGCGTCGTGGTGCCACGCTCAAGCCTGCCACACCCCAAACCCCGCCGACCGCAGGTCGATGCCGATCTCGATCTCCCGGTCCACCGCGTCTTCGTGGCGCATGGGGTTGAAGCCCTCATAAAGGTCCGGCAGCAGCCGCAGGCCGTATTGCGTCACAAACCGGTTCGCCTGGATGCCAGCCTTGTGCTTGTCAAACCGCACATCGGGGTCCAGCCCCGTCATGCCCACATACACACACGGCTTGCCGTCGATGTAGCCGGGGTTGCAGCGCCGAAAGCGCGGCTCCAGCAGCACGTCCTTGGAGAGTTCGACCACGTAAACGTGGTGGTGGGGCTTGCGGCGCGGCATGGGAGAGATAGGGGCAGGGCTGCCTCACTCCTCCTCATCCGCCAACCCATCATCCCGCAAGCGCCGGTCGAGCTTGCCGCGCAGCGCCTCGGCGTCTTGCAGCAACTGGTCCACCGGTGCTGCAGGTGCCACGCGCAGGCTGGGTGGGAAGAGGCTGCTCATGTACATGGTTTTGGACACGCGCATGGTGTTCAGCCACTGCGCACCCAGCCACAGCGGCACGCCCACGGCCACCACGGCGGCCACCGTCCAGGCCAGGCCGGTGCGGCGGCGGGGCAGCACGGTGGCCAGGTGGGCATACAACGCGCCGGCCAGCACCATCACCACCAGCACCTGCGCAAACTGCGCAAACACCTCCAGCGAAAACGCAAAGGCCGTGACGTGCGCCAGCAGGTTCACCGCGTCTACCCCCACCGCGGCGGCGCAGGCAATGCGCACGTGGCGCCAAAAATGCAGGCGTCCCGCAAACATCTTGTTGGCCACGGCCCACACGCCCGACCAGGCCGTCAGCACCACCATCAGCATCAGCAGCACGCCGGGCAGCGCCTTGAGGTACTGCGACGTGTCGCGCGACTCCAGCCAGGCCGAAACCAGCGCCACACCCGCCACCAGCGCAGCCAGGCCCACGGTGGCACCCACCGTGCGCCACGGAAACTGCGGCAGCGCCTGTTCTTCAGCAATCGGCGTGTCGGCCAGGCGCAGCGTGACGTGGGTGGCCCCCAGGTCAATCGGCGCGCCCTCGGGCCAGTCAAAACGCTCGCCCTGGATGTGGTGCTTGCGCTGCAGGCGTGCGCCGTTGTGCGTCTGCAGCACTTCCACCTGCACGGTGCGGGGCGCTTCCACAGCGCGGTCGATCAGCAGGTGCCGGGGGGCCACGTGCGGGTCGTCCAGCACCAGGTCGCAGTCCAGCGCACGGCCCACGGTGACAGGCCAGCGCATCACGGGCGCTCGCGCCAGCAGGGCGCCGTGGCGGTCAAAGGCCTCGATCAGGCCCAGGGTGGTGTTGTTCGGCATCGCGCTCATGGTGCGGCCTCCCAGCGGAAGGCTTTGAGGTAGTGGCCCGCCAGCTTCATGCTGTTGTCAAAGGCCACGCCCTGCACATCCAGGCGGCCCAGCACGCCCTGTGTGGACTGGTTGACGGATGTCACGAGCACCGTCATGTTGTACAGGCCGGTCAGTTTGCGGTAGGCCGACAGGCACACCACGGCCCGCAGCGGCAGGCTGCCGGGGTCTACAAAACGCTCGGTGCACTCAGCGCCCGTCTGGTGGCGGTTGCCGCGCGTGGGCAGGTTCTCGTTGGCAAAACTTTGCGAATACATGCGCGCAAACCGCAAGGCGCCCAGCGTGGGGGCGTTGTAGGCCTCGTAAGACAGGCGCACGGCTCCCGTGTTGAAGTCGCCCGCCACCACGTCGCTGTCGATGCGGCACTGCGTGCGCTCCAGGTTCAGGCCGGGGAAGGACGGGTCGCGCCCCGAACCCCAGCACCGCGCCAGCGCGTCGTCTGGCACCGGCACACGGTAGTTGCCGTGACGCTGCTCGCGCAGCGGCGCTTTTAAAAACCGCTCGCTCAGCCGCTGCTGGTGCTCGGTCAGTTGCCGCGTCACCTCGGCATACGCCGCCTGGGTGATGGGTTGCGCGTTGGCAGCGCGCTGCACCAGGGCCTGCGCAAACTCGGCCGGTATCAAAAAGCTCACCTGCTCTCCATCCATGCGCTTGGCCACGTTCACGCCCAGCACGCGGCCCGCGTCGTCCACAGCGGGGCCGCCGCTCATGCCGGGGTTGAGCGTGCCGCCAAAAAAGATGCGCGGGTAAAAGCTGCGCCGCACCAGCCCGTTGTAAGTGCCCTCGGTCACCGCAAAGCCGATATCGAGCGGGTTGCCCAGCGAATAGATGCGCTCGCCCTGCGCCAGCGCATCGGTGTCAGGCCTAAAGCCCAGCACCGGTGCGGCGGCCGTGCGGCCCTTGGCGCGCAGCACGGCCAGGTCGTGCTGCACGTCAAACGCCAGCAGTTCCACCTCGCCTTCCTGGCCGTCCATGGTCACGTACACGCCGCGGTAGCGTTCGGGCTCCAGCGCCAGCTGGCTGGCCACGTGAAAGTTGGTCACGATCAGCCCGTCGGCCGACACAAAAAAGCCCGAGCCAATCGACGCCTGCGTGTCGGCGTTGCGCAGCAGCGTGCGGATCTGCAGCAGCTTGTCGCGCGAGAGTTCGTAGATGCGCCGCGCGTCGCGCGACAGCGGTGCCGTACCCGCCGCCGCCGGCGCAGCACCGGGTGCCGCCGATGCAGGTGGCGCGTTGGGGTCTACCGGTTCGGCACCCGCAGGCTGGGCCGTGGCGGCCGGGGCTGGGGCAGGTGTGGGTGGAACGGTGTTTTGTGCCTGGGCCGTTGCGCAAAGCAGCAGCAACAGCACGGACGAGACGGCAAGGCGCAAGCGCCGGAGCGAGGGTAGGGGCATCGCGGTATTCTATGAACGCCCTGCGACAGGCTCTGGCCGCCGGCGCAGAGTCCCTGTCATCTCCAAGCCACTGACTGTTCACACAGCCCTTCATCCCACCCCTCCCATGCATTCCACCGCCTCCTACCCCATCGGCACACCTGGCCAACCCTGGGGCGCCACCGAGCGCGACCAATGGCGCGCCCGCCAGGTGCGCCAGCGCAGCTACGCCGACGACGTGCTGCGCGCCATCGAAGCGCTGCGCGGCCGCTTTGACGTGGAGCTGTACGGCGATGTGGTGTACGCCAACGACGAGCACCCTGCCGAGCGCTTTCCGCTGCGCGCCCTGCGCAGCCGCGGCTGGCAGCCCGGCCTGCCCAGCGTGCTGGTCACTGGCGGCGTGCACGGCTACGAAACCAGCGGCGTGCACGGCGCCCTGCGGTTTGTGGACAAGCACGCCGAGCCATTTGATGGCCGCGCCAACCTGCTGGTGGTGCCCTGCGTCAGCCCCTGGGCGTATGAGCGGTTTCAGCGCTGGAACTTCGACGCCATCGACCCCAACCGGTCCTTCAAGGAAGGCTCCCCCGCACAAGAGTCCCTGGCCCTCATGCGCCTGGTGGCGCAGCACCAGGGCCAGTACGGCCCGTTCGACGCCCACATCGACCTGCACGAAACCACCGACACCGACGAATCCGAATACCGCCCCGCCGTGGCCGCACGCGACGGCAAGGTGTTTGAGCCCGGCAGCATCCCGGACGGCTTCTACCTAGTGGACGACACCGAGAACCCGCAACCACAGTTCCAGCAAGCCATCATCGACGCCGTCGCCCGCGTCACGCACATCGCGCCGGCGGATGAGAAGGGTGAAATCATCGGATCACCCGTGGTGGCCCCCGGCGTGATCCGCTACGAGTTCAAGGCCTGGGGCCTGTGCGCCAGCGTGAGCGGTGCGCGCTACACCACCACGACGGAGGTGTACCCCGACAGCCCCCGCGCCACGCCCGAGCAGTGCATCGAGGCGCAGGTGGCGGCGGTGTGCGCGGCGGTGGAGTTTGTGTGCCGGGAGGCATCGGAGCGGTGAAGTTGGGCGGCTGAGCAGGGCTGTGCAACTCAGCCCGTTGGTTTGCCGCGGCTGCACCATGTAGGCCAAGTGTTTCTCATTCTTCGCAAAAACGATGTTTTGTGAGCTATGAGAAACACTTTTCTTCCTTCGAGGCTACGAACGCAGCACTAAGACAAATGCGTCCAAAGGACGCCTGCCACTAAAGCGCCAGCACCTGCAAAAATAAAAGCAAGCGGCGCTGAAAGTTCAAGCCGATGCCGCCCGCCCACCGGTCAGCGCCCCTAGCAGGCGGGCACTTACCTCGGCCGCATCCGGTGTGGCAAACGCCATGTTGTGCTGCTTCGTCAGCGGCCCGTGGCCCGGCTCCATGCGGCCGGCGGCGTCGTAGCCCATGGCCTTGAACTTCCAAGCGCCGCCAACCAGCTTGAGCGACCCCACATGCGCGCCATTGGCGGTGTGTACGAACACCACCCCGGCGTTGACGGGCACCAAGTGCAAGGGGCCCGCCAGCGGGCCGGGTGGCACTTGGGCGAATGTGGGGGTGAACGGGAGCGTCATGGGTTTCGGTGTTACTGCAATTTTCTGATGAAATTGGCCTCTAGCGCTTAATGGATAAGTGCGAACAGCTATCTTTTAAATAGCAAATGACATCTGCTCCTACCGCTGCATCGCATCCGCCACCGTCTGCGTGGCCGTGATCAAATCGGCGACCAGCCGGGCATCCACATCCAGCAGCCCTTCGTACTCGCCGAGGTTGCGCGTGTTGTGGCACTTGTCCAGCACCCGCCACACCTCGGGCCCCAAGCCCAGCGTGTGGGGCAACACCTGGAACACGATGTAGCGGTTGCCAGCGCGGTAGCCCTTGCGGCGCAGCGCGGCCAGACACAGCGCGTGCGCGGCGTTATAGGCCAGGTCAAACCGGCTTTCCAGCGCCAAGCTGGTGTTGCGTGCGTCTGCCAAGCGCGCCAGGCCGGTGCGCAGCAACCCGTCCAACTCCGCTGCGTCTGGGGCCTCGGCTTTGAGCTGTTTGCCTGGGCCGCTGAGGTTATCCAGTGGTTGGGACATGCAACTGCTCCTGTTTGCCGATGAGCCAAACCGTGGGTTGCTGCAGCACGCGGGTCACGAATGCATTGTCTTGCTCGATGCGCTTGGCAATATCTTGCGGCGTATACAGCGTGGGGTTGATGGTGCGGCCCAGCGTCTGAGTGGCGGCTTCCAGCGCGCCAAACAGCTCGCCATAACCCAGGCTGGCGCTGACCACCATCAGGTCCACATCGCTGCGCGCTGTGTCCTGCTGGCGCGCCACCGAGCCATACACAAACGCCTGCTCGATCTGCCCGGCCAGCGGTGCCAGGGCTGCGCGCAGCACATCGGCCACCCCCATGGTCTTGAGCACCAGGCCGCGCAGCTCGGCAAACACCGGCGCATCGGCATTGGCTTGGTAGTGCTTCTGGTTGCCTTGCTTGCGGACCGTCAGCAAACCCGCCTCCGACAAACCCGCCAGCTCGCGCTGCACCGCACCCGTACCCGACTGGGCCAGCGCAATCACCTCGTTGGCGTAAAAGCTGCGGTCGGGCGTGCTGAAGAACACGGCCAGCACGCGTTGGCGGACGCGGGGGAAGAGGGCGTCAGCCAGGCTGGTAGCGGTGGATGCGGGGGATTGATTCATACCCATAATGGGGTGGATGATACCTAATTAGGGTTTGTAAGAGCTTAGTTTGTGGCTCTCGCTGATGAATGTTGCCAATGGCCTCGACGATGTGCTTCAAGTAGTCCGCCACCCGCAGCGGTTGCGCCCGGCTCACACGGCCATTGCCTCGCGCAGCACCTGGTTCCGAAAGCTGGCGGGCAGGCTGTTGTGGGTGAGCACATCGACCTCCATGCCCAGCAACGCAACTACTTCAGTTCAAACCGAATCGCGCCGATGTCCATCAGCGTGGTTTGCGCGGTGGGCTCTACCAACAGATCGAGGCTGTGTCATCCCATGCAGCGCCGAGCCAAACACACGCACGCTGCTCACGCGGTGGCGAAGAGCAATTTCGCGGATTTGCGAGCGGTGCAGTGAAAGGGCTTCGGAGGGGCGCATTTAGCGGCGCTGCGGTTTTTTAGGTCAAATCGGCCTCTAGCGCTTATAGGGATTACGCTAGCAGCTACTAAACGGATAGCTAATCTTCTGCGGAAAAGATGATCGCGCGATGTCGGTTGATGCTGGACAGCACATAGGGGTTGCGCACCGCGCCCGGCTCCACCAAATCTACGCTCCGGCCGAGTAGGGCTTTCAGATCAGCCTTGGCACCAAAAATCGAATGGAGCCCAGGCTCAACGCCTGGCGAAAACTTCACCAGAAAGTCGGCATCGCTGCGAGCCGGGTCAAAGTCACTGGCTCGCGCAGCCGAACCGACACCTCCAGCCGCTGAATGCCGTAGCGCTGACAGATGGCGGCAATGCCGGATCGGTGCTCACCGATGGCGGGGTGCATGCTGGTGTTGCCGATCAAGCGCTGGGCTTAGCAGGCTGCTGAAATACCTCTCGCAGTCCCTCCGCCGCTGAGACACAGCCACGACAATCAAGGCCCCCGACCACAAGACAAGCCATCCATGCGCGGAGCCGACACCTTCACCGAGAGC
>NZ_JBKBKQ010000011.1:0-143682 GCF_046294525.1 Acidovorax sp.
GTTTGGCTGTTTGGCTGTTTGGCTGTTTGGCTGTTTGGCTGTTTGGCTGTTTGGCTGTTTGGCTGTTTGGCTGTTTGGCTGTTTGGCTGTTTGGCTGTTTGGCTGTTTGGCTGTTTGGCTGTTTGGCTGTTTGGCTGTTTGGCTGTTTGGCTGCCCCACCCCTCTGGCTGCGCCTGTGGTGGGGCGGTTGCGGGGTGGCATGGGCGTCGAAGCGCCCATACTTCGTGCTCTAGCTCGCCGCAGTTGTTTGAACGGAGCGCCGCAGGCGCGAAGTGAGTTCTGCGGCGCACCCCGCAACCGACACGACGCAGGTTTGCCCCGTAGCGCAGCGCAGGGGTCGCAGACTGGGGGTCGCCTTTCTTTTGGGTACTTTTCTTTGGCGAAGCAAAGAACAAGTACCTCGGCCGCCGGGCCGAGACCCGGCCTCCGCACTCAGCACAGGCATGCTGCCCATCAGCGAGCTTGCGAGCAGTGCCCCAGCTTCAACAAGCTCTAACGGATAAGGAGGCGCCCAGGCTTCGACAAGCTCAGCCCGAACGGGTAAGCGCGCAGCCCAAGCCTCCACATCCCCTCCGTCCCATCGCAAAACAAGAAGCTACAAAAACAATAGCGGCTAGCGCTTACCAAACAAGCGCTAGCCGCCAAAATCACCCAAACCCGAGTCTCAAGCCGCGAGAATCATCTTCTCCAGCTTCACCGCATCCGCAGCAAACGCCCGAATCCCTTCGGCCAGCTTCTCCGTAGCCATCGCGTCCTCATTCAACGCATAGCGGAACCCCGCCTCGTCATAGTTCACCGCAGGCAGATCCATGGCCTTCGCAGCCTCGGCATCCAGCGCCCGCTGCAACGGCGCATCGCTCGCCGCCAGCTGCGCCAGCAGCTCCGGCGCAATCGTCAACAAGTCACACCCAGCAAGCGCAGTGATCTGCCCCACGTTGCGGAAACTCGCCCCCATCACCTCGGTGGCAATGCCAAAGCGCTTGTAGTGGTTGTAGATCTGCGTGACCGACTGCACGCCCGGGTCGTTGGCGCCAGCGCGCGCGGCCTCGTCCCAGCTGGCGCCTGCCTGCTTCTTGTACCAGTCGTAGATGCGGCCGACAAAGGGCGAGATCAGCTGCACCTTGGCGTCGCCGCAGGCCACTGCCTGGGCAAACGAGAACAGCAGCGTGAGGTTGGTATGGATGCCCTTGCGCTCCAGCTGCTCGGCGGCCTTGATGCCTTCCCAGGTGGAGGCAATCTTGATGAGCACGCGGTCGATGTGGATGCCTTCCGCCTGGTACAGCTCGATGATGCGTTCGGCGCGCGTGACGGTGGCGCTGGTGTCAAAGCTCAGGCGGGCATCGACTTCGGTGGACACGCGGCCCGGGATGGTGGCCAGGATCTCTCGGCCGAAGCGCACGAGCAGGCGGTCGATGATTTCATCCATCGGGCGGCCCCGGAACTGGGCCACGGTGTCCTGCAGCAGCGGCGCGTACTCGGGCTTTTGCACGGCCTTGAGGATCAGCGACGGGTTGGTGGTGGCGTCCTGGGGCTGGAACTGCGCCAGTTGCTTGAAGTCGCCGGTGTCGGCAACCACGGTGGTGAACTGTTTGAGGGCGTCGAGTTGGTTCGTCATGGTGGCGCCATTATTCCGCATTGGCCGTAGAGCCTATCTGCGACCTCCCAGGGGATCGCGTTGGTGCGCAATCGGGATGAGTGGAGGCTTCGGATGCGCCGCATGGGCTCATGCCCATGCAAGCAGCCGAGGCGTTCAATCGTCCGATTTCGCTCCAACCCTTCGGGCAGTGGTCTTTGCGGGCGGTCTGCGGCGTTGCGGCGCTTGCCCATAGCAGTGCTATTGGCTGCGCACCGCGCCTTGCATCCCATCCCGCAAAGGCCACTGCGCGACCCCTGGGAGATCGCAAACAGGCTCTAACCCTCGATACTACCAACCACAGATACGCCATGGGCACCCAGGCCCAGCCCCACCTCGTCATCCACGCTCAACACATCGTCTAGGTCGGCCGACACCACGAAGATGCTCCCCAGCGCGGTTTCGAACGTGTATTCGTGCACCGCGCCCAGGTAGGCCGACTTGGTCAGCCGCGCGGGCAGAAGCCCCTCGCCCTGGCGGGTGATGCGCCAGGCTTCGGGTCGCACCGCCACCTTCACCGGGCCGCTCTTCACCGCCACGCGCGGGCGCAGCACCAGCGGGCCAAGCGCCACCGTGCCGTCAGCGTCGGCCACAGCCGGGAACAGCATGGCCTCGCCCATGAAGCCGGCCACGAATTCGCTGTGCGGGGTTTCGTACAGCGCGCGGGGCGAGCCTTTTTGCGCAATCAGGCCCTGGTTCATCACGATGATCTGGTCGCTCACGGCCATGGCCTCGGCCTGGTCGTGCGTGACGTAGGCCACCGTGAGCGACAGGCGCTGCTGCAGCGCACGGATTTCTTCGCGCATCTCGCGGCGCAGGCGCGCGTCGAGGTTGGACAAGGGCTCGTCGAACAGCAGCACCTCGGGCTCCAGCACCAGCGCGCGTGCCAGGGCCACACGCTGCTGCTGGCCGCCCGACAGCTCGCTGGGCAGGCGGTCGTCAAACCCCACCAGGCCCACGCCGCGCAGCGCCTCCACGGCCTTGGCGCGGGCCGCCTCCTTGGCTTGGCCGGACATGCGCAGGCCGTACATCACGTTCTCCACCACGTTCATGTGCGGGAACAGCGCGTAGCTCTGGAACATCATGCTCACGTTGCGCTGCGCGGGGCCTAGCGTGGTCACGTCCTTGCCGCCGATGAAGATCTCACCGGAGGTGGGCGACTCCAGCCCCGCAATCATGCGCAAGGTGGTCGTCTTGCCGCAGCCCGAGGGGCCGAGGATGGTGGTGAGCGTGCCGCGTGGCACCTCGAAGCTGATGCCCTTGACAGCCAAGGCCGCACTGCTGTCAGTGCCGTAGCGCTTGGTGATGTTGCGGAACACGATGCCCGCGTCGCTGTGGTTCATGGCGTTGTTCTTCTTTTGGAGAGGGGTCAGTGCGCGGCGGGTGCGGCTGCACGCCGCCCAAGCTTGCGGTCGCCGACGAGCAGTTGAATGAGTCCGATGGAGGCCGACATGAGGATGATGAGCACCGTGCAGTACGCCAGCGCCACGCCATAGTCGCCATTGCCCACGCGGCCGATGATGTAGGTGGTGGCCAGCTCGTTCTCGGCCGTGACCAGGAAGATCACCGCGCTCACGGTGGTGATGGCGCGCACAAAGCTGTAGACCAGCGCGGCCACCAGCGCGGGCTTGAGCAGCGGCAGCACCACGTGGCGCAGCGTCTGCACGCTGCCTGCGCGCAGCATGACGGACGCTTCATCCAGCGACCGGTCGAGCTGCTTGAAAGCCGCCGTGCCCGCCCGCACGCCCACCGGCAAATTGCGGAACATGAAGCACAACACAATGATGAGCGCCGTGCCCGTCAGCTCGAACGGCGGCACGTTGAAGGCCAGGATGTAGCTCACGCCCAGCACCGTGCCCGGGATGGCAAACGCCAGCAAGGCCGAGAACTCGAACGCGCCCTGCCCCCGGAACTCGGTGCGCGCCAGCAGCCACGCAATGCCGATGCCCAGCGTGGCCGTGAGCGGCGCCGAAATGGCGGCGAGCTTGATGGTCGTGAAGAACGAGTTCCACGCCGTGCCCGCCCACACCACACCGAACTGCCCCCATTCCACGCTGAACGCGGTGCGGAAATGCGCCAGGGTAATCGTGTAGTCGCGCCCCCAGGTCTGCACAAAACCACCGGCGAGCGCGAACAGGTACACGATGAGGGTGAACGCCATCCAGGGCAGCGCAACGGAGTGCACCACGCGGCGCACGCCTTGGGGCAGCGGCATGGCAATGCCTGCATCGCCCTTGCCCGAGACGGTGGTGAAGTTCTGCTTGCCCAGCAGCCCGCGCTGAATGGCGAACACAGTGAGCGCGAACAGCGTGAGGATCCAGGCCAGCGATGCGGCACGGCCCTGGTCGTACTGCGCGCCCACGATGGCGAAGAAGATTTCGGTGGACAGCACCGAGAACTGCCCGCCCACCACGATGGGGTTGCCGAAGTCGGCCATGCTTTCGATGAAGCCCACCAGGAAGGCGTTGGCCAGGCCGGGCTTGAGCAGCGGCAGCGTGACGGTCATGAAGGTCTGGTGCGGGCTGGCGCGCAGGGTTTGTGCGGCCTCTTCCAGGCTGGGGGCCACGCCCTGCACCACGCCGCGCATGATCATGAAGGCGATCGGCGTGAAGGCGAAGGTCTGTGCCACCCACACGCCGAACCAGCCGTAGAACCAGCGCGTGGGCGTGATGCCAAACGCGTACTCCAGAAACTGGTTGAACACGCCCGCGCGGCCGAACAGCAGGATGAGCCCCAGACCCACCACAAAGGGCGGCGTGATGATGGGCAGCAGCGCCACGATGTTGAGCGGCCGCGCATAGCGGCGCGAGGCACGCTCGGCCATCAGCGCCATGAAGGTGCCCAGCAGCGTGGTGCTGGTCGCTGTCATGAGGCCCAGGAACAGCGTGTTCCACGCCACGCCGCAGCGCTGCCCGCCCCCCAGGCAGGCCAGGCCAAAGTTGCGCTCGTGTGCGATGCGCTCCCACATCACGGCCAGCGAGAACGGGCCGTCCTCCAGAAAAAACGCGGCTGACAGCGCCTTGAGCACCGGAAACACGATGAACAGCCCCAGCAGGCTGCCACAGCCCAGCACGGCTGCGGCCACAAACAGATCGCCCTTGAAGAAGCCTCGCCGCGCAACGCCAAACGACAGCAGCACCAGCAGCGCCGACAGCACCACAAAGCCACCCCAGCCCATGCCGGGCTGGCGTGTGCCCAGTTCGCCCAGGCTGGCATTCATCCATTCAAACGCCCAGCCGCGCGCGCCAATGGTGAAGCCACCGAGCAGCAAGGCCACCAGCCCCAGTGCACCTCCGGCCACCAACACAGCGCCTTGCTGGCGGCCCGCAGGCAGGGCTGTGCCCACGCCCGCCACAGCCAGGCCCAGCAGGCCCAGCCACAGCCAGGGGCGCCCATGCTGCGCGGCCTGCAGCAGGCCATTGGCGGCCTGCGCATCGCCCCACACTTGGCCCACGGCCAGCAGGCCGTTGGCGTCCTGCTGCGCATACCAGGGCAGCAGCAGGTAGCCCAGCACACCGATCAGCACCCAGGCCCACAGGGGCCGGTTGGCCGCCACCGCCCGCCGGGGCGCGATCCCCATCGCCACAGACGCGGCCGCCATCAGCGCGCCGCGTTCTGGACTTCTTTTTCCCAGCGCGCAATCAGGCGGCGGCGCTCGGCGCTGGCACCGTACTTGGCGTAGTCGTAGTTGATGAGCTTGATCTTGGCGGGGTCGGTCATGCGCGGGTCTTTGGGCACCTGCGTGTTGCTGGGCAGCTGGAACTGCTTGGCCGCCAGGCCAAACTGCTGGCCACCGGGCGTGAGCGCCCATTCGTAGAACTTCTTGGCGGCCTCGGTATTGGGGCCGTTCTTGACGATGCTCATCGAACCCACCTCGGCGCCCGTGCCTTCGGACGGGGTGACAGAGCCCACGGGGAAGCCGTTGACCGCCTCGGTGGTCACGTCGTGCACAAAGCTCACCGAGATGGTGGTCTCGCCACGCGCCGCGGCCTTGACGGGCGCCGTGCCCGAGCGGGTGTAGGTGCTGATGTTGGGGTGCAGGGCCTTGAGGTATTCAAAGGCCTTTTCCTCACCCATGATCTGCACCAGGGTGGCGATCATGGTGTAAGCCGTGCCGCTGGATGCGGGGTTGGCCATCTGCACCTCGCCCTTGAACTCGGGCTTGAGCAGGTCGGCCCAGGACTGCGGGGCTTTCAGCTTGCGCTTGCCCAGCAGCTCGGTGTTGTAGCCAAAGCCCAGCGGGCCCAGGTACACGCCCACAGTGCGGTACTTGGAGTCAGCGGCCTGCTTCTGCGCCCAAGGATGCAGTTGCGCGAGCTGGGCCGATTTGTACTCGAGCGTGAGGCCTTGCTCGGCCGCCTGCAGGTGCGGGTCGCCCGTGCCGCCAAACCAGATGTCGGTCTTGGGGTTGGCCTTCTCGGCGTTGAGCTGTGCGAGCGCTTCGCCCGAGCCCTTGGCCGTCATGTTGACCTTGGTGCCGGTGGTCTTGGAATACACGGTGGACATCAGGTTGCACCACTCGGCCTGCACCGAGCAGATGATGTTGACCTGGCCCTGAGCATGGGCGGAGGTGGCGGACACAACAAGCAGTGAGGCAGCGGCAAGGGTGGTGCGGGAGAACTTGGACATGGTTCGTCTCTGGAGTGGAAATATGACAACAAGGTTACAGACCATCGTAGACCCGCCCTGTGCCACAGGACACCGGGATAACACCCACGCCGAAACGGCATCGCCGCTGTAACCCGCGCCCCGCTGTCCATGAAACGCAGTTACCATTTATTTCCCTCGCCTCTTTCCTCCTTTTTTGTTGCCGCCTCCCCCGGGAACACGCACCCATGCTGGACCGCATCACCGCCTCGCTTTCGTCCCTGGCCCCTGCCGAGCAGCGCGTTGCCAAGCTCGTGCTGAGCGACCCCCGCACCTTTGCACGACTGCCGGTGCGCGAACTGGCCGAACGCGCCCATGTAAGCAAACCCACCGTGGTGCGTTTTTGCCGCAGCATGGGCTACGACGGGCTGGCGGACTTCAAGCTCAAGCTTGCGGGCAGCGTGAGCGAGGGCGTGCCTTTTATCCACCGCAGCGTGGACGTGGACGACAAGACCGGCGACGTGCTGGTGAAGGTGGTGGACAACGCCGTGGCGGCCTTCTTGCAATACCGCAACGCCGCCAGCACCGTGGCGCTGGAGCGCGCGGCCGAGGCCATTGCCGGCACCTGGAAGACCGGTAAGCGCATCGAGTTCTATGGCGTGGGCAACTCCGGCATCGTGGCGCAGGATGCGCAGCACAAGTTCTTCCGGTTGGGTGTCACATCCATTGCCACCAGCGACGGCCACATGCAGGTGATGAGCGCCACCCTGCTGGGCCCGGGCGACTGTGCGGTGATCATTTCCAACTCCGGCCGCACGCGCGACCTGATGGACGCGGCCGACATCGCACGCAAGAACGGCGCCACCACCATCGCCATCACCGCCAGCGGCTCGCCGCTGGCCAGCACCTGCCAGATCCACCTGGCGGCCGACCACCCCGAGGGTTACGACCGCTACAGCCCGATGGTGTCGCGCCTCATGCACCTGCTCATCATCGACGTGCTGGCCACCTGCGTGGCGCTGCGGATCGGCAGTTCGCTGCAACCCATCCTGCAGCAGATGAAGGAAAACCTGCGGGCCAAGCGCTACGCGTGAGGTGGCCCGCACAGGCGCGGGGCTGCCTCAGCCAGCGTCCTTGGGTTGTGCGATGTATTCGAAGCCGCCGACATACTTGAACATCACGTTGTACAGCGCACAGCCTGCCACCATGGAGAGGTAGCCGACCACCAGGTAGATAACCGGGAAGATCAGCACCATCCAGACCGGTGGCGCTTGCTCGGCGGGCGCCAGCAGCAACGCGAAGAGAAAGAACGGGACTAGGAAGACCAAGGACCCCAAGGCCATGAGAACACCAAAGACCTTGGCGTTCTGGTGGGGTGACAGCCGTTCGATTTGTAGTTTCATGTCGCGCCTCCTCGCGCTGTGGTCGCAGGTTGCCGGCATCAAGTGCCGGCGCGCGAACTATAGCGATATGGGTGGGACGCAATCGCAGCCTTGCGCCAGCCTCATGCGGCCGTGCAAAGATAAGCTACAAAAAATATAGCTGCTAGCGCTCTACCATCAAGCGCTGGCAGCCATTTTTGCTTCAAATCTCAGCTCAGTTCGTAAAACTCTTGGTGCTGTATAGCTCCACGGGCAGGCGCGTGAGCACGGGCAGGCCGGTGGTGGCGTCCTTGGGCTGTTTGTCGATGTAGCTGAAGAACACGTCGGCATCCAGCACGCCGATGTCCAGGCGGCGGGCGGCGGGCACGGCGGCCAGGGTCTTGTAGCCGTCGCCGCCGGTGGCGTTGAAGCTCAGCACGAACAGCTTGTAGGTTTTGGCCGGGTCCAGCGGGCCCCAAGTGCCGGTGGCTGGGTTGCGCACTTCGATGTTGGTCACGCGGCTGCCGAAGGCGGCCTTGGCGTTCACGTCGTAGCGCAGGCCGCCGGTGTAGGGGTACGGGCCGGTGGAGCCGCCCGGGCCGTATACGGCCTCCAGGCCGTCTTCGAGCATGCCCTTGACCTCGGCGCCGGTGATGTCCAGGCGGAACAGCATGTTGCCGAACGGCAGCACCTGGATCACCTGCGCGGCCGTCACCGTGCCTTGCAGCGGGATGCGCACGCCGCCGCCGCTTTGCAGGGTAATGTCGGCGCCGCCGTACTTTTCGTTGGCAACGTCCAGGTAGGCCTGGGCGACCAGCTGCTGAATGTCGCCGCCGCGCAGGCTCACGCTGCCTTCGGCGTTGCAGGCCGCGCTGGAGCGGCTGTAGTCCACCGAGCCCACGCCCCCGGGCACGCGGCGCGAGCACAGCTCCTGCGGCACCACGGCCACCTGGGTCTGGTTGAACACGGACACACGGTCCTTGAAGGGCTGCAGCGTGGTGGTGGCCGATGCGGACGGCGTGGTGACGCGCAACACCCCCGTGGCAGCGGCGCTGGTCTTGAGGGCGGCCTTCTCGGCATCTGTAGCCGCCTTGCCGGCGATGGTGAAGTTGTCGCCGATCAGCACATGGGGCGTGCCCGCGCACTGCGTGACCTCGCCCTCTGCGTTGAAGCTGACCTTGAGCTCGCCCACGACCTGCGCGTATTCCCAGGCCTGCACCACGCACACGGGCTTGCCGTCCTTGTCGGTGGTGCGGGTGGGATAGGCGCCTGCGGGCGAACCCACGCCGGCAGTGCGCAAGGCCTCCGGCCCGAGGAGCGTGTGCGAGTCGCCGCCCACCACCACGTCCACACCCGACAGGCGCGAAGCCACCTGTTTGTCGTAGTCGTAGCCGATGTGGCTCAGCACGATGATCTTGTTGATGCTTTTGGCGCGCAGTGCGTCGATCTCGCGCTGGGCGGCAGCCGTTTCATCCTGGAAGGTGGTGCCTGCGTCGGGGCTGGACGAGGCCTGGGTCTTTTGCGCGATGGTCAGGCCCACGATGCCGATCTTCTGGCCGTCGCGCTCCACCACGGTGGAGGGGCTCACATACCCCTGGGCGCGCGTGGCGTTGAGCGCCGAGTTGGGGCCGAACTGCACGTTGGCGCTGAGCACCGGCGTCTTGCAATTGCCCTTGCGCAGCAGGTCCAGAAAGCCCTTGAGGCCGCTGTCGCCCTTGTCGAACTCGTGGTTGCCCAGGGTAAAGGCGTCAAAGCACACGGTGTTCATCATGGCCGCGTCGGCCTCGCCGTCGGCGCCCGCGCGATTGAAGTACAGCGTGCCGGTCAGGGCGTCGCCCGCGTGCAGCTTGAGCACGTTGGTGGATTGGGCCGCCAGCTCGTTGATAGCGGCCGTCACGCGCGGAAAACCGCCGGCATCCACGGCCACATCCACGGCCGATGCGCCGCCGGCCGAGAGCTTGAGCGTCTTGGAGCGCGACTCCAGCGTGGAGTGGTGGTCGTTGATGTGCAGGATGGTCAGCGTGAGCGGCTTGCCTGCAGGCTCGCTGTTGCCCGAGCCGCCACAGGCCACCAGGGCGCCGGCCGCTGCAAGGGCCAGCAGCCCCACGCCCAGGCGCTTCGTTATGCCCTGCCCTTGCCCATGCGTGCGCGCCGTCCCGCGCTGCTGTGTAAACCACCCCATTGTCATCATCGGCTTTCTTCTCCAAATGTTCGGTGCCTACCTGCGTACCCGCGAACGCGGGTGCATGTGCGTGCACAAAGACGTGCATGGTCCGCACCGAAGATGACAGGCGCATGAATGGCCGGGCGGCACGCGCTGGCAAGCGCCCACGCAAAAACGCCACGGGCTCCTCGGCGGAGCCCGTGGCGTGAAGGGTCTGCTGCGATTCGTTTTTATGAATCAAAACAGGCTCTCGCGCTTATCCAACAAGCGCTAACAGCTATTGATTAAGGAGCATTTCCTGATTTAGATCCGTCCCTCTTCCACCGCATGACACGCGATGCGGATGCCGCCGATGGACAGCAGCTGGGGCCGCTCGTTGCGGCAGCGGTCATTGGCGTGCGGGCACCGGGGGTTGAAGGCGCAGCCGGGTGGTGGATTCAGCGGGTTGGGCACTTCGCCCTGCACGGGGGTGCGCGCCTTGCCGGTGTCGTGCATCTTGGGGATAGCATCGAGCAGCATGCGGGTGTAGGGATGGCGCGGGGTGTCAAACAGCGTGTGCTTGTCGGCCAGCTCCACCAGGCGGCCCAGGTACATCACGCCGACCTGGTCGCTCACGTGGCGCACCACGGCCAGGTTGTGGCTGATGAACAGGTAGGTGAGCTGCCGCTGGCGCTGCAGGTCCTTCATGATGTTGAGCACCTGCGCCTGCACCGACACGTCCAGCGCGCTGGTGGGCTCGTCGCAAACCAGGAACTCGGGCTCGGTGGCCAGGGCGCGCGCGATGGAAATGCGCTGGCGCTGGCCGCCGGAGAACTGGTGGGGGTACTTGACCATGTCCAGCGGCGACAGGCCCACGGACTTGAGCAGCTCGCCCACGCGCTCCTTGAGCTGCGCTTTGTCGGTAATGAGGCCGTGCTCCTTAAGCGGCTCGCCGATGATGTCTTCCACCAGCCAGCGCGGGTTCAGGCTGGCGTACGGGTCCTGGAAGATCATCTGAATGCGGCGGCGCATGGCGCGCGCGTCGTTACCCTTGAATGCGGCGTGCGCGTCCTGGCCGTCAAACGTGAGGCCGCCGCGCGTGGGCTCGTACAGGCCCACCAGCAGTCGGGCCACGGTGCTTTTGCCGCAGCCCGATTCGCCCACCAGGGCCAGCGTCTTGCCTTTTTCGATCTCGAAGCTCACGCCATCCACCGCATGCAGCAGCGTGCGGGGCTTGCGCTCGATCACACGGTTGAGCCAGGGGGCGGACACGTCGAAGGTCTTGGCCAGGTCGTGCGCCCGGACGAGGGCATTGCTCTGCGCGGGCGCAGCGCTGGCTGCGCGGGGGGTGGTCGCTGCGGCGCTCATGCGGTCACCTCGGCGCGGGGGGCGGCGGGGGCGCCAGCGTGCAGCCAGCAAGCGGCACGGGTGGTGCCAGCGGCCATGAGTTCGGGGCGTTCGGTCATGCAGCGGTCAAAGGTCTTGGGGCAGCGGGGGTTGTAGGCACAGCCCTTGGGGATGGCGTTCAGGCGCGGCATGGCGCCGTCAATCTGGTTCAGGCGCTCGCGGTCCTGCTCCATATCAGGGATGGATGCCATCAGCCCGGCGGTGTAGGGGTGCGAGGGCTTGTTGATCACGTCGTGCACGGGGCCGATCTCGGCCACGCGGCCGGCATACAGCACGGCCACGCGGTCGCAGGTTTCAGCGATCACGCCCATGTCGTGGGTGATGAGCATCACGGCCGCACCGCGGGATTTGCAGATGTTTTTGAGCAGCGTGATGATCTGCGCCTGGATGGACACATCCAGCGCCGTGGTGGGTTCGTCGGCCACGATGAGCTTGGGCTCGGCCGCGAGGGCCAGCGCGATCACCACCCGCTGGCGCATGCCGCCAGAGAACTGGTGCGGGTAGTGGTCGATGCGCTCTTCGGCGGCCGGAATGCCAGTGTCCTTCAGCAGATCGATCGCGCGCTTGCGCGCTTCAGCGGCGCTCACGGGCAGGTGGGCCAGGATGGTTTCCGTCAGCTGGCGGCCCACGGTGTACAGCGGGTTCAGCGAGGTCAGCGGATCCTGGAAGATCGCGCCGATGCGGCGGCCTCGGATGGTCCGCATCTGGTCGTTGCTGAGGTTGTCGATACGCTGGCCCTCCAGCAGGATCTGGCCCGAGGCCACGCGACCCGGTGGCTCCAGCAGGCCGATGATGGCGGCGCCGGTGAGCGATTTGCCCGCGCCGGACTCCCCCACCACGCCCAGGATCTCGCCGGGTGCGATGGAGAAGGAGATGTCGTCCAGCGCACGCAGGGTGCCGCGGCGGCCAGGAAATTCGACTACGAGGTTTTTGACTTCTAGGAGAGACATGGGATAGGTGCCTGCTTCACAAATAAACAGCGGGGGCCAGTCAACGCAGGCGGGGGTTCAGGGCATCACGCAGCCAGTCGCCCAGCAGGTTCACCGACAGGGCAATCAGCACCAGCATGGCGCCAGGGAACACGGTGATCCACCATTCGCCCGAGAACAGGTAGTCGTTGCCGATGCGGATCAGCGTGCCCAACGAGGGCGAGGTGGGCGGCGCGCCCACGCCCAGGAAGGACAGCGTGGCCTCGGTGATGATGGCCGTGGCCACCTGGATGGTGGCCAGCACCATGACGGGGCCCATCACGTTGGGCAGCACGTGCTTGCGCATGATGCGCAGCGAGGACACGCCGGTCACGCGCGCGGCCTGCACGTATTCCTTGTTGCGCTCCACCAGCGTGGAGCCGCGCACCGTGCGCGCGTACTGCACCCAGCCGGTGAGCGAGATGGACAGGATCAGCACGCCAAAGGCCAACGACTCGTGCGCGTTGGGAAACAGCGCGCGGCCCACGCCGGCAATCAGCAGCGCCACCAGGATGGCGGGGAAGGACAGCATCACGTCGCACAGGCGCATGAGCACGCCGTCGATCCAGCCGCCGCGGAAGCCCGCCAGCAGGCCGAAGGCGACGCCCACCACCACGGACAGGACCACGGACGCCAGGCCCACCACGAGGGAGATGCGCGCGCCGTAGATCAGCGCAGAAAGAATGTCGCGGCCTTGGTCATCGGTGCCCAGGGGGTATTTCATGGAGCCTTCGGCGCTCCAGGCGGGCGGCAGCCGCGCGTCGCTGAGTTCCAGCGTCGCCAGGTCAAATGGGTTGTGCGGAGCAACCCATCCGGCAAACAGCGAACAGAACACACAGATCAAGGCAATGGCGGCAGCGACCATCGCCATGGGCGAGGTGCGGAAGCTGTAGCCGATGTCGCTGTCGAACCAGCGGGCAAGGGTAGTTTTCATTGTGGGGAAACCAGTTAACAGATGACAACCCGCGGGGCGGGTAGCCGCCGCGGGTTGCCGTGGGCCGTCTGCAAGGTCGGTTGCATCGGGCCCGGGGGGTTGAATTACTTCTCGATGCTCATCCACTTGAAGTGCATGAAGTTGTCGGCCAGCTGCACGAGCTTCACGTTCTTCTTCACGCCCCAGGCCAGCGCCTGCTGATGCAGCGGCAGGTGGCCCACGTCGGCGGCATGCAGGTCAAAGGCTTCCTTGATCATGGCGTCGCGCTTGGTCTTGTCTGTCTCGGACTGGATCTTGAGCGTGAGCTCGTCCACCTTGGGGTTGCAATACGCACCCAGGTTGAACTGGCCCGCGCCCTTGTCGTCCACGCAGCGCACCAGTGCGTTGAGCGCGTTGTGCGCGTCATAGGTGGAAGGCGTCCAGCCCAGCATGTAGAAGCTGGTGTCGCGGCGCAGCACCTTGGGGAAATAGGTGCCCTTGGTCTCGGCCGCCAGGTTGATCTTGACGTTAATGCGCGAGAGGTTGGCGGCCACGGTCTGGCAGATGCGGCCGTCATTAACGTAACGGTCGTTCGGGCAGTTCATGGTCACTTCAAAGCCGTTGGGGTAGCCCGCTTCAGCCATGAGCTTCTTTGCGGCTTCCACGTCATGAGGCAGGCGCTTGGTGTCGGGCTGGAAGCCGTTGATGCCAGGGCCCACCAGCAGCGCGGAGGGGTTGGACGCTCCGCGCATCACCGTGCGCTTGATGCCTTCGATGTCGATGGCCTGGTAGAAGGCCTGGCGCACGCGCTTGTCCTTGAAGGGGTTCTTGCCCTTGACGTTGGAGTACAGCAGTTCGTCGCGCTTCTGGTCCATGCCCAGGAAGATGGTGCGCAGCTCGGGGCCGGTGATGGCGCGCGTGTTGGGGCTGGCATTCACGCGCTCGATGTCCTGCACCGGGACAGGTTCCATCACGTCCACTTCGCCCGACAGCAGGGCCGCCACGCGGGTGGCGTCGTTGCCGATGGGCGTGAAGATGACTTCATTCACGTTGCCTTCGATCTTGCCCCAGTAGGTGCCGTTGCGGGTGAACACCGAACGCACGTTGGGCTGGCGCTCGCGCAGGCGGAACGGGCCGGTGCCGTTGGCACGGAACGAAGCCGCGTTCTCGATGCCCTTGCGGCGATCCACAGGGGCCGTCGCCTGGTTGGTCTCACACCATTTCTTGCTCATGATGTACACCAGCGAGATCACGTCCGGCACGATGGGGAAAGGCGCCTTGGTTTCGATCTCCACCGTGTGGTCGTCGATCTTGCGCACTTCCTTGAAGTCGTTGGTGTAGCTCTTCATGTCCGAGCCTTCCACCTGGGTGCGCGCAAAGCTGAACACCACGTCGTCGGCGGTGAACGGCGTGCCGTCATGGAATTGCACGCCTTTGCGCAGCTCGAACCGCCACACGGTGGGCGAGGTCTGCTTCCAGCTGGTGGCCAGGGCGGGAGCCAGGCTCAGGTCCTTGTTGCGCGCCACAAGGGGTTCGTACACATTGCCGGTGACGCTCAGCTGCAGCGACTCGTTAAGCGAATGCGGGTCCATTGACAGCGAGTCACCCTGGTTCGCGATGCGGATGGTCTGGGCGCTGGCGACCAGGCTCGCGGCGGCCAGCGCGGCAAAGATTGCTGAACGGGCAACTTTTTTCTGGAATTTCATCGGAAACCTCCTGGTTGTGAAAAGTGTGTCTGGAGTGTGGAAAGGAAACACAGGGAATGATGGACAGGTCAGCGGTTTAGCGATGGCGCAGTTCAAGCGGCGGGCAGCGGCATGGACTGCTCGATGAGGCTGGCGTGCAGCGCCGAGCCCAGCGGCAGGATGTCGTCGTTGAAGTCGTACCGGCTGTTGTGCAACGCGCTGCCGCTGGCCCCCATGCCCTGGCCGATGCGCAGGTAGGCGCCCGGCTTGGTCTGCAGCATGAAAGCAAAGTCTTCCGCGCCCATGCTGGGCTCCAGGTCGCGCACCACATGGTCGGCGCCCACAAGGGACTCGGCCACGTCGCCCGCGAACTGGGCTTCGCCTTCGCTGTTGATGGTGGCGGGGTAAATGCGCTCGTAGTTCACCGTGGCCGTGGCGCCGAAGCCCAGGGCGATGGCGTTGCACATCTCTTTGAGGCGGCGCTCCACCATTTCCTGCACCTGCGGATCAAAGGTGCGCACGGTGCCGACCAACGTGGCCGAACCCGGCAGCACACTGAAGGCGCCCAGGTCGCCCGCCTGCACGGCGCACAGGCTGACCACGGCACTCTCGATGGGCCGCACGTTGCGCGCCACGATGCTCTGCGCGGCCGTGATGATGTGCGCCGCCACCAGCACCACGTCCACCGTCTGGTAGGCGTGGGCACCGTGGCCGCCGCGGCCAGTGATCTCAATCGTCACGCGATCTGCCGCCGCCATCATCGGACCGGGGTTCAGCCCCACCGTGCCCGGCTTCATGGCTGGCCAGTTGTGCATGGCGTACACCGACTGCACCGGAAAACGGTCGAACAGGCCGTCTTCCATCATCACGCGCGCGCCCGCCAGGCCTTCTTCGCCTGGCTGGAAGATCAGCACGGCCGTGCCATCAAAGTTGCGCGTTTCGGCCAGGTAGCGCGCGGCCCCCACCAGCATGGCGGTGTGGCCGTCGTGCCCGCAGCCATGCATCAGCCCGGGCTTGCACGACTTCCAGGTGAAGTCGTTGTGCTCGGTCAGCGGCAGCGCGTCCATGTCGGCGCGCAGGCCCACCATGCTGCCACTGGCCGTGCTGCGCCCGCGTACCACGGCAACGATGCCCGTACGGCCGATACCGTCGTGGACCTCGTCCACGCCGCAGGCTTTAAGGGCTTCCTTCACCCTGCTGCCGGTATAGACCTCTTCAAAGCCCAGTTCGGGGTGCGCATGCAGGTCGCGGCGCAGCGCGGTCAACTCGGGGTGGTATTGCGCGATGTGCGCGAACGCCCGGCCTCCGGCTTTGTAGCGAAGCGATTGCATGTCAGATTTCCGCAGCACTGCGCGCGGCCTGAGGCGCGTGAACGGGGCGCCGCCCCAGCCAGGGACACCGAGCAAGGGCCGCCCCGCAGTGAGGGTGGCGTCCCCCTTTAGGGGAAAGGGGCCGCAGGCGACTCAGGGGGGGCTTCATCTCTAGTGTCCCCCCGCCTTGCCCACGCGCAGGCGCGGATCCACCGCAAAGTACAACAGGTCCACCACAAGGTTGATGACCACGAAGATCAGCGCGATCAGACACAGGTAGGCGGCCATCACCGGGATGTCGGCAAATGTCACGGCCTGGATGAACAGCAGACCCATGCCCGGCCACTGGAACACGGTCTCGGTGATGATGGCAAACGCGATCAGGCCGCCCAACTGCAGGCCGGTGATGGTCATCACGGGCACCAGCGTGTTCTTGAGCGCGTGGCCAAAGTGAATGGCCCGGTTGGACAGGCCTCGGGCACGCGCGAACTTGATGTAGTCGGTGCGCAGCACCTCCAGCATCTCGGCGCGCACCAGCCGCATGATCAGCGTCAGCTGGAAGATCGCCAGCGTGACCGCCGGCAGGATGATGTGGTGCCAACCTTTGGCCTTGAGGAGACCCGTGCTCCACCAGCCCATCTGCACCACCTCGCCGCGGCCGAAGCTGGGGAACCAGCCCAGGGTCACGGCAAACACCAGGATCAGCAGGATACCGATCAGGAAAGTGGGCAGGGACACGCCCAGCAGCGACAGCGTCATGAACACCTGGCTGGTGAACGTGCCGCGCTTGAGCGCCGCGTACACGCCCATGGGCACACCCAGCACAAGGGCCAGGAAGGCGGCCACCAGGGCCAGTTCCAGCGTGGCCGGGAAGCGCTCGGCAATCAGGCGCGACACCTTGGCGCCCTGGCGCAGACTCAGGCCGAATTCGCCCTGGGCAGCGTTCACCAGAAAGTGGCCAAACTGCACAAAGAAGGGTTTGTCGAGGCCCAGCGAAGCGCGCAGCTCGCGGATCTGCTCGGGGGTGGCGTCCTGGCCCAGCAGAAACACCACGGGGTCGCCCACATACTGGAACAGCATGAAGGAGATGAAGGCCACCGTGACCATGACAATCACAGCCTGGATCAGGCGGCGCAAAATAAAGGCAAGCATCGGAAAGTCGAGTGAGTGTTCGATGGGAGCGCTGCGGCCACTTTTGATGGCGGGAGCGCTGACGGGCAATACGTCGTCGTCTAACTAAACCAAAGAGAGCAAGGACCATGCGGTCCTTGCTCTCCTTGAAGGGTCACCGAGGATAAATCAGTTGACCTTGACAGTACGCATATCCACGCGGTTGTCCGCGCGGTGCACCAGCTCGATGTTCTTCTTCACGGCCCAGGGGATGACCTGGTCGTGCAGGGGGATGTGTGACACGGTGTCGTTGGACAGTTGCAGCGCTTCCGTCAGCATGCGGGCACGCACAGGTGCATCCGTCTCGGCCTTGATGCGGTCCACCAAGTAGTCCATGCGCTGGTTGCTGTAGCGGCCCACGTTGTAGTTGCCGTCACCGCCCTGGCCCACCGTGCGCACCAGCGACTGCAGGCTGTACAGCGCGTCAAACGTCGGCACGCCCCAGCCCAGCATGTAGATGCTGGCTTCGTAGCGCTGGATCATGGGGAAATAGTTCACTAGCGGCAGCGTGCGCAGCTTGGCCTTCACGCCCACGCGCGACCACATGGCGGTCACGGCCTGGCAGATCGCTTCGTCGTTGATATAGCGATTGTTGGGGCAGGCAAAGTCAACTTCAAAACCATCAGGGTAACCAGCTTCCGCCAGCAGCTTCTTGGAAGCTTCGACGCTGTAGGGAAGACGCTTGCCCACGGCCTCCGTGTAGCCAGCCACTTGGGGTGCCACGATGGTGCCGGTGGGCTTGCCCAGGCCGCGCATGATGTTGCGCGAGATCGTGTCGGCGTCAATAGCCTGGTACAGGGCCTTGCGCACGCGCACGTCCTTCAGAGGGTTCTTGCCCTTGATGTTGGAGCCTGGCAGTTCGTCACGGAACTGGTCCATGCCCAGGAAGATGGTGCGGTTTTCAATACCGTCAATCACCTTCAGGTCAGGGCTGGCACGCAGACGGCCCAAATCTTGAGGCGTAGGATCCAGCACCATGTCCACTTCACCCGACAGCAGTGCTGCAATGCGCGTGGCGGCCGACTTGATCGGCGTGTAGACGATTTCCGTCACATTGCCGTCCATCTTGCCCCACCAGTTAGGGTTGCGCTTGAATACCATCTTCACATCGGGCTGCCACGATTCGAGCGTGTAAGGGCCAGTGCCCATTGCGTTGCGGTGGGCGAAATTCTCGTCTGTGCCCTTGATGTCCTTGGGTTCTACAGACTTGTTCTTTTCAGCCCAGGCCTTGCTCATCATGCGCAGCTCCGTCATCTGGCGCAGCAGCACGGGGTTGGGCGACGACAGGATCACGTCAACGGTCTGTGCATCAACCTTGACGATTTTGCTGATGCCCTGTACGTAGGGCGTGAAGTTCGACGTCTTGGCCATGGCGCGCTGGAGCGAGTACACAGCATCGTCCGCGGTGAAGGCGGACCCATCATGGAACTTGACGCCTTGGCGCAGCGTAAAACGCACCTGTGTGGGGCTCACTTCCTTCCAGGAAGTGGCAAGCACGGGCTCCACCTCAAACGTCTTGCTGTTGTAGTAGACAAGGCTTTCATACACGTTGGCATGAATGCCGTTTTGCAGCGCGTTGTTCTGTGAATGAATATCCCACGTCGCGATTTCGCCCTGGCTGGCCCACTTGAAGGGCTTGGCGTGGAGCGCTGGAGACACCAGCAACGCAGCAGCCGCAGCCACCGACAAAAGACTGTATTTGAGTTTCATGGAACCCTCTTTAATAAAAGTTTTACTATGCAGTAAAGGTTGCTCTATAGCCAACGGGAAATCCCTGAATCCCGGGCGCCACGAAGGGCCTCTGAAGGCTATTTCCGAGAGTTTTGAGTATGCAAGGATGGTGCCAACGCGGCGCACCAAGACGCTCCAGCAGCCAAGCCCCTACGTGAGGAGGGTACGGGGAGTTCTACCGTCCAAAGGCATGGTTGCCGATGTGCACGGAGTTACCAACTCAACGGTGAATCCTGTGCTCCAAAGCGACACCAATGCACTGCATCTGCATACAGAGTCGCGACCATTGCGAACTAGCCGAACAAAGCGCAAGGCGATCTGGCAGTACCACCAAAGTAACAGCACGCCCCACCGCGCGCCGCAAGCGCTCGAAGGCATAACGCCTTGATCGACACCTCGAAGGCCGCCGGCATCAAGTCCCAGTTAGCACGCATCCAAGCCACACAAAACGATGGGGAAGTAAAAAAGCCGCCCGAAGGCGGCTTTTAAGCTTTGATCAGACTGCTGGCTTAGCCAGCGTCCAATTAGAAGCTGTGACGGATACCGATGTCGTAGCCGGTGGAGTTGCGGCCAGCAGCAGTCACGGAACCGTTCAGAGCGGAAGCAGCGCCGTTCTTGTTGCTCACGCGAGCAACGGTGGTGTACAGAGCCGTACGCTTGGACAGGTTGTGCACGTAGCCCAGAGCCATCTTGTTGGTACGTGGGTCAGCACCGACGGTGTCGATCTTGTATGTGGAGTACGACAGACGAACTTCGCCAGCGCCCACGGGGATCAGACCACCGATCAGGAAGCCCTTGCCTTCTGCGCCGTTGTCGACGTCGTCTTGGCTGTAGTGAGCCATGATCTTGGCCATGCCCAGATCGTACTGACCGCCCAGGTTGACGGACTGGATATCGCCAGCCAGGAACTTGGTTTCAGAGAAAGCCAGAGCCACGTTGATGGGGCCGTTGGCGTAACCAACGCGCAGAGCCAGGCCGTTGCCGTCCTTCTTGTTAGCAGCGTTGCTCAGGTTTTCACCCATGTAGTACTGGGCTTGGCCGTAGAAACCACCCAGGTTGCCAGGCAGGAAGTAGCCGATGGAGTTGGAAGCGCGCACGTTGGTGGGGCCGCCCAGGCTGGAGCTCAGAGTTTGGGTCGTGCCCACGCCGTTCGTGCCGAACGGATCGAACACGGTCAGGTTCCAGAATTGAGGCGTGTAGTCACGGCCCAGACGGACTTCACCGAAGCCGCCGTTCAGGCTCACCGTCGAACGACGGTTGAAAGTCAGACCGCCGCCGCCAGTGGTGGCGCCTTGGTTGTTGGTGGGGGTCACAGCACCCGAACCGTTGTCGTTGTTCACGCCAGCTTCCAGCCAGAACGAAGCGGACAGACCGCCACCCAGATCTTCAACGCCGCGGAAACCCAGACGGCTGCTGTTGTAGCCGGAGTTCGTCAGTTGCGAACGGTTAGCGACGCTGCCGTTACCGTATGCGTAGGTTGCATCGACCACGCCGAACAGGGTCACGGAAGATTGAGCCATTGCAGCGCCGGAAGCAGCCAGCACAGCCAGGGCAATCAGGGATTTTTTCATTGCGAGTTACTCCAAGGTTAAACATAGGGCGCCGGTACGGGGGGTCTATGGTGAAAGCACCTGCACAGTCCCGCCGGTTCCCCGGGCCAACCTCCTGGTGGGGAAGTTGCTCTTATTGCACCAGACCCGGCCGGGTTTCGCAAAGGAATTCACCCACAATTGCCCTGAAAGGGAAAATCCGTTGCAGTGTTGCAACATTTCCGCGCGTAGCGGCAAAATCGCTGTCTGAGCGCACAACGAAGGTGCAGACCTCCCGTTTATTTGTGTCGAAGTGCAAATTGTGTTTCGACGCTATTGCCATACCCAGACTTCCATGGACTCTCTTTTCATTGCTGCCGACAACGCTTTGCGCACTCTGTTTGCGTCCCCACATGCCTCAGAAAAATCGCCCGCCCACGGCATGGCAGAGGGCACGCTGAGCGCTGCCCAGAAGCAGCTTTCGGGTGCGCTGATGCGCGTGAACCATGTGGGAGAGGTCTGCGCACAGGCCCTGTATACCTCCCAGGCGGCGGTGACAAAGGACCCCGCGCTCAGAGCCCACCTCCAGGAAGCGGCGCGTGAGGAAACCGATCACCTCGCCTGGACCCGGGAGCGCCTGGACGCGCTGGGCGCGCGCCCCAGCCTGCTCAACCCGCTGTGGTTTGCCGGAGCCTTTGTTCTGGGGGCGGTGACTGCCAAGGTCAGCGACCGGGCCAGTTTGGGGTTTGTGGTGGAGACGGAAAACCAGGTAGCGGCGCACTTGCAAAGCCATCTGCGCAGGCTTCCAGAGGAAGACCGGGCGTCACGTGCCGTGGTCCACCGCATGAAACAGGATGAAGAACGGCACGCGGCGCAGGCACGCGCCAGCGGGGCATTGCAGCTGCCCGCCCCGGCCCGGGCACTGATGCGGGCGGCCGCCAAGGTCATGACAACCACCGCCCACCATATTTAATCAGTGGCCGGGCCCATCGGCGCTCCGGGAAGAAGGCTCAGGCCTCCAGCACCTCGAATCCTGTGGTGATCTCGGCAGTCTTGCCCAGCATGATGCTGGCCGAGCAGTATTTGTCGTGGCTCATGGCAATGGCCCGCTCCACGGCCGCAGGCGGGATGGCCTTGCCCGTCACCGTGAAGTGCATGTGGATCTTGGTGAAGACCTTTGGATCGGTCTGGGCGCGCTCTGTGGTCAGCTTGACGCTGCAGCCGCGCACGTCGTGGCGACCGCGCTTGAGGATGAGCACCACGTCATAGGCCGTGCAGCCGCCCGTACCAGCAAGCACTGTTTCCATAGGGCGAGGGGCGAAATTCTGGCCGCCATTGGCGGGGTTGACCGCGTCTGGGGCGCCGTCCATGGCCAGGACGTGACCGCTGCCGGTTTCGGCCACAAAACCCATGCCGGACCGTGTTCCGGCCCCGCCTGTCCAGCTGACTGTGCATTCCATTTGTGTTTCTCCTTGATGACGCGTGGTTTTTTTCGCACGAAAAACCGAAACGAAAAGAATTTGATGCGAATTTTGCTGCATCGCAACAAGACTCGCGCTAAACTTCGCCCATGCGCTGCCGCTTTCGAACAGAAAGGAAACGGCAGGCGGCAAGAAGCCCGGAATCCGGCACTTGCCTCGCACCGATTGTCTCCTCCATCTCCTCAAAGGATGGATTCAGCCCCAGGCCTCACGGCCCGGGGCTTTTTTTTGGCCAGCGCCCGCCGCGCCATGACCGCGGCCGCACAAAGGCCCTACAAGACGACCCCCTATGATGTGGGCCCCCGCCAAAGCCGAGCGGCGGCCCCACCTGCCTTGCCATGACCCAGCACCTCTCTCCCGCCGACTATCTGAAGAAGATCCTGACCGCCCGCGTGTACGACGTGGCGGTGGAGTCGGCGCTGGAACCCGCCAAGAACCTCAGCCGCCGCCTGCACAACAAGGTGCTCCTGAAGCGCGAAGACCAGCAACCCGTGTTCAGCTTCAAGCTGCGGGGCGCCTACAACAAGATGGCGCACCTCACGCCCGAGCAGCTGCGGCGCGGCGTGATCTGTGCGTCGGCCGGCAACCACGCCCAGGGCGTGGCCATGAGCGCGCACAAGCTGGGTACACGCGCCGTTATCGTGATGCCCACGACCACGCCCCAGCTCAAGGTGGACGCTGTGAAGACACTGGGCGGCGAGGTGGTGCTGCATGGCGACAGCTATTCGGATGCGTATGAACATGCGGCGCGTCTACAGAAGGACGAAGGCCTGACCTTCGTGCACCCTTTTGACGACCCGGACGTGATCGCCGGCCAGGGCACCATTGCCATGGAAATCCTGCGCCAGCTGCAAAGCCTGGGCAGCAACCAGCTCGATGCCGTGTTCGTGGCCATTGGCGGCGGCGGGCTCATCTCGGGCGTGGCCAACTACATCAAGGCCGTGCGGCCCGAGATCAAGGTGATCGGCGTACAGATGAACGACTCGGACGCAATGATCCAGTCGGTGAAAGCCCACGAGCGCGTGACGCTGGCCGACGTGGGCCTGTTCTCCGACGGCACGGCTGTGAAGCTGGTGGGCGAGGAAACCTTCCGCGTGGCTCAGGGCCTGGTGGATGACTACATCACCGTCGATACGGACGCCGTCTGCGCCGCCATCAAGGACATCTTTGTGGACACACGCAGCATCGTCGAGCCCGCCGGGGCGCTGGCCGTTGCGGCCATCAAACAATATGTAGCCAAGAACAAGACCAAGGGAGAGACCTATGCCGCCATCCTCTGCGGCGCCAACATGAACTTCGACCGGCTGCGCTTTGTGGCCGAGCGCGCTGAAGTGGGTGAAGAGCGCGAGGCGTTGTTCGCCGTCACCATCCCCGAAGAACGCGGCAGTTTCCGCCGCTTCTGCGAGGTGGTGGGCGGCCTGCCCGGTGGCCCGCGCAACGTGACCGAGTTCAACTACCGCATCAGCGACGAAGCCCAGGCCCATGTGTTTGTGGGCCTGACCACCAACGGCAAGGGCGAATCTGAAAAGATCGCCAAGAACTTCGGCCGCCACGGCTTCGAGGCGCTGGACTTGACGCACGACGAGCTGGCCAAGGAACACCTGCGCCACCTGGTAGGCGGCCACTCGGCGCTGGCGCAGGACGAGCGCCTGATGCGCTTTACCTTCCCTGAGCGGCCCGGCGCGCTGCTCAAATTTTTGAGTTTGATGCAGCCGACCTGGAACATCAGCCTGTTCCACTACCGTAACCAGGGCGCCGACTACGGTCGCATCCTCGTGGGCATGCAAGTGCCGCCCGAAGACAAGGCCGCCTTCGACGCCTTCCTGGCCACGCTGGGCTATCCGTATGTGGAGGAAACACAGAACCCGGCCTACCGGCTCTTCCTGCGGTCCAAGAAATAATGGTCAAAACAAGCTCTAGCGCTTATCCAGCAAGCGCTGGCAGCTATTGAATTTGATGGCTTCATTCCTGCGCCATTACCTGTTGGCCGTGCAGTTCTTTACCCGCATACCCGTCACCGGGCGGCTGGCGGAGTGGGTAGGGTTCAGCCCCGCCATGCTGCGCGCCAGTGCGGCGCATTTTCCGGGCGTGGGCTGGCTGGCGGCGCTGCTGGCGGCCGGCGTATATGCCGCGCTGCACCTGGCGCTGGCGCCCAATGCGCTGGCACCGGTGGTGGCTGCGGCGTTCTGCACCATCGCCACCGTGTTGATGACCGGCGGCTTCCATGAAGACGGCTTGGCCGACGTGGCCGACGGCCTGGGCGGCAGTGCCGACCGCGAGCGCGCGCTGGACATCATGAAGGACTCACGCATCGGCGCGTTTGGCGCGATGGCGCTGGTGCTGGCGCTGCTCGCCAAGGTCAGCCTGCTGGGCGCGCTGGGCGCCCATAGTCTGGCAGCCGCCGCGGCTGCGCTGGCGGGCGCGCATGTGGTGTCGCGCTTCTGGCCCTTGCTGATCGTGCGCAGCCTGCCCCATGTGGGAGACACGGCGCGGTCCAAAAGCAAACCCCTGGCAGACCAGATCACGGGTCGGGCGCTGGTGGCGGCGGCTTTTTGGTGTTTTTTGCCGCTAGCGCTTGTCTGGCAAGCGCTACCAGCTATGTTTTTAGTAGCGTCCGTACTGACCAGCGCAGGGGTCGCTGCCTGGATGGGCCGGTGGTTTGCGCGCCGCCTGCAGGGCTTTACCGGGGACTGCCTGGGCGCCACGCAGCAAGTCAGCGAGATCGGCTTTTACCTGGGCGCGGCTCTGGCCCTGCGCTGGCTGTGACCTGGGACGCGGCCGCCACTGCGCTGCCGCCGCCGCCCCGGCTTTGGCTGGTGCGCCACGCGCAGCCTTTGATTGCACCGGGCGTGTGCTACGGCCAGCACGATGTGCCGGCAGACCCGGCGGCCACCCGGGCTGCGGCACAGCGGCTGGCGGCGGCATTGCCCGGGAGCGCGGCGGTGTGGCACTCTCCGCTACAAAGATGTGAGCTGCTGGCGCTTGATCTGCAAGCGCTACGGCCTGATTTGATATCGCAACCCGACACCCACCTGCGCGAGATGGACTTTGGCGAGTGGGAGGGCCAGACCTGGGACGCGATTGGCAAGACGGCCATTGATGCCTGGACCGACGCTTTTCACACCCACCCCCCCGGCGGCGGCGAAAGCCTGCGCGCCATGCTGGCCCGCGTGGGGCAGGCCCTGCAGGCAGCGCGGCAGCAGCATGCAGATTCGGGAGTTCAGGACGCGGTGTGGATCACCCACGCAGGCGTGGCGCGCTGTGTGGCCTGGCTGCTGGCCCACGGCTCGGAGGCCCCGCCCCAACCCGACACATGGCCTGCGTATGCCCCTGCCTGGGGCGGCTGGGAGATTTGCAGCCTGGGCCCGGCGCCGCCGCTGGGCGGCTCTTCTGTTCGGTATTAGTTAGACAGTTAGACGGGTCAGTTCTTGAGCGGCATGTCCAGCGTCAGCGTGGAGGGGCCCTGCAGGCTGCCCCCCAACTGCACCTGGCGCGGGCTCAGCGCCTGCAGCACCAGGCCCTGGTCCACCTCGGCCCCCAGCCGGAACGGCTTGGCCGGCTGACCATCCACCGCGATGAGGGCGGCGCCACCACCGCTTTGGCGTCCCGACAGCACCCCGATCAGCTGAAACCGGCTGGAAAGCGACGCCACCGGCGCAGCAGGTGCGGCGCCGGGCACTGGCGGCAGGCCGCCCAGCAGCCGCGCCAGCGCCTGAGCGTCCGGTGCCGCGGGGGGCGGCAGGGCCACCGGCACAGCCACCCCTCCGGCCGGGGCCGACAGGCGCATGCCCCAGTACACCACGCTGGCGCCCGCTGCGGCCCACAGGGCCAGAGTCCCCAGGCGCACGCCCCATTTGCTGTGTGAATTGGTCACCATGCGGGGATTATGATTCACGCGATCCTTCGACCACCCGTGAGACCGCCTGCAGTGAACACCACCTTTCCCCTCCTCGCGCGATTCGCCCCCCGCCGCCTGGCACAGCACGTTGCCCGCGGCTTCACCCTCATCGAACTGATGGTGGTGCTGGTCATCATCGGGGTGCTGGCCGCGCTCATCGTGCCCAATGTGCTGGACCGCGCCGACGACGCGCGCAGCACCGCCGCCCGCACCGACATCACCAACATCATGCAGGCGCTCAAGCTGTACCGCCTGGACAACCAGCGCTACCCTACAGCCGAACAGGGCCTGCAGGCACTTATCGTCAAGCCCACCGCCGGCCCCATTCCCAACAATTGGAAGCTGTACCTCGAAAAGCTGCCCAACGACCCCTGGGGCCGTCCGTACCAGTACCTCAACCCCGGCATCAAGGGCGAGATCGACGTGATGTCGTTTGGCGCCGATGGGCAGTCCGGCGGCGAAGGCAAGGACGCCGATATCGGCAGCTGGCAGTGAATATGGCCCCCACGGTCGCGCACTGCGTGTCGCTCCCTGCCCCCCAAGGGGGCCGCGTTTCGCCTTGGGGCGGCCCGGCGGCGAAACCGTTGGCCCCCACGGTCGCGCACTGCCTGTCGCTCCCTGCCCCCCAAGGGGGCCGGGCCTTGCTTGGGGCGGCCCGGCGCTGCGGCCGCACGCCCAGTGGATACGCCGCGACCGTCGCAAATTCCAATCGCTCAAGTCCATGAACCGCCTGCGCGGCTTCACTCTCCTTGAGCTGCTGATCGTCATCAGCATCATGGCCCTGGCCACGGCTGGTGTGGGCCTGGCGCTGCGCGATGGCGGGCAGACGCAGCTGGAGCGCGAGGCCGCACGGCTGGCAGCGCTGCTGGAGTCGGCGCGGGCACAGTCGCGTGCCGGGGGCATTCCGGTGCGCTGGCGCGCCGTGCCGCAGGGCTTTCGGTTTGAAGGGCTGCCGCCCAGTGCACAGGCCGCGCTGCCGACCCAGTGGCTGGACGCAGGCACCACCGTGCGGGGGCAGGCCGTGCTGGTGCTGGGGCCCGAGCCGCTGATCGGCCCCCAGCAGGTGCTGATCACCCACCAGGCCTACCCCGACCGCAGCCTGCGCGTAGTGACCGACGGCGTGCGGCCGTTTTCTGTGGAGTCTGCGCAGTGACACCCGGAGCTCCTGCGCGGGCTGCCCGGGGGCGCCCGGTCCCCCAGGGCGGCTTCACGCTGGTGGAGGTGCTGGTGGCGCTGGCCATTGTGGCCATTGCACTGATGGCGGGGCTGCAGGCCACTACGGCCCTCACCCGCAACGCGCTGCGGCAAAGCGACATCGTGCTGGCACAGCTGTGCGCCGAGAACGAGCTGGTGAAGGCCCGGCTGTCGCGCCAGATGCCCAGTGTGGGCGACAGCACAGTGACGTGCGAACAGGCGGGGCGCGCACTCACGGTGGCGGTGATCGTGCGGCCCACGCCCAACCCGCGCTTTCGGCGCATGGATGCGCAGGTGCTGGATGGAGACAACTCCATCCTGCGCGTGTCCACCATCATCGGGCGCGAGCTGTAATGCGCAGCAGCTCTGTCCGCCCGCCGCGCGGGTTCACGCTCATCGAATTGCTGGTCGCCATCGGCGTGATGGCGCTCATCGCCATCCTCAGCTGGCGCGGGCTGGACGGCATGGTGCGCGCACAGGAACAGACGCGCCAGCGCGCCGACGAGATGCTGGTGCTGCAGGCGGCGCTGGGCCAGTGGGCGACCGACCTGGATGCCCTCATGCCCATTGCCAACACCACGCCGCTGGACTGGGACGGCCAGGTGCTGCGCCTCACGCGGCGCAGCAGCGCTGTGCCTGACGAAGGCCCAGTGGTGGTGGCCTGGACGCGGCGCAACAACGCGCAGGGTGTGGGCCAGTGGCTACGCTGGCAGTCGCCCCCCGTGCGCACGCGCGGCGCCTGGCAGCAGGCCTGGCAGCAGGCCGCGCAGTGGGCCCGCACACCCGGCGACGCCGAACGCCGCTACGAGGTCACGCTGATGCCGCTGGACAGCTGGCAGCTCTTCTACTACCGCGGCGGCGCATGGTCCAACCCGCTGTCCAGTACCGGCGCCGACCCCTCGGCCGCCATTCCGGACGGGGTCCGACTGCAGATCAACCTTCCCCCCGGCCAGGCGCTGACGGGGGTGCTGACCCGCGACTGGGTCAACCCCATCCTGGGCGGGAGACGGTCATGAACTCTCGCTTCCTTCGCACGTCGGCAGCGCCTTTCAATCGCACGGCGCGTTCCCCGGCACAGCGGGCACGCCAGGTCGGCGCAGCGCTGCTGGCGGCAATGCTGACGGTGACCCTGGTCGCCACGTTTGCGGCTTCGGCCATGTGGCAGCAGTGGCGCGCGGTGGAGGTGGAAACCGCCGAGCGCGGGCAGGTGCAGTCCGCCTGGATATTGATCGGGGCACTGGACTGGTCGCGCCTCATCCTGAGCGAGGACGGTCGCACCGGCGGCGGCGACCACTTGGCCGAGCCCTGGGCCGTGCCGCTGGAGGAAGCGCGCCTGTCCACCTTTCTGGCGGCTGAGGGGAATGTGTCGCAAGTGGACGATGCCAGCACCGACACCACCGAGGCGTTTCTCTCCGGGCAGATCACCGACATGCAGGCACGGCTCAACATCACCAACCTGGTAGAGGGCGGGCAGGTGCAGACGGTGGCACTCGGTCAGTTCACCCGCTTGTTTGCACAACTGGGGCTGCCGTCCCAGCAGTTGGCCGCGCTGGTGGAAGCGATGCGCCAGGCCCAGTCGGCCCCGGGTGGCGGCGACAACAGCAACGCGCCGCTGATGCCCCCCACCGTCGGCCAGCTTGGCTGGCTGGGGCTTTCGCCTTCCACGGTGGCGGTGCTGGCGCCGTATGTGACCCTGCTGCCGGTGCGCACGCCCCTCAACCTCAATACCGCCAGTATCGACCTACTGATGGCAGCCATCGAAGGGCTGGACCGGGCCAGCGCCCAGAAGATGGTGCAGGCCCGCGAGGCCAAGCACTTTCGTTCTTTGAGCGAAGTCAGCGAATTGCTGGGCAATGCGGTGAAAGTCTCGGACACCAGCAGCTTCGCCATTGGCACCTCGTACTTTGAAGTGCGCGGCCGGCTGCGCCTGGGCGAGACCATGGTGGACGAGCGGTCGCTGGTGCGCAGGCAGGGAACGGACGTGACAACCCTGTGGCGCGAACGCGGCGCTTTCGACCGCGACAGCCCCCTGGCTGCCGCCCAGCCCCTGCGATGACGGCCCCATCACCGCCCTCCATCGGACCGCCTTGGGTGCGGCCTTCGAGGCCCCGGCATCTCCCCCGCCCGGCAGTGTCAAGACAGCCCCCTAAAATGGCCCGCAAAACCCGTCCATGAGCACCCTGATTCTTCATCTGCCGACGGCCCGCCCCGGGCCCGCCACCGAGTACAGCTACACGCTGACTGCGGATGGCCACACGGCCCTTCGCCACGCCACCGCTGCGGCAGCCCTGCTGCCCGAACCCACCCGCCCCGGCGGCGAGGTGGTGGCCGTGGTGCCCGCGCGTTTGCTGTCGTGGCAGCGCGTGCAGCTGCCGCCCGGCCTGCCGCTGGGCCCCGGCCAGCAAACGCCGCGCCTGCGTTCGGTGCTGGAAGGCCTGCTGGAAGACCGCGTGCTGGACGACGCCACCCAGCTGCACTTTGCCCTGCAGCCCGATGCCCAGGCCGGTGCGCCGCTGTGGGTGGCCGTGTGCGACCGCGCCTGGCTGCGCGAGCACCTCCAGGCGCTGGAGGCCGCTGGCCGCCGCGTGTCGCGCGTGGTGCCTGAGTTTGCGCCCGGCCCCACCACCAGCGGCGGGCCCGAGCTGTGTGCCCTGGGCACGCCCGAAGAAGCCTATGTGGTGCTGACCGGCCAGGGCCCCGACTTGGGCGTGGCCGTGCTGCCCCTCACCCCCATGGCGCTGACGCTGGCCCGTGCAGCTGCCCCCGCCACAGCCCTTGCGGGCGCTGCCGATGCGGCCGATGAATCCACCCTGCCCGTGCGCGCCGAACCCGCCGTGGCGGCGCTGGCCGAACGCACACTGGGTCATCAAGGCCAGCGCATGACGCTGTATACCAGCAGCCAGCGCGCGCTGGACGCCGCCCGCAGCGACTGGGACCTGGCCCAGTTCGACTTGGCCAGCACCGGCCGCACCCGTGCGCTGCGCAAGGCGGGCAGCGCCCTGAGCTCCGCCCTGTATGCCCCGCAATGGCGCGCTGCGCGCTGGGGCGCGGGGGTGCTGGTGGTGGCGCATCTGGTGGGGCTCAATGCGCTGGCGTGGACCGAGCGCAAGGCCCTGGCCGCCAAGCAGGCGGGCGTGCGCAGCACGCTCACACAGACCTTTCCGCAGGTGCAGGTGGTGGTGGACGCGCCTGTGCAGATGGAACGCGAGCTGGCCCTGCTGCGGCAGGCAGCAGGCAGCGTGTCGGCCCGCGACCTGGAGCCGCTGCTGGCCGCTGCCGGCGCCGCGCTGCCCGAAGGCCAGTTGCCCACCGCGCTGGAATACACGCCCGGTGAACTGCGCCTGCGCGGCGTGACGCTGTCGCCCGATGACGAAGCCGCCATCGCGGTCCGCCTGCAGGCCGCCGGCTACCGCGCACGCATGGACGACGGCAGCCTGCTGCTGCGCGCAGAAGGAAACCCATGAGCACTCCGCAAGCCCGCCCCCCCGCAACACGCCCAACCGCGCCGCTGCAGGCCCGCTGGCAGGCCCTGGCGCCACGCGAACAGAACCTGGTGCTGGCCGCTGGTGGCTTGGTGGCCCTGGCCCTGCTGTGGTGGGTGGCCCTGGCCCCGGCTCTGGCCACACTGCGCGCCGCGCCAGCCCGCCATGCCGCACTCGACACCCAGCTGCAGCGCATGCACAGCCTGCAGGCCGAAGCCCAGCAGTTGCAGGCCGCACCGCGCACCACACCGGGCGACACGGTGGGCGCGCTGCGCACCGCCCTCACCCAGCGCCTGGGCAACACGGCCCAGCTCAATGTAGTGGGCGACCGCGCCACCGTCACGCTGAAGGGCGCGCCCGCCGATGCGCTGGCGCAGTGGCTGGCCCAGGCCCGCAGCAACGCACGCGCCACACCGGTGGAGGCGCGCCTGGCGCGCAGTGCCCCTGCAGCTGCGTCCAACGCGCCCGCCCCTGTCACCCTGGGCAACGGCGGTGCGCCCTTGCCCCGCTGGGACGGCACCGTGGTGCTGGCCCTGCCTGCCGCCCGCTGACCCGGACGCACCGTTTTCGCCATTCATCCACTCAGTCCATTTCGTCTTTCATTCAACGCACCCGTGGCCCTCAACACCCGCAACCGCCCTCCTTCACGGCCATCGGCTGCTGCGCCTGTGCCGCGCGCGGCCTGGGGCTGGGCGTGGCTGGGCGCCGTGGCGGGCGTGCTGCCGGCCATCGTGGTGTTTGCCCCAGCGCACTGGCTGACCGAGGCCGTGGCCACGGCCACGGGCGGGCAGGTGCTGCTGCAGCAGGCGCGGGGTACGGTGTGGACGGGCTCGGCCCAGCTGGTGTTGACCGGCGGCGCCGCCAGCCAGGACCGCGCGGCCCTGCCCGGGCGGTTGGACTGGCGGCTGCGCCCCACCTGGGGCGGCGTGCAGGCCCAGGTCCAGGCCGACTGCTGCACGCCGGCCCCATTGCACGCGCGCGTGGTGGCGGGCCTGGGCGGCGTGCGCGTGTCGGTGGCCGACGGGCAGAGCCAGTGGCCGGCGGCCCTGCTCAGCGGCCTGGGCACACCGTGGAACACGCTCCAGCCCCAGGGCCAGCTTGCGCTGCAGACCCTGGGCCTGGAGGCGCGCTGGGCGCAAGGCCGCCTTGTGCTGGCGGGCCAAATGCAAATGGACGCGCGGGCCATGTCGTCGCGCCTGTCCACGCTGCGGCCCATGGGCAGCTACCGGCTGATACTGCAGGGAGGCGAGGTGCCCACCCTCACGCTCAGCACGCTGGACGGGCACCTGCAGCTCAGCGGCACCGGCCAATGGGTGGGCCAGCGCCTGCGCTTTGCAGGCGAGGCCAGCGCCAGCCCCGAGCGCGAAGCCGCGCTGTCCAATCTTCTGAACATCATCGGACGGCGCAGCGGCGCGCGCTCCATCATCACCGTGGGTTGAATCTATGACCTCCTTGCTTTCGTCACACCTGCGATTTACTCTCAAAACAATAGCTGCCAGCGCTTTACTGGCAAGCGCTAGCAGCCAAATTCATGCCCAAACTTCTATTGACACCCGCACCGGCGTGGGCAGCGTGCGCCAGAGCGAACCCGTCACGCTGAACTTTGCCAACGCCGAGATCGAAGCCGTGGCCCGCACCATGGCCACCATCACCGGCCGCAACGTGGTGGTGGACCCGCGCGTGAAGGGCCAGCTCAACCTGGTGACCGAGCGCGCCGTCACCCCCGCCGCCGCCTTCCAGCAGTTCCTGGCCGCGCTGCGGCTGCAGGGCTTCACGGTGGTGGAATCCGCCGGGCTGTACAAGGTGGTGCCCGAGGCCGACGCCAAGCTGCAGGGCGGCAGCGTGAGCGTGGTGCAGGGAAGCAGCGGCAACGCGCCCGCGGGCGGGCAGATCGTCACGCAGATCTTCAAGCTCAACTTCGAGAGTGCGGCCAACCTGGTGCCGGTGCTGCGCCCGCTGATCAGCCCCAACAACACCATCAACGTGAACCCCGGCAACAACTCGCTGGTGATCACCGACTATGCCGACAACCTGCAGCGCCTGGCGCGCATCGTGGCGGCCATGGATGTGTCCAACGCCAGCGACGTCGAAGTGATCCCGCTGCGCAATGCCATCGCCACCGACCTCGCCCCGCTGGTGGCCCGCCTCATCGACGGCGGCGGCACGGCTGCAGCCGGCGCGCCGGCCGCCACGCCCGGCCAGTCCGACACCTCGTTCAAGACCACGCTGATTGCCGAGCCGCGCAGCAACTCGCTCATCCTGCGCGCCGCCAACCGTGCCCGCGTGGCCCAGGTGCGCGCGCTGGTGGACCAGCTGGACCAGCCGCCCGTGCCTGGCAGCAGCGCGGCCAACGGCAACATCCATGTGGTCTACCTGAAAAACGCCGACGCCACCAAGCTGGCCACCACCCTGCGCGCCGCCATGGCGGCCATGGGCAATGGCAATGGTGGTGGTGCGGGCGCCAGTGTGGGCGGCACGGGCGCCTCTCCGTCGGGCTCGGGCCTGAGCGGTGGCAACGGCCTCTCGTCCAGCGGCCTGGGCGGTAACAGCACTGGTGGCAACATGGGCCTGGGCAGCGGCATGGGCATGGGCACCAGCAGCACCAACAGCAACCAGCCCTCCACGGGCGGGCAGATCCAGGCCGATCCCACCACCAACTCGCTCATCATCACCGCGCCCGAGCCGCTGTACCGCCAGCTGCGCGCCGTGATCGACAAGCTGGACGGCCGCCGCGCGCAGGTCCTGGTCGAAAGCCTCATCGTCGAGGTCTCGGCCACCAAGCTCGCAGAGTTCGGCATCCAGTGGCAGGGCCTGCTGGGCAAGCAGGGCGACGGCACCATCGGCGTGATCGGCACCAACTCCGGTCAGGCCGGTATGAACATCCTCAGCGCGACGGCGGCGCTGGCAACGGGCAACTACGCATCTCTGGCCGGCAGCAGCGGACTGGGCAATGGCATGAACCTGGCACTGGCCCCGCGCATCAACGGCCAGTACTACCTGGGCGCGCTGGCCAACTTCCTGCAAAACAGCGGCGACGCCAACGTGCTCTCCACCCCCAACCTGATGACGCTGGACAACGAAGAGGCCAAGATCCTCATCGGCGACAACGTGCCTTTCGTCACCGGCTCGTATGCCAACACCGGCAGCAGCGGCACCATCAACCCCTTCAACACGGTGGAGCGCAAAGACGTGGGCCTGATGCTCAAGGTGCGCCCGCAGATCAGCGAAAACGGCACGGTAAAGATGTCGATCTACCAGGAAATCTCCAAGATCAACACCGCCACGCTGGGCAACGCCAATGGCCCCACCACCAGCAAGCGCTCCATCGAGTCGAACGTGGTGGTGGACGACGGCAGCATCATCGTGATCGGCGGCCTGCTGGAGGACAGCTACTCGCAGGGCCAGGACAAAGTGCCCGTGATGGGCGACCTGCCGGTGGTGGGCGCGCTCTTCCGCAGCGAAAACCGCACACGCAACAAGACCAACCTCATGGTCTTTCTGCGACCCGTAGTGGTGCGCGACAACGCCACCAGCGAAGCGCTGATGCTGGACCGCTACGAGGCCATCCGCGCGCTGCAGCAGACCACGCAACCAGCTCCAAGCCTGATGATGAATTCCGTCTCGGGCGCACCGGTGCTGCCTGCCCTGCCGGTGCGCACTGAGCCCGTACCGGTGCAGCAACCGCTGTTGCAGCAACAGCCATTGCCGCCACAAACACAACCCGGCGTTCTGCCCGCCGTGACCACGCCCGTGCCGCCAGTGCCCGCGCCCCAACCGCAAACTACGCCCCCCGGTGTGGTTCCGCTCAGCAGCGCGCCGGCCGATGGCATGGGAGCCTCGATGCTCGCGTCCGCGCCACACGCCACAGGCCGGCCGCGCTGAGGACCGTGCCCACCATGCGCCACCCCCTGCCCTACGCCTTTGCCCGCACCGCCCAGCTGCTGCTGGAGGACGACGGCCACCAGCTGGTGCTGTGGCACGGACCGAGCCCCGACGCGGGCGCGCTGTCCGAAGTGCTGCGCAAGCATGCCGTGCAGCAGCTGCTACCGCTCGACCCGCCTGCCCTGGCCCAGCGCATCAGCGCCGCCTATTCGCACAGCGAATCCAGCGCCGCCACGGTGGTGAGCGAGGTCGAAAGCGACGCCGACCTCTCGCGCATGATGCAGGAGCTGCCGGCCGTGGAAGACCTGCTGGAGTCGGCTGGCGATGCGCCCATCATCCGCATGCTCAACGCCCTGCTCACGCAGGCCGCGCGCGATGGCGCCAGCGACATCCATATCGAGCCCTACGAGCGGCACTCCAGCGTGCGCTTTCGCGTGGACGGCACGCTGCGCGAAGTGGTGCAGCCCAACCGCGCGCTGCACGCGGCCCTGATCTCGCGGCTGAAGATCATGGCGGACCTCGACATCTCCGAAAAGCGCCTGCCTCAGGACGGCCGCATCAGCCTGCGCCTGGGCACCCGAGCCATCGACGTGCGCGTGTCCACCCTGCCCAGTGCCCACGGCGAGCGCGCGGTGCTGCGCCTGTTGGACAAGAGCGAGAGCAAATTGAGCCTGGAAGCCGTGGGCATGCAGGGCGAGACGCTGGAGCGCTTCGAGGGCCTCATCACCCAACCGCACGGCATCATCCTGGTGACCGGCCCCACGGGCTCGGGCAAGACGACGACGCTGTATGCGGCGCTGGGCCGGCTGGATGCTACGCGCAACAACATCATGACGGTGGAAGATCCCATCGAATACGAGCTGCCGGGCGTGGGTCAGACCCAGGTCAACAGCAAGATCGAGCTGACCTTTGCCAAGGCGCTGCGCGCCATCCTGCGGCAGGACCCGGACATCATCATGATCGGCGAAATCCGCGACTTCGAGACCGCGCAGATCGCCATCCAGGCCTCCCTCACCGGCCACCTGGTGCTGGCCACGCTGCACACCAACGACGCGGCCAGCGCGGTGACCCGGCTGACGGACATGGGCGTGGAGCCCTTCCTGCTGTCGTCGTCGCTGCTGGGTGTGCTGGCGCAGCGGCTGGTGCGCAAGTACTGCAGCCACTGCCACGGCGCGGGTTGCGAGCACTGCGGCCAGACCGGCTACACCGGGCGCACGGGCGTGTTCGAGTTGCTGGTTACCACCGATGCAATCCGCGCGCAGATCCACAACCAGGCCGCCGAGGCCGACATCCGCGATGCGGCGCGCGCCGATGGAATGGCGCTGATGCGCGAAGACGGCGAGCGGCTGATCGCGGCCGGCATCACCAGCCGCGAAGAGGTGCTGCGCGTGACGCGCGACTAAGAGGCTGAGAGGAAATCGGTCATGCCCGCCTTGACACCCCAAACCACCGCCAGCGGCGTTGCAAATGCGCGCCGTAGCCCGAGCTACGGCTGTGCTTTGCGCCTTGCTGGCGGCGCTTTGGGGTGCCCTTTCGGGCACGCCCAATTCCCTCTCAGCCTCTGAGCCCCGCGAAAACGATTTGCTCCCGAATCGATAGCTGCTAGCGCTTATTCCATAAGCGCTAGCAGCTATTTTTGCTTCAAACCTATTCAATCCACACGGTTCTGTCAGCCTCGTCCGACAGTGCATGCAGCGCCTGGCCGCTGGGCGCGCAAAGGCTGGCGTCGAAGAATGGGCGCGAAGAAAACGCCGCAACGCTCAATGCCTGCGCTGCGTGCTTTCTCTGCTAGCCCCAACCGCCGCCAACTCCCACCCGCCCCATGCAAACCCTGCGCTCCACGCCCCATCCTTGGCAGTTCTTCCGCGCCGGGGGCGTGGACCAGGTCATCATCCGCACCGGCGAAGACATTGCGCGCCTGCCCGAGCTGGACCAGAAGTTGTGGGTGGCGTTGGCCTGCCCCACGCGCGGCATCGAATTTGACCCGCGCACGCTGGACCTGATCGACACCGACGGCGACGGCCGCATTCGGCCGCCCGAACTGCTGGCCGCCTGCGCATGGGCCTGCGAGCGTGTGCGCGACCCCGAAGAACTGGCCCAGCCCGGCGAGGCCCTGCAGATCGCCGCCATCAACGACCAGACCGAGGCCGGCGCCGCGCTGGCCCAGGCTGCGCGGCGCATCCTGGCCATGGCCGGGCAGCCCGACAGCGCCACCACCATCACCCTGGCCGACGTGCTGGCGCGCAGCGACCAGCTCAGCGCCATGCGGTTCAATGGCGACGGCATCATCACCGCCGACACCGCGCAGGACGACACGCTGGCGCGCGAGACGATTGGTCACATCCTGCTGACGCAGGGCGGCACGCCGCCGGTGGGCGACCCGGCGCGGCCGGGCATCGACCGTGCACGGGCCAACGCTTTTTTTGCCGATCTGGACAAGCTGCACGCATGGGCCGCCCGCGCGCGCGGCGCCACCACGGGGCTCGCGCTGGGCGACCAAACCTTGCGCGCCACGCAGGCCATGAATGCAGTGGCCGAGAAGGTGGAAGACTTTTTTGCGCGCTGCCGCCTGGCGGCTTTCGACGCGCGTGCAGCCACCGCGCTGAACCCCTCGCAGGAGAAGTACAGCGCCATGGCCGGCCAGCTGCTGGACCTGCGCGCGAGCGCCATCACCACGCTGCCGCTCGCGCCCATCACGCCGCACGGCGTGCTGCCCTTGCTGGAGGGCGTGAACCCGGCCTGGGCCAAGGCGCTGCGCGCATTCCGCGACCACACCGTCGCGCCGCTGCTGGGCGAGCCGCAGGCGCAGGCGTTGACGCTGGACCAGTGGCGCCGCATCCGCCAGGCGCTGGCCCCTTGCCAGCAGTGGCTGGCCGACCGGCCGGCCACCTCGCTCGACGCGCTGGATGAAGACGTGCTGCAGGCGCTGCAGACCAGCGACGCCCAGGCGCGCGTGATGGCGCTCATCGACCAGGACGAGGCCGAGCAGGCCCACAACGAGCACACGCGCGACCTGGAAAAGCTTCTGCGCTTCAAGCGCGACCTGCTGGTGCTGCTGAACAACTTCGTGTCGTTCTCGGCCTTCTACCAGCGCCAGGGCGCAATTTTCCAGGCTGGCACGCTGTATCTGGATGCGCGCAGCTGCGACCTGACGGTGCGCGTGGACGACGCCGCCCAGCACGCCAAGCTGGCGGGCCTTGCCAAGACGTACCTGGCCTACTGCACCTGCACGCGCAAGGGCCAGACCCTGGGCATCGTCGCGGCCTTCACGGCGGGCGATGTGGACTTTCTGTTCGTGGGACGCAATGGCGTGTTCTACGACCGCAAGGGCCAGGACTGGGACGCCACCATCACCCGCATCATCGAAAACCCCACCAGCATCGGCCAGGCGTTTCTGGCGCCGTACAAGAAGTTTGTGCGGCTGGTGGAAGAGCAGGTGGCCAAGCGCGCCGCCGCCAGCGAAGCGCGCGCGCAAAAGTCGCTGGACAACAGCGCCAACCTGCTGGCCAACACCACGGCCAAGACGGCCGGCACCACGACCGATGCCATTGCCACCGCCACCGCCGCGCCGCACCGGACCGACGTTGGCACCGTGGCCGCCATTGGCGTGGCGCTGGGCAGCATCAGCACGGTGCTGGTGGGCATCTTCGGAAAGTTTGTGGACCTGGGCGTGTGGATTCCACTCGCGCTCATCGGCATCGTGCTGGCCATCTCGGGGCCCAGCATGATGATTGCCTGGCTCAAGCTGCGCCAGCGCAGCCTGGGCCCGCTGCTGGACGCCAGCGGCTGGGCCATCAACGGGCGCATGCGTGTGAACACGCGGCTGGGCGGATCGCTGTCGCAGACCGCGCGCGTGCCGCCGCACGCACGGCGCTCGCTGAAGGACCCGTTTGCCGAATCACACGCGCCGCTGTGGTGGCTGCTCGGGGTGTTGGTGCTGGCAGCAGCGGCTTACAGCACCTGGCGTTGGTGGGGCGCTGCCTCAACGGACGGGCCACCTCTGGTATCAGTGCCAGCACCAGCACCAGCACCAGCACCGGCACCAGCGCCGGCTGCGGGTGCTTCGGCGCCGGAGGCAGCACCGGGGCCTCGTTAACCCGTCAGCCGCCGTCCTCGCCCGTTACCGAATGCGCAGAGGTGCCTGGCCTGTGCCCGCAGTGGCGCCCGCGCGCGGCGTTGGGGCCGGTACTGCCCTGGCGTAAGCAGGCGCGGGTGCGGGCATGCCGCCGCCAGCGCCTTCCTGCAGCTTGAACTGGCTGACCGCACTGGTCAGCTGCAGCGCCTGCTCGCGCAGTGACTCCGACGCGGCCGTGGACTGCTCCACCAGCGCGGCGTTCTGCTGCGTCATCTGGTCGAGCTGGCTCACGGACTGGCTGATCTGGCCGATGTTGTCGCTCTGCTCGGCCGATGAGGCCGTGATTTCGCCAATGATGTCGGACACGCGGCGCACGCTGGACACGATCTCGGTCATGGTTTCGCCCGCCTGGCTGACCAAGCGCGAGCCGTCTTCCACGCGCTCGACCGACGAACCGATCAGGCCCTTGATCTCTTTGGCGGCCTCGGCGCTGCGCTGCGCCAGGTTGCGCACCTCGCTGGCCACCACGGCAAAGCCGCGCCCCTGCTCGCCCGCGCGGGCGGCTTCCACAGCCGCGTTCAGCGCCAGGATGTTGGTCTGGAAGGCGATGGAGTCGATCACGCCGGTGATGTCGGCAATCTTGCGCGAACTGGTGGTGATCTGGTCCATGGTGGTCACCACCTGCGACACCACCGCACCGCCGCGTGCCGCCACTTCGGCGGCCGACGAGGCGAAGTCGCTGGCCTGGCGCGACGACTGGGCGCTTTGCTGCACCGTGCTGGTCAACAGCTCCATCGACGAAGCGGTTTCTTCCAGGTTGGCCGCCGTCTGCTCGGTGCGGTGGCTCAGGTCGTGGTTGCCGCTGGCGATCTCGCTGCTGGCGGTGGAGATGTTGCCCGCCGCGTCCTGCACTTGCCGCACGAGGCCGCGCAGCGACTCCTGCATGCGTCCCATGGCAGTCACCAGTTGGCCCACTTCGTCCTGGTTCATGGGCGCCACATCGCGCGACAGGTCACCACTGGCAATGCGGTCGGCCAGCTCCTGCGCCTGGCCCAGCGACCGGGTGATGGACCGCACGCTGAAGAACGTGAGCGGAATCAGCACCGCCAGTGCCAGCAGCAGGCCAAAGCCGATGAACGCCGACATGGTGGAAGTGCGCGACTCCACGCCTGCGCGCGCTTCGTCCATTTGCGCGCGGGCCGTGCTGGCCAGGGTGGAGAACAGCTTGTCGGTGGCCTCCATGTGCACCTTGAGGCGGTCGGCATACGCGCCACCGCCCGCACCGTCCAGCTGCGCGCCTTCAATTTTTTCGAAGATGGGCGAGATGCCGGTCTCGTACTGCTTGATCTCGTCCAGCGACTTGTCGATGGACGCCACAAACTCCGCATCGCCTGACTGCACCTGCCGCACGTCGGCCAGGCTCTTGCGCAGCGCGGCCAGGGTCTTGGCCCACGACTCGCGCAGGTTGGACACTTCTACCGAGTTGTTGAAGTTGATGATGATGTCTTTTTCGGTCCGCCGCAGGTCGCCCAAAGTGGTGCGCAGGTCAGACATGTCTGTAAGCGTCTGAACCCGCTGCGAAAACAGTACCTGCAACGTACCCCGGGTGCGGTCCAGCGCCACATAGCCCATGGCGCCAATCACGATGAGAAGGATGAGCGAAAAGACGGTTCCGAAATACAGACGCGTGCGGATGGAGAAGCGGCCGAGAGCATTCATGGCTCTTCCTTACATTTTTTAACAGACAACCCAGCTTAGCAAATTTAGTGCCACGCCACCACCCGTTCTTCTGGACCGGGCGTGGGCGCGACTATAGGCCGGGCGAAGCCCGCCCCTTCACAGGGAAAGCACCGCCCCGGAGGCCGGTACAGGGAATCCTCGGGGCCAGTAGCGTGGCTTATGCGGCCGGGCCGACAGCCGTAAGCGTCTGTTACAAAATTCGCTATACGCGGTGCAGCGGAACGTACAGCTGCCCTCCTTGGCGCTGGAATTCCTCCGCCTTGGTCTCCATGCCCTGGGCCAGCGCGGCCGCCTCGGTCAGGCCCTTCTGCGCGGCAAAGTCGCGCACTTCCTGCGTGATCTTCATCGAGCAGAACTTGGGCCCGCACATGGAGCAGAAATGCGCCACCTTGGCCGAGTCCTTGGGCAGGGTCTCATCGTGATATTCCTTGGCCGTGTCGGGGTCCAGGCCCAGGTTGAATTGGTCCTGCCAGCGGAAGTCGAAGCGCGCCTGGCTGAGCGCATCGTCCCGCGCGCGGGCGCCGGGGTGTCCCTTGGCCACGTCGGCTGCGTGGGCAGCGATTTTGTACGCGATGATTCCCTGCTTCACGTCGTCGCGGTCGGGCAGGCCCAGGTGTTCCTTGGGCGTCACGTAGCAGAGCATGGCCGTGCCCATCCAGCCGATCATGGCCGCGCCGATGGCGCTGGCGATGTGGTCGTAGCCGGGCGCGATGTCGATGGTCAGCGGCCCCAGCGTGTAGAACGGCGCTTCGTGGCAGGTCTTGAGCTGCTCGGTCATGTTGGCCTGGATCATGTGCATGGGCACGTGGCCGGGGCCTTCGATCATGGTCTGCACGTCGTGCTTCCAGGCCACCTGGGTCAGCTCGCCCAGCGTGTGCAGCTCGGCAAATTGCGCTTCGTCATTGGCGTCCGATGCGCAGCCGGGGCGCAGGCCATCGCCCAGGCTGAACGACACGTCGTACGCCTTCATGATGTCGCAAATGTCCTCGAAGTGCTCGTAGAGGAAGCTCTCGCGGTGGTGCGCCATGCACCACTTGGCCATGATGGAGCCGCCGCGCGAGACGATGCCCGTGCGCCGCTGCGCCGTGAGGTGGATGTAAGCCAGGCGCACGCCCGCATGGATGGTGAAGTAGTCCACGCCCTGCTCGGCCTGCTCGATCAGCGTGTCGCGGAAGATCTCCCAAGTCAGGTCTTCGGCAATGCCGCCCACCTTCTCCAGCGCCTGGTAGATGGGCACCGTGCCGATGGGCACGGGCGAGTTGCGCACGATCCAGTCGCGCGTGGTGTGGATGGCCTTGCCTGTGGACAGGTCCATCACGTTGTCCGCGCCCCAGCGGATCGCCCACACCAGCTTTTCCACTTCTTCCTCGATGCTGGACGTGACGGCCGAGTTGCCGATGTTGGCGTTGATCTTGACCTTGAAGTTGCGCCCGATGGCCATGGGCTCCACCTCGGGGTGGTTGATGTTGGCGGGGATGATGGCGCGGCCCCGGGCCACCTCGTCGCGCACGAACTCGGGCGTGATGATCTTCGGGATGCTCGCGCCCATCGGGTTGCCCATCAGGCGCTGCTCGCGCGTCGCGTCCTGCTGGTACTGCGTCATCCACTCGCGCTTGCCGTTCTCGCGCAGGGCCACATACTCCATCTCGGGCGTAATGATTCCCTTCTTGGCGTAGTGCATCTGGGTCACGTTGGCGCCGACACCATTCGTCCTTTTGGCGCGCAGCGGCCGGCGCTGCAGTGCGGCGGCCTCGGCGCGCAACTGAGCCAGGCGGTCACCGTCCTCGACCTTCTGGCCGTCGTCCAGCGCCTTGCGCACGCGGCCCTCATAGCTTTCGGTATCGGCGCGCTCGGCAATCCACGCGCCGCGCACGCTGGCCAAGCCCTTGCGTACGTCGATCGTGGCGGTGGGGTCGGTGTAGGGGCCGGAAGTGTCGTACACGCTCACCACCTCGCCGTTGGTCAGCGCAATGTCGCGCACCGGCACGCGCAGGTCGGCGCGGCTGCCGGCGATGTAGCTCTTGGTGGAGGCTGGGAAGGGTTCGCGCGTAAGCGCAAGCAGGTGGGCGAACTTGTCGGGGGCGTTCATGGTGGGCACTCTCCTGTCGGTGGGATGGAAAAGTGCTCCGCCATCGGCCCTGTGCGCGGACCCGCTCCTGCAGATCACGCGGTGATTGGCAGGGACGCGGGTGCGCCAGTGGCTGCAGCTCTTCTTACGCTGGTACTAACCAGATCAAGTTCGCGGTTCCGGCGGTTGGGTCCGCCGTCTCAGCACGCCCAGAAAACCCAGTCAATGAGCCTCTACGTGCACCCCGGAGCAGGCGCGAGTATAGGCCAGCGCTGGCCGGGCGCCGCTGCGGGCTGCGGCCGTCACAGCAGCCGCTCGAAGAAAACCACCACAAAAAAGACGGCCGCGGCAATGACCGTCCATTTCACGATCACCAGCCCCAGCCGCTTGTAGAACACCTGCCCGGTGCCCACGTAGAAACCAAAGCACACGGCGGCGGCGATCAGCAGGAACAGCGCAAGCCAGCGGACGATGAGCATGGTGAACGGGCCAACAAGCGGCGTGGATGGCGGAGCGGCTACCAGGCCCGCGCTGGCTGTGCAAAGCCCGTGGGTGCCTGGCGCTCGTCCTCGAATGTGACGACCTCCCAGGCATCGCGCTGCGCCAGCAGCTCGCGCAGCAGCAGATTGTTCATCGCATGGCCCGAGCGGAAGGCGCTGTAGGCGGCCAAAAGCGGCTTGCCGATGAGGTACAGGTCGCCCATGGCATCCAGGATCTTGTGCTTCACGAACTCGTCGTCGTAGCGCAGTCCGTCGCTGTTGAGGACCTTGTAGTCGTCCATCACGATGGCGTTGTCCAGGCCACCGCCCAGCGCCAGGCCGCTGGAGCGCATCATCTCTACGTCGCGCGTGAAGCCGAAGGTGCGGGCGCGGGCGATGTCGCGGCTGTAATTACCCTGGCCGAGGTCGAACTCAACGCGCTGGCCGGTCGAATCCACGGCCGGGTGGTCGAAGTCGATCTCGAAGCTGAGCTTGTAGCCGTGGTACGGGACCAGACGTGCCCATTTGGTGCGGACGCCCTCGCCTTCGCGCACTTCCACCGGGCGGGTGACGCGGATAAAGCGCTTGGGAGCCTTCTGCAGCTCGATGCCCGCACTTTGCAGCAGGAACACGAACGAGGCGGACGAACCGTCCAGAATGGGCACCTCTTCGGCCGTGATGTCCACGTACAGGTTGTCGATGCCCAGCCCCGCGCATGCCGACATCAGGTGCTCCACCGTGTGCACCTTGGCCGTGCCCACGGCGATGGTGGAGGCCAGGCGCGTGTCGGTAACGGCCTCGGCGCGGATAGGAATGTCCACGGGCTGGGGCAGGTCGACACGGCGGAACACGATACCTGTGTCAGGCTGTGCGGGCCGCAGCGTCAACTCAACCCGCTGGCCGCTGTGCAGCCCGACGCCCACGGCGCGGGTCAGAGTCTTGAGGGTGCGTTGCGCAAGCATGGCGCATTCTAGTTTCTGGCGCCTTGCCCCACGGGCAAAGAGGGCACCACGCCACGTTTTCACCTACTGCGCGGCCCAGGTACTCCGCAGCACAATGGCTGAGACCGACCCTGCTCGGCCGCACAAAAATGTTTCACAGGAGACTCCCATGGGCAAGCTCAGCTTCAAGATGAAGATCCTCATCATGATCGGCACCGCACTTGCCGCGCTGCTGGTCATGGCCGTCGCATCAATGCTGCACGAGCGGCGGCTCATCATCGAGTCGCGGCAAGAGCTATTGACCACCGCAGTGCAGTCAGCCCACAGCATCGTGACCGGGTACCAGGCGAAGGCGGCCAGTGGCGCCATGACCGTCGAAGACGCGCAAAAATCCGCCAAGGAAGCGCTGCGCATCTCCCGCTTCGGCGGGCCTGATGGAAAAACCGAGTATTTCTACATCTGGACTCTGGATGCCAAAGGCGTGATGCATCCCATCAAGCCTGAATGGGAAGGCCAGGACATGGCGGGCAAAGTCAAGGACGGCTCTGGCACCGACATCCTCAAGCAAATATCGGACGCTCTGCGGGCCAGCGCCAACGGTCGAGTGTTCGTCCCCACCATGTTTGCGCGCCCGGGGCAGCAGGAGCTGGTGCCAAAGCTTCAGTACGTGATTCGCGTGGATGGCTGGAACTGGATGGTGGGCTCGGGGCTGTACACGGACGACATCGATGCCATCGTTCGTCGAACGCTTCTCTCTGGCATGGGCATCATATTGGTCGTTTTCGTGGCCGTAGGCGCCATCGGCCTGATCGTTTCGCGCTCGGTGTTGCGGCAGATCGGGGGTGAGCCCGCTGAGGCCATCGGCATCATGTCAGAGGTGGCCCAGGGCAACCTCGACACCCCCATCCCGCCATCACCGCCCGGCTCCATGCTGGACGGCCTGGCGCACATGGTGGCGTCGCTGCGCAAGCTGGTGACAGAAGTGCGCACGGCGTCCGACAGCATCGCCACGGCCTCCAGCGAGATCGCGCAGGGCAACAACGATTTGGCCCACCGCACCGAAGACACGGCCAGCAACCTGCAAAGCACGGCCAGCAGCATGGAGGAGCTGACCAGCACGGTGAAGCAGACCTCCGACTCGGCGCAGACGGCCAACCAGATGGCCACCTCTGCCGCCAGCGTGGCCGCGCGCGGCGGCGAGGTGGTGTCGCGTGTGGTGGCCACCATGCAGGACATCAACGCCAGCAGCAACAAGATCAGCGACATCATCGGCGTGATTGATGGCATCGCGTTCCAGACCAACATCCTGGCGTTGAATGCTGCCGTGGAGGCGGCGCGCGCCGGTGAACAAGGACGGGGCTTTGCGGTGGTGGCCAGCGAAGTGCGCAGTCTGGCCCAGCGCAGCGCCGAGGCCGCCAAAGAGATCAAGACGCTGATCGGCGCCTCGGTGGAAAAGGTCGAGTCCGGCACAACGCTGGTGGGCGACGCGGGCGCCACGATGACCGAGATCGTGGACAGCGTGCAGCGCGTGACGGACATCATCGGCGAGATCCGCTCGGCCACGTCGGAGCAAAGCCAGGGCATTGCGCAGGTGAACACCGCCATGAACCAGCTGGACCAGATGACGCAGCAAAACTCGGCGCTGGTGGAGCAGTCCACTGCCGCAGCCGACAGCCTGCGCGAGCAGGCGCTGCGGCTGACGCAGGTGGTGGCACTGTTCCGCGTGAACGGCAGCACCGCTGCGGCAGCGCATGAACCAGCACCGGCAGTTCGCCGCCCCACACCCGCACCTGCTGCGGCGCGCCCGGCCGCAGCCCCTGCGCGCAAGCCGGCCCTGGCCTCCAAGGCGCCGGCCGCCGCCGCCAAAGCCCCGTTGAAGGCCCCCACGGCCCTGCCGCCCCGTGCCAGCGCACCGCAGCCCCCGGCGCCCAAGGCTGGGCAGGCCGGCGACAACGACGACTGGGAAAGCTTCTGAACGGCGCGGTTGCCGGGCCGCGCGGATACGCGAAAGACGGCAGAGCCAGCAAAGAAAAAGCCCCGGCCTTACGGTCGGGGCTTTTTTTGTGGAGCGCGGTGGCGATGGCGTGAACGCTACTAAATCAGTAGCTGCTAGCGCTTTTCGAATAAGGGGTTGAGTTCAAAATTCAACTCAATCCCATTGCCTTCAAGCGCTACCAGCTCACTTTTCAGGAGCAACCGGGGCATTGTGGTCCCGTCGCACCGCCCAGCCAAGCAATCCACAGACCCATCGATCAGTCCGCCTGCTTGCGTAGGAACGCGGGGATCTCCAGGTCGTCCATGCCGCCCGACGACAGCGCATCCACGCGGGCTGCGGCCTGGGTGCGGTTGGTGCGCCACACGCTGGGCACCGACATGCTGCCGTAATCGGCTTGCGAGCCACCGGCGTGGCCGCCCTGCACGCCCACCGCAGCACCCAGGGTGCCGGCGCCCATCACAGGCACCTGGTAGGCCATGTTGTCCGTGCCGGTGCGCAGGCCGCCCTGCACCACCGAGATGGGCTGACGGCGTGCATTGGGGCGCGACAGGCCCGTGGCCACCACCGTGACGCGGATCTCGTCGCCCAGGCTGTCGTCATAGGCGGCGCCGTAGATGACGTGTGCGTCGGGCGAAGCGTAGGCGTTGATGGTGCTCATCGCCAGGCGCGACTCGGACAGCTTGAGGCTGCCCTTGGCGGCCGTGACCAGCACCAGCACGCCCTTGGCGCCCGACAGGTCGATGCCTTCCAGCAGCGGGCAGGCCACCGCCTGCTCGGCGGCGATGCGGGCGCGGTCCGGGCCGCTGGCAGTGGCCGTGCCCATCATGGCCTTGCCGGGCTCGCCCATCACGGTGCGCACGTCTTCAAAGTCGACGTTCACATGGCCGTACTCATTGATGATTTCGGCAATGCCGCCCACGGCGTTCTTCAGCACATCGTTGGCGTGCGCAAAGGCTTCATCCTGCGTGATGTCGTCGCCCAGCACCTCGAGCAGCTTTTCGTTCAGCACCACGATCAGTGAATCGACGTTGGCCTCCAGCTCGGCCAGGCCGTTGTCGGCGTTCTGCATGCGTCGGCCGCCTTCCCAGTCGAAGGGCTTGGTCACCACGCCCACCGTCAGAATGCCCATCTCCTTGGCCACGCGGGCAATCACGGGCGCAGCGCCCGTGCCCGTGCCGCCGCCCATGCCGGCAGTGATGAACAGCATGTGCGCGCCGGTGATGGCGCTGCGGATGTCTTCGACAGCTGCTTCCGCGGCGTCGCGGCCCTTGTCGGGCTTGCTGCCGGCACCCAGGCCGCTGCCACCCAGCTGGATGACGCGGTGGGCCGAGCTGCGGGTCAGGGCCTGCGCATCGGTGTTGGCGCAGACAAATTCCACGCCCTGCACGCTGCGGGCAATCATGTGCTCGACGGCATTGCTGCCGCCACCGCCCACACCGATCACCTTGATCTGGGTGCCCTGGTTGAATTCTTCGGCTTCGATCATTTCGATGGTCATGTTGGAGCTCCTGGTTCTAGATTCGTATGCAATTGCCAAATAGGAAAAATGGGAAATTCAGTCGTTCGACAGCGCGGCGGCCCGGTGCATCGCCATCGCTCTCGCGGCGCCTGGTGGGGGCTTCCGCGTGCAAGCCACAGGGGGAATTTCATGGTCAGAAGTTCCCCACGATGAAGTCCTTGAAGCGGCCGAACGCCGTCTTCATGGAGCCACTTTTCTGGGCCACCTTGAAGCCGCGCAGCCGCGCCATGCGCGCCTCTTCGAGCAAACCCATGACAGTAGCAGCACGGGGCTGGGCCACCATGTCAGACAAAGCGCTGGAATACTTGGGAATGCCGCGGCGCACGGGCTTGAGGAAGATGTCCTCGCCCAACTCGATCATCCCGGGCATGACCGAGCTGCCGCCTGTGAGCACAATGCCCGACGACAGCACCTCTTCGTAGCCCGACTCGCGCACCACCTGCTGAACCAGCGAGAAAATTTCTTCCACCCGCGGCTCGATCACTCCGGCCAGCGCCTGCTTGCTCAGCATGCGCGGGCTGCGGTCGCCCAGGCCGGGCACTTCCACCTGCGCCTCGGGGTCGGCCAGCAGTTGCTTGGCGTAGCCGCTTTCGACCTTGATGTCCTCGGCGTCCTTGGTGGGAGTGCGCAGCGCCATGGCGATGTCGCTGGTGATGAGGTCGCCCGCGATCGGGATCACCGCCGTGTGGCGGATCGCACCGCCGGTGAAGATGGCCACGTCGGTCGTGCCCGCGCCAATGTCCACCACCACCACGCCCAGCTCGCGCTCGTCGTCGGTCAGCACGGCCTGGCTGCTGGCCAGCGGGTTCAGCATGAGCTGCTCCACCTCCAGGCCGCAGCGGCGCACGCACTTGATGATGTTCTCGGCCGCGCTTTGCGCCCCGGTCACGATGTGGATCTTGGCTTCGAGGCGGATGCCGCTCATGCCGATGGGTTCCTTCACATCCTGCCCGTCGATAACAAACTCTTGCGGCTCCACCAGCAACAGGCGCTGGTCGCTGCTGATGTTGATGGCCTTGGCGGTCTCCACCACGCGCGCCACGTCGGCGGACGTGACTTCCTTGTCCTTCACCGCCACCATGCCGCTGGAGTTGAGGCCGCGGATGTGGCTGCCGGTGATGCCGGTGTACACGCGCTGGATCTTGCAGTCGGCCATCAGCTCGGCTTCTTTCAGCGCCTGCTGGATGCTTTGCACCGTGGCGTCGATGTTGACCACCACGCCGCGCTTGAGGCCGTTGCTGGGTGCCACGCCCAGGCCGGCCAGTTTCAGCTCGCCGCCGGGCAGCACTTCGGCCACCACGGCCATGACCTTGGCCGTGCCGATGTCCAGCCCCACCACCACGTCTTTGTACTCTCTTGCCATATCAGCCTCTGCCCTTTTCTGTTCTGTCCTGCCGGCCATCCCACCCGTTCCGCACTTGCTTCTGCGGTCCGATGGCCTGCCCTGCGCCCTGTGCCCGATTGCTGCTGTTGTCACCGTGCATCGCGTCACCTCCTGCGCACGCCGCCCGTGGCCCCGGCGGCCACACCGGCCGCGTCGGGGATCACCGTGGTCACGCCACGCAGCCGCAGCGCGTAGCCGCCTGCGTGCCGCAGGTCGGCAGACTCCAGCGCGTCCACGCGCCGCCCGTACTGCGCGGCCACCTGGGTCAGCGTGCGGGCAAACCGCTGCGTGCGCTGCACCACCTCTTCCGGGGCGCCGCCGCCCAGCTCCACCACGGCATCGCTGTCCAGCCGCGCGCGCCAGCCGCCGCGGCCGGTCAGCTCCAGCTCTTCCACCTCCAGCCCCAGCGGGCGGAACACCGGCTGCAGCAGCCCGTGCATGTGCAGCGCTTCGGCCGATGTGCCGCGGGGCCCCAGCAGGCGCGGCAAGCCTTCCTGCTCGACATCGCCCACGTTGGCCTCGAACACCTCGCCCTGGCTGTTGACCATGGCCGAGCCGGATTCCGGCCCCCAGAAGGCCACTGCCGTGTGCTCCTGCAGCTCCACCCGTAGGCTTGCCGGGTACACACGGCGCACCTGGGCGCGGCGCACCCACGGCACCTGCTCGAACGCATCGCGCGCGGCGCGCAGGTCCACCGAGAAAAAATTGCCCACGATGTGTGGACCCACGTTGGCGCGCAAGGTCACCGCGTTGTTGTGCACCAGCTCGCCCTGCACCACGATGCGTGCAATCGCGAAGCCCGGGTAGCGCAAAACCCACCAGGCGCCCGCTGCCAGCACGGCCAGGGCGCAGCCCACGAACAGGACCGAAGCGGTCAGGTTCATGAGCTTGACGTCCAGCGGTGCGGGCAGCGTATTGGTCATCAGGTCGCCTTTGGTTTTGCGGGCGTGTCCAGCGCCGCAGCCGCAAGGATGCGCAGACACAACTCTTCATAGCTGATACCCGATGCCCGCGCCGACATGGGCACGAGCGAGTGGCCCGTCATGCCGGGCGATGTGTTCATCTCCAGCAGAAACGGCTTGCGGTCGCTCGCGCGGATCATCAGGTCGGCACGGCCCCAGCCGCGGCAGCCCAGTGTGCGATAGGCCTCCAGAACGATGCGCTGGACCTCGCGCTCTTCCGCCTCAGGCAGGCCGCTCGGGCACTGGTACTTCACGTCGTCGGTGAAGTATTTGTTCTGGTAGTCGTAGGCCCCATCGGGCGCGACGATGCGGATCACGGGCAGCGCCCGCGCGTCGGCGCCCTGGCCCAACACCGGGCAGGTCACTTCTTCGCCGTCGATGAATTCTTCGCACAGCACGTCGGGGTCGTACTTCGCCGACAGGGCCACGGCGTCCTGCATGTCCGAATAGCCGCGCACCTTGGTCACACCAATCGACGAACCCTCGCGTGGCGGCTTCACGATGAGGGGCAGGCCCAGCTCGTCGGGCACGGTGCGCACCACCTCGCGCTGCTGGCGGTCGGGCGCCAGCCACACGTAGCGCGGTGTGGGCAGGCCCTCGGCCAGCCACACGCGTTTGGTCATCACCTTGTCCATGGCAATGCTGGACGCCATCACGCCCGGGCCGGTGTACGGAATGCCCAACAGCTCCAGCGCGCCTTGCACGGTGCCGTCTTCGCCATGGCGGCCATGCAGCGCAATGAAGCACCGCGCATAGCCGTCGCGCTTGAGGTCGCCCAGCGCGTTCTGTGCGGGGTCGAACGCATGTGCGTCCACGCCACGCGCGCGCAGTGCCTGCAGAACGCCGCTGCCAGACATCAGCGACACCTCGCGCTCGGCCGAGTCGCCGCCCATCAGCACGGCCACCTTGCCCAGGGCCTTCACATCAGTATTTGAATCAAATTGGCTCATAGCGCTTGACTGGCACGCGCTGCCAGCTCATTTTTTTGTAGCATTTCAACCACCTTGCCCGGCACGGCGCCGATGGAACCTGCGCCCATGCACATCACCACATCACCGCTTTTTGCGTTGTCGGCAATGGCCTGGGGCAGGTCGGCCACGTTGTCCACGAACACGGGTTCCACCCGACCCGCCACACGCAGCGCGCGCGCCAGCGAGCGGCCGTCGGCAGCCACCACCGGCGCCTCGCCCGCCGCGTACACCTCGGTCAACAGCACTGCGTCGGCATTGCCGATGACCTTGACGAAGTCCTCGAAGCAATCGCGCGTGCGGCTGTAGCGGTGGGGCTGGAAGGCCAGCACCAGCCGCCGCCCCGGGAAGGCGCCGCGCGCCGCAGCCAGCGTGGCGGCCATCTCCACGGGGTGGTGGCCGTAGTCGTCGATGACAGTGAACTCGCCGCCGTCCTTGGCGGGCAGGTCGCCATAGCGCTGGAAGCGCCGGCCCACGCCCTTGAAGCCCGCCAGCGCGCGCTGCACGGCGTCGTCGGGAATGTTCAGCTCCACGGCGATAGCGATGGCCGACAGCGCGTTGAGCACGTTGTGCTCACCCGCGAGGTTGAGCACGATCTCCATGTCGGGCAGCGTGACGCCGTTGCGCCGCTGCACCGTAAAGCGCATCTGTCCGGCCTCGGCGCGCACGTTGATGGCGCGCACCTGGGCGTCTTCTGCAAAGCCATAGCTCGTGACCGGGCAGGTCACGCTGGGCAGGATCTCGCGCACGGCGGGGCTGTCCACGCACAGCACCGCCGTGCCGTAGAACGGCATGCGGTGCAGAAAGTCCACAAACGCACCCTTGAGCCGGCCGAAGTCGTGGCCGTAGGTCTCCATGTGGTCGGCGTCGATATTGGTCACCACGGCCATCACGGGCAGCAGGTTCAAAAACGACGCGTCGGACTCGTCGGCCTCGACCACGATGTAGTCGCCGCTGCCCAGCTTTGCGTTGGCGCCCGCGCTGTTCAGGCGCCCCCCGATCACGAAGGTGGGGTCAAGCCCCGCCTCGGCCAGCACGCTGGTGACAAGGCTGGTGGTGGTGGTCTTGCCGTGCGTGCCGGCAATGGCAATGCCCTGCTTGAGGCGCATCAGCTCGGCCAGCATCAGTGCGCGGGGCACCACGGGAATCTTCTTCTCACGCGCGGCCAGCACCTCGGGGTTGTCCTGCGTGACCGCCGTGGAGGTGACCACGGCATCCGCGCCGTCGATGTGCGACGCCGCGTGGCCCAGGCAGGTCTTGATACCCAGACCCTCCAGGCGGCGCAGCGTGGCGCTGTCGGCCAGGTCCGAGCCCGAGATGCGGTAGCCCAGGTTGAACAGCACTTCGGCGATGCCGCTCATGCCGGCGCCGCCCAAGCCGACGAAGTGGATGTGGCGAATCGCGTGCTTCATGCCAACTCCTCGCAGGCAGTCACTACTTCGCGGGTGGCGTTGATTTTTTGCATGTTTTTGGCCTTCAGCGCAATATCTACAAGCGCAGGGCGCTCCAACTTCAATAGCATTTCAGACAGCCCTTGCGGCGTCAGGTCGCGCTGCTGCACCAGCCAGCCGCCGCCCGCATTCACCAAGAACTGCGCGTTGGTGGTCTGGTGGTCGTCCACTGCCGACGGGAAGGGCACGAAGATGGGCGCGGCCCCCACGGCCGCGATCTCGGTGACAGTGCTCGCCCCCGCCCGGCAGACGATGATGTCGGCCGCTGCAAACGCGCTGGCGGTGTCGTCGATAAAAGGCGTCAGCTCGGCCTCCACACCTGCGGCGGCGTAGTTGGCGCGGAGCTGGTCAATCTGCGTGGCGCCGCTCTGGTGGATGACCACGGGGCGCTTGTCCGCGGGCATCAACGCGATGGCCTGCGGCACGATTTCGTTGAGCGCGCGAGCGCCCAGGCTACCGCCCACCACCAGCAGGCGCAGCGGACCGCCGCGGCCTGCAAACCGCTCGGCAGGCGCAGGCTGCTGCGTAAAGGCCGTGCGCAGGGGGTTGCCCACCCACTGACCCTTCTTGAACACGTTGGGGAAGGCGGTGAACACCCGGTCGGCCACTCCCGCCAACACCTTGTTGGCCATGCCGGCCACAGAGTTCTGCTCGTGCAGCACCAGGGGCTTGCCGGCCAGCACGCCCATCATCCCGCCCGGAAAGGTGATGTAGCCACCCAGGCCCACCACGACGTCGGGCTTCACGCGGCGCACCACCTGCAGCGCTTGCCAGAACGCGCGCAGCAGGCGCAGCGGCAGCAAGGCCAACGTGACGATGCCCTTGCCGCGCACGCCTGAAAAGTCGATGAGTTCGAGCGGAAAACCGTGTGTGGGCACGATGCGCGATTCCATGCTGCCGGGCGCGCCCAGCCAGTGAACGCGCCAGCCGCGTGCGCGCAGTTCTTCCGCCACGGCCAGCCCGGGGAAGATATGGCCGCCAGTCCCTCCGGCCATGATCAAAGCGGTTCTCTGCGCGCTCATACACGGCCTCCTCTCATGAGGAGCTTGTTCTCGTAATCGACTCTGAGCACCACCGCCAGTGCCACCAGATTCATCAAAATCGCCGACCCGCCAAAACTCATCAGCGGCAGCGTGAGCCCCTTGGTGGGCAGCGCTCCGAGGTTCACGCCCATGTTGATGAAGGCTTGAAAGCCGATCCAGATCGCCACACCCTGCGCGACCAGCCCCGCGAACACGCGGTCGAGCGCAATGGCCTGGCGGCCGATGTGCATGATGCGGCGGATCATCCAGAAGAACAGCACGATGAGCGCGAGCACGCCCACCAGGCCGAACTCTTCGCCGATCACGGCCATCAGGAAGTCGGTGTGGGCTTCGGGCAGCCAGTGCAGCTTTTCCACGCTGCCGCCCAGACCCACGCCAAACACCTCGCCGCGGCCGATGGCGATCAGCGCGTGCGAGAGCTGGTAGCCCTTGCCCAGCGCATGCTCCTCACTGAACGGGTCCAGGTACGCAAACACGCGCTCGCGGCGCCAGGGCGAGCTGGCGATCATCAGCGCGAAGGCGCCCACCAGGATGGCGCCGATCAAAAAGAACATGCGCGCGTTGACCCCGCCCAGGAACAGGATGCCCATGGCAATGACGGCCACCACCATGAAGGCGCCCATGTCGGGCTCGGCCAGCAGCAGCACGCCCACGATGGCGACGGCTGCGCCCATGGGCAGCACGGCGCGGAAGAAGCGCTCCTTGACTTCCATCTTGCGCACCATGTAGTCGGCCGCGTAGATGAGCACCGCGAACTTGGCCACCTCGGACGGCTGAAACCCGATGGGCCCGAAGGACAGCCAGCGCCGCGCGCCGTTGACCACCTTGCCCACGCCCGGAATCAACACCGCGATCAGCAACAGCAGCGCCACCACAAACAGCCAGGGCGCCGCGCGCTCCCACAATGCCATGGGCACCTGGAAGGCCAGCAGCGCCACCACAAAACCCACCACCAGGTACATGGCATGGCGCACCAGGAAATGCGTGGGCGCGTAGTTGGCAAAACGCGGGTTGTCCGGCATGGCGATGGAGGCCGAATACACCATCACCAGCCCCCAGGCCAGCAAGGCGACCACCACGCCCAGCAGGGCCTGGTCGAAGCCCAGCACGCTGGCGGGGGTGCTGGAGGCGCGGCGGTATTCCACACCGCCCACACGCACGGGCAGCACGTCGGACGCCTTGTGGGACATGCCACCAAACCAGCCGGTCAGGCGCTGCAGCAGGTTGCTGGCGGGCGCGGTCATGCCATACCTCCGTCCGCCATCTGGCCGGCCTCGTCGGCCAGCCCGCGCACCGTGTCGCAAAAGACCTGGGCGCGGTGTTCGTAGTCCTTGAACATGTCGAAGCTGGCGCAGGCAGGCGACATGAGCACGGCATCGCCAGCATGCGCGCGCTGCGTGGCCAGCAATACGGCGTGTGGCAGCGCGTCGGCATCCAGCAGGGCCACGCCCGCGTCTTGCAGCGCCGTGCGGATCAGCGGCGCGTCGCGGCCGATCAGCACCACCGCGCGGGCGTAGCGCGCCACGGGCGCAGACAGGGGCGTGAAGTCCTGCCCCTTGCCCTCGCCACCCAGAATGAGAACGATGCGGCGGTCTGCCCCCAGCCCGGCAAGCGCGGCGACCGTGGCGCCCACGTTGGTGCCCTTGCTGTCGTCGAAATACTCCACGCCGTTGACGATGGCCACGGGCTCCACGCGGTGGGGTTCTCCGCGGTATTCGCGCAGGCCGTACAGCATGGGCGCCAGCGGGCAGCCGGCGGCCGATGCCAGCGCCAGGGCGGCCAGGGCGTTGGTGGCGTTGTGGCGGCCTCGGATGCGCAGCGCGTCGACGGGCATGAGGCGCTGGATGTGCAGGTCTTCCTCCACCTCGCTCCTGCCGCGCTTGCGGGTTTCGTCGGCGTCCATGGCGCGCACCAGCCAGGGCATGCCGTTAACCACCTCGATGCCAAAGTCGCCGGGGCGCCGGGGAAGGTCGCCGCCAAACGTGATGTGAGCTCGAACCTGGGGCTTTTGCAGCTTGACCTTGATGGGTGGCGGAAGCATGGCCATCACCGTCGGGTCTTCCCGGTTCAATACCATGAGCCCGCCTTGGCCAAAGATGCGGGCCTTGGCGGCGGCATAGGCGGCCATGTCCCCGTGCCAGTCGAGATGGTCTTGCGTGATGTTGAGTACGGTGGCGGCCGTGGGCTCGAAGCCCCCTTCTCCCATACTCGTGCCGTCGAGCTGGAAGCTGGACAGCTCCAGCACCCAGGCGTCGGGCAGCGTGCCGGCATCCAGGTGCGCGGCCAGCGTGTCGAGCAGCGTGGGGCCGATATTGCCGGCCACGGCCACACGCCGGCCCGCACGCTCCACCAATTGCCCGGTGAGCGATGTGACAGTGGTCTTGCCATTGGTGCCCGTGATGGCCAGCACCGCAGGCGCGTAGCCGTGCGAGGCGCGCAGCGCGGCCAGCGCCATGGAATACAAGCTTAATTCGCCTCCAGCGCTTATCCCATAAGCGCTGGCAGCTACTAGAACAGGAGCAACCACTGCGGGACTCAAGCCCGGCGAACGGTACACCGCATGCAGGCCACGGCCTTCGACCAGGGCCGCATCGAAGGCGCCGGACACAAACTGGACCTGTGGCAGCTCCTGCTGCAGCACGGCCCGCTGCGGGGGATCGGCGCGCGTGTCGGCCACCGTGACCTGGGCACCGCAGCGCACACACCAGCGCGCCATGGCCAGGCCCGAGGCCCCCAGGCCCAGGATGAGGATGTTCTGGTCCTGCAGCAACTGGGCCACGCCTTCGCGCGGCGCGGTGGCCGGGGCTGCGGCATCTTCCACACCCGCCGCTGGCTGCGCATCGGGTGCCGCTGGCGCGGTCGACTCCGACACATCGGGCGCAGACACGTCGGCAAATATCTGGGCCACAAAATCGGCCGCGGCCTTGGCGGCGGAGATGGCGGGCACGGCCTCCGGATCCCAGGCGGCGGGGCCTGCGGACTTGGCGGGGGCGGTGGGCTCCGGGGTGGACCGGTCTGCAGCAAGGGGTGCCGGGGCTTCGAAGGAATCGGCGGGCGCAGCGGGCTGCAGGCCGCCCTCCGCATCGCCGGAGCCCGGCGCCTCGGCGGGTTGGCCCGAAGACAGATCAATGCGCGGATCGACGGGTGGATCGAAAGGCGCAACGGACTCCACGGGCTCCACGCCCTGCTCTACCTCCGGCGCAGGCGCGGCCCCGCCCACCGGGGCGTCGGGCACACCGGTCGCTGCAGTCTCGGCTGGAGCCAGGGGATCGTGGGGGTTCATCGCAGTTTCAACGTGGACAGGCCGATCAGGCACAGCAACATGGTGATGATCCAGAAGCGCACGACCACCTGGGTCTCCTTCCAGCCGCTCTTCTCAAAGTGGTGGTGCAGCGGCGCCATCTTCAGCAGCCGCCGGCCTTCGCCGTAGCGCTTCTTGGTGTACTTGAACCAGGTGACCTGCAACATCACGGACAAGGCCTCGACCACGAAAATGCCGCCCATGATGGCAAGCACAATTTCTTGACGCACGATGACGGCGATGGTGCCCAAAGCCCCACCCAGCGCGAGCGCACCCACATCGCCCATGAAGACCTGGGCCGGGTGCGCGTTGAACCACAGAAAGGCCAGCCCCGCGCCCGCCATGGCAGCGCAGAAGATCAGCAACTCGCCCGACCCCGGGATGTGCGGGAAGAACAGGTATTTGGAATACACCGAGCTGCCGGTGACATAAGCGAAAACGCCCAGGGCCGAGCCCACCATCACGACCGGCATGATGGCCAGGCCGTCCAGGCCGTCGGTAAGGTTGACGGCGTTGCTGGAGCCCACGATGACCAGGTAGGTCAGGATGACGAAGCCCAGCACGCCGAGCGGGTAGCTGATTTCCTTGAAGAACGGCAGCTGCAGGCCGGCCTTGGGCGGCAGGTCCAGCGAGAAGCCGGACTGCACCCAGCCCACGAACAGCTCCCACACCTTGGCGTTGGAGCTTTCGGAAATGCTGAACACCAGGTACAGCGCGGCCATGAGGCCAATGATGGACTGCCAAAAATACTTCTCGCGCGAACGCATGCCCTCGGGGTCCTTGTTGACCACCTTGCGCCAGTCGTCCACCCAGCCGATGGCGCCAAAGCCCAGCGTGACGATGAGCACGATCCACACGAAGCGGTTGGACAGATCGAACCACAGCAGCGTGGAAATCGCGATCGAAAGCAGGATCAGCACGCCGCCCATGGTGGGCGTGCCGCTCTTGGACAGGTGCGTCTGCATGGCATAGCCGCGGATGGGCTGGCCGATCTTGAGCGAGGTGAGCACGCGGATCACCTTGGGCCCGGCCACCAGGCCGATGAGCAGCGCCGTCATGGCCGCCATCACTGCGCGGAAGGTGAGGTACTGGAACACGCGGAAGAACCCCAGCTCCGGCGACAGGCCCTGCAGCCATTGCGACAGCATCAGCAGCATGGGAAACCTCCGGCCGTGCGCCACGCGGCAAAGATGCAGGGGACGGCCGCCATGGCCTGCACGGGGTTACTGCGTGGCGCCATGGTGTCCCTCCGGTGTCCTGCTCTGCGCAGGTCGTTGTTGTAGTTGTTGTTCTTCCTGTGCGGCGGACGCAATCGCCTCCACCACCTGTTCCATCTTCATGAATCGTGATCCCTTGACCAGCACGCTGCCCACGGTGGGCAGGGCTTGGCGCACCGCGTCCTGCAGTGCGCCCATCGCATTGAAATGCCGGGCGCCCTCGGCACCCTCGTGTCCCTGGCCGTAGGCCGCTGCGGCGTGCGCCGACTGGGCCCCCAGCACAAACAGCCGCGCAATGCCCGCCGCGCGCGCGTGGGCGCCGGCCTCGGCATGAAACTGCGGCCCCTGGTCACCCACCTCGCCCATGTCGCCCATCACCATCAGTTGCGGCGCGGGCAACTCGGCCAGCACGTCGATGGCGGCGCGCATGGAATCGGGGTTGGCGTTGTAGGTGTCGTCCACCACCGTGATCTCGCGGCCGGCCACCTGCACGCTGAAGGCGCGCGAGCGGCCCTTCACCGGCACAAAATCCTGCAGCCCCTGTGCAATGGCCGACAGTGGCGCGCCCGCCGCCAGCGTGCAGGCAGCCGCAGCCAGCGCATTCGTCACGTTGTGGCGCCCGGCAATGTGCAGGCGCGTGTTGCAGTCACCCTGCGGCGTGGCCAGCGCCACGGCCCAGGCGCCGTGCTCCCACGCCGCGCTGCGGCAGCTCACGTCACCGCCCTCGCCAAAAGTGAGCGTGCGGCGGCCAGACTGCGCCATGGCCAGCGCTTGCCAGAGCGCGGTGTAGGTGTCCCCGGCCGGGAACACCGCCACACCATCGGCCGGCAGGCTGGCGAAGACCGCACCGTTCTCGCGCGCCACGGCTTCCACCGTGTGCATGAACTCCAGGTGCTCGCGCTGCGCGTTGTTGACCAGCGCCACCGTGGGCTGGGCCATGGCGGCCAGCAGGGCGATCTCGCCAGGGTGGTTCATGCCCATCTCGATCACGGCGGCGCGGTGCGCGACCGTGAGGCGCAGCAGCATCAGCGGCACGCCGATATCGTTGTTGAAGTTGCCCTGCGTGGCAAAGGCTGCATCGCCCTGCCAGGCCCGCAGGATAGACGCGATCATCTGCGTCACGGTGGTCTTGCCGTTGCTGCCCGTGACGCCGATGAGCGGCAAGGCGAACTGCGCGCGCCAGCCGGAGGCCAGGGCGCCCAGCGCTGCCAGGCTGTTCGGTACCTCGATGCCGGCCAGGCCCGCTGCTTCCACCCCCCCGTGGGCGATGGCTGCGGCGGCGCCCCCGGCGCGCGCATCGGACAGGAAGGCATTCGCGTCAAAGCGCTCGCCCTTCAGCGCCACAAACAGGTCGCCCGCCTGCAGCGTGCGCGTGTCGGTATGCACCCGGGCCAGGGGCGTGGCGCCGTCGCCCACCAGACGGGCGGCAGGCAAGCGCGGCTGCACCAGCGCAAAGGCTTGCTGCAGCGTCATCATCATCCGCCCCGGGGTCGTTGTGGCGCTCATGGACGGTCTCCCCGGGCATCCAGAGCACTCTGCGCGTGGGCCATGTCAGAGAACGGCACGCGCACGCCAGCTGTCTCCTGGATCTCTTCATGGCCCTTGCCGGCAATCAGCACCACGTCCGCGGGCGCGGCTTCTTGCAAGGCCATGCGAATGGCTGCGGCGCGGTCCACCTCGGTGCGCACGGTGCGGCCGGCAATCGTGCCCTGCAGTATCTGGTGCAGGATGGCCGCAGGGTCTTCGCTGCGCGGGTTGTCGCTGGTCACCACCACCTGGTCGGCATGCTGTTGCGCCACGGCGCCCATCAGCGGGCGTTTGGCCGCGTCGCGGTCGCCGCCGCACCCGAACACGCACCACAGCTGGCCGCCGCGCTCGGCGGCAACGGGACGCAGGGCATGCAGCGCCTTGTCCAGGGCGTCCGGCGTGTGGGCATAGTCCACAGCCACCAGCGGTTGGCCGGGCGTGTGAATCTGTTCCATGCGGCCCGGCACGGGCGACAGCTGGGCGCAGGCGTACAGCGCCAGTTCCAGCGGCACGCCCAGAGCGCGCAAGCCGGCCAGCACGCCCAGCAAATTGGATACGTTGTACAGGCCGATGACCCGCGTTTGCAGCACATGGGTGTGCGCACCTTCGGCCACCGTGAAGCGCAGCCCGCCATCGCCCATCGCAATGTCGCGCGCACACAGGCGCGCCGGGCCGGTGATGGACACACTCCACAGGTCCAGCATGCGGTCGGCCAGCGAGGTATGCAGCTCGGCGCCGCGCGGGTCGTCGATGTTGACCACTGCGGCCTGCAGGCCGGGCCAGTCGAACAGCACGGCCTTGGCCTGCCAGTAGGCCGCCATGCTGGGGTGGTAGTCCAGGTGGTCCTGCGTGAAGTTGGTGAACAGCGCCACGCGCACACGCGTGCCCACCATGCGGTGCTCAGCCAGACCGATGGACGAGGCCTCGATGGCGCAGGCCGTGCGGCCCGCGTCAGCAAATTGCTGGAAGGCGCGCTGCAGGCGCACCGGGTCGGGCGTGGTCATGCCGGTGCTGGCAAGCGCAGGCGGCACCCCCATACCCAAAGTGCCCACCAGCGCGCACCCACCCTGCGCAATCAGCTCATTTTTTGATAGCAAATTCAGCGCTTCGGCCAGCCACCAGGTGGTGCTGGTCTTGCCGTTGGTGCCGGTCACGGCCAGCACGTCCAGGCGCTGCGTGGGCTGCTCGAACCACTCGGACGCAATGAGCCCGGTGGCGGCCTTCAAGCCGTGTAGAGCAGCGATGGACTGGGTCGGCACGCCATCCAGCGCAAAGGCGTCGGCTCCCTCGTGCTCCACCAGGCACGCTGCGGCGCCCCGCGCCAGCGCGTCGCCAATGTGCGCGCGTCCGTCGGTGGCAGCGCCGGGCCAGGCGATGAAGCCGTCCCCCGCGCGGACTTGACGGCTGTCGGTCTGCAGCGTGCCGATGACGCGCTCGCGCAGCCAGGCCACGGCGTCGTGCACCGAGGCCAGCAGAGGCAGTGTGCTTGCCGTCATAGCGATTCCTCCACCGCGTTGGCCACGATCTGCGGCTTGACCGCCATGTCGGGCTGCACGCCCATCATGCGCAGCGTCTGCTGCACCACCTCGCTGAACACGGGCGCGGCCACGGCGCCGCCGTAGAACACGCCGTTGCTCGGCTCGTCGATCATCACGGCCACGATGATGCGCGGCTTGTCGATGGGGGCCATGCCGGTGAACCAGGCGCGGTACTTGCCCGAAGCGTAGTTCTTGCCCACCTGCTTGCGCGCCGTGCCCGACTTGCCACCCACCGAATAGCCCAGGGTCTGGGCCTTCTGGCCTGTGCCGCCGGGGCCCGCGGCCATCTGCAGCATCTTGCGCACCTGGTCGGCCGTGCGCTCGGAGAACACGGGCACGCCCACGGCCGTTTCGTCGGTCTTGAGCATGGTCGCCGGAATCACCCGGCCGCCATTGGCAAACACGGTGTAGGAGCGTGCCATCTGGAACAGGCTGGCAGACAGGCCATAGCCGTACGACATCGTCGCCTGCTCCACCGGCCGCCAGGTCTTATAAGGGCGCAGGCGCCCGCTGACGGCGCCGGGAAAGCTGATCTGCGGCTTCTGGCCAAAGCCGGCGGCCGAGAACGTCTCCCACATCTCACGCGCAGGCATCTGCATCGCCAGCTTGGTGGTGCCTACGTTGCTGGACTTCTGGATCACGCCTTCGACCGTCAGCACGCCGTAGTTGTGCGTGTCCGAAATGGTGGAGCCCGTGATGTTGATGCGGCCCGGCGTGGTGTCCACCACGGTCTCGGGTCGCACGCGGCCGCTCTCCAGCGCGATGCCCACCGTGAAGGGTTTCATGGTGGACCCGGGCTCAAACACGTCGGTCAGCGCGCGGTTGCGCAGTTGCTCGCCGGTAAGGTTCTGACGCTTGTCGGGCACGTAGCTGGGGTAGTTGGCCAGCGCCAGCAGCTCGCCGGTGTGCGCGTCCAGCACCACCACACTGCCCGCCTTGGCCTTGTGCGCAAGCACCTGGTCACGCAGCTTCTGGTAAGCAAAAAACTGCACCTTGCTGTCGATGGACAGCTGCATGTCCTTGCCGTCCACGGGCGGCACGGTTTCACCCACGCCTTCCACCACACGGCCCAGGCGGTCCTTGATCACGCGGCGCGAGCCGGGCTTGCCTGCCAGCTGGTCGTTGAAGGCCAGTTCCATGCCCTCCTGGCCGTGGTCTTCCACGTTGGTAAAGCCCACCACGTGCGCGGCAGCTTCTCCTTCGGGGTACTGGCGCTTGTATTCCTTGCGCTGGTAGATGCCCTTGATCTCCAGCTTGGCAATCTGCTGGCCCACGTCCCAGTCGAGCTGGCGCTTGATCCAGACAAAGGTCTTGTCCTCGTCGGCCAGCTTTTTGGTGAGGTCTGGCAGCGGCATGTCGAGCAGTCTAGCCAGCTGCTTGAGCTTGGCGCGCACCTCGGGCTTGTCCTGCTCCACGTCTTCCGGAATGGCCCAGATGCTGGCCGCCGGCACGCTGGAGGCCAGGATGAGGCCGTTGCGGTCCAGAATCTTGCCGCGGTTGGCCGGCAGCTCCAGCGTGCGCGCAAACCGCACCTCGCCCTGGCGCTGAAAGAAGTCGTTGCCGAACACCTGCACATAGGCCGCCCGCGCGCCCAGTCCCACAAAACCCAGCGCAATGGCGGCCACGATGAACTTGCTGCGCCAGACGGGCGTCTTGCTGGCCAGCAGCGGGCTGGCGGTGTAGACCACGCTGCGGCTCATGGCTGGGCTCCGGGCGACGCCACGCGCGCTGATGCCGCCGCCCCTACAGCAGCCCCGGCAGGGTCCGACACATACTGGGTGATGGCTGGCGTTGCGGTCCGCATCTGCAACTGTGCGCGCGCAATTTTCTCCACACGCAACGGCGTGGCCTGGGCCCGTTTTTCGACCTGCAGGCGCTGGTGTTCGGTTTCCAGCCGGCGCGCCTCGGCCGTGGCGCGGTCCAGCTCGGTGAACAGGCGGCGCGACTGGTACTGGGTGTGCACCAGGTAAATGGCGCTGGCCAGCACGGCCACAAGCAGCACAAGGTTGAGCCTGGTCATGTCGTCAGGCCTTTGTGCGCTCGGCCACGCGCATGATCGCGCTGCGCGCGCGGGGGTTGGCCTCGACCTCAGCGGCGCTGGGCTTGATGCGGTCCAGCGCCACGAGCTTCATCGCCTGCGGTGCGGCAAACGGCGCACGGCGGTCGTACACCTCCTTGGAGTGCTTCGCGATGAACTGCTTGACGATGCGGTCTTCGAGCGAATGGAAGCTGATCACCACCAGCCGCCCGCCAGGCTTCAGCACCGAGAGGCTGGCGTCTAGCGCCTGTTGCAGTTCTTCAAGCTCAGCGTTGATGAAAATCCGTAGAGCCTGAAATGTGCGCGTTGCAGGGTTCTGGCCCGGCTCGCGGGTTTTGACCGCGCCAGCCACGAGATCGGCCAGTTCGGCGGTGGTTGCAAGAGGGCCCCGTTCTTCGCGCCGAGCAACAATCGCCTTTGCAATGGGGCCAGCAAACCGTTCTTCACCGTAGTCACGTATCACCTCCGCAATCTGACCGACTTCGGCCGTGGCCAACCAATCGGCCACGCTTTCGCCGCGCGTGGTGTCCATGCGCATGTCCAGCGGGCCGTCAAAACGGAAACTGAAGCCCCTCTCGGGGCTGTCGATCTGGGGCGAGCTCACGCCCAGGTCCATCAGCACGCCGGCAGCACTGGCGGGCGGCAAATCGGCCAGATGGCGAAATCCTTCGTGCCGAATGGAAAAACGCGCATCGGTGATGCGCGTTGCTTCGGCGATGGCTTCGGGGTCCTTGTCAAACGCGACAAGCCGCCCTTGGGGCCCCAGCCGCAGCAGGATGCGCCGCGAATGTCCACCGCGCCCGAAGGTGCCGTCCACCCAGGTGCCCGCAGGCTCGGGGCCCGCGCCGCCCAGCAGGGCGTCCACGGCTTCTTCGAGCAGGACGGTGGTGTGTTGCAAAGGAGTGGATGTCATGGTCAGAAGGAAAAGTCCTTGAAGACATCCGGCATGTCGCCCTGCATGGCCTTGGCCTCCTGCTCGTCGTAGGTGGCCTTATCCCAGAGCTCGAAATGGTTGCCCATGCCCAGCAGCATGGTGTCCTTGGAAATGCCCGCGGCCTGGCGCAGTTCGGGGGAAATCAGCACGCGGCCGGTGGCGTCCATCTCCACATCCATGGCATTGCCTAGAAAGATGCGCTTCCACCATTGAGCCGACATGGGCAGCTCGGCGATGCGCTCGCGAAACTTTTCCCACTCGGGGCGGGGGAACACCATGAGGCAGCCGTGGGGGTGCTTGGTGATCGTGAGCTGGCCCGATGCGGTGGCCGCGAGCACGTCACGGTGCCGGGTCGGCACGGACAGCCGACCCTTCGCATCGAGACTCAGCGACGAGGCACCTTGAAACACAGACGAGATTCCCAGCTTGTTTTGGATCCCTGGGGGCCAAGAAGGCGCTCCGAGGGCACTTTTCACCACTTAATTGCACTTTTTTGCACTGTAGCAGGAAAAGCACTCCGAGCAAGGGGGTGCCCAACAAACTTTGTTAATGAAATCAACGACTTAGGCGCTGTTTCGCAGCCTGGAAATCGGCAAAAGTCGTTGAAAAAGAAGCACTTACGGGAACCTATGAAAGTGACCTCTCAAGGCTTCGCCGAGTGGTCACAGGATGTAGCGAGACAGGTCTTCGTCCTTGCTCAGGCTCTGCAGGCGCGCGTCCACATAGGCCGCGTCCACGGTGATGGTTTGGCCGGACAGGCGGGTGGCGTCAAAACTCACCTCGTCCAGCAGCCGCTCCATCACGGTGGACAGGCGGCGCGCACCGATGTTCTCAGTGCGCTCGTTCACTTCGAAAGCGATGGACGCCAGGCGCGTGATGCCTTCCGGCGTGAACTCCAGCGCAACGCCCTCGGTCGCCAGCAGCGCCTGGTACTGCTTGACCAGCGACGCATGGGTCTGGGTGAGGATGGCCTCGAAGTCCTTCACGGACAGCGACTCCAGTTCCACCCGGATCGGGAATCGCCCCTGCAGCTCCGGAATCAGGTCGCTGGGCTTGGCCAGGTGGAAGGCGCCCGACGCGATGAACAGGATGTGGTCCGTCTTGATCATGCCGTACTTGGTGGACACCGTGGTGCCTTCTACCAGCGGCAGCAGGTCGCGCTGCACGCCCTGGCGCGACACATCGGCGCCGCTGGCCTCCTGGCGCGCGGCCACCTTGTCGATCTCGTCGATGAAGACGATGCCGTTTTGCTCGGCGTTCTGCACTGCGCGGGTCTTGATCTCCTCTTCATTGACCAGTTTGCTCGCTTCTTCGTCGATGATGAGCTTGAGGGCCTCCGCGATCTTGAGCTTGCGGGTCTTGCGCTTGTCCTGGCCCAGCTGGCTGAACATGCCGCGCAGCTGCTCGGTCATTTCCTCCATGCCCTGCGGACCCATGATCTCCAACTGAGGGCGGCTTTCGGCCACCTCGATCTCGATCTCCTTGTCGTCCAGTGCACCCTCGCGCAGCTTTTTGCGGAACACCTGCCGCGCCGTATTGTCGGCAGCGGGCTCGGTGCCGGCTGCCGCGCGGGCGGGCGGGATCAGCACGTCCAGGATGCGCTCTTCGGCAGCGTCTTCGGCGCGGGTCCGCACTTTTTTCATCTCGGTCTCGCGCGTCTGCTTGACGGCCATCTCGGCCAGGTCGCGGATGATCGAATCTACATCCTTGCCCACGTAGCCCACCTCGGTGAACTTGGTGGCCTCGACCTTGATGAAGGGCGCATCGGCCAATCTTGCAAGGCGCCGCGCAATCTCCGTCTTGCCCACGCCCGTGGGGCCGATCATGAGGATGTTCTTGGGTGTGATCTCGTGGCGCAGTGCGCCTTCCACCTGCTGGCGGCGCCAGCGGTTGCGCAGCGCAATCGCCACGGCGCGCTTGGCACTGGCCTGGCCCACGATGTGGTGGTCCAGTTCGGAGACGATTTCCTGGGGGGTCATGGAGGACATGGTGAGGGCCTGCCTTCAAAAATTGATGCTAAAACAGCCTCTAGCGCTTACTGGATATGCGCTGGCAGCTATTAAATTGTGAGTATTTTTTTAACGCACCGGCGCGCTTACAGCGTCTCGATGGTGTGGTGCATGTTGGTGTAGATGCACAGCTCGCCGGCGATCTCCAGCGACTTCTTGACGATGTCCTCGGCAGACAGTTCGGTATGGTTGAGCAGCGCCTTGGCTGCCGAGTGCGCATACGCACCGCCCGAGCCGATGGCCACAATGCCCTGCTCGGGTTCCAGCACGTCGCCGTTGCCGGTGATGATGAGTGAGGCACTCGCGTCGGCCACGGCCAGCATGGCCTCCAGGCGGCGCAGCACGCGGTCGGTGCGCCAGTCCTTGGTCAGCTCGATGGCGGCACGGGTCAGGTGGCCCTGGTGCTTTTCCAGCTTGGCCTCGAAGCGTTCAAACAGCGTGAACGCATCGGCCGTGGCGCCAGCAAAGCCGGCCAGCACCTTGCCGTGGTAGAGCTTGCGCACCTTGCGCGCCGAGCCCTTGACCACGATGTTGCCCAGCGTGACCTGACCGTCGCCGCCGATGGCGACCTGCATGCCAGAGGGCGTCTGGCGGCGCACGCTCAGGATGGTGGTGCCGTGAAAAACCGGGGTGTTTTGAGAGGAGTCCATAGCAGCGGCAGATGGGGGCGCGGCTGCAATTTGCAAGCGCACACCGGAGCTGAAGCGCGCCGCCGATGTCCTGGACTCAGTGGACTAGTTCTTGCGCGGAACGACCCAGGCGTGCTCGTTGATGCCGATCACATTGAAGAAGATCGCCACCAGGCGCTGCAGGTTGTGGAACTGGATCACGTGGCCCTGGGCCTGTTGCTCGGCGGCCCAGTTGAGCACCGAGCCGGCTGCGGCAAAGTCCACGCGGATCAGCTTGTCGCAGGCGATGGTCAGCGGCACGCCTGGCCGCGCAAACGCCTGGAAGGGCTCCAGCAGCGGCGTGGCGTCGCCATCGATGTGGCCGCTGAGCTGCGCGACGGGGCCGGTATCGGCGGCGGGCACCGAGTTCTCGCCCAGGTCGGACGGACCAAAATCGCTGTCGACCGCCAGGGGCGCCGCGCCGGATGAGGCACCCTCGTTGTCGGAGTAGCCGCAACGCGGCGACACCCAGGAGGGGGGCGAGACTTCGTAGGTCACGCAATAGTCCAGCGCCACCATCTCGAACTCGTCGGCCTTGCCCATCAGCCGCAGGGCGGCCATGCGCAGGCGCCACCAGTCCGGCAGCGTGGAGCGGTCTCCCGACGGGGTCTGCGCCTCCAGCAGGGCGTTGAGCTTTTCGACGCCCGAGAAAACGATCTGGCCATCACGGTCGGCCCACACGGTGAACTGGTCTGCCAGCAGCGGCACGGCGCCTTCGTCGATGCCTGTGAGGCGGACCCAAGACAAAGTCCAAGGCGAGGCGGCGCGCGCAAGCGATGCCTGCAGCGCGGCAACGGACGATACCGCCACTGTGGGCGGCGCGTTCCAGCTGAAATCCTTGCGCACGGGGGCAGCGGGTGCGGCCGCGGCGCTGGTTTCGGCCGCCATGCCCAGCTGTTCGGGCATGGAGAACCACAGGGGTGCCGAGCGGCTGTACTGAGCCGCAAAGTCGATGGCCAGGGTGTCGAAACGGTCGTGCTGGCCGGTGGCGCGGTACAGGTCGAACAGGGTCATCCAGATTTCGAGCTGCTGGGCGGGGTCGTCTTGCTGGTGCTGGGCCAGCACGTCCATGAGGCCGGCTTCGGCCCCCGCGTGGTCGCCGTTGGCAAACCGGATGGCGGCTTCTTCTAGGTCGGGTTCGTGCACGAATTCCTCCGGTTCGAATGCGGGCGCGGGGCTGGCCGCCACGGGCGCAGGGCTGAAGGAAGCTTCTTCCTGCAGCGCGCCCTCCCCATTCGCATTCGCGTTCATTTGCGCATCGGTGCCGCCAAACCGGCCGATGGCCATGCTGTCATCCGCAAACAGCGGCTGCACAGCGGCTTTGTCTTCCAGCGGCGCGGGCAGGCTGCCCGGGGCCGTCGGCGCGTAGGCCCGGGCGTGCGCCGATTCGCTGACATCCTTGCTGGAGTCGGGCATGACGCCCGGCTGGGTGGGGGCGTCGGCGCCCTGCTTGCTTTTCCACCATTGCTGCGACATCTGCGCCTCGATCTCGTCGATCTTCTTGAGCGTCACGGCGCGCTCGTCGGGCGAGGCCATGCTGCTCTGGAAGAACGAGGGGCGGCCGGCGGCGTCCTCTACGCGATGGCCTTGCAGCACTTCGCGCTGGCGCAGCTTGCGCAGCTGATCAAATTCGCGGCGCCGCACGAAGTCGTTGCGGCGCTTGCGCTCGATCATCTCCTTGAGCATCTGCTTGCTGTACTGGCTCTCCCGGTCGTCCTGCAGGGAGTCGAGCTCGGTCCAGTTCACCGTCGGGTTCTTGACGAACCGAACCACCTTGGATAGCAGGCCGCCGGGGGTGGTTTCTTCCTTGCTCATGGGTCAGGGTGCGCTGGGGTGGATGATCCGGCCAGAGGCAGGATCAGTCCCCAAACATCTTCTGCTTGAGTTCGCGGCGTTGCTGCGCTTCGAGCGACAGGGTGGCGGTGGGGCGAGCAATCAGACGGCCCACACCGATGGGTTCACCGGTTTCGTCGCAATAGCCATAGTCGCCAGCGTCGATGCGGGCGATGGACTGCTCGATTTTCTTGAGCAGCTTGCGCTCGCGGTCGCGGGTGCGCAGCTCCAGCGCGTGCTCTTCTTCGATGGTGGCGCGGTCGGCCGGGTCGGGCACGACCACGGTGTCTTCACGCAGGTGTTCGGTGGTTTCGCCAGCGCTGTTGTGGATGTCCTGCTTGAGCTGAACGAGCTTGAGGCGGAAGAACGCCATCTGCTTGTCGTTCATGTACTCGCTGTCGGGCATGGCCATGACTTCAGCGTCGGTCAACTCTGCGGCGGACTTGGTCTTCCAGTTGTTCGCCAGCTTGGGGTCTTTTTTGGCAGCCGTAAAAGTGGGCTGCGCTTGCACGGTCGTGGGCATGGTATGTAGATAACTGGCTTTGGCAGCGGTCGAAGCCACTGACTGTGCCATGGATGGTACGGTCAATTGGGCCAATCGGGAAGAAGGCCGGGTTGTACGCACGGGTACCTCGGAACCAGGCTGCAGCGTAGGCGCCGCAGGGGCCACTGGTGCGCTGGCCGCCGGAGCCGGTGCCGCAGCCTTGGGCGCGGCAGCGGCCTTGGTGGGCGGCTTGGCCACAGGTTTTGCAGCTGCCTTTGCAGCCGGAACCGCCTTGGCGGGAGCCGCTTTAGCGGGGCCAGCAGCCTTGGGGGCCGCAGGCGCGGCTGCGGCGCTCTTTTTGGCTGCGGCGGGCGTTGCCTTGGTGGTCCCTTTGGTTTTGCTGGTCTCGGCTTTCACTTCCTGGTCTCCTCGCAATACGGGCGGGCCCTTGGCCGCTCTCGCGGCCCGGGACTGGTGGCAAGCCTTGGGTGGTTTTACCGGGGCGCGATTGTATCGACCTCGACTGACGCAAACGGAAACGTTGCGGATACAACACAAACCCGCTCCAAGCCGCATGCCATCAGCCTGCGCCAGGGGCCTTCTTTACACGAGGCTTTGCTCCAGCCCCTGCAGGAAGATGTCCTTGGGCAGATCGATGCCAATGAAGACCATCTTACTGGTGCGTGGCTCGCCTTCGGCCCATTGCGGGCCCAGGTCGCTGCCCATGAGCTGGTGCACGCCCTGGAAGATCACCTTGCGCTCGGTGCCTTTCATGTTCAGCACGCCCTTGTATCGCAGCATGCGCGGGCCGTAGATGTTGACGATCGCGCCGAGGAAATCCTCCAGCTTGGCCGGGTCGAACGGCCGGTCCGAGCGGTAGACGAAACTCTTCACGTCATCGTCGTGGTGATGATGGTGGCCATGGCCGTGGTCGTGCTGGTGCGAGGGGTGGCTGCAGTGCTCGCCGTGCTCGCCGTGCTCGTGGTCATGGTCGTGGTGGTCATGCCCATGGCTGTCTTCCTGCAGAAACTCCGGGTCGATGTCGAGCTTGGCACTCAGGTTGAAGCCGCGCAGGTCCAGCACTTCGTTGAGGGGTACTTCGCCAAAATGCACAGCCTTGATGGGCGCGCGCGGGTTCATGTGTTTGAGGCGGTGAATCAGCGCGTCGGTCTCTTCCGTGGAGACGAGGTCGGTCTTGGACAGGAAGATCTGGTCCGCAAAGCCCACCTGGCGGCGCGCTTCCTGGCGGTCGTTGAGCTGCTGGGGCGCGTGCTTGGCGTCCACCAGGGTGATGATGGAGTCGATGAGGTAGGTCTCGGCGATCTCCTCGTCCATGAAGAACGTCTGCGCCACGGGGCCGGGGTCGGCCACGCCCGTGGTTTCGATCACGATGCGGTCGAACTCCAGCAGGTTCTTGCGGCGCTTCGCCGCCAACAGTTGCAGCGTCTCGCGCAGGTCTTCGCGGATGGTGCAGCAGATGCAGCCATTGCTCATCTGCACGATCTGCTCCTTGGATTCGGTCACCAGGATGTCGTTGTCAATGTTCTCTTCGCCGAACTCGTTCTCGATCACGGCGATCTTCTGGCCATGGGCCTCGGTGAGCAGGCGCTTGAGCAGCGTCGTTTTGCCCGAGCCCAAGAAGCCGGTAAGGATGGTGACGGGAATCAATGCCATAAATCTGTCTTTCAAGGGAATCAAATACTTGCGCTGCGCCGCAGCAGTGCCCCTCGCGGGGGCCACTTTTTCAGTGTATCGAGGCTGTCAAGCCCCTGCTGGTGCCGGAAGGTTCACCCTTTGCGCATGACCACCAAGCCCTTCAGGTACTCCCCTTCCGGAAACTCCAGCGTCATCGGGTGATCAGGCGCGCCCCCCAGGCGCTCCACGATGTAGCCGTCCACCCCCGCGTCGGCACCCGCTGACGCCACGATCTTGTGGAACAGGTCGGCGCTGATGCCGCCGGAGCATGAGAAGGTAAACAGCACCCCGCCGGGCGACAGCAACTGCAGCGCCAGGCGGTTGATGTCCTTGTAGGCCCGGGCAGCCCGGTCCGCGTGGGTGGCGGTGGGGGCAAATTTGGGGGGGTCGAGGATGATGGCGTCGAATCGCTGGCCTTCCTTCAAGAACTGGCGCAGCGACGCGTTGACGTCCGCATCCAGGAAGGTGGCCCGGTTCGGATCAAAACCGTTGAGCGCCACATGGGCGCGGGCGCGCTCCAGGGCGGGGCCTGAAGAATCGATGGAAGTCACATGCCCATCGGCCACGTTACCCGCTGCACGCATGCCCGCCAGTGCCGCCACGCTGAAGCCGCCGGTGTAGCAAAAGCAGTTGAGAACGTGCTTGAAGCCCAAGCGCTGGGTGTAGTCGGCAAACCGCTTGCGGCTGTCGCGCTGGTCCAGATAAAAGCCCGTCTTGTGGCCCTCGGCGATGTTGAGGGTCAGGCGCCACTGATGCTCGCGGATCGTGAGTTCCAGCGGCGGCCCCTCACCATCGCCCGCTGCGCCCGTCGGCCCACCGCGCAGCCAGCCAGTGGCCGGCTGCAGCCCCTCCAGCGCACGCACGCTCGCGTCCGACCGCTCATACAGCTTGGCGAGCCCCGTCTCGCGCAGCAGCGCATCGGCAATCACGCCCTTCCAGCGCTCGGTGCCGGCGCTGGTGAACTGCGCCACCAGGGTGTCGCCATACCGGTCCACGATGAGTCCCGGTAGGCCGTCCGATTCGCCATGGACCAGGCGGATGCCGTCGCTTTGCACGTCAAAACGGGCTCTGGCGATGATGGATCTTGCGCAAGCAGCTATGAAAAACGGAGCATCAATGCGCTGCGCCTCGTCAAAGCTCCAAACCCTGGCCCGGATGCGCGAGCTAGGGCTGAACGCCGCCCACGCCAGGAACTGCCCCTCGTGCGACTCCACCCGCACGGTTTCGCCGCTGTCGCCGCCGCCCTTGGCGATGGCAGATTCAAAGATCCAGGGATGGCGGCGCAGCAGGGAGCGCTCTTTGCCGAGGCGTAGGCGGAGGGTTTTCATGTGCGGAATTGTGCGGGCTGGCGGCTGCGGGCGCATACGCGCAACACCGTCCTCAGGAAAAAAGCCCGCCCCCGCCGCGCCTTGCCCAGTTACGTCAACGGCCGAAATAGCACATTTGACAAATATGATTCTCCAAAAAATACAATTGCGAAAAATATCATTTTTATCAAAAATTCCTCCTTGCCTTTCAGGAACCCCATGAAACTCCTCGAATCTTTCGGCATCACTCGTCGCTTGTATCTGCTGTCGTTCGCCCTGGCGGGCGGACTGGGCCTGGTGGCGGTCTTCGCCTGGGCCAATTTGTCTGACGTGATCCGCCAGACCCACAAGGTGTCTGCGGAATCTCTGCCCCACCAGCTGCGTCTGGCCAACATGGAGCTCAACGTGACGCGCTCGTCGCTGCAGCTGCGCCACGCCATGCTGGCGCGCACGCCCGTCGACGTGGCCGCCACGCTGGCCGATATCGCCGACAAAAAAAAGCTCATCGACGCCGATCAGGCGGCGCTTGAGAAAGCCGCGCTCACCAGCGCTGAAAAGTCGGACTACGCCGCACTGGTACAAGCGCTTTCCACTTTCTGGCAGATTGCCGGCCAGAACGTGGCGCTGATCGAGCAGGGCGACAAGGAAGGTGGTTTTGACTTTTTGGTGGCCAAGACCATCCCCGCCCGCAATGTGGTGCTGGAGATGCTGAGCAAACAAAAGAACCACCAGAGCGGCGCGCTCGCTGACAGCGTGTCTGCCGTTGTGCAGGACGCCACAAAAACGCTCTACACCCTGGTGGCTGCCGTGGCCGCTGCGGCGTTGGCGCTGGTGGTGTTCTCCTGGTATCTGGGCGCAGTCTTGCAGCGCCGCGTGCGCGAAGCCCAGGCCGTGACCAACCGCGTACGGGACGGCGATCTGACCGGGCCCATCACCGATCACTCGAGGGACGAGTTCAGCCCCTTGCTGCAGGCGCTTTCGGCCATGCAGGCCTCCCTCACGCAGGTGGTCTCGCAAGTGCGCCAGGGTTCTGACAGCGTGGCAACGGCCAGCGCCGAGATTTCTGCGGGCAACAGCAACCTTTCTGCGCGCACCGAGCGCCAAGCCAGCGCGCTGGAGGAAACCGCGGCGTCGATGGAAGAGCTCAACTCCACCGTGCGCCAGAACGCCGAACACGCCCGCCACGCCAACAACCTGGCACAGACGGCGTCCACCGTGGCCACCCAGGGCGGCGAGGTCGTGGCCGAAGTGGTGCGCACCATGAAGGACATCAACGAGAGCTCGCGCAAGATTGCGGACATCATCGGCGTCATCGATGGCATTGCCTTCCAGACCAACATCCTGGCGCTGAACGCCGCCGTGGAGGCAGCGCGCGCTGGCGAGCAGGGGCGTGGGTTTGCCGTGGTGGCCAGCGAGGTGCGCAACCTTGCCAGCCGCTCGGCGAGCGCGGCACACGAGATCAAGGCCCTGATCGGCACCAGTGTGGAGCGGGTCGAGGCCGGCACCACACTGGTGGACCGCGCAGGCCAGACAATGAGCGAAGTGGTGGACGCAATTGGCCGCGTGACGGACATCATGTCGGAGATCAGCGCAGCCAGCAGCGAGCAAAGCCAGGGGGTGGAGCAGGTGAACGTGGCCGTGTCGCAGATGGACCAGGCCACCCAGCAGAACGCCGCACTGGTGGAAGAAATGGCCGCCGCCGCCACCAGCCTGAACACGCAGGCCGCCGAGCTGGTGAACGTGGTCTCCGCATTCAAGTTGGAGCCGCAGGACGGACCGGAGCTGCCAAGCTACGGCCGCAGCCATGCCACCCCGGAACACGCGCAAAACGCATCCCACTTTGCGCCCCGTCGACTGGGACTGACGCCCGGTTAAAGACTTTGGGGCTCTTTCTTCCCGTGGCCTCAGGGGCCTGCATCTGCCAAGGCCCCGCCCTCCCATCGCCGCCCGGCGGAGGCGCAGCAATCAGCCCTTCTTGCGCGCCCTTGGATGCGCCGCGTCATACACCTTGGCCAGGTGCTGAAAGTCGAGCCGGGTGTAGACCTGCGTGGTGGTGATATTGGCGTGGCCCAGCAGTTCCTGCACTGCGCGCAGGTCGCCGCTGCTTTGCAGCAGGTGGCTGGCAAACGAATGGCGCAGCATGTGCGGGTGCACGGGCGTGGTCAGCCCCGCCTGCTGGCTGCGCTGGCGCAGGCGCAGCCAGATGGACTGCGCCGTGAGCCGGGCACCGCGCTGGCCCACGAACAGCGCGGGGTCCAGCCGCGCCGAGCCCTCTCCGCCAAACGGTGTGGCGCGCAGCTGAAGCCAGGCTTGCAGCGCCGCCGTGGCAGCTGCACCCACCGGCACGCTGCGGCGCTTGCTGCCCTTGCCAAACACATGGGCCTCGCCCGCCTGCAGGTCCACCCAGCCCCGGCCCAGGCGCTGCGTGTCAGCGTTGGGGACGGCGTCCAGCCCTGCCAGTTCCCCCACCCGCAGGCCGCAGCCGTACAGCAGCTCGACCATGGCGGCGTCGCGCGCCTCCAGCCAGGGATCGGCACCGGCGTTGTCGAATTCGGCCAAGCGCACGGCATCGTCCACCGGCAGCGCCTTGGGCAAGGGCTTGGGCGCCTTGGGGGCGCGCACGTCCTGCACAGGGTTGTGCGGAATCAACCCCTGCCGCCCGGCCCAGGTGAAGAACCCCCGCCAGCCTGACAGGATGAGCGCGATGCCGCGCCCGCTGCGCCCGCCACTGTGCATCTGCGCCACAAAGCGACGGATGTGGGCGGTTTGCAACTGCAGCAGCGGCACGTCGACCCCTGCCGCAAACTGCGCGAGCTTTTCCAGGTCCAGGGTGTAAAGCGTGAGCGTGCGCGCCGCCAGGCGCTTTTCGACGCGCACGTGCTCCAGGTAACGCAGGACGTGCGGGTCGAGGGCGGGGGGCGTCTCAGACATGGTTGCCGTGGCTGAGCCAGCGCCAGTATTGCGAATGCAGAGACTACTTCAGCCGCAGCAGTGCCGCGCTGGCCAGTTCTGCCATGCGGGACAAAAAGTCAGTGCCCATCGTGGCATCAAAACGCTGCGGATCGTGCGAACCCAGCACCAGAAGGCCGAATGCGGGCGTGGCACTGTCGATGGCGCCTGCGCGCAGCGGAAGCAAGGCCAGCGACTGGGCGGGCTCGCCGCCCTCCTGCGCCAGCCAGCCTGCGGGCTCGAAGCCCAGGTTGGGCCCGCAAAACGGCATGGTCAGCGACGAGGCAAATGCACGGGCATCGTCGCTGGCGCCCTGGGTGAAATCGGCATCGATGTACGGCGCGGCCACTTCCCACACGCGCACCGCTGCCTGGGGCACGTCAAACAGGGTGCGCACGCCATCGACCACAGTCTGGGGCAGATCGAACGGGTCGCGCACCTGCAGGAGACTGCCGGTCCACTGGTGCACCTTGTGCGCAATGGCCGCGTTTTCGTTGCTGTTGCGCACCATCTCCATCACGCGTTGCTCCAGGCCCTTGATCTTCTCGCGCAGCATCTCGGCCTGGCGCTCCTGCAGGCTTACGGCGCGCGCGCCGTGGGGGCTGGTGATCTGAACGCTGGCCAGCACCTCCGCATGGCGCTCGAAGAAACCCGGCGTGTTGGTCAGAAACTGGGCGATGTCGTCTTCGGTGATCGGGGGGATGTGGGTGGTCATGGGAGGGTGTCAGGGATATCGATCTGGCCTTCAAACACGGTGGTGGCCGGGCCGGTCATGAAAACGGAATCGGCCTCCTGGCCGCTCCAGGCGATGGTGAGGCGGCCGCCGCGCGTGTCCACCTGCACCTCAGGGCCCAGCAGCCCAAGGCGGATGCCCGCCACCACGGCCGCGCAGGCGCCCGTGCCGCAGGCCAGGGTCTCGCCCACGCCCCGCTCGAACACGCGCAGCCGCACATGGCTGCGGTCCACCACCTGCAGGTAGCCTGCGTTCACCCGCTGCGGAAACCGCGCGTGGCTTTCGATGAGAGGGCCGGTGTGTTGCACGGGTGCGGTGTCCACGTCGTCCACCAGTTGCACGGCGTGCGGGTTGCCCATGGAGACGACCGCTACTAAAACAGTAGCTTCCAGCGCTTTACCAGCAAGCGCCAGAGGCCATTTTTGCCCCAAACCTTGTGTCACGGGGGTGAGGCCGGCCGCATCGAACGGCACCAGCGCGGGCTCCAGCACGGGCCGCCCCATGTCCACGGTAACGCGGCCGTCCGCCGTCAGGCGCGGGGCGATCACGCCGCTTTGCGTCTGCACGCGGATGGTGTCCTTGGCAGTCAGGCCTTTGTCGTGCACAAAGCGCGCAAAACAGCGCGCGCCGTTACCGCACTGCTCCACCTCGCCGCCATCGGCGTTGTGGATCACGTATTCAAAATCCACGCCCTCAGCCGGCGATGGCCGCACGGTGAGGATCTGGTCGGCACCCACACCGAAGTGCCGGTCGGCCAGGAAGCGGTATTGCGCAGCGCTGAGGCCCAGGCGGCCCTGGGTTTCGTCGAGCACCACAAAATCGTTGCCCGCGCCCTGCATTTTGGTGAAGCGAATCTGCATGGAACGGGATTATGGCCCCGGCCCTGCGCGCAACGGCCATGCGGCGTAGCCTCGGCGGTTCCGCCATTCCTGGAGTTTTCATAGATGACCGACCTCTCCGCCTTCGCCATCACCCGCAAGTGGCCCGCCCGCCACCCGGACTGCATCCAGCTGTATTCCCTGCCCACGCCCAACGGCGTGAAGGTGTCCATCGCGCTGGAGGAACTGGGCCTGCCCTACGAGCCGCACCTGGTGAGCTTCGAAACCAACGACCAGACCTCGCCCGAATTCCTCTCACTGAACCCCAACAACAAGATCCCGGCCATCCTCGACCCGAACGGCCCCGACGGCCAGCCGCTGGCGCTCTTCGAATCCGGCGCCATCCTGGTGTACCTGGCCGGCAAGACCGGCCAGCTGATTCCGCAGGACACTGCTGGCCGCTACGAGACCCTGCAGTGGGTGATGTGGCAGATGGGCGGCCTGGGCCCCATGTTCGGCCAGCTGGGCTTTTTTCACAAATTTGCCGGCAAGGACTACGAGGACAAGCGCCCACGCGACCGCTACGTGGCCGAGTCCCAGCGCCTGCTCAAGGTGCTGGACCAGCGCCTGAAGGGCCGCGATTGGGTGATGGGCGAGCAGTACACCATCGCCGACATCGCCATCCTGCCGTGGGTGCGCAACCTGGTGGGCTTTTATGGCGCGGGGGATCTGGTGGGGTTTGATCAGTTCAGGGAAGTGCAGCGGGTGCTGGAGGTGTTTGTGGCCCGCCCGGCAGTGACGCGCGGCCTCGCCATCCCTGCGCGGGCTTGAGCCGGCGCCTTTTTTTGGCCGGCCTTTGACCTCCATCAGGTCCGCAGGCCGGTGGCCCGGCCGCGCGGCACCTACCATGGCCTCCTTAAAAATCAGGGAGTGCCCCATGGGATTGACCGTTGACGTTCTTCAGCAACTGGACACACACGACCTCCAGGCCGCCGCGCGGGCCGCGCTGCAGGAGGACGATGCCATCGCGCTGATCGAACTGCTGGAAATGCTGTGGAGCTGCGATGTGGAAGGGGCCAATGCCGTCATTGACGCCGTGTTGCAGCGCCTGCAGCAATTGCGGGCGCTGCGTTGATGCGGGCTCAAAGGTCTTGCGCCGGGTAATCCGCCAGCGCGAGCCTGCCGCCAGCGCGCCCCAACCCATCAGCGACCCAGCCGCCCACCCCTCGGCCATTCGATAATGGCCTGATGCCCCGCCCCACCCAACAGCTCCACCCCTTCCGCGCCCCCGTCCCCACCCGCCCCGCCGCCACCGTGCTGCTGCTGCGCGTTGCCGCAGACCCCCACAAAGCAGGCGGCAGCGGCATTGAAGTGCTGATGACGCGGCGCTCGGACAAAGCCAGCTTTGCGCCCGGCGCGTACGTGTTTCCCGGCGGTGGCATCGACGCGCTGGACGCGGCACCGGACACCCACGCCGCCGCCGACCGCCGCCCCACGCAGAGTGACCTGCACCTGACCCAGGCCATTGCCGCCATCCGCGAGAGCTTTGAAGAGCTGGGCATCTTGCTGGCGCGCCACGCGGCCGATGGGCGCTGGGCCGACGCAGACGACATCGCCGCCATCGACCGGCACCAGCCCTTTGTGGCGCAATGCACGGCGCGTGGCCTGCGGCTGGCGGCGGACAGCGTCTTCCTGCTGGCGCACTGGATCACCGACCGCGACCTGCCGCGCCGCTTTGACGTGCCCTTTCTGGTGGCGCGCATGCCCGCAGGCCAGGAGCCCGTGGCCGACGAAGCCGAGCAGTTCGAGCCCGTGTGGGTGCGCCCGACCGATGCGCTGGCGCGGCACGAGGCGGGGCAGTTCTTCATGATCTTCCCTACCATCCGCACGCTGCAGCGGCTGGCCGCCTTCAGCACAACGCAAGCCGTGTTCGATGCACTGGCCGAGGAACAGCCGCTTTGGACCAGTTGCCCGCGCGCCGGCACGCTGGCAGGCAAGGAGGCGCGCTACATGGAAAGCGACCTGCCTTACGGCGAGCTGGCCCTGGTCTGCCCCGACGGGCAGATCGTGCACCCGCTGGACTGGCAGACCGAGCGCCCCGTGCCGCTGCTGCGCAACGTGTTGCGCCTGACGGCCCCCAACCCCGGCGTGATGACTGGCCCCGGCACCAACAGCTACCTGGTGGGCGACCCGGCCACGGGCTACATCGCCATCGACCCTGGCCCGGCCGATGCCGATCACCTGGACAAGCTCTGGCGCGCGGCGGGCGGCGACATCCGCATGATCGTGTGCACCCATTCGCATGCCGACCACGCGCCCGGCGCCGCGCCGCTGCAGGCGCTGTGTGTGCAGGCAGGCCGGGCCCGGCCGCCCATCCTGGGCCTGCCGTCTGCGCCCACAGCCCGCGCCGCCAGCGCCTTCACGCCCGACAGGTCGCTACAAAATAATGAGCTTCTGGCGCTTACTGGACAAGCGCCAGAGGGCCAAATCACCCATACTCTGCAGGTCATCCACACGCCGGGCCATGCGGCCAATCACATTTGCCTGCTGCTGGTGGAAGACGCCCTGCTCTTCAGCGGCGACCACGTCCTGAACGGCAGCACCACGGTGATCGACCCACCGGACGGCAACATGGCCGACTACCTGGATTCGCTGGACCGGCTGGACGGTGCGTGCGCCGAGCACGGCGTGGAGTTCATCCTGCCCGCGCACGGCTACGTGATCGGCGACGCGCGCGGCGCCATCGCCAAGCTCAAGGCCCACCGCCTGGCGCGCGAGGCCAAGGTGCTGGCCGCCATGCAGGCCCTGCCCCAGGGCAGCATGGAGGACTGGGTGCAGCACGCATATGACGACGTCCCGCCGCGCATGTGGCCGGTGGCGCAGCGGTCGCTGCTGGCCCACGTCGAACGCATCCGCTCCCTGAGCCCCGGCAACAACTGAACCGCAGACCACCCCACCGCAATCACCCAGATTCAATGACCGACAAGCACCCCGACCCCACCCACATCCGTCTGGCCAAACGCGTGGCCGAACAACTGAACTGCTCGCGCAGCACGGCCGAGCAATTCATCGAAGGCGGCTTTGTGACCGTGGATGGCCGCGTGGAAGAAGCGCCCGGCGCGCGCGTTCGGCCTGATCAGACGGTAGCGGTAGCGCAAGACGCCAGCCTGCTAGCGTTGACCCCAGTGACCTTGCTGCTACACAAACCCCCAGGCTTTGAAGCCGGCCTGGGCCAGCCGACCGGGGCCGCCGCCCACGGCAGCCGCAGCCAGGGCTCGCCCCAGGCGGCCACGCTGCTTGGCGCCGCGTCTCACCTGCCCGAGGACGCCTCGGGCATCCGCGTGCTGCAGCGCCACTTCAATCAGCTCGAATGCTTCACACCCCTGCCCACCGAGGCCAGCGGCCTGGTGGTGTACACGCAGGACAAGCGCATCGCGCGCAAGCTGGCGGAAGACATCGAATCGCTGGAGCAGGAGTGCATCGTCGAGGTGAAGGGCGAGATTGCACCCAACGGCCTGCAGCGGCTGTGCCACGGCCTCAGCTTCAACGGCCGGCCGCTACCGCCCATCAAGGTGAGCTGGCAAAGCGAGACCAAACTGCGCTTCGCCCTGAAAGGCATCCGCCCCGGACAGATCCCTGCGATGTGCGAGGCCGTGGGTCTTGCAGTGGTGGGCCTCAAACGCATCCGCATCGGCCGCGTGCCGCTGGCCAAAGTGCCCGAAGGGCAGTGGCGCTACCTGCAGCCGTGGGAGAAGTTCTGACAGCGTTTGCCCTCACGGCCCAGCGCCGTACTGCCTCCATGACTGCAACGGACCCAGGTCTGGCTCTTAAGCTACCAAAAGCATAGCTACCAGCGCTTGCTTAGCAAGCGTCAGAGACCTTTTTGACTCGAAACCATCCTGCCCTGTGCGCTGCTACACTGCGCGGCAAACAAACACACAGGAGGGAATGGATGAGCCAAGTTCCATCAGACAGCGCAGGCGGGCCAATGTCCACCTTCATGCCGCAGAACATCGATGCGTATCCCCTGGAATTCACAGGGACGGGCGGCGAGTACTTCAGGGTGTGGATCGTCAATGTGCTGCTGTCCATCGTCACACTGGGCATCTACACGCCCTGGGCCCGGCGCCGTACCGCGCAGTATTTCTACAGCCACACCCTGGTGGCGGGCAGCCCGCTGGAGTTCACTGCGCAGCAGCGCCGCATGGTGGTGGGCTTTGTGCTGCTGATGCTCATCACCATTGCCTACAACATTGCCGCCAACACGGGGCAAGACCTGGCGGTGGGGCTTTTTCTGCTGGTAGGCGCGGTGCTGTCGCCCTTCATCTGGGCCAGCGCCATGCGCTTTCGCCTGGGGGCAACGCGCTGGCGCGGCCTGCGGCTGCAGTTCACCGCCAGCTGGAAAGAGGTCTACATCGCAAGCTGGCCCGTGTTCGCCATTGCACTGATCTGGTTCGGCGTGTTCTATGGCCTGCAAGTGCTGTCGCCCGAGCTGGCCCAGGCGCTGGAGGCAGTGGAGGAAGAAGGCGAGAAGATGCCCATGCCGAGCTTCACGCCCGCCATGGGGGGCTTGGTGGCGCTGGGCGTGGTGCTCACGCTGCTCTGCTTCATCCGCCTGGAGTTCAACTACAAGAGCCTGCTGGTGCTGAAGGCCCAGGTGGGCGCAGAGCGTGGCCGCTGGAAGCCGGTGTATATGGACTTCGTGAAAATCTGGCTGGCGACGGTGCTGGTTTTCATCCTGAGCGTGGTGCTTCTCTTCCTGGTCGGCACGCTGCTGGCGGGCGGCACGATGGCATTGGGCGCAGGTCTGGGCAACAAGCTCGGAATGTGGGTCTTCGTACTGATTTTTGTCGCCATCGTCGGCGGTGTGGCGTTCCTCTTCCTTGCGTCCGCGCCAGCGCGCGCGTATCGCGAGGCGCGCATGTTCCAGCTCATGTGGGACAACACCGGCGTGAGCCACGTCGCGCGCTTCAAGTGCCACCTGCGCACCAGCAGCTATGTGTGGCTGCGCATCAAGAACCTGCTGCTGACCGTCATCACGCTGGGCTTTTACCGCCCCTTTGCCCGCATCAGCGAATACCGCATGAAATGTGAGTCCGTAACGCTGCACGTGAAAGGCGGCGTGGACCAGGTGGCCGGCGCCATGGTGCGCCAGCAGCAGGGCGGCCTGGGCGATGCACTGGCTGACGCGGCCGGTTTGGACCTTATCGGTTGAGCATGCCCGCACCGGCGCAGACAGACCTGATCCAGGGACGCTGGTTCGACGGCCTGAGCAGCAAAGCCCGCCCTGTGATGGTGAGCCTGCGGCCCACGCCGCAGGGCCCTTCGCTGGTGCTGCACCCTCTCACGCAACCGGGCGCCGAGCCCATTGTGTTTGCATACAAGCATATTGGCTGGCCCGAAGCCTGGAACGAGCGCAAGCCCCCGCCGCGCGTGGTGGTGGACCTGCGCGACCAAGGCAGCCTGGAGATCGACGCCGTGGCCGCGTGGCGCGCGGCACTGGCCTCGGCGGGAGACCGCCCCGGCATCGCCCAGCGCATGCAGACCCGCTGGGCCGTGCTGCTGGGCGTAACAGCCGCAGCGGTCATCGGCCTTGGCTTGTTCTACCGCTATGGCACCCCCTGGGCCGCCACGCAGCTCACGCGCTTTGTGCCTCTGTCGTGGGAGACCAGCGTGGCCGAAAACGTGCTGCGGCAGATGGACGACGGCACCCTCAAACCCAGCGAGCTGCCCCAGGCGCGCCAGGACGAACTCAAAGCCCGCTTCGACGCCCTGGTGCAGCAAACCCCTGACACCTTGCACCGCTACAACGGTTACCGGCCGCCACTGAGCCTGGAGTTCCGCTCCGGCATGGGCGCCAACGCCTTTGCGCTGCCGGGAGGCAAGGTCGTGATGACCGACGGCATCGTCAAAGCCGCCGCCGAGCACCGATTGCCCGATGACGCCCTGGTCGGCGTGCTGGCCCACGAGATCGGCCACGTGGTGCACCGCCATACCACCCGCATGGTGGTGGAGCAAGGCGTGCTCAACATGGGCTTGGGGCTGGCATTGGGAGATGTATCGGGCATCGTGTCCACCGGCGCGTCGGTGCTCACCGGCCTGGCCTACAGCCGCAGCCACGAACGTGAAGCCGACTGCTACGCCATCGCCCTCATGCGCCACACGGCGCTGCCCACCGCGCCCATGGGCCAGCTACTGCTGGCCATTGCGCACGATGAAGAGGAAGAAGCGGAAGCAGAGAACAAAAAGAAGAAGGCAGAAAAGTCGAGCCCGGACACAGGCGTTGCATCCACGCCCGACCCCGGCGCTAGCAGCTCCGAGCGCGTGCGCCAGCGCAAAAAGGCCGAAGAGGTGACGTCGCACCCTGTTTGGTCACTGCTCAGCAGCCACCCCGACACCGTGGCACGGGCCAGCGAGCTGGAAAAGGGGCATGCGCCGCATTGCGGCAAGGGCTGAGCAACTGCTGGCACACGGGTGTACGCAGAGCCTCTACGCCGTTAAAGCCTGGTTACCCCAGAAAACACAACGTAACAGCCGTTGGGTTCTCCAGCAAGAAAATGGCGGGACCTCTTGTCGATGCGATCTTGGGCACTAAAGGCGCCCCCCTTCCAGCGCAGCAAGATTTCTTACTCTTACATTCAACCAACTCAATGAGCACGACACTCACCGCACTACAAGCGTATGTTGGCAAACCCATTTCAGACATTTGCTCCAATGGATTTTCCTCGTCTAACCAAAATCATTGCGCACATTTTGTAAGTCACGCACTAGGCATCAAGCTGGGAATGCTGTGTGGCGACATGGCATTCAAGACCAAGAAGACGGGTGCCTCCATACGCTGCGATGAGCTTTACAACAGACTGCCGCAACGGGGCAAATGGGAAGACAAGCCCGCCATGACGGACGGGCTCTTGATCTTCGTCCTTTCCGCCAAGAATGTGGTCAACAACTTGATGGCACCCGTGCCACAAAAGCATGTGGGGATTCATTACGGAGGCATGGTGTTCAACTTCTCCAACAGCCAAAGCAAGGTGGTGGCCGACAACTCCGTCGAAGCCTTTCACAGCAAATTCAAAAGCGCATATGCTGGCAGCGATATTTCTTTGTACTTCGGAGTGGCCCCGTGATGCGGCAATTGCGCGCACTCGGTGCGGCCGTCCTGCTTGGCGGCGTATTGATTGGGCCTGTCTTCGGCGAAACGGCGTCGTCTGCCGCCAGCAGTTCCGCCGACCCGGTGGCTACGCAGCAGGCACTGCGAGCCTTGTTTGCCGCCGCCAACGACGCCATTCCAGCGGCATCCTCCTGCCATGCCAATTTCGGTCAATCAGGCCGGGCCAAAGTCAAGGACCTTCTGGCCATGAGAATGGCCTACCTCTATGCGGGTGACAATGTGATCAAGGGAAATTGCAATAAAGCGCAATGCACGCTTTCGATCAATCACGCAGCGGGGGAGGATGTAGCTTCTGCGGCTATCTCGTTCAGCGTCATTGCGGGGAAGGCGCGGGCATCTTCACTTCAGTGCGTCATCACTCCGTGAGGGCAGAGCTGTCAAAGCCAGGCAATAAAGCACAACATAGGCATGTCAAGAGTTGAGGGATTCGCTTGCTTCCCTCCAACGTCGCCTTGCGCCTTTAAAAGCCGCAGCCGCAACCGATGCGGCGCCGCCTAGAAGCAGCATCATTTGCGCAGCGCTGCGACCGAAGATTCTGAGCCCAGCAAGCGCAATTTGGGCTATCTGCAATGCGGATACTGAGACACCTTACTCGGTGCGATTGGCGATAGGAAACGGCAGCGATTCGTCGAATCCAGGGTTTGATTCAACGATGAAAAGTGTGAAGCGCGCCGATAAGCCGGATTCTGTGCACTGCGGTTGCCCGCAATGTGACCGCCATTAATCTGGGCCGGGTGTCGCCACCACGGCTCGGTGCTACCTACCCGCCAGCTCTGCGGAACCACATCAACGCTGGCCTACTTGGTATTGCTGCGCGTAGAGATTGCCCGTTTCACCCCGAGCGGCCTTGCCCGCTCGGGGCGACTGTTCGACCCGGCTTTCGCCGGGTTCGGACAGCTCTCGCTGTCCTCTCGCCAGCTTCCGCTGGCGCCTCACAGAACACTCCGTGGCAGGTAGTTTCCACCCGGACTCGTCTCTGTTGCTCTGATCCTCACCTCACGGTGGGCAGCCGTTAGCTGCTACGCTGTCCTGTGCAGTCCGGACGTTCCTCCAGTGCCTGGTTTCCCAGATTGCACCAGCGGCGGTCTGGCGTGCTTCACGGGGCTGATTATCCTGCACTTGGCAATGCCACGCCGCCTTCGTACATCACACGGTGCGCCTCCGTGGGCAACGGAGCTTCCCATCGATGCAACATGCGCAGCAGCGCGGCATTGGTCAGCGTGGTGTCGCGGTGCTGGTTGCGACGCAGCAGTTCGGGCAAGGGCTGCTCCAGATGCACGATGTCCACCTGCGCGTGGTAGGCATACAGCAGGTCCAGCGTCTTGTCGCGAATGCTGTGCGAGAGGTGGGTGGCATTCCATACGAACGGGGCCTGCGCGCGCAGCAGGGCGCGCGCCTGGTCCCAGACTTGGTGAGCCACCTTGCCTTCGTTGTCGCCATGGGCCAGGCCCAGGGCCTCGCGGGCATCGTCAAACGACACCACAGGAAGGTCTGGTCGGTGCTTGTCCACCCAATGATTCTTGCCCGATGCGGGCAGGCCGCACATCACCGTGACACGCGATCCCGGCTGCGGGTGCAGCGGCTCATCCGGGTACAGGCGCGTGCCACGGAAGTACTGCAGCGCTGTGTGGGCGTCTGCAAAGTGTCGCGGACAATCCCACGCACCCTCCTCGCGCACCAGCTCCTCCAGCAAAAGCAAGTCGTCCAGGTGGCTCGCCTGGTCCTGGCAGACGCGCCCGCGCATGTCGGCACGGGCCACTGCCAGTAGCTCAGACCAGCACAGTTCCCACGACAGCTTGCGCACCACGTACTCCGGCGGAGTTCCCCGGTGCGAATGCCACACGAAGAACGGCTGCTGGTGCACCGCGATCAGACGACAGATGGCCTCGCGCAGCGCCCACGGGCAGCCACTGAGCCAGAGCAGCACGCGCGCATCCACCGCGCCACGCTGGGAGTGACCGGGCTGGCGGATGCGGCCCGTGGCCTCGTCCACCACCGTGGTGGCGGGCTTGGCAATGTCGTGCAGCAGTGCGGCCATGAACATCACCCACTGCCGATCTGGCAGGGCCTGCTGGAACGTAGCGTCGTCGCGCAGGCAGGCGATCACCCAGCGGGTGTGGGTGCCAACATCGCCTTCTGCGTGGTGCACAGGGTCCTGCGGCGTGGTGTCGAGCGCGCGCAGAGCCTCAATGGCTTCACAACACAATGCCCAGTCCAGCTCTTGTCCGGGCAGGGGCAAAAGCTTGCACAAGGTCGCATAGGGCGCCACGCGCATCATCAACGGCGCCATGGGGCACCTCCTTTCCTTTGGGGGCGCGCATTCGCTGCGCCATCGGCATGGCGGGTTTGCAAAGCGTCCAAACCGTACAAACATTGAGCCCCCAGGTCTGCCCAGTTGCAGCGCAGCTGCGGGGCATAAAGATCCACACCGGGAGCCAGGCCGTTGGGCACGATGGGGCGCTCGCTGTGGTGCGATCCCGAATCCAGTATGTGCTGCACAAAGTCAGCGCGCACCAGTTTGAAACGCGCCAGCACCTGGTGCTCGTCCTCCAGCTTCACATACAGCCCCTCGGCCAACGTCGAGGGGTCGCTCTGCTGGCGGCACAGCGCATGCGGCAACGCCAGGCGCTCGATGGTTGTGTCCAGGGCCTCGCTCCAACGCGGTGTGCGCGCCAGCGAAGGGCCGACCAGCGACCACAGCCAATCGGCGCGCTGGGGCATGGGGCCTTCGTACAGCACGGGCACCGATACCACCGGCAGGCCTGCCAGCACAGCATGTCGCCGCGAGGTGGACAGAAAGCACTGCTCCATGCGGTCCCACACATCGAACTCCAGCAGGTAATGCGGGAGCCGGTCGTAGAACATGGCGTGCTTGGCAAACATCCATTCACCGTACAGCACATAGCGGTCTTGCAGACAGGCCAGCAGCGCGGCTTCATGCGCTCGGGCCCACGGATGCAAGGCTGCGAACTGACGCTCGCGCGCCCCGCCCAGCAAGTAGTGGCCACGGGACTGCAGGCACAGCTCGCCGCCCTCGGTGAACGAAATGGCGCAGTTGGCACCATCCATCTTTTCTTCGATGACGGCGTGGCGCCCCGCCAGCGGCGCGAGCGGCTGCACATCGGGTGCATCGCCCGCCTGTTGGCGAGATCCTTCCAGATGGGGGGTGCGCGGGTAGCGCAGGATGGGCAGCGAAAGTTGTGCTGCCACAGGGGTATTCGAGAGCGTTTTCGCCATGGCGCGCTCCTCCTTACAAGTCAGGTCTGATCGGAATGCAACCCGTGCATGCGGGTTCTCAGACGCAGGGCGAACCGCCGCGCGCAGAGACAGAACGAAGCGGCGCCCACAGGGCACCACCACGGGTTGCAAAAAACGAAGAAGCCCGACCACGTGATCTTGGGCGAGCGCAACCGCGCACCAGGAGGCGCGGAGCGAGGCTGGCAGGCGACATGCCTCTGCAGCGCTGAAGACGGGACCGGTCGATCATGGCATCGACGGGTACAGCCCAGGGGTGCAGGTCAGAGGTTGCCGGCGCGCGGCTTCAGCAAGCGATGAAGAAGAAGGTGTGCATGGAAACTCCTGGCGCCATGGTTCGGCGCGATATGCAAGTCTTGAGGAGTGCTCGCCATGGTGAACATCGTAGTCTGGCAAGGGGCGCGATGCTACCGGCGGAGCCACACGCAGGTCAATCCGCGCTGTGCGCGGAATGCAACACTGGCGCACGTCCACTCAACACTGTACGGCCCGCTCCCAATCCAGACCAAACCGCGCCAGGTACTTGCGCAGCCGGTCTGCATCGTTGACCACCGTGCGCTGCGTGCGCGAGGCCTGGAACAGCAGGCGCCCGGCATCCGACAGCGTGCGCGACTGGCGGCAGACCTGCAGCACGGCCGCCAGTTGGAGTTGGTCGAAGAGGTCGATGGATTCCACCGCCTCGTCGCCCAGCAGGGACGCGAGTTCGTCGCGTCCCACCGTCCCTGCGGCGGGAGCCAGACCGTGGCGCGCATCGCTCGCGGGCTGCCACAGCCAGCGCAGGCGGGCGATCTCGGCCTCCACCAGCGGCAGGCCGATGCGGCCGCTATCGGCCAGTGTGGCCAGGCGCGTAACACTGGCCGACAGGTCGCGGAAGTTGCCCGTCCACAGCGCTTCGGGCGACTGGGCGTAGCGCAGGTAGGCGGTGCGCGCCTCGTTGGAAAAGCGCACGCTGCGGCCCAGCTCTTCGCCCGCGCGCTGCAGCAGATGGTCCACATTGGGCTCGATGTCCTCGGGCCGCTGCGCAAGGCCAGGCAGCACATAGCTCCAGAGGTTGATGCGCGCGAACAGGTCTTCACGAAAGCGCCCGGCCGCCACCTCGGTGCGCAGGTCGCGGTTGGTGCCCGCCACCAACTGGAAGTCGCTCTCCACTTCGCGGTCGCTGCCCAGGGGGTAGAAGCGCTTTTCCTCCACCGCCTTGAGCAGCATGGCCTGCTCGTCGGGGCCCAGCTCACCGATTTCGTCGAGGAACAGCACGCCCTTGTGCGCGGTGCGCAGCAGGCCCGCGCGGTCGGCCGCCGCGCCGGTGAAGGAGCCCTTTTTGTGGCCGAACAGCGTGGACGCCGCGCCGTCGCCATGCAGCGTGGCGCAGTTCACTTCCACGAACTCACCCTCGACCTGGTGACGGGATTTTTTCAGCTCATACATGCGCCGCGCCAGGTGCGACTTGCCTGCGCCCGTGGGCCCGGTGAACAGGATGGGCGCGCGCGAGCGCACTGCCACCCGCTCCACCTCGTCGATCAGCGCGTTGAAGCGCGCATTGCGCGTGGCAATGCCGCTTTTGAGGAACTGCACCGCATCCTGCTGCTCGGCGCCAAAGCGCTGCGCGATCACGTCGTAGCGCGAGAGGTCCAGGTCGATCAGCGTGTAGCTGCCCGGGTCACCCATCTGCTGGCGCTTGGGCGGTGAGGTCTGCACCAGCACACCCGGAATACGGCGCGATTCCACCAGCAAAAAAAGGCAGATCTGCGCGACGTGGGTACCGGTGGTGATGTGGGTCCAGTACTCCTCGCGTTCGGTGTCAAAGCGGTAGGCCTGCGTCCAGTCGTACAGCTGGGCGTAGACCTCGCCAAAGTCCCACGGGTCGGCAATGGGCAGCGGCACCAGGTTCACCGTGGTCTCGGGCGAGGCGGTGGCCATGTCCGTGCGCACCTGGTGGGCCAGCTCGCGGTGCGGCGGGGTGTAGAGCAGCTCCAGCCGCTCGATCACAACGTCCTCATGCTGCACCAGGGATACGGAGGGGCGCCATTTCTCCCACCGCCCTGCCCCCTTGCCGGAGTCGAGCTGGGTGCCCAGGAACCCGATGACTACCTTGATTTTGCGCATGGATTTTTATCTATTTAACTAGCATTCATTCTAGTTACTCTCAAATTCGCAGATCCAATCAGTTTCATTGTTCAGGAAGTATTCATATACAAATCAACAACTTGCGCTCACCCGAAACCTCGCATTGCAAGCTGGCACGCATCTGGCAATAGAAGAAGCATCCAGCGCAAGCGGTGATCGCTCACAGGCCGGGGTTAGGACAGCCGTTCGCCCCACCGGTGCCGGGCATCCGGGGCCTTCGGGTTCTGTCGATGTCCTGCATGCCGCACATCGCCAACGCTGGGTAGCGGCACGGTCGTGGTGATCACTCCGAAAGGAAGTGTCTGGTTCAACTCCAGGCGTGCCACCACTGGTAGCTCAGTCTGGTAGAGCCCCGCCGAAAGGCGGTTGTCGCAGGTTCGATTCCTGCCCACGGTCGCAAGACCTTGATTGGAAGTACCGGTCGAAAGACCACCCGCCGAACGCGGGGAGAGGCCCCGAGGTTGCGCAGCGACTGCAAGGGATTCACCCCGTCAGCCGGTGGCGGTTTGTGCCAGCACCCGGCACAGCCCGCGCCCGCAGCCAGCCGCGCTGTCGCCCTTCCCTTTGGGATGAGGCGCAACCACGGCGCACTGCACGGCCCAGGCTGCGCCCCCTGGCACCCCGCCATCGCTGTAACGGCCACCCGATACGACAACGAAGAAGAGAGAGAGGAAAAAGAGATGTTGCTGAAACTGTTCCAACGCACCACCGTCAAGAAGAACGAACGCGCCCTGCTGCTGCGCAATGGCAGCTTCGAGCGCGTGCTGCACAGCGGCACCTACTGGCTGTTTGCAGGCACCGACCAGCTCCGCGTGGAGACCTTCGCGCTGGAGCAACCCGCCTTCACCCACGGCTTGGCCGAGTACCTGATGGCGCAGGAGCCTGCCGTCGTGGCCGCCGAATTCGTGCAAGTGAACCTCTCGGAAACCGAGGTGGGCCTGCGCAGCGAGAACGGCGTGCTGGTGGAGGTCCTGCCCCCTGGCACGCGCCGCCTGTACTGGAAAGGCCTGGTGGAGGTGACCGTGCAGGTCGTGGACCTGCGCAACGGCGCCGAGCTGCCCGCCGACCTGGTGGCCCGCCTGACGCAGACCCAACTGCGCCAGCGCGCGGTCACGGGCCTGAATGGCGTGCTGCAGGTGCAAGTGCCGCAAGGCCAGTGCGCACTGCTGACGGTGGACGGCAAGGTGGAGCGCCTGCTGACCGCGGGCACCTACGCCTTCTGGAAGTACGGCCGCACTGTCGCTGTGGAGCTGGTGGACCTGCGCCTGCAAGCCGTGGAGGTATCGGGCCAGGACATCATGACCCGTGACAAGGTGAGCCTGCGCCTGAACCTGAGCGCCACCTACCGCTACACCGATGTGCTGCGCGCCTTTGCCCAGTTGCAGAAGCCTGCCGACCACCTGTACCGCGAGCTGCAGTTTGCGCTGCGCGCCGCCGTGGGCACCCGCACGCTCGATGAGCTGCTGGAGAACAAGACGGTGATCGACGAGGTGGTGACTGCACACATGGCCGCCAAGCTGTTGCCTTACGGCATGCAGCTGGAGAGCGTGGGCGTGAAGGACATCGTGCTGCCCGGCGAGATGAAGACCATCCTGACCCAGGTGGTGCAAGCCCAGAAGCAGGCCGAAGCCAACGTGATCCGCCGCCGCGAGGAAACCGCCGCCACGCGCTCGCTGCTCAACACCGCCAAGGTGATGGAGGACAACCCCGTCGCCCTGCGCATGAAGGAGCTGGAGACGCTGGAACGTGTGGCCGAGCGAATCGACAAGATCTCGGTGTTCGGCGGCCTGGACCAGGTGCTGAATGGCCTGGTGAAGATGCGCTGAGCATCCACAGACAAAGAGACGAGCATGATGAAAGTGAAGAAACTGACTGCACGCGAAAGGCGCCTGGGCCGGGAAACCACCCCAGTGAGTTGCGAGTCCGTGCGACTGGACCCGGCGGTTTACGGCGCGGCCGTACGCTACCTTTTCGACCGCCCCGTGCCTGAGAAAAGCGGGCAGGAGTGGTACTGGAACATCGACGAGCCCGAGTTCGACGCCACGCCGCTGCAATGGACGCACATCCAGACCGTTTTGTTCGCCAACGCGGGCACCGACCTGGCGCCCTACAGCGACGAGCAGGTGGGGATGGGACTGAACCATGTGATGAGCAACAACGCAGGCAACATCCCGCACATGGTGAACGACCCCTCCGTGCCCCTGGCCGACGCAATGCGCATGGTGCGGGCCTTGCCCTCCTTGTGGCGCGACTGCCTAGGCCCGCGCTTGAGCACCCAGCAGAGCGCCATCGGAAGCCGAAGCGACCGCCTCTACTTCGTGAGCTACATGTGGTTTGACGTGTGGCCGTCGTTCTGGAACGCCAAGCACATCCCACAGTGGCGCGACGCGATGTGGCAGGTGTTCTGCGAGATGCTGGCCCTGCCCTGGCGTGAAGCGCAGGTCTCGGCCTTGCACGGGATCGGGCACGAGGGGGCGCGGCTGAAGAGATACGAAGAGCTGCAGGCCCACCTGGACGCCTTCATCCGCAACGTGAAAGACGACGATGAACTGAAAGACTACGCCCAGGCCGCCGCCCGCGGAATGGTCCAATGAACAACGATCAAGAAGAAAGAAAAACGAGATGAGCAAAACCTACGAACAACTCGAAATCCCGAACGGCGTGCCCGTGAAGATGTGGACGAACGGCGTGCCCGTGGAAGAAGACGCCAAAAACCAGCTGCGCAACATTGCGCGACTGCCCATCGTGTTCAAGCACGTGGCGGTGATGCCCGACGTGCATCTGGGAATCGGCGCGACCATCGGCTCGGTGGTGCCCACGCTCAAGGCCATCATCCCCGCCGCGGTGGGGGTGGACCTGGGGTGCGGAATGATGGCGTGCAAGACCACGCTCACGGCCAGCGACCTGCCGGACAACCTGTCCGGCGTGCGCGCCGCCATCGAGCGCGCCGTGCCCGTGGGGATGACCCCCAAGCGCTTTGGCCGCGACAAGGGAAGCTGGGATACGCCGCCCGCCGAAACCGACCGCGCCTGGGCCGCGCTGGTGGATGAGTTCGACGAGATTTGCGAAGCGCACCCGCGCATCAAGAACACGAACAACTACAAGCACCTGGGGACGCTGGGAACGGGTAACCACTTCATCGAGATCTGCCTGGACGAACACCAGTCCGTGTGGGTGATGCTGCACTCGGGCTCGCGCGGGGTGGGGAACGCCATCGGCACCCACTTCATCGAGCTGGCCAAGAAGGACGCCGAGATGAACCAGCGCAACCTGCCCGACAAGGACCTGGCGTATTTCGAGGAAGGCGCGCAGTACTTCGGCGACTACGTGAAGGCCGTAGGGTGGGCGCAAAAGTTTGCTGCCGCCAACCGCGAAGTGATGATGGGCCGTGTGATTGCCGCGCTGCGCAAGGTCATCACCAAGCCGTTCGAGACCCACGTGGAGGCGGTGAACTGCCACCACAACTACGTGCAGCGCGAGACGCACTTCGGGCAAGACGTGTTCGTGACCCGCAAGGGCGCGGTGAGTGCCGAGCAAGGCAAGCTGGGGATCATCCCGGGGAGCATGGGGGCCAAAAGCTTCATCGTGCGCGGAAAAGGCAACCCCGAGAGCTTCAATAGCTGCAGCCACGGCGCAGGGCGCACCATGAGCCGCACCAAGGCCAAGAAGCTGTTCACCGTGGAAGACCATATCAAGGCGACCGAAGGCGTGGAATGCCGAAAGGACGCCGACGTGATCGATGAGATCCCGATGGCGTACAAGGACATCGATGCGGTGATGGCGGCACAGCAGGACCTGGTGGAGGTGGTGTACACGCTCAAGCAGTTGGTCTGTGTAAAAGGGTAGCTCCCCTGAGCCGCTGCGCGGCTTCCCCCCAAGGGGGACGACGCCCTCGCTGCGGGGCTGCCCTTGCTTGGCGTCTCTCGCCTGGGCCGCGCCAGTTGCGAAGGACTGCGTAAATTACTACATTTTTGATAGCTTCTCACGCTTATCCATCAAGCGCTACAGCCTATTTTTATGCATACAACAGAACAACAAGAAATGCTGCGCTCCGCCCACCCGGTGGAGCCCCACATGCGCACGCAGGTGCTGGAGGCACTGCACGATATCGAAGCCCGGCACGACGTGACGGTGCTCTTCGCCTGTGAATCCGGCAGCCGCGGCTGGGGCTTTGCCTCGCCCGACAGCGACTACGACGTGCGCTTCATCTACGTGAATCGCCTGCACTGGTACCTGACCGTGGCGCCGGGCCGCGACGTGATCGAGGTGCCCATCAGCGGCGACCTCGACATCAATGGCTGGGACCTGCGCAAGGCCCTGGCCCTGCTGCGCGAGTCCAACCCCACGCTGCTCGAATGGCTGGGCTCGCCCATCGTCTACCGCGAAGAGGCGGAAACCATGGCGCGGTTCCGTGCGCTCGCGCAGCAGGTGTTCTCCAACGCCAAGGGCTGGCACCACTACGCGTCGATGGCGAAGAAGAACTTCCGCGAACACCTGCAGGCTGATGAAGTGCGGTACAAGAAGTACCTGTACGTGCTGCGCCCGCTGCTGGCCGCGCGCTGGATACGCACCCAGCCCGGCGTGCCGCCCATGCGCTTTGCCGAGCTGGCCCAGCACACGCTACACCCGGTGCAGGATGCGGCGCTGGTCGCTGAAATCAACACCCTGCTGGAGGTGAAGATGCGCGCGGGTGAGGCTGCGACCAGCCCGCGCTGGCCCGGCATCCATGCGTTCATCGAAACCGAGCTGGCACGCAACGCGGCCGAGCTCGTGCAGCCGCTACCCGTGCCGGGGCATGCCGCGCTGGATGCGCTGCTGCAGGACACGGTGCTGCGCTATGACGCCCGCGCAACCGCAGAGGTGTCGCCATGATGGAAGCGACCGCAGTTCCCCTCACCCTTGATGGCTCCACCGGCGAAGGCGGCGGCCAGATCCTGCGCACGGGGCTGGCCCTGTCCATGGTCACTGGACGGCCCCTGCACATCACGCGCATCCGCGCCGGGCGGCCCAAGCCGGGGCTGATGCGCCAGCACCTGGCCTGCGTACAGGCGGCCGTGGCCGTGTGCGGCGGGCAGGCCGTGGGGGCCGAGTTGGGCTCGCAGACGCTGCAGTTTGTGCCCGGCGCGGTGCGCGCGGGCGAGTACCGTTTTCAGATTGCCACGGCGGGCAGCTGCCTGCTGGTGCTGCAGACCGTACTGCCTGCGTTGATGCTGGCGCCAGGGGAGAGCCGCGTCGAGCTTCTGGGCGGCACGCACAACCCCCTGGCGCCGCCGTACGACTTTCTGGAGCGGGCGTTCGCGCCGCTGGTACGGCGCCTGGGCGTGGGGCTGGATCTGCAGCTCAAGCGCCGCGGCTTCTTCCCTGCCGGGGGTGGCGAGCTGGTGGCGCACATCACCCCCGCCGCCCGGCCGCTGGCGCCGGTCGATGTGCTGGAGCGCGGCCCGCTGACAAACGGCTGGGCCGAGGCCCTGGTGCCCGGCCTGGCCCGCAACATCGCCCACCGCGAACTGGAGACCCTGGGCCAGCGCATGGGCTGGACCTTTGAGGCGGGCCAGCTGCGCCAGGCAGCCGCGCGCCAGAACGAGGGGCCGGGCAATGCGCTGATCGCCACGCTGGAGTACGCGCATATCACCGAGGTGTTCTGCCAGCTGGGCAAGCGCAGCCTGTCGGCCGAGCAGGTGGCCAAGCGGCTGGCGGAGGAGATCCGCGCGTACCAGCGCAGCACCGGCGCGTTGGGCCCGCACCTGGCGGACCAGTGGATGCTGCCGCTGGCCCTGGCGGTGTGGCAGAGCGGCCAGGCGGCACGGTACACCTGCACCGAGGTGACGCCGCACACGGCCACCAACGCGCAGACGATCGCGCTGGGGCTGCCGGTGCAGGTGTTGATCACACCGGTGGAGCGCGCGATGCAGGTAGAAATCCGGCCTGCCGGCTGATTGCATCAGGCGCTTTGCAAGCCCACACCCTGGCTATATCCATATGGCCGGGGCTGTAGAACAACTGGTTCAGAATGCCCTCTTTTCCCTTTCCACCTTGCCTTCACAGGAGACGCCATGAAAGTTGAAAACATTCTGCAGACCATTGGCAACACGCCCCACGTGCGCATCAACCGCCTGTTTGGCGCGGGCGCCAATGTGTGGGTGAAGTCCGAGCGCAGCAACCCGGGCGGCTCCATCAAGGACCGCATCGCGCTGTCGATGGTGGAAGACGCCGAAAAATCCGGCGCGCTGAAGCCCGGCGGCACCATCATCGAGCCCACCAGCGGCAACACCGGCATTGGGCTGGCGCTGGTGGCCGCCGTCAAGGGCTACAAGCTGATCCTCGTGATGCCCGACAGCATGAGCATTGAGCGCCGCCGCCTGATGCTGGCCTATGGCGCGCAGTTCGACCTGACGCCGCGCGAAAAGGGCATGAAGGGCGCTATCGCCCGCGCGCAGGAGCTGCAGGCCCAGACGCCCGGCTCGTGGATTCCCCAGCAGTTCGAGAACCCCGCCAACATCGACATCCACGTGCGTACCACGGCGCAGGAGATCCTGGCGGACTTCCCCGATGGCATCGATGTGCTGATCACCGGCGTGGGCACGGGCGGCCACATCACGGGTGTGGCCCAGGTGCTGAAGGCGAAGTTCCCCCAGCTCAAGGTGTTCGCGGTGGAGCCCTCGGCCTCGCCGGTGATCTCGGGCGGGCAGCCTTCGCCCCACCCCATCCAGGGCATTGGGGCGGGCTTCATCCCCAAGAACCTGGACACCAGCCTGCTCGACGGTGTGATTCAGGTCGATGCGGAGCCCGCGCGCGAGTTTGCGCGCCGGGCCGCACGCGAAGAGGGCCTGCTGGTGGGTATCTCGTCCGGCGCCACGCTGGCCGCCATTGCGCAAAAACTTCCCGAGCTGCCCGCGGGGGCCAAGGTACTGGGTTTCAACTACGACACGGGCGAGCGCTACTTGTCGGTGGAAGGCTTTCTGCCCGCGTAACCCACCAGCGTGGCCGCGCACGGCCAACACGCTCATCGACAGCGGGGCCCAGGGGCCCCGCTTTTTTTCGTCCCCGACAGCACAAAACCACGGCCAGCCGTCCTACAGCGGCCACCCGGTGTGGCCTCAACAATCGTTTCATCCCCTGGACCGCCCCGGCGGTTGCTCGGGTCATCTACACAACGATTGCTGAATGCCTATGGCCTCCACCGCCACCGCCGCCCAGAACCCTTCCGCGACCGTCGCTACCGACGCCGAACCCATCGCGTTCAAGGTGCTCACCGTTAACGTGCATAAGGGGTTCACAACCTTTAACAGGCGGTTCATGCTGCATGAACTGCGCGATGCGGTGCGGGAGGTGGCTGCGGACCTGGTTTTTCTGCAGGAGGTGCTGGGATCGCACCACCGACATGCCAGCCGGTTTGCCAACTTTCCGCAGGTGCCGCACTACGAGTTTCTGGCCGACACGATTTGGTCGCAGTACGCCTATGGCCGCAACGCCGTGTATGACAACGGCGACCACGGCAACGCGCTGCTGTCCAAGTTTCCGATCACGCACTACGAGAACCACGACATCTCCATCAGCGGACCGGAGCGGCGCGGCATGCTGCATTGCGTGCTGCAGCCGCCAGGCCACCATCTGCCAGTCCATGCCATCTGTGTGCACCTGGGCTTGCAGGAATCGCACCGGCAGCAGCAGGTGCGGCGTGTGTGCGACCTTGTGCGCACCTTTCCTGCCGACGAGCCTGTGGTGCTCGCCGGGGACTTCAATGACTGGCGCCACCGCGCGCACGATGTACTGCGGCGTGAGGTGGGTTTGCACGAGGTGTTCGTGCAGGCCTGCGGGCGCGCGGTGCGCACCTTTCCGGCGTCCATGCCGCTGCTGGCGCTGGACCGCATCTATGTGCGCAACGCAGCCGTGCATTCGCCCCTGCAACTGCCCAAAAAGCCGTGGGACAAGCTCTCGGACCACGCGCCGTTGGCTGCGGAGATCATGCTATGAGACGACCCCATTTCCGCGCACCGCGCTCTTCCCGCTGGGTGCCGGGCAACCACTTTGAGTTGCTGGAGAATGGCGAGGAGTTCTTTCCTCGCGTGTTCGAGGCCATCGCCAACGCGCAGCGCGAGGTGGTGCTGGAGACCTTCATCCTGTTCGATGACAAGATCGGCCAGCAACTGCACGCAGCCTTGTTGTCGGCAGCGCGGCGCGGGGCGCAAGTGGACGTGCTTGTGGACGGCTTCGGGTCGCCCACCTTGCCGGAGGAGTTCATTGGGCAACTGGTGGAAGCCGGCGTGCGCTTTCGCATTTTTGACCCGGGCCACCGGGTGTTGGGCCAGCAGTTGAACCTGCTGCGCCGCATGCACCGCAAGATCGTGGTGGTGGACGGCACGCTGGGCTTTATCGGCGGCATAAACTATTCAGCCGACCATGTGGCTGACTTTGGTCCCGAGGCCAAGCAGGACTATTCGGTGGCCGTGCGCGGCCCCATCGTCGCGCAGATGCGCCAGTTTGCGCTGGACGCCGTGCTCAGTCCGCCCGAACGTCGGCGCCAGCAGCGCATGCGGCGGCGGCAGGCCCCGCAGAGGGCGGATCTGCAGAACGCGCCGCAACACGCGGGCAACGCCGATGCGATTTTTGTCACGCGCGACAACGACGTGCACACCAACGACATCGAGCGCCACTACCGCGTGGCCCTGCGCGCAGCGCGCGAGCGGGTGGTGATTGCCAACGCGTATTTCTTCCCCGGCTACCGATTCATCCGCGAAATGCGGCGCGCGGCGCGGCGCGGCGTGGACGTGCGGCTCATTCTTCAGGGCCAGCCGGACATGCCCATCGTGAAGACGGCCGCCAGCATGCTGTACGACCACCTGCTGCGTGCAGGCGTGCGCATTTATGAGTACTGCGACCGCCCGCTGCACGGCAAGGTGGCGCTGGTGGACGATGAATGGTCCACCGTGGGCTCCAGCAACCTCGACCCGCTGAGCCTGTCGCTGAACCTGGAGGCCAACGTCATCATCCGCGACCGCGCCTTCAACGCGCACCTGCACGGCCGCCTGGGCCGCCTGATGAAACACAGCTGCCGCCAGATCGAGGCCACGCCGCCCGGCTGGCTGGATGGCCTGCGTCTTGCGCGCAGCTATGTGCTGTTCCACCTGATGCGCTGGTTCCCCACCTGGGCGGGCTGGCTGCCACGCCACAAGCCGGCCATTACGGTGGTCAACCCGCCTGACGCGCCCAAGGACGCGACCGCTGCCACGTCCCGCAGCGACGGCCCGCCCCGCAGCCCTGATGGCCACGGGCCCGGAGTGGCCGCCTGAGCAAGGCAAGCGCTCGCGCGATGCAGCCCGTGCTCTACCTGCCGACTTTTTTTTGCATATGGCTGCCACCACACGCACGCACCCGGCCACCGCAAGCACGGGTGGCACGTCATCCCGCATTGCTGAACGCGGTGAGGCTGGCGTACCCACCGCCCGGGGTTGGCGCGGCATCCCCCAGCGCCCCTGGTGGCCCTGGCTTACCCGCGGCATGGCCGCTGCTTTTTTTGCCGTGGTGGCAACGCTCATCGTGCGCCAAGCGCGCACCGTGGACTGGCCCGCAGTGTGGCAGGCGCTGCAGGCCCTGCCTGCCAGCGTGCTGGCCGTTGCGGGCGTGCTGGCACTGGCCAGCCACTGCACCTATGGCACCTTTGACTTGATCGGCCGCCACTGCATCGGCCACCGCCTTTCGCGTGCCCGCACTCTGGCCATTGCGATGACGAGCTACCCCTTCACGCTGAACCTGGGCTCACTCATCGGCGGCCTGGGCGTGCGGTACCGGCTGTACGACCGCCAGGGCGTGGACCCGGGCACCATCGGCCAGGTGGTGGGCACCAGCATTCTGACCAACTGGGTGGGCTACCTGCTGCTGGCGGGCGGCCTGGTCTGGGTGTGGCAACCACCGCCCGTCGCCGGGTGGGCCGTGCAGCCGTGGCAGTGGCACTTGGGTGGCAGCCTGCTGGCCTGCGTGCCGCTGGCCTATGTGGTGCTGTGCGCTGTGCGCGGGGGCCGCCCGCTGACGTTGCACGGCCACGCATTTCCATTGCCGCACTGGCCGGTGGCCCTGTGGCAGGTGGGCATATCGGCCGCCAACTGGATGCTGATGGGCGCCGCGCTGTGGACGGTGCTGCAGGGCCAGGTCAGCTACCCGGCCGCGCTGGCCACCGTGCTGCTGGGCGCCGTGGCCGGGCTGGTGCTGCGCGTACCCGCCGGCCTGGGCGTGCTGGAGGCCGTGGGCGTGGCGCTGCTGGCCACCGCCGCGCTGGGGCAGGAAGAAGTGCTGGCCGCGCTGCTGGCCTATCGGGCGCTGTACTACTTTGGGCCGCTGGTGCTGGCTGCAGTGGCGTTTGGCGTGGCCGAGGTGCGCTGGCGCCAGCAGACGGCCGGTGATGGCCCCGACGAGCCCCCCGCCCAGGGAAATTTGGGCAAAAATGGCCTATAGCGCTTATCCATCAAGCGCTAATAGCTATCAATTTGATATCAAATGGAGTGCCTTCCTGCACACTCCGAAGCGCCCTTTCAAGCCCCCGGGTTCCGCCGGAATGCGCCACCCCGTATCATCTTGGCCCCACGCCACTGCCCTTCGCCCGATCGACACGGGCCCGCAAGCACATGATCCGACTCTCCGAAATCCGGCTGCCCTTCACCGCCGCCGAAGCCCCCGAGGCGCCCCTGCGCGCTGCTGTCACCCAAATCCTGGGCATCTCCGACGCCGACATCGCTCACCTGCACGTCTTCAAGCGCAGCTTCGATGCGCGCAAGGCCGACCTGCTGGCGGTGTACATCGTGGACATCACGCTGGCCCAGCCCGAATGCGAAGCCGCGCTGCTCGCCCAGTTTGCGAGCAACCCACACATCCAGCCCACGCCCGACATGGCTTGGCACCCCGTGGGCCAGGCGCCTGCCGACTTGCCCTTGCGCCCCGTCGTGGTGGGCTTCGGCCCCTGCGGCATCTTCGCCGCGCTGGTGCTGGCGCAAATGGGCTTCAAGCCCATCGTGCTGGAGCGCGGCAAGACCGTGCGCGAGCGCACCAAAGACACCTGGGGACTGTGGCGCAAGCGCGAGCTGCATGCCGAAAGCAACGTGCAGTTTGGCGAAGGCGGCGCAGGCACGTTCAGCGACGGCAAGCTATACAGCCAGATCAAGGACCCGCGCCACCTGGGCCGCAAAGTGATGAACGAGTTCGTCAAAGCCGGTGCGCCCGAAGAGATTTTGTACGTCGCCCACCCGCACATCGGCACCTTCAAGCTGGTGAAGGTGGTGGAGAACCTGCGCGAGCAGATCATTGCGCTGGGCGGCGAGATCCGCTTTGAGCAGCGCGTGACGGACGTGATCATCGAAGGCACCGGTGAAGCCCGCCACCTGCGCGGCCTGAAGGTGCTGAACCAGGCCACGGGCGAGACCACCGAGCTGCGTGCCGACCACGTGGTGATGGCGCTGGGCCACAGTTCGCGCGACACCTTTGCCATGCTGTACCAACGCGGCGTGGCCATGGAGGCCAAGCCGTTTTCCATCGGTTTCCGCATTGAGCACCCGCAGGGCGTGATCGACCGCGCCCGCTGGGGCCGCCACGCCGGTCACCCGCTGCTGGGCGCGGCCGACTACAAGCTGGTGCACCACGCCGCCAACGGGCGCGCGGTGTACAGCTTCTGCATGTGCCCCGGTGGCACCGTGGTGGCCGCCACCAGCGAGCCCAACCGCGTGGTGACCAACGGCATGAGCCAGTATTCGCGCAACGAGCGCAATGCCAACGCGGGCATGGTGGTGGGCATCGACCCCCGCGACTACCCGCAGCACGCGCAGGCGTTTGAAACCCACCTGGGCCAGACCTACGGCGTGGAGGCCCTGCCCGCCGGGCAGTTCCACCCCCTGTCGGGCAGCGTGCTGCAGCGCCAGCTCGAATCCAACGCCTTTGTGCTGGGCGGGCGCGACTACAGTGCGCCGGGCCAGCTGGTGGGCGAGTTCATCGCGGGCAAGCCTTCGACCCAGCTGGGCAGCGTGGAGCCCTCGTACAAGCCCGGCGTGGCCCTGGGCGATTTGCATGCCGCCCTGCCCGGCTACGCCATCGAGGCGCTGCGCGAGGCACTGCCCGTGTTCGGCCGCAAGATCAAGGGCTTTGACATGCACGACGCGGTGCTGACGGGCGTGGAGACGCGCACCTCGTCACCGCTCAAGATCGGACGCGGCGACAACCTGCAAAGCCTGAACACGCCGGGCCTGTACCCGGCGGGCGAAGGCGCAAGCTATGCGGGCGGCATTCTGTCGGCGGGCGTGGATGGCATCAAGGTGGGCGAGGCTGTGGCACGCAGCCTGCTCGGCGTGGCGGGCTGATCTGTCCCGTTGCGGAGCAGGCCAGCGTGCCTGCTCACTTGCGCTGCAAAAAGTCCACCGCCAGCGCCGCCAGCGTGCGCGCGCCCACGGGCAACTGGTCTTCGTCGATGTCGAACAGCGGCGAGTGGTTGGAGGGCGCGGTCTTGAAGTCCTTGCCCTTGGGTGGGGCGCCCAAAAAGTAGAAGAAGCCGGGCGCCACCTTCTGGAACTCCGAGAAGTCTTCCGAGCCGCTGACCTTGGGGATGATCATGGCCTTGCCACCAGAGGCCAGCTTAAGCGCGGGCAGCGATGCCGCCGTCAGCTCGGCGGGATTGGTGGTGACGGGGTAAGCCACCGGGCCAAACCGCACCTTGGCCTTGGCGCCGCTCGACGCGGCGATCGACTCGGCCGTGGTGGTGATGCGCTTCAGGGCCTCCTGGCGCATGCCTTCGTCAAAGGTGCGCAGCGTGCCGAGCATCTCCACGCTGTCGGGAATGATGTTGTAGCGCGTGCCGCCCTGAATCTGGCCGATGGTGATGACGGCCGGCTCCTGGCTGATGTTGAGCTGGCGGCTCACCACCGTCTGCAAGCCCAGCACCACTTGGCTGGCAGCCACGATGGGGTCGACCGCGTTCCAGGGCGACGAGCCGTGGCCGCCGCGTCCTTCCACCTCGATGCGGATGTTGTCCGAGCCCGCCATCAGCGGGCCGCTGCGGTATCCCACCACGCCCGATGGCAGGTTGGCGGTGACGTGCAAACCGTAGATGGCCTGCACGTCTTTCAGCGCGCCCTCTTCCACCATGGCCTTGGCGCCAAAGCTGGGTACCTTGCCGTTGGCGTCGGGCTCCACCGGCGCGCCCTCTTCGGCGGGCTGGAAGATGAACTTGATGGTGCCAGGCAGTTGCGCCTTCATGCTGGACAGCGCCTCTGCCGCGCCCATCAGCATGGCCACATGGGCGTCGTGCCCGCAGGCGTGCATCACGGGCACTTCCTTGCCCAGGTAGTTGGCCTTGGCCTTGCTGGCAAACGGCAGACCGGTGTTCTCCGGCACGGGCAGCGCGTCCATGTCGGCGCGCAAGGCCACCACCTTGCCCGGCAAGCCGCCCTTGAGCGTGCCCACCACGCCGGTGCCGCCGACGTTGGTCTGCACCTCCATGCCCAGCTTCTTCAGGTGGTCGGCCACCAGCTTGGCGGTGCGCACTTCCTGACCCGAGAGTTCGGGGTGGGCGTGGATGTCGCGGCGCCAGTTGACCACCTTGGGTGCGACGGCGTTTACGGCCGCGTCGATGACTTGGAGGCCGGCGGCGTCCAGCGCCTGGGCCTGGGCGGAAGAGGCAAAGGTGGCCAGCCCGCTGGCGACGAGACCAGCGGCAACCGCGATGGCGGAGAAGGGTTTGTGCATGGGCAAATCCGTGGAAGAGTGTGAAGGGAAGCCGAAAGGCACAGCCATGCTAAAAGCCGATGACCGGTCGATGACAAGCGAAAATGGCCATCCATCGAGCCAATATCGCCATGTCTTCCACCCCTGTCCCATTGGTGACCACCCCGGTTTTTTTGGTCGATATTCCGCTGCTGCCCGAGTCGGCTGCGGGCCACGCGATGCAGTTCATTGATCTGCTGCGCGGCGCCAACCTGCTGGCCCGCCTGCGCCTGGGCGCGCAGGCGCCACGTCTGGCCTGGCGCCTGCTGGATGCCTACGGTGTTCCGCTGCCCGCGCTCCCCGGCCCGTTGGCGGCCTATACCGGCGGCAGCGTCCAAGCCGCAGCGGCACCCACCGTCGACATACGCGCCTGCGCACTGTTCCTCCCGTCCTTCCATGCGGCCGACATCCCGGCCATCCGCGCGGTGGCGGGGCGCAACCAAGCCATGTCGCGCCAGGTGGGGCAAGTGCTGGACAGCGGGCGGCCCGTGCTCACGCTGGGCAACGCGGCCTGGCTCGCAGCGCACAGCGGCCGGCTATCGGGCCGCCAGGTGTGCCTGCCGTGGTTCTACGTGGCGGGGTTCGAGCGCGACTTTCCCGACATCGGTTTCACGCCGGGGCAGGCCGTGTCGGAAGACGGCCTGTGGATCAGCGGCGCCATGCCCGCCCACGTGAGCGATCTGGCCGTGACCCTGGTACGCCACACGCTGGGTCCCACGCTGGCAGAGGCCTGCGCGAGCGTGCTGGTGCCCGACCCGGAGCGCACACGCGCGGCACTGCAGGCCAACGCGCAGCAGCACATCCCCGCCACGCGCGACAGCACGCTGGCCCGCGCGATGGCATGGATGGAGGAGCACCTGGACCAGCCCTATTGCCTGCGCACGCTGGCCGCAGCCGCATCGGTGAGCCCGCGCACCCTGCTGCGCCACTTCCAGCAAGAGCTGTCGCTGTCGCCGCTGGACCACCTGCACGGCCTGCGCTGCGCGCGCGCCAAGGTGCTGCTGGAGGTGACGCTGGAGAGCGTGCCCAGCATTGCCGTAGCGTGCGGCTATGCCGACCCGGCTGCGTTCCGCCGCATCTTTGTGCGCTACGTCGGCATGGCGCCCGCCGAATACCGCAAGCGCCATGCGCTGCGGGCGCCACGGCGGCGATGGCGGGTGGAAGTCCGGTGATCACAGCGAGCAACGACACAAGCGCCGTTATCGGGTACTTCCGTGGCATCAAGCGGTTGACAAATTGTCCAGCCCTGCGCCATTCCCCACTTCTAGAATTTGGGCACGACCTGCGCCTCTGCAGACGAAGCCCACCACCATGCCCCACTTGTTGTTGAACTGTGAGATCGCTGAACGCCAAAGCCCCGGCCTGCACCAAGGCCAGGTGGCGTTTCAGATGGAGAGCCCGTCGATCTCGACCCGTGAGCTGATTGCCCTCAGCGTGCGGTCCCACCTGGCCTTGCAGCGCATTGCGCGCGCCAGTGCGGCCGCACCGGCACTGACCGAGCCCCCTGCACCCACGCTGACACAGGCCTTGATCGACGAGGGCCTTGCGCAGGGGCGCGTGGCCTTGCGCCGGCCACCTGAGCCTGCCAGCGAGCCGGAGTTGGCGGTGCACGAGCATGCCGAGATCCAACGGGCCCTTGCCGCGTTCGAGGCGGGCGAGTTCCAGATGGTGGTCGATGGCATGTTGTACCGATCGCATGCCGAGCTGAACCTGACAGACAGCTCGCACGCCGTTTTTTTGAGATTGCGTCCGCTGGTTGGCGGATAAAAGGAACTTATGAGTGAGCAGTGGAAGGCGAGTGCCGCGCAGCACGCCAGAATTCAACGTTTCGAGGCCTGGTTGTTGGGCTACGTGCAAGCGACCAAGGACGCAGGCCGCCGCCTGGATGACGACGAGCGCGCCATTCGCAAAGGCGATGAGGATTCACCGTTCTGCACTGCACTGCACAAAGAGTTCGGCGACGAGGCCGAACAGCACCTGGCAGATTTCTTCATGTTCCCGGTGCTGCATGAAAGCATCCCCAACATGCGCGCGCGCGCAGACAGTGTGTGGGGCTTCGCGCGCGACGTGAGCGATCTGCTGACGGAGGCCATCAAGAAGTGGGGGCGCGAGTACACCGGCCATCTCGCGTTGGAACGCTTGCGTCATCAATTGCGCCATCCCGCCGACCCCACCGAATGCGCCGCACCGCGTTGGCTGGACGCAGAGCGCAAGCGGATTCGCGCTCAGACTGAAGAGCCGTACAGGGACCACCGGCTCGCGGAACTCAATAAAGCCTTGACCCGCAGCTTCCATCCTTTTCTGGAGCCCGCCCCCGACACGCTGGGCCGACTGCTGTGCGAAATGCAGTCCTCGCGCGCCCAGTTGGACGCCTTGCTGGATTTGATGGAGCACTCCTGCGACACCTGGGTGGACGAGCAGTTCCAACCACCACCGCAGGTGGAAGACGGCGACTGCAAAGGCCGGATGCGCACCTCCGAGTTTTTCGGCCTGACCGACTTTGCGGATGACCTGGCACACCCGTACGCGCGCTTCGGCCCTCTCACCTCTGCATGGGTCCAACGCCTGTTCGAAGTGGAGTGGCCGCGCGGTGCGCGGGTGGTAGGCACGTGCGTGCGGCAGGAGGACGAACTCCTGAATGATTTCAGAACCGAGGCGCTGGACTGGGTGTACGGCCACTGCACCAAACCACTGGCCGAAGCCATCGGCTCACTCGGCAAACTCGCAGACCATTGGGGCGTGGAATACGATCACCTCACCGAACGAAGCCTGAGTGGCATCCGGTTCGTGGTCGCAGGCGCACGCCTTCTGGCGCAGATGCCGTCGCCGCCACCCATCCTCGGGTTGGTGCAGGACGATGCGGATCGACCCGCCGCACGGGCCTTGAAACTGATCTGCAATGTGCAAACCCTGGGTGCAGCGGAATCTGCAGAGCTGGTGGCGGAGTTGCGCCAGTTCACCCCCGAGGTTCTGCTGCAGTTGCTGCGCCACTGCCGCGCCCAGGCCGACGAAGTGCTGGAGGCTCTGGGCTGGGGCAGCGCCGCGCCGCTGTACCGCTTCATGCGCGAGTGCGAGCGGGCCGATGCGAACGCGTATTTCGATGTGGCGCTGATGAAGGAACACCTCCAGCGCGCGGGCAAGTACGGTGAACTGCTTCTGGCATGGCACAAGAAGTACAAGCACCTGAAAGTCACCGTGAATCGCATCAACGCGGTGCAGGGCGTGGAAGACAAGAAGCTGGCGGGCATGCTGGGCAAGCTCTCCCAGGAGCACATTCGCGTCTGGGGCATGGTGCCAATTCGGGATACGGCAGACCTGCGCGAGCGCTTTCAATTTTTCAAAGATGCGGGCAAGCAAGCATCGAAGATGTATGGCTCCGAGCGCACGGCCAATGTGCGTGATGCCGCCGCCGCAGCGCTGGTGCAACTGGCGCACAACGCCGGTTTTGCAGACGTGACCGAAATGGAATGGTCACTCGACGCCAGCGCCTACACCGCCCAGGACTGGACCTGGCAGCAAGATGAGTACACCGTGGAGTTGAGCCTGGCCCGGTTCCAGCCGCAACTGAAGGTGGTCAAGGCTGGAAAGGCCTTGAAGAGCCTGCCGCCTGCGCTCAAGAAAGACCCCGGCCTGGCACCGCTGCTGGCGCAGCTCGACCTGCTCAAGGACCAAAGCAAGCGCTACCGCATCGCCCTGGAAAACCTCATGGTCAGTGGACGAACACTTTCGCCAGACCAGCTTCGGGAGCTATCCAACCTTCCCATGGCCCGGCATCTGCTGAAAGCGCTCTACCTGCAAACACCCGGCGGCGAACTGGGTCTGCTGGACGACAGCCTGACCCAACTGCGGCTGCTGGACGCGGAGGGCCGCTTGGCCGAGGCGCCCCTGCCGGTGGAGCAGCCCCTGACCATCGCCCACGTCCATTCGATGCTGGCGACGGGTCGCTTGATTGCGTGCCAGCGGCACGCGGTGCAGTCGTCGCTGGTGCAACCGTTCAAGCAGGCGTTTCGTGAATGCTATGTGTTGACGCCCGCCGAGCGCGAGGCGCATGACCTGTCACGCCGCTTCGAGGGGCGCCGCGTCAGAACCACGGTGCTGGGCGCGATCCTGTCGGCCCGGGGTTGGCGGGTCGATGGCAGCGAAGGCGATTGCACGGCCCGCAAGCGCCTGACGCCCGACATCGCTGTCGAGCTGTCTTTGCCCGATGTCCACCACTTCCTGACCGAGGAAGAGGCCACGGTGCTGGGCGAGATTGCGTTCAGCCGCAAGGGTGAACGCATGGCGCTGCAGGAGGCCCCGGCGCTGGGCTTCTCCGAGGCCATGCGCGACCTCGACCTGGTGATCACCGCAGGCGCCGCCGACAGCGATGAACATTCCGCCGAGGTGCAACAAGCTCGGGTGGCCCTGGTCAGCGCCCTGCTCCCCAGCCTGGGTTTAAAGAACGTCAGCGTCGAGGGACACCACGCCATCATCCAGGGCAAGCGTGCGAGCTACCGCTTGCACCTGGGCACTGCGGTGATTCACGTGATGCCAGCCGGATACCTGTGCATCGTGCCGGCCGACAAGGCTTCCCAGAAAACCGTGGCTTTGCCCTTTGTCGACGATGACCAACGCACCAGCGAGGTGTTGTCCAAGCTGCTGCTGCTCAGTGCAGACGACAAAATCAAGGACCCCAGCATCCTGGCGCAGATCGAAGGCCGGGCGGGCCAGGTCTGAGCGCTGGGTCTGAACTCTGAAAGCCCGGGAAACTTGGGCGAGGAAGATACCCGTCGTTTCGCAGACTTTCGGCAGTGGGCAGCCTGCCCGACCGAGCAGCCCCAAAAAGCAAACCGCCGCAGAGTACAAACCCTGCGGCGGTTGTGTGAGGCGTTCCTCTTGAGATGGATTCGGGGCCGGGGCCAGTGCCAAAGCACCGGCGCCCCCCTTGCTTACTGCTACTGCGCGTTCTGCAGCGCGGCAATGCGCTCTTCGATGGGCGGGTGGGTGCTGAACAGCTTGCCGATGCCACCGGCAATGCCCATGGCGGCCATGCTCTTGGGCAGCTCGGCCGGGTGGGCGCCGCCCAGGCGGGCCAGGGCGTTGATCATCGGCTGACGGCGACCCATCAGCTGGGCAGCACCTGCGTCGGCCCGGAACTCGCGCTGGCGGCTGAACCAGGCGACGATGATCGCGGCCAGGAAGCCCAGCACGATGTCGAGCACGATGGTGGTGACGTAGTAGCCGATGCCGGGGCCCGAGCTGTTCTCATCGTTCTTGCGCAGGAAGCTGTCCACCGCGTAGCCAATGACACGCGACAGGAACACCACAAAGGTGTTCATCACGCCCTGGATCAGCGTCATCGTCACCATGTCGCCGTTGGCGATGTGGGCTACCTCGTGGCCGATCACAGCCTCGACCTCTTCGCGCGTCATGCCCTGCAGCAGGCCGGTGGACACGGCCACCAGTGCGTTGTTCTTGAACGCGCCTGTCGCAAAGGCGTTGGGGTCGCCGGGGAAAATGCCCACTTCCGGCATGCCGATGCCGGCCTTGTCAGCAAACTTGCGCACGGTGTCCACGATCCAGCGCTCGTCGGCCGAACCGGTGCCGTCGATGATCTGCACCTTGGCACTCCACTTGGCCACGGGTTTGCTGATGAGCAGCGAGATGATCGCGCCGCCAAAGCCCATGATGAGCGCAAAGCCCAGCAGGGCCGTGAGGTTCAGGCCGTTGGCCGTGAGGTAGCGGTTGACGCCCAGCAGGCTCGCCACCACCCCCAGCACCAGCACCACGGCCAGGTTGGTCATTACAAAAAGCAGGATCCGTTTCATGGGTTCTCCGTGGGACTCAAACGAATAGGCAGTTGTCACGCCAATCCTTGCCAGCAGAAACCAGCAAGGCCACTGCCGCAGCAGATGGGGGCCAGAGGCCGGGCTTCAAGCCGCCAGACCGGCCGCGATGGCATCGCGCAATGGTAGGTGCAAATCCCGCGCCGGCCCTTATCACACAGCGCTTGACGGGAATTAGCGGCCCGCCCGGGTCTGCCGGCCCGGGGGTGCGCGGAAGACCTGCGGATCAGCGTAAAAGTCCTCCGCCTCATTGGCCGGCCACCAGCCCGGCACGCCCAGCACCGGCAAGGGCGTGAAAGGCTTGGCCGCCCAGCGTGTCGGGTCGATATCAGACGCCAGGCACGCATCCAATTTTGCTATTGATTCAATAGCTTCTTGCGCTTTGTACACGTGCGCTACGATGGGTTTTCGCGGTGAAACCAGCTTCTCCAGCAGCGCATGGCCGAACAGCACCATCCGCGCCTGGCCCCACAGGGGCCGCAGGCCGATGAACAGGCGTTGCCAGTCTCGCGCCCTGAGCGCATCCCACAGCTGCTGAGGCGCCCACAGCAGCGCCCCGTTTTCATCAAATACCGTCAGCGCATCGCGCAGCGGCCCGCGCACGGCCTGCACCCCATCGGCCGCTATGGCCTGCGCCTGCAGCGCGTTCAGGCGGCGCTTGGTGTGAGGAAAGTGCTGCCAGACCAGGCCATTGAAAAAATCATGCAGGTTGTCGCGCGTCGGGACGCGGCGGGCGTGCCAGATGTACTGCTCGTAGGCCGTGCCTTCAGGCAGGTCCGTTTGCGGCGCAAAGGCCACGGGCATGCCTTGCGTCAAAGCCAGTTGCAACGCGTTGTGCACGGTCTGGCCGTCCACCACCCGCTGCGCCGCTGGTTGCCCCAGGCCGCGCAAGGGCTGCAGCCAAGGCGCCTCCCAGTCGATGCTGCCGAAGGCCTGCGCTACACCAGCCGCCACGGCAGCGCTTCGCCCGCGCGCAGCGGCTTGAGATTGGCTTCGCCAAAGACAAAGCTCTCGGGCGGGGTCCAAGACTCGCGGCGCAGGGTGATAGTGCCGGTGTTGCGCGGCAGGTTGTAGAAGTCAGGGCCGTGGAAGCTGGCAAAACCTTCGAGCTGGTCGAGCGCGCCTGCGTTATCGAACGCCTCGGCGTACATCTCCATCGCGGCGTGGGCGGTATAGCAGCCGGCGCAACCGGTGGCATGTTCCTTGAGGTGCGCGGGGTGCGGCGCACTGTCGGTGCCCAGGAAGAACTTGGCGGAGCCGCTGGTGGCGGCCTGCACCAGCGCCACGCGGTGCGTTTCGCGCTTAAGCACCGGCAGGCAGTAGTAGTGCGGGCGCACGCCGCCCACAAAGATGGCGTTGCGGTTGTACAGCAGGTGGTGCGCCGTGATGGTGGCGGCGGTGAAGCGGTCGGCCTGCATCACGTAGTCGGCCGCATCCTTGGTGGTGATGTGCTCGAAGACGATTTTCAGCTCGGGGAAGTCGCGGCGCAGCGGGATGAGCTGCTGCTCGATAAACACGGCTTCGCGGTCGAACAGGTCGATGTCGCTGCTGGTCACTTCGCCGTGCACCAGCAGCAGCATGCCCGCCTTCTGCATGGCTTCGAGCGATTTGTAGGTCTTGCGGATGTCGGTCACGCCCGCGTCGCTGTTGGTGGTGGCGCCAGCGGGGTAAAGCTTGCAGGCCACCACGCCCGCAGTCTTGGCGCGCACGATCTCTTCGGGCGGCACGTTGTCCGTCAGGTACAGCGTCATCAGCGGCTCGAACTGCATACCGGCGGGCACGGCGGCCAGGATGCGCTGTTTGTAGGCCAGCGCCTGCTCCGCCGTGGTCACCGGTGGGCGCAGGTTGGGCATGATGATCGCGCGGCCAAACTGGGCGGCGGTGTGCGGCACGACGGTGTGCAGCGGCTCGCCGTCGCGCACGTGCAGGTGCCAGTCGTCGGGGCGGGTGAGGGTGAGAGTGTCGATGGGGGTGGGGGATGCGGCGGTCATGGGCTGCATTGTCCCATCGGTCAGAAAACTATTAAATTGATAGCTGCTAGCGCTTACCCAGCAAGCGCTAGCAGCCAATTTCATTCAAACCCTCTTGCCGTAGGACCTCATTCGGCGGTGATGCCCGCCTTGCGCACCACCTCGCCAAACTTCACCAGGCGCTCGGACATCATCTTCTCGAACGCGGCGGGGGTCATCTCTTCGGGCGGAATCACGCCGCGATCCTTGAGGTTGGCCAGCATGGCGGGCGAGGTGGCTACCTCGCGCACCGCCTTGTACAGGGTCTGCACCACCGCATCGGGCGTGCCGCCGGGCGCGGCCAGGCCAATCCACGACGTGAGGTTGAGCTGGGGGTAGCCCACTTCGGCCAGGGTCGGCACATCGGGCAGTTGGGGCAGGCGCTGGTCGTTGGCCAGGGCCAGCGCACGCACCTTGCCCGCCTGGATGTGCGGCAGCATGATGACGAGGTTGTCGAGGATGAACTGCACCTCGTTGCCCAGCACCGCCGTGATCAGCGGCGTGCCGCCCCGGTAGGGGATGTGGGTGGTGAAGGCGCCGGTGGCGGCCTTGAGCATTTCCACGTTCAACTGGCCCATGCTGCCCACGCCGCCGCTGCCGTAGTTGAGCTTGCCGGGGTTCTTCTTGGCGTAGTCGATGAATTCCTTGAAGGTCTTGAACGGCAGGCTGCTGTGCACCACCAGCGCATTGGGCAGGCGGCCCAGGATGGCGATGTTTTCAAAGTCCTTGACCGGGTCGTAGCCCACCTTGGGCTGCGTGAGCGGGTTGGCCAGGTGGCTGCTTTGCGACGACACGACCAGCGTGTAGCCGTCGGCCTTGGCGCGCGCCACATACTGGGCGCCCACCGAGCCGCCCGCGCCCGCGCGGTTCTCCACCACGATGGGCACGCCCAGCAGCTTGGACAGCGGCTCGGAATACTGGCGCGCCATGATGTCCACCGACCCGCCGGGCGGGAAGGGCACGACCAGCGTGATGGGGCGCGAGGGAAATTTGTCCTGCGCCCACGCGGGCACAGCGGCAAGGCCGGCCAGGCCGAGGCCGGTGGACAGGAGGTGGCGGCGGGAAGGGATGTGGTTCATGGCTGTCTTCGAAAACGCAAAAACAAAAATGGGGAACAAGGCAGGAATCAGGGGTGGCCCAGCACGGCCAGCGCCACGGCCTGTGCGCGGGGCACGAAGGTGCTCAGCTCACAGTACTCACGCTCGGTGTGAGGGTGGCCGCCGACGGGGCCCGTGGCGCACAGCGTGGGCACACCCACCGAGGCCGTGAGGCCGCTGTCGGCCGCGCCGCCGGTGAACTCGCCCTGCACCTCAAAGCCCAGCGCACGTGCGCCCTGCTGGTAGAGCGCCAGCAGGTAGTCGGGCGTGGGCTTCATGGGCAGGGTGCGGTGCGCGGTGGTGATGCGGCCCTGGGTGCGGGGCACGGATGCTTCCTCAACGATGGCGCGCACGCGCTCCAGCAGTGCGTCGGGGTCGGTGTCGGCGGTAAAGCGCAGGTCCACCTCGGCCTTGGCATGCGGGGCGACCATGTTGGGCACGATGCCGCCCTGCACCACGCCCACGTTGCAGGTCACGCCCGTGGCCGGGTCGGTGAGCGCGTGCAGTGCCAGCGTCTTGTGCGCCAGGGCTTCGATGGCGCTGGCGCCTGCGGCGTGGTTGATGCCTGCGTGCGCGGCCACTCCCGTCACTTCGAACTCCACCACCATCGAGCCCTTGCGGCTGGTGACCACGTTGCCGCTCACGCGGCCGGGCTCGGCATTGAACACGGCACGGGCGCCGCGCACCTTGTCCATGATGAGGTCGCGCGTGGCAGGCGAGCCGATCTCTTCGTCGCACGAAAAGAACAGGTGCAGCGGTGCATGCAGGCCACCACAGCGTGCAAAGGCCTCGGCCACAAACACGTTGAGCACCAGGCCGGATTTCATGTCGGCCACGCCGGGGCCGTAGGCGCGGCCGTCTTCCACGCGGAAGGGGCGGCGCGCCACCGTGCCAGCGGGGTACACGGTGTCCATGTGGCCCATGAGGATGATCGGCGCGCCCTCGCCTGCCGCCTCGTCCGGGGTGACCTGGGCGTGCAGCAGCACGCCGTAGCCGGGCACAGGCTCAAACTGCACGGGCACGCCCGCGGCCAACAGGCGCTCGGCCAGCGCATGGGCCACGGCGGTCACACCCGCTTCGTCGCGGCTGCCGCTGTCGATGTTGACCACTTTTTGCAACAGGTCTTGCATGGCCTGCCCCTGGCCCGACAGCCAGGCCAGTGCCGGGGCGGCAGTAGCGGAATCGACCTGGGTTGCCTTGTTTTTGTGCGTTTCGTGCATGGATATCGTTGGAAGAGCGGGTTTTCGGTCTGTTCGTGCCGCCCCGGCGCGGGGCACAATTTGGCCGAAGTGTTGCACGCGCGCTCGTGGTTTGCAATACATTTTTCATCAAAGAGAAATCAATGAAATCATCATTGCAAACATCCAACATGCTTCTGACCGAGCGCCTAGCCCGCCAGGGCAGCGAACTCACCGCCAGCGAGCGCGCCCTGGCCGATGCCCTGGGGCGTGACTACCCGCACGCGCTACTGGAGTCGGCCACTGCCCTGGCGGCGCGCACCGGCACCAGTGCATCCACCGTGGTGCGGCTGTTTGCCAAGTTGGGCTATGCGAGCTATGCCGAGGCGCAGCGCGAGGCGCGGGGCGAGGTCACGGCACTGTTGCAAACCGCCGGGCAGCGTGCGCCTGTCACCATCGGCACCGAGCGCAGCCTGCAGCAATGTGTGGACGACGCCCTGCTGCACGACCAGCACAACATCAACGCCACACGCGACGGGCTCGACATGGCGGCGTTCGAGGCCATCGTGGCGCGCATCGCCCAAGGCAAGGGGCGGGTCTTTGTGCTCGCGCAGATCAACAGCGCGCCCATGGCCGCTTGGCTGGCCCTGCACCTGAACATGTGCCGCCCCAGCGTGCACGAGCTGGGTGCCGGCGCCGTGGACGCCACCGACCAGCTGCTGTGGATCCAGCCGGAAGACGCGCTGCTGGTCTTCAGCATCCGCCGCTATGCCAGCGGGCCGGTGAAGGTGGCGCAGCGCTTTCGCGACGCAGGCGCACAGGTGCTGGCCATCACCGACAGCGCCACCGCCCCGCTGGCGGCACTCGCCCATCACCGGCTGCAGGTGCGTACGTCCAACGCCTCGCCGTTTGATTCGTACACCGCCGCGTTCTTTCTGGCCAACGCCCTGGTGTCGGCCGTGGCCCAGTTGCGGCACAAGGCGGTGTCCGAGGCGTTGAAGCGGCGTGACGACCTGTGGACGGACTTTGAGGCGCAGCTCATCCTTGAGCCGCCCTCGCCAGTCGGCCGGCGGCCGCGGCGCTAATCGGCGGCCGCAAGGCGCGCCCGGTTGGGCGCTCCATATAAAAAAAGCGCTCCGAAGAGCGCTTTTTTGCATCAGCGCCCGAAGCCTAGCGGCATGGGCGGACAAGTCCAGTCAGTGCTGGAGAATCTTGTTGAGAAAGTCCTTGGTGCGGGGCTGGCGCGCATCCGGGTTGTTGAAGAAGTCTTCCTTGGAACAGTCTTCCAGGATCTTGCCGCCCACGTCCATGAAGATCACGCGGTTGCTCACTTTGCGGGCAAAGCCCATTTCGTGGGTCACGCACATCATGGTCATGCCTTCGTTGGCCAGGCCCACCATCACGTCCAGCACTTCGCCGACCATTTCGGGGTCGAGCGCAGACGTAGGTTCGTCGAACAGCATCACGATGGGGTCCATCGACAACGCACGCGCAATCGCCACACGTTGCTGCTGACCACCCGAGAGCTGGCCGGGGAACTTGTCCTTGTGGGCGATCAGGCCCACGCGCTCCAGCATCTTGAGGCCCCGCTTCTTGGCATCGTCCGCACTGCGGCCCAGCACCTTGATCTGTGCAATGGTCAGGTTGTCCGTCACCGACAGGTGGGGAAACAGCTCGAAGTGCTGGAACACCATGCCCACGCGGCTGCGCAGCTTGGGCAGGTTGGTGCTGGGGTCGTGCAGCTTCACGCCGTCCACCGTGATCTCGCCCTTCTGGAAGGGCTCCAGCGCGTTGATGGTCTTGATGAGCGTGGACTTGCCCGAGCCCGAAGGGCCACACACCACCACCACTTCACCCTTGTTGATGGTGGCCGAGCACTCGTTGAGCACCTGCACCGGCCCATACCACTTGGATACGTTCTTGAGTTCGATCATTTCTTTTTCCTCAATCCAATCTCTTTGGCACCAGCATTGATCAGCGGATGATGGCGATCTTCTGGTGCAGACGCTTGACCATCCAGGACAGCGAATAGCACATCACGAAGTACAGGACGGCGGCAGCCAGGTAAGCCTCGATGGGGCGGCCGAAGTTCTTGCCCGCCACCTCAAAGCCCTTGAGCATGTCGTAGGCACCGATGGCATAAACCAGCGACGTGTCCTGGAACAGGATGATGGTCTGCGTGAGCAGCACCGGCAGCATGTTGCGGAACGCCTGGGGCAGCACCACCAGCTTCATGTTCTGGCTGTAGGTCATCCCGAGCGCCTGGCCGGCATACACCTGGCCGCGCGGAATGGACTGGATGCCGGCGCGCATGATTTCGCTGAAGTACGCTGCCTCGAACGCGATGAAGGTAATGACCGCGGAGACTTCGGCGCCGATGGGGCGGCCGATGATGGCGGGCACCAGCAGGAAGAACCACAGGATCACCATCACCAGCGGGATGGAGCGCATGCCGTTGACGTAGATGGTGGCGGGTACGTCCAGCCACTTCTTGCCGGACAGGCGCATCAGCGCCAGCAGGGTGCCGAAGATCACGCCACCGATGGTGGCGATCACCGTGAGCATGAGGCTGAAGTAAAGCCCCTTGAGCACGAAGTTGGAGATCAGGTCCCAGTTGTAGAAGGAGAAGTCGAGATTCATGTCAGTGGCCTCCCCCAGCCGCACCAGCCACCACCATGCCGGGGATGCGTACGCGTTTTTCGACGAACGCCATGATGCGGTTGATGGCAAACGCGGAGATGATGTACAGCGTGGTCACGGCTAGGTACACCTCAATGCCGCGCGAGGTTTCTTCCTGCGCCTGCATGGCGAACATGGTGAGTTCAGCCACCGACACCGCAAACGCCACGGACGAGTTTTTGAAGATGTTCATCGTCTCGCTGGTGAGCGGCGGGATGATGATGCGGTAGGCCATGGGCAGCAGCACATAGCGGTAGGTCTGGAAGGTGGTGAAGCCCATGGCCATGCCGGCATAGCGCTGCCCGCGGGGCAGGGCCTGGATACCCGAACGCACCTGCTCGGCAATACGCGCCGAGGTGAAGAAACCCAGCGCCAGCACCACCAGCGCAAAGCCGGGCACGCCGCGGAGCACCGGGAACAGGCTGGGCAGCACGTGGTACCACAGGAAGATCTGCACCAGCAGGGGAATATTGCGAAACAGCTCGACCCAGGCGTTGCCCAGCCGAACGATGATGGGCCGGTCCTGCAAGGTACGCAGCGTGCCGATCACGGAACCCAACACAAGCGCCAGCACCAGCGCCAGCACGGAAACGGACACCGTCCAGCCCCAGGCCGACAGCATCCAGTCCAGGTACGTGATGTCGCCGCCCTTGCCAAAGCAGCTTTGCACGACTTCCCTGTCCATGGTGTCCTGGCAGAACACCTGCCAATCCCAGCTCATAGGATCACCCCTTCAATTTCTTGGTATGGCGTTGGGCCGCGCGGAGCGAGCCCAACAAAAAAGCCCCTTCAAACCAGCTGGCCGAAGGGGCACAAGCGCTCAGTGGATTACTTCTTTGCGTAGTCTTCCATGGGCTTGTCGTTAGGAGCTGCCCAGGCTGCCTTGGTGGCTTCGGACAGTGGCAGGCCGATCTTCTGGTTGGTCGGTGGCACGGGTTGCATGAACCACTTGTCGTACAGCTTGGCCAGCGAGCCGTCTGCGATCTGGCGCTTGATGGAGTCGTCCACGGCCTTCTTGAAAGCAGCGTCGTCCTTGCGCAGCATGCAGGCAATAGGTTCCACGCTCAGGACTTCGCCCACGATCTTGTAGTCGGCAGGGTTCTTGGACTTGGAGATGTTGGCGGCCAGGATGGAGCCGTCCATCACGAAAGCGTCGGCGCGGCCGGTTTCGAGCATCAGGAAACTGTCAGCGTGGTCCTTACCGAACACTTCCTTGAAGTCGATGCCGCCAGCACGTTCATGCTTGCGCAGGGTTTGCACAGAAGTGGTGCCGGTGGTGGTGGCAATGGTCTTGCCGTTCAGGTCTTTGATCGAGTTGATGCCGGAGTTGGCCTTCACGGCGGTGCGCACTTCTTCCACGTAGGTGGTCACAGCGAAGGCCACGTCCTTCTGGCGGGTGGCGTTGTTGGTGGTGGAGCCGCACTCCAGGTCCACCGTGCCGTTGGTCACCAGGGGAATACGGTTTTGCGAGGTGACGGGCTGGTACTTGATGTCCAGCTTAGCCAGGCCCAGTTGCTTCTGGATGTCGGCCAGCACGATCTCGCCCATTTCGGTGTGGAAGCCCACAAACTTGCCGTTGCCCAGCGTGTAGGAAAGACCGGAAGACTCACGCACACCGAGCGTCACGCTGCCCGAGGCCTTGATCTTGGCCAGGGTGTCGTTGGCCTGGGCGAATGCGCTGCTGGCAGCCAGGGCGGTCACGGCAACCGCAAGCAAATGCTTCTTCATAGGTATCTCCTTGTGTGTAAAGCGAAAAAAGAGGGAGGTTATTTTAGAGATCCGCCCACGCCGACAAGGCCGGCTGACCGAACACTCCAAAACCGGGGAACCACGAAACCAGGATTGTTAGTCAGAAAGGAACCTGGTCCGTAGGGTATTTCCAGAAGTCGCGCAACAGGTAGCTGACCGGGAGGTTCAGCACCGTGTTGCTCGGTGGGATGGGTTTGTTGAACCACTTGTCATAGATAGGGTAGATGTCGCGGCTGGTGATCAGGCGGCGCATCTCCTCGTCGATGAGCTTTTTGAACTCGGGGTCGTTCTTGGGCAGCATGATCGCCAGGGGCTCGGTGGTCATGAAGCGGCCCACCACCTTCAGCGCCTTGGGGTCGGGCCGCCCGGCAGCCAGGCCGTACAGCAGCACGTCGTCCATCACAAAGGCGTCGGCCTCGCCCTTTTCCACCATCTCCACCGCCTTGGCATGGTCGGGCGCCTCGACGATGGTGATGCCCATCAGGCGCTCGCGATTGGCTTGGTCGGCGGCCTTGAGGGGCGTGGTGCCCTTGGTAGACACCAGTTTCTTGCCGTTCAGGTCTTCCACCCGGTCGATGGGGCTGGCGGTTTTGACGAGCAGCCGGGCGCCAGTGATGAAGTGGGGAATGGTGAAGGCGACCTTCTGGCGGCGTTCAGCATTGTTGGTGGTGGAGCCGCATTCCATGTCGGCCTTGCCCTGCTCGATCATGGTGATGCGATTGGCAGGCGTGACGGCCACGAACTCCACCTCCATGTCCTTCTTGCCGGTCTTCTTGCGCACCACCTCGGCCAGGCGCAGGCACAGGTCCACGGCATAGCCCACTGGCTTGCCGGATGCGCTGTCGATGTACGAGAAAGGTACCGATGACTCGCGGTGGGCGATCACCAGCTTGCCCCCCGCGGTGATGCGCTCCAGCACGCCCTGGGCCGACGCCACGCCGGTGCAGCACAGGGCCAGCAAGCCCCAGGCAAATCCCCAATGCTGAACTTTCATGTGGTGTCTCGGTGAGTGAATGGGTGGGTTTTGCAATCTTCGTGCCACCGCAGCGTTCACAAGGCACACGCTGCGGTCACCAACCCGGCGATGGCGCAGACTGTACGTGTCGTTACGGTGAAACTCCAATGCCGTTTGGGCGCGCAACTATGCAAGCTTTTTATATCCGTATTTACCCTTAGCATGACCCGGCCTGCGCCTGCAGATAGGTCCACAGCGCCTGGGCCGTGCCTTTGGGCGCTTCCTTGCCTGTCGGCTTCTCGCGGTAGGCGCGCACATCCATCGTCATCTGCAGGCCTTCGGCATCGGATGGGGCGGCGCTGACGAGGCGGCGCGAGCGCAGTTCCTTCTTCACAGCGCTGTGGGGCAAGAAGGCCACGCCGTGGCCTTCCAGCGCCATGGCCTTGAGGCCTTCGGCCATGTCGGTTTCGTACACCCGCTCCAGGTGGATGGGAGTGCCGGCTTCCTTCAGGATCAGTTCGGTCACGCGCCCGAGGTACGCGCCAGGCGCGTAGCCCAGGTAGGGCAGCGGCTGCCCTGCGCGGCCCGGAAGGCGGTGCACGGGCTGGCCGTCGGCATCGGCCTTGCTGTAGGGCGACAGCACCTCCTGGCCCAGGCTCACCATCTCGTACCGGTCGGCGTCGAGCTGAAAGGGCTGCGATGGATGGTGGTACGCAATCAGCAGGTCGCAGCCTCCCTCCACCAGCCGCATCACGGCGTCGTGCACGTTCAGTGCGATGAGCCGGCTTTTGAAGGGGCCGAACTTGTCATGCAGGCTGGAAACCCAAGCCGGAAAGAACGTGAACGCCAGCGTGTGCGGCACGGCGAACTCGATCATGTCCTTGCCCGCGCTGGTGTGGGCGCGCAACATGGCACGGGTGTTCTGCAGCGCCTGCAGCATCTCCAGCGCCTGGTCGTACAAGGTTTTGCCTGCGGGCGTAAGGCGGGTGGGGTAGGAGCTGCGGTCCACCAGGTCGGTGCCGGCCCAGGCTTCGAGGGCCTGGATGCGGCGGGAGAACGCGGGTTGGGTCACATGCCTTAATTGGGCGGAGCGGCTGAAGCTGCGCGTTTCCGCAAGACTGACGAAATCTTCAAGCCACTTGGTTTCCATCGGCGCATTATCCGTGGCGCCGCCGAAGTCTGCAGGGGGGATGCCCACCCCACGCAGCGGGCAACCTGCTGCACTGCACCAATGGTGTGCATGCATAGCAAGACACCGCATAATGCGCTGCGCTGCCCCCCACCCCTGGCGCAGCGCCGTCCCGCCCCTGGTGCACAACACCGCCCGGCCGAGCGACAACGCACCCATCCGCCGCTGCACCTGCTGCCGCTGTTGTGTTTGTTGATCTCCTGACTGCCCCCGACGCCCCCATGTCCTCCCCCACCCCCACCGGGCCTGCACCCGGCGCGGCGCCCATCGCCCCGCCTGACGAACCCCGCGCGCTGCGCATTGAAGACTGGCTCACGGTGCTGGTGATGGCTGCCTTGGCCCTCATCACGTTTGCCAACGTGCTGGTGCGGTACTTCACCAACTCGTCCTTCGCGTGGACGGAAGAGATATCGGTCTTCCTCATGATCGTGCTGGCGCTCGTGGGCGGCTCGGCGGCCGTGGCGCGCGACCGGCAGATCCGCATCGAGTTCTTCAGCGAAAGCGGCTCGCTAAAGCGCCGCCGCGCACTGGCACAGCTGGGCGCCGCGATGGTGGCGCTGCTGTTCGCGCTGATCACCGTGCTCGGCGCCCGCGTGGTGTGGGACGACTTCCGCTTTGGCGAAACCTCGCCCGGCATTGGCGTACCGCAGTGGTGGTATTCGATCTGGCTGCCCGTCTTCTCCGCGCTGATCACGCTGCGCGCGGTGGGCCACGGGCTGCGCAGCCGCCGCAAGCGCTACCCCGAGGGCGACTCCGCCGGAGCCCCCGCGCCATGACCGCCGCGCTGCTCTTCACCGCGTTTGTCGCGCTGATGCTGGCGGGCGTCCCCATCGGCGCCGCGCTGGGCCTGGCAGGCGCCGCCGCGATTGCGGTGGCCAATGCCGATTCGCAGTGGTTTGGCCTTTTGGCCGTGCCGCAGAACTTCTATGCCGGCCTGGGCAAGTACCCGCTGCTGGCCATCCCGATGTTCGTGCTGGTGGGGTCGATCTTTGACCGCTCAGGCGTGGCGCTAAGGCTGGTCAACCTGGCGGTGTCCATCGTAGGGCGCGGCCCCGGCATGCTGCCGCTGGTGGTGGTGGCGGTGGCCATGTTCCTCGGCGGAATTTCTGGATCGGGCCCGGCGACGGCTGCTGCCGTGGGGGGGGTCATGATCGTGGCCATGTCGCGCGCGGGCTATCCGGCGCCGTTCTCGGCTGCCGTGGTGGGCGCGGCGGCGTCCATCGACATCCTGATTCCTCCGTCCGTCGCGTTCATCGTGTATTCGGTCCTGGTGCCGGGCGCCTCGGTGCCCGCGCTGTTTGCGGCTGGCATGGTCCCCGGCATCCTTGCCGGGCTGGCGCTCATCGTGCCGGCCGTGTGGCTGGCGCGGCGCCACGGCATGGGTGCGAACGAGGCCCACCTGCCCCGCCCGCCGTTCTGGAAAAGCCTGCGCGAGGCATCGTGGGGCCTGGCGGCGCCGGTACTGATCCTGGGCGGCATGCGCGCCGGATGGTTCACGCCCACCGAGGCGGCCGTGGTGGCCGTTTTCTATGGCCTGTTCGTGGGCATGGTGGTGCACCGCACGATTGGCGTGCGCGACCTGTTTCCCATCCTGCGCGAATCGGGCGAGCTGTCGGCGGTGATCCTGCTGGTGGTGTCGCTGGCGGGCATCTTTGCGTTCTCGCTATCCACGCTGGGCGTCATCGACCCCATCACGCGCGCCATCGTCGGGTCGGGCCTGGGCGAATACGGCGTGCTGGCGATGCTGATCTTGCTGCTCATCGTCACCGGCATGTTCCTGGACGGCATCTCCATCTTTCTCATCTTTGTGCCGCTGATGCTGCCCATCATGCAGCACTACCAGTGGGATCCGGTGTGGTTCGGCGTACTGCTCACGCTGAATGTGGCGCTGGGCCAGTTCACCCCGCCCATGGCCGTCAACCTGATGGTGTCGAGCCGCATCGCGGGTGTGCGCATCGAGCAGACCTCGCGCTGGGTGGGCTGGCTGCTGGTGGCCATGTGCGTGGTCATGCTGGCGGTGGTCGTCTGGCCGCAGCTTGCGCTGTGGCTACCGCAGCGGCTGGGGTACTGAGCGTGATCCACCCACCTGGTTTCCTTTCGTTTTTCCTTTTCCCTTCCCATCCACAACATTGACTGGAGACACACCATGAAACTGCGCACCTTCCTCACCTCGGCCGTGGCCGCTGCGGCCGCCCTGGCCTTCACCGCGCCCGCTGCCATGGCCCAGACGGCGTACAAGAGCGAGTACCGCATGTCGCTGGTGCTGGGCACCGCCTTCCCCTGGGGCAAGGGCGGCGAGCTGTGGGCCAACAAGGTGCGCGAGCGCACCAATGGCCGCATCAACATCAAGCTGTACCCCGGCGTGTCGCTGATCCAGGGCGACCAGACGCGCGAGTTCAGCGCGCTGCGCCAGGGCGTGATCGACATGGCCGTGGGCTCCACCATCAACTGGTCGCCGCAGGTCAAGCAGCTCAACCTGTTCTCGCTGCCGTTCCTGTTCCCCGACTACGCCGCCGTGGACGCCGTGACGCAGGGGGAGGTGGGCAAGAGCATCTTCGCCACGCTGGACAAGGCCGGCGTGGTGCCCCTGGCCTGGGGCGAGAACGGCTACCGCGAAATCTCCAACTCCAAGAAGGCCATCAAGAGCCCTGAAGACTTAAAGGGCCTGAAGATCCGCGTGGTGGGCTCGCCACTGTTCCTGGACACCTTCACCGCCCTGGGCGCCAATCCGACGCAGATGAGCTGGGCCGACGCACAGCCCGCCTTTGCCAGCGGCGCGGTGGATGGGCAAGAGAACCCGCTGTCCATCTTCACCGCCGCCAAGCTGCACAGCGTGGCGCAAAAGCACATCACGCTGTGGGGCTACGTGAACGACCCGCTGATCTTTGTCGTGAACAAGGACATCTGGAACAGCTGGACGCCCGCCGACCGCGAGATCGTGAAGCAGGCCGCCATCGACGCCGGCAAGGAAGAAATCGCCATCGCTCGCAAGGGCGTGGTCGAGGCCGACAAGCCCCTGCTCAAGGACATCGCCGCCAACGGCGTGACGGTGACGCAGCTGAGCGCCGACGAGCGCGCCGCCTTCGTCAAGGCCACCCGCCCCGTGTACGACAAGTGGAAGAGCCAGATTGGCGCGGACCTGGTGAACATGGCCGAGAAGGCGATTGCAGCGCGGAAGTAAGTCAACGCTATTGAATCAGGAGCTTCCAGCGTTTTTTGGTCAAGCGCTGGAAGCTCTTTTTACTTGCAATTTCGGATAAATGATCCCTTGCTTGCCGACGGCATCGGCCACGTCGTTGCGAGCCTCAAGCAGCGCACAAACGCGCTGCGCCATGGCCTTAGGGTCGGCCGCCTTGCTGGAGTGGGTCTCTATGAACTTGAGCAGGCCCACGCGGCGCGTGGGCTTGTTTTCGGGCATCTTCTTCAGACTGGCGATCACGGCGAGGGCGATCTGCGCTGCGGTGGGCTGACCAGGGACTGCCTTCACCTGCGACGCCGCTTTTTTGGCAGGGGCCGCGGGCTTCGTTAACGCATCAGCCTGAGAGACGGCCTGCACCTTCGGCGAATAGCGCACCTTTTCCCCCTCGATCACAACATGCTTTTGCGCCTGCAACTGCGCCAGCGCATGGACGACCCGGGACGACACAGTGCCTATCTCTCCAAGATAGCTCTGAAGCCACGCCATCAATGCCTCCTTGTTCGCTGGCCGTTGCGCGGAGGGTATGGTTTGCAGAGCCTTCCCCAGTCGTTGGACTTCTTGGCGAGTGGCATTCTGGGCGATGGAGCTGCCGGGTGGCGCGGGGAGCGCCTTCTTGGCGGGACGCACTTTGCTTTGCCCACCATAGGGCGCGATAGCGGGCTTAGCGGGGGCAAGGGGTGTCGGAGAGGTAACGTTAACTTCTGCCGCCTCGGGCGCGGGGGACCGGTCGGCCCAGGAAAGAACGGATGGCTCGACGTGTGGGGCAAGAAGATCGCCGCGATCTAGCAGCAGCGTCCAAGCGCTCCGGGCAAGTGCATCCGTATCCTCGAGGTCCTTCGGAATGAAAAGGCGGAAATATTCCAGCACTGCGGCCTCTTCACGCGGGCGGTCGGCGATGGCAATGAACCGAAGGTTTGAGCTTGCGCTCTCAGCGACCTGGCTGACCAAGGCCGCATTCACCGCCGTGAACGCGGACTGTGTTCGCGCAGCAGGCGCGGAGCCCGGGGGCGGCTTCCCAGGGTTTGCTATCGGCTTGGCTACGGGCTGCGGTCTTCGCACCTCACACCGCTTCGCATCAAACCCCAACTCGCGCGCATGCTCCAGCATCGGGTCAAATCCTGTGTCATTCGACACCACAACGAACCGCTCTTTCGGCCAGCGGGCAGAGATGTAGCCGATGTAATAGCTCAGCTGAAAATCCAGGGCGTTCTTCTTGGCCACGTCTGGCCGGGGAATCAGCGTGACTCTGCTGGCGCCGTACGCTAAGCGGTGGCTCGAAGCGTCTACTTTCTGCTTGGGCCCATGGAACAGCCAGACATCGGTTCCCTCGGGCACCAGCTTGCGCAGCTCTTCAGCGCGTGGCTGCACGTTTTCCCAATCAATGAGTAAATGCCCTTTCGGACCTGGCGCCGCCCTCTCTGCATGCTTGGCTGGGTGCTTCTGAGCGTTCTTGCGCAGTTTGCGTTCCACGGCCTCTTCCACATCCACACCCGTGTAGTCCGCCAGCTGCAACAGATACAGCAAAACATCGGCAATTTCATCGCCCACATGTTCCTTGTCTGCTGAGTGGCGCGTAAGCGTGTTCGATTGCTCGGTGGTCAGCCACTGAAACAGTTCCAGCAACTCCGCGGCCTCGACCATCAAGGCCATCGCCAAGTTCTTGGGCGAGTGAAAAGGTTGCCAATCACGCGCAGCAGCAAATTCGCGCAACCGCATCTGCAAGGCTTTTAAGTCCACGCTCGCCCTCCATAGCTTCAATTTTTATAGCTATCAGCGCTTATGCAGTATGCGCTAGATTCCATTTTTAACGAGTGAATTCTAGAGCGGCGACACCGGCACTTCGCCCGCCAGGTGCCGACGGGCGTTTTCCATGAAGCGGTCCACCGAGGCCTGCACCGCTTCGGGCGACCAGCCCGCCACGTGCGGCGTGAGCACCACGTTGTCCAGGTCCAGAAGCTCGGCGGGGGGCAAGGGCTCGCTCTCGTACACGTCCAGCCCTGCGGCGGCAAGGCGGCCTTCGCGCAGCGCGGCGGCCAGTGCGGAGGTGTCGATCACGCTGCCGCGCGCGATGTTGACCACCACGCCGCGCGGGCCCAGCGCGTTCAGCACGTCGGCGTTGACCAGGTGCCGGGTGCCCGCGCCGCCCGGCGTGGCAACGACCAGGAAGTCCGCCCACTCGGCCAGCGCCGCCACATCGGCAAAGTAGCGGTAAGGCACATCGGTGCGCGCCCTGCGGTTGTGGTAGCCCACTTCGATCTCGAAGCCCAGCGCGCGCTGCGCGATCTTCTTGCCGATGGTGCCCAGGCCGATGATGCCCAGGCGCTTGTGCGACACGTTGGGCGGCAGCGGCAAAGCGGTGCGCCAAATGCCTGCGCGGGTGGCCTTGTCCAGCGGCAGGATGCGGCGCTGCGCCGCAATCAGCAGGCCCCAGGTGTGGTCAGCCACGCAGTCGTCGTTGGTGCCCGCACCGGTGGCCACCACAATGCCGCGCGCCTTGGCATGCGCCACGGCGATGTTTTCGTAGCCCGCGCCCAGCGCGCAAATCAGCGTGAGCGCAGGCAGCGCATCGATCTGCGCCGGGCTCAGGCCCACCGCGCCAATGGTGAGCACCACGCGCACGCGGCCGCCGTGCTGCGCGATGGCGGTGGCGGCTTGCGATGCATCGGGCGCGTAGATCACTTCAAAGGTCTGGGCCATCTGGGCGATGTGCTCTTCAGACAAAAACATGAGGGCAAGAAGGACGGGCTTCATGAGTCAGTTCAATATCAACAATAAAAATCTGCGAGAACAAGAGCAGTGCAGACCGCGCCGCCGACCTCCGCGCAGAGCGGGTAAAACTGGCGCAGTCCCGGCGAGAGACGCCTAGCAAGGGCCGCCCCGCAGCGAAGGTGTCGTCCCCCTCAGGGGGAAGGCGCCGCAGGCGACTCAGGGGGGCCTTCCTGTTGCAAGGACCACATGCTTGCGTATCGGCCGCCGGTAGCCAACAGCTGCGCGTGCGTGCCGCGCTCAATGATGCGGCCCGCGTCCATGACCAGGATCTCGTGCGCATCCACCACCGTGGACAGGCGGTGCGCAATCACCAGCGTGGTCTTGTTCTGCGCCACACCTTGCAGCTCGGCCTGGATGGCGCGTTCGTTGGCGGAGTCCAGCGCACTGGTGGCCTCGTCAAAAATCAGGATGGGCGGGTTCTTGAGCAAGGTGCGCGCAATCGCCACGCGCTGCTTCTCACCGCCCGAGAGCTTGAGCCCCCGCTCGCCCACCATGGTGGCGTAGCCCTTGGGCGTGGACGCAATGAAGTCGTGGATGCGCGCGGCGCGGGCGGCGGATTCGATCTCTTCCTGCGTAGCGCCAGGGCGGCCGTAGGCGATGTTGTAGGCCACGGTGTCGTTGAAGAGCACCGTGTCCTGCGGCACGATGCCAATCGCCTGCCGCACGCTGCCCTGCGTCACGCTGCGGATGTCCTGGCCCGCTATGGTGATGCGGCCCTGCTGAATGTCATAGAAGCGAAACAGCAGCCGCGCCAGCGTGCTCTTACCCGATCCGGACGGCCCTACCACGGCCACCGTCTTGCCCGCCGGGATCTCAAAGCTCACTCCCTGCAGGATGGTTCGACCCGCCTTGGGCTCGTAGGCAAAGTGCACGTCCTCGAAGCGCACGGTGGGCTGGTCCAGGCCCGCCAGCGGCTGGGCGCCGGGCGCGTCCGCCACCTCGCGCTCGCGGTCGAGCAGGGTGAACATCTTGTCCAGGTCGGTCAGGTTCTGCTTGATCTCGCGGTAGATCACGCCCAGAAAGTTGAGCGGGATGTACAGCTGGATCATGTAGGCATTCACCATGACCAGGTCGCCCAGCGTCATCGTGCCGGCCGCCACACCCTGCGTGGCACGCCACAGCATGGCCACCAGGGCCGTGGCGATGATGAACTGCTGCCCGGTGTTGAGCAGCGACAGCGTGAACTGTGCCTTGATACGCGAGCGGCGGTAGCGGTCCAGGCTCTCGTCGTAGCGCTGGGCCTCGAAGGCCTCGTTGTTGAAATACTTGACGGTTTCGTAGTTCAGCAGCGAATCGACGGCCTTGGTGTGGGCGGCGGAATCGAGCTCGTTGGCCTCGCGCCGGAACTTGGTGCGCCACTCGGTCACCGTGACGGTGAACAAAATGTACAAACCCAGCGCGGCGATGGTGATCCAGGCAAACCAGGCGTCGAACTTCACGGCCAGGATGGTCAGCACCAGCGCCACCTCGATCAGGGTGGGCACGATGCTGTAGAGCGAATACGAGATAAGCGACTCGATGCCCTTCACGCCGCGCTCGATGTCGCGCGTCATGCCGCCGGTTTGGCGCTCCAGGTGAAACCGCAGGCTTAGCGCATGCAGGTGCTGGAAGGTGGCCAGCGCAATGCTGCGCGTGGCGCCCTGCGTGGCGCGCGAGAAGACCAGCTCGCGCAGCTCGGTGAACAGAGAGGTGGACAGGCGCAGCAGCCCGTACGCCAGCAGAAGCCCCACCGGCACCACCAGCACCGCCGTGGGGTCGCCGGGCTTGATGCTCATGGCATCCACCAGGTTTTTCAGCAGCAGGGGCACGCCCACATTGGCCAGCTTGGCCCCCACCATGAAGGCCAGTGCGGCCAGCACACGCCACTTGTACTGCCAGAGGTAGGGAAAGAGCCGGCCCAGCGTGGACCAGTCGGATTGCGCTGTCGCGGAGGCCGATGCAGTGGCGGCGCCGGGGGCGGATGGGGATGGGAGGGCTTCGCCAGAGCGGCGCATGAGAGACAATCCGGTTCGTTTTTCTACCCGGATTGTGCCCATGTCTGCCATTTTCAGCCCGCCCCCCGCCGCATTGCCCACCGACAAGGAACTGGTGCTCAAGGTCATCCCCATGCCGGCGGACACCAATGGCAATGGCGACATCTTCGGCGGCTGGGTGATGGCGCAGGTGGACCTGGCGGGCTCTGTGCTGCCCGCCCGCTACATCCAGGGCCGCATGGCCACTGTCGCCGTCAACGAATTCATCTTCAAGCAGCCCGTGCGCGTGGGGGACATCCTGTCATTCTTCTCTGCCATTACGCGCGTGGGCAATACCTCGGTCACCGTGGAGGTGGAGGTGTATGCCGAGCGTTTTTCCGCCCAGGGGCAATACGTGAAGGTGACGGAGGCGCGGCTGACCTATGTGGCCATTGACGACAAGGGTCGGCCACGGCCCGTGCCACGCCGCACTGCCGACAATCCCTGAGGGCGCTACTGCGCAGGTGCGTCCGTCGGGCTGGGACGCGGCACTGCACCTGCGCCCACCAGCCCCAGCAAGGTGCCGCTGGCCACCTGCTCGCGCGCACCGGGCTTCAGCTGCGCCAGCAGGTTTTGCACACTGGCGTACTTCATCTCGTCGCTGGCCGCAGAGCGGTGGCTGGCGTCCGTGCCCACCAAGAACCGTGTGGACATGGCCTCGATGAGCTGCAGCCATTCGGGCCAGACGCGCTCCCCGTCGCGCAAGAGCGTGTAGTCCGGCGAGCGCGGGTGGTGCGGCCAGGTGCGCGCGCTCAGTTCGTAGAAGAGGTTGGGGTGGCGCTCCAGCATGCGCCGTGCCAAGAACAGCGGTGTGTAGCCGCCGTGCGCCCAGATCACCGGTACATCGGCATAGCGGTGCAGCAGCTGCTCGAGCTCGGCAATGCGGGTGGATTCCACATGCAGCATCACGGGCACCTTGTACTTGCGCGCGAGATCCATGATGCCCGTCATCATCGGCCCCAGTACGCCGAAATCCGTCTCCGCAAAGCCGCTGGACGGGAAATGCACTGCCGAAATCTCCCCGATGCCCTTGAAGAGCCCAGTGGCGAGCAACTCGTCCAGCTGCTTGAGCAGCGCAGGGCTGTCGTCTTCCCACTGCGGCCGGTAGGCCGTGCGCTCCGGCGAGATTGACGCAAACGGGATCAGCACACCCGGGTGCTGGCGCGCGGCCTCCGCCACCGAGTCATTGCTGCTGCGTCCACCCCAGAAGACGACTGCGTGCGTGGCGCCCCATCGCTGCATCAGCGCGAGCTGCATCGGTACATCGTTCAGATGCACATGGGCATCCACAAACGGAATCGACAGCCCGGGCACCGGGCTGGCGGCGGACGCGCGCGCCGCAGCTGCATGCGGCAGCGTGGTTGCAGCCTGCGTGGGTGCAGCGCGGAGCTTGCGCACCTGCGCCGGCGTGTCTGGCTGGGCCACGCTGCCCAGGGGCAGTAATGCAAGGCACACGCCGACCACAGCCACAGAGCGGCAAGCCAATACAGTGGAGAAACGAGAAAACCGCAACATGGTGTTGGACTGATGCACCGCAAGAGAAGCGTGCAGCGTACCAACACCGTGCAGGGTGCGCACCACCCCATCAAGGTAGGCGTGGAGATGACGCAACCGCCGCATTGCAGGCGGGCGCGCGGCGGCTCCTAGAGGGCCAGCCAGGCCGGGCCGGTGCGCCAGACCCTGCGGTTCACACCCACAGGGGCGCCCGTACGTCAGGCTGCAAGCGCTGCGGGCTCGGAACGCGCCACTGGCGCAGCCGTGCGCTGCACGCCGGGGGCGGTCGACGCAGCGCCCGCCGTGGCACCAATGCCCGCGTTGATCTCGCCCGCCAGCTGTCCGCCCTCTTCCACCACCAGTTTGCCGTAGCGGATCTTGCCGTTAACCTTGCCGGTGCTGTAGATGACGAGCTTTTGGCGCACGGTGAGCGTGCCGCTGAACTCGCCGTGGATTTCGGCGATGTCGATCTCTGCCGAGCCCTTGAAGGCGCCGTTCTGCGAGATCTGGATCACGCGTGAATCCATGGTGGCCTCTACCGTGCCTTCCACCACCAGGGTGTCGCAATCGGTGATCTCCACGCCCTTGAGCTTGATGTTGGGGCCTACAGTGAGTTTGCTGCCCGACGAATCCGCCGCCGAGGGCGTGGGAGGCACAGCCTGGCTGGTGGCGGTTGCCTGTGATGCGGCCGCCTGGCTGGCAGACGCATTGCCCAGCACGGACGATGCGCTGGCACTGTGGCGCGGTTGGAAGGATTCGGGTTCACGCTTGCCAAAGAAGGGGTTTTGCACGGCCATCAGATCTCCTAGAAAAGAGGCCCCATGCTAGGCAACGCGCGCTCTCAAAGATGCCTTCGTTACGCAAGAACGGTAACCAAACGGTTCATGCGTAGCATGCGCTTGCAAGGCTTGCAGCACCAAACATTCTCAGCCTTGATGCCGCCTTGCTGTCCCCTGCCTGGAGCGCGAAACTACGACACGATGTAAGCGGCAGCGCCTGCCGACATGATCTGCCCGTCCGGCCCGAGAAACTCCATGCGCGTGGTGGCCACGCGCGAGCCCAGGCGCAGCACCTGGGCACGCAGCTCGAAGTGGCTGCCGATGCCGGGGCGCAAGTAGTCGATGCGCAAATCGATGGTGCCTAGCTTCGCGAAGCGGTGCAGGCGCTGCTCGGGCGGCTCGTCCATGTGTTTGGCGCCAATGGCGGCCATCACAGCCAGCCCGCCCATGGCGTCGAGCCCCGCGCTGATCACGCCACCGTGCACGCGGTTGTAGGCATAGTGGCCCACCAGGTCGGGCTTCATGTCGATGCGACCGGTGACGCCATCGGGCCGCAGCTCGGTCACCTTCAGGCCCAGCACCTGGTTGAACACAATCTTCTCTTCAAAGATGGACTTCAGCCCGGCGATGAACGCGGGCTCGAACGCCTGTGGCGTGGGGGGTGTGGTTTTGCTCATGGGTCTCCTCGGGAATCGGGCCGGGATGCAGAAAGGGGGCGTCCTCGCCTGCACTCCTTTTTTTATAGCTGCTAGCGCTTGCCAGATAAGCGCTAGAGGCCATTTTGACCTAAAACTGACCGTGGCGCCCCTGCCCGGACGCAAACCGGGCGGCACCGCGCAAGGCCTCGGCCAGGCATTCGCGCCCGCCTGACCACTCCTGCAGCAGCGCCTGCGAGAGTGGCAAGCCCTCACCCGCCAGCGCGCTGGCCCGGTCGGCCCGCAGTGTGGCCTGCGGGAAGTCGGCCAATTGGCGTGCCAAGGCCAGCGCGGCCTCCAGCGACAGGCCGGGCGGCACCACGCGGTTGCACAACCCCATATGCAAAGCCTCGGCCGCATCGACCTTGCGACCGGTGAGGATCAGGTCCAGCGCGCGCGACAGGCCGATCAGCCGCGGCAACCGCACGGTGCCGCCGTCGATCAAGGGCACACCAAAACGGCGGCAGAACACGCCCATGTACGCGTCCTCGGCCATCACGCGCAGGTCGCACCACAGCGCCAGCTCCATGCCGCCTGCCACGGCGGCACCTTCAATCGCGGCGATCACAGGCTTGGTCAGCTGCAACCGGCTCGGTCCCATCGGCCCGAGTGGGTGGACCGCATCGGCCGCGAAATCGAGCGATTGCGCCAGCGCCTCGGCCGCCACACCGTCGGCCAGCAAACGCGCGCCCGATTGCAGATCCCAGCCCGAACAGAAATGCCCGCCTGCTCCATGGAACACGGCCACGTCTGCCTGCGCGTCCTGGTCGAACGCGACAAATGCTGCGTGCAAGGCCTGTGCCGTGTTTGCATCCACCGCGTTGCGCACATCGGGCCTGTGCAGTGTCACCAGCGTGACACGGCCTTGCGTTTCCACCTCTACGGACATGGGGCTCTCCTGTGGGCGGGTCATTTGCACCCGACGTAACTCCTATTGCGCGGGTGTGGGCGCTGGGTCAATATCCGCCGCTACCCGATCACCCCACCCCATCAGGGTTAGCCCCGAGTGCGGTAAGCAGCGGTCGCCGTCACCATTATTTATGCAAAGCAACCGCTTTGTAAAAATCTTCTGGAGAGCCAGGGTGCAATTTGTGCAACTGTTGATCAGCGGTGTCTCCCAGGGGTGCATCTACGGGCTGATCGCGCTGGGCTTTGTCCTCATCTACAAAGCCACCGAAACCGTGAGTTTTGCGCAGGGCGAACTCATGATGCTCGGCGCGTTCTGCGGCCTGGCGCTGATGACCGTGCTGGGTTTTCCCTTCTGGGTGGCGGTGCTGGCCAGCATCGCGGCCATGGGGCTGTTCGGCGTGCTGGTCGAGCGCGCGGTGATCCGCCCCATCCTCGGCCAGCCCGCGTTCTCGATTGTCATGCTCACCATCGGCATTGGCTACGTGCTGCGCGGCCTGGTCACCATGATCCCCAACATCGGCACCGACACGCACACGCTGCCCGTGCCCTACAAGGACCAGTCCCTGCGCTTGGGCGAGCTGGTGGTCAGCGCCGAGCAGCTGGTGGTGATCGGCGCCACGGGCGTGCTGTGTGTGCTGCTATTTGCGATGTTCCGCTACAGCAAGCTGGGCATTGCGATGCAGGCCGCCTCCCAGAACCAGTTGGCGGCCTACTACATGGGCATCCCGGTGCAGCGGCTCAACGGCCTGGCCTGGGGGCTGGCGGCGGTGGTGGCGGCGGTGGCCGGGCTGCTGCTGGCGCCCATCACCTTTGTGCATGCCAACATGGGTTTCATCGGGCTCAAGGCGTTTCCGGCTGCGGTGGTGGGCGGCTTTGGCAGCCTGCCGGGCGCCATTGTGGGAGGGCTGGTGATCGGCATCGTGGAGTCGCTCTCGGGCTTCTATCTGCCCGATGGTTTCAAGGACACGGCGGCGTACATCGTGGTGCTGATCATGCTGATGGTCAAACCGAATGGACTGTTCGGCGAGAAGCTGAGAAAGAAAGTCTGACCCATGCGCTTTCTCTTCAAGACTTCATACGAGCAAGACATCCGCCTCGCCAAGCATGGCGGCCATGTGTTCTGGTACGGCCTGCTGTGCCTGGCCCTCGCCGCCGCGCCCTGGGTTGCGCCTGAGTACTGGCTGGCCCAGCTCACCTTTGTGCTCATCTACTCCATCGTGGGCCTGGGGCTGATGCTGCTGGCGGGCTTCACGGGGCTGTTCTCGCTGGGGCATGCGGCGTTTCTGGGGGTGGGCGCGTACACGCAGGCGGTGCTCACGGGCATGGGCTGGCCGTTTGCACTGTCGCTGGCCTGCGCGGCGGGGCTTTCGGCCGCTGTGGGCGTCGTGGTGGGCCTGCCCGCGCTGCGCGTCAAGGGCATCTACCTGGGCATGGCCACGCTGTCGTTCGGGTTCATTGTGGAAGAAGTGTTTGCGCGCTGGGAATCGGTAACGGGGGGCAACTCGGGCAAGCACCTGGTGCCGCCACAGATCGCGGGCTACTCGTTCGAGACCACGGAGTCGTTCTACTTTCTATGCCTGGTGATTGCGGTGGTCAGCACCCTCGCCATCCTGAACCTGCTGCGCTCGCCCACCGGCCGGGCGTTTGTCGCCATCCGTGATTCAGAGATATCGGCACAGAGCATGGGTATCCACCTCGCGCGCTACAAGACGCTGTCGTTCTCGCTCTCGGCCGCGCTCGCAGGCATCGGTGGCGCGCTGTATGCCCACAAGCTGCAATTCATCTCGCCGGACCAGTTCAACATCCTGCAGTCCATCGACCTGCTGCTCATGATCGTGATCGGCGGCCTGGGCTCGGTGCACGGTGCGTTCCTGGGCGCGATCTTCCTCATCTCAATGCCCCAGCTCATCTCGCTGAGCAAGGACTTTCTGCCCGCAGCCATCGGCCAGGCACCTGGGTTGCAGGCTGTGGTGTATGGCGCGGTGCTGATCGCCTTCGTGCTGTTCGAGCCCATGGGCCTGTATGGCCGCTGGCTCAAGGTGCGCACCTGGCTGCAGATGTTCCCGTTCTATCGCAAGGGCCTGTTCAAGCGGCAGAAGTCTTTCCAAAAATCCGACAGGTTGAAATGACAGAGATGACCAACGAAGTCCTGCTTTCGGCCCAGAACTTGAGCGTCCGCTTTGGCGGCGTGCTGGCCGTCAACAACGTGAGCTTTGACGTGCGGCGCGGCGAGGTGTTCACCCTCATCGGCCCCAACGGCGCGGGCAAGACCACGGTGTTCAACCTTATCAGCCGCATCTACACGCCCACCACCGGCACCATTGCCTATGCGGGCCCCGGCGGCGCCATGCTGCCGCTCACCGACCAGCCGCCGCACAAGGTGGCGGGCCTGGGCATTGCGCGCACCTTCCAGAACATCGAGCTGTTTGAGCATGCCAGCGTGCTGCACAACCTGCTGATCGGCCGCCACACCCAGCAGCACAGCAGCCTGTGGGCCGAGATGTTTTTCACCCGCAAGGTGCGCGAAGGGGAAATCCTGGCGCGCGAAAAGGCCGAGCAGATCATCGACTTTCTCGACCTGCAGCACTACCGCGACACCATGGTGGCTGGCCTGCCCTACGGAGTGCGCAAGGTGGTGGAGCTGGCCCGCGCCCTGTGCACCGAGCCGCAGCTGCTGCTGCTCGACGAGCCTTCGTCGGGACTGAACGTGGAGGAGACCGACGACATGGCCTTCTGGATCCAGGACATCCAGCACGAGCTGGGCATCACGGTGCTGATGGTGGAACACGATATGTCGCTGGTCTCCAAGGTGTCCGACCGCGTGCTGGCCATGAACCAGGGCGAGGTGGTGGCCATGGGCACGCCGCGCGAGGTTCAAACGCATCCTGGGGTGATCGAGGCGTACCTGGGCACCATCGACGATGTGAGCAACCTGCGCCGCCCAGCGGGTTCCAGCATGGGAGTCCGCACATGAGCGCCGTGCTGTCCACCCCCGCCACCAGCCCGGCAGCCAGCGCCGCCGACCAGCCCCTGCTGCGCCTGCAGAACGTGGAGAGCGCCTACGGCCCCATCAAGGCCATCCGGGGCGTAAGCCTGCAGGTGCGGTGCGGCGAAATCGCCGCCGTGCTGGGCAGCAACGGGGCGGGCAAGACCACCATCCTCAAGACCATCAGCGGCATCATCGACCCGCGCAAGGGCTCCATCGAATTCCAGGGCGCCGACATCACCGCCAACGACCCGGCCGCCATCGTGCGCCGGGGACTGATGCATGTGCCCGAGGGGCGCGAGGTGTTCCCGCTACTGTCTGTGCGCGACAACCTGCTGATGGGCGCCTACACCCGCGCCGACAAGGACGCAGTGGCGCGCGACATCGAGACCGTGTTCGGCTACTTCCCCATCCTCAAGGAGCGCGCCGCGCAGGATGCGGGCCTGCTCTCGGGCGGGCAGCAGCAGATGCTGGCCATCTCGCGCGCGCTCATGGCCAACCCCGAACTCATCCTGCTGGACGAGCCCAGCCTGGGCCTCTCCCCCAAGCTCACCAAGGAGATCTTCGAGATCGTGGTGCGCATCAACCGCGAGCGCGGCACCACCATCCTGCTGGTGGAGCAGAACGCCAACATGGCGCTCAATGCATCGGACTACGGCTACGTGCTGGAGAACGGCCGCATCGTGATGGAAGACAGCTGCGAACGCCTGCGCGAAAAGGACGATATCAAGGAGTTCTACCTCGGCATGAAGGATGAAGGCGTGCGCGGCGAGCGGCGGTGGAAAAAGAAGAAGACATGGCGGTGAGGACAACATGAGCAATCTCTGGGACCTCGATCACATCCAGCCCGCAGGCACCGACGTGCTGGCAGGTGACACCATCGCCGCCATGTTCTGGAACGCCGTGGCCGAGCGCGGCCCGCGCGTGTGGATGCGCCAGAAGGAGCTGGGCATCTGGAAGAGCTGGACCTGGGACCAGACAGCCGAGGCCGTGCGAGAGATCGCGGGCGGCCTGATGTCGCTAGGGTTTGCGCCGGGTGAATGCGCGTCCATCCTGTCCAACACCAACATCGAATGGGTGCTGGCCGACCTGGCCGTGCTCAGCTGCGGCGGCGTGGCCAACGGCATCTACCCCACCGATGCGGCGGCTCAGGTGCACTACCTGTGTGAAGACTCGCGCACCACCGTGCTGTTTGTGGAAGACGACGAGCAGCTCGACAAGGCGCTGGAAGTGCGCAACAACCTGCCCCTGCTGCGCAAGGTGGTGGTGTTCGACATGGAGGGCTTGCGCAGCCTGGACGACCCCGATGTGTTGAGCCTTGCGAACCTGCGCGAGTTGGGCCGCGCGTGGAACACACAACACCCCGACGCACTGATGCAGCGCGTCAAGGCCTGCCGCCCCGAAGACCTGGCCATTCTGGTCTACACCTCCGGCACCACCGGCAAGCCCAAGGGCGCCATGCACACACACGGCGCGCTCACCTACACCGTGCGCGGCTACAACACACTCATCTCGCGCAGCGAGGCGGATGAGACCATGTGTTTTCTGCCGCTGTGTCACATCGCTGAGCGCATGGGCGGTGAATACTTCTCGCTCTACACCGGCGCGCGCCTGAACTTTGTGGAGAACCCCGACACCGTGCCCGAAAACGTGCGCGAGATTGCACCCACGGTGTTCACCGCCGTGCCGCGGGTGTGGGAGAAGTTCTATTCGGGTGTGATGATTGCCCTGAAGGAATCCACGCGCATGCAGCAGGCGGCCTATGCCTGGTCGATTGGCGTGGGCACTCGCATTGCAGACCGCGTGCTGGCGGGCGAGCCAGTGGGTGGCCTGCTGAAGGCGCAGTTCATGCTCGCGCGCTTTCTGGCGCTGAACAATGTGCGCAAGCTCATCGGCATCCACCGCGCCCGCTTCCTCGTCACGGGGGCAGCCCCCATCTCGCCCGAGCTGGTGAAGTGGTACCTGGCGCTGGGCGTGCCCATGCTGGAGGTGTGGGGTATGACCGAGACCTGTGGCGCTTCCACGGGCGTGCCCGCCACCCGCATCAAACCTGGCTCCATTGGCCCAGCAGCCAGCTACAACGAGGTGCGCATCGACCCCGCCACCGGCGAGATCCTGGTGCGCGGCCCCAATGTGTTCAAGGGCTACCTCAACCAGCCGGAGAAGACGGCCGAAACCATCGACCCCGACGGCTGGCTGCACACGGGCGATGTGGGGCTGATCGATGCGGACGGCTACCTGCGCATCACCGACCGCATGAAGGACATCATCATCACGGCGGGTGGCAAGAACATCACGCCCAGCGAGTTGGAGAACGAGCTCAAGTTCAGCCCGTACATCACCGATGCGGTGGTCATTGGCGACAAGCTGCCCTACCTCACGGTGATCATCATGATCGACCAGGAGAACGTGGAAAAGTATGCGCAGGACCACGACGTACCGTTCTCCAACTACGCCAGCCTTACCCGCACGCGCGAGGTTCAGGAGCTGATCCAGGGCGAGATCGACCGCGTCAACACCAAGTTCGCGCGTGTGGAGCAGATCAAGAAGTTCTTCTTGCTCGACACCCAGCTCACGGCCGAGGATGAAGAGCTGACGCCCACCATGAAGCTCAAGCGCAAGCTGGTGCAGCAGAAGTACGCGCCCCAGATCGAGGCCATGTACCGGTAGGCGCGCGCGGCAAGCAACCACAGGCCACGCCCATCAGGATAGGGAAAGTGCTGGTGCCCCACCCCGGGCATCGTTCTATAACGAGCGATCGTTTTTGTTTCGATCCAACCGAAGGAGACGTGCCATGAAGTTTCATCACATCGCCGCGCTGGCCCTCGTGGCCATGGCCGGTGCCTCCGCCCAGGCGCAGCCCAGCCAGGGCGTGAGCAAGGACACCATCACGCTGGGCTCCATCCAGGATCTGTCGGGCCCGCTGGCGGGGTTTGGCAAGCAGGTTCGGCTGGGCATGATGCTGCGCGTGGACGAGGCCAACGAGCAAGGCGGCGTGAACGGTCGCAAGCTCGACCTGAAGGTGGAAGACTCGGGCTACGACCCCAAGAAAGCCGTGCTGGCCGCGCAGAAGCTCGTCAACCAAGACAAGATCTTCATGATGATCGCGCACATCGGCACGGCGCAGAACCTGGCGGCCATGCCCGTGCAGTTCAGCAAGAACGTGATCAACTTCTTCCCCGTGACGGCCGCGCGCGAAATGTACGAGCCCTCCCACAAGCTCAAGTATTCGTTTGCCGCCACTTACTACGACCAGATCCGCCTGGCCGCCCCCAAGCTCATCAAGGAAAAAGGCGCCAAGAAGATCTGCACCATCTACCAGGACGATGAGTTTGGCCTGGAGGTGATGCGCGGCGGCGAGGCAGCACTCAAGTCCATGGGCATGGACTTCACCGAGAAGACCTCGTACAAGCGCGGCGCCACCGACTTCTCCTCGCAGGTCGCCAAGATGAAATCGTCAGAATGCGACTTCGTGATCCTGGGCACCATCATCCGCGAGACCATCGGCACGATTGGCGAGGCGCGCAAGACGGGCTTCAACCCTACCTTCCTGGGCTCCAGCGCCGCCTACACTGACCTCATCCACAAGCTGGGCGGCAAGCCCATGGACGGGCTGTACGCCACCATGACGGTGCAACACCCCTACCTGGATGAAGCCAGCCAGCCCATCCGCTTTTGGGCCAACAAGTACAAGACCAAGTTCAATGAAGACCCCACCGTCTTCTCGGTCTACGGCTACAACGCCATCGACGCCTTCATCAAGGCGGCCCAGAAGGCGGGTCCCAACCTGAGCACCGACAGCTTCATCAAGGCCATGGACACCATGGTGATTCCGCCCGACATATTCGGCAGCGCCGAGGGCACCTTTGGCCCACAAAAGCGCCTGGGCAGCGATCTTTCTCGCCTGTCGCAGATCACCGATGGCAAGTGGAAGGTGGTCTCCGACTACGTCAAGCCATGAGCGCCTGACCCGCCTTCTTCAAGCCGCCTTCGGGCGGCTTTTGCGTTTCAGGGGGTGCATCCGGGCTCAGCCGGTGGCAGAATTTAACCAAGCAGTAACTTTGCATAAATAACCTGGTTGCCCCACCATGATCGAACGCACCCTCTTCCAGCCCGACCACCAGGCCTTTGCCGACAGCTTCCGCCGCTTTATCGAGAAAGAGGTGACGCCCCACCACGCCGACTGGGAAGACCAGGGCTACGTGGCGCGCGAGGTGTGGAGCCAGGCGGGCGCCAACGGTTTTCTGTGCATGAGCCTGCCCGAGGAATACGGTGGCGCCGGGGCCGACAAGCTGTACTCGGTGGCGCAGATGGAAGAGCTGGCGCGTGCAGGCACCACCGGCATCGGCTTTGGCCTGCACAGCGAGATCGTGGCGCCGTACATCCTGCACTATGGCACTGAAGCCCAGAAACAGAAGTACCTGCCACAGATGGCCAGCGGCGCCGTGGTGGGTGCCATCGCCATGAGCGAGCCGGCTGCGGGCAGCGATCTGCAGGGCATCAAGACCACGGCCATCAAAAGTGCGGACGGATCACACTATGTGCTGAACGGCAGCAAGACCTTCATCACCAACGGCTGGCATGCCGACCTGGTGATCGTGGTCGCCAAGACCGACCCGGCCGCAGGCGCCAAGGGCACCAGCCTGTTATTGGTGGAACGCGGCATGCCTGGCTTTGAAAAGGGCCAGCGCCTCAAGAAGATGGGCATGAAGGCGCAGGACACGTCCGAGCTGTTCTTCAACGACGTGCAGGTGCCGGTGGACAACCTGCTGGGCGGCCCCGCCATGGAAGGGCGTGGCTTCATCTGCCTGATGGAGCAGCTGCCCTGGGAACGCCTGCAAATCGCCATCACCGCCGTGGCCGCCGCCCAGGCTGCCATTGACTGGACGCTGGACTACGTCAAGCAGCGCAAGGTGTTTGGCCACAGCGTGGCGTCATTCCAAAACACCCGCCACACCCTGGCCGAGCTGCAAACGCAGGTACAGGTGGCCCGCGTGTTTGTAGATAAGTGCTGCGAACTCATCGTGAAGGACCAGCTCGACACCGAGACCGCCAGCATGGCCAAATACTGGACGACCGACTTGCAGTGCAAGGTGATGGACGAATGCGTGCAGCTGTTCGGCGGCTACGGCTACATGTGGGAATACCCCATCACTCGCGCCTATGCCGACGCCCGGGTGCAGCGCATTTACGGCGGCACCAATGAGATCATGAAAGAAGTGATTGCACGTGCCATGGGGCTGGGCAAATAGCCGTATGCACCGCGCTATGAGCCACGCAGTGCACGATGCTCCGCACAGCGCCCGTCATAACGCGCCAATGGGCGCCGAATGCCGTTACAGATACCAGGCGGCGCGCGCTTCCTCAGGGCTGAGAGGCGCACCGGGGCGGCGGTCGGTCACATTCAGCCAGGAGCGCACCCCCTGGCTGCCGCTCAACGCGCGCATCAGCAGCAAGCCTGCGCCAATGCCGCGAATGGCCGCCGAGCTGCGGCTGGGCGCCATGAAGGCCGCCACCGCCAGCGCGCTGGACGCTGCCAGCACGACGTGGTGCTCCAGCGCAAACCCTTCGCGCGTGTCGTCGTATTCGATGGCGCTGCGAGCGATGCGCTGCAATGCAGGGGATGTATTTCGTTCCATAACCAGAAATGTAGATAGCAACCGCCGAAAGATAGTGCAAAACCCACTGCACCCGCGTCAGAAAGCACCTTGTAGTGGCGTGAGCCAGCCCAGCTGCTTTACCGCCGCACTGCTTGAAGTTTAGAGAAACCACCGGAGACCATTCATGACCGAAGCCTATGTATTCGATGCGCTGCGCACCCCGCGCGGCAAGGGCAAGAAGGACGGCACCTTGCACGAGGTCAAGCCCATCGACCTGCTGGTGGGCCTGTTGACCGAGTTGCAAGCGCGCCACCGCTTTGACACCGCAGCGGTGGACGATGTGGTCATGGGCATCGTCTCGCCCGTGGGCGAACAGGGCTCGGTGCTGCCCAAGGTGGCCGCGCTCAAGGCCGGGTGGGACTTTCGCTGTGCGGGCGTGCAGGTCAACCGCTTTTGCGCATCGGGCCTGGAAGCCGTGAACCTGGCCGCGCAAAAGGTGCGCAGCGGCTGGGAAGACCTGGTGGTGGCCGGTGGCGTGGAGAGCATGAGCCGCGTGCCCATCGGCTCCGACGGTGGCGCCTGGGCGCAAGACCCCGCCACCAACTCCGCCACGCTGTTCGTGCCCCAGGGCATCGGCGCTGACCTGATCGCAACGCTGGACGGCTACACCCGCGCCGATGTGGACGCCTTCGCGCTCGAATCCCAACGCCGCGCCACCGCCGCGCGCACAGCGGGCTACTTCAAGAATTCGGTCGTGCCCGTGCGCGACTTCATCGGCCAGACCATCCTGGCCGAAGACGAATTCATCAAACCCAAGACCACGCTGGAGGGCCTGGGCGCGCTCAAGCCATCGTTCGAGCAACTGGGCGGCATGGGCTTTGACGCCGTGGCGCTGCAGCGCTACCCGCAGGTGGAGCGCATCCACCACGTGCACCACGCGGGCAACTCGTCGGGCATTGTGGATGGCGCCGCCGCTGTGCTCATCGGCAACGAGGCCGCCGCCAAGGCCCACGGCCTCACGCCCCGTGCACGCATCGTGGCCACGGCACTCAGCGGCGCCGACCCCACCATCATGCTCACCGGCCCCGTGCCCGCCGCAAAAAAGGCGCTGGCCCGTGCGGGCATGACCATCGACCAGATCGATCTGTTTGAAGTGAACGAGGCCTTTGCTGCCGTGCCCATGCGCTTCATGCGCGAGCTGGGCGTGCCGCACGACAAGGTCAACGTGAACGGCGGCGCCATTGCCATGGGCCACCCGCTGGGCGCCACGGGCGCCATGATCCTCGGCACTTTGATTGACGAGCTGCACCGCCGGGGCCAGCGCTACGGCTTGGCCACGCTGTGCGTGGGCGGCGGCATGGGCATCGCAACGATTGTTGAACGTATCTGAACGGGCAGGAGACAAGAACATCATGCAAACCATCCGCTACGAACTCATCCCCGCCCAGGGCACCGAAGGCCAGGTCGCCGTCATCACGTTTGACGAGACCAACTCGCCCGTCAACACCATGTGCCGCCAGTGGCAGCAGGAGCTGGGCGAGGTCACTGCACAGGTGCTGGGTGACCGCGAACGCCTGGGCACTGCCCTCAAAGGCATCGTGCTGGCATCGGCCAAGACCAGCTTCTTTGCGGGCGCCGACCTCAAGGCCACCATGCGCCTCACGCCGGCCGATGCGCCCAGCGCGTTTGGCGAAATCGAGCGCATGAAGGCGCACTTTCGCACGCTCGAAACCCTGGGCATCCCCGTGGTGGCCGGCCTGAATGGCGCGGCACTGGGCGGCGGCTGGGAGGTTGCCCTGGTCGCCCACTACCGCATCGCCGTGGCCGACCCCAAGATCCAGTTCGGCCTGCCCGAGGTCACGCTGGGCCTGATGCCTGGCGCCACTGGCGTGACCAAGATGACGCGCCTGCTGGGCCTGATGGGCGCGCAGCCCTACATCCTGGAAGGCAAGCTCTTCAACCCCGCCGAGGCGCTGGAACTGCAACTGGTGCATGAACTGGTCGCCACGCGCGAGCAACTGCTGCCCGCTGCCCTGGCCCACATCGCCACCCACCCGCACGCGGTGCAGCCGTGGGACGACAAGAACTACAAAATGCCCGGCGGCACGCCTGCCAACCCCAAGATTGCAGGCGCCCTCACCGTTGCGCCCGCCATGCTCAAGAAGACCACGCGCGGCCGCTACCCCGCGCCCGAGGCAGCTCTCGCCGCCATGGTCGAAGGCGCGATGGTGGACTACGACACCGCCCTGCGCATCGAAAGCCGCTACCTCGCCCGCCTGATGACCGGCCCCGTGGCGCGCAACATGATCAACACTTTCTTCTTTGACATGAACGCGATCAAGAGCGGCAAGTCGCGCCCAGGCTCGGCCCCACGCTACAAGCCACAAAAGGTCGGCATCCTGGGCGCGGGCATGATGGGCGCGGGCATCGCCTGGGCCCAGGCCAGCCGGGGCATCGCCACCGTGCTCAAGGACGTGAGCACCGAGAAGGCCGAGGCCGGCAAGGCCTACAGCGCCAAGCTCACCCAGGCCCGCGTGGACAAAGGCCGCATGACGGCCGAGGCGCAGCAAGCGCTGCTCGCTCGCATCACACCCACCGCCAGCGCGGCCGACCTGGCGGGCTGCGACCTCATCATCGAAGCCGTGTTTGAAAGCCGCGACCTCAAAGCCAAAGTCACGCAAGAGGCCGAACCGCAACTGGCACCCGGCGGCTTCTTTGCCAGCAACACCTCCACCCTGCCCATCAGCGGCCTGGCCACGGCCAGCAGCCGGCCCGAGAAGTTTGTCGGCATCCACTTCTTCAGCCCCGTGGACAAGATGAAGCTGGTGGAGATCATCCGCGGCAAACAGACGGACGACGAAACCGTGGCCCGCGCGTTCGACTACGTGCAGGCCTTGGGCAAGGTGCCCATCGTGGTCAACGACTCACGCGGCTTCTACACCAGCCGCACTTTTGGCACCTTTGTGATGGAAGGCGCCGCCATGCTGGGCGAAGGCATCCCCGCCGCCGCGATTGAAAACGCCGCCATGCAAGCGGGCCTGCCTGTGGGCCCGCTGGCCGTGCTGGACGAAACCGCACTGACCCTGAGCGTGCATGTGCTGGACCAGACCCGTGCCGACTACGCCGCCGAAGGCAAAACCTACACCGCCACACCCGGCGAGCTGCTGGTGGAGCGCATGGTCAAGGAACTGAAGCGCCCCGGCCGCGCCGGTGGCGGCGGCTTTTACGACTACCCCACAGGCGCCAAGAAGCAGCTGTGGCCGGAGCTGAAACCCCTGTTCGAAAAGCCCGGCGTGGAATGGAGCGTGCAGGAGATCCAGGACCGTTTGCTCTACCGCCAGGCCATCGAGACCGCACGCTGCCTGGCCGAGGGCGTGTTGACCAGCGTGCATGACGCGAACATAGGGTCGATCTTCGGGATCGGGTTTCCAGCGTGGACGGGGGGGGCGATGCAGTTCATCTATGGGACTGGCGTGGAGGCGTTCTTGCAGCGGGCGGATGAACTGGCGGCGAAGTATGGGACGGGATTCATACTACGTGACGATGTGACGACAGCTATAGGCAGGCTCACGCCAAGCCACTAAGCTGTGCGTATCGCCGCGCGATACATCCATTGCGAAAGAGAAGGTGCCTTTGAATGACTCGAAAAGCAATTCCGAAAGAGGTCCAGGCAAAAATTCTGGCGGAGAGCCGTCGAAGATGTGCGGTCTGCTATGGATTGGAACGAGACCTTGAAGTGAAACGCGGACAATTAGCCCATCTCGATCAAAATCCTTCCAATAGTGCGCCTGAAAACATTGTCTTTCTTTGCTTCGATCATCATGACGAATACGACTCGACAACTCGCCAATCAAAGAAACTGACTCACGGAGAAATACTCACGTATCACAAGCAGCTCTTGTTGGCTCTGGAGAATCAGTGGTCCTCTGGCCAATTTGCCTCGATTCCACCTCCGCCTCCTATTTCAGTTGTACTAAATATTCAAAACGTAGGTGGGGCGGGCGGTGCTGGGGGAGTATTTGGTGGAGGCGGAGGTGGGGGTGGAGCCCCTGGAGGAAATGGGGGGACAGGCGGTCAAGCGAGTACTTTCTCTGACCCTCTAGCAGGCTGCTGAAATACTCCCCTGCGTTCGACCACCGCCCAGCTGGCACATGCGCATTTCTCGCGGCAGCTTCCGTATCCTGAAAGTCAGCTCATAAACCGCGTGCTTTGAGCCGCAA
>NZ_JBKBKQ010000012.1:0-140145 GCF_046294525.1 Acidovorax sp.
TGCTCCACCACCGCCAATTTAAAGGCCAGCGTGTAGTCGCGCTGCGTGCGTTTGACACTCGATTCCATGACACATGCCCTTTTTGAAAGGTCCTCGTGTCAACGCTATTCAGGACGGGTCAGCTACCAAAATAAGCCTGCAGTGACGCAGGCTTATTTTTTGGCTGTTCCAGTGGGCTACGAAAACCGCTCTAAACAGCCAAACCACAGCCCGGCCGTCACTGGGACGCTGTCAGCACCAGATTGTCCCGGTGCACCATCTCCGGCTCGGCCATGTAGCCGAGCAAGACTTCGAACTCCGCAGACGGCTTGCGGCACAGGCGGCGGGCCTCCGCTGCGGCATAGTTGGCCAGGCCGCGGGCGATTTCAGCCCCCGCTGCGTCGCGGATGGCAATCACATCGCCGCGCGAGAAGTCGCCCTCCACGGCCGTCATGCCGATAGGCAGCAGGCTCTTGCCTTCGTCGCGCACTTTGGCGGCAGCCCCTGCGTCCACCACTACGGCGCCACGCATCTGCAGGTGGTCGGCCATCCATTGCTTGCGAGCCTGCTTCTTCTGCGTGGGTGCCACCAGCAGCGTGCCGATGGACTCGCCGCGCACCAAGCTGAGCAGCACGTCCGGCTCACGCCCCCAGGCGATGACGGTGGAGGCGCCCGAACCGGCCGCACGCTTGGCCGCCAGAATCTTGGTGATCATCCCGCCCTTGCCAATGCTGGAGCCTGCACCACCTGCCATGGCTTCCAGGGCCGGGTCGCCCGCTTTCGCCTCATGGACAAATTGCGCGGCGGGGTCGCGGCGGGGATCGGCGGTGTAAAGCCCCTTCTGGTCTGTGAGGATGATCAGCGCATCGGCTTCTACCAGGTTGGCCACCAACGCCCCCAGCGTGTCGTTGTCGCCAAACTTGATCTCGTCGTTGACGACGGTGTCGTTCTCGTTGATGACGGGCACCACACCCAGTCGCAGCAGCGTGAGCAGGGTGGACCGCGCATTCAGATAACGCTCGCGGTCGGCCAGATCGGCGTGGGTGAGCAATACCTGCGCACTACCCATACCCTGCTCGCGCAATTTGGTCTCGTACATCTGCGCCAACCCCATTTGCCCTACGGCTGCGGCAGCCTGCAATTCGTGGACCTCATGGGGACGGCTGGACCAACCCAGGCGCTTCATGCCCTCAGCGATGGCGCCGCTGGACACCATGATCACTTCGCGCGGTGCGCCGCTTTCGCCGCGCACCAGGGCAGCCAGCTGGCGGCTCCATTCCCCGATGGCTGTTTCATCCAGCCCACGCCCCTCGTTGGTGACAAGGCTGGAGCCGACTTTGACGACGATACGGCGGGCATCTCGCAATACGCTGGAAACCATTTTTCAGTCTTTTTAGCCTCTAGCGCTTATGTACAAAGCGCCAGCAGCTATTGATAATATAGCAATCAGAAACGGCAGTGGTACCCGATCTCAATCAGGCTGGCGTGTCGCCTGCAAAGCGGGGATCCACCTCCACCGGTTGATTCTCCACGCGCTGCTCTGCCTGTACGTGCCGGAAGATCGCGTGGATCAGGGGTTCGCATCCCTCGCGCGTGAGGGCCGAAATTTCAAAAACCGGCCCCTTCCACTTGAAGCGTTTCACAAAATCCTTCGAGCGCGCTTCGCGCTCGTCTGCGGGAATCATGTCCAGCTTGTTAAGCACGAGCCACCGAGGCTTGTTATAGAGCTCTTGGTCGTATTTTTTCAGCTCGTTGACGATGGCTTTGGCCTGCGCCACAGGGTCGATGCTGTCATCAAACGGCGCCAGGTCCACGATATGCAGCAGCAGCCGCGTGCGTTGCAGATGGCGCAAGAACTGATGGCCCAGGCCCGCGCCTTCGGACGCCCCTTCAATCAGCCCCGGAATGTCGGCCACCACAAAACTCTGCTCCGGCCCCACGCGCACGACGCCCAGATTGGGGTGCAAAGTGGTGAAGGGGTAGTCAGCGATCTTGGGCCGGGCATTGGAAACAGCGGTGATGAACGTGGACTTGCCCGCATTGGGCATGCCCAGCAGTCCCACATCGGCAAGCACCTTGAGTTCCAGCTTCAGGTTCTTCTTCTCGCCTGGCCAGCCCGGCGTTTTCTGCCGCGGCGCGCGGTTAATGGCACTCTTGAATCGCAGATTCCCAAAGCCGCCATCGCCACCTTTGGCGATCGTGATCATCTCGCCGGGGGTTAGCAGTTCGTACAGCACCTCGCCCGTTTCGGCGTCGCTGATGATGGTCCCTACCGGCATCTTCAGGGTAATGTCAGCGCCGGCCGCACCAAACATGTCCGAACCCATGCCGTGCTCACCCCGCTTGGCCTCGTGGCGGCGCGAATAGCGGTAGTCGACCAGGGTGTTCAAATTGGGATCGGCCACGGCAAAAACGTGCCCGCCTCGCCCGCCATCCCCCCCATTGGGCCCGCCGAACTCCTTGTACTTTTCGTGCCGAAACGACACGCAGCCATTGCCGCCGTCACCGGCAGCAATGTCAATAAAGGCTTCATCGACGAACTTCATGGGGTATCCAGTTTACAAAATGGCGCTGTATTGGCGCGCCTTAGCTCTTCAACATTAAGCCGCCTCATCTTGGCTGACCGGCAAGAGCAAATTGGCATCTAGAAAGACACCGAAGACTTTGTGATACGGCAGCTGCACACCAGCGTATCGACCAAACAACAAAGCCCCGGCAGAGCGGGGCTTCGTTGGTTTGCCGAGGGCGAGCCTCAGGCTGGCGTCACATTGACCGTGTGCTTGGACAATGCGCCCTTGGTACCGAACGACACATGGCCGTCCACCAGGGCGAACAGGGTGTGGTCCTTGCCCACACCCACATTGCTGCCGGGGTGGAAACGCGTGCCGCGCTGGCGCACGATGATCGAACCTGCGCTGATCAATTCACCACCGAACGCCTTCACACCTAGCATCTTTGGCTTGGAGTCGCGCCCGTTTCGCGTAGAGCCGCCGCCTTTTTTCTGTGCCATGACTAGCTCCTTCGATTAAGCAGCAATCGCACCGATTTGCAGCTCAGTGAACTGCTGGCGATGGCCTTGGCGTTTTTGATAGTGCTTGCGACGGCGCATCTTGAAGATGTGCACTTTGTCGTGCTTGCCGTGGGCCACGACGGTGGCTTTCACGGTTGCGCCGGACACCAGGGGTGTACCAACCTTCAGTTCAGCGCCGTTGCCGACAGCCAGAACTTGGTCGATCACGATCTCCTGGCCTACGTCCGCAGCAATCTGTTCTACTTTAATTTTTTCGCCGGAAGCAACGCGATACTGCTTGCCGCCGGTTTTTATGACCGCGTACATGTTGACCTCTTGATATGAGTTCTGCAGACGGATTTCCGCAGAGCCTGCGATTGTAGCGCAGCGAGCAAGTCTGCACCAGCCCCTCACACAGACGTCCGTCCACCGCTTGTGCCCCCCGCACCAGCACTCAGGGTCTTCCTATAATCCCGGCACTTTCTGCGACCACCATCTTGACCGATCTCACAGCCCCCCCCGCATCGCCCCTCGCGCTCGTTGCCCAAGACATGCACGAGGTTGACAAGGTCATCGGTCAGCGCCTCACGTCCAGCGTGCCCCTCGTGGCGCAGATATCGCAGTACATCATTGCGGCAGGAGGCAAGCGCCTGCGCCCTGCCCTGCTCCTGCTGGTATGCGGCGCACTCGGGTACCAAGGGCGGCATCACCACAGCCTAGCTGCCGTGGTCGAGCTCATTCACACCGCCACCCTGCTCCATGACGATGTGGTCGATGCATCCACACTACGCCGCGGACGCCCAACAGCCAACGAAACCTTTGGCAACCCTGCAAGCGTTCTCGTGGGCGACTTCTTGCATACCCGCTCGTTCCAGATGATGGTGGAGGCTGGAAGCATGCGCATCATGGAAATTCTCTCAGAGGCCACCAATGTGATCGCCGAAGGGGAGGTCCTACAGTTGATGAACATGCACGATGCATCGCTGGATGAAGCAGGCTACCTTCGCGTAATCCGCTCCAAAACCGCCAAGCTCTTTGAGGCAAGCGCCCGCTTGGGAGCAGTTCTGGCCGAAAGCCCGCCTAAAATTGAGGAGGCATGTGCCATCTATGGTCAAGCCCTGGGTACCGCCTTCCAGATCATTGATGACGTGCTGGACTACGATGGAGACTCCGCCGAGATGGGTAAAAACCTGGGCGATGACCTGCGCGAAGGCAAGTCCACCCTTCCCCTTATTGCTGCCATGCAGCGTGGCACCCCTGCGCAGGCGCGGACAGTAAGGCAAGCCATCGAACAGGGTTCGACGGAACAACTCGTGGAAATCGTAGAGATCGTGCGCAGTACGGGAGCCCTGGAGATAACCCGTGCAGCCGCGCATGCAGAAGCGTCGCGCGCCATGGCAGCCACAGAACAGCTACCCTCGAATCCATACACAAACGCCTTGCTAGAATTGGCCAATCAACTACTTACTCGGCGCCATTGACAGGCGTTGAGATTGTCGGGGTGTAGCTTAGCCTGGTAGAGCGCTACGTTCGGGACGTAGAGGCCGGAGGTTCGAATCCTCTCACCCCGACCAGAATTAACGCCAAAATTTACGCAATTGCGCCTCTTTTGTGGCGCAGTTGCCAATATCGTGCGCTGTACAGCCCGTGGATGATGGGTGATGATAGGATGGTTTCTTTTCCACACCTAACACATTACCGGTTACATGGCCGCTGTTGATACCCTCCCCAAAGAAGCTTCTGCGGTCGCGTTGCCAGGTCTTGGCCGCGCGCTGATGTCCGCTGGCAAGCTGACGCAGAAGTCGGCCGAGGATATTTACAAAAAATCACAAATTAGTCGCACGAGTTTTATAGCCGAATTGACAGGTTCGGGGGCAGTCTCAGCTGCAGATTTGGCCCACACGGTATCGGCCGTTTTTGGGGCGCCGCTTCTTGATTTGGATGCAATAGATCCCTTACGGCTTCCGAAGGAATTGCTCGACGCCAAGATCTGCCAAGCCTACCGAGTCGTTGTTCTCAGCAAGCGGAATAATCGGCTGATAGTTGCCACAGCAGACCCGACAGACCAAGAAGCTGCTGAGAAAATAAAGTTCACCACCCAAATGGGTGTTGATTGGATTATTGCCGAGTATGACAAACTCAGTAAACTCGTCGAAGCCACCACAAAATCCGCTGGGGAAACGCTGGACACACTTTCTGGTGGAGGTGGGGATTTTGAGTTCGACGATGTCCCGGTAGAGGATGCGCCGGAGGCAAATGACCCCGGTACGACTGACGTTGAAGACGCCCCAATCGTTAAGTTTCTGCACAAGATGCTCCTGGATGCGTTCAATATGCGCGCATCGGATTTGCACTTTGAGCCCTACGAGCACCAATACCGCGTTCGTTTCCGGATTGACGGCGAGTTACGCGAGATCGCTTCTCCCCCCATCGCAATCAAGGACAAGCTAGCCTCCCGCATCAAGGTGATTTCGCGGCTGGACATCTCAGAAAAACGAGTTCCGCAAGACGGACGCATGAAGCTGAAAGTTGGCCCGGATAGGGTCATCGACTTTCGGGTGAGCACCCTCCCCACACTGTTCGGTGAAAAAATTGTTATTCGTATCCTCGATCCCAGCAGTGCAAAACTTGGGATTGATGCGCTAGGTTACGAGCCGATAGAAAAAGAACGCTTGTTGCAAGCGATTGGCAGGCCCTACGGAATGATTCTGGTCACGGGGCCCACTGGCTCCGGCAAGACCGTGTCGTTGTACACCTGCTTGAATCTTCTCAACAAGCCAGGCGTGAATATTGCCACGGCCGAAGACCCTTCCGAAATCAATCTTCCAGGTGTCAATCAGGTCAATGTGAATGAGAAGGCGGGGTTGACGTTTGCAGTGGCCCTGAAATCATTTCTTCGACAGGATCCCGACATTATCATGGTCGGTGAAATCCGGGATCTGGAGACGGCAGACATTTCGATCAAAGCGGCGCAAACAGGTCACTTGGTGTTGTCGACCCTTCACACAAACGACGCGCCGACGACACTCACACGGATGCGCAACATGGGCATAGCGCCCTTCAATATCGCCTCCAGCGTGATCTTGATCACCGCCCAGCGCTTGGCGCGGCGACTGTGCCCAGTTTGCAAGGCGCCAGCCGACATCCCGCACGAAGCTTTGTTGGAAGCCGGCTATTCAGAAGAAGAGCTCGACGGATCCTGGGTTACTTACCGCCCAGTGGGTTGCTCAGCCTGCAACAATGGATACAAGGGCCGGGTCGGTATTTACCAGGTGATGCCAATATCCGAAGACATCCAACGTATTATTTTGCGCGATGGCAGTGCACTGGAAATCGCCGAGCAAGCCAAGGCGGAGGGCGTGCGATCCTTGCGCGAATCCGGCTTGTACAAGGCCAAAATGGGACTGACTTCGTTAGAGGAAGTGTTGGCAGTCACCAACGAATAATGCTCATGAGGGATTAGTATGGCGACCGCAACATCAAGAGACATCAAAGACTTCGTTTTTGAATGGGAAGGCAAGGACCGGCACGGAAAAATTGTTCGCGGAGAAGTGCGAGCCTCAGGTGAAAATCAAGTACAGGCAACACTTCGCCGTCAGGGCGTGTTCCCGACAAAAATTAAAAAACGCCGGATGCGCTCTGGCAAAAAAATCAAACCCAAGGATATTGCACTTTTTACTCGCCAGTTGGCCACGATGATGAAGGCCGGTGTCCCGCTGTTGCAGTCGTTTGACATTGTGGGACGGGGAAATACCAATGCCAGCGTAACCAAGTTGCTCAATGACATCCGTACGGATGTAGAAACGGGCACTTCGCTCAATGCGGCTTTCCGCAAGCATCCGATGTATTTCGATAGCCTTTACTGCAATCTAGTGGAAGCAGGTGAGGCTGCCGGTATTCTTGAAGCGTTGCTGGATCGTCTGGCAACGTATATGGAAAAAACCGAGGCGATCAAATCGAAAATCCGATCTGCCTTGATGTACCCCATCTCGGTGATCATTGTGGCTTTCGTGGTCGTTGCGGTGATCATGATTTTCGTTATTCCTGCGTTTAAGGAGGTTTTCAGCTCTTTCGGAGCCGACCTCCCCGCTCCCACCCTGTTCGTGATGGCCATCAGTGAAATTTTTGTGAAATGGTGGTGGCTGATTTTTGGAGGGATTGGCGGGAGTGTTTATTTTTTCATGCAGGCGTGGAAGCGCAATGAAAAGATGCAGATGTTCATGGACCGCATCCTGCTCAAGGTACCAATCTTTGGCGCCTTGGTGGAAAAATCCTGCGTCGCGCGTTGGACCCGAACGCTGTCCACCATGTTTGCCGCAGGCGTACCACTGGTTGAGGCATTGGATTCCGTGGGCGGCGCGTCTGGAAACTCCGTGTATTCCATGGCCACCGAAAAAATTCAGCAAGAGGTGTCTACCGGGACCAGCCTGACGGCTGCCATGGGCAACGCCAACATTTTCCCGTCCATGGTTCTGCAGATGTGCGCCATTGGGGAAGAATCCGGTTCCATCGACCACATGCTCGGCAAGGCAGCAGATTTTTACGAAGCCGAAGTGGATGAAATGGTCGCGGGCCTGTCCAGCCTGATGGAGCCCATCATCATCGTGTTCCTCGGCACACTCATTGGCGGCATCGTGGTGTCGATGTACCTGCCCATCTTCAAGCTCGGCCAAGTCGTGTAATGGAAGTGGATGTTTGGGTTAATACGGCCCTCGGAGGTGTTTTCGGGCTCTTGATCGGCAGTTTTCTGAACGTGGTTATCTACCGCCTGCCCAAGATCATGGAGCGGCAGTGGGCGATGGAGGCCGAGGCCTTTCAGGCGGCGCAGGCGGGCCGGGAGCCAGCTCCGACGCCCGAGCCATTCAACCTGATGGTCCCGCGGTCGCGCTGCCAAGCCTGCGGGCACATGGTGCAGTGGTACGAGAATATTCCTGTGTTGAGCTACCTGTTCCTGCGCGGGCGGTGTTCGGCCTGCAAGACACGTATCAGCCCACGCTACCCGCTGGTGGAGCTTGCCACCGGTGCGCTGTTCTTTCTGTGCATCCAGCGGTGGGGGCTCACGCCCACTGGAGCAGTGTGGTGCTTTTTTTCCGCAGCCATGATCGCGCTCGCGTTCATTGACTGGGACACCACGCTGCTTCCCGACGACATCACGCTTCCGCTTTTATGGGCAGGGTTGCTCGCTTCGGGGCTCCAGTGGACGTCCGTCCCTCTACATGCATCGGTGATGGGTGCGGCTGCGGGGTATCTGTCACTGTGGACGGTGTACTGGGCGTTCAAGTTGGTCACCGGCAAGGAAGGCATGGGCTACGGCGATTTCAAGCTGTTTGCGGCCCTGGGCGCATGGTTTGGCTGGCAGGCACTGGTTCCGATCATCCTGATGTCGTCTGTCATTGGTGCGGTCGTAGGCATCGCCATGAAGATTTTCAGCAGCCTGCGCGAGGGGGGCTACGTGCCGTTCGGGCCCTTCCTGGTGGGAGCCGGATTCACGGCCATGATCTTTGGACCGCAGGCCATTCTGGATACCGTTCTGAGGCTATTCGGCCTCTGACTGGCGTGACAACGACAGTCCAGCCCACGCTGCGCGTGCCATTGCGCATGGGATTGACCGGCGGCATTGGCAGCGGCAAGAGCACAGTGGGGGGCATGCTCGCTGCACAAGGCGCGGTGCTGGTAGACGCTGACCAGATCGCCCGCAGTGTGACCGGGCCGCATGGAGCCGCCATGCCCGCCATTCGTTCCATATTTGGCGATGCGTTCGTCGATGCCACGGGCGCCTTGGACAGGGTCCGCATGCGAGCGCTGGCATTCAGCGAGCCAGACGCACGGGCAAAGTTGGAGGCCATCGTGCACCCGCTGGTGACGCTGCACAGTGACGAGGCTGCGCAGCGCGCTGCGGAGGCAGGGGCCACGGTGGTGGTGTTCGACATCCCGCTGTTGGCCGAATCGGGCAGGTGGCCCCGCCGGCTGGATGCGATTGTCGTGGTGGATTGCTCGGAGGTCACGCAGGTGGACCGGGTCGTGCGCCGCAATGGCCTGCCCCCCGAAACCGTACGGGGCATCATCGCCTCACAAGCCAGCCGCGCTTCCCGCCGTGCAGTGGCCGACGTGGTCATCATGAACGACGCCGATTGCACGCTGGAAGAGTTGCACGCCTGCACGAGGCAGACGGGCGCGCTGTTCGGGCTATGATGCAGGCGAAACCGTTTGGGCTTTCGTCCCATGCCGTGCGCCACCGGCGTCAGAACCGCACCTGAGCCCCAGGAACCCGCCAGCGTGATCCTTTACGAATATCCCTTCAACGAGCGTCTCAGAACCTATCTGCGGCTTGAGCAGCTTTTCCGCCGGCTTGGCGAGCTGATTCCCCGTGCTCATCCGCTGGACCATCATTTCGCGCTGGTCACCATCTTCGAGATCATGGACGTGGCCGCGCGTGCAGACCTGAAGGCGGATGTTCTCAAGGACATTGAAAAGCACAAGCACCAACTTGATGCCTACCGCGGCAACCCCTCCATTTCAGAGGCTGCGCTCAACGCCGTTATCGGGCAACTGGACCGCTGCTTCGCGGCTCTCAACGCCCAGGCAGGTAAATCGGGCCATGCGCTGACCGAGAACGACTGGCTGATGAGCATACGCAGCCGCGTAGGCATTCCGGGCGGCACCTGCGGGTTTGATCTGCCAGCCTATTACGCTTGGCAGCACAAGGAGCCTGAAACCCGACAGCGTGCGCTGGAGGACTGGGCCTCCACACTGGCCCCCTTGGCCGAGTCGATTTACGTGCTGCTCAAGCTGCTTCGAGACTCCGGCGTGCCCCAGAAAGTAGCCGCCGAGCGCGGGCAGTTTCAGCAGAATCTGCCGCAAGGCCGCACGTTCCAGCTGCTGCGACTTCGCATCGACCCTGCCCTCGACCTGATTCCGGAGATCAGCGGCAACCGTTTGATTGTTTCAGTTCGGCTCATGCGCCTGGGCGATGACACCCGTCTGCACGCATGCGCCGAAGACGCCGCTTTTGAGCTCACCTTGTGCGCCTGACAAGGCCAGACCGCTGAGACTGCAGCAGCCGCCCCCACGACCACCACCACACTTCCAGCCCCGCGCATGCGCGGCGCAGCACAGGAGGACGCCGACCATGGCCCGACCCCAATCTCCCCACCGCGACAACGCTGGCGCCAGCACTGCGCCAGCGTCCCGTATCGTCCCCTGCCCCGCTTGTGGCGGCGACAGCATCTACGCCTCCAGCAATGCCTACCGTCCTTTCTGCAGCGAACGCTGCAAACAGGTGGACCTCGGTGCGTGGGCCAATGAGGATTTCCGGATGCCGGCCGAGTCTCCGCCCGCCGATGCACAGTACGGCGACCCGCGCTTGGAACACTGACGCGGCGGGAATCAGGGGCCTGCCCTTGCCCTGTTAGGCACGCTCGCTCGCCCGCGAAAAAATAGCCAAATCAGGCTCCAGCGCTTATCCATCAAGCGCTGACAGCTATTAATTTTATGGTGCCGATGGAGCCGCCGCTACCTCCAGCGGCACGCCCCGCTCCTCGGCCAGCCATTGCAATACGGGGTAGGCACCGGGCAACACCGGCGATACGGTCAAGGGCAGGTGCTGCCAAGCCATGGACTGGCCCTCGCGCATTTCAAATTGCCCCGTCCACGCCCAGACCTTGCACCAGTGCAGGCGGACCAATGCGTGGGGGTAGTCATGTTCTGTGACTTTCCAGACGCTGGCCGGCCCGATGGTCACGCCCAGTTCTTCGATGAGCTCGCGGCGAAGGGCCTCTTCCACGGTCTCGCCCGCTTCCAGCTTGCCGCCAGGAAACTCCCAATAGCCCGCGTACGGTTTGCCCGGGGGCCGCGTGGACAGCAGCATGGCACCGTCCTCGCGCAGCAGGATCCCCACGGCCACTTCAGTGTGTTTGCGGGCATCAGTCACGCTGCCCCTCCCTGACGTTCCGTGCAAGCGCCACAACGCGGTACAGGGGCACGATCATCCTCATGCGCGCCCCGCATAGTCGCGCGCAAACTGGTAGGCCACGCGGCCACTGCGCGAGCCCCGCTCCAGCGCCCACACCAAGGCCTCGGGCCGCGCGGCTTCGATGTCAGCGGCGGAGACGCCCAGCGACGACAGCCATTGCGCGACTATGGTCAGGTACTCCTCCTGGCTGAACGGGTAGAAGCTCACCCACAGGCCGAAGCGCTCCGACAGCGAGATTTTTTCTTCGACCACCTCGCCCGGGTGCACCTCGCCGTCGGGCGTGTGGGTGTAGGTCAGGTTCTCTGCCATGTACTCGGGCAGCAGGTGGCGACGGTTGCTGGTTGCGTAGATGAGCACATTGGGTGTGGCTGCGGCCACCGAACCATCCAGGATGGACTTGAGCGCCTTGTAGCCGGGCTCGCCGTCTTCAAAGCTCAGGTCGTCGCAAAAGACGATGAATTTCTCCGGCCGACCGGCCACCACATCGACGATGTCGGGCAGGTCCGTGAGGTCGGCCTTGTCCACCTCGATCAGGCGCAGGCCCTGGGGGGCATACACGTTCAGGCAGGCCTTGATGAGGGACGACTTACCCGTGCCCCGCGCGCCCGTCAGCAAGACGTTGTTGGCAGGCTTGCCCGCCACAAATTGCTGGGTGTTGCGCTCGATCTTTTCTTTTTGCGGCTCGATTTCCTTGAGGTCAGCCAATTGCATGGCGCCCACATGGCGCACGGGCTCCAGCGTGCCGTGGCCGCTGCTGCGCTTGCGGTAGCGCCAGGCAATGGCGGCCGACCAATCGGGCGCGCCGAGCGGTTGCGGCAGGACGGATTCGATGCGGGCCATGAGCTGCTCCGCCTTCGCCATCAAACGTTCGAATTTTTCAGTCATTTTGGCCTCTAGCGCTTATCCAGAAAGCGCTAACAGCTATCAAAAACAAAGCGATCAGGAGCGGTAGTCCGCGTTGATGGTCACGTATTCGTGGCTGAAATCGCAGGTCCATACGGTGTCAGCCGCAGTGCCGCGGCCCAGCAGCACGCGCACGGTGATCTCGCTTTGTTTCATCACGCGCTGGCCATCTTCCTCGCGGTAAGCGGGGTTGCGCCCGCCTTGCCTGGCGACATGCACGTCGTCCAGGTACAGGTCGATGCCGGTCTGGTCCAGGTCGTCGATGCCCGCGTAACCCACGGCGGCGAGGATGCGGCCCAGGTTCGGGTCGCTGGCAAAGAAGGCGGTCTTCACCAGGGGCGAATGGGCGATGGCATAGGCGACCTTGCGGCACTCTTCGCCCGTCTTGCCGCCTTCCACGCGCACGGTGATGAACTTGGTGGCGCCTTCGCCATCCCGCACGATTGCCTGCGCCAGCTTTTGCGACACCGCGAGCATGGCCGCCTTCAGCGCCTGGCCCTCGGCACTGTCCAGCGAAGTGATGGGCGGGTGCGCTGCCTTGTTGGTGGCAATGACGACAAAGGAGTCGTTGGTCGAGGTGTCGCCGTCGATGGTCACGCGGTTGAAGGATCCATCAGCCAGTTCGCGCGCCAGCTGCTGCATCACGCCGGGCGCCACGCTGGCATCGGTGGCCAGAAAACCCAGCATGGTGGCCATGTTGGGGCGGATCATGCCCGCGCCCTTGCTGATGCCGGTGATGGACACTGTGGCGCCGCCCACCTGCGCTTGCGCAGAGAACGCCTTGGGCAGCGTGTCGGTGGTCATGATGCCTTCGGCGGCGCGCGCCCAGTGGCCGGGCTGGGCATCGGCAATGGCAGCGGGCAGGCCCGCTTCGATGCGGTCGTTGGGCAGCGGCTCCATGATCACGCCGGTCGAGAACGGCAGGATCTGCTCGGGTGCCACGCTGAGCTGGCGGGCCAGCGCAATACAGGTGGAGCGTGCGCGCGCCAGACCGTCAGCGCCTGTACCGGCGTTGGCATTGCCCGTGTTAATGACCATGGCCCGGATAGGCTGGCCGCTGGCAAGGTGATCGCGGCTGATCTGCACCGGCGCGGCGCAAAAGCGGTTCTGCGTGAACACGCCCGCCACGCTGGCCCCTTCGTCGAGCAGGAACACGGTCAGGTCCTTGCGGTTGGCCTTGCGGACACCGGCTTCGGCAACGCCGATGCGCACGCCGGAGATGGGATGCAGGTCGCCTGCAACGGGGGCAAGTAAGTTCACGGGCATGGGAGGTCTTTCTCAAAAAAACTGCGGCCGATTATCCGGAAAACCGTGGCGCACCAATGAAAACACGGGCCGCAGCCCGTGTTGCTTTGCAGGTCAACTGGCGATCACACCCGCTTCAGGTCTGCGTCATGCCAGCTTGCCGTGGCACTGCTTGTACTTCTTGCCGCTGCCGCAGGGGCACGGGTCGTTGCGCCCCACGCGCACACCCTCCGGCAGCGCCTGGCCCACGGTCTGTGCATCCACCGTGGTCTCCACCTCGCCGGTCTCGGTGGGGGCGGTATAGGTCACGTTCGAAATACTTTCGGCGCGGCTTTCCATGTCCTGTGCGGCTTGGTCCAGCTGCGCCTGCGACTGCACCTGCACCGTCATGAGGATCTTGGTGACTTCGTTCTTGACCTGATCGATCAGCTGGCGGAACAGCTCGAAAGCCTCGCGCTTGTATTCCTGCTTGGGCTGCTTTTGCGCGTAGCCGCGCAGGTGAATGCCTTGGCGAAGGTAGTCGAGCGCAGAAAGGTGGTCGCGCCAGTTGGAGTCAAAGTTCTGCAGCAGCACCACACGTTCGAACTGCGTGAAGTTCTCGCGGCCCACCTGCTCCACCTTGGCGTCGAACGCTGCATTGGCCGCCTGCAGCACCTTCTCCAGGATCTCGTCATCGGTGATGGCGCTGGCGCCCTGCACCTCTTGCTGCAGCGCAATCGACACATGCCACTCGTCGGCAAGCACCTTTTCCAGACCCGGAAGGTCCCACTGCTCTTCCACCGATTCCACGGGCACGTACTGGCGCACGAGGTCGGTCATGCAGTCCTCGCGCATGGCGGTGATCACATCCGACAGGTCCGACGCATCCAGGATGTCGTTGCGCTGCTGGTAGATCACCTTGCGCTGGTCGTTGGCTACATCGTCGTACTCCAGCAATTGCTTGCGGACGTCGAAGTTGCGCGCTTCCACCTTGCGCTGAGCAGACTCGATGCTGCGGGTCACGATGCCAGCTTCGATGGCTTCGCCATCAGGCATCTTGAGGCGGTCCATGATGGCCTTGACGCGGTCCCCCGCGAAGATGCGCATCAGCGAATCGTCAAGCCCCAGGTAGAAACGCGAGGAGCCGGGGTCGCCCTGGCGGCCCGAGCGGCCGCGCAGCTGGTTGTCGATACGGCGAGATTCATGGCGCTCAGTGGCGATGATGCGCAGACCGCCCAGCGCCTTGACCTTCTCGTGATCAATCTTCCATTGCTCGCGCAGGGCCGCGACCTTGGCGGTGCGTTCGGCCTCTGACAAAGACTCGTCCGCTTCAATGGCCGCAACATCCTTTTCGATGTTGCCGCCCAGCACGATATCGGTGCCGCGGCCGGCCATGTTGGTGGCGATGGTGATCATGCCCTCGCGCCCCGCCTGGGCCACGATGTCGGCTTCGCGCGCGTGCTGCTTGGCGTTGAGCACCTGGTGCGGCAGGCCTTCCTTGATGAGCAGCTGATCGATGATCTCGGAGTTCTCAATGGACGTGGTGCCCACCAGCACGGGCTGGCCGCGCTCGTGGCACTCACGGATGTCCTTGATGGCCGCTTCATACTTTTCGCGCGTGGTCTTGTACACGCGGTCAAGCTGGTCGTCGCGGCGGCTTGCGCGGTTGGGCGGGATCACCACGGTCTCAAGGCCGTAGATCTCCTGGAACTCATAAGCCTCGGTGTCGGCCGTGCCCGTCATGCCGGCGAGCTTGCCGTACAGGCGGAAATAGTTCTGGAAGGTGATGGACGCCAGCGTCTGGTTCTCGGCCTGGATGTTCACGCCTTCCTTGGCTTCGACGGCCTGGTGCAAGCCTTCGCTCCAGCGGCGGCCCGACATGAGGCGACCGGTGAACTCGTCCACGATCACGATCTCGCCGTTCTGCACCACGTAGTGCTGGTCGCGGTGATACAGGTGGTTGGCCCGCAGCGCTGCATACAGATGGTGCATCAGCGTGATGTTGGCCGGGTCGTACACCGAGGCGCCTTCGGCAATCAAGCCATGGCTGGCCAGCACGCGCTCGGCCGTTTCGTGGCCCTGTTCAGTCAGGATGATCTGGTGGCTTTTTTCGTCCACCGTGAAGTCGCCCGGCTTGATGACACCCTCGCCGGTGCGCGGGTCGGCCTCGCCCTCCTGGCGCACCAGCAGCGGCACCACCTTGTTCATGGCGATGTACATGGCCGTGTGGTCTTCGGCCTGGCCGCTGATGATGAGCGGAGTGCGCGCCTCGTCGATCAGGATGGAGTCCACCTCGTCCACGATGGCGTAGTTCAGGCCGTGCTGCACGCGGTCTGCGGCTTCATAGACCATGTTGTCGCGCAGGTAGTCGAAGCCGTATTCGTTGTTGGTGCCGTAGGTGATGTCGGCGCGGTAGGCGGCCTGCTTTTCCTCGCGCGGCATGTTGGGCAGGTTGATGCCCACTGTCAGCCCCAGGAAGTTATAGAGACGACCCATCCACTGGGCGTCGCGATTGGCAAGGTAATCGTTCACCGTCACCACATGCACGCCCTTGCCGGACAGGGCATTCAGGTACACGGGCAACGTGGCCGTCAGTGTCTTGCCCTCGCCCGTGCGCATTTCGGCAATCTTGCCAAAGTGCAGCGCCATGCCGCCCAGCAGCTGCACATCAAAGTGCCGCATCTTCATGATGCGTTTGGAGCCTTCCCGCACCACCGCAAAGGCCTCGGGGAGGATACCGTCCAGCGACTCGCCCTTGGCCACGCGATCCTTGAACTCCTGTGTCTTGGCCTTGAGCTGCTCGTCCGACAGCTTCTCGAAGTCCGGTTCCATCGCATTGATGCGGTTCACCGTCTTGCGGTACTGCTTGAGGAGCCGGTCGTTGCGGCTGCCGAATAGTTTGGTGAGGAAGTTGGTGGCCATGCGAGCAGGACCGCCTGCCCCGCTGCGTGCAGCGCGCCAGACGACCGAAATCCCTAAGATGAATTGAGTTCAGGTGGGTTCTACACCGCAGATTGCAAGCACCGCCTGCAACCCGGGCCATGAACGCCGGACCCGCGATTTTACCTGCCCGGTGCAGTGGCAGCCGGCAGACCCGGTAACACGGCAGACTCTGCCGCCGCAACCTGCGCGCCTGCGGGTGTACCGCCGGCACTGAGAAATTTCTGCGGATCTTGGAACACCCCTTGGACGAGCACTTCAAAGTGCAGATGGGGCCCTGTGGACCGTCCTGTGGTGCCCACCTCCGCAATCTTCTGCCCCCGCCGCACGATGTCGCCCCGTTTTACCAGAGTGCGGGAGGCGTGGGCATACCGCGTGACCAATTGGTTGCCGTGGTCCACCTCGATCATGTTGCCGTAGGCCGGATGAAATTCCTGCGTGACAACCACGCCCCCGGCCGCTGCGAGGATCGGCGTCCCTGTGTCCGCCTGAAAATCCAGGCCTGTGTGCAGCGCAGACTGACCGGTGATCGGGTCCACCCGCCAGCCAAACGCTGACCCGGCTGTGCGTCCCGTCACGGGTGCATGGGTGGGGATCATCTTCTTGCGAATGTGCTGATCAAACAGCCGCGATTCCAGCACCGTCATCAGGTCCACCCGCTGGTTGGTCAGCTTCTCAAGGTCATCCAGCGTGGCCTGCAATTGCTCCATCGACATGTCGCGCGCACCGACCAGCGCGCCGCCCCGCGCATCGACTTTCTGGATATCGGATGGCGCCATGCCCGCCAGGCCCAGCACGCGCTCACCCAACGATTCCAGCTGCACCATGCGGGCCTGCATTTCGCCCACACGGCGCGCCATGGCATCGAGGTTGGCGCGCATAAAGCGGTCGCGCTCAGCAAACTCGTCCTTCACCACCAGCCGGACCAGGGAACCCACAATGGGCCACCCTTCGCGAGCGCCTTTGAGAAACACCCAGTGATAGAGGCTGGCGGCCACCAGCATGAGACACAGCGATACCGCCAAGCCAGCCAGGATCAAACGCGTACCCGACAAATGGATGGCGCGGCTGCGCGCCAGTCGGGCGTCCGTGATAATCAAATGCACTAGTTGTTCTCCACGCCCGAAGACGCCACGCCATGAATCGCCGCCACTACGCCGTCACCCTGCAGCAAGCCAGCCAGGAATCTCCTACGCTGGCCAGGCTCACAGCGCTGACACGCGAGTCCAGTGATCGGCTCAAGGCCATTGAATTGCTGATTCCAGCGGCCCTGCGCCCTGCGGTCCTGGCTGGCCCTATCGACGGGGACAGCTGGTGCCTGCTGGTGCGAAGCAATGCCGCAGCGGCAAAAATCCGCCAGCTGCTGCCTGCGTTACAGGCGCATTTGCGCAGCCGGGGGTGGGAGGTTAACGCGATTCGCCTGAAAGTTCAAACCTGACGGCCTGCGCCAGAACCCGGGAATGCGTACGAGAAACGAGAAGATGGTGCCGGTTGTCGGAATCGAACTGACGACCTACCGCTTACAAGGCGGGTGCTCTACCAACTGAGCTAAACCGGCGAACGCTGGATTCTATGTGAAAAATCCGGCGTCAAAATTGAAAGGCTGGGCTATTTCACGCGCTTGAGCGAAGGGCGCGCGCCGCCCCCTGTGGGCGGCGGCCGGGGGGCATCGCCGCCATCGTCCTTTTTACTGTCGTCCGCACTGACCAGTTGCACCACACGGTCTTCTGCGGCGGACGCGGCGGGCCCACCGCTGCCACTGCCCTCGCTCTCTGCCGTGGCAGGCTCTACAGGCGCCAACGCGCCCGCCAATGCCGCGCTGGCGGCAGAGGCATCGCCACCGGCAAGCATGTCCACGGGCGGCGGGAACGCCATGCCCTGGCCGTTTTCACGCGCATAGATGGCAATCACGCGCCCCACGGGCACCAGGATTTCGCGCGGCTTGCCGCCAAAGCGTGCCTTGAACTCGATGTAGTCGTTGCCCAGTTGCAAGGCGCTGGTCGCGTCGAAGCTGATGTTCAGCACGATCTCACCGTCCTTGACATATTCGCGGGGAACTTGCACGGAATCGTCCACCCGCACTGCCACGTAAGGCGTCAGTCCGTTGTCGGTACACCACTCATAGAGCGCACGGATGAGGTAAGGGCGAGTGGATGTGGATTCCGGGACGTTCATGGACAGTTGTGTTCGGGCAGCAGCTGCAGGTGGGTTGAAGGCCGGGAGCGGGACGATGCGCTTACTTGCGCATGACCTTTTCGGACGGCGTCAGCGCCTCGATGTAGGCGGGGCGCGAGAAGATGCGCTCGGCATACTTCAGCAGCGGCGCAGCGTTCTTCGACAGGTCGATGCCGTAGTAGTCCAGGCGCCACAGCAGCGGCGCAATGGCCACGTCCAGCATCGAGAAGTTGTCGCCCAGCATGTACTTGTTCTTCAGGAACACAGGGGCCAGCTGCGTGAGACGGTCGCGGATATGGGCACGCGCTTTTTCGAGGGCCTTTTCGTTGCCCTTGGTGGCGCGGGACTCCAGGATGTTCACGTGCACAAACAACTCCTTCTCGAAGTTGAGCAGGAACAGGCGCACGCGGGCGCGGTCGACTGGGTCGCCGGGCATCAGCTGCGGATGGGGAAAGCGCTCATCGATGTACTCGTTGATGATGTTCGACTCGTACAGAATCAGGTCGCGCTCGACCAAGATCGGGACCTGGCCGTAGGGGTTCATCACGCTGATGTCTTCGGGCTTGTTGTACAGGTCCACATCGCGGATTTCAAAGTCCATGCCCTTTTCAAACAGGACAAAACGGCAGCGGTGGGAGAAGGGACAGGTCGTACCCGAATAAAGCACCATCATGGTGGGAGGCTCCTAAAAATCAAAAGAGTGGGACGCCGACAGCGCCCACTCTGCAAAAACCAATGGCACCCCGGAGGGTGCCTTGCTGGATGTGGCTCCGACTACTTCACATCTTTCCAGAAGGCCGCGTTCAGCCTCCAGGCAATGACCGTGAACAGGCCCAGGAAGATCAGCACCCACACGCCCACGCGCTTGCGGGTGTTCTGCGCGGGCTCGGCCATCCACTGCATATAGTTGACGAGGTCGCCCACGGTCTGGTCGTATTGCAGCGGGGTCATGAGGCCGGGTTTGACCTGCTCCCAGCCCTTGAAGACCTGGGTCTTGTGGCCGTGGCTTTCATGCTCCTCGAACACTGGGCGGCGTTCGCCCTGAAGTTCCCACAACGCATGGGGCATGCCCACGTTGGGGAACACCAGGTTGTTCCAGCCCGTGGGCTTTGTGTCGTCGCGGTAGTAGGTGCGCAGGTAGGTGTAGAGGTAGTCGGCACCCGAGCCGCCCGCACCGGCGCGCGAACGCGCGATCACGGTCAGGTCAGGCGGATTGGCGCCAAACCAGGCCTTCGCCTGCTTGGGGTCGATCGCGGCCTTCATGGTCTCGCCCACCTTGTCAGTGGTGAACAGCAAGTTGTCCTTGATCTGCTGGTCCGTGAGACCAATGTCCTTCAGGCGGTTAAACCGCATGAACGCTGCCGAGTGGCAATTCAGGCAGTAGTTGACGAAGACCTTGGCACCGTTTTGCAAGGAGGCAAGGTCATTGGTCTTGCCTGGGGCCTTGTCCAGCGGGATACCACCGCCAGCAGCCATGGCCGAACCTGCAGCCAGACCCAGCGCGGCCACCAACGTGAGGATGATTTTCTTCATTGTTGTTATCTCCGGGGCTCAGTGCGCAACATAGGTGACGCGGTCAGGCACAGGCTTGGCCTCGCCAATGCGGCTCCACCACGGCATCAGCAGGAAGAAGCCGAAGTAGAACAGCGTACCCACCTGCGACACACGCTCGCCAATCGGCGAGGGCGGCTGCACACCCAGATAACCCAGGATCAGGAAGTTGATCACGAACACGCCGTAGAGGTACTTGTGCCAGTCGGGGCGGTAACGGATGGACTTGACCGGGCTGAAGTCGAGCCAGGGCAGGAAGAACAGGATGATCACGGCACCACCCATGACAACCACACCCCAGAACTTCGCGTCAATGGCCAGCATCAGCGCGATGGCCACCACAGCGGCGCCCACGATGCCCACTTTCACGAAGCTGGGCAGCTTGGCCTTGAAGACACCAAACGCAGCGCCTGCCACCACGCACAAGATCAGCGCGTACATCATCTCACTGGTGATAGCGCGCAGCATGGAATAGAACGGCGTGAAATACCAGACGGGCGCAATGTGCAGCGGCGTGACCAGCGGGTCAGCCGGGATGAAGTTGTTGTACTCCAGGAAGTAGCCGCCGAACTCCGGCGCAAAGAACACCACGGCCGTGAATGCCATGAGGAACATGCTCAGCGCGAAGATGTCGTGCACCGTGTAGTAGGGGTGGAAAGGCACGCCATCGAGCGGCTTGCCATTGGCATCCTTGGGCGCCTGGGGGCCCTTGATTTCTACGCCGTCGGGGTTGTTGGAGCCCACGTCGTGCAATGCCAGCAAGTGCGCCACCACCAGGCCCAGCAGCACCAGCGGCACGGCGATCACGTGGAAGCTGAAGAAGCGGTTCAAGGTTGCATCGCCCACCACGAAGTCGCCACGGATCAGCAGCGCGAGGTCGGGACCGATGAAGGGAATGGCGGCGAACAAGTTCACGATCACCTGCGCGCCCCAGTACGACATCTGGCCCCAGGGCAGCAGGTAGCCCATGAACGCCTCGGCCATCAGGCACAAGAAGATGGCGCAACCAAAGATCCAGACCAGCTCGCGCGGCTTGCGGTAACTGCCGTAGATGAGGCCGCGGAACATGTGCAGGTACACCACCACAAAAAACGCTGAAGCGCCTGTGGAGTGCATGTAGCGGATGAGCCAGCCCCACGGCACATCGCGCATGATGTATTCGACCGAGGCGAACGCCAGGTTGGCGTCGGGCTTGTAGTGCATGACCAGGAAGATGCCGGTCACGATCTGAATCACCAGCACGACCAGGGCCAGCGAGCCGAAGATGTACCAGAAGTTGAAGTTCTTCGGAGCGTAGTACTCCGACATGTGAACCTTGTAGGCGTCAAAGGCGGTCGGGAAGCGGTTTTCGAACCAGTTCGTGACCTTGGCACCAGCCGACGCGTTGGGGGAGATTTCCTTGAATTCAGCCATGTCGATTTACCTCAGGCCTTCTTGTCTTCGCCGATCAGCAGCACTGTGTCGGACAGGTACATGTGCGGAGGCACTTCCAGGTTGTCGGGCGCAGGCTTGTTCTTGAAGACCCGGCCAGCCACATCAAAAGTGGAGCCGTGGCATGCGCAGAGGAAACCACCGTGCCAGTCGTCCGGCAGCGAAGGCTGGGGACCGGTCTGGAACTTGTCGCCCGGGGAGCACCCCAAGTGCGTGCAGATGCCAACCCCCACAAACACTTCAGGTTTGATGGAGCGGTGCTGGTTCTTGGCGTACTCGGGCGTGGGGTACGTGTTGCGGTCTGACTTGGGATCGGCCAGTTGAGGCTCGGTCTGCGCCAGGGACTCCAGCTGCTGGGGGGTGCGCTTGAGGATCCAAACGGGTTTACCGCGCCACTCGACGGTCAGCTTTTCACCGGGCTGCAGCGTGGAGATGTCTACTTCCACAGCGGCGCCAGCTGCTCTGGCTTTTTCCGAAGGCTGGAAACTACTGACGAAAGGCACTGCAACGGCCACTCCGCCAACGGCACCGGCACATCCGGACGCAATCAGCCACGTCCTTTTACTGGTGTCGACTGGTGTGTCACTCATGGGGATCCTCGGTAAACATCGCTATTGTTTGGGTCAACCGCGAATTGTAGCGGAGTGAAAATGGTTATTTCAATGCGCTGACCGCCTTGACAGGGCATTGGTCTCGGCAATACTCCGCCATCGTTGTTCACACAAAGAGGGCCATCATGGGAGTGTTGCAAGAGTTCAGGGAGTTCGCGGTCAAGGGCAATGTGATTGACCTGGCGGTGGGGGTGATCATCGGCGGCGCGTTCGGCAAGATCGTGGACTCGGTGGTCTCCGACCTGATCATGCCCGTGGTGGGCCTGGTGTTCGGCAAGCTGGATTTCTCCAACCTGTTTGTGGTGCTGGGCTCCGTGCCCCCGGGCACGGCCATGACGCTGGATGCCCTGAAGAAGGCGGGCGTGCCGGTGTTTGCATACGGCAACTTTTTGACAGTGGCCGTGAACTTCACGATCCTCGCTTTCATCATTTTCATGATGATCAAGCAGATCAACCGGCTCAAGCGCGAGGCCCCTGCCGCACCGCCCGCGGCCCCGGCAGCTCCACCGGAAGACATCGTGCTGCTGCGCGAGATCCGCGACAGCCTGAAGAAGTAGCCCCCCCTGAGTCGCTTCGCGCCTTCCCCGCAGAGGGGGGACGTCCCCGGCGCGGCGGGGCGGCCCTTGCGCAGGGCGCTGGTTTGGCGCGCGCCAGTGTCACAGACTGCGCGCATTCCGCAACTGGGGCTGTGCGGCACAAACACTTACCGCTAAGCGGACAGTTGACGCGCCATGCGCACGGCTTCGATCAGGCTGGACGCATCGGCTACGCCCTGGCCCGCAATGTCGAACGCCGTGCCGTGGTCGGGGCTGGTGCGTACCAACGGCAGGCCCAGGGTCACGTTCACGCCTTTGTCCACACCCAGGTACTTCACGGGGATGAGTCCCTGGTCGTGGTACATCGCGATCACCACGTCGAACTCGCCGGGGTGCTCGGGCGTGTTCCGTGCGCGCATGAACACCGTGTCGGGCGCGATGGGGCCATGCACGTCCAGCCCTTGGGCGCGCGCGTCGGCGATGGCAGGCGCGATGATGGCCTCTTCCTCATGACCGAAGAGCCCACCTTCGCCAGCGTGGGGATTCAGCCCCGCGACGGCGATGCGCGGTGGGCGGCCCAGGCTGCGCAGCAGCGCGGCGTGGGCGATCTGCACGGTCTGCAGCACGTTGCTCTTCGTGACGGCGGCAATGGCGTCGCGCAGCGACACGTGGATGCTGACCAGCACCGTGCGCAACTCATCACTCGCCAGCATCATGCGCACCGGTACGGCGTCCACCGCCAGGCCCTGGTGTGCAGCGGCCTCGGCCTGCAGAAGTTCGGTATGACCGGGAAACGCAACGCCCGCCGCAGCCAGAGCTTCCTTGTGCAGCGGCGCAGTCACCAGCGCAGCAATCTCGCCCCGGAGTGCTGCGCGCGCCGCCCACACGACACAAGCGGCCGCCGCACGGCCTGCCGCAGCACTGACCTGCCCCCAGCGCTGCGGGCCAGGAATGCCGGGCAATGGCAGCACCGGCACGCACCGCGGCGGCACCCGCCAAGCCTCTGCGGGCGAGCCGATCTCCGCCACGGGCACGGCCGGGATACCTGGGCGCACCACGGCCTGCGACGCGCGCCGCAGCGTCGCCACGTCGCCCACTACAAAGCAACCCGCCAGTTCAGCCGGTGCATCGCGAAACGCCTGCACCACCGTCTCAGGGCCGATACCCGCCGGGTCGCCCTGGGTGATCGCAATGGGAAGGGCTGAAGAAGAATTGCGCATCGTGTTGGAGAATGAAATTTTTGAACAAATCGCCCTCTAGCGCTTATCAATCAAGCGCTGGCAGCTATCAATAAAGAAGCCGCCCAGCTGCGGTGCCGGCCGCGCGCTGCCGCTAGCCCGGGTTGTCGATCTCGATGAACTCATGCTCCAGACCCAGGGCCGCCGCCACATGGCCGGCGGTGGCGGGGGCACCATAGCGCTCGGTGGCGTGGTGCCCGGCCGCGATGAAGCTCACCCCCATCTCCCGCGCGAGGTGGGCCTGGGGTTCCGAGATTTCGCCGGTGATGAACGCATCGGCCCCAGTGGCCACGGCGGGTTCGAAATAGCCCTGGGCACCGCCTGTGCACCAGGCCACACGCCGTATGGGCTGCGCGCCCCCCTCCACCAGCGTCACGCGGCGGCCCAGCGCCTGGGCCACATGGTCCGCCAGCGCCTGTCCGCTGTCGAACGCGGCGGGAGCCGCCCAACCCAGATCCTGCTCGCCAAACCGCGCATCGGCCGCCAAGCCGAGCACACGGCCCAGCTGGGCGTTGTTGCCGTATTCGGGGTGCGCGTCCAATGGCAGGTGGTACGCCAGCAGGTTGATGTCGTGCGCCAGCAGCAACTGCAGGCGCTGCTTCATCCAGCCCGCCACGCGCCCATCCTGCCCGCGCCAGAACAGGCCGTGGTGCACAAAGATGGCGTCCGCCCGCGCGGCAATCGCGGCTTCGATAAGCGCACGGCTGGCCGTCACGCCGCTCACGATGCGCGCAATGTGCGCCTTGCCCTCCACCTGCAGGCCGTTGGGGCCGTAGTCTTTGAAGCGATCGGGTTGCAGCAGGCCGTCAAACGCCTGCACAAGTTCGGTGCGTGAAATGCTCATGGCGGTATTGTGCGCCGCCCGTCCCGGGGGGGCAGGGAAGGCCCTGCACCGCAACGATCCAGCAAAAGAAAAGCGATCCCCCCTCTGGAAAAACCCGCCGGCGTCCACACAACTTCCCCAAGCACGCCGGCAGGGCCTCCAGGCCGTTCGGCGACAATGAACGGCGCGCCGCGCCCTGCCACGCCCTGTCGGCGGACACAGCGCGCTGCCCTTGAGTGATTCACCGCCCGCACCACACACCATGAAGCGTATTTGGCTCCTCTTCTCCCAGGCCGTAACGGTGTTCGTTGCCGCCTACTTCGTTGTCGCCACTCTGCAACCCAGCTGGCTGGGCCGCGGAGCCACGCGCTCCGGCGCGGGCATTGCGCTGATCGAGGCACCTGCGACGCCGCAGTCCCAGCCGGCTGCGGGCAGTTTCAGCGGCGCAGCGCGCAAGGCGTCGCCGGCCGTGGTCAGCATCAACACCAGCAAAGCCGTGCGGCACCCGCGCAGCAATGACCCGTGGTTCCAGTTCTTCTTTGGTGACCAAGGTTCGCAAAATCAGGCGGGGCTGGGCAGCGGCGTGATCGTGAGCCCGGACGGCTACATCCTGACCAACAACCACGTGGTGGAAGGCGCCGACGAGATCGAGGTGACGCTGACCGACAGCCGCCGCGCCCGCGCCAGCGTGATCGGCACCGACCCGGACACCGACCTGGCCATCCTCAAGATCGACCTGGACAAGCTGCCTGTGATCGTGCTGGGCAACTCCGACCAGCTCGCCGTGGGCGACCAGGTGCTGGCCATCGGCAACCCCTTCGGCGTGGGGCAGACGGTGACCAGCGGCATCGTGAGCGCACTGGGCCGCACGCAACTGGGCATCAACACCTTCGAGAACTTCATCCAGACCGACGCGGCCATCAACCCTGGCAACTCGGGCGGCGCGCTGGTGGATGTGAACGGCAACCTCATGGGCATCAACACGGCCATCTATTCGCGTTCGGGCGGCAGCATGGGCATCGGGTTTGCCATCCCCGTTTCTACGGCGCGGCTGGTGCTGGACGGCATCGTGAAGGACGGCCAGGTCACCCGCGGGTGGATCGGCGTGGAGCCCAACGAACTGTCACCCGAACTGGCAGAAACCTTTGGGGTGAAGAAGGCCACCGAGGGCGTGATCATCACCGGCGTGCTGCAGGACGGACCCGCAGCGCAGGCCGGCATGCGCCCCGGCGACGTGATCGTGCGCGTGGATGGCAAGAACGTGGGGAACGTGTCGGAGCTGCTCACGGCCGTCGCGGCGCTCAAGCCGGGTACGGCGTCAGAATTTCAGGTGCAGCGCGGCGACCGGATGGTGGAGCTGAACATCAGCCCTGGCGTGCGGCCTCGGCCGCAGCGCAATGTGAGGCGCTAAGCTGAGTACGACCGAGCGAGGCAAAAAAACTCCGCGGACAGCGGGAGCGCGGACATGGCGTTGCCTCAGAGGTATGGGTCAGAAGCCCTTTAAGCTATAAAAATAATAGCTGCTAGCGCTTTATTAATAAGCGCTAGCAGCCTTTTTTAGCAAAATTCCTGCGTGTTCAGGCGTTCGATGCCGGCTCTTGGCTGTCTTCCGGCGCCTTGGTGTGCTTGATGAACAACTGGGCCGCCCAGATCCCTACTTCATACAGCAGGCACATCGGAATGGCCAGCGACAGCTGCGAGACCACATCCGGCGGTGTCACGATGGCGGCGATCACGAAGGCCAGCACAATGAAGTAACCGCGGAACTCGCGCAGCTTCTCCACACTGACCACGCCCATGCGTGCCAGCACCACCACGGCAATCGGCACCTCGAACGCCAAGCCGAAGGCCAGGAACATCGAGAGCACGAAGCTCAGGTAGGCCTCGATGTCAGGCGCGGCGGTGATGCTCTTGGGCGCGAAGCTCTGGATGAACGCGAACACCTGCCCGAACACGAGGTAGTAACAGAAAGCCACGCCCACAAAGAACAGCAGCGTGCTGGAGACCACCAGCGGAAGCACCAACTTTTTCTCGTGCGAATAAAGGCCCGGCGCCACAAAGGCCCACACCTGCCACAGTACGAAAGGCAGCGCCAGCATGAAGGCGGCCATCAGCAGGATCTTGAGCGGTACCATGAAGGGCGAGATCACCGACGTGGCAATCAGCGTGGCACCCTTGGGCAGGTGCGCCACCAGCGGCGCCGCCAGAAAGTCGTACAAGGCGCCGGGGCCCGGAAAAAAGAACAGCAGTGCCGCGGCGACCGCTATGGCGATGATGGCCTTGACCAGCCGGTCGCGCAGCTCCATCAGGTGCTGCACAAACGGCTGCTCGGTGCCAGCCAGTTCGTCGTCTTTGGAAGGGGTGTCAGACATGGTGGGTCTTCGTGGGCGTCAACAGGGTCGCCCATGCAGCGCGCGGAGCGCCACTGGCTGCTGCATCAGTGGAATTTCTGGGGACGGAAGCGCGCCACGCGGGCCGCGCCGGACTGGGCCTTGGTGCGCACGCCGGTCCTGGACTTGTACCACTGGGGCACGGCGCCGCGCTTGAGGCGCCAGTTCTTGCCGGGGTGTTTGTAGGCGGGCACCACGGCGGTCTGCGCCTGCTCTGCCAGCGCCTCGCTGGCCGTGCTGGTGGCGTCGGCCCAGTCCTTTTCGAACTCGCTGGCGCTGGTCTGGATGGAGTTGTGCACATCGCGCGCGGCATTCTCCACCGTGTCCTTCATCTTCTTGAGCTCATCAAGCTCCATGGACCGGTTGACCTCGGCCTTCACGTCGGACACGTACCGCTGCGCCTTGCCCAGCAAGGTGCCCACGGTGCGCGCAACGCGCGGGAGCTTCTCGGGCCCGATGACGATAAGCGCCACGGCGCCGATCAGCGCCATCTTGGACAGGCCAATATCAATCATGGGTCAAGCGCAAAACTGGTGAGAGCCCACAGGAAACCGCGTGCTCAGCTCTTTTGCTTGGCTTCGACATCGATGGTGGTCTTGTCGGCAGCCTGGCTGTTGGCAACCTGGCCGGCGGGAGGTGTGGCGGGGGTGTCGGTGGCTGCACCGTCCTTCATGCCGTCCTTGAAGCCCTTGACGGCGCCTCCCAGGTCGGAGCCCATGTTCTTGAGCTTCTTGGTGCCGAACACCATGACGACGATCAGCAGCACGATCAGCCAGTGCCAGATGGAAAAAGAGCCCATGGAATATCTCCTAACGAATTGCAATCATTTTAGACGTGGGCCGTGACAGGAGTTCTGTGCACGGGGCCCGGGTGCGGGAATCCCCCTGCACGCTCCGTCAGCCTGGTTCAGCCTTTGAGCCACGGGCGGGGGCCGCCCATCACGTGGATGTGCAGGTGGTGAATCTCCTGCCCACCTTCAACACCCGTATTTACCACGACGCGAAAGCCACCCTCGGGGTACGGGTTGCAGCCTTGCTCCAGGGCCAGTCGGGGGGCCAGCGCCATCATGCGCCCCAGTACGCCCGCATGCTCGGCAGTGACCTGGGCCATCGAAGGGATATGCAGCTTGGGCACCATCAGGAAGTGCACCGGCGCCCAGGGGTGGATGTCGTGGAAGGCGAAGATTTCTTCGTCCTCATAGACCTTCTTGGAGGGAATCTGGCCCGCGATGATTTTGCAAAAGAGGCAGTTCGGATCGTGCATGGTGAGGAGACGGAGAAACAAAAGGCCATGGGCGACAGCTCAGCGACGCCCGCGCTCAGGCATTGTCAGCGATGTTGATGGTGGGGCGCACGCCCACGTCCTTGCGGTGCGCCTGCAGCCATTCCTGGCCAGCCGTTCGGCCCAATTCAAACAGCTTGCGCACAAAGGCCAGGTCCGCGCGTGTCTTGCTGTCGGCCCCGAAAGGCGCCAGCACCGAGCCGCCGTCGATGCGGTGCATTCGCACGCTTTTGTAGCGGCGCGGGTCGAGCTTGCCTTCGGCCAGCAGGCGGCGCACAAACTCGATCGCCCGCATCTCGGCCAGCAGGCTGGCGTTGAATGTGACCTCATTCATGCGCTCCATGATTTCCTGTCCGGAATGGGGCAGCTCCCGATGTTCGATGGGGTTGATCTGCACCAGCAGGATGTCGGAGGTCTCGGTCTGGTAGATCAGCGGGTGCAGGGCAGGGTTGCCCGAATAGCCGCCGTCCCAGTAGTGCTGGCCGTCAATCTCCACCGCCTTGAACAGCAGCGGCAGGCAGGCGGACGCCATCACGGCATCGGCGCTGAGGCGGGGGCCCGAGAAGATTTCGCCCCGACCGGTGCGCACGTTGGTAGCGCAGACGAACACCTTGGGGCCACCGGCGGCGCTGATGGTGCGCCGCTCGGTGCACAGCAGGTCAAAGTCCACCTCGCGCTCCAGCAGGCGGCGCAGCGGGTTGATGTCGAGCGGATTGGTGTGGTAGGGCGAGAGCCACTGGCGCATCACGCCCATCAAAGGGTTGGCGGCCGACAGCGGCGTGCTCCGCAGCAGACTGCCCAGCGTGCCTACGCCCTCCCACAGCCGGGTCAGCGTCTCGCGCGCCTGCTGGCAGCCGGCCAGGTGGGCTTCGTGAGGGTCGTTCTTGTATTCCTGCGCGGCCTTGCCAAAACCATGCGCCAATGCCACGGCGTTCATGGCGCCCGCGCTGGTTCCGCTCACACCGTCGAAGTGCCACTGCCCGTCTTCGAGCAGTGCATCCAGCACGCCCCACGTGAGCGCGCCGTGTGAGCCGCCACCCTGCAGGGCCAGGTTCAGGCGCGGCAGCGGCGATGGGGGCGGTGCAGGCGCGTCAGGCATCCACTGCCTGGTTCTTGTTCATGGCCACCATGCCACGCACGATGCGGTACAGGAACCACAGGGAAATCACGATCCACGCGGGGTTGAACAACAACAGCCCCAGCAGCCAAAGCGGAAAGGTGACGAGGTACAGCACGCCCGCCCAGAGGACGGACCGGATGCGCCAGGAGAAATGGTTGGCCTGCCAAGTGCCCTCGGCATCGCTCTTTTTGACAAGGTCGATCACCAGCGCGATGAGCAGCAGCACGAGGCTGGGTTGTGCGGCGGGCACGACCGCCGCCACGGCCACGATCAGGTGCAGGATGTAGCTGACCCAGCCGATGGCCTTGAGGTTCTGCGCCTTCCGCTCGCGGTCGGGCACGTCGATGATGTCGTTCATGAAGAACCCTCCTCTGCAGCGCGCGCATCGGCCTTGCGCAAGGCTTTTTCCTCGATGCCGCTTGTGCCTTCGCGGCGCTCCAGCTCGGCCAGTACGTCGGCGGGCGTAAGGCCGTAGTGGGCCAGGGCCACAATGGAATGGAACCACAGGTCCGCCACCTCGTACACCAGCTTGGACTTGTCCGCGCCATGGTCCAGGTCCTTCGCCGCCATCACCACTTCAGTGGCCTCTTCGCCAATTTTCTTTAGGAAGGCGTCGGGGCCCTTGTGCAGCAGGCGCGAGACATAGCTCTTCTCAGGGTCGCCCCCGTTGGCCGGCTTGCGGCTTTCGATGACGCCAGCGAGGCGGGCGAGGGAATCGTTGGAACTCATGGGCCTTACTTGTAGATGGATTCGGGGTCTTTCAAGACCGGATCGACCGGCGTCCAGGCGCCGTTCTTGAGCACGCTGAAAAAGCAGCTGTGGCGACCCGTGTGGCAGGCGATGCCGGGCTCGTGGCCCAGTTGGGTGACCTTGAGCAGCACCACGTCGTTGTCGCAATCGAGGCGGATTTCGTGCACGGTCTGCACGTGGCCCGATTCTTCGCCCTTGAACCACAGCTTGCCGCGCGAGCGGCTGAAGTACACGGCGCGGCCGAGTTCGGCCGTTTTTTCGAGTGCCTCGCGGTTCATCCAGGCAAACATCAGCACGTCGCCCGTGCCCTGCTCTTGCGCAATCACGGGCACCAGGCCCTGCGCGTCCCATTTCACTTCGTTGAGCCAGTTCATGAAAGGGATTGTCGGCGATTCAGGTTGCGCAGCCCGCCATGCGTCAGGGATTTGCGATGGTTTTGGCTCCTAGCGCTTATCTGGCAAGCGCAAACAGCTCTCAAAACGATAGCAAACGCTGGCAGCGGCGCGCGGGCGGCGCAGCCCTGCAGCCCTTCTACATTCGCACCGGAATGCCGCGCTCGGCCATGCGGGCCTTGGCCTGCCCCACGGTGTATTCGCCGTAGTGGAAGATGCTGGCGGCCAGCACCGCGTCCGCCCCGCCCTGCTGTACGCCGTCAGCCAGGTGGTCCAGGTTGCCCACGCCGCCAGAGGCGATCACGGGCACGCTCACGGCATCGCTCACGGCGCGCGTGAGCGCCAGATCAAAGCCGGCCTTGGTGCCGTCGCGGTCCATGCTGGTCAGCAGGATTTCGCCAGCGCCGCGGCGGGCCATCTCGGTGGCCCAGGCCACGGCATCCAGGCCCGTGTTCTTGCGGCCGCCGTGGCTGTACACGTCCCAGCCTTCACCGCGCGCGGCCAGGTCGTCGCCCTGGCGGCGCTTGGCGTCGATGGCCACCACGATGCACTGGGCGCCGTACTTGGCGGACACCGCGTCGATCACATCCGGATTGGCGATGGCCGCCGAGTTGAAGCTGGTCTTGTCAGCGCCCGCGTTGAGCAGGCGGCGTACATCTTCGACCGTGCGCACGCCCCCGCCCACGGTCAGCGGAATGAACACCTGGCTGGCCACGGCCTCGATGATGTGCAGGATCAGGTCGCGCCCGTCGCTGGTGGCGGTGATGTCGAGGAAGGTGAGTTCGTCGGCCCCCTGCGCGTTGTAGCGCGCAGCGATCTCGACCGGGTCGCCCGCATCGCGCAGTTCGACAAAGTTGACGCCTTTGACCACGCGGCCTCCGGTGACGTCGAGGCAGGGGATGATGCGTTTTGCGAGCATGTCAGTCAGCGATTCATTGATAAGGCGCTACCGAGGCCAGCAGGCGCCGTGGAACTGGCTTCGCCAGGCCACTGGCGTCGTCCCCCTCGAAGGGATGCGGCCAAGCCGCTCAGGGGGAGGGGAAAGTCACCCGTTGAGTTCGTCAGCGCGGGCCTGCGCAGCGGCAAAGTCCAGGTCACCGCTGTAGATGGCGCGGCCGCAGATCACGCCCTCCACACCCTCCTCCTCCACCGCGCACAGTTGCTCGATGTCGGCCATGCTCCCCAGGCCGCCCGAGGCGATCACGGGAATGGTCAGCGCTTGGGCCAGTTTGACGGTGGCGTCAATGTTGATGCCCGACAGCATGCCGTCGCGGCCGATGTCGGTGTAGATGATGGATTCAACGCCCCAGTCCTCGAACTTCTTGGCCAGGTCCACCACTTCGTGGCCGGTGAGCTTGCTCCATCCGTCGGTGGCGACCTTGCCGTCCTTGGCATCGAGCCCCACGATGATGTGGCCGCCGAAGGCGCTGCAGGCGTCTTTGAGGAAGCCGGGGTTCTTCACAGCCGCCGTGCCGATGATCACGTAGCGCAGGCCGCCGTCGATGTATTTCTCGATGGTGTCCAGGTCGCGAATGCCGCCGCCCAGCTGCACGGGAATGTCGTCGCCCACCTCTTTCAGGATGGACTTGATGGCGCTGTAATTTTTGGGCGTGCCCGCAAACGCGCCGTTCAGGTCCACCAGGTGCAGGCGGCGTGCGCCCGCATCCACCCACTTGCGCGCCATGGCCGCCGGGTCTTCACCAAAGGTGGTGGATTGGTCCATATCGCCTTGCTTGAGGCGTACGCAGTGGCCGTCTTTGAGGTCGATGGCGGGGATGAGCAGCATGGTGGTGGGGTTCGAAAGGCCAAGTCTCGGCTCGGCCCGAACGGGGTGGTTGAAGGGAGTGGTGGTTGAAAAAGAATCAGGGATTCCAGTGCAGAAAGTTGCGGTACAGGGCCAGGCCGTGTTCCGCGCTTTTCTCCGGGTGGAATTGCGTCGCAAAAATATTATCGCGTGCAATGGCCGCAGCAAACAAACCGCCGTAGTCCGTTTGCCCCGCGCAGTGCGCGGGATCTTGCGGCACTGCATAAAAACTGTGCACGAAGTAGAAATAGCTGTTGTCGGGCACGCCCGCCCACACCGGGTGCACGCCGCCGCCGTGATGCGCATGGGGCACCTGGCGCACCTGGTTCCAGCCCATCTGCGGCACCTTGAAGCGACTGCCATCGGCCTGGGTGCGACCGGCCAGATCGAATTTGCGCACGTCGCCAGGCATCAGGCCCAGCCCCGGTGTATTTCCTTCGGCACTGTGGTCCAGCAACATCTGCATGCCCACGCACACGCCAAACATCGGCTTGGTGGCGGCGGCTTCCAGAACGGATTCCTGCAGGCCGGACTCGCGCAGCTCGCGCATGCAGTCAGGCATGGCGCCCTGCCCTGGCAGCACGATGCGCTGGGCGGCCCGCACTTCCTCAGGCCGCTGGGTGACGACGACGGTCCAGCCCGTGCCCGCTGCGGCGGCCTGCACGGCCTGCGATACCGAGCGCAGATTGCCCATGCCATAGTCCACCACGGCAACGGTTTTTGCTTCCATATTCATAGCTGTTAGCGCTTATCCATCAAGCGCTAGCGCCCGATTTGACCCTAAATTTCACAAAGAACCCTTGGTGGACGGGATGACACCGGCCGAGCGCGGGTCGCGCTCCAGCGCCGCACGCAGCGTGCGCCCGAACGCCTTGAAGATGGTTTCGCACTGGTGGTGGGCGTTGACGCCCTTGAGATTGTCGATGTGCAACGTCACGCCCGCGTGGTTCACAAAACCCTGGAAGAACTCGTAGACCAGTTGCGTGTCGAGCTGGCCGATGCTGCCCGCTGTGAATTTCACGTCCATGTGCAGGCCCGGGCGGCCCGAGAAGTCGACCACCACGCGCGACAGTGCTTCGTCCAGCGGCACGTAGGCATGGCCGTAGCGGCGGATGCCCTTCTTGTCGCCCACGGCACGTGCAAACGCTTGGCCCAGGGTGATGCCCACGTCTTCCACCGTGTGGTGGCCGTCGATGTGCAGGTCGCCCTCGCAGTCGATGTCGAGGTCGATCAACCCGTGGCGGGCGATCTGGTCGAGCATGTGGTCGAAGAAGCCGATGCCGGTGTGCAGCTTGGCCTGGCCCGTGCCGTCGAGGTTGATGCGCACACTGATGCGCGTCTCGGCGGTGTTGCGGCTGACCTCGGCGATGCGGTCGGCCATCGGGTCGGCCGATGGAGCGGAGGGGACGAGTGCAGAGGAAGTCATAGGGAGGCTTGCAGGGCGGCCAGCATCTGCGCGTTGTCGGAGGCGGCGCCTACCGTGAGGCGCAGGCAGTTGGCCAGCAATGGGTGCATTGTAGAAACGTTCTTGACGAGGACCTTGCGGTTTTTCATGCCCTCGTAGGCCTTGGCGGAATCCGCCACGCGGATCAAAACCATGTTGGCCTCGCTGTCCCAGCACTTTTCGACCCCGGGCATTTGGCGCAGCGCGGCAATGAGCGTGGTGCGTTCGGCACGGATCTCGGCAGCCTGTGCGGCGAAAACCTCGGCATGTTCCAGCGCAAACAGGGCCGCTTCGCAGTTGAGCACGCTCACGTTGTAGGGCGGGCGCACCTTGTCGATCTCGCTCACGAACGCCGACGGCCCGATGAGGTAGCCTAGGCGCACGCCCGCGAGGCCAAACTTGCTGAGCGTGCGCATGAGCAGCACGTGCGCATTGCGTGCGGGCTCGGCGCGCATGCGGTCGATCCAGGTGCGGCTGGCAAAGGGCTGGTAGGCCTCGTCCATGACCACGATGCCGCCCTGCACGCCCGCAGCGTCGATGATGCGCTGCACCGCGCCCTCGTCCCACAGCGTGGCCGTGGGATTGTTGGGGTAGGCGATGTAGGTGATGGCCGGGCGGTGCTGGGCGATGGCGGCGAGCATGGCGGGCTCGTCCAGCTCGAAATCGGGCGTGAGCGGCACACCCACGAAGTCCAGGCCCTGCAGCTGCGCCGACAGCGGGTACATCACAAAGCCGGGCATGGGCGCGAGCATGGTGGCGCGTTGGCCGGTGCCAGGCTGGGCGCAAGCCAGGGCCAGCAGGGTGATGAGTTCATCGGAGCCATTGCCCAGCACGATGCCATAGCCCTCTGGCATGCCGGCGTACTTTGCGAGCGCCGCCTTCAGGTCCAGCAAGCGGTCGCCAGGGTAGCGGTTGAGTGCCACCCCACCCAGACGCTGGCCCAGCGCAGCCTGCAAATGCGCGGGCAGGCGGAAGGGGTTCTCCATCGCGTCCATCTTGAGCATGCCGGTGGAGGGCTGCACGACGTAAGAGTGCATGGCGCGCACGTCGGGGCGGATGCGGGCCAGGGCCTGGAGGGGGGACGACGCGGGAGTAGTCATTCGGTGGTGTCCAGTTATAGAGCCTATTCAATGCCTTTTTGCAGCCGCGTTTTCGTGCAATCGGGATGAGTGGATGCTTCGGATGCGCAGCTTGGGCTCATGCCCATGCAAGCAGCCGAGGCATTCAATCGCCCGATTTCACGAAAACCCTTCGGGCAAGTGCTTTTTCGGGTGGTCTGCGGCGTTGCGGCGCTTGCCAATAGCCGAGCTATTGGCTGCGCACCGCGCCTTGCATTCCATCCCGAAAAGGCGCTTGCGCGGCTACAAAAAGGCATTGAATAGGCTCTCAGGGGTGACAAGAAAAGGGTTGATGGGGCGCACGGCGTCCATGGGCTGGTCGTGTGGCAGCGCCTCGGTCAGCAGGTAGCGGCAGCCCTGCTGGTGGGCGGACGAGAGGATGAGTGCATCCCAGTAGCCCAGGCGGTAGCGGTCCTGCAGGTCCCAGGCGCCGTCCACGGTGTACGAGTCCAGGTGCGGCGGCAGCCACACGCGCAGGCGGCGCACCTGGGCGCGTACCTGCTGCAGCACGTGGGGGCCATCAAAACGCTGGATGGCCTGGTTGTACAGCTCGTTGAGCACCTGCGAGCTGATGCGGCCGCTGCGCGTCTGCCAGCAAAAGCTGATCCATTCGCGCGCCCGCGCCTGGCGCTCGGCATCGCGGTCGTCCACGCTGGCGAGCAGGATTTCGGTATCGACAAAGATGGGGACGGTGGCCATGCGTTCTGCCCCGTTCAGCGCAGAAACAGGGTTTCGCGCGGCACATAGGGCCCGCTCGAAGCACCCCAGCTTTCAAAACTCAGCGCCTCGCGCATGGCCTGGGCGTAGGCGTCTTCCTGGCGCATCTTTTCGGCCAGCCATTCACCGAGCAGGCGCGACACGCTGCTGCCGCGCTTGGCGGCTTCCACGCGCACCCATTCGGCTACGGCGTCGTCCATGGTCACGGTGACGTTTTTCATGGGAGTGATATTACACGAAGTTCGTGGAACACGAACTTCGTGTCTTTTTTTGAGACAGGTCAGGCAGCCTGCCGCTGCCCCTGCAGCATGCGCGTGGCCATGTCGCCCACGGTGCGCAGCGCCTCCAGGTGCGCGGGCGACCAATCGCCGCCCACGCCAATGCGCAGACAGTTGCGAAAGCGCCCGCTGGTGCTGAACACCGTGCCGGGTGCGATCAGGATCTGCCGGGCCAGGCAGGCCTCGTGCAGTTGCACCGAATCGAGCGCACGCGGCAGCTCCAGCCACAGCAGCAGGCCGCCGGGCGGGTCGCTCACGCGCGTGCCCTGCGGGAAATGCGCGGCAATCACCCGGCGCGCCTCGTCCATGCGGGCCGCCACACCCGCATGCAGCTGGCGCATGGCGGCCGCATGGCCTGCCTGGGTGATGAGGTCAGCCAGGGCCAGTTCCAGCACGGCCGACTGCCCGCCCGCCTGCAGGTCCTTGATGGCACGCACCTTGTCGGTCCAGCGGCCCGCCTCCAGCCAGCCCAGGCGCAGGCCCGGGGCCAGCGTCTTGGAGAACGAATCACACAGCATCACATGGCCCGTGGTGTCGTAGGACTTGACGGTGCGCCGCATCTCGTCCACCTCCGCCAGGTCGTTGTAGATCGCATCCTCGATCACCGCCATGCCGTGCCGCGCCGCCATCTGCGCCAGGCGCTTGCGCTCGGCCTGGGGCATGCAGCTGCCCAGCGGGTTGCTGAGCGTGGGCACCACCATCACGGCCTTGACGGGCTGGGTGTCCAGCGCGAGTTGCAGCGCATCAAGAGACAGTCCGTTGCGCGGGTGGGTGGGAATCTCCAGTGCCTTGAGGTGCAGGCCCTGCAGCACCTCCAGAAACGAAAAATGTGTAGGAGACTCCAGCGCCACCACATCGCCCGGCTGCGTCACCGCGCGCAGGCATAGCGCAATGCTGTCCATGCAGCCGCCGGTGATCACGATGTTCTCGGGGTCCAGGCTGCAGCCCAGGCTGACGGCGTAGCGCGCTAGGGCGCGGCGCGCATCCTCATGACCCGACGAACCTGGGTAGGTGCACAGCAGGTTGCGGTGGCGCTGCGCGGCACGCACCACGGCGCGGCGCACGCGGTCGGGGTTGAACAGCTCGGGGCCCGGTGTGCCGCTGCTGAACGAAAGCATGTCCTCCGGCTGGTTGCGGCCCAGGATGCGCTGGCCCAGCCAGTCCACCGACACCTCGCGCGGGCGGCGCATCGGGCGCGGTGTGCTGGGCTCGGGCAGGCTCACCGGCCGCGCTGCCACAAAAAAGCCGGAGCGCGGGCGGGCCGTGATCAGGCGGGCATCCTCCAGCCAGTGGTAGGCCTGCACCACCGTGGTCTGCGCCACGCCGTGCTGGCGCGCCAGCTCGCGCACCGACGGCAGCTTTTCGCCGCGCACCAAGGTGCCGTTGCGGATCAGCTGCGCCAGCTGCTCGGCGATTTGAAGGTACAGCGGGGGTGCGTCATCGGTGGCCATGCGGCATTCTGTACTGGCACCTTGGCAAGCAGACAGTACAGAAACGACCCAGTGCGTACAGTACAGATGGGCTGGTTCGCTGGTCTGTACTGGGCCAGATCGCACGCGCCTGTGGCTGGTGGCCCACGGCAGCTGGCCGCACAGTGAAGGCATGAACACGCTGCACACCCCCACCCCGCCGTCGCCCACGCTGCCCACCCAGCCTGCAGTGCCCCTCACCCTGCAATGGAAGCGCCAGCCGCTGCCGCCGCTGCAGGCCGTCCAGGTGCTGGACTTCCGGGCGGGTGATATCGCCCTGCTCGAAGTCGAACAAGGCCGCGTCTGGGTGACCTGTGATGGTCTGCTGGAAGACTATTTTCCGGAGGCGGGCCAGCGCCTGTCGTTCACCGGCCCGGTGCGGCTGCGCGTCAGCGCCGATGGACACCGGCCTGCGCGGCTGAGCTGGGCGAAACACCGGGCAGTGGCAGGTGCTGCTTATCCGCCAGCACCCTCTGCACCCGTCGCAGCCCCTCAGCCCAAGGCAACGGCTACCGCACAGGGCACCCTGCACCGGGGCGCGATCAGCGCGGCTTGACGGGCGGAGTCAGCCGCATCTCTGCCGCCTGCGCGTGGGCCTGCAGGCCCTCGCCATAGGCCAGCTCGGCCGCAATCGTTCCCAGCACCTGGGCACCGGCTTCGCTCACTTCGATGATGCTGCTGCGCTTCTGGAAGTCGTACACGCCGAGTGGCGACGAGAAACGTGCGGTGCCGCTGGTGGGCAGCACGTGGTTGGGACCGGCGCAGTAGTCGCCCAGGCTTTCGGAGGTGTAGGCCCCGAGGAAGATCGCCCCTGCGTGGCGCAGCAGCGGCTCCCAGCGGTGCGGGTCGGTGCTGCTGACTTCCAGGTGTTCGGGTGCGATGCGGTTGCTGATCGCACAGGCTTCTTCCATGTCTTTCGTCAGGATCAGCGCGCCGCGCCCAGTGAGGCTCTTGGCGATGATCTCGGCGCGCGGCATGGTGGGCAGCAGGCGGTCAATCTCGCGCTGCACGGCGTCGAGGTAGGCGGCGTCGGGACACAGCAGGATGCTCTGCGCCAGCTCGTCATGCTCGGCCTGGCTGAAAAGATCCATCGCCACCCAGTCGGGCGGTGTGCTGCCGTCGGCCAGCACCAAAATTTCGCTCGGGCCCGCAATCATGTCGATGCCCACGGTGCCGAACACGCGCTTCTTAGCGCTGGCCACGTAGGCGTTGCCGGGGCCGGTGATCTTGTCCACCTTGGGCACGGTGGCCGTGCCGTAGGCCAGCGCGGCCACGGCCTGGGCGCCGCCAATGGTGAAGGCGCGGGTCACACCGGCCACGTAGGCGGCGGCCAGCACCAGCTCGTTGCGCTCGCCCTTCGTCGAGGTGCCCTCGCCCGTTCCACCGGTCGCCACGCTGCCGCGCACGGGCGTGGGCACAACCATGATGATTTCCTGCACGCCCGCCACATGGGCCGGGATGGCGTTCATCAGCAGGCTCGACGGGTAGGCGGCCTTGCCGCCCGGCACGTATATGCCCACACGGTCCAGCGGCGTGACCTTCTGGCCCAGCAGCGTGCCATCTTCGTCGCGGTAGCTCCAGCTCTCGCCCGAAGCCTTTTTCTGCGCCTCGTGGTAGCTGCGCACGCGCTTGGCGGCGGCCTGCAGCGCGTCGCGCTGGGCCTGGGGAATGGCGTCAAACGCGGCCTTGAAGTCGGCCTGGGTCAGCTCCAGCGCCGCCATGTTGGGGGCGCTGAGGCCGTCGAAGCGGGCGGTGTACTCCAGCACCGCCGCGTCGCCGCGCTTTTGCACGTCGGCCAGGATGTCGGCCACGCGCTGCTCAATGGCCGCGTCGGTGTCAGCAGACCAATGCAGGCGGGCTGCAAAATCAGCCTCAAAAGTGGCCGCAGCGGTGGACAGACGGGCGGGAGCAGCTACCAAAGTCATAGTGTCAGTCGTTGGGTGGAGGTCAGTTCTTTTCGGCCGGTATGGCCGAGGCAAACGCATCGATGATGCGGCGCAGTGGCGCCTGCTTGAGCTTGAGCGCGGCCTGGTTCACGACCAGGTAGGAGCTGATGTCCATGATGCGCTCCACTTCGATGAGGTTGTTGGCCTTGAGGGTGTTGCCGGTGGAGACCAGGTCCACGATCGCATCGGCCAGTCCCGTGAGCGGCGCCAGTTCCATGCTGCCGTAGAGCTTGACCATGTCCACGTGCACGCCCTTGCTGGCAAAGAAGTCGCGCGCAATGCCCGTGTACTTGGTGGCGACCTTGAGGCGCGAGCCCTGCTTGACAGCACGCTCGTAGTCGAAGTCGTTGCGCACGGCAACGCTCACGCGGCACTTGGCAATCTGCAGGTCCAGCGGCTGGTACAGCCCCTGGCCACCGTGTTCGATCAGGGTGTCCTTGCCGGTCACGCCGATGTCGGCGCCGCCGTATTCCACATAGGTGGGAACGTCGGTGGCGCGCACCAGCACCACGCGCACGTTGGGCTGGTTCGTGGGCAGGATGAGCTTGCGCGATTTTTCGGGGTCTTCGAGCACCTCGATGCCTGCAGCGGCCAGCAGCGGCAGGGTTTCGTCAAAGATGCGGCCCTTGGAGAGCGCCAGGGTGATCATGTTGCTGCTGCTCATGCTTTTACTCGTTCGATGTCAGCGCCAATGCCGCGCAGTTTGGCTTCCATGCAGTCGTAGCCGCGGTCCAGGTGGTAGATGCGGTCCACCACGGTTTCGCCGTCGGCCACCAGGCCCGCGATGACGAGACTGGCCGATGCGCGCAAGTCGGTGGCCATCACGGTAGCGCCGGACAGGCGGGGCACGCCTTCGATGACCGCCACCTTGCCATCGGTCTGGATCTTGGCGCCCAGGCGCAGCAGCTCGTTGACGTGCATGAAGCGGTTTTCAAAAATCGTCTCGGTCACCGTGGCCGTACCCTGGGCGATGCAGTTGAGCGCCATGAACTGGGCCTGCATGTCGGTGGGAAAGCCGGGGTACTCGGTGGTGCGAAAGCCCTGGGCCTTGAGCGTGGCGCCGCCCGCACTTTGCGCGCGGATGCCGCCGTCCACGGCCTGCACGGTGGCACCGGCCTCGCGCAGCTTTTCGATGACGGCGTCGAGATGGTCGGCGCGGCCATGGCGCAGCACCACATCACCGCCCGTGGCGGCCACGGCGCACAAGAAGGTGCCTGCTTCAATGCGGTCGGCCACCACGCGGTGGGTGCAGCCGTGCAGTTTGTCCACGCCCTGGATGCGGATGCGGCTGGTGCCGTGGCCTTCGATCTGTGCGCCCATGGCGATCAGCATCTCGGCCAGGTCTGAAATCTCGGGCTCTTGCGCGGCGTTTTCCAGCACCGTTTCGCCCTCGGCCAGCGCGGCGGCCATGAGGAAGTTCTCGGTGCCGGTCACCGTGACCATGTCGGTGGTGATGCGCGCGCCCTTCAGGCGCTTCCAGCCCGCGGGCAGCTTGGCGATCATGTAGCCGTGCTCGACCACGATGTCGGCGCCCATGGCCGCCATGCCCTTGATGTGCTGGTCCACCGGCCGCGAGCCAATGGCGCAGCCGCCGGGCAGCGACACCGTGGCTTCGCCAAAGCGCGCCAGCAGCGGGCCCAGAGCCAGCACCGAGGCGCGCATGGTCTTGACCAGTTCGTACGGCGCTTCAGGCGTGCTCAGTGTGCTGGCGCCGATGCGCACCGTGCCGTCGTCGGCCCGCTCGGCCGCCACGCCCATGTTGCGGATGAGCTTGAGCATGGTGCTCACGTCCTGCAATTGGGGCACGTTGAGCAGCGTGACCGGGTCGGCCGTGAGCAGCGCGGCGCACAACTCCGGCAGGGCGGCGTTCTTGGCGCCAGACACCTGTACCTCACCTTGCAAGGTACGGCCGCCGCGAATCAGGAGTTTGTCCATCTCAAATCACCAAATATGAATAAAAACAGGCTCCAGCGCTTATCCAGCAAGCGCTAGAAGCTATGAAATAAATAGCAACTCCATCAACCGCCGTGGGGCTGCGCCGCCCATTCGGTGGGGGTAAAGGTTTTCATCGACAGGGCGTGCACCTCGTCGGTATGCATCTTGGAGCCCAGCGTGGCGTACACGCGTTGGTGGCGCTGGATGGCGCGCTTGCCCTCGAACTCGGCCGAGACGATGGTGGCGTACCAATGGCGGCCGTCGCCTTCGAGCGTGATGTGCTCGCAGGCCAGGCCGGCGGTGATGATGTCTTTGAGTTGGTCAGCGGTCATGGTGGGGCGCTTGGAATCAGTTGCGGATTTTGTAGCCGGTGCGCAGCAAGTTCACCGCCAGTGCGCTCACGGCCAGCCAAGCCACGCTCACGATGGTGAGGCTGAGCCAGGGGGACGTGTCGCTCTGCCCGAAGAAGCCGTAGCGGAAGCCGTCGATCATGTAGAAAAACGGATTGAGGTGGCTCACGGTTTGCCAAAAGGGCGGCAGCGACTGGATGGAATAGAACACGCCCGAGAGAAACGTCATGGGCACGACCACGAAGTTCTGGAACGCGGCGAGCTGGTCGAACTTGTCGGCCCACAGTCCCGCGATCAATCCTAGCGTGGCCAGCAGCGCCGCACCCAGAAAGGCAAACGCCAGCACCCACAGCGGAGCTGCAAACCCGGGCACCGCAAACGCCAGCGTGACGAAGAAAACGCCCAGGCCCACCACCAGCCCGCGCACGATGGAAGACCCCACATAAGCCACGAACCAGGCCCAGTGCGACAGCGGGGTGAGCAGCACAAACACCAGGCTGCCCATGATCTTGCTCTGGATGATGCTCGACGAGCTGTTGGCAAACGCGTTCTGCAGCACGCTCATCATCACGAGTCCTGGCACCAGGAAGGCGGTGTAGCTGATGCGGTCGTAGACCTTGACATGGTCTTCAAGCACGTGGCCGAAGATCAGCAGGTACAGCACGGCCGTGAGCACGGGCGCCGCCACGGTCTGGAAGCTGACCTTCCAGAAGCGCAGCACCTCTTTATAGAAAAGTGTCTGCCATCCTGTCATACCTGGGCCCCCACGCTTGGCACTGGCGCGTCCTCGCTGCCCCCCGAGGGGGCCGCGCCTTGCTTGGGGCGGCCCGGCGCGGCGGCGGGCGCGCCCCTGTCGCCGGGCGTGCCGGCAGAAGCCCCGCCCGACATCACCTGCAAAAACACATCCTCCAGGTCGGGCCGGCGGATCTCCATGTCGTGCACATCCACGCCCGCCACGCGCAGCGCGGCCAGGTGGCTTTCGATCTCGGCCGCGTCGTGCGCGGGCAGCTGCACGATGCGGCCCGTGACGCGCGCTACGGTGGCGAGGGCTGGTGGCAGCGCGGCGTCGGTCTTGAACTGCAGGATGCTGCCCGACGCGGCCTGCAACAGTTCGCTGGTCCGGTTGAGCGCCACGATCTGCCCGGCCTTGAGCATGGCGATGCGGTTGCACAGCGCCTCGGCCTCTTCCAGGTAGTGGGTGGTCAGCAGTACGGTATGGCCTTCCTTGTTCAGGCGCGCCACAAAGTGCCACAGAGTCTGGCGCAGCTCCACATCCACGCCTGCGGTGGGCTCGTCAAGCACGATGATGGGCGGCTTGTGCACCAGCGCCTGCGCCACCAGCACGCGGCGCTTCATGCCGCCCGAGAGCTGGCGCATGTTGGCGCCCGCCTTGTCGGCCAGGCCCAGGTTTTCCAGCAGCTCATCGATCCAGGCGTCGTTGTTCTTGACGCCGAAGTAGCCCGACTGGATGCGCAGCGATTCGCGCACGTTGAAGAAGGGGTCGAACACCAGTTCCTGCGGCACGATGCCGAGCTTGCGGCGGGCGACGGCGTAATCGCTCTGCACGTCGCTGCCCTGCACCAGCACTCGGCCGCTGCTGGCGCGGGCCAGACCCGCGAGGATGCTGATGAGGGTGGTCTTGCCCGCGCCATTGGGCCCCAGGAGGCCGAAGAACTCGCCCTCCTCGATGTCCAGGCTGATGTTGTTCAGCGCCTGGAAAGGGCCCTTGGGTGTGGCGAAGGTCTTGGAGACGGCTTGGAAGGAGACTGCGGGCATGAAGCCCTCGATTTTAAGGCCTGGCCCCAAACCGTGCCGTTTGGCGGGCAGGCAGCAAACGGCGCGTCAGGCAGCGGCCGGTGTCAGCAAGCCGTCCACGCCGTACAGTCTCGCCATGCCGGCTATCGCGGCGGGCAGGCCTTGCACGGCAAAGGTCTTGTCCTCTGACAAGGCCTCTCGCCGGCATTCCAGCAGCACGGCGAGGGCCGAAGTGTCGAACACGGCCAGGGCATGGGCATCCACCACCAGCGCGCTTTCGCGGTGCACCTTGAGCCCCTGCATGAGCATTGCCAAGCAGGCCGTGGCCTGACGGTGAGTGAGTTCTGCCGGCAGAACGAGCAAGGCAGCGGACATGGAGTTAGCGGCAAGTTGGCGGGCGGGCTGAAGAGTCAGCCCTTGGCGCCCGCGTTGGACTTGTTGCGTGCCACAAGCGTGTCGATGAGGCCATCGATGCCCTTGGCATTGATCTCCTGCGCAAACTGGCCGCGATAGGTTTCCACCAGCCACACGCCCAGGACGTTCAGGTTGTAGATCTTCCAGCCTGCGCCTTCGCCCGGGGTCTTTTCCAGACGGTAGTCCAGTTGGATGGGTTCGCCACGGCCCACGATTTCGGTGCGCACCAGCACGTCCTTGTCGTCGGCTGCGGCCCGCAGCGGTTTAACCTGGATGGTCTGATCGTTGACCTGCGCCAGAGCGCCGGCATAGGTGCGGACCAGCAAAACCTTGAACTCCTCCTGCAGGCGCTTTTGCTGCTCAGGCGTGGCTTGGCGCCAGCCCGGGCCCACGGCAGCGGCCGTCATGCGGCGGAAGTTCACATTGGGCATCACCTTGCTGTCCACCAGCGCAATGATTTTGGCAATATCGCCCCCTTGAATGGCCTTGTCGCCTTTCACGGTGGTCAGGATTTCGGCGGAAAGGCGCTTGATGAGCGCGTCGGGCGCTTCATCGGCCGCCATCGCAGCCAGGGGCATGCCCAGCGACACCGCAGCAGCGGCACACAGGGCCATGTGCCCCAGGGTACGTCGATTCATCAGGTCCTCTACTTTCGTTCAGGTTGAAGGCTCGGTCCTTCAACATCGATTCATTGTGGTGGCCGCGGTTCCGCGCCGTGCGTCGCTGGGGTTGCGGGATGCAAGCAAGTGCAACACCAACCTGCACAGGCGTCCGGCTGCTGAACCTGGCAACGGCTCAGTCAGCGTGCCGGCGGTGGCTCGGGAGGCAGCACGCCGTCCTTGGAATCGTCCCCTTCGCTACCGCCAGCGTTAGGGACCTGCCCAGCCTGGCTGCGCACCTGCAGGAAAACGTCCCGCGTAAAGCTGTACTTGTCGAGCGCGGCGCTGTCCAGCACATTGCCTGCACGCAGCAGGTTGGCACGCACGTCCACCGCACGCAGCGCATACAGTGAATTGCGGGCGGACACAGGGTCCACATAGCTCACTAGGTTGCCTTTCGCGTCCAGCGGCAGGGCCAGTGTGTCGCGAACGGTGGAAGGCCCCAGGATGGGCAGCACCACGTAGGCACCGGTACCCACCCCCCAGCGTCCGAGCGTCAGACCGAAGTCCTGGCGGTAACGTTCAATACCCAGCTCGCTCGCGATGTCCAGCACCCCGCCCAGGCCCATGAAGGTGTTCACGTTGAACCGCATGAAGCTGGACGCAGCCGCCTCGCCGCGCAACTGCAGCACGTTGTTCACAAAGGACCACGCGTCGCTCAGGTTCGCGAAGAAGTTGCTCACGCCGGTTCGCACCGGTGCTGGGGTCACATCCTTGTAGGCAATGGCCACCGGCTTGAGCACCAGCGCATCGACCTGTTCGTTGAACTTGGTCATGCTGCGGTTGTACGACTCCAGCGGGTCGCGGGGGTCAGGATTGGCGACGGTGGCGCAGCCGGCGAGCAGTGCCAAGCCCAGCCACAGGCCGAGCCAGCCCGCCATGCGGCGGATGGCGTGTGCACCACCGTGCGGGATCTTGCCCGGCAAGGTTGCCAGGCGCGTGGTTTGTATGGTCATCATTTTTTGTCACCGGCCCCTGCGGGCTTGCTGCCGTCTTCGGCCTGTCTGTAAAGAAACTGTCCAATGAGGTTTTCCAGAACCACGGCCGACTGGGTGGCGGTGACGGTGTCACCTGCGGCCAGGTTCTTCTCGTCGGCACCGGCTTCGATGCCGATGTACTGCTCGCCCAGCAACCCGCTGGTCAGTATCTTGAGCGAGCTGTCCTTGGGAAACACGTAGCGCTCGTCCATCGACAGGGTGACCCGGGCCTGGTAGACCTTGTCGTCAAACGCGATGGATTCCACCCGGCCCACCAGCACACCCGCGCTGCGCACGGCCGCCTGGGGCTTGAGCCCGCCGATGTTGTCAAAGCGTGCGGTGATGCTGTAGCCGGATTTGAAGTTCAGACTCAGCAGGTTCGCAGACTGAAGCGCCAGAAACACCAGCGCTGCCCCGCCCAGCATCACAAACAGGCCTACCCAGAGATCGTTTTTGGAGCGTTGCATTGTGTTTTGATTCCTCTTCAGCTGCCGGCAGCGGTGCCGGCGTCAGATACTGAACATCAGCGCGGTGAGGACAAAGTCCAGCGCCAGCACCGCCAGCGACGCCATCACCACCGTGCGGGTGGTGGCGCGCGAAACGCCCTCGGGCGTGGGCTTGGCCACATAGCCCTGCAGCAACGCGACAAAGGTCACAGTGAAGCCGAAGACCACGCTCTTGAGCACGCCATTGCCCACATCCTTCCACACATCCACGCCGCCCTGCATCTGGCTCCAGAAAGCGCCCGCGTCGATGCCGATCATCAGCACGCCCACCACCCAGCCTCCGATGATGCCCACAGCACTGAACACTGCGGCCAGCAGGGGCATGGCAATCACACCGCCCCAGAAACGCGGCGCCAGGATGCGCCGCACCGGGTCGATGGCCATCATCTCCATCGCACTGAGCTGCTCGCCCGCACGCATGAGGCCGATTTCGGCCGTGAGCGACGTACCGGCACGGCCGGCAAAGAGCAGCGCGGTGACGACGGGGCCCAGTTCGCGCACGAGCGACAGCGCCACCAGCAGCCCCAGCGCCTCGGACGAGCCGTAGCGCTGCAAGGTGTAGTAGCCCTGCAGCCCCAGCACAAAACCCACAAACAGGCCGGACACGGCGATGATGGCCAGGGAATAGTTGCCCAGAAAATGCACTTGGTCACGCACCAGCCCAGGTCGCAAGAAGGTGACTCCTGCAAGCCGCACCAGTTGGGCAAACAGGCGCGCGCTCATACCGATGTCAGCCAATTTGCTGCGCACAGCCCAGCCCACATCCGACGGGTTGTACCAGCTCATCGTGTACGCCCCTCGATGGGGCCAAAGTCCTCGGCCACGCCCGGCCCGGGGTGGTGAAAAGGCACCGGCCCGGTGGGCAGCGCGTGCACGAACTGGTGCACCAGCGGGTCGGCGCAGGCGCGAACCTCGTCCGGGGTGCCCTGGGCCGCAACCACCCCTTCGCCCAGGATGATCACGTGGTCGGCCAGGCGGAAGGTGTCTTCCAGGTCGTGCGACACGATGATGCTGGTCAGCCCCATGGCGTCATTGAGCTGGCGGATGAGCTGCGCCGCCGTGCCCAGCGAGATCGGGTCCAGTCCCGCGAAGGGCTCGTCGTACATCACGAGCTCGGGATCCAGCGCGATCGCCCGCGCCAGCGCCACGCGCCGCGCCATGCCGCCGGAAATCTGGCTGGGCATCAGGTCGCGCGCGCCGCGCAAACCCACGGCGTGCAGCTTCATCAGGACCACGTCGCGGATCAGCGCTTCCGACAGGTCGGTGTGCTCGCGCAGGGGGAAGGCCACGTTCTCGAACACGCTCAAATCGGTGAACAGCGCACCAAACTGGAACAGCATGCCCATGCGCCGTCTGGCGGCATAAAGCCCCGCAGTGTCGAGCTGCCCTACATCGCGTCCATCAAACAGCACCTCGCCCTTCTGGGCACGCTGCTGGCCACCGATCAGCCGGAGCACGGTGGTCTTGCCCCCGCCAGAGGCCCCCATCAGCGCCGTCACCTTGCCGCGTGGCACCGCCAGCGTCACATCGCGCAGGATCACCCGGTCTCCGTAGGAGAAGGTGACATTGCGCAGTTCTGCAAGATATGGAGAGTCGGTCATTCAGACGGAAAGGTGGGAGGGGCGGCCAAGGGGGTGGACGGGCACGCCACTGCCCGCTTGGCGCCTCCCGCAAACAACAGCGATAGTAGCCGAACCCACAAACATACATGCATGTATGTTTGCAGTTTGATGCAAATAGGAGCCGGCGATGGGACGGGAAGCCCAAGATGTGCATCCGGTCGCAGCCGCGGCACCAACTACCACGGGAGGGTGCATGGATTGTGCCAACAAAGCACACATACCACCGAGCCTTGGTCGAATCTCGCGCCGAACCATGCGATTTCCAACTGAAGACAAAACGGCGCCCGCAGGCGCCGTTGCACTCATCTGCAAAAATCGCGCCCTAGCGTGGCAGGTCCGAATAGCCCATGAGGAACTCGTCCACCGCCCGCGCCGCCTGGCGCCCCTCGCGGATGGCCCACACCACCAGCGATTGGCCCCGGCGGATGTCGCCGGCGGCAAACACCTTGGGCACATTGGTGGCGTAGCCGCCATCAAAGTCCGTGGTGGCGCGAGCGTTGCCACGGGCATCCTTGTCCACGCCGAATGCTTCGAGCACGGCCGCCACGGGGCTGACAAAGCCCATGGCCAGCAGCACGAGATCGGCCTTGAGCACCTGCTCGGACCCTGCGACCTCGACCATCTTGCCGTCCTTCCATTCGACGCGCACGGTCTTGAGGCCGGTGACCTTGCCTTTTTCGCCGATGAATTCTTTGGTGGAGATGGCGAACTCGCGTTCGCAGCCCTCTTCGTGGCTGGAACTGGTGCGCAGCTTGATCGGCCAGTAGGGCCAGGTCAGCGGGCGGTTCTCCTGCTCAGGCGGCTGGGGCATCAGCTCGAACTGGGTGACGCTCGCGGCGCCGTGGCGGTTGCTGGTGCCCACGCAGTCGCTGCCGGTATCACCGCCGCCGATCACGATGACGTGCTTGCCGTCCGCGCGCGGCTGGCCCTTGAGCTTGTCGCCGGCATTGACCTTGTTCTGCTGAGGCAGGAACTCCATGGCGAAGTGGATGCCGTCAAGGTCGCGGCCGGGCACGGGCAGGTCGCGCGATTGCTCGGCGCCGCCGGTGAGCAGCACGGCATCGAATTCCTTGTTCAGTTGTTCGGGCGTGATGGTTTCCTTGGCCCAGTTGGTCACCTTGGAGCCCTTGCCCAGGCCGTCCTTTGCGGCCCCTACCAACACGCCGGTGCGAATGACGACGCCTTCGGCTTCCATTTGCTTCACGCGGCGATCGATGAGCGACTTCTCCAACTTGAAGTCGGGAATGCCGTAGCGCAGGAGGCCGCCGACACGGTCGTTCTTCTCAAACAGCGTGACACTGTGGCCGGCGCGGGCCAGTTGCTGCGCGGCCGCCATGCCGGCGGGGCCGGAGCCCACTACGGCGACCTTCTTGCCGGTCTGGTGCTTGGCCGGACGCGGCTTGACCCAGCCTTCTTCCCAAGCGCGGTCGATGATCGCATGCTCGATGGACTTGATGCCCACGGCGTCGTCGTTCACATTGAGCACGCAGGCGGCCTCGCAAGGCGCGGGGCAGATGCGGCCGGTGAACTCGGGGAAGTTGTTGGTGCTGTGCAGCACCTCGATCGCGCTCTTCCAGTCCTGGTGGTACACCAGGTCGTTGAAGTCCGGAATGATGTTGTTGACGGGGCAGCCGTTGTTGCAAAACGGCGTACCGCAGTCCATGCAGCGCGCGCCCTGGATCTTGGCCTGCGCGTCATCGAGGCCGATGACGAATTCCTTATAGTGCTTCAGGCGCTCGCCGACGGGCTTGTAGCCCTCTTCGATGCGCTCGTATTCCATGAAGCCGGTGGTCTTTCCCATGACGGTGTCCTTGAATCTTTATCTATGAACGTGTTGTGCGTTGCTGCGGCAAGCCTTACTTGGCAGGAACCGCTATCTTTTCAGGAGCTGCTACCGCTGGTGTAGCGGGCTCTTCAAGCACTTTCCGTTCATAAATTTCTGCGAGGGCGCGTTTGTACTCGGTCGGGAAGACCTTGACGAACTTGCCGCGCGATGCGGCCCAGTTGTCCAACAGCTCGCGGGCGCGCTTGCTGCCGGTCCAGCGGTTGTGGTCCTCCAGCAGCTTCTTGAGCTGGGCCTCGTCGGTCAGGCCGCCGTGCCAGATCGAGCGCGGCACCGTGGCCTCCTGCTCGGTCGCGGGCAGGATGCGCTCCAGCGTGACCATGGACATGTTGCAGCGCGTGTCGAACTGGCCGTCTTCGTCGTACACATAGGCCACGCCACCGCTCATGCCCGCCGCGAAGTTGCGGCCCGTCTTGCCCAGCACCACAACCGTGCCACCGGTCATGTACTCGCAACCGTGGTCGCCCGTGCCCTCCACCACTGCGGTGGCGCCCGACAGACGCACGGCGAAACGCTCACCCGCGACGCCGCTGAAGAAGGCTTCGCCCGTGGTGGCGCCGTACATCACGGTGTTGCCAACGATGGTGTTGCGCACCGCATCGCCGCGGAAGTCGATGCTGGGGCGCACGACCACGCGGCCGCCCGACAGACCCTTGCCGGTGTAGTCGTTGGCATCGCCGATCAGGTACAGCGTGATGCCGCGCGTCAGGAACGCGCCAAACGACTGCCCGCCCGTGCCTTCCAGCTGGATGCGGATGGTGTCGTCAGGCAGGCCTTCGGGGTGCACGCGCGTCACGGCGCCCGAGAGCATGGCGCCCACAGAGCGGTTCACGTTGCGCGCAACCTCAATGAACTGCACGCGCTCGCCCTTTTCAATGGCGGGCTTGCTGCGCTCGATGAGTTTGCGGTCCAGCGTGTTCGTGATGTTGTGGTCCTGCACATCCACGTGGTAGCGGGGCACATCGGCCGGCACATTGGGCTGGGCAAACAGGCGACTGAAGTCCAGGCCCTTGGCCTTCCAGTGCTCGACGCCGGCACGCACGTCCAGCAGGTCGGAGCGGCCAATCATGTCGTCAAACTTGCGGATGCCCAGCTGCGCCATGATCTGGCGCACTTCTTCGGCGATGAAGAAGAAGTAGTTCACCACATGCTCGGGCTTGCCCGAGAACTTCTTGCGCAGCTCGGGGTCTTGCGTGGCCACGCCCACCGGACAGGTGTTCAGGTGGCACTTGCGCATCATGATGCAGCCCTCGACCACCAGCGGTGCCGTGGCAAAGCCGAACTCGTCCGCACCGAGCAGCGCGCCGATGGCGACGTCGCGGCCGGTCTTCATCTGGCCGTCGGCCTGCACACGCACGCGGCCGCGCAGGCGGTTGAGCACCAGGGTCTGCTGCGTTTCGGCCAGGCCGATTTCCCACGGACCGCCCGCATGCTTGATGGACGACCAGGGCGACGCGCCCGTGCCGCCGTCGTGACCGGCGATCACGAGGTGGTCGCTCTTGCACTTGGTGACGCCCGCGGCGATGGTGCCGACGCCCACTTCCGACACCAGCTTGGTGCTGATGCTGGCGTGCGGAGCCACGTTCTTCAGGTCGTGGATCAGTTGGGCCAGGTCTTCGATGGAGTAGATGTCGTGGTGCGGCGGGGGCGAGATCAGCCCCACGCCGGGCACGCTGTGGCGCAGCTTGCCGATGTAGTTGGAGACCTTGCCACCGGGCAGCTGGCCGCCTTCGCCGGGCTTGGCGCCCTGGGCCATCTTGATCTGGATCTGGTCGGCCGACGAAAGGTATTCGGCCGTCACACCAAACCGGCCCGACGCCACCTGCTTGATGCGGCTGCGCAGCGAGTCGCCATCCTGCAAGGGCAGATCCACCTCGACGTTCTCGGCGCCGATCACGCTCTTGAGCGTGTCGCCCTGCTTGATCGGGATGCCCTTGAGTTCCTGGCGGTAGCGGCGCTGGTCTTCACCACCTTCGCCGGTGTTGCTCTTGCCGCCGATGCGGTTCATGGCCACGGCGAGCGTCGCATGCGCTTCGGTGGAGATGGAACCGAGCGACATGGCGCCGGTGGCAAAGCGCTTGACGATTTCCTTGGCAGGTTCCACCTCGTCGATGGAAATCGCCTTGGCCGGGTCGATCTTGAATTCAAACAGACCGCGCAGCGTGAGGTGACGCTTGCTCTGATCGTTGATGATCTGGGCGTATTCCTTGTACGTGTTCCAGTTGTTGGCGCGCGTGCTGTGCTGCAGCTTGGCGATGGCGTCGGGCGTCCACATGTGGTCTTCGCCGCGGGTGCGCCAGGCGTATTCGCCGCCGGCGTCAAGCATTGTTTCGAGCACGGGGTCGTCACTGAAGGCGGCCTTGTGCATGCGGATGGCTTCTTCGGCGATCTCGAACACGCCGATGCCTTCCACCCGGCTGGCGGTGCCGGTGAAGTACTTGCTCACGGTCTCGGTGTTCAAGCCGATGGCCTCGAACAACTGGGCGCCACAGTAGCTCATGTACGTGCTCACGCCCATCTTGGACATGATCTTGGACAGGCCTTTGCCGATGGCCTTCACGTAGTTGTAGATGGCCTTGTCCACCGACAGGTCGCCGCCCAGGTCCTTGTGCATGTCGGCCAGGGTTTCCATGGCCAGATAGGGGTGCACGGCCTCGGCGCCGTAGCCGCCCAGCACGGCGAAGTGGTGCACTTCGCGTGCGGTACCCGTCTCCACCACCAAGCCGGCGGTGGTGCGCAGACCTTCACGCACCAGGTGCTGGTGGATGGCCGACAAGGCCAGCAACGCAGGGATGGCCACCTGCGTGGCGCTCACCGCGCGGTCGCTGATGATCAGGATGTTGGCGCCGCCCTTGATGGCGTCCACGGCCTGCGCGCACAGCGACGCCAGCTTGGCTTCGACGCCTTCGCGGCCCCAGCTCAGCGGGTAGGTGATGTCGATGGTCGCGCTCTTGAACTTGCCCTGCGTGTACTTCTCGATGTGGCGCAGCTTGGCCATGTCGGCGAAGTCCAGCACGGGCTGGCTCACTTCCAGGCGCATCGGCGGGTTGACCTGGTTGATGTCCAGCAGGTTGGGCTTGGGGCCGATGAAGGACACCAGCGACATCACGATGGCTTCGCGGATCGGGTCGATGGGCGGGTTCGTCACCTGCGCGAACAACTGCTTGAAGTAGTTGTACAGCGGCTTGTTCTTGCCCGACAGCACGGCCAGCGGGCTGTCGTTCCCCATGGAGCCGATGCCCTCTTCACCGTTCTTGGCCATGGGCGCCATCAGGAACTTGATGTCTTCCTGGGTGTAGCCGAAGGCCTGCTGGCGGTCCAGCAGCGGCAGGGGCGCGGCTTCGGGCGTGGAGGCGGTGTGGGTGCCCACGCTGTCTAGTTTGATGCGCAGGTTCTCGATCCACTGCTTGTAGGGCTTGGTGTTGACGATGTTGGCCTTGAGCTCGTCGTCGTCGATCATGCGGCCCTGTTCCAGGTCGATCAGGAACATCTTGCCGGGCTGCAGGCGCCACTTGCGCACGATCTTGTTCTCGGGGATGGGCAGCACGCCGGATTCCGAGCCCATGATGACCAGGTCGTCATCGGTGATGCAGTAGCGCGAGGGGCGCAGGCCGTTGCGGTCCAGCGTGGCGCCGATCTGGCGGCCATCGGTGAACACGATGGAGGCCGGGCCATCCCAAGGCTCCAGCATGGCGGCGTGGTATTCATAGAAGGCGCGGCGGCGCTCATCCATGGTCGTGTGCTGCTCCCAGGGCTCGGGGATCATCATCATCACGGCCTGGCTGATGGGGTAGCCAGCCATGGTCAGCAGCTCGAGGCAGTTGTCGAACGTAGCTGTGTCGGATTGGTCGGCAAAGCTGATGGGGTAGAGCTTTTGCAGATCGGCCGCCAGCACGGGCGAGGCCATCACGCCTTCGCGGGCCTTCATCCAGTTGTAGTTACCCTTGACGGTGTTGATTTCACCGTTGTGCGCCACATAGCGGTAGGGGTGGGCCAATGGCCACTCGGGGAAGGTGTTGGTGGAGAAGCGCTGGTGCACCAGGCCGATGGCCGAGACGCAGCGCTCGTCGGACAGGTCCTTGTAGTACACGCCCACTTGGTCGGCCAGCAGCAGGCCCTTGTAGACCACCGTGCGGCTGGACATGGACGGAACGTAGTATTCCTTGCTGTGCTTGAGCTTGAGCGCCTGGATGTTGGCGCTGGCCGTCTTGCGGATCACGTACAGCTTTCGCTCCAGCGCGTCCTGCACGATCACGTCGTTGCCACGGCCGATGAATACCTGACGCAGGATGGGCTCCTTCTTGCGCACGGTGGGCGACATAGGCATGTCACGGTTGACCGGCACATCGCGCCAGCCCAGCAGCACTTGGCCTTCAGCCTTGATGGCGCGCTCCATCTCCTGCTCACAGGCCAGGCGCGAGGCGTGCTCTTTGGGCAGGAAGATCATGCCCACGCCGTATTCCCCAGCGGCGGGCAGCGTGATGCCCTGCTTGGCCATCTCCTCACGGTAAAGAGCGTCGGGGATCTGGATCAGGATGCCCGCGCCATCGCCCATCAGCGGGTCGGCACCCACAGCGCCACGATGGTCGATGTTTTCCAGGATCTTGAGGGCCTGCGTCACGATATCGTGGCGCTTCACACCCTTGATGTGGGCAACGAAGCCAAGCCCGCAGGCGTCGTGTTCGTTACCCGATGAATACAAACCGTGTTGTTGCAGATGCTGGATCTCGGCGGCCGTTGTGGTCATGGCGCACTCCTCATGTTTTCGCAGGGAGTGCAAGATTAGTGCATTGCAACATGCACTGCAAGCATATTAATTAGGGTCAGAACCCTTTAAATACGTCGTTAGATATTGCAAGTTATAAATTAGGGTCAAGTCAAATTTGATAGCTAACAGCCATTTTGCAATAAGCGCTAGCGTGCACTTTTATTCAACCTTTCAGGCAAACGAGGGCGCCCAACTTGCCCGCGGGACACCCGCCGGGACGTGTTGCGTTGCAGCTCATCCACAAACCTTTCACCCCCCAGCGCCCATCCGCCCAACACAGCATCCGTCAGGGCGCTCTGCTCTTTTGAGCCTATTCCGGCCTCTACGAGGGCAGCGTACGCGGCCTCACGCGCGAAGGGCGTGTTGCCCAAGGCCCAGTAGAGCGCATGGGGCGTCAACATCCGCTCAGTTCTCAAACCCAGCCAGTGAGCATGGCTGGACCAAGGGTAGTCGGCTGCGCGGTCCACTAGGCGCGCCTGCACCGGACTCAGGTCCAGGTAGACCATGCCGGGTAGCAGGTAGCGCTCCGCCTCCAGCACCGTGCAGCGGTACCTGCCCTCCCACAGCGTGCCCGACCGGTTGTGCCGGCGGTTGAACGCCTGTACATAGCGACGCCCCACCGCCTGCATCATCTGCGGCAGTCCGTCCGCAGTGGCTGGGGTGGCAAGAAGATGAAAGTGGTTGCCCATGAGCACATAGGCGTGAACAGCCACTGCGTACCTTTGAGCGTTTTCGGCCAATAGCGTGAGCATCAAGGCATAGTCTTCATGGTCGGCAAAGACCAGCTGTTGGTTATTGCCGCGCTGAAGGATATGGTGCAGATGGTCCGGAAGAGTCAGGCGTGGCAAGCGGGCCATGGCATTCTTTCCATTGGAGTCAGGAGTCCGGGATCATAAACCCGTCCCCTATTTTTGCGAGCCGGAGTATGGCGCTGAATGGGCTGCTAGGCCAGGGAGTCTGCCACCGTTGTGCCAGAGCGCAGGCCGAAGCGTGCGCCCATCACTTCCGCCAGGCCGAACTGCTCAAGGATGGCGCGCAGCCGCTCCGTCGCGCTGCGTTTCTTTTGACCGGTGTACCGCGCGATGATGAGCTCGTTCTTCATGCTGTGCTCCCACCCGACGAGTTCGGTCACAGTCACCTGGTACCCCTGGGATTCCAGATACAAGCAGCGCAGCACATTGGTCACCTGGCTGCCAAGTTCACGTGTGTGCAAGGGGTGCCGCCACAGCTCCGCCAGCGGTGTGCGCGACAGTTGGAGGGCTTTGCCCTGACGCAGACAAGCGGCCATTTCGGCTTGGCAGCAAGGCACCAGCACCATGGCCCGCGCGCGCTTTTGGAGGCCGAAATCAATCGCGTCGTCAGTGGCGGTGTCGCACGCATGGAGCGCAGTGACAATGTCAATGCGCTCCGGTAGTTCGTGGGCATCGGCAGATTCGGCCACCGACAGGTTGAGGAACGACATGCGCCCGAATCCCAGGCGGCTGGCAAGTGCTCGAGACTTTTCCACCAATTCGGCACGAGTCTCTACACCGTAGATGTGCCCCTGTTCCGCGGTCTTGAAGTAGAGGTCATACAGGATAAAACCCAGATAAGACTTACCCGCACCGTGGTCGGCCAGCGTAGCGCCTCGGCCTGGTTGGGCAAGATCGCGAAGGAGAGGCTCGATGAAGTTGAACAGGTGGTACACCTGTTTGAGCTTGCGTCGCGAGTCCTGGTTGAGGCGGCCGTCGCGGGTCAGGATGTGAAGCTCCTTGAGCAATTCGACAGACTGGCCGGGGCGCAAGTCCAGCAGTGCGGCAGCGCCGTCTTGCGGCGACCGTTGTGGCCCAGACGCTTCGCGCGTGCCATCGTTCTGGATCCCAACTGAGCGTCGGCTCTGGCGCGTCATCATCCACCCTCCCCATTCTTCTTCACAGGGTCACCGGATGGCATCACGGTTGCCCCCACACCCAGCGCGGCCCAACCGCTGCCGCCAAGCGACTGCAGCACCTCCATGTTGCGCTCGTAGATGGTCTCCGCCTCGGGAAATACTGCCACTGCACGGTCGATGCTGGCTTCGCGCAACAGGTGCAGCGTGGGGTACGGCGCCCGGTTGGTGCAGTTGGTCACATCATCCTCGGCCGTGCCGGCAAACTGAAACCGTGGGTGAAAACTCGCAATCTGCAACACCCCAGCTAGCCCCATGGATTCCAGCAGGTCATCCGCTTCGCCCAGAAAATCATTGAAGTCCAGAAAATCCGGAAAGCCATGGGGCATCACCAAGAGCGTGGTGTCGCGCTCATCCTCAGGGCTTGCGGCCAAATCTGCCAGCTCCTGTCGCAACACACGCAGCACTTCATCGGGCCTTTGCGCGTTGACGACTGCATAGTGGATCTGGCCTTTGACATGCACTGCTTTCGCGAACGGGCACAGATTCAAGCCGATCACCGCCCGCTCCAACCACCGTTCCATATCGGCAATGAACAAAGATGCCGAATCCGCCAGGCCGGCGGTGGGCAACAAGGAGTTGGAGGTCATTAGGGGAGAACGAAGTGCGGCGCGCGCTGAGCGCAGGAAGGAGTGTGAATTTTACCGGGGTCTCCGCGGCGGGACTTGGAGGGCGCCAGCGCTGAGACCTGCGCGCCTGGCACCACGCTCTAGCGGACGAAGGGCTCAATCCAGCAGGCGCCGCCCTGTCAAGCGCTCGTGTTCGCGCATGGCAAACCGGTCTGTCATACCCGCAATGAAGTCCGCGACGGCCCTGGCACGCGCTTCGCCGTCACCGACCAACGCCTGTTCTGCAAAAGCCGCTTTCATCTCTTGCGGTGATTCGGTGTAGGCAGCAAACAAGTCCCGGACAATGGTCTGAGCGTGGCGAGTGGTTTCCATTACCTTTGGGTGACGGTAGAGGTTTTGAAATAGGAACTTTTTCAATACCTGAGAGCACTCTCGCATCCCATCGCTGAACTTCACCATGGGCGGGCAGCGTCTGCGAACCGCCTCCACGCTCTCGGGCGCGCACTCGGCAATCGCCGCACGGGTGGAGTCGATCACGTCGTACACCTGATCGCTCAGCATGCGCCGAATCGCTTCGTACAGCAAGCGTCGTTGGCTTGCGGGGCCCGCCAGTTCCGGATACTCGGCCTCTGTGGCTGCACGATAGCGGTCGAACAATGGCACGTCCCGCAATTGCGCCAGCGTGATAAGCCCAGAGCGGACGCCGTCATCGATGTCATGGGCGTTGTAGGCAATCTCGTCGGCCAGGTTGCAAAGCTGCGCCTCCAAACTGGGCTGCTCCCGCAGCAAAAACCGCCTGCCGACGCCGCCGGGCTCCTGGGCCTCGAGCGCCTGCGCGTGCAACCGAGAACAATGCTTCAGCACACCCTCACGTGTTTCGAAAGTGAGATTCAACCCGTCGAATTGCGGATACCGCTCTTCGAGCATGTCGACCACCCTCAAACTCTGCAGGTTGTGCTCAAATCCGCCGTGCTCGGCCATGCACGCATGCAGCGCATCCTGCCCCGCATGGCCGAACGGCGTGTGACCCAAATCATGCGCGAGCGAAATCGCCTCGACCAGATCCTCGTTGATGCGCAAGGATCGTGCAATGGACCGCCCCAGCTGAGCAACCTCCAGCGAGTGCGTCAGTCGAGTCCGGAACAGGTCGCCCTCATGGTTGAGAAAGACCTGGGTCTTGTAGACCAATCTTCGAAACGCGGTGGAGTGGACGATGCGGTCGCGGTCGCGTTGAAATTCGGTGCGTGTTGGTGCCGGAGGCTCAAAAAACCGCCTCCCGCGGGCGAAAGCGGGATCACATGCGTAAGGTGCCAGATCGGCGCCGGAGAGTACACTAGCCAACAAAATCGGCAACCTCCATCGTTGAGGATTTCTGCACCATTCGCAACAGATTGGTTTGGCAACCGCACGAAAAACCCTTAGCCCCAATACCCTACCGAAGCGCAAGCGGGGATAAAAGTTATCCATGCCGCTCGTGCCCATGGGGAGGGAGGGAGCAGACTATATAGAGGGAGCAGACTATATAGAAACAGGGGTCACTGGCAAAATGCGGCACATACCGCAAACCTCACTGCGAAAAAGCGCGGGCTTCTGGCGAAACACAACGTTGGCAGACCGTATTTTCACACTTCATTAAAAGTAGTATTTAGACGCAGCATGCGTCGATCACCTCTCTAATCAAGGAATCGGGAACAGTACGTAAGACAGCGCTTCCAGGTCCGTCAATCAACACAAATCGAATCCCTCCCGCCTCAGCCTTCTTATCTATACGCATTAGTTCAAGATAACGTCCCGCATTGTCGCCAGCATCCAAAATCGGCCCTCTAGTAGGAAGTCCTGCGCGTTGAATCAGCGCGACAAGTCGCTGTACAAAACTTTCATCGATTAATCCGAGGCGATGAGAAAGCGTTGCTGCCATAACCATGCCCGCTGCTACACCCTCACCATGCAACCAAACGCCATAACCCATACCCGCCTCGATCGCATGTCCAAAGGTGTGCCCAAAATTCAAAATTGCGCGCAAACCCGATTCGCACTCATCCTGCGCTACGACCCCAGCCTTAATTTCACAGCTGCGCCGAACACAATGCGCCAATGCGTCCATGTCGCCGGCAAGTACTTTCTCAACGTTCGACTCAAGCCAAACCATGAAATCCATGTCTGCAATTGGACCATATTTCAGCACTTCCGCCACACCCGACCGCAGCTCACGTATAGGCAGCGTTAAAAGTGTCGAAAGGTTGCAAATAACCAATTTGGGCTGATAAAAAGCCCCAATCATATTCTTCCCTAGCGGGTGATTAATGGCGGTTTTGCCTCCGACAGACGAATCCACCTGCGCTAGTAACGTGGTGGGTACCTGCACAAATGGGACACCTCGCATGTACGTCGCTGCAGCAAAACCTGTTATATCACCGACAACTCCCCCACCGAGAGCAAAAAGTACGGTTTTTCGATCACAGCTATTTTTTAGTAGCGAGTCGAAAATTATATTTAGCGTTTCCCAATTCTTAAACTCCTCGCCATCAGGAAGAGCAATCAAGTCAACATTTGGATAATGTGACTTTAACAACTCTTGCAACGCGGCTGCGTACAGACCAGCTACAGTTGTATTAGAAACCACTACTGCAGAGGTCGCCGATGGCAGCACACCGCTCAATGCCGATTGATACGACGAATCAGACGCAATCCATATTTCATAACTGCGCCCCTCCAATTGAATAAAGACCTTTTCCATCGTCATACTCTCACACGTCTACAATTTTCTAACTTTATGGACTACTGCGATTAATTAGAACCACCAGATCACTCGCCGACAAAAAAAGAGCAGCCAAAGGCTGCTCTTGAAATTCGATCCATTAACTATTCAATTTATCAATTGAATTTAATTTGGGGAAGTGCAACTACCCGCGCCATAGGGTGGACGGAGGAAGGAACCGTTTTCAACATCCTCCTTCAAGGCCTCTGTCAAGTAAACCTTTTCAACAACCCCCTCGGAACCAGCGACACTGGTGGTCACCTTAACAGCATACTCAATCCAATATGCTACGTTCTGTGGATATTCAACTTGGATAGTTGTCCGGCCGTTTTCGCCGGTAACGCGCCCACCTACATACGAGATAATCACGTCAGCTTTGCGCGGCTCGATCGTACCATTTCCGTTCACATCTTCTCCCGAATCGAGCAAACCGTTCCGATTACTATCCTCGTTGGGGCAATATGTTGGCGTGCTGGTGTATCCAATCGCATCATTTACCAAAGCTATGCCCGCTGCTTTACGATACACACGCAAATCAACACTTGCGGAAATCTGAGCATTTGCAACGGCGTTACCCGCAGCATCAGACACGGCAACGTCAAATTTCTTAATGTAAGTGAGTTCGTTATTGCCCTTTTCGAGCTTATTGTTGTCGCCCAAAGTGATTGATAAAGGCTCATTCGCCACTGTCATCGTAGCAGTACGGAAGTTCGGGCAGGCCGTTCCGGCGATTGCCGCGTCAGTTGACGCATAGCATGCGCGAATGACAACGCCATTCGTTGGACTTGCACGTGTACCCGCAATATAGTCAGCAGATGCGACCCCATTCTGATCAGTGTAGACCACTGCAGAACCGGTGGAGATCTGCTCACCTGCACCGAGGCTAGGCTCCATGATTTCGAACCGTACACGCACATTTCGTATCGCACGGTTGGATCCATCTTGAAAAAGTGCTCGCAGCGTAGCACGGTTGGTCGTTGAACCAGCAGAGTTCGGCGCGATAGTGTTCGGTGTAATTGCCAAACTCGCGGCGGAGATTTCGCCAACTGCATCAGGGACGCCGCCCGAAGTACTGATTACTTGAACATCACGCTTTTCAGTAACGCCCGAGCCGCTGGCTTCAACTGTGTATACACCAGCAACCTGCGGAGCAGCGCTTATCGACGAAGTCGCATTCCCGTTGATATCAGTCTGGACAGTCCCTCGAAATCCGAGACTTCCTCCCAGACCCAGCGCAACATTAGGAATACCAGCGCCGTTGACGTCAACAACCTTCAACGTAAGCGACACACTGGCACCCGGGACAGGTGCAGCAGGCACGGTAGCAAGAGTGATTTTGCTACCCGTTACAGGCACAACGTCAGACTTCGTCTTATCCCCCATGAGCATGGTGATAACGATGTTGCGATTCGACTTATCCGCTCCAGTCGAAATTTTCCCTGACGCTTTACCCGATTCATCTGTAGTTGCATTGATGGGCGTGTAGATACCTGAATTAAGGTTTACCTTGAAGGCAACCCCCTGCACAGGATTATTGTTGGCGTCCAGAGCTGTAGCAGTAAGAGTCACCTCGTCCGCGCCAGAATTAGTGATCGCATTTTTGTTCAGCACATAGTCGAAATTGGCAACCGCCTTGTCCGCAGTTCCGCCAGGTGTCGTGCCAGCACTACCGCCACCCCCTCCGCAAGATATAAGCAGCGCTGAACTTAATACAGCCAAAAACTTTATTAACATTTTCATCTTATTACCTCAAAAAATATCCATATTACCGACTCGCGGACCGCTCGGTAATAACTTTAGGAGTTATAAAAACAAGCATTTCTTGTTTATTGGCAGATTTGGTTCGAGTTTTAAACAAATTCCCAACACCGGGAATGTCGCCCAATACCGGCACCTTCGTTTCGCTGTTATCCTCAAACAACTCAAAAATACCACCGATGACAACAGTCCCGCCATTCTCAACCAATACTTGTGTTTTGATGTGCTTCGTGTTGATGGCTCGTACGTTGTTGAGAATTTCTCCAGGACTATCTTTGTTGACATCCAAGTCCAGGATAATATTTCCCTCAGGGGTTATCTGAGGTGTAACCTCCAACTTCAGTACCGCCTTCTTGAACGCGATCACAGTACCACCATTTGGCGCAGTGACAGGGTAAGGAAATTCAGTTCCCTGCTCAATGGAAGCCTTCGTCTGATCTGCCGTCACCACCCTCGGGCTGGAAACAATCTTCCCCTTTCCGTCAGCTTCTAGCGCTGAGATTTCAAGATTCAAAAATCGATTAGCGGCAGAGTTAAAAATTGAGATCGCAAAACTCGATGGATCATACCCACCAAGGGCTTGCGCAGGCAAATTAACAAAATTTCCTAGCGTATTTACTTCTCCACCGGCACTGGTTGTCGCAACTGCGTTGCTGTAACTCGTACCAAACGCGATACGGTTGTTACCTCCAATACCGTATCCGCCGTCTCCGCCCCTGTTAGCGCGGAGATCTGTTCCCCCAAGTCGAATACCCAGAGAACGGCCGAATGTATCTGAAGCTTCAACAATGCGCGCTTCGATCATTACTTGACGAACTGCTACGTCCAATGTCGTCAAAAGCTGGCGAACCTCTTCAAGCTTACTGGCAGTATCAGTCACAAACAACTGGTTTGTTCGAGGTTCTGCGATAGCACTTCCTCTCTCTGACAGAAACCTATTGTTCGTACCAGTACCACCACCGCCGCCAACTGGAGTGGTCAACTGTGTGACCATGTCCACAGCCTTCGCATAATTCATCTGGAAGGCCTGAGTACGCAAAGGCTCAAGCTTTTGGATCGCCAAGGCAGCTTCATAATCCTTCTTTGTACGATCATCAATCTCGTCTTTTGGAGCGATCCAAAGCACAGTTCCAGTCTTCCGCATGCCCAGACCCTTAGCGTCCATGATAATCTGAAGCGCTTGGTCCCACGGAACATCTTTGAGACGCAGAGTGAGCGACCCCGTTACCGTATCTGAAGTAACGATGTTGAAATTGGTGAAATCTGCTATCACCTGCAAAAGGGACCGCACCTCAATGTTCTGGAAATTAAGCGATAGTTTTTCACCACTATATCCGGGGCCCTGTGTCAATTTTGACAAGTCAACTTTCTTCTGGCGAACTTCTACGACAAACTGACTATCGCTTTGGTACGCACTATGCTCCCAATCGCCTACCGGCTCTATCAACATGCGAACATGCTCACCATGCTGACTCGTGGTGATGACTTGTACGGGAGTACCAAAGTCAGCGACATCCAATTTACGTCGCAAACCTTCAGGAAGAGACGATTTGAGGAAGTCTACCAACAAGCCTTTACCTTGCTGGCGGATATCAACTCCAACTTGGCTTGACGGTAAGGTGATTACAACTCGACCGGACCCATCCGCCCCTCGTCTAAAGTCAACATCACGTAAAGGCATAACCTCAGAGTCACCTGCTGAAGCGAACACTTGCGACTGCGCAGGCTGCAAAACGACATTTTTACTCGCAACGTTGACCGATCCACCGCCCAAGGTTATGAGCAAAAATTTTCCTTGGATCTCTGCTTGGTAAGCACTTGGCTGTTTAAGATTTAATACGATACGGGAACGGTCACCAGCCTGTGCAATATTAATGGATTTAAGATTGCCTTGATTTACATCAAAAGCAGTTTTTCCACTGGCATTCGAAGTCCCAGGAAAATCCAGGGCAATTCGCGCTGGAGACTGGATAGAGAAGCCAGTAGGCAATCCTTGTGGTGCTTCAGAAAATTCTATCCTAATCACTTCAGCACCATTCTGCGTACTGCCAACTATGGACTGGATGGCAGTTTGCGCCCAGCCGCAAATCGGCGTGAGCACAACCACAGACAATGCAAGCGCGAACTTGTAGCTGCGCCAAGAGTAAATATTACCGTATTTCATTTTTTGCCCTCTTGCAGATCAAGCGTTGCGGTTCGCTCAATCCAATCGCCTGTCGCATCCTGAACAATTTCGCGCAATTGAATTGAATTCTCGGTAATCCGAGTTATCTTTCCATAATTCTGACCTATGTAATTTCCAAGCCTGACTTGATAAAGTAACTTGTCCACCATGACTAGCGCAGTAGGAGCTCCTTTTTTGTCCAGACTTCCCACCATCGCCATGACATCCAATGGGAAGGCCTCCAGCGGCTCTTTTCTCCGATTCATCTCTGGAGCGATGAGCGCAGCATTAGCAGCCAATTGGTTAGACTCACGCCGCAGGGCTTGGGTCAGCTTAATAGAGTTAAACGGGTCCACACCACCTTCGGCCGAATAAGCTTGAGGCTGGAACTGCTTTGGCTCAGTTAACGGAGTGATACGCGGCTTCGTAGAAGCCTTCAGCTCTGACATCCACTGACGCAGCTCTTCGTCTCCGGATGAGCCGCACCCCGAAAATAAAACAGCACACACAGCCAACGCGCATGTACGAGAGACCGTCATTTCTTACTCCCCGCTGCTTGCTTCTGCGCTTGTATTTCTTCCGGATCCAAATATCGGAAAGTCCGCGCAGTAGCGTCCATTGTGAGGGTGCCAGAATCTTTGCTCGATGGAGCTATAGATATATTATTGAGCGTTACAATTCGTGAAAGGTGAGCTACGTCAGAAGCAAAAGCACCCATGTCGTGATATTTCCCAGTCACCCTCACTTCAATGGGAAGCTCTGCGTAGTAGTCCCGTACTACGATTTGCCCAGGTCGAAACAATTCAAATTGCAAGCTTCTTCCCAATCCAGATTGATTTATATCGGAAAGAAGAGCAGCCATCTCAGCCTTGCTCGGCAACTGCTTTTCTAGCTGTATAACGTATTGCTGCACCTGCTCGCGTTGACGCTTCAAAGCATCCAAACTCACTGCCTTCACAAGCTTGACCTCATAATCTGCACGAAGTGCTTGCTCTTTAGCAACCTCACCTTGCAATTCCGCTTCGTATTCATTTATTTTGGCAAACCAAGAACCGACAGCTACACCGATTGTAATAAACAAACATAGCAGTACTTTCGGCGCCAGCGGCCAAGCTGAAGGATCCTTCGTATCGAGATTTCGAAACTGCCTTACGAGGTTTTCCTGAAAAGCAGCGAAATCAAATTTCGGAGTCGATTTCTTCGCCATACTTATTTCCCTACCCCAACAGCGGCACTAGCCGCGTCCTGCACCTTAAGAACCTCTCCAGTCCGCATGAGACGGAAACGAAGGTTAAAGGTAGAGACTCGTCGCTGATCTCTGGAGCTCAATGCAATATTGCTTGCAACAATCTCAACCAGCTCAGGCTTCGATAACCATGGAGTGTTGTCTGTCAGATTACGCAACATTTCCGAAACTCGCTCATTAGATTGAGCAACTCCCTGCATCGCAATAACTTGATCAGTCTGCTTGATACTCGTTACATATGCACCATCCGGAATCTGCTGCACCAACTCGTTCAGCAAGTGAACAGGCAAATTTCGATCAGATTGCAGATCTTCTACAGCCTTCTGACGGGCTCTGAGGGCCGCAATCTCGTCTTCAATTGTCGCGATTTCCTTAATTTGATTTTCGAGAATTGTTATCTCACCCTGAAGGAAGGTATTCCTCTCTTGCTGGGCAGTAATCATCATCTGGAACCACCAGTAAATGGCGCCAGCTATCAAGAGCCCTCCCAAGAACGATGCAAACATCGTCGCCTGAAAGGCCTCTTTACGGCGTTTCCGTGCGGCCTCCCTATGGGGAAGTAAGTTGATCAGAATCACTGCAAGAACCTCCGCATCGCCAAGCCGCACGACGTCAGATAAGACGGCGCCTCGCGTACCATTTTTTTAAGTCGAACGGAACTTCCGATCTCCATGCCATCAAAAGGATTGACCGCGCTGCATGCAAATCCGGTTTGCTGGGTGACTGCTTCCGTCAATCCTGGCAGAGGAGCCGACCCACCGGCAAGCATGATGTGGTCTACGCGGTTGTGAGGTGTACTAGTAAAAAAGAATTGCAATGCTCTCCCGATTTCCTGAGCCATGCTGTCTACAAACGGACGAAGGACTGCTGACTGGTAGTCTTCGGGGAGATCGCCGCTGCGTTTTTTGTTTTCCGCCTCTTCCACGGAGAATCCGTACTGGCGGACGATTAGTTGCGTAAGTTGGGCTCCGCCGAAAGCTTGGTCACGGTCGTACAAAACCTCTTCGTTTCTGATGACTTGCATGCTGGTGGTCAAGGCACCCAACTCGAACAGGGCCACCATGGCATCAACGCCCTTTTTGGGGAGGGCTTCAATCAAGCGCCCAGCTGCCAAGCGCGAGGCATGCGATTCGATGTCTACCACCACGGCCTTAAGGCCGGCCGCTTCTGCCAGGCCCTGGCGGTCTTGCACCTTTTCGCGACGCGAAGCGGCGATCAGCACGTCAACGTCGCCCGGCGCATTTTTGCTTGGGCCGATGACGCAGAAATCGAGGCTCACCTCGTCCAGCGAGAACGGGATGTACTGATTGGCCTCAGACTCGACTTGGACTTCCAGCTCCTGCTCGGTCATTCCGCCCGGCAGCGTGATCTTTTTTGTGATTACTGCTGAGGGCGGTAGCGCAAGCGCTACGTTCTTGGTACGGGTGCCGCTTTTCTTCACAAGCCGTCTTAGCGCGTCGGCGACCTCATCGAACTTCTCGATGTTGCCGTCGGTGATCCAGCCTCGCTCCAGCGGTTCAATGGCGCAACGCTCCAGAACCAGCCCTCCCGCTTTATCACGCCCCAACTCGACCAACTTCACGCTGGAGGAGCTGATGTCTATTCCCAGTAGCGGTGCTGACTGGCGGCTGAACAAAGATCCCGTTGAGATCAAGATGGGTCCCCTGTAACTTGCCTAAATAAGGCAACAAAACTTAACACTTCACATGAATGCTATCAGTAAGATAGTTCTCGGGCAAAGAATTTTCCCTATGTAACGCCTACGTGGCGTTGCCAAAAGCAGACGAAATTTCGTTGCTCTGCAACACCTTTTGGCGGGAAGTCAATGCCTTTCACGAAGATTCCCAGGCGTCGCTGTGCAAGGATCGTGAAGCGCGGGTGGACATTTTTATAATGGCCGGTCTTACCTCATCGGAGCGATATGCCCGCGCCCTCTACGTCCCCTGCTTCAGATAAAAAAACCAGTGCCGGCGCGCATAGGGGGCCAATCTGGCTTCGGTGGATGCTACGTGCCGTGCTCTGGTTGCTGGGCTTGATCACTGCGGGCGCGGTGGCCGTGGTGCTCACTGTCGCGGTGGCGCTGGCCGTGGCCTATCCCAATCTTCCTGACATTTCAGACTTGGCTGACTACCGGCCGAAGCTGCCTCTGCGTGTCTACTCTGCTGAAGGCGCGCTTCTTGGAGAGTTCGGGGAAGAGCGTCGCAACCTCACACCGATCAGCGAGATCCCTAAAGTCATGAAAGACGCAGTTTTGGCGATCGAGGACACGCGCTTCTTCCAGCATGGTGGTGTCGACTACAAAGGTGTAATGCGCGCTGGGCTTGCCAACTTGGGAAAAGTGAAAAGCCAGGGTGCCTCTACTATCACAATGCAGGTCGCCCGCAATGTTTATCTTTCTTCAGAAAAAACATTTACACGCAAAATTTACGAAATCTTACTAACATTCAAACTCGAGCATTTGCTCTCGAAAGACCAAATTCTCGAGATTTACATGAATCAGATTTTCCTGGGTAACCGCGCCTATGGATTTGCTGCTGCCTCCGAAGCTTATTTTGGCAAGCCTCTGAAATCCATTTCGATTGCGGAAGCCGCCATGCTTGCCGGGTTGCCTAAGGCGCCTTCTGCATACAACCCCATCAGCAACCCTAAACGAGCACGCGCGCGGCAACTCTACATCATCGAGCGGATGGAAGAAAACGGGTTCATCACAGCAGACGAAGCGGTTGCGGCCAAGAAGGAAGAGCTGAAGATCCGCACCGGACCGGACAACACCCGCGTGCACGCAGAGTACGTCGCCGAAATGGCCCGTCAGCTCATCTTTGCCCAGTATGGCAATGAAGCCTATACGCGAGGGTTAAACGTTTACACCACCCTGAACGCTGCCGAACAGGATGCCGCCTACGTCGCATTGCGCAAGGGGATCATGGACTATGAACGCCGCCAGCAGTACCGCGGCCCCGAGAAGTTTGTGACGCTTCCCAGTGCGGCTCAGGAGGTGGAGGACGCGATTGATGATGCGCTTGCCAATCATCCTGACAACGGTGATGTGCTCTCCGCCGTGGTCCTGGAGGCGAGCCCGCGCAAGATAGTGGCAGCGCGCGCAAACGGCGACACGCTCGAAATCACGGGAGAGGGTTTGAAGCCCGCGCAGTCCGGCCTAAGTGACAAGGCCCCGCCTAACATCAAGATCCGCCGTGGAGCCGTCATCCGCGTGGTGAGGACGCGCAAAAACGCCTGGGAGATTACGCAGCTCCCCGAGGTGGAGGGTGCGTTCGTCGCATTGGACCCTCGGAACGGGTCGATCCGTGCTCTGGTGGGCGGGTTTGATTTTGATAAGAACAAGTTCAACCACGTAACCCAGGCCTGGCGCCAGCCTGGCTCCAGCTTCAAGCCGTTCATCTACTCGGCAGCGCTCGAAAAAGGCTTCACGCCGGCGACCGTGGTCAATGATGCACCTTTGTTCTTTGATGCGGGCGTGACCGGGGGCCAGCCGTGGGAGCCCAAGAACTATGACGGCAAATACGACGGCCCGATGAGCCTGCGTACGGGCCTTGCCAAGTCCAAGAACATGATCTCCATACGAGTGCTTCAGGCCGTTGGTCCGAAGACCGGGCAGGAATGGATCACGCGCTTCGGTTTCGATGCGGATAGGCACCCTGCCTATCTGACGATGGCACTGGGCGCAGGGTCGGTGACGCCGTTGCAGGTGGCGGCGGGCTACGCCGTGTTCGCCAACGGGGGTTATCGTGTCAACCCATGGCTCATCACCAAGGTCACTGATCACAAGGGCCGCATCATTTCTGAATCCAAGACTCCGGTGACCACCGAGCAGCCCCGCGCTATTGACGCGCGCAACGCATTCATCATGAACAGCCTGCTGCAGGAAGTCACGCGCTCCGGCACGGCCGCCCGCGCCCAAGGCACGCTCAAGCGCCCGGATTTGTACGGCAAGACCGGCACCACCAACGACTCGTGGGATGCATGGTTTGCTGGCTATCAGCCCACCATAGCGGCCGTCACCTGGATTGGCTACGACACGCCCAGGAATCTGGGCAACCGCGAAACGGGTGGCGGGCTGAGCTTACCGGTTTGGATCAGCTTCATGCAGCAGGCCCTGAAGGGAGTGCCCGTGATGGAGACGCCCGTGCCGCCGGGCGTGGTCAATGTGGGCGGCGAATGGTTCTACGAAGAGTACGCCCGCAATGCTGGTGTAGCAAGCGTGGGACTGGATGATCGCGCCACCACACCGTCCTCCGTGACGCCTGCGGCTCCGCCTCCGTCAGAAGAGCGCAACCGAATTCTGGACCTCTTCCGCAACTGACTAGGGCCGCTCGCCGGACTCATGTACAACGGGCCGAGATCACCGTCCTCATTTGAACCACGGCGCCGTTTCTCCTGCCCGCGCCCCACTTCGGCCTTGCGCTTATGCCTTGAATGTGAGGGGTAGTCCCGACTGCTGCGTGGCATCGCGGCTGAGACAGGCAAAAAACTCCCCAGCACCCTTGGTGTCCTGCCACGCGCTGCCGTCAAAACGATAGTGATAGCCGCCAGAGCGTGCCGCCATCCAGACCTCGTGCAGCGGCTTTTGCAGATTGATCACGATCTGGCTGCGGTTGGGAAACGTAAGCGTAACCATGCCGCCCGAACGCTGCGCGTCCACATCGGCGTCGGTAGTGTCGTTGATAAGGTCGCAACTGCGCTCTACGCTCAAGAGCAGCTTCTCGGCGTGGTCCATGAATTGAAGGTCGGTCATTACAATTTGCGCATGTTGAAAGCTCCCCAAATTCTAGTCAGGACAGTTGTCCTTGCTGCCAGTGCGGCAGCCCTTGCGGGTTGTGGCCAACGCGGTCCCCTGTATTTGCCCACTGACCCGGCAGCCCAGCAACGGGCGACCTTGCCACAAACGCTCTCTCCCAGCCGCGGGGCCCCTGGTAGCAGCACGGTGCAGCCTGAAGCCCCCGCAGCCGCGGCATCTGCCCCCCGCTGATTGAAGGCAGCGGCACGGCACTCTCGCACTGGCGAAGCCACGACGAGCCCATCCGCAGTTCGCTTGATCTCCATCAAGCGGGCTCTCACACCACAGCCGTACATTGCGGGCTTTATTGCACTGCAGGATGGCCATGGCCCTCGAACTCTACCGCGACAAGAATCACGCTTGCCTGATGTTCACCGACCTCATCGAGGAGGACGGCCAGGCTGTGCAAGCCAACCAGTTCCTGATCGTGGACGATGACACGGGCGCCATCATCGACCCTGGCGGTAACCTGGCATTCAATGAGCTGTTCATGGGAATGACCAAGCATTTCCCGCCCCACAAGCTCTCCTACCTGATTGCGTCCCACGCGGACCCGGACATCATCGCATCGCTCGACCGGTGGATGACCAGCACCAAGGCGAATCTGGTAATTTCGCGGGTGTGGGAGCGTTTTGCACCCCACTTCACCAAGGTCGGCAAGACGGAGAACCGCGTGATCGGGGTTCCGGATGGCGGCGGGCATTTGCCGCTGGGCCGGCATGAACTGGTGCTGCTGCCCGCGCACTTCCTGCATTCGGAGGGCAACTTCCATTTCTATGACCCGGTGAGCCGCATTCTCTTCACGGGCGACCTGGGCGTGTCGATGATGTCTGGCGCAGAAGCCCGAGTGCCCGTCACGGACTTGAAAGCGCACATCCCCCGCATGGAAGGCTTTCACCGCCGCTACATGGTGTCCAACAAGATATTGCGACTGTGGGTGCGCATGGCCCGACAGCTCGACATTTCGATGTTGGTACCGCAGCACGGTGCACCGATCAAGGGCAAGGCGGCCATCAATGATTTCTTCCAATGGATCGAGAACCTGATGTGTGGCATTGACCTGTTTGATGACCGCGCCTACCAAATCCCCACGGGTTACATCGACCCGGTGACCCGCCAGATGCGTCCCGCTCTACGGGCCGGCGGATAACAGGATTTTATAAAAATGGGCCTCTAGCGCTTGCCCAATAAGCGCTAGCAGCTATCATTTTTGATTTTTCAGCGGCCATCCGCGCGTCTTCATAGCGTGCGTCCGGACGCCGCGTTCGCCCGCGCAACGCGGCGCTTGCGCAGCGCGTTCCACACGCGCCAGCCGAGCAGTGCCGAGAGGATGAGGGCGTACACCGCCACTTCACCAAAGTCGTTCTTGCCCGCACGCATCCAGAAGAAGTGCAACACGGACAGTGCCGCCACTACGTACACCGCGCGGTGCAGGGCCTGCCACCGGCGCGCGCCCAGCGCCTTGATCGCACGGTTGAACGAAGTCGCCGCCAGCCCTGTCAGCAACAAGAACGCCACAAACCCCACCAGAATGAAAGGCCGCTTCGCAATGTCGCGGGCGATATCGGCCACATCAAAACCCATGTCGAACCCGCTGTAGCTCAGCAGGTGCAGTGCAGCGTAGAAGAACACCAACAACCCCAGCATGCGCCGAAAACGCGCCAGCTGCGGAGTGCCGGTGACTACGCGCACCGGGGTGATGGCCAGGACCAGACACAGAGCCCGCAGCGTCCAGTCGCCCGTCGAACGGATCAGGGTTTCAGCCGGGTTGGCACCCAGCTGATTGCTGAAAGCGCCCCACACCAGCCAAGCAAAGGGCAGCAGGCACAGCACAAAAACTGCGGGCTTGGCCGCAGGATGAAGCAGAAGTCTTCTCATCGATTCAACCGCCTTGGCACCGGCGCAGCCCCCTGTCAATCGGGCCGCGGGGTTGAGGGCTTTGACGCGCTTTGAGCCAAGGGTCAGTAGAACTTCTTGAGGTCCATGCCAGCGTACAACTGGCCCACCTGCGCTTCGTAACCGTTGAACATCAGCGTCTTGCGCTTTTTAGCAAACAGCCCATCTTCACCGATGCGCCGTTCTGTGGCTTGGCTCCAGCGGGGGTGATCCACATCGGGGTTCACGTTGGAATAGAAACCGTATTCCTGGCGTGCGGCCTTGTTCCAGGCGGTGGCCGGCTCCTTCTCTACAAAGCGGATCTTGACGATGCTCTTGGCGCTCTTGAAGCCGTACTTCCATGGCACGACCAGCCGCACAGGCGCACCGTTCTGGTTAGGCAGCACTTCGCCGTACATGCCAAAGGCCAGCAGAGTCAGCGGGTGCATGGCCTCGTCCATACGCAGGCCTTCCACATACGGCCATTCCAGCACGTGCGAGCCCACGTATGGCATCGTGGCCTTGTCTGCCAGGGTCACAAACTCCACGTACTTGGCGCCGCCCTGCGGCTCCACGCGCTTGATGAGTTCGGCCAGCGAGTAACCCACCCACGGGATGACCATGGACCAACCCTCCACGCAGCGCAGCCGGTAGATGCGCTCTTCCTGCGCGCTGAGCTTGACCAGGTCTTCGATGCCGTATTTGCCGGGCTTCTTGACCAGGCCTTCCACTTCCACCGTCCAGGGCGTGGTCTTGAGTGTGTGGGCGTTGCGCGCGGGGTCGGCCTTGTCGGTGCCGAATTCGTAGAAGTTGTTGTAGGTGCTCGCGTCTTTGTAATCAGTGAGCTTTTCCATCGTGACCGCGCCCGCCACGGTGGACTTGGCACCCGCCAGCGCAGCCAGCTTGTTGGGCCGCACCACCTGGGCCTGCTGCGCCAACGCTTCGCGGCCTGCCCAGGCCGCCATCGCAGCACCTGCGGCACCGCCCGCCATGAGCTTAAGCATCTGGCGCCGGTCTTCATAGACCGCACGGGGCGTGATTTCGGAGGGGTGGGGGTGGTTGAAACCCGAGTCGCGCGGGGGGATCAGCATGGGAAGGCTCCGGTCATGGTCTGGTGGAAACAGCTGCAGCGGTAGAGCAGCACAACTGCTAGTTCGTTCCCGAGACCGCTCAGGTTACACCGACGACGCAATAGTTGCCGACGCCTGCGCCGATGCCCGACTGAGCCCTCACCCCATCACAGCGTGCCGTAGCTGTGCAAACCGCTCAGGAACATGTTCACCCCCAGGAACGCGAAGGTGGTGACCGCCAGCCCCACCAGCGCCCACCAGGCGGACACCGTGCCGCGCAGCCCCTTCATCAGGCGCATGTGCAGCCAGGCGGCGTAGTTGAGCCAGACGATCAGCGCCCAGGTTTCCTTCGGGTCCCAGCTCCAATAGCCGCCCCAAGCCTCGGCTGCCCACAGGGCTCCCAGCACGGTGGCAATGGTGAAGAACGCAAAGCCCACGGCGATAGACTTGTACATCACATCGTCCAGGATCTCGAACGACGGCAGGCGTGCCGCAATGCGCTTGCGGCCCAGCAGGATGCCCGCCACGATGAAAGCTGAGATGCCGAAATACACCATCCAGTAGCCGCCACCGTTCTCCGACGCGCCCTGGCGAAACACGATGGGCTCGAAACACAGCACCACGCCCAGCAGCCACAGCGGCGCAAGCTTGTACCAGCGCGTCTCGGTAGCCTGCTGCTTGATGAGGTAGGCAAAGGCCACCATGGCCGCCAGCGCAAAGGTGCCGTAGCCGATGAAGTTGGCGGGCACATGCAGCTTCATCCACCAGCTTTTGAGGGCGGGCACCAGCGGCTGGATCTCATGCGCCTCGCGCACCACGGTGTACCAGAGCAAGAAGCCCACGGCTGCACTCACCACCAGCATCACAAAACCGCCCAGGGCACGCGTGTCGTACTGCTCCTCGTAATACAGATAGAACGCAGCCGTCATCCAGCAGAACAGCACGAACACTTCGTACAAATTGCTCACCGGGATGTGGCCGATGTCGGGGCCGATGAGGTAGCTCTCGTACCAGCGCACCAGCGACCCGATGAGCGCCATGGCCACCGCCACCCAGGCGATGCGCGATCCGATGAGGCTCATGGTACGGCCCTCGCCGCGCGAGAACATGCCGATCCAGTAGAACGCTGTGCTCATGAAGAACAGCATGCTCATCCACAAGATGGCGGACTGGCTGGACAGGAAATACTTGAGGCCGAACACAGTGTCGGCCCGCGTCAGGCTGCCGGCGCCGTCCTGCTGATACAGGCCAATCGCCATCAGCGCGACCGCCGCCACCACCAGCAGCAGCACCCGCAGCGGGCGCCAGAACCAGCACAGCCAGATCGTGCAGGGGATGGTGCCGATCAGGATGCCTTTTTCGTAGCCGTCCATGAAGCTGCCGTAGCGCTGCAGGGCAAACAGCCCGCCGGCCACCACCACAGCCGCAAACAGCCAGTCGAACCAATTGCGGCGAGCGAAGAAGCCTTCATTCAAAGTGATCGTGGTCGTCGTAGCGGTGTTCATGCTGTGCCTTCGCGGGGCGTAGCCCCGATCAGTTTCTGTGCGAGCTGGACAAACTCCTGGTCGCCGTCCAGGGTCTTGCGGTTGGTGGACAGTGCCATGGTGGCGTGGGTGCGGTCGCCCTGCGGCGCCACCCAGACCCAGATGCGCCGCTCCCGCACGTACAGCATGGCAAAAATGCCCAGGATCAGCAAGGCGCAGCCCAGATAGACAATGTTCTTGCCAGGGGCGCGCGCCACCTGGAACACGCTGGCTTGCACCTGGGTGAAGTCCTTCAGTTCAAATGCGAGCGGCGCGGGGTAGATTTGCGCGTCGCTGAGCGACAGCACCGCCTGGGTCATGAAGGCGCGTGTCTGCTCGTCTTGCGGCAGGGGCGGTTGGCCCGCGCGCTGGCGCGACAGCTGCGCGACCTCGAACAAGGTCCCGTTGAGGATGCGCACCAGCACCTCGCCCGCACGCGCGCGCTCGGCCTCGGGCACGTTGGCCTCCATGAAGTCGGACACCGCCTGCAAGCCGCCCGTGGGCTTGCCATCCACCATGCCCTGGCCCGCAAACAACGAGAGAGCGCGCAGCGCGGACTGGTACAGCTGGTCGGCCAGGTCGGGCCGCGAGCTGTCGATGGCCTGGGCCACATACCGCCGCACGGCTTCTTCGCGCGTCGGCGCATCGGCCAACGCGGCCTTCATGCGCAGAAATCCGTCCATACCGCCCTGTTCGTCGGCCGGTATGCGCAGATAGCGGAAAGGCTCGGACGGGGTTTCGCGCACGCCCAGCAGGAACACAGCCACGCCGTCGCCCGTGTCCACGGGCAGCATGTAGTTGTGGAACTCGCGTGCTTGGCCCGCCGCGTCGCGCAGCTTGTAGGTCACGCTGGGGCCCACGTTGCGCAGTTCCTTCTTGGTCACTGTCTTGTTGGCCGCGCCCAGTCGAGACTCCAGCGACTCGCGCAGATCCACCTTGCGCACATCGACGTCCGACCCGCTGGCACCTGCATCCGCAAAGTTCTCGACGTTGATGGTGCGCAGCGCGGTGAACTCCAGCGTAAGCGTGTCGGCCCCAGCACCGCCGCCGTTGTTGACCAGCTGAGTGGAATTGCCCACGACGCCTTCCACATCAAATCCTCTGGCGCCCGCCACCATGGGCACGGCCCGCAGCTTGAGAAGCGAGCCGCCATCGTCAAAGCTCGACTGGTAGATCTCGATGCCCTTATAGCTGGCCGGGTGGTTCACCTCGACGCGCGCGGGCGTCTTCTCGCCCGTGGCCTTGTCGTGGATGATGATTTCGCTGGCGAACAGCTTGGGCATGCCGGTGGAGTAATGCTCCACGATGAACTTCTTGAGCTCGATGGCAAACGGCAAATCCTGCAGCAATACCCCGTCGGATTGGTTCAGGATGGCGGTGCTGGACTGCGTGCCCTCAGCCACCAGCAGGTTGCCGCGGAAGGTTGGGTTGCGCTCGGACAAGCGGTGCTCGGGCTTCACGTCCGCGATCAGCCCGCCGCCTGTGTATACCGACTTGCCGCCCAGCAGCATCTGCGCGCGCACGACAAGGTCGCCATCGAGCAGGCCGCCCACGCACACCAGCACGATGGCGCTGTGCGCGGCTATATAGCCCAGCTTGTTGGCTGCGCCCGCCTTGGCCGCCACCATCCAGCCCGTACCGGGGCCGGCACTGGTGTCGCGTTGCTGCAGCCGCACCTTCCATCCGCCACCCGCCAGCAGCGTGCCGATGCGGCGCGCCTCGGCCTCTGCGGAATCGGGCAGCGTCGCTTCGGCCTTGTGGTGAAAGGCCTTGAGGCTCTGCTCGCGGATGTTTTCCTTGTAGGCCTTCAGGTCCACCAGGATCTTGGGCGTGTTGCGGGCAATACAGAGCGAGGTGCTGATGACAAGAAACGCCAAGATCAGCAGGAACCACCACGCGCTGTACACCGCGTTGAGCTGGATGGCGCCAAACAGCTCAGCCCAGAAAGGCCCGAATTGGTTGACATAGTTCACCGCAGGCTCATGCTGCTTGAGCACCGTGCCAATGACCGATGCGATGCAGATCACCGTCAGCAGCGAGATGGCGAACCGCATGGACGACAGCAGTTCGATGGCGGCGCGCCAGGCCTGGGAACCAGACTGGATGCGAAGGCCTTGGGTGGTGTCGGACATGGGGTGGAATGAGGGTCTGGAACGCGGGGGGAACCGAAAGAAAAAAGGGCGGGACCATCGCTTGGATGGACCCGCCCGTTTTGGGTTTGTTATTGGCGGTAGGTTCCACGCAGCCCGGTCAACCAGGCCACGGTTTGACGAGGGTCAGTCAGCGCAGGCCAGCGATGTAATCCGACACGGCCTTGATTTCCTTGTCGTTCAGCTTGGCGGCCACCTGGGTCATCTGGGCGCTGTTGGCGCGCGTGCCGTCGCGGAACATCACCAGCTGCGCGGCCGTGTAGTCGGCATGCTGGCCCGACAGGCGGGGGTACTGCGCGGGGATGCCTGCGCCGTTGGGACTGTGGCAGCCGGCGCAAGCCGCGATGTTGCGGTCTGCAATGCCGCCGCGGTAGATGCGCTCGCCCAGGCTGACCAGTTCCTTTTCTTTTGCAAAGCCGGGCTTGGCGGCCTTGGAGGTGACCCAGTACGAGATGTTGCGCATGTCGTCGTCGCTCAGGGCTTCCGCGAAGGGCTTCATGATGGCGCTCTTGCGCTTGCTGGTTTTGAACTCTTGCAGCTGCTTGACCAGGTACTCCGGGTGCTGCTGCGAGAGCTTGGGGTTGGCCGCGATGGCCGAGTTGCCATCCGCGCCATGGCAAGCGGCGCACACGGCCGTATAGCTGGCCTCACCCTTCACGAGATCCGGCTTGGCCGCCTTGGGGGGCGCCGCAGGAGCTTCCCCCGCTGCATAGGCCGAAAGAACAGGTGCTGCCAGTACGGCAGCCGTCAGCAAAGAGGCGAGCAACTTCATATCGAGGGTGTATGTTTATGTGCGCAAAACCTCGCGATTCTACAATGAGGCTCCCAAGCCTCCCAATATCCCATGACGACCTCTTCCTCTGCGCCAGTTGCTGGCTCCCTTCCGCCCGCACCCGACGCCAAGATCGCCATGGGGTGGATGCACACTGCGCGCTTTCTGACCACTGCGGCCCAGCTGCACCACCTGCCGCCCATCCACGTGCCCGAGATTGCTTTTGTGGGCCGCTCCAACGCGGGTAAGTCCACCTGCATCAACACGCTCACGCAGCAAAAACAGCTGGCCTTTGCCTCCAAACGGCCCGGGCGGACGCAACACATCAACCTGTTTTCACTAGGCAAGCACGGCGTGACCGATGCGGTGCTGGCCGATCTGCCGGGCTACGGATACGCCAAGGTGTCGCGGTCCGAGAAGGTGCGCTGGCAGCAGGTGATGGTCAATTACCTGGTCAGCCGCCCCGGGCTCACCGGCATCGTCTTGCTGTGTGACCCGCGGCTCGGATTGACCGAGCTGGACGAGGCCCTGCTCGAAGTGCTGCGCCCACGTGTCGAAGAAGGCCTGAAGTTCCTCATCCTGCTGACCAAGGCGGACAAGCTCACACGCTCGGAACAAGCGAAGGTCCTGTCGATTACGCGACTGAACGCGGCCGGCGGAGAGGTGATGATGTTCTCGGCCCTCAAGAAGCAGGGCGTGGACGAAGTGGCCCAGCTGCTGTGGCAATGGGCGCACCCTGCGGGTGTGGCCGCGCCCCCGGCCCCGGCAGAGCCCAACACCCCCGCCGAAACCGCGCCCCAAGATTTAGAGCCCAAATAGGCTCCAGCGCTTATCCATCAAGCGCTGGAAGCTATAAATTCGATAGCTCCTCAGACAGCCTCAATGGACAGCGCCATGATCGACACCCGCTCCGTTTCTCTTGCCCATGGCATCACCCTGCACTGCCGTGTGAGTGGCGTGGCGGGCCGCCCGGTGCTGCTGTTTCTCCATGGTTTTCCGGAAGGCGCTTTCATCTGGGATGAGCTGCTGCTGCACTTTTCCCGCCCCGAGAACGGCGGCTACCGCTGCATCGCGCCCTACCTGCGGGGCTTTGGTCCGTCCAGCAGCCCAGCGGAGGTGGAGGCCTATCGTGCCAAACACTTGGTAAAGGACCTGGCAGCGCTGATTGCGACCGAGGCCCCGGGCGGCGTGCTGGAATGCCTTGTGGCGCACGACTGGGGTGGCGCGGTGGCCTGGAACCTGGCCAACCAGCAACCTGAGTTGATGAAGCGGCTGGCCATCATCAACTCGCCCCACCCCGGCGCGTTTGTGCGCGAGCTGTCGCAGAACGCCGCGCAGCAGGCCGCCAGCCAGTACATGCACTTCCTGTGCCGCCCGGACGCCGAGGCGCTGCTGGCCGAAGACGGCTTCAGGCGTTTGTTTGCCTTCTTCGATGACCCCGCGGGCCAGCCTCCGAGTTGGCTGACCGAGCCCGTCCGAGCGCAGTACCGTGCGCTGTGGCAGCAAGGGCTGACCGGCGCGTGCAACTACTACCGCGCCAGCCCCATCCGCCCACCGCGCGACGGCGACCGGGGCGCGCAAGCGATCACGCTGCCTGAATCGATGCTGACGGTGACCGTGCCCACGCTGGTGCTGTGGGCGATGGACGACCCGGCCCTGCTGCCAGGGCTTCTGGACGGTTTGCCAGGGTGGATTCCACAGCTGACGCTGCAGAAGGTGGAGCAGGCAACGCACTGGGTGGTACACGAACACCCGGAGCGCGTGGCGATGGAACTGCGGCGCCTTTTGCTATCCAAGTGATAGCTGCTAGCGCTTACCCATCAAGCGCTAGAGACCAATTTGGCTGAAAGAATTTCTGGAAGACGTTCAGGAGTACACGGGGGGCTCGCCTTCCGGCCGCGTCTTGAAGCGCTTGTGCACCCAGTAGTACTGCTCGGGCATGGTGTCGATCGCCGCTTGCAGTTCGCGGTTCATGCGGACCGTGTCAGCCTCAACATCGTCGGTGGGGTAATTGGTCCACGCGGGAGACACCTCCGCCACGTAGCCGGTGGGTGTCATGCGCGAATACACGCCCACCACCTTGGCGCGCCCCAGCCGTGCAAAGCGCGACAGCGACGGAATGGTGGCAGCCGTCACGCCGTAGAACGGCACGAACAGTGAATCGTTGCGCCCATAGTCCATGTCAGGCAGCAGGTAGAGCAGCCCGCCCTTGCGCAGGTTGGCGATGATGGGCTTGACGCCGTCCGATCGGTTGAGCATCCGGACATCGCCAAAGCGCTGGCGCCCGGCCATGAACCATGCATCCACGGCCGGGTCGGGGTGGGTGGCAAAGATGGACGTGAACGCCCGCTGACTGCGCAACGGCAGCGCCAGGCCGCCTGCGTCCATGCCGTAGAAGTGCGGCGCGAACAGGATGGTGGGCGTGTCGCCCTCCAGCTCGTGCACGGCGCCGGTCAGTTTCACGCGCTGCTCCACCACAGCGCGCGGCGCGGCCCACAGCCAACTGCGGTCCAGCCAGGTCTGGCAAAACGCCACAAAGCTCGCGCGCGCCACAGCGCGGCGGCGTGCCTCGGGCCAATGGGGAAAACACAGTGCCAGGTTGCGCAGCGCCACCCTGCGCCGCCGCACCACCAGAACGTAGGCCACCTGCCCCAGCAGCCAGCCCATGCCGCGCAGCACAGGCAGCGGCAGCCGCGCCAGCACGCTCATGAACCACACGCCCAGGCGGCCCGTCATGCGCTGGCCTCAGCGGCGGCGGTGGGCGCCTCGGTGCGGGGCTGCTTGTAGCGGCCGTAGCCCCACAGGTACTGCTCGGGGCATTGGCGGATGAGGTGCTCCATGGCTTGGTTGATCTGCAGCAGCGCCTGGTCCATGTCGGCGGACAGCGGTGCGGGCAGGGGTTCGAAGTGCGTGACGTAGCCCCGGCCCCACGGGAGCCGCTCGCAGCGGGCCAGCACCACGGCTGCGCCCGTCTGCTGCGCCAGGCGCGCGGCCAATGTCATGGTGTAGGCATCGCGACCAAAAAACGGCGCCCACTGGCCCTGGCCTTCTGGCGGCACCTGGTCGGGCAGCAAGCCCACGGCCTCGCCACGGCGCAGCGCCTTGATCATCTGCCGCACGCCCGCCAACGTGGTCGGCACGGCCAGCATGCCGGGGCGGTTGCGTGCTGTCTCCATCACCTTGGCCAACCAAGCTTGGCGCGCGGGGCGGTACAGCACGGTGATGGGGCCGCGCTCGGCGCTGAAGCGGTGGGCAGCGGCCTGGGCCGACAGCTCGAAGCAGCCAAGGTGCGGCGTGAGGTACAAAATGCCTCGGCCCTGGGCGTAAGCATGCTCCACACAGTCCTCGCCCGTCAGGGCGCAGGGCATGGTCGCGCCCATCCACAAGCGGGGCAGTTCGGCCACCATGCGCCCCGCATGGGCCACGGCGGCGCGCACCTGCCCGAAGGAATAACCGGCCAGTGCCGAGTTGGCCAGAAAGCGGCGCCGATAGGTGGGCGACGCGCAAAACGCGACCCAGCCCATGGCGGCGCCCAGAGAGTGCAGCACCCACAGTGGAAACGCGGAAAAGAATCGGAAGACGAGTGGCATTAAAATGCGGGGGTCGCTGAGTTAAATGAGCAACTTGCAGGGCGACGTAAAAAAAATCTGCTAAAGCGTTCGCCAGAGCTCCTTCGGGGTGAGGGCAACGCCTCAAATGCCGGAACACAGGAGTTTATTCAAATGGCGAACGACTTTCTCTTTACCTCGGAATCCGTCTCCGAAGGCCACCCCGACAAGGTGGCAGACCAGATCTCGGACGCGATTCTCGATGCGATCTTCAAGCAAGACCCCCGCAGCCGCGTCGCCGCTGAAACGCTGACCAACACCGGCCTCGTGGTGCTGGCGGGCGAAATCACCACCAACGCGCATGTGGACTACATCCAGGTCGCGCGGGACACCATCAAGCGCATCGGCTACGACAACACCGACTACGGCATCGACTACAAGGGCTGCGCTGTGCTCGTGGCCTACGACAAGCAGAGCAACGACATCGCCCAGGGCGTGGACCACGCGAGCGACGACCATCTGAACACCGGCGCGGGCGACCAGGGCCTGATGTTCGGCTACGCCTGCGACGAAACGCCCGAGCTGATGCCCGCGCCCATCTACTACGCACACCGCCTCGTTGAGCGCCAGGCCCAGCTGCGCAAGGACGGCCGCCTGCCCTTCCTGCGCCCTGATGCCAAGTCGCAAGTGACGATGCGCTATGTGGATGGCAAGCCCCACAGCATCGACACGGTGGTGCTCTCCACCCAGCACCACCCCGACCAGAGCGAAACGCAGACCAAGATGAAGGCATCGTTCACCGAAGCCATCATTGAAGAGATCATCAAGCCCGTGCTGCCCAAGGAGTGGATCCAGGACACGCGCTACCTGATCAACCCCACCGGCCGCTTCGTCATCGGCGGCCCGCAAGGCGACTGCGGCCTGACCGGCCGCAAGATCATCGTGGACACCTACGGCGGTGCCTGCCCCCACGGCGGCGGCGCGTTCAGCGGCAAGGACCCAACGAAGGTGGACCGCTCGGCCGCCTACGCCGCCCGCTACGTGGCCAAGAACATCGTGGCCGCCGGCCTGGCCCGCCAGTGCCAGATCCAGGTGGCCTACGCGATTGGCGTGGCCCAGCCGATGAACATCACGGTCTACACCGAAGGCACGGGCGTGATCCCCGACGACCAGATCGCCCAACTGGTGCGCGCGAATTTCGACCTGCGCCCCAAGGGCATCATTCAGATGCTGGACCTGCTGCGCCCGATTTACGAGAAGACGGCCGCCTATGGCCATTTCGGCCGTGAAGAACCCGAGTTCAGCTGGGAGAAGACCGACAAAGCTGCGGCGCTTCGCGCTGCAGCCGGGCTGTAAAGCCCGCCGCGCGATAGCGCGGTTTCCGGTCTTCGGGCGTAGTCATATCGCGTCAGCGATGTGAACGGAGACCAAGGTAAGGACAAGACTGCCGCACTGCGTGCGGCAGCAGGGCTGTAGCGCTACGCGACACGCGCGGTTTTCCGTACGTGGACGAAGCTCATAGCGCGCAGCGATGTGAAAGCAGGTCAAAAATCCAACAAGATGGTGGCCCTGCGGGCAGCAGCAGGGCTGTAAGCCTCCCGCAAACCAGGTCCTAGTAGCCAAAGCCGCAACGCTAAGCGTTGCGGCTTTTCTTTTTGGCTGTGGACTGTTCCGCCCAGCGGCCCTCTCCTACACCCACATCCCGCGTGTACTGACGGCTGTTTGCTGGGCGCGAACGTATCGTCCTTGCATCCCCTCACGCAGTCCGCCGGGCTGCTCTCAAACGCTGCAAGGAGCGACCATCATGCTGAAGTACGCCATCATTTTTGCCCTGATTTCCCTGGTTGCAGGTGCGCTGGGATTCACCGGCGTGGCTGCCGGTGCCGCAGGCATCGCCAAGGTGCTGTTTGTGATTTTCCTCATCATCGCCATCGTGTTCGTGGTGCTGGCCGCCATCGGCGTCGGCGCTGCGCGCAAGGTGCTCAAGTAGTTCACTGGGTGACCGGCCGCTGCGCAGCGACCGTCCCTTGCCTCCCATAGCACCACAAAACAGGACACCCCATGGCCCTCAACATCTTTGAAGCCCTGCGCGAAAGCCACGAACGGCAGCGCGAGCTGTACCGCCAGCTCATCGAAACCAGCGGTGACACGCCCGAGCGGCAAACGCTGTTCGAGCAACTCAAGACCGAGCTGCTGGCGCACGAACTGGCTGAAGAGCGGCATTTCTACATTCCGCTGATGGAACACGACGCGGGCGTGGATCTTTCGCGGCATGCCATCTCGGAGCACCACCAGCTCGACGAACTGGTGGAGTCACTGGACGACGCCGACCCGGCCACGCCCACTTGGCTGCCGCTGGCCAAGAAGCTGGCGGAAAAGGTGGAGCACCACCTGAAAGAAGAAGAACACCGGTTCTTCCAGATGGCGGGCAAGCTGCTGACCGAGAAGCAGAAGACGCAGCTGGCCAAGGACTACTTTGCGACCTACGAAGAGGCCAAGACCACCACGGCTTGACCTAGTCGCAGGGCCTTGCTCAGGCGGCGGACTCTTCCGCCTGCACCACGCAGTTGCGGCCGCGGGACTTGGCGGCGTACAGCGCGGTGTCGGCGCGCTTGATGAGCGCGTGACTGTCTTCCTTGTGGTCCCAGGTGGCCACGCCAAAACTGGCGCTCACATGGCCCACCGCATCAAAGGGGACGCTGGCAATGCGTGCGCGCACGGCCTCGGCCATAGCCATGGCGGCGTCCACCGGGGTTTCCTTGAGCAGGATGATGAACTCCTCGCCACCGAAGCGCGCGGCGCAGTCGGATGAACGCAGCAGCTCCCGTACGCGCAACGCCGTGCTCTTGAGCACCACATCGCCCGAGTCATGGCCAAACGTGTCGTTGATGCGCTTGAAGAAGTCGATGTCGAACATCACCACCGACAGGCTGCTCTTCTTGATGCGCGTTTCTGCCATTTCGGTCTCCAGCCGCTCGAAAAAGCGGCGGCGGTTGACCAGATCGGTGAGGAAGTCCTTGGTGGCCAGGTCCTCCAGCTTGCTGTTGAGACGTGCCATGGGCTCGATCACCAGCGACGACAGCGACAGATTGAGTACCACGAACAGCAGCACAAAACTCGTCACCAGCGCACCCATGACGTTGTAGAAGGTCTGGCGCGCCTTCTCCAGCGGGTAGTACATGGGCACCTTCACCACCTGGATGCCCACCGTCTCGTTCATCTGCCAGCCAAAGCCGTTCTGGTCGCCATACACCTTGATCATGGTGGGCGGGGCGGCCTGCGGCGTGCTGTGGCAGGCCAGGCACTGGGGCTGGCGGATGGTGATGGGCCGGGCCACATACATGGCGCGGTGCATGCCCTCGCCCACTTCGCCCGTCACCTCCTTCTTGGGGTCCACCTTGCCGTCGCGGAAGTCGCGGATGATGCGCTCCTCCCAGTCGTTGGCGCGGTCGCGCAGGTTGGTGGGGTTGAGCACCGCCTCCTTGTACTCGTACCCTGGAAAGCGGTTCTGCAGGCGGCGCAGGGTCTCGGTGGCCGCGTAGGCCGGCACGGTCTGCGGCAAGAACTTTTCAGCCAGTGTCACGTCCAGATGCGGCTTGACCAGCTCGGTGGTGTAGTCGCGGATCGCCATGGCCGAATGCATCATGATCTGCGAGTTGTGCTGCACCTCCTCAATGGCGGATTTCTGCAGGAAGCGGTGCACGTACAGCCCCGCCCCCAGCACGGCCAGCAGCAGCACGCCTGCCAGCACCAGATTGAATTTGAGCCGCAAAGACATGGACCTCCCTTTCGGCCGGGGGCGGGATGCCGCCGGTCCGCGGTTGAATGCCCGCGTTTGTGCCAGATTCCGCCGTTTCGGCCAAACCTTTTTTGCGCGGTGCGTCCGCTGTGGCGCGTTCGCGCTACAGCCCGCGCGGGCTCAGCGACAGGCTGCGCCGGTACGGCGCCCGCACGCGGTACAGCTGCGCGGGCCGGTGCGCGCCGCCAGTCTGCAGCGCGCCGGGCACGGGCTCCAGCAGCGCAAGCTCGTCCATCTTGCGGCGAAAGCTCACCTTGTTGACCGGCTCGCCCAGCACCGCTTCGTACACGGCCTGCAGCTGCGGCAGCGTGAAGGGCTCGGCGCACAAGTGCACGGGCATCGACGAATACTGGCTTTTGCTGCGCACGCGCGCCACGGCGGCATCAACAATGGCGCGGTGGTCAAACGGCAGCGGCGGCAATTGGGCCACGGGCACCAGCGTGAGAGCCCGCGCGCCCACCAGCAGATCGGGCGGCACCAGCGCGCAGTAGGCCACGGCCAGCGACCAGCCGCGCGGGTCGCGCGCCGGGCCGGAGAAGGTGGCCAGCTGTTCCAGGTAGGGGCTTTGCAGCCCCGCCTTCTCGCTCAGCACGCGCGCGGCGCTGGCCTGGGCGTCGGCATCTTCCTGCGCGTGGATGTAGCCCCCCGGCAGGGCCAGCACGCCGGCAAAGGGCGCCCGCTCGCGCTTGAGCAACGCCACCTGCAACTCGCCCTGCTGCAAAGTGAGCAAAACCACATCGACGGTGCAGATCACGGCAGGGGCGGAGGAAGCGTTCATGAGGTCGAGTTTGTCACAACCGTGAACGAACACACAACCAGAGCGCAAACGCAGGCTCTTAGAAACACCTGCTTGCAACTTTGTTAGTTTATTTTTTGTACTAACTGCCATACACTGCATACACTGGCTTCACAACCCAAGGAGAAGACCATGGCCCGCAACATCCAGCTTCTGGTGATCGATCCGCAAAACGACTTCTGCGACCTGCCCGCCGCGTGGCAGCCCGCGGACGCGCTCACCGGCCAACCCATCGCGCCCAGCCTGCCCGTGGCGGGCGCCCATGCCGACCTGCAGCGGGTGGCGCAGTTCATCCGCCGCCAGGGCGCGCAGCTGGATGCGATCACCGTGACGCTCGATTCGCACCAGCGTTTCGACATTGCCCACCCCGGCTTCTGGCGGACCGGCGCGGGGGCCGACGTGGGCCCCTTCACGCCCATCACAGCCGCCCAGGTGCGCGCGGGCGCGTTCGTACCGCGCGACAGCGCCGGCCTGCGGCGCACGCTGCAGTACCTGGACGCGCTGGAGGCCCAGGGCCGCTACACGCTGATGGTGTGGCCCGTGCACTGCGAAGTGGGCAGCTGGGGCCACGGCGTGCATGCCGATGTGCTGGCTGCGTGCGGTGCCTGGCAGCTTCAGCGCCAGCGCGCGGTGCACAACGTGTTCAAGGGCACCAACCCCTGGACCGAGCACTACAGCGCCATCCAGGCCGAAGTGCCCGACCCCGAGGACCCCGGCACTGCCCTCAACGTCGCCCTGCTGCACCGGCTGGGCCAGGCCGATGTGCTGCTGGTTGCGGGCGAGGCCAGCAGCCACTGCGTGCGCTCCACCACCGAGCACATCGTGGAGCACCTGCCGCGCCTGGTGCCGGGCTGGCAGGCCGGCCGCATCGTGCTGCTGACCGACGGCATGAGCCCCGTGCGCGCGTTCGAGGCGCAGCACCAGGCCTTCCTGGACGGCATGCGTGCAGCCGGCGCACAGCTGGCAACCATGGATGAAATAACAATCTAGCGCTTATCCATCAAGCGCTAACAGCTATCAATAAAGGAGCACACACATGACCCCCGTCATCACCAGCCTGCTCGATACCGACCTCTACAAGTTCACCATGTGGCAGGCGCTGCTGCACCGCCACCCGCAAACGCAGAGCGAGTACCGCTTTGTGTGCCGCAACACCCCCGCCTACCCACTGGCCGAACTGCTGCCCGAGGTGAACGCCGCGCTGGACCACCTGTGCACCCTGCGCTTCACGCCCGACGAGCTGGCCTACGTGGGCAGCCTGCGCTACATCAAGAGCGACTTCGTGGACTTTCTGCGCATCTTCCAGTTCCAGCGCAGCTTCATCCGCGCCTGGGCCGAAGGGGAGCAGCTGCACATCGTGGCCCAGGGGCCGCAGGTGCATGTGATGGGGTTTGAGATCTTTGTGCTGGCCATCGTCAACGAGCTGTACTTCCGCCGCTTTGACCCCGCCGCGGCCCTTGCCAGCGGGCGTGAGCGGCTGGCCGCCAAGGTCCGGCAACTGCAGGACCTGGCGCAGCAGGCTACCCTGCGCCACCCGTTTGAGCTGTTCGACTTTGGCCTGCGCCGCCGCTACAGCGGGGCCTGGCAGCGCGAGGTGGTGCAGACCTTTGCGCGCGAGGCTCCCCAGTGGTTCAAGGGCACCAGCAACGTTCTGCTGGCGCGCGACCTGGGCCTGGTGCCCATCGGCACCATGGCGCACGAATACCTGCAAACCTACCAGGCGCTGGGCGTGCGGCTGCGTGATTTTCAGAAGGCCGCGCTGGAAGACTGGGTGCAGGAATACCGCGGCGACCTGGGCATTGCGCTGACCGACACCGTGGGCATGGACGCCTTTTTGGCCGACTTTGACCTGTACTTTGCCAAGCTGTTCGACGGCCTACGGCACGACTCGGGCGACCCCGTGGCGTGGGGCGAAAAGGCGCTGGCGCACTACGCCAGACTGCGCATTGACGCCCACACCAAGCGGCTGGTGTTCTCCGACGGGCTGAACCTGGAACGGGCCCTGATGCTGTACCGCCACTTTGGCGACCGCACGCAGCTGGGTTTTGGCATCGGCACGAATCTGACCAACGACATGGGCGCCCACCACACGCCGCTCAACATCGTGATGAAACTCGTGCGCGCCAACGGGCAGCCGGTGGCGAAGCTGTCGGACACGCCGGGCAAGACGCTGTGCGACGATGAAACCTTCCTGGCCTACTTACGCCAGGTGTTTGGTACACCCGCCTGAGTCGCTTCGCGCCTTCCCAACGGGGGGACGCCCTCGCCGCGGGACGGCCATTTTTAGACATCGAACTTCAGGAGGATTGAGACATGCTCCGCATCACCGTCGCCCAGCTCAACTTCACCGTTGGCGACATCGAAGGCAACGTGGCCCGCATGGTGGCTGCCGCGCAGCAGGCCGCCCGCGAATCGTCGGATCTGGTCGTCTTCAGCGAAATGGCGCTGTGCGGCTACTACCCCGCCGACATGCTGGACGAGCCTGCGTTTCTGCGCCGCGTGGACGAAGGCATTGCCGCACTGCGCACCGCGTCGGCCCAGCTGCCCGCGCTGCACTGGGTGGTGGGCGCGCCCACGCCAACCCAGGGGCCAGGCAAAAAGCTGCACAACAGCCTGCTGGTGCTGCAGGGCGGTGACGTGCGGCTGCAATATGCCAAACAGCTCCTGCCCACCTACAACATCTTTGACGAGCGCCGCCACTTCGAGCCCGGGCCGGACGTGGCCAAGGTGCTGCGCATCGGCAGCGCGCAGGTCGGCCTGCTGGTGTGCGAAGACGGCTGGAACGACCACGGCGGCGACTATGCCATCAACCCGTTCGAGCGCATGCGCGACGCGGCGCCTGACCTGGTCATCAGCATCAACGCCAGCCCCAGCCACATCGGCAAACGCGAGCAGCGGCATGCGATGTTCGGCGGCTCGTCTCGCCGCCACGGGTTGCCGATTCTGTATGTCAACCAGGTGGGCGGGCACGACCAGCTCGTGTATGACGGCGGCTCGTTCGCGGCCGAGCCCGAGGCCGGCATCGTGTTCGAGGCCCCGCGCTTTGCGGAAGACGTGCGCACGCTGCGGTTCGAGGGCGGCCGCTTTTTGACTGCCGAGGGCGAACGCCCCGCCCCCGTGCCCGCGCAGGGACTGCCCACCATGGAGTTCTACCGCCAGCAGATCATCCTGGGCCTGGCGGACTACGCGCGCCGCTGCGGCTTCAAGCAGGTGGTGGTGGGAAGCTCGGGCGGCATCGACAGCGCGCTGACCCTGGCGCTGGCCGCACAGGCGCTGGGGCCCGACAACGTGGTGGGCATCACCATGCCTTCACGCTACTCCAGCAGCGGCTCGGTGGATGATTCGGTGGCGCTTTGCAAGAACCTGGGTGTGCAGTTGCACACGCACCCCATCGCCGATCTGGTGGCGGGCTACGCGCAGCAGTTTGAAGCCAGCTTCGGCCAGCCACTGAAAGGCTTGCCGCTCGAAAACCTGCAGGCCCGCATCCGCGGCACGGTGCTGATGGAATACTCCAACGCCTTTGGCCACCTGCTGCTGACCACCGGCAACAAGAGCGAAATCTCGGTGGGCTACTGCACGCTGTACGGCGACACCAACGGCGGCCTGGGGCTGATCGGCGACCTGTACAAGACGGAGGTGTTCGCGCTGGCCCGCCATGTCAATGAACACGCTGGGCGCGAGCTGATTCCGCAGGCCATCATCGACAAAGAACCGTCTGCCGAGCTGGCCCCGGACCAGCGGGACACCGACAGCCTGCCGCCCTACCCGGTGCTGGACGAAATCCTCAAGCTACTGATCGAGGGCGACCGGCTGTCCACCGCCGAGCACACCCAGGCCCACGCCATCGTCGCGCAGCTGCACGAAACCGATGCCGGCGCCGCATTGGTGCAGCGCATCCACGCCATGGTGGCGCGCAACGAGTACAAGCGCAGGCAGGCGCCGCCCATCCTGCGCTTGCGGGCGCGGGCGTTTGGGAGTGGGCGGCAGATGCCGATTGCGGCAAAGTATTTGTGACAACCCCCTGAGCCGCTTCGCGGCATTCCCCTTCTCTCACGCTGCGCGTGGGAAGGGGGACGACGCCAGCGCGGCGGGGCGGCCCTTGCGCGGCATCCGCTGGCGGGGCTGCGCCAGTACCATGCCGCACGCCATATTCACCGAAATCCATCACTACTAAAATCGTAGCTGTCAGCGCTTTATAGATAAGCGCTAACGGCCAAAAACATCAAAAAAATCCAGGAGACCCATGCACGACACCGCCCTCCTCATCGGCCGCTTTGAGCCTGTGCACAGCGGCCACCTGGCCCTGCTGCAAGAAGCCCTTCGGCAAGCGCCCCAGGTGATTGTGGTGGTGGGCTCGGCCTGGCAGGCGCGGTCACCCAAAAACCCGTTCACCTGGCAAGAGCGCGAGGCCATGCTGAAAGGCGCCCTGCCCGAGGCCGACCGCGCCCGCGTGCAGGTGCTGCCCGTGCGCGACTACTACAACGAGGCCGTGTGGGTGCAGGCCGTGCGCCTGGGCGTGGCGGAACACACAGCGCCCGGCGCGCGCATCGCACTGGTGGGCCACTTCAAGGATGCGACCAGCAGCTACCTGCGCGCCTTCCCGGCGTGGACGCTGATCGACCTGCCGCGCCAGGGGAGCATGGACGCCACCACCATCCGCGACGCCTACTTTGGCGCCACGCCCGCCACGGTGGGCACGGCGCTGGCGCCGCTGGCAGGCGAGATCCCGGCCAGCACCCTGGCCATGCTGGAGCAATTTGCGCAGACCCCTCACTACCCCGCGCTGCAACAGGAATGGCGCATGCTGCGCGGCTACCGCGAGGCCTGGGCCGCCGCGCCCTACCCGCCCGTGTTCGTGACCGTGGATGCGGTGCTGCGCTGCCAGGACCAGGTGCTGCTGATCCGCCGCGCCCACGCCCCCGGCAAGGGCCAGTTGGCCGTGCCCGGCGGCTTTATCGAACAGCGCGAGACCGTGTGGCAATCGTGCCTGCGCGAGCTGGTGGAAGAAACCCACTGCAACCTGCCCGAAGCCACCCTGCGCGCCGCGCTGCAGTCGGTGGCCGTGTTCGACCACCCGGACCGCAGCCAGCGGGGCCGCACCATCACCCATGCGCACTACTTCGACCTGGGCGATGCGCCCTTCCCCGCGGTGAAGGCCGATGATGACGCGGCGCTGGTGCAGTGGACGCGCATCGACCAGCTGGCGGGGTTGGAAGAACAATTCTTCGAAGACCACTTCCACATGCTGGATCACTTTTTTGCGATCACTGGCTTGCGCACACAAGCCTGAGCACGCGTAGGCCGCGCCTGCCGACGGGCCTCAGGCGCTGGGCGGATGGCAGCGCAGCCATTCGGTAAACGCCTGCACGGGCATGGGCCGCGCGTAGAGATACCCCTGGTACTGCGCAATGCCGCGGCCCGCCACCCAGTCGAGCTGCTCCTGTGTTTCAACGCCCTCGGCCACGGCGGTGAGCTTCATCAGTGTGGACAGCGACACGATGAGATCGGCCAGCGAGCGGTTGGCGTCCGTGTCCTGGATGAAGGTCTTGTCGATCTTGAGCGTGTGGATGGGAAATCGCTGCAGGTAGGCCAGGTTGGAGTAGCCCGTGCCAAAGTCGTCCAGCGCAATGGTCAGGCCCAGGGCCGACAGCTCGCGCAGCACGCCCAGCACATGCTGGTCTTCGCCCAGCAGGATGGACTCGGTGATCTCCAACTCCATGCGTGCGGGGTTGACGCCCGCCTGGCGCAGCACGCCGGTGATGTCGTGCAGCAGGCCTGCGGATGTGAACTGCCGGGGCGAGAGGTTGACCGACACCACCAGGTCCCAGCCCTGCGCCGCCCAGGCCACCTGCTGGCGTGCGGCCTGTGACAGCACGCGCAGGCCCAGCACGCCGATCAGGCCCATGCTCTCGCACGCGGGTATGAACTGGGCCGGCGAGACCAAGCCCAGGCGCGGGTGGTTCCAGCGCACCAGCGCCTCCACCGCACGGATGGTGTTGGTGGCCACGTCCACACGCGGCTGGTAGTACACCTCGAACTCTTCGCGCTCCAGCGCCAGACGCAGCTCCTTTTCCAATTCGGTGCGGCTGCGCACCGTCTCGGCCAGGCCGCCGTCGTAATACACCATGGTGTTGCGCCCGCGTTCCTTGGCGGCATACATCGCCAGGTCGGCGTTGCGCAGCAGGATCTCGATGGTCTCGCCGTCCTGCGGGTACAGCGCCACGCCGATGCTGGACGTCACCCGCAGCTGCGTGCCCGCCACCGCGAGTGGCGCGGCCAGCGCCACCGAGATGCGCTCGTGCAGCGCGTCCAGGTCTTCGCGGATGCGGGGCGAGGTGATGAGCACCAGAAACTCGTCGCCACCCCAGCGGGCCAGCACCTCCGTGCCATGGCGCGCCTGCCGCAGGCGCTGCGCCGTGGCCACCAGCAGCTCGTCGCCCGCGGCATGGCCCAACGTGTCGTTCACATCCTTGAACTGGTCCAGGTCGATGAGCAGCAGCGCGGCCTCCATCGACTGCGCGCGGGCGTCTTCCACAGCACGCGCAAACCGCTGGGTGAAGTGGGCGCGGTTGGGCAGGCCGGTCAGCCCGTCGTGCAGCGACTGGTAGTTGGCCCGCTCCTCGGTGTGCTTGATGGCGCTGATGTCGGCCTCGCTCACCAGCACGGCCTCCTGGCCCGTGACGGCGTCGTTGCAGCGGCGGGCCGACAGCTCGTGCCAGCGTTCGCCCTGGGGCGTGCGCACGGCCAGCGTGAGCGTGGCCACACCTTGCTGCTGCAGGCTGCGCGACAGCGCGGCGAAGGCTGCGGGGTTGGCAATGCGCTCCTGCAGCCGCTCGCCAGGGCTCAGCACGGCGGCGCGGGCCGCGGGGTTGCGGTACAGCGCCTCGCCGTTTTGTGCATACAGGGTGATCATCACCGCCGTGTGCAGCAGTGCCTCCACCGAGCGCAGCGACTCGGGCGCCACCGCGCCCACGGGCTCGGCCTCGCAGAGCATGCTCATGCGGCCATCGGGCAGGCGGTGGCCGCTGAAGCGCACGTTCAGCGACACGGGAACGCCGCCGGGGAAGAGGGTCCACTGCTCATTGAAGCTGGCGTCACGGCGCAGCACGAAATCGCTCTGGTACTGCGCCAACCGCTGCGCCACGGTTTCGGACATGTCGCTGCCCATGTCGCGCCCGCACAGTTCGGCCAGCGTGCAGGCCTGCCACACGCCCAGCGCCAGGGTGTTGGCCCAGTGCACGCAGCGCCCGTCGATGTCGAACACCCAGACGGGGCGCGACAGCCATTCCAGCGCTGCGTAGCGCGTGGCGCGCTCGGCCAGTGCCGCGGCACTGGGCTGGCGGTCTGCCGGCAGCCGCGCGGCCGGTGTGGGCGCAGAAACGCTCATGCGCGCCAAAACCCCGCTGAGGGGCCTGCAGCCATTTGCGCGCGCAACAAGATCAACAGGGAGAGTCGCAGCAGCATGGAAGGGGGTGAGCACAAAAAAGCCGCAACGACGCGCGGCGTGAAAGCGCGAAAAAACGCCAAACATCTTCGCACAGCGGCGCGGCTTGTCCAGTTCAGTTTGACCGGGGCGCCCTCAGCGCCGTCAGCGCGCAAGGCCCCCCGCTCATCGCACCCGGAACTGCCCCACCGTCTGCGCCAGCACCACGGCCTGCTGGCTGAGCGACTGCGCGGCGGCCAGCGCTTCTTCCACCAGGGCGGCGTTCTGCTGGGTGTTCTGGTCCATCTGCGACACCGCCTGGTTGACCTGCGCAATGCCCGCACTCTGCTCTGCGGTGGCGGCGCTGATCTCGGCAACCATGGTGGTCACGCTCTTCACGCCGGCCACCACCTCGGTCATGGTCGCGCCTGCCTGCTCCACCAGCCGCGTGCCCACACCCACCTTCGCCACGGAGTCGTCGATCAGGCCCTTGATCTCCTTGGCGGCGGAGGCAGAGCGCTGGGCCAGGCTGCGCACCTCGCTGGCCACCACGGCAAAGCCGCGGCCCTGCTCGCCCGCGCGGGCGGCCTCCACGGCCGCGTTCAGCGCGAGGATGTTGGTCTGGAAGGCGATGCCGTCGATCACGCTGATGATGTCCACGATCTTGCGCGAGGACTGGTCGATGGAGCTCATGGTGCCCACGACCTGGTGCACCACGTCCCCGCCGCGCACCGCCATGTCGGATGCTGCGCGCGCCAGTTCGTCGGCACGCCTGGCGTTGTCGGCGTTCTGCTGCACGGTGGACGTGAGCTGCTCCATGGAGGCAGCGGTTTCTTGCAGGGCGCTGGCCTGCGACTCGGTGCGGGCCGACAGGTCGCCGTTGCCGGCCGCAATCTCCGACGATGCGGTCGTGATGGAGTCGGTGCTGTCGCGCACCTGTGCGACCAGCCGCGCCAGGTTGTCGCGCATCGCGCGGATGGCGTGCAGGATGCTGGTGGTGTCGCCAGGCAGGGTGTGCACGTCCACGGCCAGGTTGCCCTCGGCGATCTGGGTGACCACCTCGGCCGCGTACTGCGGCTCGCCGCCCAGCTGGTGCACCAAGCTGCGCAGCATCTGCCAGGCCATCAGCGCCACGACGAGCATCAGCACCGCACCGATGGACAGCAGGATGGCTGTATTGCGCCAGAAGGCGCTTTCGATGTCGTCCACGTAGTCGCCAAACCCGATGATCCAGTCCCAGGGCTCGAACTTGATGATGGCGTAGAGCTTGTCCACCGGCTCCTTGGCGCCGGGGCGCGTGCCGGGCGCCGTCACGGTGCCTACCGTCACGCCCTGCAGCGCGGCCCGGTAGCGCACGCCGGCTTCCTTGCCGCCCTTTTCATCGACGATGCCGATGCGCTTGGGGTTGGGGTGCACGTAGTTCACATCGTTGGTGTAGCCCCGGACAAAGAAGTACTTGTCCTTGTCCACAAACGCGCCGATGGTGCGCGTCGCCTCCTTAATGGCGTCTTCGCGCGAGAGGGCCCCGCTTTTTTCCTGGTCGTGCGCCTTTTGCGCGGCCGCGTGGGCCAGCACCACCAGATTGGAAAGCTGCGCGGTGCGCTCCTTCATCATGGATTGGTACAGCGTGGTCAGCGCCACGGCAGACAACACGAGGAGCCCAAGCAGCGTGGCGGCGCACAGCCACAGGATGCGGGTCTTGAGTTTCATGGAACGGATCTCTCAGGGGTGCGGGTAAAAAAGTTACCAAACGATACACCTAAGGACTCGACTGGTCCGTAGAAACCCTTGCTTGTTACACGATCTGTGACTGATTTGTGACAGTTTCGGATGAGCAACGCGCCGCCCGAGCCCGTGAAAAAGTCTCAACCCGCCCGCTATTTCACTTGAAAATGTTTGCCAAAAATGGCCGCCAGCGCTTACCCATCAAGCGCTGGCAGCTATGATTTTTGATATTCAAGTGCCTGCCCGCTCCAGCATGGCGTGCAGCAGCACGTTGCAGCCCGCCTCGATGTGCTCGGGTTTCGCATCCTCGATCTCGTTGTGGCTGATCCCGTCCTTGCACGGGATGAACACCATGCCCGCTGGCGCCAGCCGGGCCATGTACACGGCATCGTGCCCCGCGCCCGAGACGGCAGGCATGTGGCTGTAGCCCAGCTTTGCGGCAGCGCGCCCCACGGCGTCCACGCAGTCGGGGTGGAAAACCTGGGCCGGGTAGTTGGACACCAGCTCGATCTTGATGGGCAACCCGGTCTCGGCACTGAGCTTTTCAGCCACTGCCCGGATGTCCTTGTCCATGCTGTCGCACAGCGCGTCGGTGGCGTTGCGCAGGTCAATGCTGAACTTGACCTGGCCCGGAATCACGTTGCGGCTGTTGGGAAACACGTGCACCATGCCCACGGTGCCGCGACCGTGTGGCGGGTGGCGGTGGGCGCAGGCCACCACCTCCTGCATGAGCTGCGCGGCCACCTGCAAGGCGTCCTTGCGCAGCGCCATGGGCGTGGGGCCGGCGTGGGCTTCCATGCCGGTCACGGTGCAGTCGTACCAGCGGATGCCCAGCACGCCGCTCACCACGCCAATGGTCTTGTTGTTGTCTTCCAGCACCGGGCCTTGCTCGATGTGGGTCTCGAAGTACGCGCCAATGGGGTGGTCGCCGGGCTCCTGGTCGCCGATGTAGCCGATGCGCTCCAGCTCACCCTTCACGGTCTTGCCTTCGGTATCGGTGGCGGCGTAGGCATGCTCCAGCGTGAAGGCCTTGGCGAACACGCCCGAGCCCATCATCACGGGCACGAAGCGGCTGCCCTCCTCATTGGTCCAGAACGCCACCTCAATGGGAGCCTCGGTCTCGATGCCGTGGTCGTTGAGCGTGCGCACCACCTCGATGCCCGCCAGCACGCCGTAGTTGCCGTCGAACTTGCCGCCCGTGGGCTGGGTGTCGATGTGGCTGCCGGTCATGATGGGCGGCAGGCTGTTGTTGCGGCCGGGGCGGCGCATGAAGCCGTTGCCGATCTTGTCGATGGTGACCGTCATGCCCGCTTCGCGCGCCCAGCGGGTGACAAGGTCACGGCCCTGTTTGTCCAGGTCGGTCAGGGTGAGACGGCACACGCCGCCCTTGGGGGTGGCGCCGATCTGCGCCAGCTCCATGAGCGAATCCCACAGGCGCTGGCCGTTGATGCGCAGGTTCTCGATGTTGGGTTTGACTTTGGTGTCCATGGTGTTGTTCTCCGTCGGTTCAGCGGGCAACCGCCGTGGGGGCCAGGTCCTGCGCACGTTTCTGCACGGCCTGGAAGTTGGCGCCAAACGCAGGGCGCTTGATGTAGCGGCCCTTGCCCTGCTCGGCCCGCAGGTCGCCGTTGGCAAACACCACGCGGCCCTGGCTTACGGTGTGGCTGGGGATGCCGCGCACGGTGCGGCCTTCAAAGATGTTGAAGTCGCCCTTGCTGAACTGGGTCTTGGCCGAGAAGGTCTTGGTGCCTTGCGGGTCCCACAGCACCAGGTCGGCATCGGCGCCTTCTCCGATATAGCCCTTGCGCGGGTAGATGTTGAAGAGCTTGGCAGCGTTGGCCGAGGTGATGGCCACGAACTCGCTGGGTGTGAGACGGCCGGTGTTCACACCGCCATCCCACAGCGCGGCCATGCGCTCTTCCACGCCGCCGGTGCCGTTGGGAATCTTGGCAAAGTTCTCCTTGCCCATGGCCTTTTGCGCAGCGCAGAAGGTGCAGTGGTCCGTCGCCGTGGTGTGCAGCTGGCCCGACTGCAGGCCGCGCCACAGCGCCTCCTGGTGGCCCTTGGGGCGGAAGGGTGGGCTCATCACGTAGGCGGCGGCCTTGGCAAAATCGGGGTCGCGGTACACGCTGTCGTCCACCAGCAGGTGGCCCGCCAGCACCTCGCCGTACACGCGCTGGCCGCGCGCACGGGCGCGGGCAATGGCGTCGGCCGACTCCATGCAGCTCACATGCACCACGTAGATCGGCACGCCCAGCACGTCGGCAATGGCGATGGCGCGGTTGGCGGCCTCGGCCTCGACCATGGGCGGGCGCGACAGCGGGTGGCCCTCGGGGCCGGTGATGCCCATCTTGGCGACCTCTTGCTGCAGCAGGTAGACCAGCTCGCCGTTTTCGGCGTGCACCGTGGGCATGGCCCCGAGTTCGAGCGCGCGCTTGAAGCTGTTCACCAGGGTTTCGTCGTCGCACATGATGGCGTTCTTGTAGGCCATGAAGTGCTTGAAGCTGTTCACGCCCTCTTCCTGCACCAGCGTGCCCATGTCGACGCGCACCTGCTCGCTCCACCAGGTGACGGCGACGTGAAACGAATAGTCGGCCGCCGACTTTTCGGCCCAGCCGCGCCACTTGCGGTAGGCGTCCATCAGCGGCTCCTGCGGGTCGGGGATCACGAAGTCGATGATGCTCGTGGTGCCGCCCGCCAGCGCGGCGGCCGTGCCGGTGAAGAAGTCGTCCATGGTGACCGTGCCCATGAACGGCAGCTGCATGTGCGTGTGCGGGTCGATGCCGCCGGGCAGCACGTACTGGCCGCTGGCATCCAGCGTCTCTGCGCCCGCCGGGGCCTGGGCCGCTGCGCCTTCGCCCACGGCGACGATGCGGCCGTCCACACACAGCACGTCGGCGCGCTGCTCACGGTCGGCATTGACCACGGTGCCACCGCGGATCACAAGGGCTTGGGTCATGGAGGTCTCCTTCAGGGTGCAGATCAAGAACAAACAACCAGGGCCCTGCCCCGGCTGCACGCCGGGCGCAGTGCCCCGGGGTTACTGCTTTTTCGCAGTCAGGTAGTAATAGGTGCCTGCCACGGCCAAGCTGAAGAACCAGCCAAAGTCGAACAGACCGAGCAGCAGGGGCGCCACCGAGGCCTTGTCCACCACCCCCGAAACGGCCAGGTAGCCCGGCAGGCAGGGCAGCACGCCCAGGGCGAAGGCGATGAGGGCGTGCATGTTCCAGCCGCCGCTGTATTCGTAGGCACCGCCCCGGCGGTAGAGGTCGTCCACCTTCAGCTCGGTGCGGCGTACCAGGTAGTAGTCCACCAGCAAGATGCCCGCAATGGCGCCCAGCAAGGTGCCATAGCCGCCCAGCCAGGTGAACAGGTAGCCGCCCGAGGTCGCCAGCAGCTTCCAGGGCATGAACAGCAGACCGATGAAAGCCGCAATCAGCCCGCCGGTGCGGAAGCTGATCTTGGACGGCGCGACCTGGCTGAAGTCATATGACGGCGACACTAGGTTGGCTGCGACGTTGGTGGTCAGGTTGGCCAGCAAGATCACCAGCAGGCCCACGCCTGCGGCCAGGCTGCCCATCTGCGTGAGCAGGCCGTCAGGGAACAACTGCGCCTTGCCATACAAGATGGACGAGGCCGAGAAGCCGATCACGCCCACCATGGAAAACAGCGCCATGGGAATCGGCAGCCCCAGGGCCTGGCCCACCACCTGGTCCTTTTGCGACTTGGCAAACCGCGTGAAGTCCGGAATATTGAGCGCCAGCGTGGCCCAGAAGCCCACCAGCCCGGTCAGCGCGGCCCAGGTCTTGGGCCCGCCCTCCACCACCTTGGCGGGCAGGTTGAAGAGTTGGCCGGCCGGCACTGCGCTCAGCAACACCGCCACCAGCACGATGGACGCGATGATCATCAGCGGCGCGGCGATCACCTCGAGCTTGCGGATGGACTCGGGGCCCTTCCAGATGAAGTAAATGTGCACCGCCCAGAACGCCAGGAAGCACATGAACTGCGAGGTGCTGATGGTCTGCCCGTCCGCCGGCCCCGCCAGGCCCATGCCCAGGATGTTGAGAAACCCATGCAGCGCCAGTGCGCCGAAATAGCAATTGATGGAGAACCAGCCACACGCCACAAGCCCGCGCAGCACCGCCGGCAGGTTGGCGCCCTTGACACCGAACGAAGCACGCGCCAGCACCGGGAATGGGATGCCATGCTTGGGCCCTACGCGGCCGATCAGCAGCATGGGCACCAGAACGATGCAGTTGGCCACAAACACCAGCCACACCGCCATCTGCCAGGTGAAGCCCTGGTCCAGCATGGAGCTGGCCATGGTGTACGTGGGCACGCACACCACCATGCCCACCCACAACGCCGCATAGTCTTTCCAGGCCCAGTGCCGCTGTGCCTGGGTGGTCGGGAGCAAATCTTCGTTGGCGAGCGGGTTTGATGCTGCGCCAGGCGTACGCCCCGCCATGTGGGCGGTGCCGCCAGTACTGTTGGTCATGCCTGTACTCCTCTTGTCAATGACGTCGTTGGGGTTGCACACAACCCACCATATGCCGATGCGCCCTCACGCTGGCCGATGGCGGGCAAAGGAAGCGAGCGATGCTAGAGATCACGCAAGAACTGCACCAGATGCAGTGCAGCATGCGTTGCAAATCGGCACCACAACGGGTGCTGCCGCAAAGCTTTGCGGGGTCTGTGGCAAACGCACGCTGGGGCACATATCAAGCGGCTGCAGACACGCGCTGCGGGTTGTTGGGGTGCGTGGTCCAGTTGGCGTATTCGCCCGTCACCGTCTTGCCGGTGCGCACATCGACTTCGCCGGGCGCGAGCGCCCGCATGGTGATGCACTCGGGCACAGGGCAGATCGACACGCACAGGTTGCAGCCCACGCACTCGGCCTCGTTGATCTCGAACTTGCGCACGCCGCCTTCCTTGGTGAACGTGATGGCCTGGTGCGAGGTGTCTTCGCACACCACATGGCAGCGGCCGCACTGGATGCAGGCATCCTGGTTGATGACGGCTTTTTCGATGTGGTTGAGGTTGAGGTTCTTCCAGTCCTTCACGGTAGGCACGGCCTGGCCCTTGAAATCGTCGAGCGTGGCGTAGCCGTGCTCGTCCATGAAGTTGGACAACCCATCACACATGTCCTGCACGATCTTGAACCCATAGACCATGGCGGCGGTGCACACCTGCACCGTGCCGCAGCCCAGCGCGATGTACTCGGCCGCATCGCGCCAGGTGGTGATACCGCCAATGCCGCTGATGGGCAGACCGGCGGTCTGCGCGTCGCGCGCAATCTCCGCCACCATGTTGAGCGCGATAGGCTTGACGGCCGGGCCGCAGTAGCCGCCGTGCGAGCCCCAGCCGTCGGTGCTCGGGCTCATGACCATGCGGTCCAGGTCCACGCCCATGATGGAGTTGATGGTGTTGATGAGCGACACCGCATCGGCCCCGCCCGCCTTGGCCGCACGCGCCGGGTGGCGCACGTCGGTGATGTTGGGAGTGAGCTTCACGATCACGGGCAACTTGCTGTAGTGCTTGCACCAGGCCGTGACCATCTGGATGTATTCAGGCACCTGGCCCACAGCCGCGCCCATGCCACGCTCGCTCATGCCGTGGGGGCAGCCGAAGTTCAGCTCGATGCCGTCGGCGCCGGTGTCCTCCACCAGCGGCAGGATGTTCTTCCAGCTCTCTTCCACGCAGGGCACCATGAGCGAGACGATCATGGCCCGGTCCGGCCAGTTGCGTTTGACGCGTTTGATCTCTTCCAGGTTGGTGTGCAGCGGCCGGTCGGTGATCAGCTCGATGTTGTTCAGGCCGATCACGCGGCGGTCTTGCGACATCAGCGTGGAGTAGCGCGGGCCGTTGACGTTGACCACCGGTGGGTCTTCGCCCAGCGTCTTCCACACCACGCCGCCCCAGCCCGCTTCGAAGGCGCGGGTGACGTTGATCTCTTTGTCGGTGGGTGGTGCGGAGGCCAGCCAGAAGGGGTTGGGGCTTCGGATGCCCAGAAAATTGCTGCGAATGTCTGCCATGGGGTGCTCCCGTGAAAACTGGGGTGAAGGGGATCAGGCCACTTCAGGCCATCAGTGCGGCGTGGATGGAGACAGCGGCCACCTTGCCGTGCTCCACCGCCTCCACCGTGAGGTCGCGGCCGCCCACGCGGCAGTCGCCACCGGCCCACACACGCGGCAGGCTGGTCTGGCCTTCGGCGTCGGTGGCGATGCGCCCGCCCTCCAGCGCAATGCGGCCGCCCACGGGCTCAGCCACAAAGGTCTGGCCGATGGCCTTGAGCACCATGTCGGCATCGAGCGTGAAGGTCTCGCCGGTTTCCACCAGCTTGCCGCCGCTCGGCGCCGTGGCCGCGAAGCGCACGCCCTTCACCGCGCCGTTTTCGCTCAGCACCTCTTTCGGTGCGGCCCAGTGGCGAATGGTCACGCCATTCGTCTGCGCCCATTGCTGCTCCACAGCCGATGCCGACATGGCCTCAGCGCCCCGGCGGTAGACGATGGTCACTTCTTCCGCGCCCAACTTGCGCGACTGCACGGCGGCGTCCACCGCCGTCATGCCGCCGCCGATCACCACCACGCGGCGGCCCACGGGCAGGGTGGAGAGGTCGGTGCTCTGGCGCAGCTCGGCGATGAAGTCCACCGCATTGCGCAGGCCGGTGACCGTGGGTTCGGCCACGCCCAGCGCGTTCACGCCTTGCAGGCCCAGTCCCAGGAACACGGCGTCGTAGGCGTCCAGCAGGCTGTCGAGCGTGATGTCACGGCCCAGTTGCTGGCCGGTACGCACCTCGATGCCGCCAATGGACAGCAGCCACTCCACTTCCTTCTGCGCGAAGTTGTTCGTGGTCTTGTAGCTGGCCAGGCCATATTCGTTGAGGCCACCGAGCTTGGGGCGTGCCTCGAACAGCACCACCTCATGCCCGCGCACGGCCAGGCCATGTGCGCAGGCCAGGCCCGCAGGCCCTGCGCCCACCACGGCCACACGTTTGCCGGTAGCGGCTGCGCGCTGGAACAACGGTGCACCGGGCTTTTCAAAAAATGCGTCAGTCGCATAGCGCTGCAGCGAGCCGATCTCCACCGGCTTGTCCTCGTTGGTGTTGCGCACGCAGGCCTGCTCGCACAGCACCTCGGTGGGGCACACCCGAGCGCACATGCCGCCCAGCGGGTTCGCCTCCAGGATGGCGCGGGCGGCGCCCCGGTTGTTATCCTGCGCAATGCGGTGGATGAACGACGGGATATCGATGCCCGTGGGGCAGGCCGTGGCGCAGGGGGCGTCGTGGCAGTAGTAGCAGCGCTCGGCCTCGATCAACGCCTGCGCCCGCGTGAGCGGCGGGTGTGCGTCGCCAAAGTTGACGGCGTAGTCAGCCAGATTCAGGCGTGCGGCATGAATGCCGCAGGCACGGCTTGCGGGTGTGTCCATCAGGTTTCCTCCGAGAGGGTGAGGGTGGGGGTCTGGGCGCCCAGGGGGCGTGCAAGCGCACGCCGCGCAGCGTTGGAACGCCGGCCAATGGCGCCAACCAATGCGGCACCAGCGTATGTGCTGGTGCCCGCAAACTTCGGAGGTTTCATCGTGGTCCTCGCTGTGGGGTGCAGGTGCCCGCAGCTTGGTGTGCCGTGGTGCCCTGCGTTGTGGGCCAATTTACCAACCCGTAAAAATTTACCAATTGGTAAAATCCCTACAGCAAACGGCGTGCCAGCCGTTGGGCAGTTTTGAAGGCTGGTTGCCAGCCCTTTGCCAGTTTTTGGCGCCGCGCTTGTTCCACAATGGTGCAATGACCGACGCCCGACTGCCCCAGGACGCCCCCTCCGCTTCCCGCCGCCCCAGAAAGCAGCGCACCGCCGCGGCGGCCGGCGCCCCCGCCGCCGACGATACCGCCCCACGCACCCCCACCGCATCGCGCCTGCTCAAGGAACAGAACATCCTGGCCGAAGCCGAGAACCACTTTGCGCAGTTTGGTTTTGAAGGAGCGTCGCTGGAGAACATCGCTGCGGCCATCGGCATCAGCCGGCACAACCTGCTGTACTACTTCCCCAGCAAGGAAGCGCTGTACCAGCGCGTGCTGGACGACGTACTCACCCAGTGGCTGGCCGGCATGGAAGACCTTTCGCACAGCGACGACCCCCAACAGGCGCTGCGCCGCTACATCCGCGCTAAGCTGCAATACTCGCGCGTGCGTCCCCAGGGCGCCAAAGTGTTTACCAAGGAGGTGATCGCCGGTGCCCCGCGGTATGGCCAGGCGATCACGGAACGCGTGGGCCCGCTGCTCAAGACCGAGGTCCGCACCTTCGAGCGCTGGGCACGCGAAGGCCGCATTGCCAAGGTGAATTTCACGCACCTGATGTTCATCATCTGGTCCGTCACGCAGGCGTATGCGGAGCAGGAGGCCCAGTTCGCCCTGCTGCTGGGCAAGCCGGCCCTGACCGAACGCGACTACGACAAAGCCGAGGAACTGATCGTGCGCATGGTGCTGAGCGCGCTGGCGCCGGGTGGTGTCACCTAAGACGGCCTGCATCCCTGCCTCCACAGCGGGCGCCATATGCTTCTAAATTGATAGCTACCAGCGCTTTACTATCAAGCGCTCGCTGGCATTTTCATCCAAATTTTGTGTACTCCAAGGACTGGAGTCAGGCCTGCTTTTGCCGCCACAGCACGTCCAGCACAAGCTGGGTAGCGCGCTCCACCGGGCCGCTGCGGTAGGCCAGGCCCAGCGGACGCCATAGCGCGGGGCGCAGCGGCAGCACGGCAACGCGCGGGTCGTGCACCGCGCCGACCGGCAGCTCCTGCGCGGCACCTTCCTGCGGCAGCAATGTGGCCCCATAGCCAGCGGCCACCAGGCTCTTGATCGCGTCGTTGTAGTTCAGCTGGATGCGGGCCTTGGGATGTTCGCCCGCGCGCGCAAACCATTCGCCGACCAGGCGCGACAGGCTGGTGCCTTCGTCGTTGAGGATGAGTGGCTGCTGCGCCAGCCAGCGGGGCGTGGCACGCGCCGGCGTGGCCCAGCGTGCGGGCACAAAGGCCATCACCGGGTCGCGCCGCCAGGGCTGCACCGTGACGCCCGGCACGGCAGCCTGCGGGGCCGCGCCCCGGGCGGCCGCCGACCCAGCCACCAGCCCCACGTCCAGCGCACCGCTGGCCAGCCGCGCCAAAGTCTCCTGCGTGGTCAGCACGGCCACCTGCACGTCGATTCCCGGGTGGCTGTGGCCCAGCTCCTCCAGGGCGCGTGGCAACAAATGCGCAATGGCGCCGGTGGACGCGCCCAGCCGCACCCGCCCCTCCAGCCCCTGCACCTGGCGCTGCACTGCGGCCAGGGTTTCGTCGGCGTCGGCGAGCAGGCGCCGCGCGCGTTCCACCAGCACCTCGCCCACGCCGGAGGCCCGCACCTCGCCGCGCTTGCGCACCAGCAATGGGGCGCCCAGCTGAGCCTCCAGATCGGCCACGTGCAGGCTCACGGTCGGGGGCGCCAGGTGCAGCACCCGCGCCGCTTCAGCAAACGAACCCAGGTCGGCAATCGCTACCAGGGTGCGCAGGCGGTCCAGACTGAGTTCGCGCATGTGATTCAGCTTTTCTGAATGAGACGTTTGTGAAATTCAACTTTTCATAGTTTAGAAGCACAACGAAGATGCGGGCCTGCCACCCCCTCTTGGAGCATTTCTCTCATGAGCCACCTTCCCCTTGTTTTTGTGGACGGCGACCAGGGCACCACCGGCCTGCAAATCCACAGCCGCCTGCGGGGCCGCACCGATCTGCAGCTTGTGACCTTGCCCGATGCCGAGCGCAAGAACCCCGCACGCCGCGCCGAAGCCCTGAACGACTGCGACATTGCCATCCTGTGCCTGCCCGACGCGCCCGCGCGCGATGCCGTGGCCGCCATCACCAACCCGGCGGTGCGCGTGATCGACGCCAGCTCTGCGCACCGCACCGACCCCGGTTGGGTGTATGGCCTGCCCGAGATGGACGCTGCGCAAAGCGCCCGAATTGCCACTGCACGCCGCGTGACCAACCCGGGCTGCTACCCCACGGGCGCGATTGCGCTGTTGCGCCCGCTGGTGCAGGCAGGGCTGGTGCCCCACGACCACGCGGTGATGGTCCATGCCGTGTCGGGCTATTCGGGCGGCGGCCGCGCACAGGTGGAAGCGCACGAGGGTCCGCATGCGGCGACCGCATCCGCCTTTCAGCTGTACGGCCTGGCGCTGGAGCACAAGCACACGCCGGAGATCGCGCTGCACGCGGGCCTGTCGCAACGGCCGTTTTTTGTGCCGGCCTATGGCGCGTTCCGCCAGGGCATCGTGCTGACCATTCCGCTGATGCTGCGGCAGCTGCCGCCACACGCTACCGGCGCCGCGCTGCAGGCCTGCCTGGCCCGCCACTACGCGGGCGCCGCCCATGTGGAAGTGCTGGCGCCTGGCGACGCTGAAGCGCTGGAGCGCATCGACCCCCAGGCGCTCAACGGCACCAACCAGTTGCGGCTTGGCGTGCACGCCAACGCGCGGCACGGGCAGGTGTTGCTGACGGCCGTGTTCGACAACCTGGGCAAGGGCGCCTCGGGCGCGGCCGTGCAGAACCTGGACTTGATGCTGGCCCACTGAAGCGGAGGACCCGGCAGAGCCGGCGCGACAGCGACTCAAGCGACTGTCTGACACCCGGCCCCTGGCTGAGGGCACTACGGTAGGGTTTTGCCCAAGGAGACTTTCATGGCCGAACCCGACCGCCGCCCCCTGCCCACCGACGTGCCCCGGCCCACATCCGGTCGCGAGAACAACCGCGCTTTCATCTACGCCGTGTGTGGCGCGGGGTTGGTGCTGGCCATTGTTCTGGCCTTCAACTTTGCCGGTCCGCCCGGCCCGGGCCGGCAGGTGGACTTGACAAACCAGACCCCGCGCGCGGCCAGCGCGCCTGCACAGGCCCCGAGCACGCAACCCGCCTCGCCCACCACCGACACCGTCACTCCACAACGCGGCGACACCCCCACGCCACCCGGCCGGGAGAGCGTGGGCGCGCCCGTGGGCGGCAACGCGCCCGCAGCGGCCGAACCGCCTGCCGCAGCGGCCAGTGCCCCGGCATCGCCCGCGCAGTAACGCACCTGCACACATCCTGGGCGGTATGCGGCCTTGGACTACATGAGGTATCGCCTGCGCTGCCCATACTGCGCGCATGAACACGCACCACCCTTCCGTCCCCCGTCGTTCGCCTGCCCGCTGGGCGCCCTGTTTGATCCTTGCACTTGCGGCGCCGCTGACGGTGGCGGTCGCGCAGCCCGCCACAGGTGCGGGAGGCGTGGGCATAGGCCCCAACCCGCAGCTGCCCCAGCCCGACAAGGACGGCCTCATCCCCACCGTCAACATTGCGCCGGCCGAAGGCTGGCCCCAGGGTGTGCAGCCCCAGGCGCCTGCAGGCTTCAAGGTAACGGCCTTTGCGGGCGGACTGGACCACCCGCGCTGGGTGTATGTGCTGCCCAACGGGGATGTGCTGGTGGCCGAGTCCAACAAGCCGCCGCCGGCGGAGGGCGCCAAAAACGTGCACGCCGAAGGCCTGCGCGGCAAGGCCATGGGTATGGTGATGAAGCGCGCTGGCGCGGGCACGCCCAGCGCCAACCGTATCACCTTGCTGCGCGATGCCGATGGCGACGGCGTGGCCGAGACGCGTGCGGTGTTCATGAAAGACCTTTTTTCGCCCTTCGGCATGGCCCTGGTGGGCAACCAGCTCTACATCGCCAATGCAGATGGCATTGTCAAAGTGCCCTATGAAGCCGGCCAGACCTCCATCACCGCCGCGCCCACCAAGGTGACGGACCTGCCCGCTGGCGCCAACCACCACTGGACCAAGAACATCATCGCCAACGCAGACGGCAGCAGGCTCTACGCCACGGTGGGCTCCAACAGCAACATAGGCGACAACGGCATGGAGTCCGAAGAAGGCCGCGCCGCCATCTGGGAAGTGGACTTGGCCACAGGCAACAAGCGCCTGTTTGCCACCGGGCTGCGCAACCCCAACGGGCTGGGCTGGGAGCCCCAGACCAAAACGCTGTGGACCGTGGTGAACGAGCGCGACGAACTGGGCAACGATCTGGTGCCGGACTACCTCACCTCGGTGAAGGACGGAGCGTTCTACGGCTGGCCGTGGAGTTACTTCGGCCAAAACGTGGACACGCGCGTGAAGCCCCCCAATCCCGACATGGTGGCCAAGGCCATTGCGCCGGACTACGGCCTGGGCGCGCACGTGGCGCCTTTGGGGCTCGCCTTTTCGGATAACCGCATGTCGGCCGAGTACGCGAGCGGCGCCTTCATCGGCCAGCACGGTTCGTGGAATCGCAAGGATCTGACAGGCTACAACGTGGTGTACGTGCCCTTTGCAGACGGCCGCCCTTCGGGCGCGCCGGTGCCGTTTCTCACCGGCTTTCTCAGCAAGGACGGCAAGGCCTACGGCCGGCCCGTGGGCGTCGCACTGGATGGCAAAGGCGCCCTGCTGGTGGCCGACGATGTGGGCAACTTCATCTGGCGCGTAGGCCGCCCACAGTAAGTATCGCGCTGCTGTGAACGCCGCATACCCACCCGGGCCCCGCTGGCAATGGGCACGCCCGGCCGCCCTTCTAGCCGCAACCACCGCGCTCGTTGCCCACGCGCAGCAGAACTCACCCTCGCCACAGGACCCGGCGCTTGCCACCGTGGAGGTGGTGGACAGCGCGCAGGCCCAGCAGCGGTTTGACAGCGCCGCCAGCCACAGCAGCGTTGCGGTGGACAGCTTCACTGCCACCACCCCGCTGGTGCATCTGTCAGAGCTGCTGACCGGCCAGGCCGGTGTGGTGGCTACCGACCGCGGCAACTACGCGCAGGACCTGCAGATCGCCGTGCGCGGATTTGGCGCGCGGTCCACGTTTGGCGTGCGCGGCGTGCGCATCCTGGTGGACGGCATTCCCGCGTCCATGCCCGACGGCCAGGGCCAGGCCGCCACCGCCCATCTGCAGACAGCCTCGCAGGTGGATGTGTTGCGCGGCCCGTTGGCGCAGCTGTATGGCAATGCTGCGGGCGGCGTGGTGCAGGTCACCACGCGCAATCCGCGGCCCGGAGGCGGCGCGCAGGTGGGCCTCGGCCTGGGCTCTTTCGGGCAGCGGCTGGCAGAGGCGTCATTTGATTTTGGCGACGAGCAGCTTGGCGGGCTGCTGGGGGTCTCGCATTTTGAAACCGACGGCTGGCGCGACCACAGCGCTGCGCGGCGCACCCACCTCAACGCCAAGGTGGTGGCGCAGCCCGGCAGCCGTACCCGCGTCACAGGCTTGCTCAACCTGTATGACCAGCAGCTGGCGCTGGACCCGCTGGGCTTAACCCGCGCCCAGTTTGCGGCCAACCCGCGCCAGGCCGTTGCGGCGACTTCGGTGTTTGGCACCCGCAAGTCTGTGGGTCAAAACCAGCTGGGCCTGGTACTGGACCACCAACTCAACGACACCGACGCTTTGCAGCTGCGCGCCTATGGCGGAACACGGCAACTGACTCAGTACCTCAGCTTCAGCGGTGATGCGGCAAACAGTGCAGGCGGCGTTGTGGACCTGGACCGCGACTACTACGGCGCCGCAGCCACGTGGACCCGCACCGTGCGCCGCGCCTCCGGCCTGCCCGTGACGTTGACGGCGGGCCTGGAGACCCACCGGCTGGCTGAGCACCGCCAGGGGTTTGTGAACAACGCGGGCACCAGCGGCGCGTTGCGGCGCGACGAACGCGACCGGGCCACCAACACCGATGCCTTCGCGCAGGTGGATGCGTGGCTCACGCCCCGCTGGCGCGCCATCGCGGGTGTGCGCAGCAGCCAGGTGCGTGTGGGCATCGACGACCGCTATGTGACGCCCAGCAACCCGGACGACAGCGGCAGCCGCACCTGGCGGCATACAAGCCCTACGGCTGGCCTGGTGTGGAGTGCAACCGATCAGCTCAACCTGTACGCCAACATCGGCCGCGGCTTTGAAACGCCCACCCTGGCTGAGATGGCGTACGGCATCGACAACGCGGGGCCCAACTACGGACTGGCCGCCGCGCGCAGCAGGCAGTGGGAGCTGGGCGCCAAGTGGCGCGCCGGAACGCACGAGTTGGATATGGCCTGGTTCGACACGCGCAGCCGCGGCGAGATCGTGCCGGTGGCCACCGTCAACGGCCGCTCGGTGTTCCAGAACGTGGACAACGTGCGGCGGCGCGGGTTGGAACTGGCCTGGCGAGCCACCCTGGGGCCCTGGTCGCCACGCGCCAGCTACACCTACCTGGACGCCCATTTCGGTAACGCCTTCACCGGCGCAGGCGGAACCGCCATTGCCGCTGGAAACCGGCTGCCCGGCACGGCACGGCATGCCGCGCAGTTGGCGCTGGACTATGCACCCACAGCCCGCTGGCAGGTGGGCGCCACGGCGAACATGTCCAGCGCCGTGTTTGCCAACGACCTCAACAGCGAACAGGCCGCCGGGTTTGCGGTGTGGGGCCTGAACGCCGCCTACCGCGTGGGCGGCGCACAAGCGGCGGAGTCATCGGCCACCCGGTGGCAGTTGTGGGCGCGCCTGGACAACGTGTTCAACCGCCACTATGCGGGCACGCTGATCGTGAACGATGGAAATGGCCGTTTCTTCGAGCCCGCCGCCGGACGCCGCATGATGGTGGGCGTGCGCGCTCAGTTCCTGTAGGTCCTTGGCGCTGCCTTCATGCCTGGCCGAATGAGGGGTTGTCAGCCCAGCCGGCCCAGCGCCTTGATGGCGGCAGACAAGGACACGGCCGCCTCGTCGTATCCATGCCAGGGCCCGTTGCCCGTGCGCAGCCGGCGGCCCACGGTCTGCACCGTCCAGTGGGCGCCGCTGGTGATCTTGTCCAGCTCGTGCCAGGCCACCGGCACCGACACCCCCATGCCCGGCCGTGCGCGCGCCGTCCAGGCGCTGGCAGTGGTCGCGCCAAAGCCGTTGCGCAAGTAGTCCGCAAAAATCTTGCCCACCCGGTTGCGGGGCCCGCTCTTGGCCACAAAACGCTGGGGAATGGTGAGCGCCAGGTGCTGCACCACGGCCTGGCTGAAGCTCTTCACGGTGTCCCAGTCGTGCAGGCGCTTCATGGGAACCACCACGTGCAGGCCCTTGCCCCCGCTGGTCTTGAGGAAGGCAGGCAGCCCCAGCTCCGTCAGCATCAGGCGCACCAGCGTGGCGGCCTCCTGCACGTGCGCCCACGCCACGCCTTCACCCGGGTCCAGGTCAAAGGTGATGCGGTCCGGACGGTCGATGCGGTCCTTGCGGGCGTTCCACGTGTGGAACTCGGCGGTGTTCATTTGCGCGGCGGCGAGCAAGCCCTCGGAACTGGCCACTTCCAGCAGCGGAGGGTGCTCGGGGTACAGCGCCTGGGGCAGCTGCACCACGCCTTTGACACGGCCTGCTTCCCAGTGCTTCTGGAAGAACAGCTCGCCCTGCACCCCTTCGGGCGCGCGCACCAGAGACACCGGTCGGCCCTGCAAGTGCGGCAGCATGAGCGGCGCCACGGTGGCGTAGTAGCGCACCAGGTCGAGCTTGGTGATGCCGGTGGACGGGTCGATGACCCGCTCGCCGTGCGAGACCCGGAGACCGCTCACATTGGCCGGGGCGCTGGGAGTCTTTTTGCACGTGGCCGCCGACTTCTTGGCGGGCGGACGCTTGGCAGTTTCCATGTGGATGTCCTGTGGCGGCTTGTCGCTGCGCAGCCCTTTGAATACGGAATGGCGGATGCGTCCCTCCTTCGTCCATTCGGCAAATGCCACTTCGGCCATCAGTTCGGGGGCCACCCAGTGCGCCTTTTTATCGATGGCGCTCGGGTTGTCGAAAGGACTTTGGGCCACCTTCAGTTGCGCAAGGTGCGCATGCAGGTCCTTGAGCAGCTTGTCGCTGAACCCCGTTCCCACATTGCCCGCATAACGCAGTGCACCGCTTTCGTCGTGTACGCCCAGCAGCAAGGATCCAAACCCTGCCCGCGAGCCCTGTGGGTCGGTGTAGCCGCCGATCACGAACTCCTGGCGATGGGAGCACTTGAGCTTGATCCAGTCGGCGCTGCGGCGCGGAACGTAGGGGCTGCTCTTGCGCTTGCCGATCACCCCTTCAAACCCCAGTTGGCAGGCCGATGAGACCAAGTCAGGCGGAGCTGCCTCAAAGGCTTCGCTGAAGCGGACGGTGTCCGTCGCGCCATCGCTGTCGACAAGTGCGCGCAGGCGTTCGCGGCGCTCTACCACCGGCAGCGCCCGCAAGTCCTGCCCTTCCGCAAACGGCAGGTCGAACGCATAGAACACCAGGCCCGCCGTCGCCTCGCCGTCGAATGCGTTTTGCAGGGCCTGGAAGTCCGGGATGCCGTGCGCATCAAGCGCCAGAACCTCGCCGTCTATCCACCCCGAGGTGAGCGGGAGCTTGCCGATGCTTTGGGCCAACTGCGGCATCCTGTGGGTCCAGTCGTTGTCGTTGCGGGTGATCAGGCGCACCGCGCCGTCCTCCACCCGCGCCAGCAGGCGGTAGCCATCGAATTTCAGTTCCCAGATCCAGTTGTCTGCATCTGCGGGTGGCTCGGACACCAGGGTGGCAAGCTGCGGGGACAGCTTGTCCGGGAGCGCAACAGCCTTGCCGCGCTGCGCGGCCCGTGCCGCAGCCTTGCGACGCGGCGCAGACGGGGCTGCATCTGCACGGTCCAGAGCCGCCTCGGGCGCTGCCATGCTGGCCACGCTGTCCGGCATTTCGTCCACCACGCTGAACTCTGCGGCCGGCCGCTCCTGCCCGTCGCGCTCCTTGATCAGCAGCCACGGGGGCTGCCGCTCATCGCCGCGCCCGTGCATGCGCACCAGCGTCCAGTGCCCCTGCAGCTTGTGACCATGCAGGCGAAATTTAAGCTTGCCGCTACGGTAGCCTTTGTCAGGATCTCCCACAGGTTCCCACAGCCCCCGGTCCCAGATGATCACCCGGCCTGCGCCGTACTGTCCGGGCGGGATCTGGCCTTCGAAGTCGTTGTACGCCAGGGGATGGTCTTCCACCTGTATGGCCATGCGCTTGTCAGCGGGGTCGTAGCTAGGGCCTTTGGGCACGGCCCAGCTTTTCATGGTGCCGCCCAGCTCGAGCCGGAAGTCGTAGTGCAAGCGACTGGCCCAGTGCTTTTGGACCACAAACTGCAAAGCAGTGTCCTTGCCCGGCGCACCGCCATCAGCCGGCTCAGGCGTGAGGTCGAAGTTCCGTTTGCTGCGGTACGGGGCGAGCGCATCCTTCACGACCACCCCCGGTTCACGCCGCGCGCCGCGCGGGCTTCTTGGCCACGGAGGACGACTTGGCGGCTGCCGGTTTGCGAGATGCAGGCTGTGCCTTGGAGGCCGCCGTGGATGATTTGCGGGCGACCTTGGATTTGGCCTTGGAGGCCGCCGGTTTGGAGGCCGCTGTCTTGGCCTCGACCCCTTTCCGGGCACTGCCGCCACTGCCCTTGCCGTCAGTGCGCAACGGTGTGACGGAGGCAGTCTTCTGGGCCTGCCCCGCGTTCTTGGGGCCCTTGCCTTCCAGGCTGCGCTTGAGCAGCGCGGTCAGGTCCAGCACCTCGGCCCCCGCCGACGCCGCCGGGCCCGCGTCGGGCACCTTGGCCACGTCGGCAATCTGACCCGCCGAGGCTTTTTGCTCCACCAGCTCGTGGATCTGGTCGGCAAAAGAATTGCGGAAGTTGTCCGCGTCCCAGGCCTGCGTCATGTCGTCGATGAGCTGCATGGCCATGGTCAGTTCGGCGTCCTTGATGCCTGCCGCTTTGGCATCGAGCGGCGGCAGGTGGAGCTGCTCAAAGGACCGGATCTCCCCACCCCAGCGCAGCAGGTTGAGCACGAGTGCCCTGCCGCACGGAATCAGCACCGCCAGATGCTGCTTGGACTGGATCACCACCTTGGCCACACCCACCTTGTTGCTCTGGCGCAGGGCTTCGCGCAGCAGGGCGTACACCTTTTCGCCGCGCTTGAGCGGTGCGGTGTAATAGGGCCGCTCCAGATATACGAAAGGAATTTCATCCGCGTCCAGAAACGCCTCGATCTCGATGGTTTGCGTCACCTTGGGGTAGGCCGCTGCAATCTCTTCCGGTGACAGCACCACATAGCGGCCATCTTCGTATTCGATGCCTTTCACGATGTCGGTACTGGCGATTTCCTTGCCCGTGACCTTGTTGATGCGCTTGTAGCCCACGGGCTGCATGGAGCGCTTGTCCAGCCAGTCGAAGTCGATGCCGGAGGTGGCAGTGGCCGAATAAAGGCCCACTGGAATGTGCACCAGCCCGAAACTGATGGCGCCCTTCCACATCGTGCGGGTGGACGTGGGCGCTTTGCCGGAATCCTTGCTCTCACTGGCCATGGCTTTCACCCATCTCAATGTGATGCGAGGTACTCGCGCACCTTTTCGGCCGAGGGCCCCACCGCTGCCACAGCTTCGCGCAGTTCGGCCTCTGTCACGGCCAGACTGTTGGTCCAGTCGCGCACTTCGTACGGTTCGCTCAGGCTGATCAACTGGCGGTCGTGGGCCACTTCGGTCTTGTCGTCACTCATGGGAATGCTCCTGAAAAACGCGAGATGACTACCAAGTTAGCGAGCGCCCCTGCTCCTGCATGTAGGACAGCCGCAGCCCCTTGCGTCGGTGCCAACCAGAGCGTTCGCATGTCGGCTGAAAACTCACAGTCGGAAGGAATCCACCCAGTCATTTGTCAACCGGAGGATCTGACCGAGATACCCATTGGTGCGCAATACGACCGTCCGGCAGCGACCTCCCTCATCTGTTTGGGGGCTTCAGTTTTGTTACCGGTTTTTGGCGCGCGCCTTTTCACAATGCAACGTTCTGTCACTACCCGGGAGATGGGACATGCCGTTTGAATACCTGCGTGAGATTGCCAAAGCCGAGCTTCCCCTCACCGTGCAACAGGAAGATCACATCGACAAGCTGCGCGTGCTGCGGGCGGCAGACTTGGTCACGGTGATGCTGCCCAGCCCGGCATCTGACATGCAGTTTGCGCGCGTGCTGGCGATCACCCCCAAAGGCCGCGCTCTGCTCTCCGACGACGTCCAAAGTCTGCCGTAGCACTCTCGCGGCGCCGACGGCCCGGCACAGTGCGGTCCTACAGCCGAGACGCACGACTCGGCCCACCATCTGCGATCAAGAAATCGCTGAAGGACGACAGAAGGGACCGATTCGATGGCGCTGGCCCAAACGTTTGTTGCCTTTGCGCGGCAGGGGCGCTTTACCGCGCTGCCGCGCCCGTCTCGCATCCCCGACCGCCGGAGCCCCTGCCATGTGGCTGCCTGAATTGGCATGGGGCGAACTGGTGCTGCGCGCCGTCGTGGTGTATGCCTTCTTGTTGCTGCTCATTCGCTTGTCTGGCCGCAGAACGGTGGGCCAGTTCACACCCTTCGACCTGCTGGTGGTGATGCTACTCAGCGAATCCGTGTCCAACGCACTCTCGGGGGGTGATGATTCACTGATGGCCGGCCTGGTTAGCGCCACCGTGCTGGTGGCGCTCAACGCGGCCACCGCGGTGATGACCGCCTACAGTGCCAAGGTGCATACGCTGCTCGAAGGCGACCCGGTGCTGGTAGGCCGCAACGGGCACATCCTTCGCAAGGCTCTGCGGGCGCAGCACGTGCCTGAGTCCGACCTTCAGCAGGCACTGCGCGCGGCCGATTGCGAGCAGGCGGAGATGGAGTACGCGTTTCTGGAAGTGGACGGCACCATCACCATCCTCAAGAAGCCGGACGCGCCCGCACCGCGACCCGATGAACGCCCGATGTAGCAAGCCCACAGAAAGGTTTCGCGTGCCACGCTCCCGCATCCCGAACACCCCGCTCAAGCCCAGCGCCACGGTGCTGGTGCTGGTCGATTTCATCAACCCCATGCAGTTTCCAGGCGCCAGCGCGCTGGTGGACGATGCGCTGGAGGCCGCACGTGCCACCGCGCGCCTCAAGAGGCGCCTGGCGCGGCAGGGCGCCACGTGCATCTATGCCAACGACAACTACGGCATCTGGCACTCGGACTTCAGGGCGCTGCTGGACCATTGCCAGGCGCTGCCCGGCGCCAGGGGAGAGATCGCCCACCTGCTGGCTCCCGATGATGGCGACCTCACGATCCTTAAGCCCCTGCACTCCGCCTTCCACATGACCCCGCTGGAGCATCTGCTTCGCCAGATGAAGACCGAGCGGCTGGTGCTGGCCGGCCTGGCCGCTGACATGTGCGTGCACCTGACGGCCATGGACGCGTACATGCGCGGCTACAAGGTGTGGGTGCCGTCCAATTGCACGGCGGCCGAGCGTGCCCCGCAGAAGGCTGCGGCGCTGGCGCAAATGTCCACGGTGCTCAAGTGCTCGGTGCGTGCGGCGTGACCCGCATCACGCTGGCGAGGCCCGCGCTGATGCCAGCAGCCAGCCTTGTCTGACGTCCGGAGCACTCAATGCGCGCGTCCAATGGACCAGCCTCCCTGGAGAACACCATGTCCAGCAACCGCCGCACCGGTCCTACCTTGCTCAAACCCCGCGCCCTCAAACGCTTGCGGCAATGGGAAGCCGCCTTGCGCTCCCCACGAGAGCCACTGCGCTTTCCGGAGCCTGAGCCGCCCTTGTGGAAACCACTGGGTTGACCTGCACCACTCCCTACCCGTCCACCGCCTCTCAGAAAGTATTCCGCATGCAAGCTCCATCCCTTTTCTGGTCGGTATTGATCGGTGCGATTGCAAGTGCACGGTCCATGACGCCCATGGCCGCACTGTCGGCGGCGCGGCTGCTCGGTCGCCACACGCCAGGCAAGCTCGCGCTGCTGGATCGCCCGCTCTTCAAATACGGCGCGCTCGCCATGGGTGCCGGAGAGCTGGCCGGCGACAAGATGAAGACCGCGCCAGACCGGACTGTGGCCCTGGGCCTTGTGGCCCGCGTAATGAGTGCAGGCATCGCCGGAGCAGCCCTGGCCCCGAGCGGCCGCGAACGCGCAGGTGCTCTGGCCGCAGTGGCCACGGCAGTCCCACTGGCCTACCTGACGCTGGACGCCCGCAAAAGCGCCATGAAGCGCATCGGGCAAACGCCCAGCGGCCTGATCGAGGATGCGCTGGTCATTGCAGGCGGTGTGGCCATCGTGGCGCTTGCCGTGAAGCCGGATCGGCGCGGCTAGCGCTGCGGGTGGGCCCACCTGCCACGCTCACCGGCCCTCTTCCATCTGCACGGCCGCCGAGGTCGCGCTCACAGATCGGCCGCATTACTACAGGAAGTTTCCCTCGCTCACCCGGGGGATGTCTTGAAACGGCCGCAAAAGCCCGTATCATTAGCACTCACTACAGGCGAGTGCTAACAGCACTGCGCCTGTTGTAGTTTGGCAGCACCTGGGTTCCCGGGTGCTTCGTACTTCAGCTTTTTTCTACTGAAAACAGGAGCATTGCAATGAACCTTCGCCCTCTGCACGATCGCGTGATCGTCAAGCGCATTGAAAGCGAAACCACGACCGCTTCCGGGATCGTGATCCCCGACAACGCTGCTGAAAAGCCCGATCAAGGTGAAGTGCTGGCCGTGGGCCCCGGCAAGAAGAACGACAAGGGTGAACTGATCGCCCTGAACGTGAAGGTCGGTGACCGCGTTCTGTTCGGCAAGTACTCGGGCCAGACCGTGAAGGTCAAGGGCGACGAGCTGCTGGTAATGAAGGAAGACGATCTGTTTGCAGTGGTTGAGAAGTAATCCGCTTCTCATCACGGCCGAATCACTCATTTTTTCATAGCTGCCAGCGCTTGCCAGATAAGCGCTAGCGGCCATTTTGAACCAAATTTAGGAGCTCCATCATGGCAGCAAAAGACGTAGTTTTCGGCGGCGAAGCCCGCGCACGCATGGTTGAAGGCGTGAACATCCTGGCCAACGCGGTCAAGGTGACCCTGGGCCCCAAGGGCCGCAATGTGGTGCTGGAGCGCTCGTTCGGCGCCCCCACCGTGACCAAGGACGGCGTGTCCGTGGCCAAGGAAATCGAACTGAAGGACAAGCTGCAGAACATGGGCGCGCAGCTCGTGAAGGAAGTGGCTTCCAAGACCAGCGACAACGCTGGTGACGGCACGACCACCGCCACCGTGCTGGCCCAGGCCATCGTGCGCGAAGGCTCCAAGTACGTCGCCGCTGGCCTGAACCCCATGGACCTCAAGCGCGGTATCGACAAGGCCGTTCTGGCCCTGACCGAAGAGCTGAAGAAGGCTTCCAAGCCCACCACCACCTCCAAGGAAATCGCCCAAGTGGGTTCGATCTCCGCCAACTCCGACGAATCCATCGGCAAGATCATTGCTGACGCCATGGACAAGGTCGGCAAGGAAGGCGTGATCACCGTGGAAGACGGAAAGTCCCTGCAAAACGAACTGGATGTCGTGGAAGGCATGCAGTTTGACCGCGGCTACCTGTCGCCCTACTTCATCAACAACCCCGAAAAGCAGGCCGCCCTGCTGGACAACCCCTTCGTGCTGCTGTTCGACAAGAAGATCAGCAACATCCGCGACCTGCTGCCCACGCTGGAGCAAGTTGCCAAGGCTGGCCGTCCCCTGCTGATCATTGCCGAAGAAGTCGAAGGCGAAGCCCTGGCTACGCTGGTGGTCAACACCATCCGCGGCATCCTGAAGGTCGTGGCTGTGAAGGCTCCTGGCTTCGGCGACCGCCGCAAGGCCATGCTGGAAGACATCGCCATCCTGACGGGCGGCAAGGTCATCGCTGAAGAAGTGGGCCTGAGCCTGGAGAAGGTCACGCTGGCCGACCTGGGCCAAGCCAAGCGCATCGAAGTGGGCAAGGAAAACACCATCATCATCGACGGTGCTGGTGCCGCTGCCGACATCGAAGCCCGCGTCAAGCAAATCCGCATCCAGATCGAAGAAGCGACCAGCGACTACGACCGTGAAAAGCTGCAAGAGCGCGTGGCCAAGCTGGCCGGCGGCGTGGCAGTGATCAAGGTCGGTGCCGCGACCGAAGTCGAAATGAAGGAAAAGAAGGCCCGCGTGGAAGACGCCCTGCACGCTACCCGCGCTGCTGTGGAAGAAGGCATCGTGGCCGGTGGTGGCGTGGCTTTGCTGCGCGCACGCCAAGCGGCTGGCGAGATCAAGGGCGACAACCCTGACCAAGACGCTGGCGTGAAGCTGATCCTGAAGGCCATCGAAGCCCCTCTGCGCGAGATCGTTTACAACGCTGGTGGCGAGCCATCGGTGGTGGTGAACGCAGTGCTGAACGGCAAGGGCAACTACGGCTTCAACGCTGCCAACGACACCTACGGCGACATGATCGAAATGGGTATCCTGGACCCCACGAAGGTGACCCGTACCGCACTGCAGAACGCCGCTTCCGTGGCTTCGCTGCTGCTGACGACCGAAGCTATGGTGGCCGAGGCTCCGAAGGACGACGCACCTGCTGCTGGCATGCCTGACATGGGCGGCATGGGTGGTATGGGCGGCATGGGCATGTAATTGCCTGTTGGTCCCACGCGGGGCGGGCCACGATCCCGCGCCGTGTGAATGCCTCATAAAAAAACCCCGCAGGTCTTGCAACCTGCGGGGTTTTTTACTTGCATTCGCCTCAACCCCGGGGGGCCACAGACTGCCGATCGCGACCACGCGTATAAACGATATTTATATTAACAATTCGACACAATCGGCATGTCCGATAGATTTGTACGCCATTGACTATTAAATGACCGCTTGGTCGCGGCGCGATAGACTCAAGACCTTTCCTTCCCCCTCGGGGAACCGCCTGCCGCTCAGTTCCTTCATGGGCGCCACAGCCCGAAAGCCCCTACCCCACCATTTCGCACCCATGGCGTTTACTCCCCCTACTGTCACCGTTTTGGACCTGACGGCCCGCTTGGGCCTGTACTCACTGGCGCAGTTGGGCGTTTCGGGAACATCGGGCGCGGGGCCGTGGCTTCAGATTCCGTTGGGTGACGCCACCATGGCCCCCTTGGTCGATTGGCTTCGGCCGACACATGCGCGGGAATTGAGCTTGCCTTGCGCTTCCAGCGCAGCGGTCATCCTGCTGGTCGGCCCGGGCTCGGTCAATCTGGTGCAAGCCACACTGCAATGGCTGGCGCCATTGCCCCCCCCGGTGGTGTGGGCGTTCCTGATGCCCAACGCGGTGATGGAGGAGTCGATCTTCAAGAACGCACCAGCTGCACAGATGGCGCGTACCCACGTCTACCAGCTGCCCGACAGCAGCCCCCAAACCTTGTGGTTCATTCTGATGGAGCAGTTGGGCAAGCTGCGGGCCATGGATGACCTGGCCCTTCACCAATCCCAAACCCTCTTACAGAACGACACAATGAGTTCCAACCTTAAACAATGTATGGATGCCGCGATGACGATTGACGGCGCAACCGCCGTGGCGCTGGTGGACTACCGCAGCGGCATGTGCCTGGCGCAGGCCGGCGGCGGCATGAACCTGGATCTGGCTGCCGCAGGCAACACCGAGGTGGTTCGCGCAAAGCTCAAGACCATGGAAACGCTAGGCCTGCGCCGCGGTATCGAAGACATCCTGATCACCTTGGGCGACCAGTACCACCTGATCCGCTTGGTACCCAACAACCTTGGTCTGTTCCTGTATCTGGTGCTCGACAAGGCCAAGGGCAACCTGGCCCTGGCGCGCTACAAGCTCACGGATATCGAGCGTTCGCTCAAGGTGTGACCCGCGCTCCAGTGTTGCGGCACGTGGATCAGAAGCGATAGGTCGCGCTCAACACCACATTGCGCCGGCTGGCCCACCAGCAATCGCCCCGCGCCAGGCAGGTGCTCATGTACTGCTTGTCGGCCAGGTTGCTGATGTTCAGCGCGTAGCGCCAGTCCTGGTTCTCGTAGGCGAGCGTCGCGTCCACCACGCCGGCCGCAGGCACACGCGGGCCGGTGCCATCGCGGAAGGACGACAGCCAGCGGTAGCCCGCCCCGGCCGTGAACCCACGTACACCACCCACGGAGAAGCGGTACACGCCCCACACGGCCGCCTGATGGCGCGGCAGGCCTTCCAGCAGCGGGTCCACGTCCGTGTAGTTGTAGTGCGCCGTCAGGTCGAACGCGGTGGCCACGCGGGCCTTGTATTCCAGCTCCAGTCCCTTGTTGCGTGTCTGGCCGGTTTGCAGCGAGTTGGTGGGATCTACCGGGTCGGCCACCTTCTGGTTTTTTTCCTTGAGGTCGTACACCGCCGCAGTGAACTGGGTGTGGCTACCTTCGGGCGCGTACTTCACGCCCAGCTCGATCTGCTCGCCCTCCAGTGGCTTGAAGCGCTGGCCTGCACGGTTGGTGCCGCTCACGGGACTGAAGGATTCGGCGTAGCTGATGTAGGGCGTCCAGCCTCCAGCCAGCTGGTACATCACGCCCAGGCGCTTGGTGGTGTCGCTGGTGTGGTCGTCTGCGGCGCCAGCCAAGCTGTTCACCGCGCGGTCGTGGCGCAGGCCGGCGACCACGATCCAGGGTCCCCACTTCATCTGGTCCTGCAGATAGACGCCGCTTTGGCGCTGCACATTGCGCGGGCTGGTCACGCGAGCCGCTCCTGCGACAGTGTTGCCGTACACCGGAGCGTAGGCGTCGATGGTGCTGAAGGTGCTGGCGCTTTCCTTGTCTTCGGTCTGGCGGTTCCAGTCCACCCCCAGCAGCAGCTGGTGGCGCACATTGCCCGTGGCCAGGTTGCCTTGCAGGTGGGTGTCCACCGCGGCCATGCGGGTGCGCGTGTACGAGTCGTCGAAATAGCGGCCGATCACGCGCTGGTTTACCGGGTCGGCACCAAACCCGCCCACCTGCGAGAAGAAGTCGGCCCAGTGGTAGGCGCCACGGTTTTCATTGCGCGCCAGGCGCAGGTTCTGTCGCACGCGCCAGGTGTCGTTGAACTGGTGCTCAAACAGCCAGCCCATCGATTCACGGTCGCTGTTGTAGAAATCGCCCGGCTCGCCAATGAAGCGCGTGCTGGGTAGCTGGCCGTTGGGGTTGGGCAGCAAGGTGCCCGACCAGGGCAGGAACTGGGCGGCACTGCCGGTGCGGTCCTGCTGCCAATGGGCCTGCAGCACCAGCGAGGTGGCGGCGCTCGGTCGCCATGCGAGCGAAGGCGCGATCACGCGCCGGTCGTCGGGCACATGGTCCACCTGCGTGTCGGCGGTGCGGGCCAGCGCCACCAGGCGGTACGACCATTCGCCGTCCGCCGTCAGCGGACCGGTGAGGTCAGCCTGCAATTGGCGCCGGTTCCAGCTGCCCAGCTGCACGCCGACTTCGCGGTGCGCCTCCTGCTGGGGCCGCTTGCTGCCCATGTTGATGACGCCCGCCACCGTGCCCGCGCCAAACAGCATGCCCGAGGGGCCGCGCAGCACCTCGATGCGCTCCAGCGTATAAGCCTCCGACCGCGTGACGCTGGTGTACCAGTTGTAGTTCTGGCGCAGGCCGTCCAGGTAGATGTCGGGGTAGCTGCCGCGCACGCGCATGCCGTCTGACCGGCTGTCCAGGCCGTACGCATCGCTGCGCACGCCGGCCGCGTACAGCAAGGCGTCCTGCAGATTGGAGGCGCCCTGATCCACCAGCTGGTCGCGGGTGACCACCGTGACGGACTGCGGGGTTTCGGCCAGTGGCGTGTCCGTCTTGGTGGCGGTGGCGGCGTTGCGGGCGCGGTAGCCCACCACAGGGGTCGTGGCGGTTTCCTTCTCGGCGCTGGCATCCACGCGCACCTCGGACAAGGTGGGGCCGGTGGACTGCGCCAGCGCTCCGCCGGTGGAGCCCCCCGCGAGCAGTGCAACAGCCAGGCAGACTGCGGTCTTCTGTGGACGATGGTTCATGATGATAGAAATGTGATTAAGAATGATTCCTATTTTAGAAACCAAACATCCCACCACCCCGCCCTTGTCGCGCAGGGGCAACAGATGCGCTGCCCGGACCCGGGCGCGCACGAGCCACACGCGCAAAAAAAGCCCGCTGGTCTGGCGGCCGGCGGGCCCTTTTTCTCGAATTCTCTGTCTCAGGCGCTCAGTCGGAACTGGGCTGCACCCACCAGAAAATCAGCAACAACACGCCAATCCCGGTAAGCACCAGCAGTTGCCACCAGCCGCTGCGGCCGATGTCGTGCAGGCGGCGCGCCCCGACGGCCAGCGCAGGCAGCAACAGCGCCAGCGAGACGAGCAAGTTCACGATGTCGCCCAGCACGCTGGCGATGATCAGCACGATCACCTGGAACAGAAAAAACCACCAGAACTCCGAGCGCGACGCCCGGCCCGAAAAACCCGCGTACTGCGCGAAGCAGCTTTTTACCGCCGACACAAAATCCACAGTGAACTCCCTCTCTTGGTTGAAAGCAAACACCACGGGTCTGCCGTTGCGGCCAGCCCCGCGACATCATAGGGACCGGGTGTGCAGACGGGAAGTCTGCTGCGGGCGAGCGCATGGCCCTTCCGCAGTTTCATCAATTTTGATAGCTGACAGCGCTTGCAGCGTAAGCGCTAGAGCCCAAAAACACTCCAAATTGAAGCGTCACCGGGCGGGGCGCAGCGCCTGCGTGTCCCGCGCCAGCTGCGTGATGCGCGTCCAGTCACCCGCACGCACCGCGTCAGCCGGCGTGAGCCACGAACCTCCCACGCAGCGCACATTGGGCAAGGCGAGGTAGTTGGCGGCCGTGGCCGCCGTGATGCCACCCGTGGGGCAGAAGCTGACCTGGCCAAACGGGCTGGCCCAGGCCTTGAGCAGCGGCACGCCGCCCACCGCCTCGGCCGGGAACAGCTTGAGGAACGAGAAGCCATCCGCCAGCGCGGTCATCACCTCGCCCGATGTGGCCACCCCGGGCAGCAGCGGCAGATTGAGCGCCTTGCAGGCCGCGCCCACCTCGTGCGTGTAACCGGGACTGACCGCAAACCGGGCCCCGGCCTGGCTGGCGCGGCGCGCGTCGTCGCCGTTGAGCACCGTGCCCACGCCCACGACTGCGTCGGGCAGGTGGCACGCAATCGCCTCGATGGCGGGCAGGCCGGCGGGGGTGCGCAGCGTCACCTCCAGCACCTTCACGCCACCGGCCAGCAGGGCCTCGGCCAGGGGCAATGCGTCTTCGACACGGTCGATCACGATGACCGGAATCACGGGGCCGTAGCTTGCGATTTCAAGAGGGTTCATAGCCATGTGCAGGCTCCTTGTTCTGCGCCACCCGCGTGGCGGCGGAAGTTGTGGAAGAGTTCGCGGCCAAAGCCGGTTTGCGGGGGGGCGTTGTACGGCGCCGGCGTGCGGGCGGCCCAGGTGGCCTCATCGACCAGCACATCGAGCGTGCCGGCCACGGCATCCACGCGCACGATGTCGCCATCCAGCACCTTGGCCAGCGGGCCGCCGGACAGCGCCTCGGGCGTGACGTGGATGGCGGCGGGCACCTTGCCGGAGGCGCCGCTCATGCGGCCGTCGGTGACCAGCGCCACCTTGAAGCCCTGGTTCTGCAGCACCGCCAGCGGCGGCGTGAGCTTGTGCAGTTCGGGCATGCCGTTAGCTTGCGGGCCCTGAAAGCGCACCACGGCCACCATGTCCTGGTTGACCTCGCCCGCGCTGAAGGCCGCGAGCAGCGCTTCTTGCGAATCGAATACCCGTGCGGGCGCCTCGATGACGTGGCGGTCTTCCGGCACGGCCGACACCTTGATCACCGCGCGGCCCAGGCGACCTTGCAGCAGGCGCAGGCCGCCGGTGGGCGAGAACGGTGCGCTCACCGGCCGCAGCACCGACGTATCGCCCGACACGGCAGGCGCACTTAGGCCGCCATCGGCAATGCCGCCCCCGTTCACGCTCAGCACATCGGGGTGCATCAGGCCGTTGGCCAACAGCTCGCGCAGGATCCACGGCGGGCCGCCCGCGGCCTGGAACTGGTTCACGTCGGCATCGCCATTGGGGTACACGCGGGCCAGCAGCGGCACCACGGAAGAGAGTTCGTCAAAGTCCGACCAGTCAATCAGGATGCCCGCGCTGCGCGCAATCGCCACCCAGTGGATCAAATGGTTGGTGGAACCGCCCGTGGCCAGCAGTGCGGCCATGGCATTGACGATGCAGCGCTCGTCCACCAGCTTGCCAATGGGCGTGAAGCGGTTGCCGCGCTTGCCGATGTCGAGCACCGTGCGCAGCGCCTGGCGGGTGAAGGCCTCGCGCGCCTGCGTGCCCGGGGATTCAAACGCCGCGCCGGGCACATGCAGGCCCATGGCTTCGAGCAGCATCTGGTTGCTGTTGGCCGTGCCGTAAAAGGTGCAGGTGCCGGGGCTGTGGTACGCGGCCGATTCGGCCTTGAGCAGTTCGTCGCGGCCCACCAGGCCCTGCGCATACTGCTCGCGCACCTTGGCCTTGTCCTTGTTCGACAGGCCCGTGCCCATGGGCCCCGCAGGCACAAACACGCAGGGCAGGTGCCCGTAGTGCAGCGCACCGATCAGCAGGCCCGGCACGATCTTGTCGCACACGCCCAGCAGCAGCGCGCCGTCGAACACATCATGGGACAGCGCTACCGCCGTGGCCATGGCAATGGCATCGCGCGAAAACAGCGACAGCTCCATACCGGGCGTGCCTTGCGTGACGCCATCGCACATTGCGGGCACACCGCCAGCCACCTGCACGGTGGCGCCCTGCTTGGCGGCCTCGTCGCGCAGGATGGCGGGGTAGCCCTGGTAGGGCTGGTGGGCCGACAGCATGTCGTTGTAGGCAGTGACGATGCCGATGTTGGTCGCCTTCTCGACCGTGACCTTGAACTTCTCGGACCCCGGCAGCGCCGCATAGGCGTGCGCCAGGTTGGCGCAGCCCATGCGATCTTGGGCGGGCTTGCGCGCGATCATGGCGTCCACGGTGGCCAAGTAGGCGCCGCGGGTGTCCGCGCTACGCTGGATGATGCGCTCGGTGACGCGCACGACGACTGAATGCATGGAAGAGGTCTCCATCGGTGGGTAGCCAGGCCCTGTGCAGGTGCCGGAGCCTGTATGTGAGGCCCTAGAATGTAACTCGATAACCACCCCGCTTCAACCCATGACCTTGCAAGCCCTGCCCCTTCCGCCCTCCGAACTGGGCGAATCGCCGTTCTGGCATCCCACGGAAAAATCCCTTTACTGGTGTGACATTCAGGGACATGCCGTGCATGCCTGGCATCCTGCGAGCGGGCAGCACCGGCAGTGGCCCATGCCCAGCGAACCCGGCTGCTGCGCCCCGATCACCGGTGGCGGTCTTGTAATCGGGTTACGGGACGGCTTCTACCATCTGGACACCACCACCGGTGCCCTCGCCTGCCTGGCCCCTCTCCCTGCCGATCTGCACGACACCGCCGTGCTGCGCCTGAACGACGGCCGCTGCGACACCGCAGGCCGCTTCTGGGCGGGCTCCGTCATCACGCCCCGCACTGCACCGCACGCGGCCTTGTGGTGCCTGGAGGCCGACCCGGCCAGTGCCACGGGCTACACCGTGCGCCACAAGGCGGGCGACAACTTCACGGCCAACGGCCTGGCCTTCAGCCCCGACAACCGCACGATGTACTGGGCCAACACGCCCGAGCACCGCATCGACCTGTTTGACTTTGACGTGGCCACGGGCGAGATCACGAACCGCCGGTCCTGGGTGCAGTTCGACCGCAAGGTGGAAGGGCAGCCTTATGGCGGCAGGCCCGATGGCGCAGCGGTGGATGTGGAGGGGAACTACTGGGTTGCGATGTTCGAAGGGGCGTGTGTGTTGCAGTTGTCGCCAGCGGGTGAGGTGCTGCAGCGCATCGCAGTGCCGGTGCAGTGCCCGACCATGGTGTGTTTTGGGGGGGAGGACTTGCGGACGTTGTTTATTACGTCGGCACGGGCGGGAAGGCCGGTTGAGGAGCGAGAGGCGGAGGTTACGGCGGGGTCGCTGCTGAGCCTACAGGTGGCTTTGGCTGGGCTACCGGTAAATTTCTTCAAGGTGTGAGCTACGGCGGGCCAACAGTCACAGTGAAATGCAAGGGCCCGTGCTCCATCACCGAGCAGTCAACGCGCCGATGTCGTCACGCACCATCCGAAAGCTAAGGCGGTCGCCGACCAACCTCGCACCCAGGCTCTTGTAAAACGCAATGCCTCGCGCGTTGGACGACTTGACCGACCAGTCGATGCGGCCGCAGCCGTTGTCCAGTGCGTATCGCGCTACCCATTGCATCAGAGCGAGGCCGATGCCCTGGCTCCGATGGCGCGGCGAAACAAAAAGCTCTTTGAGAACACACTGCCGCTGGTGAGCGGGCTCGGGCTCCACCAATGAATACACCAGTTAAATGGCTGCAAAACCAAGCAACTCGCCACCAACCTCCGCCGTCACCAGCCGAATCTGAGAATGAGGTCCGCACAGGTTATCGCGCAAATGTTTGTGGACGAGAGCACGGTCGAGCGCCCGGCTCGGGTGATAGTGTTCATGCAGCGCAAGCAGCAAGCCCACCATATGCTCCTGTTGCGCTGGGGTCAGCAAACCTACTTCCATGCATCCTCTCCTGCTGGACCGGATTGTTCCGGTGGGATGAGCTTACGTCGATAGAACGATTTGCTGGTGGTTAGCCCTCACTTGCGCCCAGCCCCAGGACTCCCAACACGTCGTAACAAGCCCCCATGTTGTGATAGTCAACCTTCCCCGCATTGCTCTTCTCTCGGGTGGTGTTGCGGTTGTCGCGATGCAGGATGCGAAACCACGCACCGTGTTCGTGGTCCACAAAGTGGGCCCAGCAATAGGCCCAGATGCGGTCATACCACTGCCAATACCGATCATCGCCCGTACGCACTGCCAGCACCGCAGCGGCGGCCAGGCTCTCGCCCTGCACCCAGTGGTATTTGCCGTCGTCGCAGATGCTGCCTTCGGGTGCCATGCCGTAGTACAGGCCGCCGTGCTCAGCGTCCCAACCTCGCGCCACGGCGGCATCAAACAGGCGCTGTGCGCAGGGCAGGTGCCAGTCGGCGGGTCGCAGGGCATCCAGTTGCAGCAGCAGCTTGGCCCACTCGGTCTGGTGGCCGATCTGGTAGCCCCAGGGGCGGAAGATGTTGCTGCGGTCGTGGCGGTTGTAGTCCCAGTCCACGGACCAGTCGGCATGGAAGTGCTCCCACACCCAGCCTTCGGCGGCGGGTGCGAGAGCGCGGGTGGACAGCGCCGCCTGACGCTGGCAAATGCCCTGCGCGATCTGTTCGGCGCGCTCGATGTAGCGGCGCTCGCCCGTGGCGCGGAAGGCGGAGATCATGGCCTCGCAGGCGTGCATGTTGGCGTTCTGGCCGCGGTAGCTGGTCAGTTGCCAATCGGGGCTGGCCTCGTCGGCATACAAGCGTGCAGCGGGTTGCCAGAAGTGTTGTTCAGCGGTGTCAAAGGCCTCTGCGAGCCAGGCACGGGCTTCGGGCACCCCGGCCTCCAAGGCGCGGGCGTAGGCCAGCATCACAAAAGCCATGCCATAGCAGTGGCGTGTGGCGTCTTGCACCGTGGCGCGGCCTTCGTGCCAGTCGATCAACCACGCGTAGCCGCCTGTGGCAGGGTCGAGAAACGCGGTGCGCAGGAACGTGAGCGCGTGCCGCATGCCCGCCTGGTAGCGCGCCTCGCCCGTGGTGCGGTAGACCATGGCGTGCGTGACCACAAAGCGCGTGGCGCTGACAAGGTGGCGGGTGCGGGTGTTGTAGACCGTGCCGTCGTCCAGAAAGAAGTGGTACTGCCCCCCGCTCGGGTCGGTAGCGACGGGGTCATAGAACGCCATGGTCTGGCGCAGGTGCTCGCGCAGGAATGCGGGCGAGCGGAACTCGGGCAGCGGTGGCGCCTGCATGGATGGGTCTCCTCCTTCAAAGGCCGCTTTCTGCGGCGGCGTGGCAGATCGGTCTGCCTTGTTCTGTGGTCTGGGGGCGATTCAATCGCCGCGGCGCAAACGCGCCAGCAACCCTGCCGTCGAGCCGTCGAGCCCCGCCCCATCGCCGCTGGCCAAACGTGCCTCGATGTCCTTGGCCAGCACCTTGCCCAGTTCCACGCCCCACTGGTCAAAACTGTTGATGCCCCACAGCGCTCCGCTCACGAACACGCGGTGCTCCTGCAGCGCGATCAGCGACCCTAGCGTTGCGGGACTCAGTTCATCCAGCAGCAAAAAGGTGCTGGGCCGGTTGCCCGGGAAGTGCCGGTGGCCGTCCTCTCCCGCCTTGCCCACCATCAACGCCTGGGCCTGCGCCAGGGCGTTGGCCAGCAGCTTGTCGTGGTGGCCGGGCAGCGGGTGCGTGGGCTGGCGCACGGCGATGATTTCCAGCGGGATCACGTCCGTGCCCTGGTGAAGCATCTGGAAGAACGCGTGCTGGCCGTTGGTGCCGGGCTCGCCCCACAGCACGGGCGAGGTAGCCACGGCCAGGGCCGTGCCGTCCTTGGCCACGCGCTTGCCGTTGCTCTCCATCTCCAGCTGCTGCAAATAAGCCGGTAGGCGGCGCAGCGCCGCGTGGTAGGGCGCAATGCAGCAGCTGGTAAAGCCGTGAAAGTTGCGGTACCACACGTCCAGCAGGCCCAGGCGCACGGGCAGGTTGGCTTCTAGAGGCGCGGTGCGGAAATGCTCGTCCATCGCGTGGGCACCGGCCAGCAGATCGCGAAAGCCCTGGGCGCCGATGGCGATGGCAATGGGCAGGCCGATGGCCGACCACAGCGAGTAGCGCCCGCCCACCCAGTCCCAGAAGCCGAAGGTGGTGGTGATGCCCAAATCGCCCGCGGCCTGCACGTTGGTGGTCAGCGCAGCAAAGTGGCGTGCCACGTCGCGCCCGCCCTGCGCGTCAAACCACGCCAGCGCCGAGCGGGCGTTGGTCATGGTTTCGGCCGTGGTGAAGGTCTTGGAAGCGATGAGGAACAGCGTGTTTTCAGGCCGCAGGCCTTGCAGCACGCTGTGCAGTTCGTGCCCGTCCACGTTGGAGACAAAGTGAAAGCGTTTGCCGGGCAGTCGCTGCTGCTCCAGCGCCAGCACGGCCATGTGCGGGCCCAGGTCGGAGCCGCCGATGCCGATGTTCACCACGTCGGTGATCGCACCGTCGGCGCGCACGGCTTCGGCATAGGCCAGCATGGCGTCCAGTGTGGTGTGCACAGCGGCCAAGTCGGCCGCGACCTGGTGGGCATCCCCAGGCAGTGCCAGGCCAGCGGGGCGGCGCAGCAGGGTGTGCAGTACGGCGCGGCCTTCGGTATTGTTGATGGGCTGGCCGGCCAGCATGGCGTCGCGCTGAGCGGGCAGGTTGCAGGCGCGGGCCAGGTCCAGCAGCAGGGCCTCGGTGGGCGCGTCCCACAGGTTCTTGGACAGGTCGGCAAACACACAGGGCGCTGCCTGGCTGAAGTGGGCAAAGCGGTCGGGGCCGCCCGGTTGCGCAAAGGCCTGGCGCAGGTCAAAAGCGTGCCCTGTGGTCTCGTATGCGGACTGCAGCGCGGCCCACACGGGGGTTTGGTCACATCGGAGGTGCATGGCTAGAAAGCGATGGAAAGCACAGAAGAGCAGCGCGCAATGGTAACTTGATTACAAAAATGCACGGATACTTTGTTGCAAGCCTGAGAATTAAATCTTTGTAGGACAACAGCTCGCCACAATTCATGTAACGAGATTACAATTTTGAGCCCCATACAACTTCAACCCAATGCACACGGAGACCCCCATGAGTTTTGACCTTGTCCTGTTTGGCGGAACCGGTGATCTGGCGTGGCGCAAGCTCATGCCGGCGCTGTTCCAGGCGTTTCGCCACGGGACGCTGCCTGAGGGGGGGCGCATCATTGCCGTGGCCCGCGACGAGCATAGCCACGAACAATACCGCAGCCTGATCCAGTCCCGGTTTGACAGCGTGGAGCTGGCCAAGCGGCCCACACCCGACGAGTTCGAGCGGTTTGGCGCCCTGCTGCACTACCTGCGGATGGACCTGTCGCAAAGCGCCGACTACGAGCGCCTGGCCGCCATGCTGCGCGAGCGCAATGCCGATTCGGTTGTGATGTACGTGGCCACCGCGCCCAGCCTGTTCACCAATGTGTGTGAGCAGATCGCCGCCGTCGGCCTGAACGGCCCCACCACCCGCGTGGTGCTGGAAAAGCCGCTGGGGCACGATCTGGCCTCCAACCAGGCGATCAACGACACGCTGCGCCGCGTGCTGAAAGAAGAGCAGGTCTTTCGCATCGACCACTACCTGGGCAAGCCCTCGGTGCAGAACCTGTTTGCGCTGCGCTTTGGCAACACGCTGTTCGAGCCCCTGTGGCGGCGCGAGACCATTGCCAACATCCAGATCACCATTGCCGAGGAACTGGGCGTGGAAACGCGCGGCGCCTTCTACGACCAGACCGGCGCGCTGCGCGACATGGTGCAAAACCACGCCCTGCAGCTGCTGTGCGCCATCGGCATGGAGCCGCCCATCAACTCCAGCGCCAACGCCATCCGCGATGAAAAGCTCAAGGTGCTGCAGTCGCTCAAGCCCTGGACGCTGGAATCCCTGGGCCAGCACGTGATCCGCGGGCAATACTCCACCGGCCTGCACCAGGGCCAACCCGCGCCGGGCTACCTGCAGGAAAAAGGTGTGAACCCCGCCAGCACCACCGAGACCTTCGTGGCGCTGCGCACCGAGATCAGCAACTGGCGCTGGGCGGGCGTGCCGTTCTACATCCGCACAGGCAAGCGCTTGGCCGGGCGCGACGCGCACATCGTCATCAACTTCCGGCCCGTGCCGCACCCTATCTTCAAAACGCCTGCAGGTGCCGCCAACCGCCTTGTCATCAACCTGCAGCCCAAGGACGGGCTGGAACTGCATCTGATGGCCCAGGGCGCCGCACAGCACCAGACAGAGCCGGCGCTGTCGCAAGTGCACCTGAACCTGGACTTTGACCAGCGCTTTGGTACCGAGCGCGTGGGCGCCTACGAGCGCCTGCTGCTCGACGTGATCGCTGGCCGCCTGAACCTGTTTGTGCGCAGCGACGAGCAGGAAGAAGCCTGGCGCTGGGTGGAGCCCATCCTGCAATTCTGGAAGAACGACCCGGCCGGGCCACGCCCCTACGCTGCGGGCAGCTGGGGTCCGCGTGCCGCGAGCGCGATGATTGCGCGGGACGGGCATTGCTGGAGCGAAGAGATGTAGCAGGCCTGCGCCTGCCACAACGCGACCATTACACTTTGCCACGTCGCTATCTTTCGGATAGCGCTTGGCGGCTTCTGGACAAGCGCCGGGCGCAAAAAAAGGCCTTAGACGGGATCGCAGTTGCCGGTCCTACCCCGCCTTCAAGGCGCCGGCCCCACCAGTTCAATTGGCAACCCATCCGGGTCCGCAAAAAACGTAAACAGCGCGCCAGTGAACGGGTCCACCCGCACCGGCTCCACGGCCACGCCGTGCGCGGCCAGGGCGGCCACGCTGGCGTCCATGTCGGCCACGCGCAGGGCGAGGTGGCGCAAGCCGCGGGCTTCGGGAAACGACGGGCGCGGTGGTGGATTGGGGAATGAGAACAGCTCGAGCTGCGTGCCATCGGGCAGCTGCAGGTCCAGCTTGTGCGACTGGCGCTCGGTGCGGTAATGCTCGTGCACCACGGGCAGGCCCAGCACCTCGGTGTAGAAGTGGCGCGAGCGGGCGTAGTCGCTGGCAATGATGGCCACGTGGTGCACCCCAAGCAGCCGCAGCGTGGGTGCGGCCGGTGCGCCGGATGCGGTCATGCCGGGCCGGGCCCGGCGATGTCCAGCGCGCGCGAGGCGCCGTGCAGCGCCGGGGTGGCGCTGGGGTCGATCACCCAGCACGGGATGGACGCGAGATACGCCTGAAAGCGGCCCTTGGCCTCGAACCGCGCGCGGAAGGGCGAGCTGTCGAACCACGTGCCCAGCCGCGGCACGATGCCGCCGCCCAGGTACACGCCACCGCGCGCGCCCAGCGTCAGCGCCAAGTTGCCGGCCACGCTGCCCAGAAAGCCGCAGAACAGCTCCAGGGCCTCCAGCGCCAGCGGGTCGCTGGCCTGCAGGGCCAGTTCGGTGACTTCGGCGGCGGCGCTCACCTCTTCGCCGCTGTGGTGCTCCAGCGTGCGTACCGCGTGGTACAGGTCCACCAGGCCCGCGCCCGAGACCGCGCGCTCGGCCGAGACGTGGCCGTAGCGCTCTTGCAGCACTGACAGCACCTCGAACTCGCGGCGGGTCTGCGCGGGCAGCGTGACGTGCCCGCCCTCGCCCGATAGCGGAACACCGTGGCTGGATCCGGGCGGAAACACCAGGCCCGACACCCCAAGCCCCGTGCCCGGGCCCAGCAGCGCAATCGCACTGCCTGGCACGGCCAAGCCGCCGCCCACCGGGCGCAGCTGCTCGGGCGTCAGCAGCGGCAAAGCCAGCGCCAGTGCGGTGAAGTCGTTGATGACCACTAGGCGCTCAAAACCAAAGGCCTCGCGCACGGCGCGCTGCGAAAAGCTCCAGCTGTGGTTGGTCATGCGGATGGCGTCGCCCGTGACCGGGTTGGCGATGCCAAAGGCCGCCTCGCGCGGGGTGGGTACGCCCACTTCCTGCAGGTACGCCGCCAGCGCGGCATCCACGGTGGGGAACTGCGCACAGGGCAGCACCCGCGTGTCGTGCAAGGCGCCGCCGGGTTCGGCCTGCCAGGCCAGGCGGATGTTGGTGCCGCCGATGTCGGCGAGAAGGCGCTGTGGATGCTGCATAGAACAAGGTCGCACATGGCATTGCCGCGCCACCAAGGACGCAGTCTGCTGAAGGGAAACCAGGGCCGCAAAGGCCGGTGGCGCTTTGATGCTATTTTTTCAATAGCTTACAGCGCTTGCTGGACAAGCGCTGGAGCCTCTTTTTACTTGAAATCGCCGCGCACGCAAAGACCAAAGTCCGCGCGGGCGGCGTGACTTTGCCCCCTGCGCCCGCGCGTTACGCGGCCAGGCGGTCTTCCGTCTGCGCGTCAAACCAGTGGGCATGCGCAGGCGCCACGGCCAGCCCCACCTGGTCGCCAGGCTGCACGCGGGTTTGTGCATCGGTGCGCAGCGTGACGCTGCCTGCGGCGGTGTCCACCATCACATAGGTGTCCGGGCCCGTGGGCTCCACCACGCTGACCCGGCCGCGCCAGGGGGCGGTCTCCTGCATCACCAGGTGCTCGGGGCGCACGCCCAGCAGCACCTCGTTGGCACTGGATGGTGGAGGCGCCAGGTTCAACGCCGCACCCTGGATGCCAAACTGCCCGCCCGTGACCGCGCCGCGCAGCAGGTTCATGGTGGGCGATCCGATGAAGGTCGCCACATAGGTGTTGGCCGGGCGGTTGTAGATCTCGTCGGGCGTGCCCAGCTGCTGCACCACGCCGCCCTTCATCACGGCAATGCGCGAGCCCAGCGTCATGGCCTCGACCTGGTCGTGCGTGACGTACACGCTGGTGATGCCGCTGGCCTGGTGCAGGCGCTTGATCTCGGCGCGCATCTCCACGCGCAGCTTGGCATCGAGGTTGGACAGCGGCTCGTCGAACAGGAACAGCTGCGGCTGGCGCGCCAGCGCCCGGCCCATGGCCACGCGCTGGCGCTGGCCGCCTGAGAGCTGGCTGGGGCGACGGTCGAGCAGGTGGCTGATCTGCAGCATGGCCGCGACTTCGTCGATGCGTTTTTGGCGCTCGGCCTTGGGCATCTTGCGCATCTCCAGCGCAAAGCCGATGTTGTCGGCCACGGAGAGCGTGGGGTACAGCGCGTAGCTCTGGAACACCATGGCGATGTCACGGTCGCGCGGGGGCATGCCCACCACGTTCTTGCCACCGATGCGGATCTCGCCCTCGGTGGGCTCGTCCAGCCCCGCAATGATGTTGAGCAGCGTGGACTTGCCGCAACCCGAGGGGCCGACCAGGATGAGGAACTCGCCCGGTGCGACGTGGATGTCCACCTTGCGCAGCACCTCCACGCTCTTGTCGCCCTTGCCAAAGCGCTTGTTGATGCCCGCGATGTCGAGTGATGACGCCATTTGTTTCTTACCCTTAACCCTTGACTGCACCGGCCGTCAGCCCGCGCACAAAAAACTTACCAGCCAGCACATAGATCACCATGGTCGGCAAGCCCGCGATGATGGCGGCCGCCATGTCCACGTTGTAGGCCTTCACACTGCTGCTGGTGTTGGCCAGGTTGTTCAGCCCCACCGTCACCGGCTTGGAGTCGGTGCCCGAGAACACCACGCCGAACAAAAAGTCGTTCCAGATGTTGGTGAACTGCCAGATCAGCGTGACCATCACGATGGGCGTGGACAGCGGCAGCACGATGCGCCAGAAGATCTGCCAGAAGCTTGCGCCGTCCATGCGCGCCGCGTTCACCAGCTCTTTCGGAATGGCCGCGTAGTAGTTGCGAAAGAACAGCGTGGTGCCCGCCAAGCCCGCGAGGCAGTGCACCAGCACCAGCCCGGTGATGGAGCTGGACAGCCCCAGCCAACCCAGCACCTGGCTCATGGGCAGCAGCACCACCTGGAAGGGCATGAACACGCCGAACAGCAGCAGGCCGAAGAGCACATCGCTGCCGCGAAACTTCCACAGGCTGAGCACATAGCCGTTGACAGCGCCCCACACGGTGGAGATGAGCACGGCGGGCACGGCCATGGCCACCGAATTCATGAAGAACGGGCGCAGGCCGTTGCAGTCCACGCCGGTGCAAGCGCTGGACCATGCCGTGCTCCAGGCCGACCAGTTCAGCAAGCCCGGCAGCGCCAGCAGCGAGGTGCTGCGGATCTCCTCCGCGTCCTTGAACGAGGTGACCAGCATGGCGTACAGCGGCAGCAGAAAGAAGGCGGTGGCCAGGGCCAGCACCGCGTAGACGAGCAGACGGCCCACGGAGGGGAACAAAGAAGGCTTAGCGGTCATTGGGCTTGGTCCGCAGTTCGCTGTAAAGGTAAGGAATCACCAGGGCCGCCACAGTGGCCAGCATCATGGTGGCGCTGGCCGCGCCCAGACCAATCTGGCCGCGCGAGAACGACATGGTGTACATGAAGGTGGCCGGCACATCGGTGGCAAAACCGGGGCCACCGGCGGTGAGCGCCATCACCAGGTCAAAGCTCTTGATCGCCAGGTGCGACAGCACCATGAGCGTTGAGAAGAACACGGGCCTGAGCGCGGGCAGCACGATGCGCCAGTAGATGCGCGGCAGCGACGCACCATCGACCTGCGCGGCCTTGATGATGCTGTCGTCAATGCCGCGCAGCCCGGCGAGGAACAGCGCCATGGCAAACCCGGCGCTTTGCCAGATGCCTGCGATGACCACGCAGTAGATGGCCATCTCGGTGTCCACCAGCCAGCCAAATTCAAAGTTCGTGAAGCCCCAGTCGCGCACCATTTTTTCGATGCCCAGGCCCGGGTTGAGCAGCCACTTCCAGGCCGTACCGGTCACCACAAACGACAGCGCCATGGGGTACAGGTAGATGGTGCGCAGCGCGCCCTCGGCGCGGATCTTCTGGTCCAGCAGCACGGCCAGCACCACGCCGATGGCCAGCGAGCCGCCCACGTAGCCCACACCGAAGATGCCCAGGTTCTTGAGGGCCACCCACCAGCGGTCCATCTCCCACAGGCGCTCGTACTGCGCCAGGCCCGCCCATTCGTAGTTGGGCAGCATGCGCGAGACGGTGAGGCTGAGCACGCCGTTCCACACCATCAGGCCATAAATGAAGGCGAAGCCCAGCACAAAGGCAGGCGCTACCACCAGCTTGGGCAGCCATGTTTCAAAGGTGTTGTGAGAATGCTTCATCACCGTGTTGCCTCGGGGTCAAGCGGCCCGCTTGCCACAGGCCGCGACAGGCGTTGCGCCAACGGTGCTCTAGGGTCAATGGTCATGGCTGCAAATCAGGGTTGTGCATGTCGCACACAAATCAAAAAAGGGGGGCGCTGAGGCCCCCCAAGAACAAAGTAACCTCTGGATCACTCACTCAATCACTCGCTAACTCACTCCCTTTTCCTCTCTTGTTGTCACGCTCACCACCAGACCTCGTACTGCACGCCCACCAACGTGCGCGAGGTCTTGCCATTGGCGCCGAAGGTCGCGGCATTTGCCACGGCCGCAGCCTGGTTCCAGTTGGCCTTGGTCACATACAGGCGCAGCTCGGGGCGAGACCAGAAATCTTCGCTCAGCGCCAGGGCGCCTGCCAGCGTGGCCTTGGACAGGCGTTGGTCCGGCCCCGCACCCTTGCGCGTGGTGGTGGACAACTCGGCCAGCATCTTGAAATGCTTGGTGAAGGCATACGAGCCCCGCGCACCCAAAGAGAAATCCTTGGTTTCCACGCCTGTCACGTCGGCCTTGTTGGTCTGGTAGCCGATGAGCGCCTGGCCGCCGAAGGGACCGCTTTGCCAGTTGATGGAATCGGCAATGCGCACGACGCGCTTTCCGGGGGTCAGGCCGTCAATGGCTTCGAACTGGCCATCGATGCGGGCATGGCCGCGCGATGTCTGCAGGAACAAGGCGTTGCTCATGCCCGGCAGCAGAAAGTCCTTCTGGTTGTGCGAGATCGAGATGCCAGAGCCTGAGCCGCCGTTGGCCTGGTTCTTGCCGTTCACCGCCGTCAGCAGCACGCGCAGCTTGCCGCCGGGGTTGGTGTTGATCTCGGACAGGTCAGCGTTGATGCGCTGGGCCTTCACGTTGTTCGGCAGGTTGCCATCAAACTTGTCGCCGGTGAACACACCCACACCCAGCTTCATGCCGCCCACCGGGATATCGGTGACGCCTGCGCCGATGTTGTCTCCGTAGTTCATCAGGAAGTAGTCCACGATGTGCACGTCCTGAATGCGCAGGCGACGCTGACCCACCCAGAACTTGGCCTCTGGCGAGAACGAGAAGCCGCTCATTTCCACATAGGCCTGCTCGGTGCTGATGTCGCCACTGCCCCACTTGGCGGGCATGTAGTTCACTTTCCACTTGATGCCGCCAGTCTCGAAGCCGCGTGCAAAGTTCACTTCGATGCCGTTGTCGCCCTCGTTGCCCAGGCGGTACTTCTGCAGCTCGCCGCCCAGACCGATATGGCCCTTCACGCCGTCAGAATGGTTGAACACCGGGCCACCGCGCGAGTAGCCGTTGAACTCAAAGCCTGCCACTTCCATGGCGAACGCAGTTTGCGTCAGGCATGCGGCGGCCAAAGCCACCGCCGTGAGGCGGTTTCTTGTCTTCATGATGATTCCCTCTCAGGTTGGTTTTATTTGGTCTTCGCGGCGGTCGCGATCTTCTTCATGGCATCGGCGACGGTGATCTTGTCGTCGTTCCAGAACTGGCTCACCACATCCTTGATGGCGCCTTCCGTGGCGGGTGCGATGGCCATGCCGTGGGCCGCGCTGGGCACCAGGCCGCCGCTCTTGGCAGTCTCCACAAAGTCCTTGGCCGAGGCCTTGGCGCAGTCGTCGAACTTGTCCATGGGCTGGCCCGCACGCACGGGGATCGAGCCCTTGTTCAGGTTGAACACTTCCTGGAAGGCCGGGCTCATGATGGAGCTAGCCAGGTCGCTCTGCGCCTTCTGCGCGCCCGCGTCCTTGAGCTTGAACAGGATGAATGAATCGACGTTGAAGGTGAACGCGTTGGCCGAGCCTGGGGCCGCAGCGCACAGGAAGTCCTTGCCCGGCGCCTTGCCTGCAGCCAGGAACTCGCCCTTGGCCCAGTCACCCATCAGCTGAAAGCCCGCCTTGCCCTGGATCAGCATGGCCGTGGCCAGGTTCCAGTCGCGGCCGGGTGCGCCGGGGTCGGTGTAGCCCTTGATGCGGCGGAAGGTCTCGAGCGACTTCTTCATGTTGTCGCTGGTGAGCGCAGAGTTGTCGAGCTTGACGAGCGCGTCCTGATAGAACTTGGGTCCACCCACGCCGAGCACCACGGACTCAAACGTGGTGAAGTCCTGCCAGTTCTGACCGCCATGGGCCACGGGGATCAGGCCGGCAGCCTTGAGCTTGTCGGCCGCAGCAAAGAACTCGTCCCAGGTCTTGGGCATGGCGGCCACGCCGGCCTTCTTCAGGGCCTCGGAGCTGCCCCACATCCAGTTCACCCGGTGCACATTGACCGGGGCGGCCACGTAAGCGCCCTTGTACTTCATCACATCGGCGACCACCTTGGGCAGCAGGTCATCCCACTTCTCGGCCTTGGCCAGCGCGTCCATGTTGGCCAGCACGCCTTCCGACGCCCATTCCTGGATGGCCGGGCCCTTGGTCTGCGCTGCCGAAGGGGGGTTGCCCGAGATCACGCGGCTTTTGAGCACCGTCATGGCGCTGTCACCGCCGCCACCGGCCACGGCAAAGTCGCGCCAGGTGTGGCCCTTGCCCTGCATGATCTTCTTGAGCTCGGCCACCGACTTGGCCTCGCCACCCGAAGTCCAGTAGTGCAGGACCTCGACCTCCCCCGCGCTGGCCGACATCGCTGCCGCCAGTCCCACCGCGACTGCGGCGATTTTTGTCATCTTCCACATACCCTTGTCTCCTCGATGTTTGAACCCGTTGGGTGCGCCACCATGCGGTGCGTTCAGCGCAGTCGGTACTTTAATTACAATAATTAATGTTCTTATCAGGGCTTTCCCGGGTGTGGGTTACATACCAACACCCCCGCCGGTTACTCGATTACATCGCTCTACAGCGCGCCTCCAGCCGCAGGCGCCGAGCGGTCTGCGGACAGGTGCTTTGATATGCTCAAACCCATGGCCACGATCCTGATTGTTGAAGATGATGCCCTGCTCCTGGACGCACTTTCGGGGCAGTTGCAGCAACTGCAATTCGGGGTCTGCACCGCCTGCAGCGTGGCCGAGGCTAAGACGCTGCTGCAGACCCAGGCGGTGGACGGCATCATCCTGGACCTGGGCCTGCCCGGCGCCGACGGCATGGATCTTCTGACCTGGGCACGCTCCCACATTGCAGGCCTGCCGGTGCTGATTCTGACCGCGCGCGATGGCGTGGACGACCGCGTGCGGGGCCTGAACGCCGGGGCCGACGACTACATCACCAAGCCCTTCAACATGCAGGAGCTGCAGGCCCGCCTGCAGGCCATGCTGCGCCGTGCGCGGCAGCCCGCCTTCACGCAGGCCAGCAGCGCGGCGGGGGCGCAGCACACCACGCTGGGGCCGCTGGTGCTGGACCACACAGCCCAGACCGCCGCCCTCAACGGCGACACGCTGGACCTGACCCAGCGGGAGTGGGAGCTGCTGGCCCTGTTGGCCCACCGCGTGGGCGAGGTCGTCACGCGCGACGACGTGCTGGCCGCATGGCGCGCCAGTCCCGCTGCCGAGCCCGGCCAGGCGGCCGCGCCGCTGGCATCGAACGCGCTGGAGGTGTATGTGCACCGGCTGCGCAAGAAGCTCGATAGCTCGCCGCTGGCCATTCGCAACATCCGCGGGCTGGGTTACATGCTGAATAAGCCGTAGATGGCACACCCCCCTGAGTCGCTGCGCGCCTTCCCCTCGCTTCGCTGCGCTGCGCGGGCAGGGGGACTATGCCCTCGCTGCGGGACGGCCCTTGCTCGGCATCCCGCGCCTTTGCCGCGCCAGTGTCACGCGTTGCGGGCTTTCACCACCTTCCGCCGGGCGGTTCACTGACATGCGCCACGTTCCTGGGGTCTCCCTCCAACGCAAGCTGTTGCTGTGGCTGCTGCTGCCCCAGCTGGTGCTGTGGCTCTCAGGCGGGTTTCTGGCGTGGCGGGTAGCGCTGCAGAACGGTGAGAAGGGCATTGACCAGACGCTGACCCAGTCGGTGCGCGCCTTGGCCCGGCAGATCAAGCCGATTGGCGACGGGCTGCTGGTGGACTTTCCGAAGGCGGCGCAGGACATCCTGGAGCAGGACCCCACCGACCGCGTGACCTACATGGTGTCGTCACCGCCCGGGCGTTTTCTGCTGGGCAACGCGCAGTTGCCGCCGCCGCCACCGGTCACGGTGCAGGTAGGCGACCCGTACCTGTACCACGCCCGGGTGGACGATAAGCCCGTGCGCGTGGCGCTGCTGGATGTGGACTACGGCACGCCGCAGACCCGCCAGACCCTGCGCGTGCAGGTGGCGCAAAGCCTGACGGTGCGCGAGCGCATTGCGCAGGAGCTGCTGGAGCAGATGCTGCTGCCCATGGGCCTGATGGGCCTGGCGCTGAGCGCCCTGGTGTATGCCGGCGTGCTGCGCGGCCTGCAGCCCCTGAAGCGCCTGGAAGCGCAGATCGAGCAGGCCGGTGCGCGCCCCCAGGGCGGCGCCAACGACCCGCTGGCCCCCATCGAACTGACGTCCGCCCCGCAGGAGGTGCACTCGCTGGCCAGCACCATCAACCGCCTGCTGGAGGCCGTGGCGCGCGGCCAGCAAAAGGAAAAGCGGTTTCTGAACGACGCTGCGCACCAGCTGCGCACGCCCCTAGCCGGCCTGATCGGCCAGACCGAGCTGGCCCTGCACGAAAGCCACGAACCCGCGGTGCAGGAGCGCCTGCACAAGGTGCTGTCTGCCGCCCAGCGCAGCGCGCACCTAGTGCACCAGCTGCTTCAACTCGCGCGCTCGGAATCCAGCGTGGAGATGCAGCCCACCGACCTGGCCGCACTGGCCCGCGAGGTGGCGCGCGAATGGGCTGCGCGCGCGCTGGCGCAGGGCATCGACCTGGGCTACGAGGGCGAAGACACCCTGGCCGTGCAAGCCCACCCGCTGCTGCTGCGCGAGGCGCTGAACAACCTCATCGACAACGCGTTGAACTATGCCGGCAAGGGGGCCACCGTGACGGTGCGCGTGGGCCACGAAGAGCCGGGCCACTGGGCGCTGCTGGTGGTGGAAGACGACGGGCCCGGCGTGCCCGCCGAGCACCTCGGTGACCTGTTCGCGCGGTTCTGGCGCGGGTCGGACAAGGCAGGAGGGTGCGGGCTGGGCTTGTCCATCGTCGAGGAGATTGCGTTGCGGCATGGCGGGCGCACGGTGGCGGAGCCACTGGTGCCGCGGGGGTTGAGGGTGGGGGTGCGGGTGCCGCGGGGGTGAGTGTGGGGTTGTGAGTATTTGGTTGTTTTTGGGCTTTAGCGCTTATTTTTCAAGCGCTGGCAGCTATGAATTTTGCAGTCTTTTAGCCCCATCCTGACCGTTTAGGGTGAGCATTTCGAAGCCTTGGATCACAACGAACCGTTCGGGCTGAGTTGTCGAAGCCGGGGCTCGAAGGCTCGCTTGCCACTCTGAGCGGCGTGCCGGATCCAAGGGCGGAGGCCGGGATGTCGCCCCGGCGGGCGAGTCCCTTTCTTTCGCGTCGCCGAAAGAAAGGAACCAAAGAAAGGGCGACCCAACAGGCTGCGTCCCTCCGCTTCGCTGCGGGCAACCTGCGGTGCTCGCGTCCAGCGGGGGCTCGCTCGAACTCGCTCCACTGCGTTGCGCTCAGACAATCGCGAGCCCTGATCCTCTGGCCGCTGCGCTCCTCGGCGCATCCTGAAGGGAACCCGGGGAGCGGACATCCACACGGGCCATCGCTGCGCTCGGCCCCCACGGCGCCGCGCGAAGG
>NZ_JBKBKQ010000013.1:0-134106 GCF_046294525.1 Acidovorax sp.
TTGCGGCTCAAAGCACGCGGTTTATGAGCTGACTTTCAGGATACGGAAGCTGCCGCGAGAAATGCGCATGTGCCAGCTGGGCGGTGGTCGAACGCAGGGGAGTATTTCAGCAGCCTGCTAGCGCCCCGCCGGGGGCTACCCCGCTGCCTCCTTCGCCCAGCCCACGACACCGTCCACAGGCTCCCCGGCGAGCCGAGAGAAAATAGCGCCATGCCCCTCATCCCCGACTTCATCGCCCCCACCCGCCACACCGACCCCGCCGAAGCACTGGCGCAGGTGCAGCGCATCTATCAGCAGCAGATCGGACACCTGCGCGACGCCATGCACCGTTTTGTGGCGGGCGAGACGCCGGAAGCTCCGGTGCGGGCCTTCTACCCCTTTGTGCGGGTGCACACAACCACCGTGGCCCGGGCCGACACCAAGCTGGCATACGGCTTTGTAGAAGGACCAGGCCGGTATGAAACCACGCTCACGCGGCCCGACCTGTTTGCCAGCTACTACGCCGAGCAATTCCGCCTGCTGCGCGCCAGCCACAACGTGGAGCTGGAAGTTGGCACCAGCGCCCACCCCATCCCCATCCACTTCTCGTTTGCCGAACATGACCACATCGAAGGCACGCTGACGCCCGAGCGCCGCATGCTGATGCGCGACGTGTTCGACCTGCCCGACCTGGCTGCCATGGACGACGGCATTGCCAACGGCACCTGGCAGGCGCGCGCGGGCGAGGCGCAGCCCCTGTCGCTGTTCACCGCGCCGCGGGTGGACTACTCGCTGCACCGCCTGCGCCACTACACCGGCACGGCACCCGAGTGGTTCCAGAACTTCGTGCTGTTCACCAACTACCAGTTCTACATCGACGAGTTCGTGCGCCTGGGCCATGCCGAGATGGCCAAAGAAGACAGCGAGTACATCGCCTTCATCGAGCCCGGCAACGTGGTCACGCGCCGTGCCGGGCTAGCCGCCCTACCGGGCGACGAACTGGGCGTGGCCCCGCCGCGCCTGCCGCAAATGCCCGCCTACCACCTGGTGCGCAAGGACCACAGCGGCATCAGCATGGTGAACATTGGCGTGGGCCCGTCCAACGCCAAGACCATCACCGACCACATCGCCGTGCTGCGCCCCCACGCCTGGATGATGCTGGGCCACTGCGCCGGCCTGCGCAACAGCCAGCAGCTGGGCGACTATGTGCTGGCCCACGCCTATGTGCGCGAAGACCATGTGCTGGACGAAGAACTTCCGCTGTGGGTGCCCATCCCGGCGCTGGCGGAGATCCAGCAGGCCTTGCAGCAGGCCGTGGCCGACGTGACGCAGGTGCCCGAGGCAGACCTCAAGCGATTCATGCGCACCGGCACCGTGGCCAGCACCGACAACCGCAACTGGGAGCTGCTGCCCGACAACCTACCCCAGCGCCGATTCAGCCAGAGCCGCGCCGTGGCGCTGGACATGGAAAGCGCCACCATCGCCGCCAACGGCTTCCGCTTTCGCGTGCCCTACGGCACCCTGCTGTGCGTGAGCGACAAGCCGCTGCACGGCGAGATCAAGCTGCCGGGCATGGCCAACCATTTCTACCGCGAGCGTGTGGACCAACACCTGCGCATCGGCATGCGGGCGGTGGAGATTCTGCGCAAGGGCGGCATCCACCGGCTGCACAGCCGCAAGCTGCGCAGCTTTGCCGAAGTGGCTTTCCAGTAAGCCGCAAGCAAATAAGCAGGTAAGCAGGCAAGCAAACAACTTCGAATTTGGGCTGGCATGAATCCGCTTGAACCGTTCACGCTGCGCCTGTCGAAGCACCGCGCAGGGCTTCGACAGGCTCCGCCCGAACGGATTTTTCTGGTTCCAAGGTGCCGCCCCGATAGCAGCAGGCCAACGGGACACCCGGCCGCGAGGAGACCACCCCACCCATGAAGCTGGATTTCGTCACGCTGATGACCGTCATGGCGGCGAACCTGTTCATGATCTCGGCCGTTCTGCCGCTGATCATGGGCCGCGACGTGAGCCGCGCGGCCCGCCACGTGCAAGCCAGCCTGCTGCTGCAGGCCGTGGGCTGGGCGGCCATCATTGCCTCGTCAACCTTCTGGGACCAGGCCTTGTCCACCCTGGCCATCGCCTGTCAGGCGGCTGCGCAGTGGGCACTGTACCGGGCGCTGGAAGAGTGGCTGGGCCCGCGCCCGCTGCGCCGCACGCTGCTGGTGCTGGTGGTGGCCACGCCGCTGGGCTACACCCTGGGGTTTGACCACTACGCCTGGCGCGTGGGCTGGGCCAACGGCCTGCTGGCCGCCACGCTGTGTGTGGTGGCACGCGCCACGCAGGGCCCGCTCATCCTGTCGGACAGCCGCTGGCGCCACCTGCTGATGGGCTGCCTGCTGAGCTCGGCCACCTTCACCCTCGCGCGCGGTCTGCTGGGTGCGTTCACCGACCAGTACCCCAGCTTTCGCACGCCCCACCCCGTCAACCTGACGGCCGCCGTGGTCACCAACGTGAGCCTGGTGCTGGGCACGGTGGCCGTGTTGGTGGCCTGGCGCTACGAGGCTGAACAGAAGCTGCGCACCCTGGCCATGACCGACGGGCTGACCGGCCTGCTCAACCGCCGCGGCTTCACCCACCAGGGCGAGAACCTCATGTCCCATGCCTGGAGGCACCGGCTGCCCATGACGGCCCTTATGCTGGACCTGGACCATTTCAAGCAGATCAACGACACCCTGGGCCACGAGGCAGGCGACCGCGCCTTGCAGCTGTTTGCGCGCCTGCTGGAGGAAACCCGCCGCAGCGGCGACCTCATCGCGCGGCTGGGTGGCGAGGAGTTTGGCGTGCTTCTGCTGCACAACCCCTCCCCTGCCGGCGAAGCCTTCGACCGACGCTTGCGCGAGCGCCTGCGTGAAACCAGCGCGGCGGAACTGGGCTTCGAACTCGACTTCAGCGCCGGCATGGCCACCCTGCACCCGGGCGAGATCAAGCTGGCCACTTTGATGGCGCGCGCCGATGCAGCGCTGTACGACGCCAAGGCATCCGGGCGCGGGCGGCTGACGGCGGCTGCGGTATAAGCCCCCTGCGAGGTACAGCATGGACTATTATTTTGATAGCTTTCAGCGCTTTATCTATAAGCGCCACAGCCCATTTTGACCGTGAATACCGCCTTGCAAGGGCACAGCACCCCCATCGCCATGACCGCACTCTTCGAAGCCCTGAACCTGCGCAAGACCTACGGCGGAACCACGGTGGTGGACGACGTCTCGTTTGCCATCGCTCCCGGAGAATGCCTGGGCGTGATCGGCCCCAACGGCGCGGGCAAGACCACCACCATCCGCATGTGCCTGGGCCTGGCCGCGCCCGACGGGGGAGCCGTGCACTTCACGCCCAAGCCCGGCATGGAGCCGCTGCACATGCCGCGCGACGCGCTGGCCATCAAGGCGCAGCTGGGTGTGGTCACCCAGTTCGACACGCTGGACCCGGACTTCAGCTGCGCCGAAAACCTGCGCGTGTTCGGCCGCTATTTCGGCATCAAGGGCGCGGTGATGGACGAGCGCGTGCCTCAACTGCTGGAGTTCGCGGCGCTCACCCACAAGGCGGACGCCAAGCCCGGAGAGCTCTCGGGCGGCATGAAGCGGCGCCTGTCGCTGGCGCGGGCCCTGGTCAACAACCCGCGCCTGCTGCTGCTGGACGAGCCCACCACCGGCCTGGACCCGCAGGCCCGCCACCTGATGTGGGAGCGGCTGCAATTGCTGCTGCAGCAAGGCAAGTCGATCTTGCTGACCACCCACTTCATGGACGAGGCCGAGCGCCTGTGCTCCCGCCTGCTGGTGCTGGACCATGGCCGCAAGATCGCCGAAGGCCGCCCGCGCGAGCTGATCGCCCAGCACCTGGAGCCCGATGTGGTGGAGGTGTTCGGCGCGGGCGCCGTGGCGATGGCCGAAGACGCCGCACTGCGCGCTCTGGCGGCGCGGGTGGAGATCAGCGGCGAGACGGTGTTCTTCTACACGCAAGATGCACAGCCGCTGCTGCAGGCGCTGGGGCAGCACGGTCACCTGCGCACGCTGCACAGGCCGGCGAATCTGGAAGATCTGTTCCTCAAGCTCACCGGGCGGCAGATCCGGGAGGATGGTTGAGTCGTCGTCGGGTTACGCTGCGCTAACCCGACCTACCAAAATTGATAGCTGCCAGCGCTTGCTGGGTCAGCGCTAACCGCCGATTTGACCGTAGGTCGGGTTAGCCCGCAGGGCGTAACCCGACACCCCGACGCTGCAAGCCGCACACCCAACACAACCGTGGCGTCGGGTTACGCTGCGCTAACCCGACCTACAAAAACGATAGCTGCCAGCGCTTGCTGGATAAGCGCTAGCGGCCGATTTGGCTTCAAATTTCGAACTTCACACCTGGCGCGGCTTGACCTTGCTGGCCGCGAGCTTGGCGTGGGTGCGGGCGGTTTCAACGTCCTCAGCGCGCGCCAGCGCCACGCCCATGCGGCGCTTCACAAAACTCTCGGGCTTGCCGAACAGGCGCAGGTCGGTGCCCGGCACGCGCAGGGCTTCTTCCACGCCGTCAAACACGATGCCCTGGGCCTCCACGCCGCCGTAGATGACGGCACTGGCGCCGGGGTTGCGCAGACTGGTGTCTACCGGCAGGCCCAGGATGGCGCGGGCGTGCAGCTCAAACTCGCTCTGGTGCTGGGTGCACAGGGTGACCAGGCCCGTGTCATGCGGGCGGGGGCTCACTTCGCTGAACCACACGTTCTCACCCTTCACGAACAGCTCCACGCCAAACAGACCCTGGCCGCCCAGGTTATCGGTCACGGCCTTGGCGATCTGGCGCGATGTTTCGAGCGCTGCGGGGTGCATGGGGTGGGGCTGCCAGCTTTCCACATAGTCGCCGCTCACCTGCACATGGCCGATGGGGTCGCAGAAGCTGGTGACGATCTGGCCGTCAACGCCCACCGAACGCACGGTGAGCTGGGTGATTTCGTAGTCGAAGTCGATGAAGCCCTCGACGATCACGCGGCCGTGGCTCACGCGGCCGCCGGCCATGGCGTAGTCCCAGGCTTTCTTCACATCCTCCGGGCCGTCGATCTTGCTCTGGCCTTTGCCGGAGCTGCTCATGACGGGTTTGACGATGCAGGGGTAACCAATTCCCGCATCAATCGCTGCCTGCAGCTCTTCCAGCGAATTGCAGAACTTGTAGGGGCTGGTGGGCAGGCCCAGCGTTTCGGCCGCCAGCACGCGGATGCCTTCGCGGTCCATGGTCAGCCGCGCGGCGCGGGCGGTGGGGATCACGCGCACGGTGCCCGCTGCTTCCAGCTCTTCGAGCAAGGGGGTGGCGATGGCTTCGATCTCGGGCACCACCAGGTGCGGGCGCTCGGCTTCGATCAGCGCCTTGAGTTGGGCCGGGTCGCTCATGGTGATGGTGCGCGCGTGGTGTGCCACTTGCTGGCCGGGGGCGTTGTCGTAGCGGTCTACGGCGATGGTCTCGACCCCTAGACGCTGCAGGGCGATCAGCACTTCCTTGCCCAGCTCGCCCGAGCCCAGCAGCATGACCTTGGTGGCGTGGGCAGACAAAGGGGTTCCGAGTGTGGTCATGGTGGGGGCTTCCAAAGAATGGGGGGAGGAGATGGGTCGAACGCAGGCGACTGTAATTCAACCGGGCGCAGAACTTGCAGTGCTGCCGACATGCCCGCCCCACCGCCCAAACGGCCGCCCCACAACCCGCCCGCTGACTGGCATGCCCAAGAGCTGCTGCTGATGCGGGAAGTGATGCGCCTCATCGGCCGCAGCCTGGCGCCCGGCCTGGTGCTGCGCGAGATGCTGCACCTGATGAGCGAGCTGTTGGGCCTGAACCGGGGGCGCATCGTGCTGGTGGCCGAAGCGCCCACCGCCTCGGCCGGAGCGCCGCGCACCGCCTCCATCCAGCACGCCTACGGCCTCACCCAGGCCGAAGTGCAGCGCGGGCGGTACGCCTGGGGCGAGGGCATCACAGGCCGCGTGCTGGCCACGGGGCAGCCCGCCATCGTGCAGGATATCGATGCCGAACCGCTGTTTCTGGGCCGCGTGGTGCCGCGCAGCCAGCTGCCGCCCGAGACGGTGGCTTTCATCGCCCTGCCCATCGAGGTCAACAACGCGCCCATCGGCGTGCTCGCCTGCCACCGCATCCGCAGCCGTCAGCGCCACCTGAACGACGACCTGGCGGTGCTGCGCGTGCTGGCCACGCTGGTGGGGCAGCTGCTGCAGCTGGAAGCCCTGGTGGCCGAGCAGACGCGCCAACTGGAGGCGCGCAACGCCGTGCTGGCCAATGCGCTCAACACCAAGAGCGCGCGTTACGGGCTCATTGGCAGCTCGCCACCGTTATTGCAAGCCTTGAGCGAGCTGGAACGCGTGTCGCAAACCCAGGCCACCGTGCTGCTGCTGGGCCAGTCGGGCACGGGCAAGGAGCTGTTCGCACGCGCCGTGCACCTGGCCAGCGGGCGGCGCGACCGGCCCTTCATCAAGGTCAACTGCTCGGCCATTCCGGATGCGCTGTTCGAATCCGAACTGTTTGGCTACGAAAAAGGCGCATTCACCGGCGCCAGCACAGCCCGCGCGGGCTGGTTTGAGCAGGCGGACAGCGGGACCATCTTTCTGGACGAGATTGGCGAGCTGCCGCTGGCCCTGCAGTCCAAGCTGCTGCGCACGCTGCAGGAGGGCACGCTGGTGCGCCTGGGTGGGCAGCGCGAAGTCAAGGTCAACGTGCGCCTAGTGGCCGCCACCCACCGCGACCTGGCGGCCGATGTGGAGGCCGGCCGCTTTCGGCAGGACCTGTACTACCGCCTGCATGTGATCCCGATCCACCTGCCCTCGCTGGCCGAGCGGCGCGAGGACATCCGCGCGCTGGCCCTGCACTTTGTGAGCCGCGCGAACCAGGCGCACCAGCGCAACGTGAACCTGGCGCCCGACGCGCTGGCGCGGCTGGAAGAACACCCCTGGCCCGGCAACATCCGCGAGCTGGGCAATGTGATCGAACGCCTGGTGCTGCTGACCAATGACACGCTGGTGGCGCGGGCGGAGCTGGACCGGTTTCTGCCGGCTGCGGCTGCGCCGTCGTCGCCCTCGCCGCTGTCTGCACAGCAGATCGTGTCGGGGCCATCCTTGGCCGCCGCAGCGCCGCTGGTGCGCGACTACTCCCCGGCCCAATCCCACAGCGTGCAGGTGCTGCAGGCGGCGCTGGCCGAGTACCACGGCAACCAGTCGCGCGCTGCGCAGAGCCTGGGGCTGACGCTGCGGCAGTTCGCTTACCGGCTGCGCAAAGCGGGATTGAAGTGACGCCTAACACTGTGTCGACAATTTGTAGACACAGTGTTCAACGTATGCCCTGGCCCCTGCTGCCCCGCGGTCAAAGCGCAGACCAGCAACTATCAAATTAATAGCTACTAGCGCTTAATAGATAAGCGCTAGAGGCCAATTTGGCTCGAATTTTTATCAACCCAACCGCTCTGGCACACCTGTTGCGATAAGGGGGACAGGCATCCCGCCCACCACCGCATCGAAAGGTTTCCCATGAGCACCGTGACCGCCTCTGCCTCCGACGCCGTCCTCATCTCGCCCACCCGACTGCAGGCCCTGCAAGCCGCAGAGCCTGTGGTGCTGATCGACACCCGCGACGCCGACACCTACGCCCTGGGGCACATCCCCGGCGCAGTCAACCTGCGCGAGACCTTCACCTACCTCGCCACCTCCACGCCCCAAGGCCTGCAGGAGCTGAAAGACACCTTCGCCGCGCACCTGGGGGCCATCGGCCTGTCGGGTGCGGAGACGGCGGTGTTCTATGAAGATGCGCTCAACAGCGGCTACGGCCAGTCGTGCCGGGGTTACTACCTGCTGACCTGGCTGGGCTACCCCAAGGTCAAGGTATTGAACGGCGGCTACTCGGCCTGGAAGGCGGCAGAGCTGCCCGTCTCCACCGAGGCCGTGGTGCCCACACCCGCCATCTTCCCCACCAACCTGGCCACCACCGACGTGATGCTGACCAAGGAGGATGTGATCGAGGCCCTGGGCACCGACACCGTGCTGCTGGACGTGCGCGATGTGGACGAGTGGATTGGCGACAGCTCCAGCCCTTATGGCAAGGACTTTGCGCCGCGCAAAGGCCGCCTGCCGGGCGCCAAGTGGCTGGAGTGGTACCGCTTCATGAAGCCCTCGCCCCAAGGCCCGGTGTTCAAGTCGCCCGACGAAGTGCGCGCTGAATGCGCCACGGCGGGCATCAGCCCTGCGGACACGGTGTATCTGTACTGTTTTAAAGGCGCGCGTGCGTCCAACACCTTCCTCGCGCTCAAGCAGGCGGGCTTTGCCGATGTGCGCATGTACTTCGGCTCGTGGAACGAATGGTCGCGCGACGACAAGTTGCCGATCGAAAGCGGGCTGCCGCTGGTCAAGTTCCCCAAAAAGCCTGCGCTGGCACTGGCGGCCTGAGCCCCGTGCGTTGTTGCAGCGGGCGTGGCCCGCTGCGAACCCTGTCGTTCATTTTTTTGCATTCCCTTCTTTCTCTTTCTTCAAGGAACACCATGTCCACCGATCTGCTGGAACCCTCTGCCCCCGTCACCACCGTGCACACACACCTGCGCCCCATCGACCGCGACGGGCTGATGGCCTTTGCCGACAAGGGCCGCAATAACCCCGCCAGCCCGGGCACCAACAAGGTCCACACGGTGATGGAGGGCCAGTACCGCTCGCTGAGCTATGTGGGCAACCACGCTCCGGTGGTGGTGGACGAGCCCCTGCACCTGTTCGGCCAGGACACGGCGCCTGCGCCCGGCGAAATCGTGCTGTCGGGCCTGGGGGGCTGCCTGGCCGTGGGCATCACGGCCGTGGCCACCTGGAAGCAGGTCAAGCTCAGCAAGATCGAGGTGTTCATGGAAGGCGACATCGGCAACCCCGCTGCCTGGGGTGCTGGCGGCGCGCTGCAAAAGACGCCCCCCGAGATGGGCTTCCAGGCCATCCGCGTGAAGGTGCTGGTGGAAGGCGATGCGCCGCGCGAGGTGCTGGACGAGATCGTGCAGCACGCCAATTTCTATTCGCCAGTGGCGAACAGCATGCGCAACCCCATTCCGTTCGAAATCAGTCTGGCGGACTGAGGGCGACACACAAAACTCTTCTGGCGTCGTTGCCGCTTCTTGTCGTACTACTCGTACTGCCTGCGACGCAGCGCCTAGCCAGAACCGCTTCGCTGAGTTTTGTGTGCCGCCCCTACCTGACCAACCGTTCCCCGCGCACCCAAGGAGCCCCATGAACCCCGCCGACCTCCCTCCCCAACTCCACCTGGACGGCGCCCTGCGGGGCGATGCGCTGCTGGCCGCGGTGCGCCAGATTGCGCAGGGCCCGCTGGCCGCGCAGGTGGAGGCGATTGACCGCACCGGCTACTACCCCTGCGCGGAGCTGCAGCAGCTGGCCGCCGTGGGCGCGATGAGCGCGCACCTGGACAGCACGGCCGGCCCGGCCGACTACGGCCTGGCCATCCGCGCCATGGCCGAAGCCTCACGCGTGTGCGGCGCCACCGGCTTCATGATGTGGTGCCAGGCGGTGTGCGGGCTGTACCTGCAGCAGTCGGGCAACCCCACGCTGATGGGCGATGTGCTGCAGCGCCACGCCAGCGGCGCAGGCATGGGCGGCACGGCGCTGTCCAACCCCATGAAGAGCTATGCGCAGATCGAAAGCCTGCTGCTCAAGGCCACGCCAGTGGAGGGGGGCTACCTCATCAACGGCACTCTGCCCTGGGTGAGCAACCTGGGGCCCGACCACTACTGCGGCGCGATTGCGGCGGTGGTGGAGGCTGACGGTGCCGCCAGCCAGCGCGAGGTGATGTTCCTGCTGCGCTGCGATGCCCCCGGCGTGGAGATGCGCGAATGCCCCAGCTTCTCGGCCATGGAGGGCACGGGCACCTATGCACTGCGGCTCAAGGACCATTTCATCGGAACGGCCGACACCATGGCCGACCCTACGCGTCCTTTCATCGCACGCATCCGCGCGGCGTTTGTGATGCTGCAATGTGGCATGGCCGTGGGCATCACCCAGGGCTCCATCGACTCGATGTGGGCGGTGGAGGCCCAACTGGGCCATGTCAACCAGTTTCTCGAAGACCGGCCCGACGCCCTGCAGGCCGAGCTGGACGCCCTGACCGCACGCGTCATGCAACTGGCCCAGACGCCGTTCGACACAAGCACCGACTTCTTCATCGATGTGCTGGACGCCCGTGCCCACGGCGCGGAGCTGTGCCTGCGCGCCGCCCAGTCCGCCCTAATGCACCAGGGTGCGCGGGGCTACCTCATGAGTTCGGACGTGCAGCGGCGCGTGCGCGAGTCGCACTTTGTGGCCATCGTCACGCCCGCCATCAAGCACCTGCGCAAAGAGATCGCCCGGCTCAGCACCGAGGAGATGCCAGCATGACGCCCGCCCTCCCCACCACCACCACGCCGTCAGTTGCCTCCGAGTTCGTGTTGAGCACGGCATCGCAGGCGCTGTGCGATGCGTTTGCCGACGCGGCCGCCCAGGCGCCCTGGCAAAGCTACATCTGCAACGCCTGCGGCTACATCTACCACGAGGCCGACGGCGACCCCGATGGTGGCCTGCCTCCGGGCACGCGGCTCGCGGACATTCCCGACGACTGGGCCTGCCCCCTGTGCGGGGTGACCAAGGCCGATTTTTCGCCGTATGAAGCCCCCACGCTGGAAGCGCTGCGGACGCAGGCCAGCGCAGCGCCAGCCGCCTCCCTCCGCGTGCGTGGCGAGCCAGGCGTGGTCATCGTCGGCGCGGGCCGTGCAGGCTGGCAACTGGCCGAAACCCTGCGCCAACACAGCGCCACGCTGCCCATCACCCTGGTGACGGCCTGCGCGGGCGACCGGTACGACAAGCCTTTGCTGTCGGTGGCCATGGCGCGCCAGCTGGATCCGCTGGCCCTGGTGTCCGAAACCGGTCGCGATGCGGCGCACCGCCTGGGCGTCACCCTGCTGGCCCACACCCATGCCGTGCGCATCTGCGCCGACACCCGCCAATTGCGCACCACGCGGGGCGTGCTGCGCTACGGCCACCTGGTGCTGGCCCACGGTGCGCAGACCGCCTTGCCTCCGGGCTTGCCCGCCAGCCTGTGCTGGCGCATCAACCACCTGGACGCCTACCAGCGCCTGCGCCAGCACCTGGGCGAGCAGCCCAAGGACGTTCTCATCATCGGCGCGGGCCTGATCGGCAGCGAGTTGGCCAACGACCTGGCCCTGGGCGGCCACCGCATCACGCTGCTGGACACTGCAGCCGAACCGCTGGCGCGCTGGCACGACCAGCAGGCGGGGCCTCAGCTGCTGGACGCGTGGAAGGACCTGTCCATCCGCTTTGAAGGCGGTCTGCAGGTGGAGCAGGTGGAACGCGTGGGCGCGCGCTACCGCGTCACCACCACCAGCGGGCAACGTTTTGCGGCCGACGAAGTGGTGGTGGCTGCGGGCCTTGTACCGCCCCACCGGCTCGCGCAGGGTGCGGGCCTAGCATGGGATAACGGCATTGCAGTGGACAGTGCCACGCTGCAGACCAGCATGCCCCGCATCCATGCCCTGGGCGATTGCATCAGCATCAACGGGCAGTGCAGCCGCTTCATCGAACCCATTGCTCGGCAGGCATGCACCTTAGCGGCGGCCCTGCTGGGGCATGCGCCACAGCCTTACGCCGCCCGGCCAGCCGTGGTGCGGGTCAAGACGACGACAAGGCCGCTCACGCTGCACTGACCGCATACGCAGCCGCCGCTTGCGCGGGTGCGGCCGATTTCCTACGATACGCGCTTGCCCGGCCTGCCGGAAACCGACTGCCCCGCCCCTCCTGGAGCCCCCTTGACGACGACCTCTGGCGACCCCCACCAAGAACAGCTTTTCCTGCAGCGCCTGAACGAGGTCATGCAGCGCATCGCACACCACGGCGACTTGCATGCCGTGGAGCCCCTGATGGCCATGACCGGCCAGCACCCCGCCGACAGCACACTCGCGCAGTTGGCCGAGTCCTTTGCCCACATGGTGGTCAAGCTGGAGGCGCGCGAGTTTGAGCTGGAATGCCGCATTGAAGATCTGGATCAGACCCGACGCGAACTGGAGCAGGCCAACCTGGACCCGCTCACCAACCTGCCCAATCGCATGATTGCACGCGACCGCCTGCGCCAGGCCATCGCCGACGCGCGCACCCGCAAAGCTGCGTTCACCGTGTTTTTTCTGGACTTGGACCGGTTCAAAAAGGTCAACGACACCCTGGGCCATGCAGCCGGCGACGAGCTGCTGGTGTCAGTGACGCAGCGGCTGTCGGGCTGCCTGCAGGCGGGCGACACCCTGGCGCGCCTGGGGGGCGACGAATTTCTGTGCGTGCTGCCCCAATGCGCCGAGCCGGCTGCCGCACAGGCCATTGCAGATGCGATGGTGGCCACCCTCAACCAGCCCTTCCCGCTGGCGGCCGGGCAGGCCGACATCGGCACCAGCGTGGGCATAGCCCACTTTCCGGACCATGGGCAGACTGTGGACGAGCTGATTGCCTTTGCCGACGCGGGCCTGTATGAGGCCAAGCACCGTGGTCGCAACGTGTGGGCGTATTCGCCAAAAACTGCGCCGCTGCACACTGGAGCGTAGGCTGCAGCCCTGCGTGTAAGGACCGACTGGCCGCCGGGGGCGCACGCAGCGTCGGCCCTTTGGAAAATATTTGCGTGCGGAGTGCATCCAAAAGGCGTTCTCATGGGTAGTACCTGCAGCAGTGCATTGCGCTGCTGTCCTTTCAACCCATCGAAAAGAGAGAAACGCCATGACCTTCCATACGTCCCCAGTCTCCCGCCTGCTTCCCCTGACGGGTGCCATTGCCGCTGCCGTGCTGCTGAGCGCCTGCGGCTCGATGATGTCGTCGCCCTCGAAATCCATGTATTCGCAGGACAGCCTGCCCGACAGCATCAAGGTGCCAGCAGGCAACAAGGTGACGATGGAAACCGTAGGCGTGGGTGAGATCACCTACGAATGCCGCGACAAGGCGAATGCACCCGGCCAGACCGAATGGGTATTCGTGGGCCCCAAGGCCGTTCTGAATGACCGCAGCGGCAAACAAGTGGGCACCTACTACGGCCCACCCGCCACCTGGGAATCGAACGATGGTTCCAAGCTGACAGCCACCCAGCTGGCCGTGGCGCCATCGGGCACGGGCAACCTGCCCTACCAGCTCGTCAAGGCCAACCCCGCCATGGGCTCCGGCGCAATGACGGGTGTGACCTACATCCAGCGCGTTGCCTTGAAGGGCGGCGTGGCACCTGCCGCCGCCTGCACCACCGCCAACAAGGGGGAGCGCCAGATCGTGAAGTACCAGGCCGACTACATCTTCTGGAAAGCCGCGTAAACCGCGCGACCGCAATCCCCTGCCCGGCAGGGGCTACCCCGGGCAGGAAGAGAGGTGGTGGGCTACGATGCGCCCACCCTTTCTGCCCCACCGCCCGCGCACCGTGCAACCCATCTCTGGCGATTTTGACTATGAAGCCGCCTTGGTCGCCTGCGCCGCAGGCGACCGGGATGCCATGCACCGCCTATACGCGCAGGAGGGCGCGCGGCTGTTAGGCGTGGCGCTGCGGATCGTGCGCCAGCGCGCGCTGGCCGAGGACATCGTGCACGATGCCTGTGTGAACATCTGGACCCGCGCCGCCAGCTACGACGCCAGCCGGGGCAGCGCACGCGGCTGGATCTACAGCGTGGTGCGCAACCTGGCCCTGAACGCAGTGCGCGACGGCAGCCGCCACGTTGATGTGGACGACACCACCACCCAAGCCCTGGAGGCCGACATGTCTGTGCAGGCCCACCACGAGGTCGAGGAAACCTTTGAACTCAACGCCAGCCTGGGCCGTCTCCAGCACTGCCTGGAGGCCCTGGACCCGGCCCGGCGCAGCTGCGTGTTGCACGCTTATGTGGAGGGCTGCTCGCACGGCGAAATTGCGGAGCGCCTGGGCGCGCCGCTGGGCACCGTAAAGGCGTGGATCCGGCGCAGCCTAGTGTCGCTGCGGGAGTGCATGGCATGACCGACGTGCGCAACACACCGCCTACCCCGTCGCCGGAAGACCTGCATGTGCTGGCTGGCGAGTACGTGCTGGGCACCCTGCCCGCAGCAGATCGCAAAGCCGTGCAGCAACGCCTGCCCGGTGACCAAGCACTGCAACAGGCGGTGGCCGAGTGGGAAGCCCGCCTGCTGCCGCTGACCCAGCTGGCGGAGCCCATTGCGCCGCCCGCCGCCTTGTGGGCGCGCATCGATCAATCGCTGCAAGCAGCCAGCCTGCAGCACGCTGTCCCACGCGCTGCCGCGCCACTCCGCGCAAAAGCCGAGCGCAAGCCGTCTGTGCGCTGGTGGGACCACCTGGGCCTGTGGCGGGCCCTCGCAGGCTCAGGCTTTGCGATGGCGGCGGTGCTCGCGGCAGTGCTCGTCACCCGCACCGCCCCAGTGGCAGCGCCGCCGCAGTTCATGGTGGTGCTGGTCGCGCCGCAGGACAAGGCCCCCGGCTGGGTGGTGCAGGCCAGCTCCCCCCGGCAGATCAGCCTGATTCCGCTGGGTATGGCCGAAGTACCGGCCGACAAGGCCCTGGAGTTCTGGACCAAGGCCGACGGCTGGAGCGGCCCCGTATCGCTGGGCCTGGTGCAGCCCGGTCAGCCCCTGCAGATCCCGCTGGACAAGCTGCCGCCGCTGCAGCCCAACCAGTTGTTCGAGCTGACGCTGGAACCGCCCACAGGCTCGCCGATTGGCAAGCCCACGGGGCCCATCCAGTTCATCGGCCGGGCGGTCAAGGTGCTCTGACTGTCTTCGTCACCTCACTCGGCGCAATGCGTAGGCCCACGCCGGTGTAACGAGCACGGCCTATACCAGCGACCGCCGCGCAAGGGCCGCCCCGCCGCGCTGGCGGTGTCCCCCTTCCCGAATTGCGCAGCAATTCGAGAGGAAAAGGGGGAAGGCGCGAAGCGACTCAGGGGGTTAGTACTGTTTATACGGCAGGAACTTGCCCGACAGCACCACATTCACGCGGTCGCCGTTGGGGTTGGCTTCGCGCTGAATGTCCATGCTGAAGTCGATGGCGCTCATGATGCCGTCGCCAAACTCTTCGTGGATCAGCTCCTTGATGGTGGTGCCGTACACGCTCACCACCTCGTACCAGCGGTAGATCAGCGGGTCGGTGGGCACGGGCGTGGGCAGCGAGCCCTTGTAGGGCACCACTTGCAGCCACTTCTGCTCCTCGGCAGTCAGGCCAAAAATCTTGCCCACGATTTTGGCCTGCTCGGGCGTGGCGGTCATCTGGCCCAGGCACAACGCCGTGGTCCATTCCTTGGACTGACCGACCTTCTTGGCAATGGCCTCCCATTGCAGGCCCTTGGCGACCTTGGTGCTGATGATCTTTTCGGTAACGTCGTTGCGGTTCATGGTGATGGCTCCTTCGGTTGGATGGGTTTTGGAACGGGGAACAAAAACTTCAGGGTGCAGCCCTCCCTGTCGCCCCCAAGGGGCAACACGACAGGGCTTGGTTGCTCAGGAATTCAGTGGGCTTTGGCGCGCGTCACCAGGAAGTCCACGATGTGGTTGCGCAGCGCGTAGTAGCCGTCCAGGTGGTGCAGGCTGGTGCGCGTGCGTTCGCGCGGCAGCGGGTTGACCACCACCTCGGCAATGCCACCGGGGCGATAGCCCTCGGGCGTCTCGTTGCCGTTGCTCATGAGCAGGATGCGGTCGGCCAGCAAGATGGCCTCGTCCACATCGTGCGTGATCATGAAGACCGTCTGCTGCGTCTGGCGCACGATGGTCATCAATTCGTCCTGGATGGTGCCGCGCGTGAGTGCATCGAGTGCGCCAAAGGGCTCATCCAGCAGCAGCATCTTGGGCTGGATGGAGAACGCGCGCGCAATGCCCACGCGCTGCTTCATGCCGCCCGAGAGCTGCGAAGGCTTCTTGTCGATGGCAGGGCTCAGGCCCACCAGCGCCACGAACTTCTCCACATGCGCATCCACCTGGCTCTTCTTCCAGTCCGGCCAGCGCGACTTCACGGCGAACGCAATGTTCTGGCGCACCGTGAGCCAGGGCATGAGCGCGTGGCTCTGGAACACCACGCCCCGGTCCAGGCTGGGCCCGGCCACTTCGCGTCCGTCCATGATGACGGTGCCCGAGGTGGCAGTGTCCAGCCCCGCCAGCACGTTCAGGATGGTGGTCTTGCCGCAGCCCGAGTGGCCGATGATGCAGACGAACTCGCCCTTGTCGAGCGTGAACGACACATCAGCAAACACCGGTTTGGCGGGTACAAAGGCTTTGCTCAGCCGGTCGATCTGGAGGAAGCCTTGGGTCACGGCAGAGGCCTTTCGTTGCGGTGCGTCAGTGGCAAGAGGGGGTGGAACAGCCGGGCGCTGGGCAACATCACTCCACATAGGTCACCACCTTCTGCAGCTGGCCAAACGCCAGGTCGAGCAACATGCCCACCACGCCGATCACCAGGATGGCAAAGATCACGTTGGTGAGCGACAGGTTGTTCCACTCGTTCCACACGAAGTAGCCAATCCCCGTGCCGCCCACCAGCATCTCGGCGGCCACAATCACCAGCCACGCGATGCCCATGCTGATGCGCATGCCCGTGAGGATGGTGGGCGCCGCAGCGGGCAGGATCACCAGGAAGGCCTTGCGCAGCGGGTTCACTTCCAGCGTGGCCGACACGTTGAGCCACTCGCGCTTGACCGATGCCACGCCAAACGCCGTGTTCACCAGCATGGGCCACACCGAGCAGATGAAGATCACAAAGATGCCCGAGATCGACGAGTCCTTGATGGTGTAGAGCGCGAGGGGCATCCACGCCAGCGGGCTGATGGGCTTGAGCACCTGGATGAACGGGTCGAACGCGCGGCGCAGCAGCGGCGACATGCCGATGACAAAACCCAGCGGTATCGCCACCAGACAGGCCAGGCCAAAGCCCAGTGCTACCCGGCCCAGCGAGTGCGCCAGCTGAATGGCGATGCCCTTGTCATTAGGTCCGTTGTCGTAGAAAGGGTTGGAGATGTGGCCCCACACCGTGCTGCCCATGGCACCCAGGGTGGGAAAGCCGCCGCTTTTGGACGCGCCCGGGTCCTTGCCCATCATCTTGGCGTACTCTATCTGCTCGGCCGTCATACCCGCCGTGCCACCGCTGGCACCCGACGAAGACGTGGCCACGTACCAGATACCCAGCAGCGTGAGGAAGATGAGCACGGACAGCAGGCCCGCGCGCAGGTTGAGGCTCTTGGCGGGTGTCATGTCATGCCACCTTGCGAATCGGGAAGCTCTTCGCGTATTCGGCAGCCTTCGCGGCATCAAATTCGCGCCCCATGATCTTGAACTTGGGGTACGCGCCCTCGGGCACCTTCTGGTCCAGCGCCTTCATCTGCTTTTTCGCGTCGGTGATGAGGAACACTTTTTCGGCGATCTGCTTGTAGTCCACATCGCCCTTGATGTAGCCCCAGCGCTGCATCTGCGTGAGCATCCACACGGCCATGCTCTGCCACGGCATGGGGTCGAAGTCTGCGCGGTCCGGCACGTTCTGGATCTTGCCCAGGCCGTCGGCGAACTTGCCGGTGAGCACCTGGTTGAGCACGGCCTCGGGCTGGTTCAGGTAGGCCTGGGGCGCAATCACCTTGGCGATGAGCTCGCGGTTGGCCGGGTCGCGCGCCATCGCGGCCGAGGTGAGCACCGCGCGGTACAGCGCAGCAAAGGTGTTGGGGTTCTTCTGGATGAACTCGGTGCTGGTGCCGAAGGCGCAGCAGGGGTGGCCGTTCCACAGGTCCTTGGTGAGCAGGTGGATGAAGCCGACTTCCTCAAACACGGCGCGCTGGTTGAAAGGATCGGGGCCGAGGAAGCCGTCGATATTGCCCGCACGCAGATTGGCCACCATCTCTGCGGGTGGCACCACGCGCAGCTGCACGTCGGTGTCGGGGTTCAAACCCGCCTCGGCCAGGTAGTAGCGCAGCAGGAAGTTGTGCATGCTGTACTCGAAGGGGATCGCGAACTTGAAGCCCTTCCAGTTCTTGGGATCGCGGTTGTCCTTGTGCTTGAGGCTGAGCGTGATGGCCTGGCCGTTCACGTTCTGGATGGTGGCCACGTTCATCGGCGTGGCGTTGGAGCCCAGGCCCATGGAGATCGCCAGCGGCATGGGGCTCAGGAAGTGCGTGGCGTCGTACTCCTTGTTGATCATCTTGTCGCGGATCAGTGCCCAGCCGGCCGTCTTGGTGACTTCGACGCTCAGGCCCTGCTTGCTGTAGAAGCCCAGCGGGTGGGCCATGATCAGCGGCGTGGCACAGGTGATCGGAATGAAGCCGATCTTGAGATTGGTCTTCTCCAGCGCGCCTTGTTTTTCTTGCGCCATGGCTTGCAGGCTGGCCACAGGCAACACGCTCGCGATGGCCGCCATGGCCGTGCCCTTGCCCACCGCCTTGATGAAGCGGCGGCGCACCGCGTCTTGCGGAAACAGCGCCTTGACCAGCGTGGCTTCGATGAACTCGTTGCTGTAAAGCTCGAACTCGCGGGTCTCGCTGCGCTGGCGCAGGGTGGCTGCAGCAGCATCGGCCGAGACCTCGGCATGGTGGTCGGCCACCGTGTGGTCGCGGCCACAGCTGCATTTCAGCATCAACGGGCGGTCGGCATCGTAGGGCGAGAAGAATTCGGACATGGCACACCTCGAAGAAGTTGGTGCCAGGCGTTACGCAAAGCGCGGGCCAGTTTTTGCCGGTGCCGGCCCGCTGTCATGAATTCGTGGGTGTGGTGTCTACAGCGTGTAGGGCCAGCACTACAAATCGGGCATGCAGCGCCCGCAAATCACTCGGCAGGCGCGCCGCGCGCCAGCAGCGCCAGCTCCACGTCATTGCGCGCGCCGGTCTTTTCGAGGATGCGGGCGCGGTAGGTGCTCACCGTGTTGGGCGCGAGCTTGAGCTGCGCACCAATTTCGCTCACGCTCTGCCCGGCCGTGAGCAGACGGAACACCTGATGCTCTCGATAGGAGAGCGCGTCTACTCCAGCGGGCGCGCCCTGCTGGGCGGCGCGCACCACCCCGGTGCGCTCCACGGCGCCCGCCAGGGCTTGCGCCGTGGCCTCGGTCAGGTAGCGGCCGCCCGCCGCCACCTTGCGCACGGCGGCCACCATGTCGTCGGGGTCGGCGCTTTTGTGCAAGTAGCCCGCTGCGCCCATCTGGATGCAGCGCACCGCGTACTGCCGCTCGGGGTAGGTGCTGAGCATCAGCACCGGCAGCGCGGGCCAGGCCTTGCGCAGCGCCTGCAGCACTTCGAGGCCATCCATGCCCGGCATGGCGATGTCCAGCAGTACCAGGTCCAGCCCGGGTGCTCCCGTGCGCCCCTGCAGCGCAGTAACCTGCTCCAGCACCTCGCTGCCCTGGGTGGCTTCAGCCACCACGGTGATCTCGGGCGCACCGTTGGCGGGGTCGCCCAGCACCTGCTTGAGCCCCTCCCGCACGATGCGGTGGTCATCCCCGATCAATACGCGAACCACGGAATTCATGACAGCTCCAGAGGAATCAGCAATTGCAGGCACGAGCCCTGCCCCGGCTCGCTGGTGATGCTCAGCTGGCCGCCCAGCTGCCGCGCCCGTTCGCGCATGCCCATCACCCCATAGGCGGTGGGCGCCTCCAGCGCCTGGCGGGTGGCGCCCACGCCGTTGTCGCGCACGCGCAGTTGCAGCATCTCGTCCTGCACGTCGATGGCAATGTCGATGGCGCTGGCCTGCGCGTGACGGCCCACATTGCTCAGCATCTCCTGGAAGATGCGGAACACAGCGATGGCTGCAGGCTCGGGCAAGTGCAAGGTGGCAGGCACCTCCATCTGCCACGCCAGCTCCAGTTCGGCCGACTGCACGAACTCCTGTGCCTGCCACTCCAGCGCCGCCCATAGCCCCTGGTGGTCCAGGATGCTGGGGCGCAGGTCGGTGATGATGCGGCCCACGTTGTCCACCGCGTTTTCGATCAGGCGGCTCATGTTCTGGCACTTGCAGCGCATCTGCGTGCGCATGTCCCCAGCGGCCTCGGGCGTGCGCTCGCCCTGCTCGCCCAGGCGCTTGTGCAGCCAGTTGACATCCATCTTCAGCGCCACCAGCAGGCTGCCCAGCTCGTCGTGCACCTCGCGGGCGATGCGGGTGCGTTCGTCTTCGCGCACCTGCTCCGAGTAGGCGGACAGCTCGCGCAGCTGCGCCAGCGCCTGCGACAGCTCTTGTGTGCGCGCGGCCACTCGGCGCTCCAGCTCGTCATTGGCGCGAGCCAACTCATCGTGCGCGCGCTGCAGCTCGTCGGCGGCGCGTTTGCGGCTGGTGATGTCCACAAACGCAATCACGGCGCCGTGCACCTGATCGCCCTCCTGGATGGGGTGGCTCGAATACTCCACGGCAAACGCCGAGCCATCGCGGCGCCAAAACACCTCGGTGTCCACCCGGCAGGGCAGGCCCTGGCGGAACGCGTTGAAGATGGGGCAGTCGCCATCCGCATACGGGCTGCCGTCGGGGTGGCTGTGGTGGGTGAGCGCGTGCATGTTGCGCCCCATCACCTCATCGGCCGCAAAGCCCAGCATCTGCGCGCCCGCCCGGTTGATGAACACGCAGTTGCCCGCCAGATCAATGCCAAACACCCCCTCGCCCGTGGACTCCAGCAGCAGCCCGAGGCGGTTCTGCCAGAGGGCGCTGGCACCGGCAGGCAGGTTCAGGACATGGGTGGGCATGGCAGCACCCAAGCAATGGACGTGCCCAGCGGGCGGGCAGGAACACATCGGGGACTGTGCGCCCGCCCGCTAACACCGCACAATAAGCGAATGCAAACCGTGACCCCGTCCTCCGTGGCCTCTGTGGCCCCGCCCCCGCCGTCGGTGTGGCGCCCGCCCAGCCTGTCCGTGCGCTGGTGGCCCGTGTTCCTGCGCAACCTGCTGGTCTGGCGCAAGCTGGCCATCCCCAGCCTGGTGGGCAATATTGCCGAGCCGCTGATGTGGCTGGTGGCCTTTGGCTACGGCATGGGGGCCCTGGTGGGGCAGGTGAACGTGGGCGGCGCGGCGGGTGACACCAAGGTGCCCTACATCCTGTTCCTGGCCAGCGGATCGATCTGCATGAGCGCCATGAACGCGGCCAGCTTTGAGGCGCTGTACTCGGCCTTCTCGCGCATGCACGTGCAAAAGACTTGGGACGGCATCATGAACGCGCCGGTGAGCCTGGACGACGTGGTGCTGGCCGAGATGCTGTGGGCGGCGTTCAAGGCGCTGTTCACCGTGACGGCCATCCTGGGTGTGATGCTGGCCCTGGGGATCAGCCACAGCCCTAAGCTGCTGGTGGCCTGGCCGGTGCTGCTGTTCGTGGGCATCATGTTCTCCAGCATTGCGCTCATCTTCAATGCGCTGGCCAAGGGGTATGACTTTTTCACCTACTACTTCACGCTGGTGCTCACGCCCATGATGTTTCTCTCGGGCGTTTTCTTCCCGCGCGAGCAGTTGCCCCCCATCGTGCGTACCATCTCCGACTGGCTGCCGCTGACCAACGCGGTCGAGCTGGTACGCCCGCTGTTCATGGACCAGTGGCCCGCCCACCCCTTGCGCCACGGCCTGGTGCTGGTGGTGACCACCGTGGTGGCCTTCTGGGTGGCTCTGGCCCTGACCCGCAAGCGCTTCAAGGCATGACCGCGCTGCTCGGCCCCAGCCATATCGCCATGGTGGCCAAGGGCGTGTCGGCCATCGTGGCGTCACGCGACGCGGCCCTGCGGCCGAGCATCATGCGGGCCGTGGGCAGCCACATCAGCGACGATGGGCAGGAGGTCACGGTGTACCTGCGGAGCAGCCAGTCTGAACAATTGCTGCAGGACATTGCGCACACTGGAGAGATTGCCGTGGTGTTCAGCGTGCCGTCCACCCACCAGACGCTGCAGCTCAAGGCCCGCCGGACCACGCAGCGCCCGGCCCATGACGGCGACGTGCCCGTGTTGCAGGCCTACCTGCAGTCCATGGTGCAGGAGGTGGGCCAGGTCGGCTACGGGCCGCAGTATGTAGCGGCCATGCTGGCAGCGCCGCTGCAGGATGTGGTGGCCGTGAGCTTCACGCCCACCAGCGCGTTCGACCAGACGCCGGGCCCGCGCGCAGGTGCGGAGTTGTGTTCGCCACCCACATCACCGTCACCACCTACGCCGCAGCCATGAGCACCGCAGCGCCGTCCCTGCACAGCATCCGCCCCTGCCTGGAGGGTGCGATTCCCGCCATCATGGCGACCTGCGACCCCGACGGCACGCCCAACGTGGCCTACATCTCGCAGGTGGTCTATGTGGATGCGGCGCATGTGGCGCTGTCGTTCCAGTTCTTCAACAAGACCCGCCAGAACATCCTGCGCAATCCGCGTGCGTCCGTGCTGGTGCTGGACCCGCTCACTGCCCACTTCTACCGCCTGCACCTGCTGTACGAACGCACCGAGGACAGCGGCCCGGTGTTCGAGAGCATGCGCGCGCAGCTGGCGGGCATTGCGTCGTATTCGGGCATGGCCGAGGTGTTTGAGCTCAAGGGCGCCGACATCTACGCCGTGGAGCGCATCGAATCGGTGGCGGGCGAAGGCCTGCCGGCACCCGCGCCACGCTCCGGGCTGCTGCACACGCTGCGTCTGTGCAGCGAAGGCATCGCGCGCTGCACGGGGCTGGACGAATTGCTGCAAGGCGCGCTGCAGGGTCTGCAGGACAAGCTGGGCATCCAGCACGCCATGGTGCTGATGCTGGACGCCAGCGCCCAGCAGCTCTATACGGTGGCCAGCTGCGGCTACGCCACGTCGGGTGTGGGCTCCGAGATCCGGCTGGGCCAAGGGGTGATCGGCATGGCCGCGCGCGAGCGCACGCCGGTGCGCATCAGCCACATGACGCACGCTGCCCTGTACAGCCACGCCATCCGCGAGAGCATGGACGCGCATGCCGCGCCTGATGCGCCCCCGCTGCGCGGCATGGACATCCCCTACCCCGGCCTGCCAGAGCCGCACAGCCAGGTGGCAGTGCCGCTGCTGTCGGCCGGGCGCCTGCTGGGCGTGCTGTTTGCCGAGAGCCCCGAGGACATGCGCTTTGGCTTTGAGGATGAGGACCTGCTGGTGGCCATTGCGGGCCAGCTGGCCGCGGCCATCGACCTGCTGCAGGCCGCGCCCGATGCGCCCGAGCCGCTGCCTGCTCCGACGGCGGCACCGCCGGTGAGCGGCAGCGCACTGCGGGTGCGCCACTTTGCGGCCAACGACAGCGTTTTCATCAACGACAACTACCTGATCAAGGGCGTGGCGGGCGCCATCGTGTGGAAGCTGCTGCGCGACCACCAGCACACCGGGCGCGTGGACTTCACCAACCGCGAACTGCGGCTGGACCCCGCCCTGCGCCTGCCCGATGTGGCCGACAACCTGGAAGCCCGCCTGCTGTTGCTGCAGCGCCGCCTGCAAGAGAACTGCCCACACATCCACATCGAAAAAACGGGGCGCGGGCGTTTTCGGCTGTGCGTGCTGCGCCCTGTGGTGCTGGAAGACGCCTGACGCCTTCACGCCACTGATTTCTCAAAGTCAGTGCACCAGACCCGGCACCACCGGCAGGCCCAGGCTGCGCATGAGCTTGGTCCACTCGGGCTGCGTGAGGTGCGGCTGCACCTGCGCCAGCACTGCGGCCAGCACGGGGGCGGGCGCATGCTGTTGCATGTCCGACAGCATGGCCGAGCGCTCGACCGGCGACATGTAGGGCACCATCCAGCGGGCGACCAACATCATTTCGTGCGGGGGGATCGAGGCCACCAGCGCATCGTGCACGCCCGCCAGTTCCGCGTCGGTGTAGCACTGCCAGAGCACGCGGTTGTGCGCAGTCTCTTCCTCGTGCATGTGCTCGAAGTTGTGCGCCACAAACAGCGCCAGCTGGCGGTACAGGGCCAGGGTGGCGGCTGGGCGTGCGGGCTTGGCGCAGGCCATCAGGTGGTTCACGCCGTCTGCCAAAGCGACGATGGCCTGTTCGTGCTCCAGATGTTCACCGGCAATGCTCTGGCTGGAGCCGGGCTGGCGCGCCTCCATGGCTGCGTGCACAAACTGGTTCTCGTGGTGCAGGTGCGCGCGGCACAGGTCCAGCAGCTGCATCACGCGGTCGCAGGTCTGGGCAAACTCCAGGTCGTCGTCCACATCCATGCGGCCTAGGCCCAGCAGCGTGTCGGCCATGAAGGCGCGCAGCGCCTTGTGGATGCTGGCGTACATGTCCATGCGGGGCGCAGCGGGTTGGGCTTGGGTCAGTGCGGCAATTTCGCGGGCATCAATCTTCATGTGCTTCTTTCATGGCCTCGTGGGGCCTCTCGACACCCTGCTTTGAGGGGTGCCGGGCCGGGTGCACCATGCACCCGCTTCCATGAAAAGAAGTCTAGGAACGCGCGGCCGTTTTGCCTGTTAAAAACTCCTTAAGCAGACCTTCTGCGAACCTTAAAAATCGCGTTCAGCGCCGCAAACGTGAATTCCTTCACACCCGCGCACGCAGCAGGTCCACCGCCTTCTCCGCAATCATCACCGTGGGCGCGTTGGTGTTGCCGCTCACGATGCGCGGCATGATGGATGCATCCACCACGCGCAGGCCCGCGAGGCCATGCACACGCAGTTCGGCATCCACCACATCCAGCGGCCCAGGCCCCATGCGGCAGGTACCCACGGGGTGGTAGATGGTGTCGGCGTACTGGCGGATGAACTGCTCGATCTCGGCATCGGTGCGCGCATTGGCCGAGGCCGCCAGCTCCTTGGCGCCGAACTTCGCGAGCGCTGGTTGCGACAGGATGGCGCGGGTCTGCTTGAAGCCGCGCACCATGCGCGCCATGTCGTCAGGGTCGGCCAGAAAGTTCGGGTCCACCAAGGGCAAGGCCATGGGGTCGCGGCTGGCCAGCGTGACCGAGCCCCGGCTCTTGGGCTGCAGCAGGCACACATGGGCCGAGTAGCCGTGGCCAAACACGGTCTTGCGCCCGTGGTCCACCAGCTTGCCGATCACAAAGTGCAGCTGCAGGTCGGGTTCTGACTCGGATGGGTCGCTCTTGAGGAAGCCCCCCGCCTCGGCAAAGTTGGTGGTCAACATGCCGGTGCGGTGCTTGCGCCATTCGACAATGCCGCGCAGCGTCTGCACCATGCCAGACAGCGACAGGCCAAACAGGTCCTTCAGATCGGGAGCGTCCAGCACCTGCACTACGTCGGGATGGTCGTGCAGATGCTGGCCCACGCCGGGCAGGTCATGCAGCACCGGGATGCCGTGTTGCTGCAAGTGTGCGGCAGGCCCCACGCCCGACAACATCAGCAGCTGCGGCGACAACAGTGCGCCCGCACTCAGCAGCACTTCGCGCCCCGCACGCACCTGCTTCAAGGCACCGCCCTGACGGTATTCGACACCCACGGCGCGCGTGCCCTCGAACAGGATGCGCGTGGCGTGGGCACCGGTGATGACCTGCAGGTTGGAGCGCGCAAAGTGCGGCGTGAGGTAGCCCTTGGCCGCGCTGTGGCGCTCGCCGTTCTTGTGCGTGACCTGGTACAGGCCCACGCCTTCCTGCGTGGCACCGTTGAAGTCGGTGTTGTGCGGATACCCCGCCTGCACACCCGCTTCGGTGAAGTGGTGGCTGAAGCGGTTGGGCGAGCGCAGGTCCGCCACGTTGAAAGGCCCGCCCTGCCCGTGCCAGGCGTCGGCGCCGCGCTCGTTGTGCTCGGCTTTCAGGAAATACGGCTTCACGTCCTCCCAGCCCCAGCCCGGGTTGCCCTCTGCGGCCCAATGGTCGTAGTCGGCATGCTGGCCCCGGATGTAGACCATGGCGTTGATGGAGCTGGAGCCCCCCAGCACCTTGCCGCGTGGCTGGTAGCCGCGCCGGTTGTTCAGCGCCGCCTGCGGCGTGGTGTTAAAGCCCCAGCCGTTCAGCTCGAACTTGGCCATCACGGCCAGCGCTGCAGGGCAGTGGATGAGCACGCTGCTGTCGGCCGGGCCGGCCTCCAGCAGGCACACGCGCACGGCGGGGTCTGCGCTCAGTCGGCCGGCCAGCACGCAGCCCGCCGAGCCGCCGCCGATGATGATGTAGTCGAACATGCTGTGGTGTCTCCTGCGCCCCTTCGCAAGGCGGCCGGGGCCACGATAACCGAACGACCGTGCGATTCGGCTTACCATCCTGCCCATCCGTTTCACTTTGAAGAGGGCTCTCTATATGACGATTCAGACCGTAGGCATCATCGGCGCGGGCACCATGGGCAATGGCATTGCGCAGGCCTGCGCGGTGTCGGGCATCAACGTGGTGATGGTCGATATTTCGGATGCTGCAGTGCAAAAGGGCCTGGCCACCGTGGCCGGCAGCCTGGACCGCCTGATCAAGAAGGAAAGGATCACCGAGGCCGACAAGGCCGCCGCGCTCGCCCGCATCAAGACCTCGACCAGCTACGACGACCTGAAGGCCGCGCAGCTCGTGATCGAAGCCGCCACCGAGAACTACGAGCTCAAGCTCAAGATCCTGAAGCAGGTGGATGCCATCGTGGCGCCTGAGGTGATCGTTGCCTCGAACACCTCATCCATCTCCATCACCAAGCTCGCAGCAGCCACCAACCGCGCCGACCGCTTCATCGGCATGCACTTCTTCAACCCCGTGCCCATGATGGCGCTGGTGGAGATCATCCGTGGCCTGCAGACCAGCGATGCCACGCACGACGCCGTGAAGGCCCTGGCCGAGGCCCTGGGCAAGAGCCCCATCACCGTGAAGAACGCGCCCGGCTTTGTGGTCAACCGCATCCTGGTGCCCATGATCAATGAAGCGTTCTTTGTGTTGGCGGAAGGCCTGGCCACGCCCGAGGACATCGATGCGGGCATGAAGCTGGGCTGCAACCAGCCCATCGGCCCACTGGCGCTGGCGGACATGATCGGCCTGGATGTGTGCCTGGCCGTGATGGACGTGTACCTGACCGAGTTTGGCGACAGCAAGTACCGCCCCTGTCCGCTGCTCAAGGAAATGGTGGCCGCAGGCCGCCTGGGCCGCAAAACAGGCCAGGGCGTCTACACCTACTGACGGCCGTCAGCGCGCTGTCCCTCGCGGGACGGCGCGCAGTTTCCATTGCGTTTTCAATCATGGGCCAGGAGACCTGCGCCCATGACAAACATCACCCCCATCACGCCCCCGCCCGAGGGCAACATCGACACCCAAGTCATCGGCCATGTGCTGCTGATCGGCATCAACCGGCCTGCCAAACGCAATGGCTGGACGCCGCCGATGTTCCGCCAGCTTGCCGAGGCCTACACCCGCCTCGATGACGACCCCGCCCTGCGCGTCGGTGTGCTGCACGCGTTTGGCGACCACTTCACCGCCGGGCTGGACCTGCCGGCCGTGAGCGCCTACATGCAGCGCGGCGAGAAAGCCATCCCTGAAGGCTTGGTGGAGCCCCACGACTACGGCCTGCCCGGCTACCGGCGCCGCACCAAGCCCATGGTCGTGGCCGTCAAGGGCATCTGTTTCACCGTGGGCATCGAGCTGATGCTGGGCGCCGACATCGTGGTGGCGGCTGACAACTGCCGTTTCTCGCAGATGGAAGTGCAGCGCGGCATCATGGCCACGGGCGGTGCCACGCTGCGCATGGCCGAGCGCGCGGGCACGGGCAACGCGCTGCTGCACTTGCTGACTGCCGACGAGTTCGGCAGCGCCGAGGCGTACCGCCTGAACTTTGTGCAGAAAGTGGTGCCGGCTGGCCAGGAACTGGACGAGGCATTGGCGATTGCCCAGCGCATTGCCACCCAGGCGCCGCGCGCGGTGGTGGCCACGCGCCTGAATGTGCTCAAGGCCATCGAACAAGGCCAGGCGGCTGCGGTGGCGGACTTCATCCCGGTGCAAAAGCAACTGGCCAACAGCGAGGATGCGGCCGAAGGCGTGCGCGCGTTTGTCGAGCGACGTCCCGCGCAGTTCAGCAGGCGGTGATGGACTGATGGTTCGTTGGCGTCTGAACCGCCACTTGCCAAATTAAGCCCAATCGGCCACCAGCGCTCATAAATATTGCGCTGGCAGCTCTGCTATTGATAGCAGATTCCCTCGAACGGGGCGTGGACCCAGCGCTCCCGTATGCACATGCGGAGCGCGCGAATAGCACCGATGGCGCAGCGCCGCTCCCCCACCGACACAATCCCCTGCGTTAACAAAGTTTTTCACAATTCAATTGTGCACAATTGAATTTGCGCCCACAATTCACCCCATGCCCAGCCACAGCACCCCCACCACTCCCAGCCCCGCCATCCTGCGGCTGGACAACCAGGTCTGCTTTGCGCTGTACTCTGCCTCCCTCGCGATGACCAAGCTGTACAAGCCGCTGCTCGACCGCATCGGCCTCACCTACCCCCAGTACCTCGTGATGCTGGTGTTGTGGGAGCAGGACGGCGTCACCGTATCCGAGCTGGGCGAGCGCCTGTTCCTGGACTCCGGCACGCTCACGCCGCTGCTCAAGCGCCTGGAGGCCCAGGGCCAGATCGCCCGTCTGCGGGATGTGCAGGACGAGCGCCGCGTGCGCATCACCCTTACCGCCGAGGGCCGTGCGCTGCGTGACCAGGCCGAGGCCATTCCGCCCTGTGTGCTGCAAAGCAGCCAGTGCTCGATTGCCGAGCTGACGGCCCTGACCTCCGAACTCAAGCAACTGCGGGACCGGCTCAGCGAGCAACGCTGACGGCCTGCAGACAACGCAAGAACCGATTCCCTCCACCGCCCGCCAGTGGGCAACAACCGCAAGGAAGACACCATGACCAAGCTCGAAAAAGTCCTGTACACCGCCAAGTCGCACGTGACCGGTGGCCGCGATGGCGCCGCCAAGACCGATGACGGCCGCCTGGAAGTCAAGCTGTCCTCGCCCGGCACGTCCGGCACCGGCACCAACCCCGAGCAGCTGTTTGCCTCCGGCTACGCAGCCTGCTTCATCGGCGCGATGAAGGCTGTGGGTGGCAAGATCGGCATTCCCGTGCCCCAAGACGTTTCCATCGACGCTGAAGTCGACCTGGGCCCCATCCCGAACGCCTACGGCATCGCCGCGCGCCTGGCCATCAGCCTGCCCGGCCTGGACAAGGAAACCGCCCAGAAGCTGGTGGACGCAGCCCACCAGGTCTGCCCCTACTCCAACGCCACGCGCGGCAACATCGACGTGACCATCACGCTGGTGTAAGCCATGGGCCGCCAGTTGCTTCCCCGCATCGCGGTGGCCCTGGTGGCCATCGAGCATGTGTACATCCTCGTGCTCGAAATGTTCTTCTGGAACAAGCCCCTGGGCATGAAAACCTTCAACCTGACCCAAGAGTTCGCAGACGCCACCACCACGCTGGCGGCCAACCAGGGGCTGTACAACGGCTTTCTGGCGGCCGGTCTGCTCTTTGGGCTGTTCACCGGCAACCGGGTGTTCAAGATCTTCTTCCTGGCCTGCGTGATCGTGGCCGGGGTGTTTGGCGCCGCCACCGCAGCGCCCAAGATCTTCTTCAGCCAGGCGCTGCCCGCGATCATTGCGCTGGGCCTGGTGCTGGCGCTGGACAAACCCGCGCGCTCTGCGTAATAGACCCAGACCGTGTCGCACAGGCGGCCCGCAGGTGTTGAGCCTGCGGGCCGTTTCGTTTAGCGTCGCAGCATGAGCACCACCACCCTACTCGTGCGCCAGGACCAGCTGGCCACCACCCGCCTGTTGACCACCGATGACACCCCGCTGGAAAGCGGCCAGGTGCGCGTGCGGGTCGAGTCGTTCGCCCTCACGGCCAACAACATCACCTACGCCGCGCTGGGCGACATGCTGAACTACTGGCAGTTCTTCCCCACTGGGGAGGTCGGCTGGGGCATCGTGCCCGTGTGGGGCTTTGGCAAGGTGATCGAGTCCTTGCACCCCGAGGTGGCCGTGGGCGAACGCCTCTACGGCTACTGGCCCATGGCCGACCAGGCGGTGCTTTCGCCCCAGCGCGTCAACCCCACGGGCTTCAGCGACGGCGCCCCCCACCGCGCGGGCCTGCATGCGGTCTACAACCACTACCTGCGCACCAGCACCGACGGGCTGTACCGCGCCGACAACGAGGACGTACAGGCACTGCTGCGGCCGCTGTTCATCACCTCGTGGCTCATCGACGACTTTCTGGCCGACCAGCAGTTCTTTGGCGCTCGGCGCATGCTGCTGTCCAGCGCGTCGAGCAAAACCGCCTACGGCACCGCGTTCCAGCTCGCGCAGCGCGAAGGCATCGAGGTCATCGGCCTCACCTCGCCCGGCAATGTGGCCTTTTGCGAAAGCCTGGGCTGCTACAGCCGCGTGGTTACCTACGACGCACTGGACAGCATCGACGGTGCCACGCCCAGCGTGTACATCGACTTTGCGGGCAGCGTGGGCCTGCGCCAGCGCATCCACGCCCACTTCACGGGCCTGGCCTACAGCTGCTCGGTGGGCGCCAGCCACGTGCAGGACCTGGGCGGCGCAGGCCAGTTGCCCGGCCCACGCCCGGTGATGTTCTTCGCCCCCGCCCAGGTCAAGAAGCGCAACACCGACTGGGGCGCTCAGGGCCTGAACGAGCGCCTGGTGGCGGCGTGGAAGCAGTTCAGCACCGCCGTGTCGGCCGGGCCGCAGCCCTGGCTGGTGGTGCAGCACCATACAGGGCCCCAGGCCACGCAGGCGCTGTTTGCGAGCGTGCTGGCGGGCAGCGGCGACCCGCGCGCCGGTCATGTCGCGACGATGCTGCCGGGCTGAAACGCCATGCCCGGCCGCCAAGGGCGCCGCGGCGACAATGGGGCATGACCCCATTGCCCTCCGACACCTCTGCCAACACCTCGAACGACGAACACCCCTACGCCCGCCTCACCCCCGATCACGTGCTGGACGCGCTGGCCAGCGTGGGCCTGTACGGCGACGGCCGCCTCATGGCCCTGTCGTCCTACGAAAACCGGGTGTACCAGGTCACGCTGGAAGACGGCGAGCGGGTGGTGACCAAGTTCTACCGCCCGGGCCGCTGGAGCGAGGCGCAGATCCTCGAAGAACACGCCTTTGCCGCCGAGCTGATGGCCGCCGAAGTGCCCGCCGTGGGCCCGCTGGGGCTGAACGGCGCCACCCTGCACCAGCACGACGGTTTTGCGTTTTCCGTCAGCCCCTGGCGCGGCGGGCGCCAGCCTGAGCTCGACGACTTCGAGGTGCTCGAATGGATCGGCCGCTTTCTGGCCCGCATCCACACCGTGGGCGCGGCCCAGCCGTTTGTGCACCGGCCCACGCTGGACCTGGAGACCTTTGGCACCGCATCGCGCGACTGGCTGCTGATGAACGAGATCATTCCGCTCGACATGCAGGCCACCTGGAAGGCGCAATGCGATATAGCTCTTGATTTGATAGCTGCCAGCGCTTACCCATCAAGCGCTGGAGGCCAATTTGGCTTGAAAAATTCCACCACCATCCGCCTGCACGGCGACTGCCACCCCGGCAACATCCTGTGGACACCGCTCGACGAATGGGGCCGCGGTGGCCCGCACTTTGTGGACCTGGACGACGCGCGCATGGGCCCGGCCGTGCAGGACCTGTGGATGCTGCTGTCGGGCGACCGCCGCCAACGCACCCACCAGCTCGGCGCGCTGATCGACGGCTACGAGCAGTTCCGCAGCTTTGACCGCCGCGAGCTCGCGCTGATTGAGCCGCTTCGCACGCTGCGCCTCATCCACTACAGCGCCTGGCTCGCACGCCGCTGGCAAGATCCAATCTTCCCAGCCAACTTCCCGTGGTTTGGCAGCAGCGACTACTGGCGCGGGCAGGTGGACATGCTTATCGAGCAGATCGAGGCGATGCAGGAAGCCCCACTTTCGGCATGATGGAGAACAGTGATGCGCAAGCGTAGCCCTCCCCCGGAACCAATGCAAACGATTGTCAACACCAAGGCGCGGGCCACCGATGTCGGGCAAGATCAGGGACCTCGCACCCCGAGGAAAACCCGTTTGAAGCACGCCGTCCGGCGTACCGCCGCCCCGGCATTGACCACCACCATGCGCATTGCAGTTCTTGACGACGACCCGATCCTGCTGGACCTGATCAAAGGCGCGCTGGAGCACCACCAGCACGTCTGCCACACCTACGCGGACGGTGCGAGTTTGCTCAAGGACGTGCAGCAGGAGACCTTTGACCTCTTGATCGTGGACTGGCACCTGCCGGACATGGAGGGGACGGAGGTGGTTCAGTCGGTGCGGCAGCTGCACGGCCTGCAGTTGCCCATTCTGTTCATCACCCGCCGCCAGGACGAACGCGACGTGATTGAGGCCCTGACCCGCGGCGCGGACGACTTCATGACCAAACCGCTGCGCATGGGCGAGCTGGTGGCCCGCGTAACGGCGCTGCTGCGCCGCGCCTATCCAGAGGCTCTGGGCACGCGCCTGGTGTTCGGGGCCTACTGCTTCGATGGCGAACAGCGAGCGCTGTACCTGCACGGCCAAGCGGTGGAGCTGAAGAACCGCGAATACGAGCTCGCCCTTTTCATGTTCCGCAACCCGGGCCGCCTGCTGTCCCGCGGGCATCTGCGCGAAGTGGTGTGGGGCGACAACGCCGAAGCGCCGTCGCGGTCACTGGACACCCACATCTCGCGCCTGCGCAGCAAGCTCGAACTCACTCCCGCCAACGGCTACATCATCACCGCCATCTACGGGCTGGGCTACCGGTTGGACCCGGTGAGCGTGGATGCGAACGCGGAGATGGGTGCCTGAGAGTCCGGCGCCCCGCGCACCGGAGCGCGGCGTGCCTAGATTCCCTACGGCGTGGCCAAGGACTCGCGCCAGCCGCGCACCAGCACATCGTTCACGAACCGCCGGTCCAGCCACAGCCACAGCAGGATGGGCACCAGCGTGGGCAGCACCAGGGCACCCACCTGGTAGCCGTAGACGATGGCCTCCATCTGCCATTGCGAGATGCGCAGCGCACGCAGGTTGAGCTGGGCGGCCAGCAGCATCTGCATGAGCGAATACATGGTCAGGCTAAGCGCCTGGAACGGCAGCAGAAGCACATAGCCCGCCACCGCACGCACCATACGCCCCGGGCCGCGCGCGGCCAGCAGCAGCGCCAGAAAAATCGGCAAGCCGTATGCATAGCGTCCCGGGCTGGCCTCGATGGTGATCTCGCCGCGCTGGCCACCAGCCTGGGCCACTGGCACCTCGATGGCGGTGTCCACCTCCATGGCGCCGGGCTTGAGGTGGACCTGGCGCACCCACATGGGTGCACCCTGCTCCAGTGCGATGTGCGACAGCACCCCCACCGGGTACGAAGTCCAGGCCGACACCTGGGACCAGGCCAGCGTGAGAACCACGATCCACCCAAAGGCGGACAGCACAAAAATCGTCAATGCGGAAGGGCGTCGCATGGGCACTCCGTTCAGTCCAGGAGCGCCGCTCAGGCCGAAGGCCGCACGGGCGGCGACAGGTCCAGCGACGAACTCACCAGCGGGCCAGCAGGCGCGGCGCGCGGGGCCACCGGCTGCACCGGTTGTGGTGGCGGAGCGGGCGGCTCGTCAGGCGGCTGCGGCGGCTCGGACCGCGCCTGCGCCTTGCTGCCCGCACGCACCCATAGCAGCCACACGATCAGCACATCCAGCATGATGAGTGCCTGCCACAGGTACTCGTGCGCAAAGTTGAACACGGCGGTGTTCCACTGGCCCAGGTAGAACAGGCTGATCACCCGGACCACGTTGAGCCCCTGCACTGCCACGAACCCCAGGGCCAGCCCCAGCAGCTTGTGCCGCCAGGTCGATGGGAAGGCGATCACCGCCGCAAACAGCACGATGCAGGCTTCGATACCGTTGCAGCCGGGCTCGATCGACACGCCGAAGCCGGTCACCGTGTTCCACAGCACTTTTCCGGCGGCGGCCGCGGTGGAGTCAAACAAGGTCACGAGCCCCACACAGATGCGCGCCAGCAACGCGGTCCAGGGCAGCACCACGTGCTGCTGCACCACGCCCAGCATGTTGATGCCGAACAGCGAAAGCTGCAGAAACACGAACAACAGGAAGAACCGCAGCATGGGAAAGCTATCTCAGTGGGTTTGACGGGAATGGCGGGAGCACGAAAATCACGGGCGAAGCGCGCATTATCGGCAACCCGTCTCCCTTCACAAAAACAAAAGGGCCAGCACACCCATACGGCATGCTGGCCCGGGAGCCATGAGCGGCCCCGCGGCCTCAGCGGCGCCGCGCCAGCACCGACTGCCTCCAGGCCATCAGGCCCAGCAGCACTGACATCAGGATCAGACCCCATTCCGACAGCGTCGGAATGCTGGCCACGCCGCCCGGCGGTGGTGGCAGTGTGGTGGTCTTGCGCGCGGTGTTGTTGTCGGGGTTGCCATCACCGGCCACCGTCACCGTGGCCTCGTTCACCAGCGGGCGGGCGCCGGTGTACGGCGTCGCCAGCTGCGTGGTCAAGGTGAAAACGGCATCAGCACTCTGCGCCAGTTGGGGCACGCTGCAAGTCACGGTGCGCGTTCCGGCGTTGTAGCTGCAGCCGGCCGATGCGCTCACAAAATCCAGTCCTGCGGGCAGCACATCGGTCACCGTCGCACCAGCAGGGGACTGGGCCGCCCGGCCGTAGTTGGTCACGGTGAGCGTGTACACCACCGTGTCGCCCGCATTCACCGGGCCGTCCGGGCCCTGCTTGGTAATGCCCAGGTCCACGTTGTTGGCCGTGAGGCTCATGGACGTCCGATCGGTGGTCGTGTTGTTCACGATCACGTCGTTGCCGTTACTCAGCCACTCCGTCTCGAACGGCGTGACCGTGGCGCGGTGGTAGATGGTGCCCGTGCTGGCACCGGCGGGCAGCGACTGCGCGTTCATGTCGAAGCTGATCGTCACGCTTGCGCCCGGTGGCAGTACCGGGATCGTGCACTGCAGCGGGCCGCTGGTGGCTCCCACGGCGGGCTGGGTGCAGGCCACGGTCCCGGTCACGGAGCTGGCAGCACCGCCAATCGACAGGCCACCCTGGTAACTGAAGGTGGCCGTGGACGGCACCGAGGGGCTCAGGTTGGTGGGGAAGGTGTCGACCATGACCACGTTGGTGGCGTAGGAAGGGCCCGCGTTGGTCACTGTGATCGTGTAGCGCGTGCCTTCACCGGCCAGCAGGCCGTCGTTGGTGTGGCTCATGCCCAGCGTCACGTCGAGCTCGGCACGCGTGAGCGTGGCGTCTGCCGATGCGCTGTTGTTGTCAGTGCGCAGCTCGGGCGTGGTGGTGGCCACGGTGATCTCGTTGTGCACAACGGTGTTGGCCGGCAGGTCGCCCAGCGACCGCATCTGGAACGTGACGGTGCGCTGCGCGCGGCTGGGCACGGCGGCCGGCCAAGAGCAGTTCAGCGTGCCGCCCGCCGTGCGGGGCGTGGCGGCCGCGCCGCCGCCCAGGGTGCAGGAACCGCCGTCAGACACGGTAGGGGTGCCGATCACCACGGCGTTGGCAGGCAGCGTATCGACCATGGTGACGGCCTGCGCCGACGAAGGCCCGTCATTGCGCACCGTGGCCAGGAAGGTCAGCGGCGCGCCTGCGGCTGCCGTGAGGGGCGACACCTGCTTCAAGGCCACCAGGTCCACCAGCGCGGTGGCGGCGATACCCACGGTGCTGGAGTCGTTGCTGCCATCGTTGTCGTTGATATCGCTGGAGCGCGCGGTGGCGGTGTTGTTGTAGGTGCCGCTGGCGGCCACCTTAGGGCGGATCACCACGGCGATATCCACGGAGGCGCTGGGCGCCAGCGTGGCGATGGTGCAGGTCAGCGTGCGGGACTCGCTGTTGGCACCACCCGTGGGTGCAGGGCATACCGCGCCCGCGCCGGGCGTGGCAGACACAAAGCCGCCGCCCGGATAGCGGGGCGAGCCCACGGTGGGCGTGTCCACGGTGCCACCTTCATCCTGACGCACCAGGCCGTTGAGCACGTCGGTGACGGTAATTCCCGTCACCGTTGTGGCAGCACTGTTGTTTGTCACGCGCAGGTTGTAGCTCACCGTATCGCCACTGGCGATGGGCCCCACCGGCGAGGTGACAGTCTTGACGATGCCCACGTCGGCAGTCTCATTGGAGACCACCACCGTCGCGCCGTTGCTCACCGGCGTGCTGTCACGGCCCGTGACGCCTGCGCCTGCGGTGTTGCTGAAGGTGGCATGCGTGCCGGCCGCGGCGGTGACGTTGGCCGTCACTGTGACGTTGAGCGTGGCGCCGTTGGCCAGGCCGCCTGTGTAGTCGCACACGGTGGCGGACGAGCAGTTCCAGTTGACCATGTCGGCCACGGTCATGTTGACGATGGTCAGCCCCGCGCCCGGGTTTTCGGTCACGGTGATAGCCTGGCCCGCGTTGATGTTCATGGGGCCGTTGTTGCGCACGGCCAGGTTGAACGTGAAGTTCTGGCCGGCCTGTACCGGGCGTGTGGGCGCGGTCTTGGTGATCTGCAGTTGCGCGGTGTCGCTGCGCGTGACGCTCACGTCGTCCGCATTGTTGCTGGTGTTGACTTCGCCCAGCGCCGGGGGCAGGTCGATCGTGCCCACATTAATCACGGTGCCGGTAGCCCCGGCTGCGACCGTGGCAGTGAAGCTCACGGCCGGCATGGCCGCGAAGTTGGCGCCGGTGTAGGGCGCGCCAGCCGTGCTGCTGTGCGTGCAGGTGATGGTGCCCGCATTGTGGCCGCATGCCCAGGCTGGTGAGTTGCCCGCCGAGAACGCGACAAAGGTCACTCCTGCGGGCAGCACGTCGGTCAGCACCATGCCGTAGGGCTGAATACTACCGCCCTCCCGCCGCGGGGTCAGGGTGTAGGTGACGTTGGTGTTCGCGTCCGCGTCCACGATGGACGGGGTCACAGTCTTTTGCAGCGACACGTCCACAAAGTCGCCGCCGGTCACGGAGATCACGGCGTTGTCTTCGTTGTTGGCGCTCTGACCGTCGGGCATGCGGTCGGCGGTGCCGGTGCCGCTGGTCTGGAAGCCCGCAATGGCGACCGAGCCGGCAATGCTGCCGCTCTGGTTGGCGGCGGCTGGCACGGTGATGGCGGGCAGCGCGCCCGTGCCCACCGCGCCGGGGCGTGTGCACGCCAGCGTGCCGCTGGTGCGCGGGTAGCCCGTGCCTGGGGTACAGGTCCAGCCCGCGCCCGTGGGCACGCCGGTGATCACGGCGCCGTTGGGAATCTGGAAGGTCACCTCCACGCGGCCGCCACCAGGGATGCTGCTGGGGCCAAGATTCTCCGTGTTGATGGTGTAGTTGAATGCGCCGCCGTTGGCCACCGTGGCCGGGGCTACAAGCTCGACGCCCAGGTCAGCCGCTGCGTTGGTGGTGAAGTTGCGCGGCAGGTTGGTGTTGTTGCCCGCATCGGGGTCGGTGCCAGAGTGGGTGGCGCTGGCCGTGGCCTCCCAGTTGGTGCCCACATCCGGCAGAACCACATCAAAGTTCACCCACTTGAATCCGTCTGCCGAGGCCAGCGTGCCCACACTGCAGGTCAGGGTGTTGTTGGCCATGGTCAGCACCGTGTCGGGCGCAGGCACAGGCGCGCACGTGATGCCCGCCGGGCTGCTGGAGTAGCCCTTGAACACGCCCCCCACAGGCAGCCGCTGGGTGAGCAGCACCCCGGTGGCCGTCGGCCCGCTGTTGTGGCGCACCCGCGCCTGGTAGGTGAAGGTGCCGCCCGCAGGGCCGAAGGCTGCGTCCACACCGCCGTACAAACCGTTGTGGTTAACCAACACATCGGTCTGTGCCGAGGCCGTACCGGCCAGGAGGAAATTGCCTGCGATCAGCCCGCCCGCCAGCGCCAGCCAGCGGAACCGGCGTGCCATGCCAGAACGGCCCCCCGCAGTGCCTGCAGGAGCCGACGACAAGCAGGACAAGGACGGGTGTGCACCACGTTCATGGAGGTGTATGGGATTCCGCGCGGCAAGCCCGCGCGAAAGCCATCGCGCTACAAGGTTGAACATAGATTCTCCTGATGTGAACTGCTGAAAATTTCAGCCACGCCGCGACCTCACCAGGCCCTTTTGGGGCGGCAAAAAAAGGTGGACAAGGGGAGTGCGAAGACGCGCCCTGACCGTGGCGGCTGAAGGCAGGGCTCGAATCTATCGGCGGATGGGACGCTGGGAAGCTCAGCCCACAATCGTTAACTTTTGGAACTAAGTGAACGTATGGTTTGCGCCACGCGCCCCCTAAACTGCCGCGCATGCCTTCGAGGAACCTGCGCGTTCTGCGCCCCCGCTTCTGCTTGCGTCCCCGCTCTTCGTGCTCCCACGCGGCGCGCCGGGGCAGCAGCCACCGGCGGCCTGGGGTAACGGTCGTAACGGGGTTGCCATTGGCGACACCCATGCAGACGCCGCGGCAGGTGGCGTCTCATTGCGTGACGCCCGCCGGCCTTTGTGGCATGGTGCGGGGCCAGGGTCTCTTCTTCCTCCCCGGCCTTCGTCCGGCACCATGATTTACGAGCGCCTTTTCCTCCACCGCCCGTTGGCCACCAAGATTGCATTGCTGGTGGCCCTGATGGGCGTGATCTCGGTGGCTGTGGTGTCCTATGCGCTGCTCAGCATGCGGGCGGTGGACCACAGCTACCGAGAGCTCATCGATGCCGAGATGCGGCTGGCCCCGCATCTGGGCGACGCGGCACAGGTACTGACCGAGGCGGAGCGCATCGTGCACACCGCCCTGTTCGACCCCGACGCCGGCCGGCGCCAGACGGCAGCCCAACAGCTGCGCGCCACCCGCACCGCTTTTTTGGCCGAGCTGGAGGGCATCGCGCAGCTGGTGGCTGTGCAGCCGCACGTGCTGCCACCAGCTACCACCGCCGGCCAAGCCACGGCCGCGCTGTCCGCCAAGGCCGACGCCCTGTTTGAAGACGCCCTGCTGGCCACCGAGGCTGCCGCGCTGCAGCGGGATAGCCTGGCCCAGCGCATTGCCCGCGACCGGTTCGACCCGGCCGCGCAGGCCCTGCGCAAGGAACTGGCCGCCTTGCGCCAGCAGTCCATGGGCCACTTCGAGACAGCGGTGCAGAACCTCAACCGGGCCACGGACCGCACCCTCTGGGCCACCACCGTGGCCGTGACGCTGGGCCTGGCCCTGATGCTGATGCTGTCGGCCCACGTGGCGTTCACGCAGATTTCGCAACCGGTGGCACAGCTGACCCGCGCTATGGACCGTCTGACCGCGCGCGACTACGGCGATGCCATCCCCGGCACCGCCCGCCGCGACGAGGTGGGCACCATGGCGCGCGCCCTGAAAGTCTTCAGGGACAGCATGCAGCAGGCCGACCGCCTGGCCCAGGAAGTGGCCGCCGGGGCCGAGGCGCGCAGCCGCTCCGAACAGCTGGCGGACCTGACCAGCGCGATCCCGGGGGCGGTGTTCCAGCTCGCTTTGCGGGCGGACGGGGACTGCCGCTTTCTGTTTGTGAGCGAGAAGGCCGCCGACCTGCCCGGCGTGCCGGTGCTGGCATTGCGCCGAGCCGGCAGTGGAGCCCACGGCCCCATCGACCAGGCGTACGGACGCTGCACCGTGGAGACCGAGGCGCAGCCGGACGCGCCGACGGCGGTGCGTGCGCTGTTTGCCAGCAGCTTTCACTCGCTGCGGCCGGTGGACTTTGATGTGCAGATCGCCACCCCACAAGGCCCGCGGTGGTTGCGCACGCTAGCCACGGCCCGGCCGCTGGCCGGGGGCGAGGTGCTGTTCAGCGGCGTGTGGCTGGACGTGACCGAGCGCCGCCGGGAGGCCCAGGCGCTGCGCGATGCCAAGGACACGGCCGAACAGGCAGCGCTCGACCGCGCCCACTTCCTGGCCGTCATGAGCCACGAGATCCGCACGCCGCTCAACGCCATCCTGGGCCTGGCCCAGCTGGCGCTGAAGGAGCCGCTGAGCCTGCCGCAGCATGACCGCGTGCAGCAGATGCTGCGCGCCAGCAAGCACCTGCTGGGCATCGTGAACGACATCCTGGACTTCTCCAAGGCGGATGGCGGGCACCTGCGGCTGGAGAACCGCCCCTTCGCACTGCACCCCTTGCTGGCCGACGTGACGGACCTGCTCGCCCCCAAGGCCCTGCGCAAAGGTCTGGACCTGCGCGTGGAGATCGACGACCGTTTGCCAGACCACCTGCTGGGCGACCCGCAGCGGCTGGCGCAGATCCTCATCAACTACCTGCAGAACGCCATCACGTTCACCGAGCAAGGCGAGGTGGTCATCGTTCTGCGCCTGCAAGCAGACGGCGATGCGGACACCGGTCAACGCCACCCCGCCACCACCGGCCAAGGCGCCAGCAACGACAGCGACAAGAACAACAGCAGTGATGCCAGCGATGGCAGCAACGGCAGTAACGGCAGCACGTTGATGCTGTACGGCGAAGTCAGCGACACGGGCCTGGGCCTGAGCGATTCGCAGATGGGCCGGCTTTTCCAGCCATTCCGCCAGTCGGACACCTCCATCACGCGGCGCTTTGGGGGCACGGGGCTGGGACTGGTGATATCGCGACAGCTGGCCGAGCTGATGGGCGGCACGGCGGGCGTGCGCAGCACGCCGGGCGAAGGCAGCACGTTCTGGTTCACGGCGCAGGTGCAGCGCGCGCCCGAGCCTGCGCTGTCCCCACCGGATGCAGACGCTCCGCGCGCTGCGGCCCCCGCGGCGCTGCCCGCCGCCACAACGGCCACCACCGCCACCGCCGGTGCCGCCCCCACCGGCCCGCACCGCGTGCTGGTGGTGGACGACAACGAAATCAATCTGCAGGTGGCCTGCGGACTGCTGGAACACGGCGGTGTGGCCGCAGACTCGGCGCGCCACGGCCAAGAGGCGATGGACCGTTTGGCCGCAGCCCCGCCCGGCACCTACACCGCCGTGCTCATGGATATCCAGATGCCCGTGATGGACGGGCTGAGCGCCACGCGTGCCCTGCGCGCCGAGGACGCCTGGCGCCACCTCCCCATCGTTGCCATGACGGCCAATGCCACGCACGCCGACATCGAGGCCGCCTTTGCCGCCGGCATGAACGCCTACCTCGCCAAGCCGCTGCTGGAAGACCACCTATGGCGCGCCTTGGCGCCCTGGCTGCAGCCCCGCCGCCCCAGTTCGCGCGGCACAGAGCCCGACAAAGCCCCCGCAGGCGGCCCGGCCAGGCGCGCGCCCTTCGATGCCCGCGTGCTGGAAGAGCTGCTCACCCTGTTCGACCCCCCCAGCCTGCGCACGCTGGTGGAACATTTCATCCGCAACTGCGACCGCCGCATCGCCCTCATCCGCGCAGCGGTGGACGACCAGGACTGGGCGACCACGGGCCGAGAAGCCCACGCCCTGGGCGGCTCGGTAGGCAGCTTCGGCCTGCTGCAACTCAACGACGTGGCCCAGGCGCTGGAAGACGCGGCGCGCGCGCAGGATGCCGACGCCGTGGTGGCCGAACTGCAGGCGCTGGAGGCCGCCGCGCGCGACGGGCTGATGCAGCTGCGCGCGATGAAGACCCTGCTGGGCGGTCCGCCCGGCGCGGCCCCGCCGCTGCGGTCCTGACACGCGCTTGAGCTGGGCGTGCCACGTGGGCTATGCTGCCGGTACTTTTGTTCCCCCAGCGAGTCGGCCCACCCATGAAGGATCTGCTTCGTAACCTCTTCTCCATCCGCCAGCAGCGCAAGCCCGCACCCGTGGGACCGCTGCCGCAGGTGGGGTCCACCATCCAGCGCGGCGACATCAAGATGGCTGTCAGCGAGCCGGTGTCCCGTGAACTGTGGGACTGGCTGGTGCTCTCCGGCTGGCGCAACCTCCCCGTCAAGAACGACCGCCGCAAAGGGCGCCTCGCTCCCGAAGGCGCGCTCAAGACGCTGATCGACGCCGACCCGCAGGAGCGCAACCGCGCACACTCGCGCATCCTGGAACAAGCCCAGCCGGAGGACTAAAAGCCGCACCGGGCCCGAGCGGCTCTCGCGCACCCCGTCCACAAACAAAAACCCCGGCCTGCCATTGCGGCAGCCGGGGTTTTTGTTTTGTTAAAAATGATAGCATCTAGCGCTTTCTGGACAAGCGCCAGAGGCCAATTTGACCCTTAATTTCCCTGCTTCGGTACGGATCAAACCAGCAAGGCGTTCACGCGCTTCACATAGGCGGCGGGGTCTTCCGGCAGGCCGCCTTCGGCCAGCAGGGCCTGGTCGAACAGGATGTGCGCCAGATCGTGGAAGTGCATGCTGCCGTCCAGCTTCTTCACCAGCGCGTGCTCGGCATTCACCTCCAGCACAGGCTTGGTCTGCGGCGCCTCTTGGCCGGCCTGCTTGAGCAAACGCGCCAGCTGCGTGCTCATGCCGTCGTCCTGCACCACCAGGCAAGCGGGGGAATCAACCAGGCGCGTGGTAACGCGCACGTCTTCTGCCTTGTCCTTGAGAGCTTCTTTCAGCTTGGCCAGCACGGGCTTGAAGGCTTCTGCGGCTTCCTCGGCAGCCTTCTTCTCTGCCTCGTCCTGCAGCTTGCCCAGGTCCACGGCACCCTTGGCCACGCTCTGCAGCGGCGTGCCGTCGAACTCGTGCAGGTAATTCAGCGCCCATTCGTCCACGCGGTCAGTCATCAGCAGCACCTCGATGCCTTTCTTCTTGAAGACTTCGAGTTGCGGGCTGTTCTTGGCGGCGGCCAGGGTGTCGGCCGTGATGTAGTAGATGGCCTCCTGGCCCTCCTTCATGCGGGCCTTGTAGTCGGCAAAGCCCACGGTCACCGTGTCGCTGGTCGTACTGGCAAAGCGCAGCAGCTTGGCCAGGCGCTCGCGGTTGGCAAAGTCTTCGCCCAGGCCTTCCTTCAGCACCGCGCCAAACTCGGCGTAGAACTGGGTGTACTTGCCCTCCTTGGCCTTGTCTTCCTCGCTCACCACGTCGGTCACGCCGTCCGCGCCTTCGGTCGCAGCGGCTTCGTGCCTGTCGTGCTTGGCCAGGTCTTCCAGCATGCTCAGAACCCGCTTGGTGCTGCCTTCGCGGATGGCGCGCACGTCGCGGCTTTCCTGCAGCAGCTCACGGCTTACGTTCAGCGGCAGGTCGGCCGAGTCGATCACGCCCTTGACGAAACGCAGGTAGGTGGGCATCAGCGCTTCGGCGTCGTCCATGATGAAGACGCGCTTCACGTACAGCTTCACACCCGCCTTCTTGTCGCGGTTCCACAAATCGAACGGCGCCTTGGCGGGGATGTACAGCAGCTGCGTGTACTCGGTGTTGCCTTCGACGCGGTTGTGCGCCCAGGTCAGGGGCGCTTCATGGTCGTGGCTGATGGTCTTGTAGAACTCGGCGTATTGCTCTTCGGTGATGTCTTTCTTGGGCCGCGTCCACAGGGCGCTGGCCTTGTTGACCGTTTCCCACTCACCCGTCTTGACCATGCCGCCGGGCTGGCGGCCGCCGTTTTCGTCATTGGGGTTGATCAGCTCGCCGTCTTTCCACTCTTCCTTTTCCATCAGGATGGGCAGGCTGATGTGGTCGGAGTATTTGGCGATGACGGACTTGAGCTTCCAGGCGTTCAGGAACTCTTCGGCGTCGTCGCGCAGGTGCAGGATGATGCTGGTGCCACGGGCGGGGCGGGTGATGGTTTCGACTTCGAAGTCGCCCGTGCCACCGCTGATCCAGCGCACGCCTTCTTCGGGCTTGAGGCCGGCGCGGCGCGACTCCACGGTGATCTTGTCGGCAACGATGAAACCGGAGTAGAAGCCCACGCCAAACTGGCCGATGAGCTGGGCGTCAGCCTTCTGGTCGCCGCTGAGCTTGCCCATGAAGTCCTTGGTGCCGCTCTTGGCGATGGTGCCCAGGTGGTCGATGGCCTCCTGCTGGCTCATGCCGATGCCGTTGTCGGTGATGGTGAGCGTCTTGGCGGCCTTGTCAAAGCTCACGCGCACCTCCAGGTTGGGCGCGTTTTCGTACAGGGCATTGTTGTTCAGGGCTTCGAAGCGCAGCTTGTCGCACGCGTCCGATGCGTTGGAGATCAGCTCGCGCAGGAAGATCTCCTGGTTGGAGTACAGCGAATGGGTGACAAGGTGCAGCAGCTGGGCCACTTCTGCCTGGAAGGACAACGTTTGCTTGCTCATGGCGATGTTCTCTCTCAATGAAATCGTTCAATCAGTCAGTGCGAAGACGGATACAAAAAGGTCCGGCACAAAAAAACACGCCTGCCGAACCAGCAGGCGTGATGTCGGGGCGCCCCTCCCGTTTTCAAGAGGAGGGACGGCAGGCTGGCGTCAGCCGTCGGTGGTGATGCGCGAGATCAGCGTCTTGAGCATGGCGTCGGCCTTGTCGTTGGCCACCTGGCAGGTGCCAGCTGCCGCATGGCCGCCGCCGCCAAACTCCAGCATGAGGTTGCCCACGTGCGTCTTGCTGCTGCGGTCCAGGATGGACTTGCCCGTGGCGAACACGGTGTTCTGCTTTTGCAGGCCCCACATCACGTGGATGGAGATGTTGCACTGGGGAAACAGCGCATAGATCATGAAACGGTTGGTGGCCCAGATGATCTCCTCGTCGCGCAGGTCCAGCACCACCAGGTTGTCGATGCGGATGGCGCAGCTTTGCAGCTGGGCCTTGGCCTTGGGGGCATGCTCGCGGTAGAGCTGAACGCGCTCCTGCACATCAGGTAGCGCCAGAATTTCTTCAATGGTGTGGTCGCGGCAGTATTTGATGAGGTCCATCATCAGCGCGTAGTTGCTGATGCGGAACTCGCGGAAGCGCCCGAGACCCGTGCGCGAATCCATGAGGTAATTCAGCAGCACCCAGCCTTGCGGGTCCAGGATGTCCTCGCGCGAGTACTGCGCCGAATCGGCCTGGTCCACCGCGGCCATCATCTCCTCGGTGATGCGGGGGAAGGTGGCCTTGCCGCCGTAGTGGTTGTAGACCACGCGCGCAGCCGAGGGGGCATGGGCCTCGATGATGTGGTTCTCGTCGCGGCGGCCGGAGTTGCGGATGGTTTCGGACTCATGGTGGTCGAACACCAGATGGGCGCCCGGCACGTAAGGCAGGTTGGTGGTGATGTCGCGGCTGGTGATGGGCACCTTGCCGTCCTGCATGTCCTTGGGGTGCACAAAGGTGATTTCATCAATGAGGTCAAGCTCATTGAGCAGCACGGCGCAGACCAGCCCATCGAAGTCACTGCGGGTCACCAGGCGGTATTTCACGTCGCTCACTCATTTCTCCTTGTTTGCATATCGCATGGGGCCACATGGTAGCGGCCGGCTAGCCGCGCCCAACGCCGCCCGCCAGTTAAAAAAGCCCGTCCGGGCGGTTGCGCCCGCACTCATTCAGACCCCAGCCATTGTTCGAGCTGTCGCGCCACGCCCAAGTCGCCCAGCAGGCCCAGGTGGCCCAAGCGGTAAAACACCGCCTGCCGGTGGCGCGGAAAGCCCAGCGTGCGCCGGCCATCATCGTGCACACCCAGCGCGCTGTGCAATGGCACCAACCCGTCCCCTACCAGGCGCTCGGCGGCAGGGCTGCGCCGCGCCGCCAGTGCGGCCGCCACCGCGTAGCTGGCCACGCCCTGGGGCAAGGGCACAGGGATGCGCTGGTCGGGGCTTTTGCGGAAGCGGTGGCGGCCCAGCCAGTCGGCGTCCAGCACATGGCCATAGCGCAGGTCGGTAATGCCCGCGCTGCGCAACTGCGCCAGTCGCGCAAACGGCCGGGAAAACGGCGTGCTGCCCAGCAGCGCGTCCACCCAGTGGCCCGCGCGCTCCAGCGGGGCGCCGTGGTGCGGCGTGCCCAGAAACACCAGGTGGCGCAACAGGGGCAGCCAGCGGCTGGGCGGTGCGCTTTGTGTGGCCGCGTGCTGGCAGGCACTGCGCGCCACCAGCCCGCCCATGCTGTGCGCCAGCACCGACAGCTCGGTCACCGGCACAGGCCAAGCGGCCACCAGTGCCTCCAGCTGGGCCGACAGCGTCGCACCGTTGGTGGACGTGTGCAGGCCGGTGTTGTAGCGCAGGTAGACCGGCGTGTAGCCCAGCGTGCGGGCCAGGTAGTCGCCGTGGTCATGGCCGTGGTGGCGCCACTGCAGGTCGTTCATGCACAGGCCGTGCACCATGACCAGGACCTTGCCCGTGGCGGTGCCAGATGCCGCGAGCGCCGAGGGGTCGAGCGGCAGGCCCTGCCGGTACCAGCCCATGGCCGTGCACAGCGGGTTGTGGTCGCGCGCCAGCCGGTCGCCCAGCACACCGTTGAGGGCGGCCAGCACGGCCTCCCGCTCCCATTGCACGGGCGCCGTTGCGCCCGTGTCTGTTGGCGTCCAGAAGGGCTCCAGCCGTGAGAGGCCCGCCTGCAGGCCCGCGTCCACCAGCCGGGTTACGCCGCGAATGCTCTGGTAGACCAGGCCTGTCAGGCCCCGCGCCTGCCCGGGCTCGGCGCCTTCGGGCAGGCCCAGCGTGCCCAGCACCGACTGGTGCACGCCCTCTGCCACCCGGCTGGCGCCCGCCGTGGCCTGGGTGGCCAGTCGGGCCACGCCGCGCAGGTCGGACGCGCGCAGCTGGCGCAGGGGATTGGAGCGGCGCGCAGAGGTCATGGCACTCTCAGAACCGCTCGGTCGGCAGCAGATAGCGCCACTGCCCCACGGGCAGGCTGCCCAGCGTCACACGGCCCATGCGAATGCGCTTGAGCCCCACCACCTTCAGGCCCACCAGCTCGCACATGCGGCGGATCTGGCGCTTTTTGCCTTCGGTCAGCACAAACCGAAGCTGCTCAGGGTTCTGCCACTCCACCCGGGCCGGCTTGAGGGGCTGGCCGTCCAGCGACAGACCGTGGCACAGGCGCGCCAGCTGGTCTGCAGGGAACACCTGTTGCACATTCAGCGCCACGTCGCCGTACTGCACGCGAACCAGGTACTCCTTGTCCACGGTGGAATCCTCGCCGATCAGCTGCCGCGCCACGCGGCCGTCCTGCGTCAGCACCAGCAGGCCCACGGAGTCGATGTCCAGGCGCCCTGCGGGCGCCAGGCCCCGCAGCTGCGGGGGCGAAAACCGCTGGCGGCTGGGGTCGTCGCGCCAGTGCGTGCGGGGGTTGATGAGCGCCACGGCGGGGGTGTGGCCGTCCTCGGCCTGCCCGCTCACGTAGCCCATGGGTTTGTGCAGCAGGATGGTGACGCGCTGCTCCTGGAAGCCCTGCGCCACCGGGTCCACCTCGATGCGGTCGGTGGGCAGCACCTGCACGCCCATCTCGGCCACCTGGCCGTTGACCTTGACCCAGCCCTGGGCGATCCAGTCGTCCGCCTCGCGGCGCGAGCACAGGCCCAGCTCGGCCATGCGCTTGTTCAGGCGCGAGGTGGGCAGTGTGCCGGGTGGCGTCGCGGACTTGGCAGGCACCTGGCGCACGGGTGCCACAAACGGGCCGCCCGACGCAGTGCGGTAGGTGGAGGGCGCGGGCGCGCGGGACGGCCGGGGCGGCCGGGCTGCGGGGGCTGTTGCAGGGCGCGCGGGTGCGCCCTTGGGCGCCACCGAGAGCGTGGGCCGGCGCAGTACGGGGCGGGCGGGGCCGCCTGCGGCGTCCGGTGGCGGCGGAGCCGACGGGGGGCGTGAGCTGGAAGAGGACATTGGCGCGTATTTTCGCCGCTGTGGCAGCACAGGCCCAGCAAAAAGTGTCCCGCCGCAGGTCAGGCGGCTGGCGGCGGCCCCTGCCTGGCCGTCTGCCAGGCCAGAAATTCGTCCACCGGCAGCGGGCGGGCCATGTGGTAGCCCTGGGCCTCGTCGCAGGCCAGCAGGCGCAGCCGCTCCAGAATGGCGGCGGTCTCCACCCCTTCGGCCACCACCGTGAGACCCAGGTTGTGGGCCAGGTCGATGGTGGAGCGCACGATCATCGCGTCGTCCTCGCCGGTGTCCATGCCCATCACAAAGGACTTGTCGATCTTTAGCTCATCCACCGGCAGGCGCTTGAGGTAGGCCAGCGATGAATAGCCCGTGCCGAAGTCGTCGATGGACAGCTTGAAGCCCTGCTCCGACAGCCGGTTGAGCATGGCCTCGGCGCGCTGCGGGTCGTCCATGATGGCGCTTTCGGTGATCTCCAGGCAGAAGGCCGAGGCCGGTACGCCGTGGCGCGCCAGAATGGCGGCGAGCCGCTGACTGAGGTCCGGGTCGAGCAGGTCGCGGGTGGAGAGGTTCACCGACACCCTGAGTGCCGTCCCCTCCGCGCGCAACCGGGCCAGCAGGCGGGCCACCTCTTCAAAGATCCACAAGGTCAACTGCCGCACAAAGCCTGTCTGTTCGGCAAACGGGATGAACTGCATGGGCGGCACCAGCCCGCGCTGGGGGTGCTGCCAGCGCACCAGGGCCTCCGCCGCGGGCCCGGCATCGCCATGCAGCGACACCTTGGGCTGCAGGTACAGGCGCAGCTCATCGTGCTCCACCGCGTGGCGCAGCTCGGTGAGCAGCGACAAGGTCTGGGTGCTGGCCGAGTCAAACGCCGCGTCGTATTGCAGCGCCCCGCTGAGCCGGCGCTTGGCGGCGTACATGGCAATTTCCGAGCGGCTGAGCAGGGTGTCCGCGTCGTCCGCGTCGCCGGGCCAACAGGCAAAGCCGATGCCCGCGCTCAGGTCCACTGTCTGGTCTTCGAATGCGAGCGGTTCCTCGAACGACCGGATGATGTCCTGTGCAATGGCGTGGGCGGCTGCGACATCGGCCTGCAGCAGCAACAGCGCGAACTCATTGCCGCCCAGGCGCGCCACCATGTCGCCGCTCAAACGCACCTGCCGGCCCAGACGGCCGGCGACCGCCTGCAGCAGGCGGTCGCCGTAGGCATAGCCCAGCACATCGTTCACGTGCTTGAAGCGGTCCAGGTCCAGCGTGAGCACAGCCAGCGGCTTCGCAATGTCGGCACTGTCCGCCATAGCCTGCAGCACGGCCTCGCGAAAGCGCTCGCGGTTGGGCAGGCCGGTAAGCCGGTCCCAGTAGGCCAGGCGCCGGATCTCGGTCTGTTGAGCGGCAATGTCCACGCGCATGTGGTCGAACGAGCGGGCCAGGTTGCCGATCTCGTCCTGGCGGCCGGTGTGTTCCAGCGGCGTGTCGTATTCGCCGCGCGACAGGCGCTGCGTGGCGGCGAGCAAAGAACGCAGGGGCGTGGTCAGCCGCTGCGCCACAAAGCCTGTACCCACTGCGAACAGCAGCACACCGCCCACGGTGATGATGGCCAACAGCACCTGCAGCTGGCGGTAGGGCGCCACCACCTCGTCCACCGATCGCAGCAGCACCGCCTGCACCTCGCCCCCCGCGCTGTCCAGGCGGGCGCTGCGCGCCAGCAGCGTGGCGTCGGGCGTGCGCACCTCTCTGGGGATCGTCTGATGCGCCTGCAACAGCGGCTTCAGCGCATCAGCCGGCAGGGTGCTGACGGGAATGCGCACCTCGCCGCCCGGCGTGGTCACCCGCAGCGCCACGTGCACGGACAGCAGCTGACGCATTTCCTCGGCCAGTGGCTGGCTGATGGGAAAGCCCATCAGCACCCAGCCGATGACCACCGGCGCCCGCATCGGCACCATTACAAACTGGTAAGGAACTCCGTCCATCACCACCACGCGGCTGCCCTGGGGCTGCGCGGCCAGTGCGGGCACCAGCTGGCGAAGGGTCGCCGGCACGTCCTGCATGCCGTCGTCCGTGAGGCTCACCACGCGCAGCGCCAGGTCGGTGCCCAGCAGTGCGGTCACGGCCGCGCCGATGCGGCGGCCGTGGTTCTCGAGCACCGACTGGATGGTCTGCGCATCGTCCGAGTTCACGGCCGAGCGAAACCCGTAGTCGGCCGCCAGCAGGGCAGAGCCCTGGCGCAGTTTGTCGGCGTTCTGCTCCAGCAGGCGGCGCCACACGTTTTCGTCCAGGTCCAGCGTGCGGGCGATCTGGGCGCGGGCGTTGCGGTCAATGGTGGCGCGCACCACCGCAAACCCCGCCGCCTGCACGATGAGTAGCAGCAGCAGCGACACCCCCACCAGCCGCAGGAGCAGGCTGTGGCGGGCCGACTGCAGGCTCAAGGCTGCAACCCCGCAAGGCGCACCTGCACGCTGCCTGTGCCGCTGGCGGGCACGACAAGCGGCTGCTCCAGCGCGGGCGCACCAACGGGCAGCCGCGCGTGCCAGGTACGCAGGGTGTAAGCGCCCGGGGGCACGTTGTCCAGCTGCACCCGGCCGGTGCCGGGCGCGCTGCGCGCGAAATACGGCGTGTCCACCACCAGGATCCAGCCCACCATGTTGTCGTGGATGTTGCAGCCCAGCACGACCACGCCGGGCCGGTCGAACACCACCGGGTTGGCGGGCGTGCCGATGTAGAGCTTGAGCTCGAACTTCTTGGCGGGAGAGAACGAGTACACGTGGTGGCGCACGGTGTCGCGGTTGGGGAAGCTCACCGCAGTGCCCACGGGCACCACCAGCACGCCGGGCACAAACTGCCGCGCCTCCTGCGCCATGTTCACCCCGGGCAGGGGGCGGGCCTGCCGACGGGCGTCGGCCGAGTCCAGAAACACGATGGCGTCGGCCACGGGCTTGCCAGCACCGTCTTGCACGTCCACCACCACGGTGCCCGCGCGGGCACCGGCTGCTGCAGCGGCCAGGGCCAGGGCCGTCATCACTGTCGCCGCCCGTGCCCTCGTGTGCGCGATGTGTGCCACCCTCGCCCGCCTATGGCTCTATGGCCATGCCCAGCAGCGGCGTGCCTTCGCCGACCCGCCCCAGCGGGCGGGTCGCGCCGGTGGCCAGGTTGACGAGGTGCAGGCGCGCCTGCGCTTCGGACGGCGTGCGCACAGCGATCAGCGCGGTGTTGCTGACATCAGAGATGTCGAAAGCTACGTCAGTGAGCGGCCCCAGGCCCAGCGGGCCCACGGTGCGCAGCTGGCCGGTGTTGGGCGACACCACGGGCGTGGTGCCTTCGCGCGAGCCCTGCATGACCAGCGCGCCCAGGGCGCGGTCGATGGCGTAGTTGGTGGTGATCTTGCTGTCCTGCGGGTTGTAGGTGTAGGCGGCGCCCGCGATGTCGGGCATGCGGCGGGCGTTGGCGTCATCCGGGGCGTAGCGCAGTGCCGGGTCAGGCTGCACGCCGTCGGTGGCCGGGTCGCCATCCACCGCTGCGCCTGTGTCCGGGTGCAGGCGCAGGTTCTGGCCGGTGTTGGACACCACGCGGATGCGGTCCGCGGCCGGGTTGAAATCGAAGCCGAACACGCTGCCCTGCAACGGCAGCACGGCCGGCGCGGCACCCACGGGCCGCAGCGCGCCGGTGGGAATGTCCAGCGTGTACAGGCGCCCCGTGTACGACAGCGCATACAGCACGCCACGCGCCACGCGGAAGTCGATGCCGACCAACCGGTCGCCCGGGGCCAGGCCGGTGACGGGGCGGCGCTCCAGGATGCGGCCGGGCTCTCCGGCGCTGAAGGTGATGAGTTCGTGGGCGGAGGTGACGGCCACCACCAGTTCGCGCCGGTCCGGGTCGGGCGGCGGCTGCGTTGCGCAGCCGGCCAGCACGGCAGCAGCGGCCACGGCCAACGCGGTCCAGGCCGGACGGCGGTTGCAGGGGCGGATCAATGGGTTCATGCAGCACCTCGTATGTGTAACGGGCGTTATACCCGAGGGGCCTGTCCCGCACAGCCCCGCGGTTTCCCGGGGGGTGCAAGGAATTTCAGATTTGATAGCTTTCAGCGCTTACTGGATAAGCGCTAGAGCCACTTTTCATCCGTATTTTCGTTACACATGCCCGCAACGGAGGTGGATTGCGGGGCTTGCCGTGGCCCCGTCCATTTGTAACAAACACCCCATGCGGTTTGGGCATGCGCCTATCCGCAAGCGTCATGACACATTTTGTTAATTTCTGCCTACACTGCGCTGGACCTGGGCTGCTCCACCTTTGCACAGGAGCCCACATGGGCACCGATATTGCTTTGTCTCGCTGACCCTGTTGTTCCGTTTTTCTCTGCTCTAGTCCGTTCGTTTGCCGTGCGCTCAAGGAAACCCATGCTGGCCCCCTCTTCCCTCAAGTCCTTGTCGATCTCCAGCCGCCTTGGGCTGGGCTTCGGTTGTGTGCTGGTACTGCTGGTGGCCGTGGCCGCCGTGGGCCAGTTGTCCGTGGGCAAGGTGCATGAGCAGATGCGCCAGATCACCGGCGTGGGCGCCAACAAAGCCAAGCTCGTCAACGGCATGCTGGAGAGCGTGAGCGCCATGGGCATCCAGAGCCGGTCGGCCGCGATGCTCAACGACATCGACCCCAAGCAGGCGCGCGAACAGATCAACGCCGTAGCCACCACGCTCAAGCAATACAGCACCGACGAAGCGGCGCTGGCCGAGCTGCTGACCCCGGCCAGCGCGACGGCGGCCGAGATCCAGCTGCTGACCGACATCCGGGCGCTGGCCACCAAGACCCGCCCCGAGCTGGACGCCGCAATCAAAGCCGCCGACGACGGCGACACCGTGAGCGCCACGTTGGCGCTGATGACGCGCGTGGCGCCCAGCGAGTCAGCCTGGCGCGCCAAGCTCGGCGAGCTGATCGCGCTGCAGAACACCTTGAACGCCGAAGCCACCGCCGCCGCCGAGACCACCCAGAGCCGCGCCCGCGTGGTGGCCGGCGTGTTGGTGCTGTTGGCCATGGGTCTGGGCGGCTTGATTGCCTGGCGTATCACCACCAGCATCACCGCCCCCATCGGGCGCGCCGTGGTGGTGGCCGAGCGCATTGCGCGCGGCGACCTGACCTCACAGGTCGAGGTGCGCATTCACGACGAAACCGGCCGCCTGCTCGAAGCCATTGCTGCCATGCAGGAGCGCCTGCGCACGCTGGTAGGCGAAATCGGCCAGACGGCCGAGTCCATCCTGGTGGCCAGCTCCGAGGTCGCCTCGGGCAACCTCGACCTGAGCCAGCGCACCGAGCAGACTTCGCACAACCTGCAAAGCGCGGCCTCGTCGCTGGTGGACCTGACGGGCACCGTGTCGCAGAGCGCGGACTCGGCCCGCCAGGCCAACCAGCTGGCATCCACCGCGTCGGACGCCGCCACACGCGGCGGCGAGGTGGTGGGCCAGGTGGTGCGCACCATGGACACCATCAGTGCCAGCTCGCGCAAGATCGCCGACATCATCAGCGTGATCGACGGCATTGCCTTTCAGACCAACATCCTGGCACTGAACGCTGCGGTGGAGGCTGCGCGTGCTGGCGAGCAGGGCCGTGGCTTTGCGGTGGTGGCGGGCGAGGTGCGCAGCCTGGCCGGCCGGTCGGCCAACGCGGCGCGCGAGATCAAGGCCCTCATCGGCACCAGCGTGGACCAGGTGCAGGAAGGCAGCACGCTCGTCAACCACGCGGGCAAGACCATCGAAGAGCTGGTGATGTCGGTCCGCCGTGTGTCGGACATCATGGGCGAGATCACCGCGGCCACACAGGAGCAGAGCCAGCGCATCGGCCACGTGAACCAGTCGGTGGGCGCGCTGGACGAGATGACGCAGCAGAACGCCGCGCTGGTGGAAGAAGGCGCCGCCGCCGCCGACAGCCTGAAGGAGCAGGCTGGCCGACTCACGCAGATGGTGGGCGCGTTCCGCCTGTCGCGCAGCGACGGGGGCGATGACGACAGCTGGGGCGCCGCGGGGCCCGCATCCACCCCGACACCCATGCCCACGCCGGCCCCCGCAGCCCTGCGCAGCGCGGCCCCCGCGCGGCCCACGCTCAAGCCCCGCAGCACGCTGCCGTCGCTGCCACGCTGACCCGCCTGCGCAGGCACAGGGGCAGGCCTTTCAGCTCCCGCCCTTGAACTGGAACACGCTGGAGCGCAGCGCGGCCAAATCCAGCACGCGCAGGCCGCCGTATTCCACGCGGATGGCGCCCTGCGCCTCCAGCGCGGCCAGGGCCTCGTTCACCCGCTGGCGCGACAGCCCCACCAGGTAGGCCAGCTCCTGCTGCGTGATGCGCAGCACCTCGCCCACCCCTGGGTACAGCACGGGGTTGAACAGCGACGCCAGACTGCGCGCCACGCGCACGTCCGGGTTATTCAGCCGGTCGATCTCGCGCGCCGCGATGAACTGGCCCAGGCGTTCGTTGAGCTGGTTCATCACGAAGCGGTTGAAGCCGATGGAATGGTCCAGCAGCCAATGGAAAGTGTCGATGGGCAGGCCCGCGACGATGCTCTTCCTCAGCGCCTGGATGTTGTAGCGGTACGGCTCGCGCTTGATGGTGGTGCCCTCGCCAAACCAGCCGCCTGGCGGCAGGCCGGCATAGGTCATGGTCTGGCCCTGCGCGTCGTCGCTGCTCATCTTGAGCAGGCCCTCCACCACGCCAAACCAGTACGTCACCGGTCGTCCCACACGGCACACGTAGTCGCCCGGCTTGGCGTCTCCCACCAGCAGCGCGGCCACGGCGCGCTCGCGCTCGGCAGGCTGCAGCAGCGGCAGCCAGGGGATGCCGGCCAGCTCGTCCGCAGTGGGTGGGCGGCGGCGCTGGTGCAGGGACAGGTCCTGGTGGGTGCGGGGGTCCATGGCGGAAGTGGCACAAGAAACAAGGAGCGGCTAAGCGGTGGATGATGCGGGAAATCCACGATCTGAATTGTCGTCAGAAAGACAAAAAAATGCCAATCTCGCCGGGATGATGTCGCCTTCTCCCAGAAGTCCAAGGCTGGCCCGCAACGCAGACCTGCGCGCCTTGAGAGCTCTTTGGGGACCACCGAGGAGACAAGACATGCACAACAAACACCCCGTCGATGCCGCCACCGCCGCTGCGTCCGTGGCACCCGCCACGCGCCCCACCTTCGCCCGGCGTCAGTTGCTGGCCGCCGCCGTCACCCTGCCTTGGCTTGGCACCCTGGGCACGGCCGCCCGCGCGCAGGAGGGCGCGCTGCGCATCGCCCAGTCCACTGCGCTCACCGGACCGCTGGGCGACCTGGGCTCGGCCATGCACCAGGGCGCCAAGGCGGCGTTTGCAGGCATCAACGCCAAAGGCGGCGTGCACGGCCGCCCTATCGAACTGGTGACGCTGGACGACGCGTACGAGGTGCCCAAGGCGCTGGCCAACGTGGAGAAGTTCCTGGCCGAGCGCGACACATTTGCGCTATTCAACTGCATGGGCACGCCCATGATTGACGCCATGCTGCCCAAGGTGAACGAAAGCGGCATTCCATTCTTTGCACCCTTCACCGGCGCACAGCTCAGCCGCGTGCAGGGTGCGCGCAATGTGTTCAACATCCGCGCCAGCTACGCGGATGAGGCCGAGAAGCTGGTACAGCACCTGTCCACCATCGGCATCACGCGCATCGGCATCGTGTACCAGAACAACGCCTTCGGCAAAGAGGTCTTCACTGCGGCCCGGCAGTCCATGGAACGCCTCAAGCTGCCCGGCGCCATTGCCGTGACGGTGGAAAGCAATGCCTCGGACGCAGGCAGCGCCGCCGCCAAGCTGGCGGGCGGCAATCTGGAGGCCATCGTGATCGGCCTGGCGGGCAAGCCCACGCTGGAGTTCGTGAAAGCCTTCCGCGGATTGCAGCGCGGCGTGACGCTATATGCCCTGTCGGTGATGGGCACACAAGCCACCGTGAAGGCGCTGGGGCCGGACGCCACAGGCATGGCGATCTCGCAGGTGGTGCCGCTGCCATCGAACGTGGTGATGCCGGTGGTGCGCGACTTTCAGGCCGCCTGGAAGGCCTCCGGCGCCACGGCCGAGCCCTCGCACCTGGCGCTGGAGGGCTACATCAACGCCCGTGTCTTTGCCGAGGCCCTGCACCGCGCGGGCCGCAACCCCACGCGCGCGGGGTTCATCGACGCGACCTGGAACCTCAAGAAGTGGGACTTGGGCGGTTTTGAAATCAACGCCAGCACCCCCGAGCGCAACGCCTCGCGGTTTGTGGAGCTGACGCTGGTGGGGCGGGACGGGCGGTTTATCAGGTAACCCCCTGAGCGGCTTTGCCGCTTCCCCCAGGGGGACGCCATCGGTGGACTGGCGGAGCCAGCTCCACGGTGGCACTGGCATGGGGCCGCGCCGGCAGCAAACGCCTTGCCCTGTCTTTTCACTATGAAAATGGTAGCTACTAGCGCTTTTAGGACAAGCGCTAGAGGCCATATTGATTCAAACTTTTCTACTGCGACGCCAGGCCGTAGCGGTAGCCCTTGAACGACCAGATCGTGCGGCCGGGTTCGATTTTCTCGAGCATCAGGCCGGGGGCGGCCAGGTCGCCTTCGTGCAGCACCTGGCCGTTGACGATGGCCATGCGGTACGTGGGATTGGTGGAGTAGGTCGCGCCCGAGATCTTGAGCACGGGCAGCTGCGCGCGCACGGCGTCGGGCAGGTCGCTTTGCGCGAACACGGTGCCAGTGGGCGCGGCGGTCGCGGTCGCGGTCGCGGTCGCGGGAGCGGGTAGGGACTCGCGCTGCCGCGCGGTGACGGCAGATGTGGGCGCACGTTCTGCGGCCGGCTCGGCTGCGCGGGAGCGGGGAGCTTCGGGCGCGGGCGGCCGGGCCGCAGCGGCGGGAGCTTTTTCGCGCGCGGCGGGCGGCGCGGGGCGGGGCTCGGGTGCTGAGCGTGGAGCGGGGGCCGGCGCGGGCGAGGGTGTCACCCCGGCCGTCGGCACCGCGGGGGCGGCGGTTGGAGCGACTGTGGGGTCCGAAGGCGTTGCAGCCGGCGTGGGGGCTGACGGCACGGACGGCGCGGGTGCGGACGGCACGGCTGCAACGCCCGGAGGAGGCGTGGTTTGCGCACCTGCCAGCACCACGCCGCCCGTTGGCGCACTGCGCTGCATCGCCCACCAGGTGCCGCCTGCGGCCAGGCCCGCCACCACCAGCACGCCGACGGTCACTGCCAGCAACCGCGACGGCGCGGTGCTTTCTTCCGTCGGCAAGGCCCCCGGCACGGGCGTGGCCTGGGTGTGCAGGCCGGGCACTCCGCCACGGCCCCGCTCGGCTTCTGCGCGCCGCAGCGCGTCAAGGATGTAGGACATGGTTACAGCGTGGGTGGGGTGCGCGACGCACCACCGGTCCGTGGCGTCGCAAAGAACAGAAAGAAAGATGGGTGCGCAGGCAGTGGCTGCGTGCGCGCGACGGCCACGGTACACCCGGCGTGAATGCAGGCCACAGTGGCAGGGGGCGGCACTGCGTCATTGCAGGCGGGGCTCGCTCACGCCGGTGGCGCGGTTGAGCAGCATCAGGGTAAGGGGACCGGCACGGCCGTCGGGCGTGACGCCCTGGGCCAGCTGGAAGCGGTGGATGCGCGACTGGCGCAGCGCCGGTGTCATGGGGCGGCTGCCAGGGCCGTTGCCACCCGCCGCCTTGGAGGCCAGCTGCTTGTCCAGCCACGCTGCGCCGGCAGGGCTGTCGGCCAACTCGCCCCGCTCGGGCATGCCCGGGGGGGTGCGCCACAGGGTGGCCATGTCGCCCCGCCACACCTGCGCCAGCTCCTGCAGCGGCACCGGCAGCGTCTGGCCGTTGTGGCCCAGCAGTGTGGCCGTGTCCGCGGACAGCCCGCGCAGCACGGCCGACACGGGCTCTTCGGCGTCTTCGGACGGGAACAGGTTCAGCAGCACAGGCCGGTCGATCTGCCGCACCAGGTTCAGCCCGGCGCGCCGGTTGCGGTAGCAGCGCAGGCCGTCGCGCGGTAGGGTGGCGCAGGCGTCGGCCCCATCCGGTACTGAGGCGCCCCAGGCGCTGGCCAGGGCTTTCCATGCTGGCGCGTCGCCTGCGGGCTGCGCAGCCAGGAACTGCTGAAAGGCCGGGGCCAGGGGCGGCACGGCAGCGGTTTCTGCCGGCGACGGTGTGGATACGGCGGACGCAGCCGGTGCGGAGGCAGAGGCTGCCGCAGCCGCTTCGCTCGCAGCCGTGGCCTTGGATGCTGAAAGGGCCTGTGCGGGCGTGTTGGTGGTGGCGGTGGCAGCCGTGGACGAGGATGCGGATGAAGATGCCGGTGTCCAGCCCCCCAGCGCCCAGCCCGCCGCTGCCACGATGGCCGCGCCCGCCACGCCGCCCAGGCCCGCCAACGCCCAGCCGGGCAGCGGGCGGCGCTCGCCCGCGCGAGCGGCCGCTGCCGTGGCGGGGGCGTCGAACACCTCGCGGGCGGCGCGGTTGACCATGGGCACGCTCACTTCGCGCGCACCGGCGGCGTAGGCACCCAGCAGCGCGCGGTCGCACAGCAGGTTGATGCGGCGGGGCACGCCGTGGGACAGGGCGTGCACGCGGCGGATGGCGCGGGCGCTGAACGGCAGCGGCCCCTGCAGACCGGCGACGGCTAGGCGGTGGCTGATGTACTGCTGCGTCTCCTGCAGCGAGAGCGCGTCCAGGTGAAAGCGTGCAATCACGCGCTGCGCCAGCTGCTCCATGGACGGCCGCGCCACCAGCGTGCGCAGCTCGGGTTGGCCGATCAAGATGATCTGCAGCAGCTTGCGTTCGCTGGTCTCCAGGTTGGTGAGCAGCCGCAACTGCTCCAGCACGTCGGCCGACAGGTTCTGGGCCTCGTCGATGATGAGCACGTTGTTCCGGCCGCTGGCATGCGCCGCCAGCAGCGACGCGTTGAGCGGGTCGATGCAGTCCTTGACCGTCTCCACGCCCGGCACGGCTGGCTTGTGCGGCACGCCGAACTCGTCACAGATGGAGCGCAGCAACTCGCCCACCGTGAGCTTGGGATTGAAGATGTAGGCCACATTGCAGTGCGACGGGATCTGCTCCAGGAAACACCGGCACACCGTGGTCTTGCCCGTGCCCACCTCGCCCGTCAGCAGCACAAAGCCGCCGCCCGCATCCAGTCCGTAGAGCAGATGGGCCAGCGCTTCGCGATGGCGCTCGCTCATGAAGAGGTAGCGCGGGTCGGGAGCGATGGAGAACGGCGGGTGCTGAAGGCCGAAAAACGGGGCGTACATGGAGAGCGTGTTCACGATCTCAAGGATACCGCCCGGCACCGGGCAGGGTTTCACCCGACAAGTAGTTTCCCGTAAATTGTCGTCGGAAAGACAAGATAACGTCAAAGTCAGTCCTAGCATGCCCCCATTGCGCTGCCAGAAAGCGGCGCCACGGGCCATCACCGGGGCAACACGCCCCCTGTCTCTCTTTTAGGAACCTGACATGCTGACCACGTTCCCGCAACTGCTGCTCAAGCACGCCGCCGAGCGCCCCACGGCCCCGGCGCTGCGCGAAAAAGAATATGGCATCTGGCAGACCCACACCTGGGCCGACCTGGCCCGCCTGGTGGAGCAAATCGCCGCCGGCCTGCACGGCGCGGGCCTGCAGCGCGGTGAACACCTGGTGGTGATCGGCGCCAACCGCCCGCGCCTGTACGCCACCATGCTGGCCACGCAGTCGCTGGGCGCCATCCCGGTGCCGCTGTACCAGGACGCGGTCGGCGCCGAATGTATCTTCCCGCTCAACAACGCCGAGGTGCGCTTTTGCCTGGTGGAAGACCAGGAGCAGGTGGACAAGCTGCTCGAAATCCGCGAGCAGTGCCCGCAGATCTCCAACATCTACTTCGACGACCCGCGCGGCCTGCGCAACTATGCCGAACAAGGTTTGGCATCGCTCGACTCGCTGATCGAGGCAGGTGCCGCCCATGTGGCCAGACACCCCCAGTGGTTCCAAGCCGAAGTTGCCAAGGCCAGCCCGAGCGACGTGGCGGCCATGTTCTTCACGTCTGGCACCACGGGCAACCCCAAGGGCGTGGTGCATACCCACAGCACCCTGCTGGACCGCGCGAGCGCAGGGGCCGAGTTCGACAAGCTCACCAGCAGCGAAGAAGTGCTGGCCTACCTGCCTCCGGCCTGGATCGGCCAGAATATTTTCAGCTACGCCCAGTGGCTCGCCTGCGGCTACGTGGTCAACTGCCCCGAGTCGGCCAGCACCGTGACGATCGACCTCAAGGAGGTCGGCCCCACGTACTACTTTGCGCCGCCCCGCATTTTTGAAGGCCTGCTCACCAGCGTGATGATCCGCATGGAAGACGCAGGCGCGATCAAGCGGAAGATGTTCCACGCCTGCATGGCCGTTGCCAAACGCGTGGGCCCGGCGCTGATGGACGGCGAACCCGTGAGCGCCATCGACAAGATCAAGTACGCCCTGGGCAATCTGCTGGTGTACGGCCCGCTGCGCAACAACCTGGGTTTCAGCCGCGTGCGCGTGGCCTACACGGCGGGTGAAGCGATCGGGCCCGACCTGTTCACCTTCTACCGCTCCATCGGCATCAACCTCAAGCAGCTCTACGGCTCCACCGAGACCGCCGTGTTCGTCTGCCTGCAGCCTGACAACCAGGCGCGCGCCGACACGGTGGGCGTGCCGATTCGCGGCGTGGAGATCAAGGTGGCCGACAACGGCGAGATCCTTGTCAAGTCGGCCGGGCTGCTCAAGGAGTACTACAAGAACCCCACGGCCACGGCCGAGGTGCTCACGGCCGATGGCTGGTACCACACCAGCGATGCGGGCTTCCTCGACGCCCATGGCCACCTCAAGATCATCGACCGCGTCAAGGACGTGGGCCGCATCAAGGGCGGCGCCAACGACGGCGCGATGTTTGCGCCCAAGTACGTGGAGAACAAGCTCAAGTTCTTCCCGCACATCAAGGAAGTGGTCGCACTGGGTGACGGCCGCGAGAAGGTGTGCGTGATGGTCAACATCGACTTCGATGCCGTGGGCAACTGGGCCGAGCGCCGCAATTTGCCCTACGCGGGCTACACCGACCTGGCGCAAAAACCCGAGGTCTACGAACTCATCCGCGACTGCATCGAGAAGGTCAACGCCGACCTCGCCACCGACGCCATGCTCGCCGGCAGCCAGATCAGCCGCTTCCTGGTGCTGCACAAGGAGCTGGACGCCGACGATGGCGAACTCACGCGCACCAACAAGGTCCGCCGCGGCTTCATCGCCGAGAAATACGGCGTGCTGGTGGATGCGCTGTACGCCGGCCGCACCGAGCAGTACATCGAGACGCAGGTGAAGTTTGAAGATGGCCGCACCGGCAGCGTGAGCGCCACGCTCAAGCTCGCGGACGCAAAGACCTTCGCCCCTGTGAAGGCCGTCGCATGAAACCCGCGCTCTACCCGCTGGAGAAGCCCCTCACCATGAACACCAAGAAGATCGGCGACGTCATCCTGGACGTCAAGAACATCAGCCTCCGGTTTGGCGGGGTGAAGGCGCTGACCGACATCTCCTTCAATGTGAAAGAGCACGAGATCCGCGCCATCATCGGCCCCAACGGCGCTGGCAAGAGTTCCATGCTCAACTGCATCAACGGCGTGTACACGCCGTCCGAAGGCTCCATCACCTTCCGGGGCAAGACGTTTGACCACATGAACTCGCGCCAGGTGGCCGAGATGGGTGTGGCACGCACGTTCCAGAACCTGGCGCTGTTCAAGGGCATGAGCGTGATCGACAACATCATGACCGGCCGCAACCTCAAGATCCGAAGCAACCTGCTGCTGCAGGCGCTGCGCTGGGGCCCCGCCGAGCGCGAGGAGATCCGCCACCGCGAGTACGTCGAGCACATCATCGACTTCCTCGAAATCCAGGCCTACCGCAAGACCCCCGTAGGCCAGTTGCCCTACGGCCTGCAAAAGCGCGTGGACCTGGGCCGGGCTCTCGCCATGGAACCACAGGTGCTGCTGCTGGACGAGCCCATGGCCGGCATGAACGTCGAGGAAAAGCAGGACATGTGCCGCTTCATCCTGGACGTGAACGACGAATTCGGCACCACCATCGTGCTGATCGAACACGACATGGGCGTGGTAATGGACATCAGCGACCGCGTGGTGGTGCTGGACTATGGCAAGAAGATCGGTGACGGCACGCCCGACGAAGTGCGCAGCAACGAAGACGTGATCAGCGCCTATCTGGGCACCTCGCACTGATCAGGAGACGACAACATGGCATTCTTTCTTGAAACCCTGAGCGGCGGCTTGATGGCCGGCATGCTGTATTCGCTGGTCGCCCTGGGCTTCGTGCTGATCTACAAGGCCTCGGGCGTCTTCAACTTTGCGCAGGGCGCGATGGTGCTGTTCGCGGCCCTGGCCATGGCGCGCTTCGCCGAATGGATCCCCAAGTGGACCGGCATCGACAACGCCATCGTGGCCAACCTGGCCGCGTTTGTCATCGCGGGCGCCATCATGTTCGTGGTGGCGTGGGTGATCGAAAAGCTGGTGCTGCGCCACCTGGTCAACCAGGAAGGCGCCACGCTGCTCATGGCCACGCTGGGCATCACCTATTTCCTCGAAGGCCTGGGCCAGACGATGTTCGGCAGCGACATCTACAAGATCGATGTGGGCATGCCCAAGGACCCGATCTTTGCACTGGAATCCATGTTCCAGGGCGGCATCCTGATCAACAAGGAAGACGTGATCGCCGCCGCCATCGCCGCTGGCCTGGTGGCCCTGCTGTCGGTGTTCTTCCAGAAGACATCCACCGGCCGCGCCCTGCGCGCCGTGGCCGACGACCACCAGGCCGCCCAGTCCATCGGCATTCCCTTGAACCGCATCTGGGTGATCGTGTGGTGCGTGGCCGGCGTGGTGGCCCTGGTGGCCGGGATGATCTGGGGCAGCAAGCTGGGCGTGCAGTTCTCGCTGACTACCGTGGCGCTGCGCGCGCTGCCGGTGGTCATCCTGGGCGGCCTCACCTCCGTGCCCGGCGCCATCATCGGCGGGCTGATCATCGGCGTGGGCGAGAAGCTCTCGGAGGTCTACCTGGGCCCGTTCGTGGGCGGGGGCATCGAGATCTGGTTTGCGTATGTGCTGGCTTTGGTGTTCCTTCTCTTCAGGCCACAGGGCTTGTTCGGGGAAAAAATTATTGATCGCGTATGAAATACGAGACCAATAATTTTTCAAAGGAGGCACAACGTGCGCAGCACGTTGACTGTGGGAACGCAGTTCACACAGAGCACCGCAGGTGCGCCCCCGTGCAAAAGATCACACACCGCGTCTAACCCATAACAACAAGAACCCAGGAGACACACCATGCTCTACCGCGAAAACGGCCAGTTCAAGACCAGCTACCGCGCCGACCAGCAGATCTTCCCGATCGCGCAGGACCGGCTTGCCATCGGCATCATCCTGGCCATTGCCTTTATCGCCGTGCCCATGCTGGCCAGCGACTACATCTTCCGCGCCATCCTGATCCCCTTCGTCATCATGGCGCTGGCCGCCCTGGGGGTGAATATCCTCGTGGGTTACTGCGGGCAGATCTCGCTGGGCTCGGGCGCCTTCATGGCGGTGGGTGCCTACGGCGCCTACAACTTCTTCGTGCGCTTTCCGGGCATGCCGCTGATCCCGGCGCTCATCCTGGGCGGCCTGTGCGCGACGTTCTTCGGCATCCTGTTTGGCCTGCCCAGCCTGCGCGTCAAAGGCCTGTACCTGGCGGTGGCCACGCTGGCCGCGCAGTTCTTCAGCGACTGGATGTTCCTGCGCATCAAGTGGTTCACCAACAACTCGGACTCGGGTTCGGTGTCGGTCACCAACCTGCAAGTGCTGGGCATGCCCATCGAAAGCGCCACCAGCAAGTACATCTTTTGCCTGGCCATTCTGGTCGTGGTGGCCCTGCTGGCCAAGAACCTGGTGCGCGGTGCCATCGGGCGCGAGTGGATGGCCATCCGCGACATGGACGTGGCCGCTGCGGTGATCGGCATCCGGCCGATGTACGCCAAGCTCAGCGCCTTTGCCGTCAGCTCCTTCATCGTGGGCATGGCCGGTGCGCTGTGGGCCTTTGTGCACCTGAGTGCGTGGGAGCCTGCGGCCTTCTCGGTCGAGGTGTCGTTCCGCCTGCTCTTCATGGTGATCATCGGCGGCCTGGGCTCCATCATGGGCGCATTCTTCGGCGCAGCCTTCATCGTCGTGCTGCCCATCGTGCTCAACCAGTTCCTGCCTGCGTTTCTGGGCCTGTTCGGCATCGAGATCTCGACGGCGGGCGTGTCCCATGCCGAGCTGATGATCTTCGGCGCCCTGATCGTGTGGTTCCTGATTGTGGAACCCCACGGCCTGGCCAAGCTGTGGTCCACCGCCAAGCAGAAGCTGCGGCTCTGGCCCTTCCCCCACTGATCAATCCCCTGCCAGTTCCCCTCCCGTGCTTCACCACATATTCATCCAAAGGAGACATCCATGAAGCTTTCGAAAATCGTGATCGCCGCCGCGGTGGTTGCTGCCGGTGCCTCGTCCGTCGCGACGAGCGCCCTCGCGCAAGCCAAGGAGCAGTTCTTCCCGCTGCTGTCCTACCGCACGGGCCCCTACGCACCCAACGGTGTGCCATGGGCCAACGGCAAGCAGGACTACATCAAGATGATCAACGCCCGCGATGGCGGCATCAATGGCGTGAAGCTGACCTTTGAAGAGTGTGAAACGGGCTACGCCACGGACCGCGGCGTGGAGTGCTATGAACGCCTCAAGAGCCGCCCTGGCGTGACGCTGTTCGACCCGCAGGCCACCGGCATCACCTTCGCGCTGACCGAGAAAGCCCCCGTGGACAAGATCCCGCTGATGACGCTGGGCTACGGCCTCTCGGTGGCGCAGGACGGCATGGCGTTCAAGTGGAACTTCCCCTTCATGGGCAGCTACTGGACGGGCGCGGACATCCTGATCCAGCACATCGGCAAGGCCAATGGCGGCCTGGACAAGCTCAAGGGCAAGAAGATCGCGCTGGTGTACCACGACAGCCCGTTCGGCAAGGAGCCCATCCCGCTCTTGCAGGAGCGCGCCAAGATGCACGGCTTCGAGCTGCAGATGCTGCCCGTGACCGCGCCTGGCGTGGAGCAGAAGGCCACCTGGCTGCAGGTGCGCCAGAGCCGCCCCGACTATGTGCTGCTGTGGGGCTGGGGCGTGATGAACTCCACCGCCCTCAAGGAAGCGCAGGCCACGGGCTACCCGCGCGAAAAGATGTATGGCGTGTGGTGGGCCGGCGCCGAGCCCGATGTGCGCGACGTGGGCGACGGCGCCAAGGGCTACAACGCGCTGGCGCTGAACACCTCGGGCACGCAGCCGAAGGTGATCCAGGACATCCTGAAGCACGTGCATGACAAGGGCCAGGGCACGGGCCCCAAGGATGAAGTGGGTTCGGTGCTGTACACCCGCGGCGTGATCATCCAGATGCTGGCGGTCGAATCGGTGCGCCGCGCGCAGGAGCGTTTTGGCAAGGGCAAGGTCATGACCGGCGAGCAGGTGCGCTGGGGCATGGAGAACCTGGCCCTGGACCAGAAGAAGCTGGACGCACTGGGCTTCAAGGACGTGATGCGCCCCCTGTCCACGAGCTGCGCCGACCACATGGGCTCCACCTGGGCACGCGTGCACACCTGGGACGGCAAGAAGTTCAACTTCTCGTCCGACTGGTACCAGGCCGATGAGCAGATCCTGAAGCCCATGATCAAGGCGGGCGCGGACAAGTACCTGGCGGACAAGAAGATGACACGCCGGGATGCGGCGGATTGCCAGTCTTGATTCGGAGCATCCCCCTGAGGCGCTGACGCGCCTTCCCCCTTCTCTCGAATCGCTGCGCGATTCGGGAAGGGGGACGCCACCAGCGCGGCGGGGCGGCCCTTGCGCGGTGGCCCGGGTATTTCAGGCTGCGACCGTATCAACGGCCAATGACGAAGCGGCTGCCTTCCCTGGCAGCCGCCAACCGAAAGGGTTGTGCTGTACCGCAACCTTTTCGATTGGCACAGCGAAGGAACACCATGGACTCTTCCAACAGCAACATCGTTCTCAACGTCAACGGCATCGAGGTCATCTACAACCATGTGATCCTGGTGCTCAAGGGCGTCTCGCTGCAGGTGCGCGAGGGGTCCATCGTGGCCATCCTGGGCGGCAACGGGGCGGGCAAGACGACGACCTTGCGCGCCATCTCCAACCTGCTCAAGGGCGAGCGGGGCGAGGTGACCAAGGGCAGCATCGAGCTGCGCGGCGAGCGCATCGAGAACCTTTCGCCCGCCGACCTGGTGCAGCGCGGCGTGGTGCAGGTGATGGAGGGGCGGCACTGCTTTGCCCACCTGACGATCGAGGAGAACCTGATGACGGGCAGCTACACCCGCACCAGCAAGGCCGAGATCGCGGCCAACCTGGAGAAGGTCTACAACTACTTTCCGCGCCTCAAGACGCGCCGCACCTCGCAGGCTGCCTACACCTCGGGCGGCGAGCAGCAGATGTGCGCGATTGGCCGCGCGCTGATGGCCAACCCCAGCATGGTGCTGCTGGACGAGCCTTCCATGGGCCTGGCGCCGCAGATCGTGGAAGAGGTGTTCAACATCGTGAAGGACCTGAACACCAAAGAGAAGGTCACCTTCTTGCTGGCCGAGCAGAACACCAACATGGCGCTCAAATATTCCGACTACGGCTACATCATGGAAAGTGGCCGCGTGGTGATGGACGGCGCCGCCAGCGACCTGGCCAACAACGAGGACGTGAAAGAGTTCTACCTGGGCATGGGCGGGGGCGAGCGCAAGAGCTTCAAGGATGTCAAGAGCTACAAGCGGCGCAAGCGCTGGTTGGCGTAGCCCCCCTGTGTCGCCTTCGGCGCCTTCCCCCCAAGGGGGGACGCCACCAGCGCGGCGGGGCGGCCCTTGCGCGGTGGCACTGGTCTTGGGTAGCGCCGGTTTTGAAGGGCGCGCATGTTCTCCACACTTCGTTTCAGGCACTCTCAATTTCATAGCTGCTAGCGCTTGATGGGTAAGCGCTAGAGGCCAATTTCACTTCAAATCACCTCACAAGGAACCCCAGGCATGAGCACGTTTTATGACGCCCTGGAAACCCGCGATCCGGCCGAGCGCGAGGCGGCGCTGCTGGCCGCTCTGCCCGCCCAGGTGGCGCATGCGCAGCAGGCCTCGCCGGCCTTTGCCGGCATCCTGGCCGGGGTGGATGCGGGCGCCGTCGCCAGCCGTGCGGCGCTGGCGCGGCTGCCGGTCACGCGCAAGTACGAGCTGCTGGAGCGCCAGCAGGCCCAGCGGGCCAGCAATGTGTTTGGCGGCTTTTCCGCGCTGGGCTTTGGCGCGGGCATGCCGCGCGTGTTCGCGAGCCCGGGCACCATCTACGAGCCCGAGGGCACGCGGCGCGATTACTGGCGCATGGCACGGGCGATCTACTCTGCGGGCTTTCGGCCGGGGGAGCTGATCCACAACAGCTTCAGCTACCACTTTGTGCCTGCGGGGTCGATGATGGAAACCGGGGCGCATGCGCTGGGCTGCACGGTGTTTGCCGGCGGCACGGGCCAGACCGAGCAACAGGTGCAGGCCATGGCTGAGCTCAAGCCCGCAGGCTACATCGGCACGCCCAGCTTTCTGAAGATCATTGTCGAGAAGGCTGCCGAGCTGGGTGTTCCGCTGCCTACGGTGTCCAAGGCCCTGGTGTCGGGCGAGGCCTTTCCGCCCAGCCTGCGCGACTGGCTGGCAGAGCGTGGCATTGCCGGCTACCAGTGCTACGCCACCGCCGACCTGGGCCTGATCGCCTACGAAACCACGGCGCGCGAAGGCCTGGTGCTGGACGAAGGGGTGATCGTGGAAATCGTGCGCCCCGGCACCGGCGACCCCGTGCCCGAGGGCGAAGTGGGCGAGCTGGTGGTCACCACGCTCAACCCCGACTACCCGCTCATCCGCTTTGGCACCGGCGACCTCTCGGCCGTGCTGCCCGGCACCTGCCCCACCGGCCGCACCAACACCCGCATCAAGGGCTGGATGGGCCGGGCCGACCAGACGACCAAGGTGCGTGGCATGTTCGTGCACCCCGGCCAGGTGGCCACGATTGCGCGGCGCTTTCCCCAAGTGCTGCGCGCGCGCCTGGTGGTCAGCGGCGAAATGGCCAACGACCAGATGGTGCTGCAGGTGGAAACCGTCGAGACCGCCGAAGGCCTGGCCCGGCAGCTGGGCGAGGCCATCCGTGAGGTGACCAAGCTGCGTGGCGATGTGCAGATGGTGGCGCCGGGCAGCTTGCCCAACGATGGCAAGGTCATCGAGGACGCGCGCAGCTACAAGTGAGCACAAAGCATGTGTGCATATGAGTGCACACATGCCTCCCACCCGCGCAAAAAAACGGCCCGCAGGGGTCTGCAGGCTTCGCAGTGTTTACCCTAGCTAAGCTCATTTTTCTATAGCACTCTGCGCTTTATTCATGAGCACTTCAGGCGGTTTTTTGTTAAAGACCATGCTACCCATGGGCTACGTACTATCCGCAATGTTCGCGTCAGACCCCCTGGCTATCATGGCCCGTCTTTCACAGGAGCACCCATGAAAAAAATGTTGAAACTCGCACTGATCGCTGCCGCCGCAGCCACCGCCTTCGGCGCCAGCGCCCAGGACTTCCCCGCCAAGGACAAGACCGTCACCATCGTGGTGCCCTTTGCCGCAGGCGGCCCCACCGACCGCGTGGCCCGTGACCTGGCCGAAGCACTGCGCAAGCCCTTGGGCGTGAGCGTGGTGGTGGACAACACCGCCGGCGCCGGCAGCTCCATCGGCGCGGCCCGCGTGGCCCGCGCCACACCTGATGGCTACACCCTGCTGCTCAACCACATCGGCATGTCCACCATGCCTGCGCTGTACCGCAAGCTCGCGTTCAGCGTGCCCAATGACTTCGAGTACCTGGGCATGGTCAACGACGTGCCCATGACGCTGATCGCCCGCCCCAACATGCCGGCGAACAACATGAAGGAACTCACGGCCTGGATCAACCAGAACAAGGGCAAGATCAACCTGGGCAATGCGGGCTTGGGCGCTGCCTCGCACCTGTGCGGCCTGATGTTCCAGGACGCCATGAAGGTTGAAATGACCACCGTGCCCTACAAGGGCACGGCCCCCGCCATCACCGACCTGATCGGCGGACAGATCGACCTGCTGTGCGACCAGACCACCAACACCACGCCCCAGATCGAAGGCAAGAAGGTCAAGGCCTACGCCGTGACCACCAGCCAGCGCCTCACCACCCCCGCCCTCAAAGACCTGCCCACACTGGCAGAGTCGGGCCTGAAGGACTTCAACGTCAGCATCTGGCACGGCCTGTACGCCCCCAAAGGCACACCCGCCGCCGTGGTGAGCAAGATCAACGAGGCCCTCAAGGTCGCCCTGAAGGACCCAGACTTCATCAAGAAGCAAGAAGGCCTGGGCGCCGTGGTGATCACAGACAAGCGCGTCGAACCCGCCGAACACAAGAAGTTCGTGCAGGCCGAGATCGACAAGTGGGGTGCGGTGATCAAGGCGGCAGGTACGTTTGCCGATTGAATGCCGATGGATGACGCGGGCATAGCGCCCGCAACGTGACAAAGAAGATGGCCGTTCTCCGCACAGGGAACGGCCATTTGCATTCCGCCTTACGCATGCTCAAGCGAAAAGCGGGCCTGTCCGAAATTCCGTCTATGGACCTATTGAACTTTCACAGACTTCGTGCGACAGCGCAGCCCTAGTCCATGCTCAATTGCTCACATTCGACGTGTTGCGGATCGATCGGCACGAAACGTTCTTTCTGGAGATCAATGCTCCAAACAGCCTCAATACCTTGCGCGCCGGTGGCCACACGACGCCCGCCCCACCGCAGGAGCACGTAAACAGGCGGGTCATCCGGCAGATCTGTACTGCATTGGCCCGCTACAGGATCTACCAGCACTAAGGGATCAGGGCCCATGTCACGGTTGCTAAAGTAGCCGACCGGAGGCAAGGCTTGTACCGCAACAATTTTTCGCCATGGCAAGTTGACCACGGGAGAATCACCTTGGGTGAGCGTTGATGCACGATTTTTAGCGAGTATTAGTACCGGCGCGTTGTCGCAGACAGCGACAGCGTCGAACCAGCCCGACTGCTCTTTTCCCGCCATCCAGACAACACCGCCGCTTACGAACTCACAGGGTGAGCCTTGGACAAACCGGCCCTGGGCGGCTGACACCATGTAGTCTTGGCCGATCAATGCTTCGGCCATACTTTTTTGACTAGCCTGGTCAGCAGGCCGGCAAGCGAGGAGCCCGAAGCAAACCACTGCTGCGCAAAATTTCCTCGCGCCCTTCACCAGCGCCTCATATCCGCAGCGTTCATCTTGAGCCCTGTAGCACCTGAAAGCAGCCGTTTCTCCCCATGCGATTCAGTGATGACAACTCCTATGGGCGCTCTGCCGTATAGCGTCTGAGGGTCCACCCGCCCTTGCAACCCCGGCCGACCCCGTAGCTCTGTCCTGATTTCAAAGTGCAAGTGCTGATCCTCTCCTTTCATCCCACTCGCGTTACCTGAGTTTCCTGTGTATGCGACCACCTCGCCTCGCTCAACGCGCACACCTTCGGCGACATTTAACAAGCTCAAGTGCGAATACACCGCGAACAGTGTGCGAGCTTGAAATAAAAACTCCAGTATCAGCAGTTTGCCGTGGCCGCCGGGATCATTTCCCACCCGTTTTACGACCCCATCCGCAATCGCATAACAAGCGGTGAGCGGTGTCGCCACCAAATCCCACCCCTGGTGGTCCCGTGCGGTGCCATCTGCATTTCGCCGCACCGTGCCAAAGGTGTTGTTCTTCACATCGCGCCGTATGCGGTTGCTTTCCAACGGCCATGCCAAAAAACCCATCGCTGAAACTCCCTCCTTCATCCGCAGCAGCCTCTACCGGGCGCAAGCGGCGCAGATGATAGGAGCGAGGCCGAAAAGGGAGTTGGCACCGCTCGTAACAGTGAGATGGAGTTGTAACGCCGCCGGCCCTGCCATTCCTACCTGCTGCGATACGGGTAATCCATCTGCCCTAATCCATCCCCCGCGCGTAAAACCATGAGCACACATATGAACGTTACATGAAAGGCTTTGCATGATCCGAACCCTCCCCTCCCATCGTCGCAAAATCCTGTTCGCTGCAACTACCGTATTTGCGATCGGCGCCCTCGGCGCGCTGTCCACGACACCCGTCCACGCTCAAACCGGATGGCCCTCCAAGCCCGTCCGCATCGTCGTGCCATTTGCCCCAGGCGGCACCACTGACATCCTGGCGCGCGCGCTGGCGCCGGACCTGAGCAATGCGCTGGGCCAGCAGTTCATCGTGGACAACCGCGCGGGCGCCGGCGGCAATGTGGGGGCAGACATCGTCGCCAAGTCGCCCGGTGACGGCTACACGCTGCTGATGGGCACGGTGGGTACACACGGCATCAACCGCGCGCTGTACGCCAAGCTGCCGTACGACCCGATCAAGGACTTTGTACCGATCACGCTGGTGGCTGCCGTGCCCAACGTGATGGTGATGAATGCCGACAGGGCCAAGGCGATGGGTGTGAAGAACGTTCAGGACTTCATCCGCGTGGCCAAGAGCAACCCGGGCAAGATGAACATGGCTTCGAGCGGCAACGGCACCTCCATCCATCTGGCGGGCGAGCTGTTCAAGAGCATGACGGGCACCTACATGCTGCACCTGCCTTACCGCGGCTCAGGCCCGGCATTGATGGACATGGTGGCAGGCAATGCCGACGTGATGTTCGACAACCTTCCTTCGTCCATGGCCCAGATCAAGGCGGGCAAGCTGACTGCGCTGGCAGTGACGAGCGCCGAGCGCTCGAGCGCTCTGCCCGACGTGCCCACGGTGGAGCAGGCGGGCGGCCCCACGCTCAAGGGCTATGAGGCCAGCTCCTGGTTTGGCCTGCTGGCACCGGCCGGCACGCCACCGGAGATCGTCAACCGCATCCAGCAGGAAGTCGCCAAGTCGCTGGCTTCACCGGCCATGAAGGAACGGCTGATGGCCCAGGGTGCGATTCCCGGCGGCAACACGCCTGCCGAGTTTGCAAAGCACATCGACAGCGAACACAAGAAGTGGGCACAGGTGGTTAAGGTGTCGGGCGCGAAGGTGGATTGACTGCTGCGCGCACCGCCTTGCGCGGTGCATCACAGAGCCGGTGAATCAGGCGCCCCACACCACATCGGCATCCTCGGCCGCGCTGCGCCTGAGCATGTCGATGAAGGGGGCCGCGCGCTGGCGCAAGCGCACCGCGTCCTTGCGGTCCTCAGCCGTAGCGTCTTCGCCCTCGGCGTCGTCGACCGGGGGCTGCGCCTCGTCAGCCGCCACTGCGGCCTCCAGCGCCGCTATCGCCGCCGGGATCTGCGCCGCGGTCACGATGCCGCTTGCGCCCGGCGCCTTGCCGATAAGGCTCACGATCTGCCGGCCCTGGGGCTCCAGCATGATGAGATCGGCTGTGGCGCGGGATTTGAATTTGTAGAGCATGGGTTGAACGAAGAATAAAGCGAAGGAGTGATGGGCAGGTCAGTGCAACTGTGCGGACGCAGGCGCATTCGCATAGATGTAGTCGCGGGTGAACGGATAGTCTGATTGTGCGCCGGGCAGCGCCTCTGCAGTGGCTTGTGCGTTGGGCCGCGCGGCCAACATCTGGTGCAGGGCCATCCAGCCGCGCTCAAAACCCAGCGCACTGCCTGCCAGATACAGGCGGTACGCGCGCAAAGCCTTTTCTCCCCTCTCGGCACCCGACTGCGCATGCAGCACGGCGCGGGCTGCGGGCAGCTGCGCTTCCAGACGGTCCGACCATTCCCACAGCGTGCGGGCGTAGTGCGGGCGCAGGTTTTCGGTGTCCACCATCTCCAGGCCGGCACGCGCTATGTTGTGCAGCACGGCGCTGACGTGCAGCAGTTCTCCACCAGGAAAAATGTACTGTTCGATGAAGTCGCCCATGCCTGCGCCGAGCTGTGCGTTGTCCACCGCACCCGCGGTGATCCCGTGGTTGAGGACCAGTCCGCCGGGTCGCAACAGACGCCGAACGGTGTCGAAATAGCGCTCCATTTGCGCACGGCCCACGTGCTCGAACATGCCCACCGAGGCGATCTTGTCGAACGGCTGGTCCGCATGCAGTTCGCGGTAGTCCACCAGCAGCATGCGCACCCGGCCCTGCAGGCCCCGCTGCTGGATGAGGCGCTCCACATGTGCATGCTGGTTGCGCGACAAGGTGATGCCCGTGGCCTCTACGCCGTAGTGCTCGGCCGCCCACAGCAGCAGCCCGCCCCACCCCGCGCCAATGTCCAGAAAGCGCTCGCCCGGCGCCAGCCGCAGCTTGCGGCAGATGTGGTCGAGCTTGGCCTCTTGCGCCTGGGCCAGAGAAAGGCCGTCGTCTCGGAAATACGCGCACGAATACACGCGGCGCGGGTCCAGCCACAGCGCATAGAAGTCATCCGAGAGATCGTAGTGGAACTGCACCTGCCGCGCGTCATGCGCCAGCGTGTGGGCGGCCATGGACCGTGCCCGGGCCAGCACGCGCTGCCACCACCCTGCGTGCTGGTCGCGCGCGGGGTCGCGAATCAGCAGCCCCGCAGCGGCGGCCATCAGATCCCGCATGCGGCCTTCAATGGCCACGCGCCCTTCGACGATGGCCGCACCCACGTTGCCGATCTCGCCCGTGGCCAGAGCCACCAGTGCCATGCGGTCCCGAAACCGCAGCCGCACAGCGGGTTGCTGCGCGCCCAGCTGCTGGCCGGCAGGCAGCTCGACAGCCATGGGCACTGGCAAGGTCGCCAACCGCCCTTCCAGGGTCTGCAGCAACTGTTTCATGAGCAATATTCTTGAGTTCATGCTGCGCTGCGTCAACTCACGAGCACAGATTTCAGCCTCCGTCCTACATCGGGCGCACGTTGCCGCGGGTAGCCCCCATTGACAGCATTTTGTTTAGGTCTAAACTATTTTTGCATGAACATCCTCTGCATTGGCGGCGGTCCCGCAGGCCTTTACTTTGCCCTGCTGATGAAGCAGCAGAATCCCACGCACCGAGTCACGGTAGTCGAGCGCAACCGGCCGTTCGACACCTTCGGCTGGGGCGTGGTGCTGTCGGACCAGACGCTGGCCAACCTGCAGGCCGCCGACGCGCCCACGGCTGCGCTGATCGGCGATGCGTTCAACCACTGGGACGACATCGAGGTGTTCTTCAAGGGCCGCAGCGTGCGCTCCACCGGCCACGGCTTTTGCGGCATCGGGCGCAAGCGGCTGCTCAACATCCTGCAGGACCGGTGCCTCGCGGTCGGCGTGGAGCTGGTGTTCGAGACCGACGTCACCGATGACCAGCAGCTCGCCGCACAGTACGACGCCGACCTGGTGATCGCGAGCGACGGCCTCAACAGCCGCATCCGCACCCGCTATGCAGCCACCTACCAGCCCGACATCGACCTGCGCCAGTGCCGCTTCGTGTGGCTGGGCACGAAGAAAAAATTCGACGCCTTCACCTTTGCCTTCGAGCAGACCGAGCACGGCTGGTTCCAGGCGCACGCCTACCAGTTCGACGCCGACACCTCCACCTTCATCGTCGAAACACCGGAGGCCTTGTGGAAGGCCCACGGCCTGGACCAGATGGAGCAGCCCGAAGCGATTGCGTTTTGCGAAAAGCTGTTTGCCAAATACCTGGACGGCAACGCGCTCATCAGCAACGCCACACACCTGCGCGGCTCGGCCAACTGGATCCGCTTTCCGCGCGTGATCTGCAACACCTGGGTGCACCGCGAAGCGATTGGCGGCAAGCAGGTGCCCATCGTGCTGATGGGCGATGCGGCGCACACGGCGCACTTCTCGATCGGCAGCGGCACCAAGCTGGCGCTGGAAGATGCCATCGACCTGGCCAACGAGTTCGCTACCGGCTTGGCCGTCGATGAGGTGCTGCAGCACTACGAGGCGCGCCGCAGCGTGGAGGTGCTCAAGATCCAGAACGCCGCACGCAACAGCACCGAGTGGTTCGAGAACGTGGGCCGCTACGCCGGCATGCCCGTCGAGCAGTTCGCGTACTCGCTGCTCACGCGCAGCCAGCGCATCAGCCACGAGAACCTGCGGCTGCGCGACGCCGCGTGGCTGGAGGGCTACGAGGCCTGGCTCGCAGGTGGCAAGGCGGCCGTGCCGCCGATGCTCACGCCGTTTGCGCTCAAGGGCCTCACGCTCAAGAACCGCATCGTCGTCTCCCCCATGGCCACCTACAGCGCGGTCGATGGCGTACCGCAGGACTTCCACCTGGTGCACCTGGGGGCCCGCGCTTTGGGCGGTGCAGCGCTGGTGATGGTCGAGATGACCAGCCCCACGCCCGAGGGCCGCATCACCCCGGCTTGCACGGGCCTGTGGAACGACGCCCAGCAAGCCGCTTTCACGCGCATCGTCCACTTCGTGCACGGCAGCAGCACCGCCAGGATCGGGCTGCAACTGGGCCACAGCGGCCCCAAGGGCTCCACGCGTGTCGGCTGGGAAGGCACGGACGAGCCGCTGGAAACCGGCAACTGGCCCCTGCTGGCCGCCAGCGCCATCGCCTATGGCGCGCAGAACCAGACCCCTGCGGCCATGACCCGTGCCGACATGGACCGCATGACCGGCGCGTTCGTGGACAGCGCCCGCCGCGCCGTGGCCTGCGGCTTTGACTGGCTGGAGCTGCACTGCGCACATGGCTACCTGCTGGCCAGCTTCCTGAGCCCCGCCACCAACCAGCGCACCGATGAATATGGCGGCAGCCTGGACAACCGTTGCCGCTACCCGCTCGAAGTGTTCACCGCGCTGCGCGCCGTGTGGCCTGCCGACAAGCCGATGAGCGTGCGCATCTCGGCCCACGACTGGCTCCCCGATGGCAACACCGCCGACGACGCCATCGCCATCGCGCGCTTGTTCAAGGCCGCAGGCGCCGACCTGATCGACGTGTCCTCCGGCCAGACCACACGCGACTCGCGCCCGGTGTACGGCCGCATGTACCAGACCCCGTTCGCCGACCGCATCCGCAACGAAGTGGGCATTGCCACCATGGCCGTGGGCGCGATCACCGAGGCCGACCACGCCAACAGCATCATCGCCGCCGGCCGGGCCGACCTGTGCGCCATCGCCCGCCCCCACTTGGCCGACCCGGCCTGGACGCTGCACGCGGCCGCACAGCTGAGCCCCGTGGCCGCAGCCCACACCGACTGGCCCGTGCAGTACGCCAGCGGCCGCGACCAGATGCTGCGCGAGATTTCCAAGCAAAAACAGGCCGCAGCGCTTGCCGAACAAGCGCAAGCAGCTACAAAAATTGAAGCAATCGAGTAAGACCTGCATATGGACCTCGAAGCCCGCCTGCACGGCGCCGCCCCCAGCGAACACCCCGAGGCCCTGCGCCTGTGGCTGCGCCTGCTCACCTGCACCCAGCTCATCGAAAAGCAGGTGCGCAGCCAGCTGCGCGCGCAGTTCGACACCACGCTGCCGCGCTTTGACCTGATGGCGCAGCTTGAACGTGCGCCGGACGGCATGAAGATGAAGGAACTCTCGCGCCGCATGATGGTGACCAGCGGCAACATCACCGGTATCACCGACCAGCTCGTGGCCGAGGGGCTGGTCGAGCGCATGGACGTGGAAGGCGACCGCCGCGCCTACCTGGTGCGCCTCACCCCCCAGGGCCGCGAGCAGTTCAACACCATGGCGCGCCAGCACGAGCAATGGATCGTGGAAGCCTTCGCCACGCTGGGCGAGCGCGACATCGCCACCTTGTACCGCCTGCTGGGCAAGGTCAAGGAACACACCCAACACCACTCTCTGGAGACGTCTGAATGAAGCATTTCATCGGGGCGAGCAACCCCATGCGCGAGCAGTTCAACCCGCAGGCCAGCTATGTGGCCGAACATTTCAGCTGGAGTTTCGAAGGCGGCGTCGGCACCGTCACGCTCAACCGGCCCGACCGCAAGAACCCGCTCACCTTCCAGAGCTATGCGGAGCTGCGCGACTTTTTCTACGCGCTGCGCTTTGCCACCGACGTGAAGGCCATCGTCGTCACCGGTGCGGGCGGCAACTTCTGCTCGGGCGGCGACGTGCACGAGATCATCGGCCCGCTCACCACCATGACCATGCCCGAGCTGCTGGAGTTCACGCGCATGACGGGCGACCTGGTCAAGGCCCTGCGCGCCTGCCCGCAGCCCGTGCTGGGCGCTATCGACGGCATCTGCGCCGGCGCGGGCGCGATGATGGCCCTGGCCTGCGACATGCGCTACGGCACCGAAGCCACCAAGACCGCCTTCCTCTTCACCCGCGTGGGCCTGGCAGGCGCCGACATGGGCGCCTGCGCGCTGCTGCCCCGCATGATCGGCCAGGGCCGCGCCAGCGAGCTGCTGTTCACCGGCCGCGCGATGACCGCGCATGAAGGCCTGGCCTGGGGCTTCTTCAACGACCTGTACGAGAGCGCCGACCTGCTGGCCAACGTGCAGGCCACGGCGCGCGCGCTGGCCGACGGCCCTACGTTTGCCCACGGCATGACCAAGACCATGCTGAGCCAGGAATGGAGCATGACCATCGAGCAGGCCATCGAGGCCGAGGCGCAGGCGCAGGCGATCTGCATGCAGACCGAAGATTTCCGGCGCGCGTACGGGGCGTTTGCCGCCAAGCAGAAGCCCGTGTTCCAGGGAGATTGAACCCATGCACGCCGCAACACCCGCCGCGCCCCGCCCGCCCTCTACGGCGCACTTGGCCCTGCCCTTCTTCGACGACGCCCACCGCACACTGGCGGAGGGGCTGGTCCCCTGGGCCGCTGCGCAAGAGGTGGACGAAGCCGACGACCGCGCCGCTTGCCGCGAGTGGGTGAAGCGCCTGGGCGCGGGCGGCTGGCTGCGCTACTGCGTGCCGGCCGCGCACGGCGGCGCGCTGCCTGCTCTGGACTCGCGCGCGCTGGTGCTGCTGCGCGAGACGCTCGCCTACCACTCGCCGCTGGCGGACTTCGCGTTTGCGATGCAGGGGCTGGGCAGCGGCGCGATCACCTTGGCGGGCAGCCCCGCGCAGCAGGCGCACTACCTGCAGGGCGTGGCGCGCGGCGAGCTGATCGCTGCATTTGCGCTTTCCGAGCCCGAGGCGGGGTCGGATGTGGGCGCTATGCAAACCATAGCTGCCCGCGCTCATCCAGAAAGCGCTACCGGCACTTCTTGCTTGAATGGCACGAAGACCTGGATCAGTAACGGTGGCATTGCCGACTTCTACTGCGTGTTCGCCAAGACCGACCCGGCCGGCGGCACGCGCGGCATCAGCGCCTTCATCGTCGATGCCAACACGCCGGGGCTGGACGCTTCGCGCCACATCCACGTGATGGCGCCGCACCCGCTGGCCACGCTGCAGTTCACGGATTGCATCGTGCCTGCGACGGCGCTGCTCGGCGAAGAAAACGGTGGCTTCAAGCTGGCCATGCGCACGCTGGACATCTTCCGCGCATCGGTGGCCGCCGCCGCCCTGGGCATGGCCCGCCGCGCGCTGGCCGAGGCGGTGCACCACGCGCGCCAGCGCCGCATGTTCGGCCAGACGCTCGCCGACTTTCAGCTCACGCAGGCCAAGCTCGGCGAGATGGCGGCGCTGGTGGACAGCGCCGCGCTGCTCACCTACCGCGCGGCCTGGCTGCGTGACACGGGCCAGGCACGCGTGACGGCTGAGGCGGCAATGGCCAAGATGACCGCCACCGAAAACGCCCAGCGTGTGATCGACATGGCGCTGCAGCTGCACGGCGGGCGCGGTGTGGAGGTGGGCAGCAAGGTCGAATCGCTGTACCGCGACATCCGCTCGCTGCGCATCTACGAAGGCGCCACCGAGGTGCAGCAACTCATCATCGGCAAAAGCCTTTTGCAGGAGTGATTTCATGAAGTCCGCCCAGCCCGACCACTTTGTGCACGACCGCCTGCCGCCGCCGGAGGGCTGGCCCATGCTGCGCTACGACCTGCCCGAGCTGCAGATCCCGGACCAGGCCAACCTGGTGCACGCCCTGTTTGATCAGGCCGAGCGCGCCGGCAACATCGACCGCCCGTTTCTGCGCGGCCCGCACCGCACCTACACGTACCGCGATGCCCACGCGGAGGCCGCGCGCATTGCCGAGGTGCTGACCCAGGACCACGGCCTGGTGCCCGGCAACCGCGTGCTGCTGCGCGGCGGCAACACGGTGGAGATGGCGCTGGCCTGGCTGGGCACGGTCTACGCCGGGCTGGTGGCCGTAGCCACCATGCCGCTGCTGCGCGCGGGCGAGCTCTCCAGCATCATCGAGCGCGCGCAGCCAACGCTGGCGCTGTGCGACGGCCGGCTGCTGGGCGAATTGGCGTTGGCGCAGGACCAGCACCCGGTGCTGGCCACCATCGTGCCCTTCCACACCGCGCCCGATCCAGCCGACCTGCTTCAGCGCGCGCAAGCCAAGCCCGGCAGCATGCCGCCTTGCCCCACCGCGGCCGACGACATTGCGCTGATGGCCTTCACCTCCGGCACTACCGGCGCACCCAAGGCCGCCGTGCACACGCACCGCGATGTGCTGGCGGGCTGCGAAGCCTGGCCGCGCCATGTGCTCAAGGCCACGCCCGACGACATCGTGGCCGGGTCGCCGCCGCTGGCGTTCACCTTCGGCCTGGGCGGCTTGCTCTTGTTTCCGATGTGGGCGGGCGCCAGCGTGTACTTTCCGGACCAGCCCTACACCCCTGAAACCATGGTGGTGCTGATGCGCGACGCGGGCGTCACCATCAGCTACACCGCCCCCACGTTCTACCGGCAGATGGCGCCGTTCGCCAAGCAGATCGGCCTGCCGCAGCTGCGCATCAGCGTGAGCGCGGGCGAGGGCCTGCCCGACGCCACGCGCCAGCTGTGGAAGGACGCCACCGGCATCGAGATGACCGACGGCATCGGCGCCACGGAGATGTTCCACATCTTCATCTCCTCGGCCGGCGATGAGGTGCGCCGCGGCGCCATCGGCAAGGTGGTGCCCGGCTACACCGCCAAGGTGGTGGATGACGACGGTAACGAGGTGCCGCGCGGCACGGTGGGCAAGCTCGCGGTGATCGGCCCCACGGGCTGCAAGTACCTTGACGACCCGCGCCAGGCCAAGTACGTGAAGAACGGCTGGAACTACCCCGGCGACGCGTTCGTGCAGGACGCCGATGGTTATTTCTTCTACCAGGCCCGCGACGACGACATGATCATCACCGCCGGCTACAACGTGGGTGGCCCCGAAGTGGAAGACGCCCTGCTGCGCCACCCCGCCGTGGCCGAGTGCGGCGTGATCGGCGTGCCCGACGAGGAGCGCGGCATGGTGGTCAAGGCCATCTGCGTCTTGAAGCCCGGCCACACGGGCGATGCGGTCATGGTCAAGACCTTGCAGGACCATGTGAAGGCCACCATCGCCCCATTCAAATACCCGCGCGTGGTGGAGTTTGTGACCGCACTACCGCGCACCGAAACCGGCAAGCTGCAGCGCTTCAAGCTGCGCCAGGGTGCTGGCGCCTCGCCATCGCCCTCCCCCATAAAAACAACGACATGACGATGAAAAACACCCTTTTGCAGCCCGAAGGCTGGGTCACCCCCAAGGGCTACGCCAACGGCGTGGCCGCACGCGGCACGATGGTCTTCACCGGCGGCCAGATCGGCTGGAATGCGCAGCAGCAGTTTGAGAGCGACGACTTCATCGCCCAGACCAAGCAGACGCTGCTGAACGTGCGCGCGGTGCTGGAAGCCGGTGGCGCAGGCCCCGAACATCTGGTGCGGCTGACCTGGTACGTGACCGACCGCAACGAATACAACAGCCGCTTGAAGGAGCTGGGCGCGGTCTACCGAGAGGTGCTGGGCAAGAACTTTCCGGCCATGGCCTGCGTGCAGGTGGCGGGGCTCATGGAAGAGCGCGCGAAGATCGAGATTGAAGCAACCGCTGTAATCCCGGACTGAGCTTTTCCAGCCACCGCTGCAGCGCTTTCCCGTACAGAATGAACGCCAACGCCGCCCCAATCAACGGCAGCGCGGCAAACACCCAGCCCGTCAGCAGCTCGCCGCCTAGCGCCACGCCCACCAGCAAAGCCACCGCAGGGTTCACGAACGAATAGCTGCCCGCCAGCGCTGCGGAGGTGTTCTGCAGCAGCCACAGATACGCATTGAGCGCCACCAGCGTGCCAAACACCAGCAGATAGACCCACGCCGCCCACGACTTGGCAGTGACCTGGCCCAGGGCCGACAGTGGCTCGAACCACAACGCCACCACCAGCCCCATGGCGCCCCCCGCAAACCACTGCGCGGCCGAGGCCATGGCGGGCGCAGGTAGCGACAGCTTGCGCGATGCATACGAGCCCACGCTCCAGCACAGCGGCGCACCAAAGGCCAGCAGCGCACCGAGCCAGGTGGCCGAGAAATCGCCCTCCAGCGCCAGCAGCAGTGCGCCCACCACGCCCAGCGCCAGACCGATCCAGCTGGTGAAGGGAACCCGCTCGCCACCCCAGCTCGACCACAGTGCCAGCCACATGGGCATGGTGGTGACCACCGTGGCCATGAGGCCCGAGCCGATGCCGAGCTTCTGCGCAAAGCCCATCAGGTTCATGGCCAGGAACACCATGCAGCCGCCCACCACCGCCGAGTTGCGCCACTGCCGTGCCGTGGGCAGGGCGTGGCCTTGCCACAGGGCAATCAGCAGCATCACGCCGCCCGCACACAGGAACCGGATGGCATTCATGAGCAGAGGCGGCATGCTCTGCACCGCTACGCCGATGGCGAAATACGTGGTGCCCCAGACGATGTAGACCAGCAGCAACGCCAGGGCCACCGCCCAGCTGCGCTGTGATTGAGCTTGCGCGTTGAAAATTGCCGGCATATTCTTCACCTGACCGAATAATTTATGGAAACCGCGAGGTTTTCGGAATTTTTACCAAAATCCAGCGGCTATGCAAGCAAATATTCAGACAGATGAGATGGACGCCAGAATTATTTCGGCGCTAGGGACGGATGGCCGACGTTCGTACGCCGATGTGGGGGCGGAAGTGGGGCTGTCTACCGCCGCAGTGCACGAGCGGGTGAAGAAGATGCTGGACAAGGGCGTGATCCGCCGTTTTTCCATCAGCGTGGAGCCAGAGCGTGTGGGGCTGAACTTCACAGCGTTCGTGGCCATTCGCAACGATGGCGGCGCGCACTGCCGCGACATTGCGCCGCGCCTGCGCGCCATACCCCAGGTGGAAGAGTTGCACAGCGTGGCCGGCGAGCACGACTTCCTGGCCAAAATCCGCACCACGCACGCACGTGGGCTGGAAGACGTGCTCTACCAGATCAAGGCGATTCCGGGCGTGGCGCGCACCACCAGCACCGTGGTGCTGAACACCGAGTTTGAGGACCGGCCGCTGGACCTGGGGTGGATGGGTGGGGGCAAAGGCCCGTGATGCCCACCACCGGAGCCTTCCGCTATGCCATCTGCTACGCACCCAACCCCGGCAGCCTGGGCTGGCTGGCCGGCAGCCACTGGCTGGGCCGCTGCGCGGCCTTGCTGCGGCCGCTGGAGCAGCTTGCCATCGACGGTGTGGCCGCCGATGATCTACACCGGCTGACGGCCGCGCCGCGCCGCATGGGATGGCAGGCACCGCTGCTGCCGCCGTTTGCGCTGGCACCTGGCACCGACTGGCTGGACCTGCACCAGGCGGTGCAGCGGCTGGCCCACAGCCTCGCACCCTGCGCGCTGCCGCCGTTGCATGTGGAGCGCCTGGGCGATTGTCTGGCGCTGGTGCCTGCAGCGCGCCACGCGGTCAACACCCGCCTGGAACAGACCGCCGCGGCCTGCCGCGCGGAGTTGCAACCGCTGATGGCGGCCGCTGCCGCGCAGGGCATGGACGATGCGTTGCCCGCGTCAGACAGCTTCCGCTTCCACCTTCCGCTGACTGGCAGCCTGGCGCAGCTGGATGCCGCCACCCAGGCCTATGTGCTGGATGCCGCGCAGGACTTCTTTGCCGACCTGCCGGTGCTGACCTTCAACAGCCTGGCCCTGTTTGCCGAGCCCTCACCGGGCGCGGACTTTGTGTTGCTGGACCACGTGGAGATGGCAGCCGCCTGACCTGCCTTCCCTACGCCTGCCACGCTTTCAGACTCTGAAACCCGCTCTTGCCCATGGCCCACGTCACCATCTATCACAACCCTCGCTGCGGCACATCGCGCAACACACTGGCCCTGATCCGCAACAGCGGCATCGAGCCCGAGGTCATCGAGTACCTGAAGACGCCGCCCGACCGCGCCACCCTCACGGCCCTGATCGCTGCCACCGGCCAGCCGGTGCGGGACGCCGTACGCGCCAAAGAGGCCGTGTTTGACGACCTGCAGTTGGGTGCCCCCGGCGTGACCGATGCGCAGCTCATCGACGCCATGCTGGCGCACCCCATCCTCATCAATCGGCCCATCGTGGTCACCCCGCTGGGCACGCGGCTGTGCCGCCCTTCGGAGCTTGTGCTGGACATCCTGCCCGCACCGCAGCGCGGGCCCTTGAGCAAGGGATGTCCTCCATAACTCCCTGCGGTCCGTGATAGCGCGGCCTCAAGCGGTCCGCTTCCACCCGCAAGCCCCCTCAAGCCACCTCAGGGCCGCGTGAACGCCGCCCTCGCCCGCAGCGCCTGCGCGCGCGCAGGGCAGCCCTCCAGGTGGTCGTTGACCAGGCCCATGGCCTGCATGAAGGCATACACGGTGGTGGGGCCCACAAAACTCCATCCGCGTTTCTTGAGGTCCTTGGACATGGCGATGGATGCGGCCGAGGTGGACAGCGTGCGTGCCACCTCGCGCGTGAGGTGCGCGGGCCGCTCGTGTGGCGCGGGCTCGTAGCGCCACGCGTAGTGGGCCAGCGAGCCGAACTCGCGCCGCAGCTCCAGCACGCGCCGTGCGTTGTTGATGGTGGACTCGATCTTGCCCCGGTGGCGCACGATGGCGGCGTCCTGCACCAGCCGCTCCACGTCGGCCGGGCCAAAGGCTGCGACTTGGTCGGCGTCGAAGTGGGCAAACGCAGCGCGAAAGCCCTCGCGCTTGTTCAGGATGGTGAGCCAGCTCAGGCCTGACTGAAAGCCCTCCAAGCAGATCTTCTCGAACAGCCTGCGGTCGTCCGCCACCGGAAATCCCCACTCGGTATCGTGGTAGTGGCGGTACAGCGGCGTCGCCTGGCACCAAGTGCAGCGCGGCGTGCCCGCGTCGTCGGCAAACAGGCCTTCCGGCAGGGTGGCGGCGTGCAGGTTGAGGTCGGTGGTCATGCGGCGATTCTAGAAACGGCCCTCGCCACGCTGCTGACACCCCGGCGCCGTCAGCGCCTCACACGCGGTGCCCATAAACTGCCCGTATGCGTCCGCCTTTTCTTCGTCGCCTGCGGCCCCTGGCCGCCTTGCTGCTCAGCCTTGTGCTTACGGGCTGTGCCAGCACCACCGGCCCCACCAGCACCCTGGGGTACTACTGGCAGTCCCTGCGGGGGCACATGCACCTGATGCAGGCGGCCGAACCCATTGACCGCTGGATCGCGCGCGAGGACATTGCGCCGGCGCTGCGCGAGCGGCTCCAGCTCGCGCAGCGCGCCCGCGCGTTTGCGGTGGCCGAGCTGGGCCTGCCCGACAACGCCAGCTACCGCCGCTATGCCGACCTGAAGCGCCCCGCCGCCGTGTGGAACGTGGTGGCGGCACCGCCGTTTGCGCTCACCCTGCACACCTGGTGTTTTCCGGTGACGGGCTGCATCGGCTACCGCGGCTACTTCACCGAGGCCGACGCCCAGGCCGAGGCGGCCGTGCTGGCCGCCCAGGGGCTGGAGGTGGAGGTGTATGGCGTGCCTGCGTATTCGACCCTGGGCTACATGAACTGGGCGGGCGGCGACCCCTTGCTGTCCACCTTCATCGGCTGGCCCGAGGGCGACTTCGTGCGCTTGCTGTTTCACGAACTGGCCCACCAGGTGGTCTATGCGCAGAACGACACGCTGTTCAACGAGTCGTTTGCCACGGCGGTGGAGCGCATCGGCAGCGCACGCTGGCTGGCCACCCAGTCCACCCCCGAGGCGCGCGAGGCCTTTGCAATCAGCGAGGCGCGGCGCAGCGCGTTCCGCGCGCTGACGCGGGCCGCACGCGCACGGCTGGCGGCGGTTTATGAACAAAAAGAGGCTCCAGCGCTTACTGAACAAGCGCTGACAGCTATGAAAAAAGAAGCAATGCAAGCCTTCTATGACGACTACGCCGCGCTGCGCACCCAGTGGCTGAACCCGCCCGGCGGCGCCGCACCGCTGGCCACCACGGCGCAGGTGGCGGGCTATGACCGCTGGGTGGCCAAGGCCAACAACGCCAGCTTTGCCGCGCAGGCTGCGTATGACGAACTGGTTCCTGCGTTCGAGGCCTTGTTCGAGCGCGAAGGCCGCGATTGGCCCCGGTTTTATGATGCGGTGCGACAGCTCACCCGCCAACCTCTGCCACAGCGCCACGACACCCTGCGCGCGTTGGTGGCCCCCAAGAATCCCTGAGGAGACCCGCCCCATGCCCGACATCCACATCCACCGCGAACACGACCTGGGTTTTGCGCAGGCCCGCAAGATCGCCTTCTCGTGGGCCGAGCAGGCCGAGGCCAAGTTCGACATGGAGTGCACCTACGAAGAAGGCGACACCGAGGACACGCTGTATTTCACGCGGTCCGGCGTCAAGGGCACCCTGCTAGTGGATGCCCGCCAGTTCGAGATGAAAGCCCAGCTGGGTTTTCTGTTCGGCGCGTTCAAGGACCGCATCGAGGCCGAGATCGGCGAGCAGCTAGACGCCCTGCTCAGCGCACCCAAGCCGGCTGCCAAGAAGGCCAAGGCGGCCAAAACGCCAGCACCAGCACCGGCACATGCCGCCGACAAAAAACCGGCCAAGGCCTCCGCCGCCAAGCCTGCAGTCAAGGCCAAGAAGGCCTGACCGCCCGCGCAACGGCATGACCGCCTTCGACACCCTGAGCGGCCTGCTGCACAGCCGCTACAGCTGCCGCGCCTTTCTGCCCACACCAGTGCAGCGCGCCACCATCGAGCAAGTGCTCGCCACGGCGCAGCGCACTGCGTCGTGGTGCAACGCGCAGCCCTGGCAGCTCACCATCGCGAGCGGCGCCACACTGGCACGCCTGCGCGACGCGCTGGCCGCAGCCGTGCCCTCCACCCCACCCACACCCGACCTGCCCTGGCCCCGCGAATACCGCGGCGTGTACCAGGAGCGGCGGCGCGAATGCGGCTATGGCCTGTACGACGCCGTGGGCATTGCCCGGGGCGACCGTGCCGCGTCGGCCCGGCAGGCGGCGCAAAACTTCACCATGTTCGGCGCGCCGCACGTGGCCATCGTCAGCAGCGACGAGGCTCTGGGCGTGTACGGCGCCGTGGACTGCGGCGCCTACGTGAGCAACTTCATGCTGGCCGCCCACAGCCTGGGCATTGCCTGCATCGCGCAGGCCGCGCTGGCAGCCTACCCGACCGTGCTGCGGGAGGTGCTGGGCATCGCCGCAGACCGCAGCATCGTGTGCGCCATCTCGTTCGGCCATGCCGATCCGCAGCATCCGGCCAACCAGTTCCGCACCGCACGGGCCGATGTGACCGAGGCGGTGGAATGGAAGGACTGAGCATGGCCACACCCGACGCCGTGCTCATCAGCGAGGTCGGCCCGCGCGACGGCCTGCAGTCCGTCCAGGCCACCATGCCCACCGCCGACAAGCTGCGCTGGATCGACGCGCTGGTGGCCGCCGGGCTGCGCGAGATCGAGGTCGGCTCTTTCGTGCCCGCCCGCTTGCTGCCGCAAATGGCCGACGTGGCCGAGGTGGTGCGGCACGCGCTCACCCACCCCAGCATCACTGTGATGGCGCTGGCACCCAACCTGCGCGGCGCCGAGGCCGCCCTGGCTGCAGGCGTGCACAAGGTCACGCTGCCCGTGTCGGCCAGTGCAGCGCATTCGCTGGCCAACGTGCGCAAGACGCGCGAGGCCATGGTGGACGAAGTGCGCGCAGTGGCCCGGCTGCGCGATGCGCAGGCGCCCGGCATGCTCGTGGAGGTTGGCCTGTCCACCGCCTTTGGCTGCACGCTGCAGGGTGCCGTGCCAGAGGACGATGTGATCTGGCTGGCGGGCCTGTGCGCCGAGGCCGGAGCCGACGAGGTGGGTCTTTCAGACACCACCGGCATGGCCAACCCCGCCCAGGTGCGCCGGTTGTTCACACGCCTGCGTGCCGCGCTGGGCGACAAGGCCGGCGCGGCCCACATGCACAACACCCGGGGCCTGGGCCTGGCCAACTGCCTGGCGGCCTACGACGTGGGCGTGCGCACCTTTGATGCATCGCTGGGCGGCCTGGGCGGCTGCCCGTATGCGCCGGGCGCGTCGGGCAACGTGGTCACCGAAGACCTGGTGTTCATGTTCGAGGCCATGGGCATTGCCACGGGTGTGGACCTGGAGCGCCTGATGGCCGCGCGCGCACCGCTGCAGGCCGGGCTGCCGGGGGAGCCGATCTACGGCATGACGCCGGAAGCGGGGTTGCCCAAAGGTTGGACGCAGGCTTAGCCTCTGATTGCCTGCATCCAAAGAAAAGGGCGACCGAGGTCGCCCTTTTCCGTTTTCTTTGGAGAGAACCGCCGTATCAGCTCAGCGAGGCGATCAGGTCCACATACTGCTGCTTGGCGTCGTCGGCACTGGTGCCCTTGAGCTTCTCCCACGCGTCCCACTTGGCGCGGCCCACCATGTCGGAGAAGCTGGGCTTCTTCTCGGTGTTGTCACCGGCAGTGGCCTGCTTGTACAGCGCGTAGATCTTGAGCAGCGTGGCGTTGTCGGGGCGCTCGCTGAGGTTCTTGGAATTGGCCACAGCGGCTTCGAAAGTGGCGTTCAGGTCGGCCATGTCGGGTGCTCCTTGGATTTGCAGGGGGGGAGGGAAAGAACGGTGTCGGCAACGGATTGCTGCGCGGTATCTTACGGTCTGCACACCGCCGGAGGCGGTGGCATCCATAGAGGCAAGCCCCCAAAACAACCACAACAGGTGTACATCCGATGGTGACCCGCATACCCGCCCCTGGCGCCGCTGCCGCCCAGGGCCCCGCCAGCCGACTGCGCCAGGTGCGCGCGCAGGCCCCCGAAGTCGCCCGGAAAGCCGCCCAGGCTCTGCCCCCGGCCGCCCGCAAGGCCGCCACTGTGGTGCAGAAGAACGTGCGCCGTGCAGCCACCGGCATGCTCGGCCTGTCGGGCGAGCGCATGACCAAGGTGGACACCGCCTGGCTGCGCATGGACTCCACCAGCAACCTGATGATGATCAACGGCGTATGGACGCTGGCGCCCGGCATCCGCTGGGAGGCCCTGTGCGAACGCGTGCAGCAACGCCTGCTGCAGTACCCCCGCTTTCGCCAGCGCGTGGTGGAAGATGCGGCCGGCGCCACCTGGGTGGAGGACAAGAACTTCGACATCGCCGCCCATGTGCTGCGCGAAACACTGCCGTATCAGCCCGGCCACAGCATGCAGCGCGCGCTGCAGGACCGCGTGGGCGCGCTGGCCATGCAACCGCTGGACACCCGCCGGCCGCTGTGGCAGATGCACCTGATCGAAGACTTTGTGGGCGACGACGGCAAGCCGGGCAGCGCGCTCATCGTGCGCATCCACCACTGCATTGCCGACGGCATCGCGCTGATCTCGGTGACCATGTCCATCGTGGACGGCGGCGCCGAGCCGCCCAAGCGCACCCGCAAGGAGCGCGAACAGGCCGCCACGGCCGAGGACTGGATTGCGGACGCCCTTATCAAACCGTTCACCGACATGACCGTGAAGGCGCTGGACCTGGCCGGTGACGGCGCGGCCAAGTCGTTCAAGATGCTGAGCGACCCTGAGAAAACCGTGCACCACGGCCTGGCCGGCACCATGGACATGGCCCGCGTGGCCTACCAGTTGATGAGTGACGCTGCCGCGCTGGCACTCATGCCCGACGACTCGCCCACGCGCCTGAAGGGCCAGCCTGGCAGCGCCAAACGTGTGGCCTGGTGCCCGCCCATCCCGCTCGAAGAGGTCAAGGCCATCGGCAAGGCGCTCAACTGTTCCATAAACGATGTGCTGCTGTCGTGCGTGGCCGGCGCCATCGGCGGCTACCTGCGCAGCCAGGGCGACGACCCCACGGGCCAGGAGATCCGCGCCATGATCCCGGTGAACCTGCGTCCCATGGAAGAAGCGTGGAAGCTGGGCAACCGCTTTGGCTTGGTGCCGCTGGTGCTTCCGATTGGCGTGGCCAACCCCATCGAGCGGGTGTACGAGGTGCGCAAGCGCATGAGCGCGCTCAAAGGCAGCACCCAGCCCATCCTGGCGTTTGCCATGCTGGCCGTGGCGGGGCTGATGATCAAGCCCGCGCAGGACGCGCTGCTCAACCTGTTTGGGCGCAAGACCACGGCCGTGATGACCAACGTGCCCGGCCCCAAGGAGCAGCTCACGCTGTGCGGGTCGCGCGTCACGCAGTGCATGTTTTGGGTACCGCAGTCGGGCGACATCGGCCTGGGGGTGTCCATCCTCAGCTACGGCGGCGGCGTGCAGTTTGGTGTGATCACCGACACCACCTTGTGCCCCGAGCCGCAGCAGATCATCGATGCCTTCGCGCCCGAGTTTGACCAGCTGTCGCTGCTGACGCTGATGCTGCCCTGGGGCGAATGACTGGCTTCGCACCCCTACGACTCCGCGCCTTGGCACACCGGGCGTGTGCAATCGCATTGCTGCTGTGCGCCTGCGGCGTACACGCGGAGGTGCAGGAAGAAAACATCCAGCGGCCCTACGTGGTGCGCGCCCAGCCGGGTGAGAGCCTGCGCGCGGCCTTGCATGCCGCCACCCCCATTACGGTGGGCGGGCAGCGCTTTCATGGCTATACCCGCTGGAACGTGCGCTGGACCTTCCGCTGGTGGCGCGAAGCCTCGGGTCGCTGCGCGATCACGGAGGTCACCACCCGGCTGCACACCGAGGTGCAACTGCCCGAGCTGCAAGCCGCAAGCCCCGAGCAACAAGCGGCTTTTGACCGGTACCTGCGGGCCCTGTCCGTCCACGAGCAGGGCCATGTACAGATCGGCCGCGATGCCGCGCAGGCTATCGACCAGGGCATCCGCCAGATGCCTGCAGCGTCCGATTGCGCCACGCTGGAACGCGAAGCCAATGCCCTGGGCCACCGGCTGCTGCAGGACCATGTGGCACGCGAAAAGCAATACGACCAGCGCACCCGCCACGGCGCCACGCAAGGCGCGCGGCTGGACTGAGTGCACAGGCTGAGGCCAGTAGAGGTCTTAGCGCTTGCGTTGCACAGGCGCTGCCACCAGCCCATCCGTCAGGCGGGACACCGCGGCCACCACCTCAGCCACGGGCTCGCCCATCTGTACACGCACGATGGCCCCCTCCACCACCAGGGTGAGTGCCTGTGCAATCGGCGCACGGTGGGCCGACGCAGGCAGCAAGCCCGCCAGCAACGCCGTCATGTCGCGCTTGTGGCGCTGTGCGATCTCCAGCACCTCGGGCACGGTGTCTCCCAGTTCACTCACGCTGTTGATGAAGGCGCAGCCCCGAAAGTGCTCGCTGCCCAACCACTCCGCCAGGGCAGGCGCCAAGGCCCGCGTGCGGTCGGTGCCTGCAGGCAGCGCGTGCGCATGGCGCTGCAGCGCGTCGGCAAACCAGGCCATCCAGCCCGTGTGCCGGTACTCCAGATACGCACAGATCAGGTCGTTCTTGCTCGGGAAATGCCGGTAGAAGGTCACCTTCGTCACGCCGGACTCCGCGATAACACGGTCGATGCCCGTGGCACGGATTCCATCCCGGTAGAACAGCGCATGTGCCGTGTGCAGCAGGCGGTCTCGGGCGGGCAGGTCTTGCCAGCCAGGGGGGAGTGGATCAAAGGTCATTTGCTCATTGTAGACAAACCTGTCTACATAGCCTCATGATGGCGAGTAGACAGACTTGTCTACATCATCCCTTCACCTTCGAGGTCCCCATGGAAACACGCCCTCCCTTGCCCCCCTTTACACAACACACCGCCGTCCAGAAGGTGCGCCTGGCCGAAGACGGCTGGAACTCGCGCGACCCAGCCCGCGTGGCCCTGGCCTACACCGAAGACACACGCTGGCGCAACCGCGCCGAGTTCCCCGTGGGCCGCGACGCCGCCCGACAGCTGCTGGAGCGCAAGTGGGCGCGCGAACTGGACTACCGCCTCGTCAAGGAGCTGTGGGCGTTCAGCGGCCACCGCATTGCCGTGCGTTTTGCCTACGAATGGCATGACGACGCGGGCCAGTGGTACCGCAGCTACGGCAACGAGAACTGGGAGTTCAACGACGACGGTCTGATGGCCGTGCGCCACGCGAGCATCAACGACCGCCCCATCCAGGCTGCAGACCGGTTGTTCTTCTGGCCCCTGGGGCGCCGGCCGGACGACCACCCGGGGCTGAGCGACCTGGGGCTGTAAACCCGCAGACCGCATGCAGCAAGGACACACCCTGGGGGCGAGCCCTTGCTGGGCGCACCGCGCTCAGGTGGCCGAGCAGCTGAAGCTCTCGGCCTTGGCCGGATCGCCCGTGCCGTTGTAGCGCGGGAACTTCGGAAACTCGCACACCGGGCGCTGGGCCACGGGGGTGCTGGTGCCGGGTGCGAACTTAGTGGCCACCAGCTTGTCGGGCGCCGTGCCTTTTTCCACCCAGGCGTCCATGGCGGCCAGCAGGTCGATGGAGCGGGGCTCGGTGCCCGCGCCGTCCAGGTCATGCCCGTTGGACGGCGATGTGACCATGCGCGCGAAGCTCTGCATCTTGCTGGCGCCCAGGCGCTGCTTCACCGTGTCCAGGTATTCCGCCGTGCGGTACACCGACACGCAGGTGTCCCCCACGCCGTACCAGATCAGCAGCTTGCCGCCGTTGTCGGCAAATGCGCCAATGTCGGGGTCGGTGCCGTCAATCATCTCGGCCAGGCGGCGGTATTGGGCCTGGTACTGCATCGGGTCGTGGGTCAGGATGTTGGCGTCGGGGTTGCCCTCCACCAGGCGCGCAGCCGCCGTGACGGCCATGTGGTTGAACGAATCGGGCGCATCAAAGCTGGTGCCGAACATGTACGCCTGCCAGTCGGACGTGGATGCGCCGCCCCGGCCAAAGCGCGGGTAGCCCACCGCACCGCGGGACAGGGTGACGGGCGTGCTTTGGTCGCTGTAGATGAGGCGGATGGACTCTATCTGCCCGGCGGTCAAGCAGCTGTCGTTGTCGGCGCCCTGGCACAGCAGGTCGGTGGGTACATAGTTGCACGCTTCGACGTTGCCGATGATGTCGTCCTTCAGGCCATCCAAGCCATCACATGCAGCCGTCTCGGCCTTGGCATACAGCGCGATCTTGGCGGGGCTCATCCAGTTGTCGCGGCTCTTGAAGATGTGGCGCAGCACCGTGGGGCCGAGGTTGACCTGGTGCGCCTGCTGGGCGATGGCGGGCTCCATGGCCACCACGCCGTCGTAGTCCTTGGGGTATTTCTGCGTGGAGATCAGGCCTGAGCGCCCGCCGTTGGAATGGCCCATGTGGTAGCGCCGCACGGGGCGCTTGCCATAGAACTCGGTGGCAATGGCGGTGCCAACTTCGAGCACAAAGTGGTTGGCATCGAACGCATGGTTGCGCAGCGCCACATCACTGTTGCCCCAGGCAAAGCCCTGGATCTGGTGGCCCGAGTCGGAGCTGATCTTCACGTACGGATTGGCCGAGGGGCCCACGAGATGCTGGTACCAGGGGTCATCGGTGGGAATGAAGCCGTCGAAGCCGCCGCCGCCAATGGTCAGCGTCTTGCCGTTCCACTGCGCCAGGGTGGGCAGTTCCACGGCCCAGTGGATAGTGGACTCGGGGGACGAGACGATCTGCCCGCGCACGATGCACACGTCGGGCAACGTGCCCTCGGCCTTGCGCAACTCGGTGCGGGTGACCTTGGCGGCGTGGGGCAAGGCCGTAGAGGCATAGGCGGCGTGGGGCAAGGCCGTAGAGGCATAGGCGGCGCAGGCTTCGGCCAGCGGCTTGCTGGCCAGCGGCGGATTGGCGTCGCTGCCGCCACCGCAGGCGGTGAGCGCCAGGGCGGCTACGGCGCCCAGACCGCCCAGGGCACGGGCGGGCCACCGGGCTGCGGCGGGTTCGGCGTGTGCGGCGCGGCGAAGGTGCGCCACGACGGCGCGGGAGGGTGTCGGGAACATGCGTGAAGTCTCCTGTGGTGTGTTGTTTTCAGGAGGCCGGGATCGCGGCGGCCCCGCCACCGCAGACTCTCGGACTCCGGTGCGGACGATAGAAAAAGAACACGCCGCTGCAGCCTCTGCAAATGCAGAGGGAGCGGGAAACTACCGAGCCCGCGCGGCAAGCGGGCCACAAAAGAACCTGTTCACGATCTCTCTGCAAGATCGTGAGCAGACTCCAGGGCTTGCGGCCCGACCGCAGCGCTACGCGTTACGCAGCGCCGCCACCAGCTCCAGCTTGTTGCGCACGCCCAGCGCGGTGTACACGGTGCGCAGGTAGGTGCGCACCGTGGCGGGCGTGAGGCCCAGGGTGGCCGCGATGTCCTTGTTGGACTGCCCCTGCGCGTAGAGCGTGGCCACGCTCAGTTCGCGCGGGGCCAGCGCCTGCTTGTACTGGCGCGAGGCGATGCTGAGCGCGACCAGCGGGCCGCAGGGCTCCAGCCGCAGGCGGCAGGCCTTGCCCAGCACCAGGTTGCAGGGCGCGCCGGGCAGCGCATGCACCACGGCTGCGGGCAGGCGGGTGCCCACCCAGTCCGGGCAGGCCGCGCGCAGGGCCTGGCCGATGCGCAGGCCCGCGAACAGCAGTTCGCCCGTGGGCTGGGCGAGTGCAAAGCTGTCCCACGGCCGGCGGGGCGAATCGGTATGCAGGCGCTGCAGCCGGTGGTGCCAGTGCTGCAGCAAGTGCAGCACGAACTCGCCAAACAGGACGGTTTCGGCATCGGTGAATTCGGTGCGCGTGCGGGGGCGGTAGACCGACACAAAAAACAGCAGGCCACTGTGCGGCAGCTCGGCCGTGAGGGCCATGCAGTGGTACAGGCCGTGACGCTCGGCAAAGGCCACCACCTGTGGGTCTTCGGGCAGCGCACCGGCCACGTCGCGCTCGCGGATCACCTCGCCCAGGTGGCGCATGGAATGGTGGGCAAAGCCGTCCACTGCGGCCAGGGCGTTCCACTCGTCGGCAAAGCCCCGGGCCAGGCCGATGCTGCCGTGCAGCCAGTTGCGCGGGGCGGCCTGCGCGCGCGGCGTGCGGCCGTCGCCCGGGGCCTTGCGCCCATCGCGACTATCGCGCCTGTCACGCCCATCACCCCACTCACCGGCCGACACCTCGCCCCACCAGGCGCAGTCGAACGGCACCAGGCCGCGCAACGTGTGCAACGCCTGGCGCAGCAGGTCCTGCGGGGGGTGTGCTGGGCCTGCTCAGACAGCGCGAGCAGGCTGCGGCTGAGCGCCCGCAGCTTGTGCAACTCGGGCGTCTGCGCGGAGGCGTCTGTGAACGCGGGGCCGCTCATGCCGCGGTATGTACGTTCACGGGCGGTGCAAACAAGGCGGGGAAGGCCGTGGCCATGGTGTCTCCTGGTTTTTTGGAGAACGATGGTAGCCGCCGCGCTGACGTGGTCGGTTGAGCCCTAGAGCGCCGAACCCTTAGCAGCTATCTTATTCATAGCTGCTAGCGCTTTCTGGATAAGCGCTAGAGGCACTTTCTATTCATATTTTTTATTGGGCCAGACCTTCTACCGCCTGGAACATCGACTGCCGCGCCTGGCTCACGATCTGGCCCTTCCACATGTCGGTGTCGGTGTAGAACGCGGCCAGCATCTGCGCCTTGATCTGCGCAGCCTTGTCGGCGGGGGTGTCGGGGTGCAGGTTCAGCCACTGCTCCGCGCGGATGGCGTTCATCACGTCGAGCACGGGCACGGTGCCGTACTCCATCGCAATGCCGGTGTATTCAGCATGGGGGCATTCGTCGTAGATGGCGGTCCACATCAGCCCGGTGAGAAAAGCCGAGGTGGATGAGCCGTCGTAGATCGACGTGACCGGCGTGGCGCCGCCGCCGTCCCACCAGGCGCGCGCGCGGGCCACGGCCACGGCGTCGTCGTTGCCCGCGTAGATGCGCTCGCCATGGCCGCTGGGGCCCAGGCCCGTGTGCAGGTCGATCCAGGCGATCTGCGACGCGGCCGCGCCGTGCTGGCGCAGCACCTGGCGCAGCGTGCGGTTGCTCCAGGTGGGTTCGGTGCCGCCAAAGAACACGCCCTGCGGAAACTCGTGCTGGCCCTGCGAGATAGCGGCCTGCCACGCGGCCTCGCCCTTGGTTGCGATGTACTCCGCCACCGCCGCCTGGTTCTCGGGGCCGGGGGGCCACTGCTCGGGCAACAGCAGGGGCTGCACCTCGCGATAGGCGGCGTTCACGGGCAGGGGTTTACTGAAGTCCTGGAAGTTGCGGTTCAGGTCCACGTTCTCGTGCGTGAAGCGGCGCACGTGCGAGAAGCCATAGGGGTTGAGCGCGTGGATGTAGAGCGTGGCCACACCGGCATCGCGCGCCTTGGCGCGCCACTCGGCATCGTGCAGTGCAAACACCTGCACGCCGCTGCCGCAATAGCCTTCCACGCCATGGCAGGCACTGCTGACGATGAGCAGCTTCTTGGCATCCGCCGGGCCGTCGCGCACCACGTCCATGGCCAGGTCTTCGCCGTCGCGTCCCTTGAGCGGGTGGGGGTGCGATTCGATGGGCAGGCCAGCGGCTGCGGCGGCCTCCAGAAACTTTGTGCGCGCCTGGGCGTAGCTCTGCGAGAAGGCTTCAACGATTCCGGTCATGGACAGGGCTTTCACGAGTCAGTGGGGAAACAATGCAAAAGAAAACCCGGGCACGCGCGCTGCGTGCGCCCGGGTATCGAGGAGGGACGGGGCGTCAGGCCGCTTTGGCCGGCTGCGCCAGCCACTCTTCGGCCAGCTTGACCCAGTAGGTGGCGCCCAGCGGGATCAGGTCGTCGTTGAAGTCGTAGCTGGGGTTGTGCAGCATGCAGGGGCCGCCGCCATGACCCATCTCGCGGTGCTGTCCGTCGCCATTGGCGATGAAGCAGTAAGCGCCGGGCTTGGCCTGCAGCATGTAGGCAAAGTCTTCGGCGCCCATGGTGGGCTCCTGGGGCAGCACATGCTCTTCGCCCACGATGGTGGCCATCACCTTGCGGGCAAACTCGGCTTCGGCGGGGGAGTTGATGGTGGGCGGGTAGTTGCGCACAAACTCGAACTCGCAGGTTGCATCGTGCGCCGCGCAGGTGTGCTCGGCAATCTGGCGCATGCGCTTTTCGATCAGGTCCAGCACTTCCACGGTGAAGGTGCGCACCGTGCCCTGCAGCTCCACACTGTCGGGCACCACATTGGTGGCTTCGCCCGCGTGGATCATCGTCACCGAGATCACGCCCGCGTCCACCGGCTTCTTGTTGCGGCTGATGATGGTCTGGAAGGTCTGCACCATGCCGCAGGCAATCGGCACCGGATCGATGCCTGTGTGCGGCAGGGCCGCATGGCCGCCCTTGCCGCGCAGGGTGATCTTGAATTCGCTGGTCGATGCCATCACCGGGCCGGGGCTCACGGCAAAGGTGCCCACGGGCATGCCGGGCCAGTTGTGCATGCCGTACACCGCTTCCATGGGGAACTGCTCGAACAGGCCGTCCTCGATCATCACGCGGGCACCGCCGCCGCCTTCTTCGGCCGGCTGAAAGATCAGGTACACGGTGCCGTCAAAGTTGCGGTGCTTGGCAAAGTGCTGCGCGGCGGCCAGCAGCATGGCCACGTGGCCGTCGTGGCCGCAGGCGTGCATCTTGCCGGCGTGCTTGCTGGCGTGAGCAAAGGTGTTGAACTCCTGCATGGGCAGCGCGTCCATGTCGGCGCGCAGACCGATGGCGCGGCCGTTGGCGCCCCCATCGCGCCCCTTGACGATGCCCACCACGCCCGTCTTGCCCAGGCCCCGGTGGATGGGAATGCCCCACTCGGTGAGCTTTTGCGCCACCACGTCGGCGGTGCGCACCTCCTCAAAGCACAGCTCGGGGTGGGCGTGAATGTCCCGGCGCACGGCGGCAATACTGGCCGCCTGCGTGACGATGGAGTCGATAACGTTCATGATATGTGTCCTTACGATCTCACAGTCTAGCCCGAGAGCAACACACGTGCCAACCCGGGTTAATTACCAGTCCTCACCATGATTTCCCCCCACGCCCTTGAGCTTGCGCAAACCCTGGTGCGCATGAACACCGTCAGCCACAACTCCAACCTGGAGCTGATCCACTTCATCCGCGACCACCTGGCCAGGCTGGGCGTAAAAAGCCGCCTGACCTTCAACGAGGACAAGACCAAGGCCAACCTGTTCGCCACGCTGGGCGAGGGCAAGCCCGCAGGCATCATCCTTTCAGGCCACACCGACACCGTGCCGTGGGACGGGCAGGACTGGACCATGGACCCGCTGAGCGCGCTGGTCAAGGACGGCCCCGAAGGCCCCAGCCTGTACGGGCGGGGCAGCGCCGACATGAAGGCGTTCATTGGCGTTGCCGTGTCGCAGGCCGAGCAGTTCCTGAACAGCGATGCGCCGTTCGCCCTTCACTACGCGTTCAGCTACGAGGAAGAGATCGGCTGCTTTGGCGTGAAGGAACTCATCGCCGACATGCGCGACGCGAACATCAAGCCCCTGGCCTGCATCGTGGGCGAGCCCACCAGCATGGTCCCCGCGATCGCGCACAAGGGCGTGTACCGCTACAAGTGCTGCGTGCGCGGCAAGGAGGCGCATTCGTCCCTCACGCCGCATTCGGTCAACGCCATCGAGATGGCCGCCCGCGTGGTGGGCCGGGTGCGCGACATGGCGGAAGACTTTGAAAAGAACGAGCCCCGCTTCGAGGGCTTTGACGTGCCCTTTTCGACCAGCAGCGTGGGCCAGTTCCACGGCGGCATTGCCGACAACGTGGTGCCGCGCGACGCCGAGTTCCGCTACGAGTTCCGCGACCTGCCCACGGCCAATGCGGCGCAGATGCAGTCCGAGGTGGTGGCCTACGCCAAGTCGCTGGAGCCTGCGATGAAGAAGGTGGCGCCCGCAGCGGGCTTTGAATTCGAGACCATCTGCGAGATCCCGAGTTTTCTGGTCAGCAAGGACGACCCGGTGACGCGCCTGGCGCAGGAGCTGTCGGGCGAGAAAGGCACCACGCTGGTGGCCTTTGGCACCGAGGCGGGCCTGTTCAAGAACGCGGGCATCTCCACCGTGGTGTGCGGCCCCGGCAGCATCCAGCAGGCCCACCAGCCGGATGAATACGTGACCTTGGAGCAGCTCGCGCGCTGCGAGGCCTTCATGCAGGGCCTGGCGCGCACGCGCACCCTGGGCTGATGTCCGGGACGGGCGCCCCGGCGTCCGTCAGGTCCTGACGCGGCCGTCGCCGGTCAGCATCGACATCTCGACAAACCTGGACGCTGCGTGGCTGGTCGAGCTGAACGTTACCGGAAAGCCCGAGATCACCTGGCTGCCCAGCGACTCGATGCCGGTGATCAAACCTTCGCGCGTGAGCTTGCCGCCGTTTTGCGACTGCCGCAGGCCTTCGGCAAAGATGCGGGCGGCAAGGAAGCCTTCCATGCTGGAGTAATTGGCCTGCACCTTGTCGCCGCCCTTCTTGATGGCCTCCAGAAACTCGCGCGTGATCTGGCGCGAGGGCTGGTAGGGCGAGGGCACCACCTGCGACACCACCACACCCGCACCGTCCTTGCCCAGCTCGTCGGCCAGCGCCTGCGTGCCCACAAACGATACGTTGTAGAACGTACCGCCATAGCCCGCCTTGCGCGCGGCACGCACAAACGCAGCCGCAGCGGAATAGGCCGAGATCTGCACCACGGCATCGGGCTTGGCAGCCACCAGCTTTTCCACCGCCATCTTCACGTCGGTTGAATTGCGCTCCACCGTGGCCGTGGCCACCGGCGCGAGCTTGAGTTCCGCCAGCGCGCGGGTCACGCCGTCGAGCCCCGCCTTGCCGTAGGCGTCGTTCTGGTGGAACACCGCGATCTTCTGCAGGCCCAGATTGGTCAGCTGGCGGACGATGAGCGCGGTTTCGTCGTAGTACGAGGCGCGCACATGAAAGATCAGCCGGTTGAACGGCTGGCGCAGCGCCTCGGCACCCGTGAAGGGGCCAAAAAACGGCACCCGCTCCTTGGTGAAGATCGGCAGGGCTGCAAGGCTGGTGGGCGTGCCGATATAGCCAAACAGGGCAAACACATCTTCGGCAATGAGCTTGCGGGTGTTTTCGGCGCAGCGGTCGGGCTCGTAGCCATCGTCCATGGTGCGGATCTCGATCGTGCGCTTGCCCACGCCGCCCTGCGCGTTGAGCTGGTCAAAATACAGCTTGGCACCCAGGTTGAACTGCACGCCCAGCTGGGCTGCGGGGCCCGTGAAGGCGGCAGACTGGCCGAGCACGATGCGGCCTTCGCTCTGGGCGTGTGCCAGGTGAAAGCCCCCGAGCGCGGCGGCACCCAGGCCAACGGAAAACTGCCTGCGTCCCAAGCCCTTGTGGTTCATGGTGAAATCCTGTCTATCTGAAAGTAAAACGGTTGCCACTGCAAGGCATGGCCCCTTGGGGGCCGGAACACGGACAGCGCCAATGCCGACGCCCGCAACCATGATTTCCGCCTGCTCACGGCGCTCTGTAACCGCAGCGGTGGTGCGCCTTGGCAATAACCCTAAGTGTACTGACCGTTACCCCACAGCAATAGCCATGCCCATTTCGCCCACCCGCCCATCGGCAGATTCCTCCTCCGTACGGGGCGCGTGCCCCCACGACTGCCCGGACACCTGCGCGCTGCTGACCACCGTGGAAAACGGCATCGCCACCCGCGTGCAAGGCAACCCCGCACACCCCCACACCGACGGCGTGCTGTGCGCCAAGGTGAGCAAATACACCGAACGCACCTACCACCCCGAGCGCATCCTCACACCGCTCAAACGCACGGGTGCCAAGGGCAGCGGGCAGTTCACCCCGGTGAGCTGGGACGAGGCCCTGGCCGACATCGCCCAGCGGCTGAAGGCCATCGCCGCCCGCAACCCCGAAGCCATCCTGCCCTACAGCTACGCCGGCACCATGGGCATGGTGCAGGGCGAGAGCATGGACCGCCGCTTCTTCCACAAGCTCGGCGCATCGCAGCTGGACCGCACCATCTGCGCATCGGCCGGGGCCGAGGCCCTGGTGCAGACCCTGGGCGGCAAGGTGGGCATGAAGGTGGAGTTTTTTGCCGAGTCGCAGCTCATCATCATCTGGGGCAGCAACTCCATCGGCAGCAACCTGCACTTCTGGCGCTATGCCCAGCAGGCCAAGCGCAATGGCGCCAAGCTGGTGTGCATCGACCCCCGCAAAAGCGAGACGGCCGACAAATGCCACGAGCACATTGCCCTGCGCCCCGGCACCGACGCGGCGCTGGCACTGGCGCTGATGCACGAGCTGATCGCGAACGACTGGCTGGACCACGACTACATCGCCCGCCACACGCTGGGCTGGGACCAGTTGCGCGAGCGCGCCCTGCAATGGCCGCCCGAGCGCGCGGCCGAGGTGTGCGGCATTCCGGTGGAGCAGATCCGCCAGCTGGCCAAGGACTACGGCACGACGAAGCCCGCCGCCATCCGCCTGAACTACGGCATGCAGCGCGTGCGTGGCGGCGGCAATGCGGTGCGCGCCGTGGCCTGCCTGCCCGCGCTCACGGGCGCGTGGCGCCACCGCGCGGGCGGCGTGCTGCTGTCCAGCTCGGGGCAGTTTCCGGCACAGCGCGGCGTGCTGCAGCGGCCGGACCTGCTGCCCGGTGGCAAGACACCGCGCACCATCAACATGTCCACCATCGGCAACGACCTGCTGCGCGAGACCTCGCCCGCCTTCGGCCCGAAGGTGGAGGCCATCGTGGTCTACAACAGCAACCCCGTGGCTGTTGCGCCGGATTCGGGCAAGGTCGTGCAGGGCTTTGCGCGCGATGACTTGTTCACCGTGGTGCTGGAGCACTTCAAAACCGACACGGCCGACTACGCCGACTACATCTTGCCCGCCACCACGCAGCTCGAAGCCTGGGACATCCACCTGAGTTACGGCCACACCGACGTGCTGCTCAACCGCCCCGCCATCGCGCCGCTGGGCGAGGCGCGCAGCAACGCACAGATCTTCCGCGACCTGGCCGCGCGCATGGGCTTCAACGAGCCCTGCTTTGCCGACAGCGACGAGGCCCTGTGTCGCCAGGCCTTTGGCGACGCGGTGGACTACGCGCTGCTCGAAACCCAGGGCTTTGCCACGCTGACTATTCCCGATGCGCCGTTCGCCGAGGGCAACTTCCCCAGCCCCAGCGGCAAATGCGAGTTCTATAGCGCCCGTCTGGCCGCGCAGGGGCTGGACGGCCTGCCCGACCACCTGCCCAACTACGAGCTACAGGGCACGGATGCCCGCTACCCGCTGGCCATGATCTCCCCGCCCGCGCGCAACTTTTTGAACTCCACCTTCGTGAACGTGCAGAGCCTGCGGAACATCGAAGGCCGCCCAATCCTGGAGCTCCACCCCGACGATGCCGAAGCACGCGGCATTGCCAACGACGCCGTGGTGCGTGTGTTCAACGACCGGGGCAGCTACCTGTGCCACGCCACCGTCTCGCGCCGCGCCCGGCCCGGCGTGGTCAACGGCCTGGGCATCTGGTGGCGCAAGCTGGGGCTCAATGGCACCAACGTGAACGAGGTGACCAGCCAGGCGCTGACCGACCTGGGGCGTGCGCCCACGTTCTACGACTGTCTGGTGGAAGTGGAGGCCTGCGCAGCGGCAGCACGGGCGCCGGCCTCTGCCTGACAGCCGCTTTACGGCGACGGCGGGCCCCCCAGATTTCGCGCGCGGACTTCGACAAGGCAGCGGCAACGGTCTCTTGAGACAGCATTCAATATTCAAAATTGATAGCTGCTAGCGATTTTCCATCAAGCGCTAGAGGCGAATTCTGCTTGAAATTTTCTGGGTAATTGCGCCACCGCACTGCGCAATGGCCAAAGGAGCCGAAGCCCCTTTTTTTATTCGCATTGATCACTTGCCCAGTTGACGGAGCAACGCCTTGGCGCCCGGCTCTGACGATGCCGGGTTCTGCCCCGTGATCAGCGTGCCATCGGTCAACACATGGGGAGCCCAGTCGGCGCCATGGGAGTAGTTTCCGCCGTTGGCCTTGAGCATGTCTTCCACAAGAAAAGGGACGATTTTGGTGAGCTGCACGGCCTCTTCTTCGCTGTTGGTGAACCCCGTCACTTGCTTGCCCTTGACCAGCGGGGCGCCATCGGGCGCCTTGGCATGGCGCAGCACGCCGGGCGCATGGCAGACCAGTGCCAGCGGCTTGCCGGCAGCAAAGGTCTTTTCGATGAGCGCGATGGACTGCGCGTCTTCCGCCAGGTCCCACAGAGGGCCGTGGCCGCCGGGGTAGAACACGGCATCAAAGTCCTCGGCCTTCACGCTGGACAGCGGCACGGTGCTGGCCAGCTGCTTTTGCGCCTCGGCATCGGCCTTGAAGCGGCGCGTCGCATCGGTCTGAGCGTCTTTGTCGTCGCTCTTGGGGTCCAGCGGGGGCTGGCCGCCGCGGGGCGATGCGAGCGTGATCTGCATGCCGGCATCTTTGAACACGTAGTACGGTGCAGCAAACTCTTCCAACCAGAAGCCGGTCTTCTTGCCGGTGTCGCCCAGCTGGTCGTGGGACGTCAGAACCATGAGGATGTGTGCCATGGAGGTCGCTTTCGTTGTGGGGTTGACTTGAAAAAACCAAACTTCCACCGTACCAGCCACAAGGCCGCTTGTCCCCTGATGCCGGCAGGTTTGCGGCATTGGCTTACAGCGTGGCACTGCCAAGCGTCGTGCGCCCTTCGCAGTCCAACGCGGGTGCCGCGCCAGAAGGAGCGCCACAGGTTGGAGAGGGTAAAGCTCAGCCACTGCGCCGCTATCGCACCTTGGAACCAACGCGGTGCAGCGATGCAGAATTACTCCATTTTTGATAGCTGCCAGCGCTTATCCATCAAGCGCTAAGCCCCAATTTCATTCAAACCTCTCCAGCGCCCCGGCCAAGTCGCGACGCCCGTCCGCGCCGCATTCGAACGGGCTATGCACAAAGGCAGTACGGTCATCCACGCAAGTACCAAAAACGTACTCTGGGTACAGATAGTCGTCGCCAAAGCGCATCAGGTCGATTGGCATGGTGCGCACAACCGGCTTGCGCCCCTGCACGGCCACGGCCATGTAGTCGGTCCATACCGGCAACGCCAGGGTGCCGCCGGTGTGCCGGCCCAGGCTGCGCGGCTGGTCGTATCCGATCCACACGACAGATGCCACGCCCGACGAGTAGCCCGCAAACCACACGTCGCGCGCGTCGTTGGAGGTGCCGGTCTTGCCCGCCACATCGGGCCGGCCCAGCGTCTTGGCGCGCCTGCCGGTGCCGTGCTCGACAACGTCGCGCAGCATGCTGTCGAGCACAAAGGCATTGCGCTCGGACACCGCAGTGGCCCGGGGCGATGGGCCCTCAGCTTCGTACAGCACCTCGCCGCCGCGCTCGCTCACCTTGCGAATCAACCGGGGCTGCACCAGCGCGCCGCCATTTGCAAACACGGCGTAGGCTTGTGTGAGCTGCAGCGGCGTGACGGCACCCGCCCCCAGCGCCAACGGCAGCCGGGGCGGGTTGAGCGCGGGGTCAAAACCAAAGCGGGTGGCGAACTGCTGCACATGCTGCGCGCCCGCCGCCTCCATCAGGTTGACGGCCACCATGTTCTTGGAGCGCACCAGGCCACGCCGCGCGGAAATGAAGCCTTCGTAGTTGCCGCCGTAGTTGCGCGGGCGCCAGGCGGCGCGGCCCCGTGCGGCGGGGGTGACCACGCGCTGCGAGTCATCAACCAGCGTACCGGGTGCATAGCCTTTTTCCAGCGCGGCGGAGAAGATGAATGGCTTGAAGGTGGAGCCGGGCTGGCGCTGGGCCTGCACCGCGTGGTCGAACTGGTTCAGCGCGTGATCGAAGCCGCCGGTAAGTGCCAGGATCTCCCCGGTTTCCGTGTCCATGGAGACAAGCGCTCCCTCCATCGCGGGCAGTTGCGCCAAGCTCCACTGCCGGCGCGCGTCGGCCACCACGCGGATCACTGCGCCGGGCGCGATGCACCGCTGCGGGGGAGCATCGGGCGCCAAGGCAGCGCGGGCGCTGGCGCTCAACCGGTTGCGCGGAATCTGCACGCGCGTGCCATCGCGCAGCAGTGCGGCAATGCCGCCCGCCTGCGACGCCTCGCGCACCAGGGCCACGCGCAGTTCACCACTGTCCCGGTACGGCGCCAGCGCCGCACGCAGAGCCTCGGGGTGGCCGGTGCGGGCAGTCTCGGCGTGCGGCAGCCGGGCTTCGGGGCCCGCATAGCCCTGCGACTCCTGCGCGCGCAGCAGGCCGTCGCGCAACGCGCGCGTGGCAGCCTGCTGCTCTGCGAGGCGCAGGGTAGTGACCACGTCCAGGCCCAGCGAATACGCCGCTTCGCCAAACCGGCCCACCACCATCTTGCGCGCTTGCTCCACAGCAAAGGCTGCGGCCGGGTCGATGGAGCGCGGCTGCGTGCGCAGCGCGGGCACCTCGGCACTGGCCGCGTCGTAAGCGGCGGTGTCCAGGTAGCCCAGCGCGTGCATGCGCTGCAGGATGTACTGCTGGCGCACGGTGGCGCGTTCGCGGTTGGCCACCGGGTTGTACGCGGATGGCGCCTTGGGCAGGCCTGCCAGCATCGCGGCCTCGGCCACCGTCAGCTCGTCCAGCGTCTTGTCGAAGTACACCGACGCTGCGGCCGCAAACCCGTAGGCCCGCTCGCCCAGGTAGATCTGGTTCATGTACAGCTCCAGGATCTTGTCCTTGCTGTACGTAGCCTCCAGCTTGTAGGCCAGCAGGATCTCCATGAGCTTGCGGCTGTAGGTTTTGACACGGCTCAGGAAGAACACCCGCGCAACTTGCATGGTGATGGTGCTGGCCCCCTGAGCGTGCTCGCCCGTCACCACATTGCGCAGCGCGGCGCGCGCCAGCCCGGTGAAGTCCACCGCGCCATGTTCGTAGAACCGCGCATCCTCAATCGCCAGCAGCGCCTGGCGCATGTGCAGCGGTATCTGGCCGATGGGCACAAATTCTCGGCGCTCCTCGCCAAACTCGGCCAGCAAGCTGCCGTCGGCGGCATAAATGCGCAAGGGCAGTTGGGGGTCGTAGTCGGCCAGGTGTTCCACGATGGGCAGCTGCTGCCACAGCAGGTGCAGCACATAGGCCCCACCGGCGCTGCCGGCCAGGACGAGGCCCAGGAGAAAGCCGCAGAAAAATTTCAGCGCCGCGCGCTTTGGGGAAGTTGGCGCGACGGGCGCGACTGCAGAGGGTGAGGAGGACATCGAAGGAAACGGTGGCTGGGCAGTGCCCGCACAAAAGCGGGTCTGCAGCGCCTCTCCCCCTGTCCTTGGTACCTGAGAGTTTCAGCTGCGGTGGCAGCCAGCCCCTTCGGTGGACCCCGCCCGCATGGCGCGGTGCGGTGGCCTCTCTCCAGTCGGCGATGGTCTCTTGCGGTCCGGGTGCCTGAGCGATGATGGGAGTTTGCGCCTTCGGCGGGGGCGGCGCGCGCCCCTCTCTCCCGCAAGATCAGGGCGGACTCTAACCCACCAGGTCTCACCCACCGGCGCAAACCAAACCCTGGCGGCAGGTTATTTTTTGAGCCATGCGCCCCGGGCGGCCGGGGTGACCTGGGTGGCCGTTTACAGCGCGGCTTCGAGGATGCGGCGGCTCACGGCGGGCGTGATCTCGCGCTGCTCGCCCAGGGCGACCATGCCATGCGCCTCGAGCTGCGCCACGGCGGCGTCTACCGTGTCGGGCCCGAGTCCGTAGCCCGTCAGGCGCGTGGCGATGCCCATGCTTTCAAAGAAATCGCGCGTGCGATCGATGGCGGCGGTGATGCGCTCGTCGTCCGTGCCGGTGGTGATGCCCCACACGCGCTCGCCGTATTGCAGCAGCTTGGCACGCTTGGCCACGCGGCGCTCGTTGAGCAGCGCGGGCAGCACGATGGCCAAGGTGCGCGCATGGTCAATGCCGTGCAGGGCCGTCAGCTCGTGGCCGATCATGTGCGTGGCCCAGTCCTGTGGCACGCCTGCGCCGATCAGGCCGTTGAGCGCCATGGTGGCGGCCCACATGAGGTTGGCGCGGTCGTCGTACACGGGCTCGGGTGCCGTCAGCAGGCGCGGGCCCACCTCGATCAGCGTCTGCAGAATGCCTTCGGCAAAGCGGTCCTGCACGGGTGCGTTGACGGGGTAGGTGAGGTACTGCTCCACCGTGTGCACGAACGCATCCACCACGCCGTTGGCCAGCTGCTGGGGTGGCAGGGTGTAGGTCTTGGTGGGGTCGAGCACCGAGAACACGGGGTAGGTATGGCGGCTGCCGAACGACAGCTTGGCGCCTTTGGCTCGGTGGGTGATGACGCCGCCATTGTTCATCTCCGAGCCCGTGGCGGGCAGCGTGAGCACGGCGCCGAACGGCAGCGCGGCTTTCACGTTGCGGCCGAACTTCTCCAGGATGCTCCAAGGTTCGCCCTCAAAAGGCACGGCGGCGGCGATGAACTTGGTGGCGTCGATGACCGAGCCGCCGCCCACGGCGAGCAAAAAGTCAAACCCGCCTTCGCGGATCTGCGCGACCGCTTTCATCGACGTTTCGTAGCTGGGATTAGGCTCGATGCCGCTGAAGGTAGCGTGCGGGCGCTCGCCCAGCGCAGCGCGCACCTCGGCCAGCGTGCCGGTCTTTTCGGCGCTGGCACCGCCCACCAGGATCAGCACCTTGGCGGCGGCGGGCACGAGTTTGGCCAGGTCGGCAATGCGGCCCTGGCCGAAGGCGATGTGGGTGGGGTTGTGGAAGTCGAAATTCAGCATGATCGTCTTTCTACGTCAAATGCGTTGCCACAGCACTGGGCATCTGGCTGCGCAAGGGGTGCCGCGTTCGGTGCTGGCAGCGAGGGCGCGATTGTGCGGCGCACGGGTGCCGGGCGCTGGTCGCGTGTGCGATAGCCCTTCTGCCAGCAGAGCGTCGTGCGGCAGCCCCTGCACCAGGTGCCGACACCCTCATCGCGGCGCCAGCTCCATCAGCGCCTGCAGCCGCCCGGCCATGAAGTCGCGCAGCGCATGCACCAGCGGTGTGAACTGGCGGCGGCTGGGTGCGACCAGGAAGAGCGGCACGGCCTCTGTGGTCCAGCCGGGGCACAGCGGCACCAGCCGCCCGGCGGCCAGATCATCAGCCACATCAAAGTACGACTTGTACGCAATGCCCCGGCCCAGTACGGCCCAGCGGCGCACCACATCGCCATCGTTGGCCACGTTGCGGCTGCGCGCGCGCACCACCACCTCCTGGCCTGCGACATCCCAGAAGCGCCAGCGGTCGTGCACGTCCTCGCCCAGCATGAAGCACAGACCCTCGTGCGCGGCCAGCGCATGGGGTGTGTCTGGTGTGCCATGCGCTGCCAGGTAATCAGGCGATGCACAGAGCACGCGCCGGTGATCGGCGGCCAGCGGCAGTGCCACCAGGCTCGAATCCTGCGGCTTGCCGTAGCGAAAGGCAGCGTCCACCGGCTCGCTGTAGACATTGGCCACGCGGTCGGCCAGCTGCAGGCGGATGTCGATGCCCGGGTGCTCGGCCTGGAAGGCATCGAGCCAGGGCAGCAGCACATTGCGCCCCAGGTCCGACGGCGCGGCAAGCTGCAGCGTGCCGCGAAAGCCTCCGGCGCGCCCGCCCGCCAGCTGGCCTTGCACCTGCTGCAGCGCAGCCAGCGCGGGGCGGCAATGCTCCAGAAACAGTGCGCCATCCTGCGTGAGCCGCAGGCTGCGCGTGGAGCGCACGAACAGCGCCACGCCCAGCTCGGACTCCAGCCGCTTGAGCGCGGCACTCGCGGCGGCGGGGGTGAGGTCCAGCGCGCGGGCCGTGGCCGAGAGGCTGCCGCTGTCCACGGTGCGCACAAAGATGTCGAGGTCTTGCAGGCTTTTCATGGGGTGCCTTGGGTGCGCAGGGGTGTATTTTCAAACAATGATTGAAGATGGATTCAATCATCAGCCCATTTAAAAACAAACCGGCAAAACCCATGATCCAGGCACCCTTTGCTTGACCCCAGGATCTCTCCATGAAAGCCGTTGGCTACCAAACCGCCCACCCCATCGAGCACCCCGAATCGCTGCTCGACATCACCCAACCCGACCCCGTGGCCACCGGCCGCGACCTGCTGGTGGAAGTGCATGCCGTCTCTGTGAACCCTGTGGACACCAAAGTGCGCAAAAGCAGCTCGCGCAGCGGCGACGGCCCCGACTACAAGGTGCTGGGCTGGGACGCCAGCGGCATCGTGCGCGCCGTGGGGCCCGAGGTGACGCTGTTCCAGCCCGGCGACCGCGTCTGGTACGCAGGTTCCATCGCCCGCCCCGGCACCAACAGCGAACTGCACCTGGTGGACGAGCGCATCGTGGGCCACGCGCCGAAGTCGCTGGACTTTGCCGAGGCCGCCGCGCTGCCGCTGACCACCATCACCGCGTGGGAGCTGCTGTTTGACCGCCTGCGCGTGGCGCCCGGCAAGCAGCCTACTAACAAGACCCTGCTCATCATCGGGGCGGGCGGCGGCGTGGGCTCCATCCTCATGCAATTGGCGGCGCGGCTGACCAGCCTCACGATCATCGGCACCGCATCGCGCCCCGAAACGCAGCAGTGGGTGCGCGAGCTGGGCGCCCACCACGTCGTCGACCACAGCAAGCCCCTGACACAGGAGCTGGCGCGCATCGGCCACCCCACGGTGGACATCATCGTGAGCCTCACACAGACCGACGCGCACTTCGACCAGATCGTGGAGGCCATTGCGCCCCAAGGCCAGTTCGCCCTGATCGACGACCCGGTGTCGCTCGACGTGACGAAATTCAAGCGCAAGTCGGTGTCGGTGCACTGGGAGCTGATGTTCACCCGCGCGCTGTTCGGCACCGCCGACATGATCGGCCAGCATCGGCTGCTGACCGAGGTGGCGCAGCTGGTGGATGCGGGGCTGATTCGCACCACGCTGGACCAACGCTTTGGCACCATCAATGCCGAGAATTTGAAGCGCGCGCATGCGCTGATCGAGAGCGGCAAGGCGCGGGGCAAGCTGGTGCTGGAGGGGTGGGACTGAAGAGCGCCGGTCCGCTGAGTCCGAGGCAGCGGCGGGACGGCGTCTGAGGCGCGGTGGGGTTCTGTATCCGGGTGAAAATACTGTGTTTAAAATCAGTATTTCAGGTATAAAACCGCACACAACAACCCCAGGAGCCCCTCCCATGCTGGACCACATGACCTTCCGCGTCACCGACATCACCCGCGCCAAGGCGTTCTACACCGCCGCCCTCGCGCCTTTGGGCTACAGCCTGTGTTTTGAAGGCAACTACGGCTCGAACATGCTGGGCTTTGCCTACCCGGACCCGGCCGAACCCGACGGCAAAAAGGCCGATGTGTGGTTCATCGATGGCCCCTCGCCCTACGGCGGCCCGCCCGCCACCACGGGTTGCCACCTGGCGTGGCGCGCCACCACGCGGGCCCAGGTCGATGCCTTCTACCGCGCCGCCATGGAAGCCGGGGGCAAAGACAACGGAGCCCCGGGCCTTCGGCCCGACTACCACGAGAACTACTACGGCGCGTTTGTCATCGACCCGGAAGGCAACAACATCGAAGCGGTGTGCCACCTGCCGGAGTAAGAAACACCGCAGCCCCCGCAGAGGGCACGTCGCCAAGCGAGTGCACCCGTGGGACTGGCTTTGCCAGGCTACCGGGTGCGTCCCCCTGGGGGGAAGCGGCGCAGCCGCTCAGGGGGTCAGTCGAGTTTCACGCCTGCCGCCTTGATGATCTCGCCCCAGCGCTTGGACTCGGCGCGAGCCATGGTACGGAACTGCTCGGGCGTGCCGGGCAGGGCTTCCATACCGAAGTCGGTCATGCGCTTGACGACAGCGGGGTTGATGAGGGCCTTGTTCAGCTCGGCGTTCAGGCGCGTGGTGATGGCCGCTGGCAGGCCAGCGGGCGCCAGGATGCCCTGGAACGCGAAAACTTCGGTGTTGGGCACACCGGCTTCGGCCAGCGTGGGCACGTCGGGCAAGGCTGCCACGCGCTTGGCCGAGCCGATGGCCAGCGCGCGCACCTTGCCCGAGGTGATCACGGGCAGGCCGGCAGCCAGGTCCAGGAACATGCACGGCACCTGGCCGCCCATCACGTCCTGCAGCGCCGGCGCGGCGCCGCGGTAGGGGATGTGGGTGAGGAAGGTCTTGGTGCGGTTCTTGAACATCTCCATCGCCAGGTGGTGCGGCGAGCCGTTGCCGGGGGATGCGTAGTTCAGCTTGCCAGGGTTGGCGCGCGCGTAGTCCAGAAATTCCTTCACCGTCTTGGCTTCGAACGACGGGTGCACCACCAGCGCCAGCGGGAAGCGGCTGATGCCGCCCACGTAGGTGAAGTCCTTGTCTGGGCTGAACGGCAGCTTGGTGAACAGGTGTTCGTTGTAAGCCAGGATGGCGTTGTCGGCCGACATGAAGGTGTTGCCGTCGGGCTTGGCCGTGGCCACGGCCTGGCCGCCAATGTTGGTGGAGGCGCCTGGGCGGTTGTCCACAATGATTTGCTGGCCCAGCGTCTGGCGCATGGCCTCGGCCACGGTGCGGGCCAGCACGTCGGTGCCGCCACCAGCGGGGTACGGCACCACCCAGCGCAGGGGCTGGTCGGGCCAGGCGGACTGGGCGGCGGCCCAGGGCGCGGCGGTGGTGGCGCCTGCGGCGGCCAGGGCGGACAAGAGGGTTCTGCGTTGCATGGGGTTGTCTCCTTGATACTACTGATTTGATAGCTGCTTGCGCTTATCCATAGCGCGCAAGCAGCCGTTTTTGTTCAAATTTTTTCCTGACCGGGCACTCAAGCAGCGGGGGCTGCAATCGCTTGGTCAATGGCACCGAAGATGCTGGCGCCGTCCTTGCCCTTGATCTCGATGCGTATGGTGTCGCCGAACTTCATGAATTCGGTGCTGGGCTTGCCGTCCTGGATGGTCTCGATGCAGCGCTTTTCGGCGATGCAGCTGTAGCCCTTGGGCCATTCGGTGCGGCCGTTGGCGTCGGTGATGCCCTTGTTGCTCACGGTGCCGCTGCCGATGATGGAGCCCGCGCGCAGGTTGCGGGTCTTGGCCACATGGGCGATCAGCTGGCCGAAGTGGAAGGTCATTTCAGGGCCGGCGTCGCACATGCCGACCTTCCGGCCGTTCCAGGTGGATTGCACGGTCAGGTTGACACGGCCGTGGTCCCAGGCATCGCCCAGTTCGTCCAGCGTGACAGCCACGGGGCCGAAGGCGGTGGCGGGCTTGCTCTGGAAGAAACCGAAGCCCTTGGCCAACTCGGCTGGGATCAGGTTGCGCAGGCTCACGTCGTTGGCAATCATCACCAGGCGGATGCCGTCCAGTGCTTGGTCGGCGTTGGTGCCCATCTTCACGTCGCCGGTGATGACGGCAATCTCGGCCTCGAAGTCGATGCCCATGGCTTCGCTGGGCACCACCACGTCGTCACAGGGGCCGATGAAGTCGTCGCTGCCGCCCTGGTACATCAGGGGGTCGGTATAGAAGCTTTCAGGCACTTCGGAGTTGCGCGCTTTTCGCACCAGTTCAACGTGGTTGATGTAAGCCGAGCCGTCCGCCCACTGGTAGGCGCGGGGCAGCGGGGCCATGCACTGCTTGGGATCGAACGGGAAGGCATGGCGCGCGCGGCCGCTGTTGAGCTGGTCGTACAGGTCCTGCAACTGGGGCGAGAGGAAGCCCCAGTCGTCCAGCACTTGCTGCAGCTTGCTGGCAATGCCGGTCGCATAATGGGCCGTGCCCAGGTCGCGCGAGACGACAACCAGTTGGCCGTCGCGCGAGCCGTCTTTGTAGGTAGCAAGTTTCATGGTGGCAGGACCTTTGTCTCAGGGTGGTTAGAACGTGCCCTTAGCGGAATTACGCCTGGGTAAATTGATTTAACTAAACAAAACTCGCAAATTTTAGTGCACATGGACAAAGAACGTGCAGGAATTCAATCGGTCGAGGTCGGTTTTTCCCTGCTGGAGGGGCTGACACGCTCGCGCGGGCCGCTGATGCTCAAGGATGTGGCCGCCTCGGCCGGCATGAGCGCAGCCAAGGCACACCGGTATCTGGTGAGCTTTCAGCGCCTGGGCCTGGTCACGCAAGACCCGCGCACCGCCCGGTATGACCTGGGCCCTGCGGCGCTTAAGCTGGGGCTGGCGTCGCTCACACGGCTCGATGGCGTGCGCCTGGCCCGGGAACGCATGCCCGCCCTCATGGAAACCATTGGCCACACCCTGGCGCTGGCCGTGTGGGGCAACCATGGCCCCACCATCGTGCACTGGGAGGAGTCGCCCCAGGCTGTCACTGCCAACCTGCGGTTGGGCGACGTGATGCCGCTGCTCTCGTCGGCAACCGGCCGCTGCTTTGCGGCCTACATGCCGACCGAGTTGGTGGCCCCCCTGTTGAAGGAAGAACTGGCCCGCGCCGTAAAGATGCGCCGCACCGACCTGCCCGCCACCATGGCCGAAGTGAACGCCCTGCTGGCCGAGGTGCGCGAGCGCGGCGCCGCCCGCGTGGTAGACACGCTGCTGCCGGGCATCGTCGCCTTCTGCGCCCCGGTGTTCGATGCCGACGGCCACCTGGAGCTGGGCATCACCACGCTGGGCTCGGTGGCCACCTTCGACCCGGAATGGGACGGCGCCATCGACGCGCCGCTCCGCGCGGCGGCGGCACAACTCTCCAGCGACCTGGGCGCGGGCAACGCGTGAGCGGCAGGCGTTGATCTCAGCTTTTTTGACTCTTATAGCTGCGCGCTACTCGGACTGACCACGGATGCCCCGGCGCGCGCTTGTCTTCATCACTCTCCTGGTGCTGGCCCTGCACTGGCTGGTGCTGCAGGGCGTTCCCCTGCACTGGGACCACCCGGCGCCCCCGTCCGGCCAGGTGTTCAGCACACGCAGCATTGCGGCGCCAGCGCCGCCGCCGATTCCCCCGGCCCCCGCGAAAGCTGCCCAGGCGGCGCCCCCGGTGGCGGCCCCGGCCAAACCGCGCCCGCGCCCCCAACCGCCTGCCGGGCCCACTACCGCCCTGCCCGTGGCGGCCCCCGCCGCCGCCCCGCCTTCAGAAGACGGCCCGGGCGCGGGGGCCGACGTGTTGGCCGACGCTGCCCCGGCAGCGCCCGCACAGGAATCGGGCGCCTCAAACAGTGACGCCGCCGCCCTTGCCAGTGATGAAGCGGCGCCAGACGGGGCGACCACGGCCGCAGCCCTGGCATCGTCACCCGAAGCCGCCATCCCTGCGCCGCCGCCCACCGAGGCCGTGTCCGGCGTGGACATCACCCCGCCCGGCGCGGGCACGGGCGCCCAGCCCAGCACCACGTCGCCGCCCGTGCGCCTGCCGCCGCCCACCCGGCTGGCGTTTGACGTGAGCGGGCAGGCTAAGAAGTTCACGTACATCGCCCGGGCCGAACTGCTGTGGCAGCACGATGGCAACCGCTACCAGGCGCGCCAGGAGCTGAGCGCGTTTCTGGTGGGGTCACGATCACAAAGCAGCACGGGCCTGGTCACCGCCCAGGGCCTGCAGCCCGAGCGGTTTGCAGACCGCTCCCGCAACGAGCAGGCCGCGCATTTCGACTACGCGAAAGGCCGCATCGTCTTCAGCGCCAACACACCCGAGGCGCCCGCGAGCCCCGGCGCGCAAGACCGCCTGAGCGTGTTCATCCAGCTGGGCGCCCTGCTGGCGGCCGACCCGGGGCGCTTTGTGCCGGGCACCCAGCTCACGCTGACCACGGTGAGCGCGCGCAGCGCCGACCGCTGGACCTTCACCGTGGAGGGCCCCGAAACCCTAGAGTTGCCCGCAGGCCCCACGCAAGCCCTCAAGCTGCAGCGCCTGCCCCGCAAGGACTACGACCAGAAGGCCGAGTTGTGGGTGGCGCCTGCGCTGGGCTATCTGCCGGTGCGCATTCGCATCACCCAGGCGAACGGGGACTTTGCGGACCTGCAGTTGCGCAGCAGCAGCGCACCCTGAACGCTCCACGGTAGCCCTTGCGAACCTGTTGCGCCCACGCGCCAGCCACGCAAAAAAGCCCCACTTGCCGGGTGCCCGGCGGTTTTCATGAAATACTGTTTCGCAGCAGGGTCGATGCGGTGTCGGAAGCGATGGGACACAAAATCGCTCGGGTCAGACAAGACGCCACCGCTCCGCCGGGATTTCCCGCAAGCCGCCCCCGGGGCTTGAACTCTGTGTGAATGCGGTCATCTGACTTTGTAATCAACCAGGGGAACACGATGCACATGCTCTACGACTCAGAATCCTTTGTGGTGGTCCACATGCTGCCCGACGCCGTGGAGAAAAAAAGCACCCAGGCACTGAACGACACCGCTCCCGCTGCGCCCCGGCTGGCACGCCACGGTTTCGAGATCGTGGACAAGCGATCAGGCAAAGAGGTGTATCTGGACGGCTCCTGGGCCGAAATGTTCCAGGAACAGATCTTGGCCTGGCAGCGCGATACCCCCACGCAGGAAGAAGTAGAGGATGCGCTGGACCGCTATGCGGGGCTGGCGCAGAACCCGGTGGTGGTGCACTAAGACACCCCCCTGAGCCGCTGCGCGGCTTCCCCCCGCTATCGCTGCGCTGCGCTTCGCGGGCAAGGAGACGATGTCCTCGCTGCGGGGCGGCCCTTGCTTGGCATCCCTGGCCCTCGGGCGCGCCAGTTTTTTCGTACAGTTCTTCTCTTCAAACCTTTAGTGCCTGGTGTTCGTCCCTGGGATAGATCCGCCGGTACAGTGGGTCCACCAGCATCAGGACGGCAATCAGCCGGCAGACCTGGAAGGCCGTCACCACCGGCACGCCCAATTGCAGCACCTTGGCGGTGATGGCCATCTCGGCGATGCCGCCGGGGGATGTGCCCAGCAACAAGGTCACCCACGGCAACCCGGTCGCCCAGGCCATCGCGGCGGCGAACCCCGCGCAGATGGCCATCAGGCCCAATGTGCCCACGGCCACCGTGGCCAGCCAGCGCGGCGCGGTGTGCAAGAACTCCCGGCGAAACCGCACGCCCAGGCTCACGCCAATCACGAGCTGCGCCGCATTCACCAGCCCTTGCGGAACGGCCGACAGACCCAGGCCCGCCATGGTGAGCCCCATGGACACCAGCATCGCGCCCATGAACCAGGGGTTGGCGCGGCCCAGCCGGTCCATCGCCACCGCCCCCAGCCCGGTCATCAACGCCAGCAACGCCAGCCCAGGCCAGTTCACCACCCGCACCGTGGGCGGCAGAATGTCCAGCCCGTGCAGGCCGCTCCACTGCAGCGCAAACGGGATGGAGACCGTGACGATCAGCAGGCGCAGGCTGTGGCTGGCGGCAACCAGGTCGGTGCGCGCGTTTTCGCGCTCGGACAGCAAGGTCATTTCGGACGCAGCGCCGATAGCGCCCGAAAAGTAGCTCGTGGCCCGCATCATCGGCGCGGGCACGCCGTGCATGCGCGGCGCATGCATGCGGTAGAGCCACGCGCCAAACAGCCAGCCGAGCAAAAGCGCCCAGCCAACGGCCAGCACGATGGCCCACCAGAGCCCGCCAATCAGGGCAACCACCTCCGGGGTGAAATACAAGCCCAGCGCAGCGCCAATGGTCCACTGCCCGGCATTGCGCAGCGGGCCCCAGCTTTCGGTGGGCGCGCCGCCGATCGACAGCAGCGAGGTGGCCAGCAGCGGGCCGATCATCCAGGGCAAGGGGGTGTTGAGCGCCACGCAGGCCGCCGCAGCGGCCCAGGCCAGAGCCAGGGTCAGCGCCACGCGGGTGGCGAGCAAGAAATAAGCATGCATACGGCCCGCCAGTATCGCCCGGGCGCGCGGGGGCCGCCGCCGGGCGCCGTGCCCGTGGGGCATGGCGGGCATCGCGGTTTGGCACCGGATTTCAGGTCAAATCGACCTCCAGCGCTTATCCAGCAAGCGCTAGCAGCTATTAATAAAGAAGCATCAAAGAAAGGGCATCAAAGCGGGCGTGCAGGTGCCCCGCGCCGCGCGGCCATCTCTTGCCCCATGGGCGCAAGGTCCGCAGGCGGCAGCAGGGCTTGTGCGGCGGGGTAGGCCACGGATTCCTCGCCCTCGATGTGCTGGCCGTAGCGCCCGGCGAAGCGCTCGAACGCGGCAGCGTCGGCTTCGGTGAAGACGGCCTGCCGCCCCTCGGCCAGGGCCAGCAGCGGCAGGCGCGCGGCGGCCCAGTCGGCGGACATGCAGGCGTGGTCGTGCTGCAGGCGCCGCACCAGCGCCACCACGCCGGGCGTGCCCTGGGCCAGCAGCAGCGGAAAGACGTGCAGTTCCTCGTCCTCGTGGTGCAGCGGCGCGGCGATGTCGAAATAGCGCAGCACGTCGCGCGCGGCCTGGCGCGCGGGCTCGTCCGCCGCGCCCTGGGCCTGCACGTGGCCGCGCAGACGCTGCAGCAGGGCCAGCGTGCGCTGCACGCGCTCGTGGCAGGCTTCGAGCATGGCGAACGGCTGCTCGAAGCCCACGGCCGGGGCGTTGAAGCCGGGCAGTGCGGCCGCCATGGGGCTACCCGAACTGCACGGGCTGGCCGTGCCGGTCGAACGGGATGTAGGCACCGTGCGCGCCGCCCTTGATCGCATCGACCATGCGCTGCAGGGGCGCCTCGGCGTCGGCGCTGGTGGGCGCCTTGCCGGGCGTGCCGGACAACGCCGCCGCAAACACCACGGCCCAGTCATGGCCGGGAGCGGTGAACTGGCTGGCCTCTTCCACGAGGGCGCTGAACGAGAGCAGTTCCTGCGGGGTCTTGTCCACGCACATCAGCGGCACCAGCGCACCGCCTTGCCCGGCCTCGAAGCGCGCGCGCTGGGCGGGGGTGGCGTCATCGGGCAGCTCAGCGGCGGCGAAAACGAACAACAGGCGCTGGGGCTCGGGCTGCATGCGCGCAGCCTGCAGCAGGTCATCGAAGCTGGAAATGTCCATGGATAAAGCTCACATCAAAAAAAGAATTCAGAAACCAGGCGCCACATCGCCGTGCGGGCCGAGCGTGCTCACGTAGGTGCTGGCGGCGGGCCGGGCGCGCGCGGCCTTGCGCGACTGTACGGTGCCGATGCTGATGAAACACAGGGCCTGCTCGGACGGTGCCAACTGGAACAGCGCGCGCAGGCTGTCCGCCTTGAGCGCCTTGCCGCTGGTCAGCGCAGAACCATACCCCTGCGCCGTGGCCATCAGCAGCATGTTCTGCACGGCGCAACCGGCCGAGACAGTGCGCTCGGCCAGGTCAATATCGGCATCGCCGCGCTCGGCATCGACCACGGCCAGCAAAAGCACGGGCGAGCGGTAGGCCTTTTCGCGGGCCTGTTCGGCCTGCTGGGGCGTGGCGGCGGGGTCGCGCTCGCGCAGCGCCTGGGCAAACACGTCCGCCAGCGCCTTGCGCGACGCCTCGGGCACCAGGATGAAACGCCAGGGCACGAGCTGCCCATGGTCGGGCGCATGGGCGGCCGCCTGGAGGATCTGCAGCAGCTCCGCACCGGCCGGCCCGGGCGAACCCAGGCGCTTGGGCAAGATGGTCTGCCGCGAATGGATCAGCGCGGCCGCCATGCCCGCGGCATCGTCAGCCACGGGGGCCGCGGCAGGCAGGGAGGAAGGGTTCAAGGGCCAGGGGATGACTGCCATTGCAAATCCTTGAACCTAGAAACGGCAGTTGGATGCGCCCGCCAGTGCCGTGATCGGCGTGCCAGGCAAGGCGAGACGACGCGGCGGGCTCCTGCCCGCAAGGAGGCGCAACGCAGCATGGCGCGGCGAGCGCGGTGCTGGCGGGCGCATAGCGTGTTCACCCCACAGGTGAATGTGATCGGAGTGAAGAAGTTGAGCGTTCATGCGGCTTTGTGAAGGTAAATAAGCGGTCAACTGCCGTTTCTAGGTTGTAAGGGCCCAGCCGTTCAGCCCGGGCGCCCATCGGCGCGCAAACGGCCATACCAGCGGCCCAGGCGCACGCCCCAGGCCGCCATGGTGCCCGCCCACAGCAGGGCGGCCAACAGCAGCAGCCAAGGCAGCGCCGCACCGGGAACCCCGGGCACCGCGGCGGCAATGCGCAGCACCGTGGCCGCCTGCAGCAGCCAGAACAGCGACCACGCGATGCGGTCGGCCACCAGCGCACGGCCGCTGTGCCCGCACGACACCCGCGTGACCATGGCCAGCATCAGCGAGGCCAGGCACCCCATGGTGAGCGCATGCAGCGCCCCCAGGCCCAGCACGCCCGTGCCCAGCCCCCAGGCCAGCCACTGCGACACGCCACCCAGCAGGAAAGCCAGCCCCAGCCACAGGAAACCGATGTGCAGCATGGCCAGCAGCTTGTTCTTGAGGCTTTGCACCAGGCCCCACACACAGGCCAGCCAGACCAGTACGCCCCCCACCACCAGCTGCAGCGTGCCGTGCACCAGCCCCCATGCCGGGCCCGCGGCGCTGGCGGGCACCCCCGCCCATTCCAGCCACGCGGCCAGCACCTGCAGCAGTGCCGCAGCCAGCATCAGCCACAGCACCCAGAAGGGCCGCCACGCCTGCACCATGGGCATGGCGCTGGAGGTGAAGAACGGGATCATGCGGTGCGCCACCGTGACGTACACCACCACCACGAAGCCCCACAGGCCCGTGAACACCCAGGCACGCGCCAGCGCGTAGGCATCCACCGCCAGGCACAGCCACAGGCCCGCCACGCTGGCGCACCCCAGCACACAGGCACAGGCGATCACGCGGGCATGGAGCTGGTCTTGCGCCTGGCTCAAGCGCACGCGGCCCCAGAACTGCGCCGTCATCCCCGCCAGCCCGCCACCGGCCAGGGCGAGCCCGGCCAGCGCCACAAAGGCATGCAGGTGGGCCCCCGCCAGCCACAGCAGCCACCCCGCGGCCTGGGCCAGCAAGGGATTGCGAAGCGCCTGCACGGGCAGGGGCTCCACCCCCAGCCACTTGGGGCCTGCGGTAAACAGGAAGCCTGAAAAAAACAAGGGGATGAAGCCAAACGCCATCACCGCCGAATGCACCATCGTGGGCGCCAGCGCGGAGGGTAGCCCTAGCCAGCCGGTGGATCGGTCCACCTGCACCAGCGCCCACCACAAGCCCGAAGCCGCCAGCACCACCATGGCGAGCAAAAACCCCAGCCGGTGCGGCGCCAGCATGACGTAGCGCCAGCGCCAGTGCTTGTCCATCTGCGCCAGCGCCTCGGCCGTGGGCTTGCCTGACGCCACATGCAGAGGAATGGGGGGGCGGGAGGGGTTCACCCGCAGCTTCCCAAGTGGCCGCACTGCGTGCAGTAGTCGCAGCCGTCCTTGCGGATCACGGCGTGGGCGCCGCATTCTCCGCATTTCTTGCCCGCCATGGCCTGCGGCACCGCCAGGGGCGCAGGCGCGGGTTCATCCAGCGGCAGCGTCTGCTGCACCGGGTCGGCCACGCGGCGGGCCAGGATGTTCTGGATGGCAAAGGCCATGGCCGCCACCTCCGAGTCGTGCCACATGGGCACCACGGTGCCGTCGTCCTTGCGGTGGGTGCCCAGCCGCACGGGGCCGCGGTCCCAGGCCACCTTGCGCATGTCCGACAGCGCGCGCTCCAGGAAGCCGCCGCGCGCCGCCAGCGACAGCATGCGCATGCTGGAGGTGATCCACTGCTGCGACTCGCCGCTCTGGCCCACGGGCATGAAGAACTCGATGGCGCGGTCCACCGTGCCATTACCAACCCCGGTGGGCACGGGCAGGAACGAGACGATGAGGTACAGCGTCTTGTGGCCCTCCTGCGTCCAGTATTCGAGCTTTTCGGCCACGGCGGAGAGGCCGCCTTGCGGGCGGCTTTCGATGACCGTGCGCATCGGGTCGAGGGGGGGCGCAGCAGGTGCCGAAGCGGGTGCTGCTTCGGGCACCGCGTGCGTCTCCAGCACCGATCCGAGGATGGCGTTGGGACGGTAGGTGGCCAGGCCTTTGAGCTTGGCGCGCCAGGCCTGCAGGTACAAGTCCTTGAAATCTTCGTAGGGGTAGTCGGCCGGGATGTTCACCGTTTTGGAAATGGCGGTGTCCACAAACGGCTGCACCGCCTCCATCATGGCGACGTGGCCTTCGGCAGGCATGGCCAGGGCCGACACGAAATACTCCGGCAGCGCATTCACGTCGCCACCCAGTTCGCGGTACAGGCGCCAGGCATGGTCCTCCACCGCATATTCGCTGGTGCTGCCGTCGGACTCGCGCTTCTTGCGCTTGTACATCCACGAAAACGGCGGCTCGATGCCGTTAGAGGCGTTGTCGGCAAAGGCCAGGCTCACGGTGCCGGTGGGGGCGATGGACAGCAGGTGGCTGTTGCGGATGCCGTGCTGGTGGATGGCGGCCTTGAGCGATTCGGGCAGCCGGCTCGCAAACGTGCCTTCCGCCAGATAGCCCCGAGCATCGAACTTCGGAAACGCGCCTTTCTCGCGCGCCAGCTCCACCGACGCGGCATAGGCCGCGTCGCGCATGCACTCGGCAATGCGCGCGGCCATGGTGCGCCCCTCGGGCAGGTCGTAGCGCAGGCACAGCATGGCCAGCGTGTTGCCCATGCCGGTAAAGCCCACACCAATGCGGCGCTTGGCCATGGCCTCATCGCGCTGCTGCGGCAGTGGCCAGAAGGTCACATCCAGCACGTTGTCGAGAGCGCGCACCTGCAGCGCCACGGCCTGACTGAATGCGTCAAAGTCGAAGGCTGCCACGCCGCCGAAGCCGAAGGGGTGGCGCACGAAGCGGGTGAGGATGATGGGGCCAAGGTCGCAGCAGCCATACGACGGAAGTGGCTGCTCACCGCAGTTGTGTACGACGAGGCCATTGGCATCAAAGGCATGCACATCAGCCACGGTGACGTCGTACACATCCTCCGTTCCCGCATCGACCAACGCCTGCACGGTGGCGGTAAAACGTTCTCGGTTGAGCGCGCGCTGGTATTGCGCCAGCCCTTCATGCAGGCGCGCTGATTTTTCTGTGTCGCAAAAGCCCACACGCTCGGCAAACCACGCGAGGTTGTCACCACTGATGATCAGCTCGTGCTGCGCCCGGGTGAGGTAGGGCTGCGTGCTTCCTTTGCCGTTGGGCAAGTCACGCGCTCCCGCAAGGCGGCGGTTACGGTACAGCGTGGACACGATCCCCATGCGCAACAGCATGCGTTGCACGGTTTGCAGGAGCGCCTCATCGCTCTGTGTCAAACGCACACTCACACCTTTGTCCTGCGCACCTTGCACCGATCCATCAGCATCGAACAGGCCAGTCAACAGCCCCTGCACAAAGGCTGACGACTGCTGCTCCATGGTGGCCGTGATGGTCTTGTGGCCTGGCGCCATGCCCATATCGTGCGCAAGCTTCCAGATCGCCGCGCTGGCAAGGCGAGCCTCGCCACGCCCCGCCAAAGGCCGCTGAAAGCCTTTGAAATCTGCACGGTGCGGCAACGTGGCCGCCGCCGATGTGGCGGCCCGCATGATGCCGTCCGCCCCAGTGGCGGCAAACGCTACGGTACCCTGCCCCACGGCTTTGAGTTCAGGGGCCCACACCGAAATCACGGCCTTGTCAGCCTTCAGCGTTCCGTCGCCAATCAACAGGCCGAGCAGATAGCCCTCCTCCTGCGTACCCGCACCGCCCCAGCCCGCAAAAGCCCGGTGGTCGTGCAGCAGCACCTCATCGCCGGGCTGCAGCTTCGCGGCTGGCGTCCATTCCACCTCCAGGCAATAGCGGGTCTTGCGCGCCACGCGGCGCACGCGGTGGTCCGCAGTGAGGCGCAGGGCATGCCCCTCCCGGGTTTGTAGCTCCAGCACGGGCTTGGTGCCAGTTTTTAAAAAACCCTGGCTTTCCACGCGGTAGGCGCGCCCATCCACCACGGCTGTGAACGGCCTGCCCACCAAGTCGGCCACCTGCTGCGGGCCGTCGGTGGTCATTACCCAAGTGTCGGCGGTCACGCAGGGGTTGGTCGCCGCAATGTCTTCGCAGTAATGCAGGTTGTTGTCTTCGTTGATGCGGCCCAGGAACAGGATGCCCGGCTCGGCAAAGTCGTAAGCCGACTTCATGATCGTGTCCCACAGCTCGCGCGCCTGCACAGTGGCATAGACCCACTGGCCGTCGGCGCGCCGGTGGGCACCCTGTGCCAGCAGCGCCGCACCGGGCGCCGCCTTGTGCACCAGCTCCCACGGGGCGTCGTTCCGCACCGCCTCAATGAAGGCGTCCGACACACCCACGGACACATTGAAGTTGTTCCAGCGGCCCGGCGTGCGCTTGGCGGTGATGAATTCGTGCACATCGGGGTGGTCGATGCGCAGCACGCCCATCTGAGCGCCCCGGCGTGCGCCCGCGCTCTCCACCGTAGAGCAGGACTGGTCGAACACGTTCATGTAGCTGCACGGGCCGGAGGCCATGGAGGCCGTGCCTTTTACCCGCGCGCCCTTGGGGCGGATGCGGCTGAAGTCGTAGCCCACGCCGCCGCCGCGCCGCATGGTCTCGGCCGCCTCGCGCAGGGCTTCGTAGATGCCGGGGAAGCCCTCGTCGTCAACGCCCTGGATGCAATCGCCCACGGGCTGCACAAAGCAGTTGATCAGCGTGGCCTGGATGTCGGTGCCGGCCGCGCTCATGATGCGGCCCGCGCCGATGGCCCCGGCCCTGAGGTTGGCCAGGAACAGGTTTTCGTACTTGTCGCGCAGTTCCGGCTTTTCGACCGAGGCCAGGGCACGCGCCACGCGTTGGTACAGCTCGTCGGCCGTGCTCTCGCCCGGTTTCAGGTACTTTTCGCGCAGCACATCCAGGCTGATGGGCTGCAGGGAGGAGGTGGAGTTGAGAGGGGGCTCAGGTTCGCGTTTCATGGGAGCCGATGATTTGGGTTTCACGCTGAAACGGGGTTGCGTTCCGTCAAGGAGCGCTCATTCCACTCCGAATGCCGCGACGTGGCAAGCCGGGGGCCGGTCACTCGTCCACCAGAACCTGGCCGTCGTGTTCCACATAGGGCTGATAAGGGCCCGTGCCGCTGTTGTCCGCGCGCGAGGCGGGCACGAAGCCGCCGGTGCCGACATCGAACACATGCACTTCTCCTTCCTCGATCACGTAGTGCCAGCCGTGCAGGCTGATCTGGCCCGACTGCACGCGGCTGCGCACCATGGGGTACTCCATGAGGCGTTCGAGCTGCAGCACCACCGCGCGCTGCTCGGTGCGGCGCAGCACCTCGGGGCCGGGCTGCATGGGCAGCAGGGCCTCGCGGCCCAGGTCCAGCCAGCGGTCCAGGTTGGGCGCCTCGGGCGACACCTCACCATACATCGCCTTGATAGCCCCACAGTGACTGTGGCCGCACACCACGATGCGGCGCACCTGCAGGTTGAGCACCGCGAACTCGATGGCGGCCGTGGTGCCGTGGTGGCCATGCGATCCGTCATACGGCGGGATGAACGCACCCACGTTGCGCACCAGGAACAGCTCGCCGGGGCCCGCTCCGGTCAGCAGGTAGGGCACCAGGCGCGAGTCGGAGCAGCCGATGAACAGCGTGGTGGGGTGCTGGCCCTCGTCCACCAGCGTCTGGAACTGCTGGCGGTACTGGGGGAAGGCGTCGTCGTGGAAGCGGCGCAGCCGGTCCAGGAGTTCGTCGGGCATGGCGGGGCCCGGCCTACTGCACCAGGGGCGATTCAGCCGCGTCCAGGTCGATGCCTTCCACCACGGCGGAGCCCGCCAGCAGTTGCAGGCACTGGCGCAGCGCGGTCACCCAGGCCTGCTGGCGCAGCGCGTGCTGCACGGCGCCGCGCACGGCCTCGAAGGGCAGATCCTCGCCCGCCTGGCGCTCCATCACCTCCACCACGTGCAGGCCGAAGCGGCTGTGCACCAGGCGCGGCAGCACGCCGATCTCGGGGTGGCCGAAGATCTCGCGCGCCATTTCGGGCGCGCATTCTTCGGCGCGGGTCCAGCCCAGGTCGCCGCCCTGCGCGCCCGTGGGGCAGTTGGACCACTGGCGCGCGGCTTTGTCGAACCGGTCCGTCCCCGTGCCGTCATGGCAGCGCACATCGAGCAGGCAGGCCTCGGCGCGCGAGCGCAGCGCGCCCACGTCCACGCCGGGCGTTACCGCGAACAGGATGTGGCGCATGCGCACGCGCTCGCCGGGCCGGTAGCGCGCCGCATGGGCGGCGTGGTGGCGGCGGCAGGCGTCGTCGGTGGGCTCCGGGATCTGCAGGTGGCTCTCCAGCCAGCGTTCGATGGCCTCGGACGCCGCCTCGCTGATGGCTCCGGCCGCCGGCGCGGGGTCGTCGGCGGCGAGCAGCCCCGCACGCTGCGCGGCCTGCCGCAGCAGCTCGGTGCAGGCGCGCTGCCGCAGCTCATCGGCCGCCACCGCCTCGCCGGCGGCGAGCAGGGGCACGCCGTTCACGCTGGCCTCGGTTACGGCCGCCGCGGTCGTCTGTGCATTCGTCGTCATGGGGTCTCCTGCCGCCTACCGCGTGGCGGCGGGGTTCTTGATGGCTTCTGGCACGGTGGATGAAGGCACGGCGCTGGGCTGGCCCGGCAGGTCCTGGCCCGGGGGCACGTTCAGGCGGCGCGAACGCATCACCTGGTACGGGCGGAACAGGTAGGCCGCGGCGCCGAAACCGCTCCACACGTGCACCAGGCGGCTGAACGGGAACAGCAGGAAGATGGTCACGCCCAGCACGATGTGCACCTGGAACGACCAGTGCAGCGAGGCGATGGCTGTCGCGTCTACCGGGCGCAGGGTCACGATGCGCTGCGCCCAGTCGGACAGCAGCAGCATGGCGCTGCCGTCGGAGTGCTTGAGCGACTGCGGCAGCGTGAGCAGCCCCAGTGTCAGCTGCACCCACAGCACCACCAGCACGGCGATGTCCGAGGCATGGCTGGTGTGGCGGATGCGGTCGTCGAACAGCCGGCGGTACAGCAGCATGGTCAGGCCCACGAAGCACATGGCCCCGGCCACGCCGCCAGCGGAAACGGCCAGCATCTGCTTGGTGCTGGCGCTCATGAAGATGCCGTAGACGCTGTGCGGCGTGAACAGCCCCACCATGTGGCCGAAGAACAGGAACAGCACCCCGAAATGGAACAGGTTGCTGCCCCAGCGCAGCAGGCCCGATCGCAGCATCTGCGACGAGTCGCTCTTCCAGCTGTACTGGTTCTGGTCGAAACGGATCAGGCTGCCGATCACGAACACCGTGAAGCAGACATAGGGATACACCTGGAATAGGAAGCCGTGAAGCGTGCTCATGGGTTCGCTCCTTGTGGGATGGATGGGTTGTTGCGCACGATGCGCACGGGCTGGGGCTGGCCGGGGCGGGCCTGGCCCTGGGTGGAGCAGCCGTCGAAGGCGGCGGGCTCGGCCCAGCTCTCGTCGATTGGCGGCTCGGCGGTGATGGCCACGGGCTGGGCCTTGTGGCCCGCCATGTCCAGCAGCGCGCCCAGCACGCAGGCATAGCTGCTGTCGCGCTCGCGCAGCGCGCCGAAGATGGCGTTGAGCAGGTGCGCGATTTCGCCCAGGAAGTCCTTGGCGTTGCGCTGCGGCTGGGTGGAGGCGAACTCCAGCACCGCCGGCAGGTAGTCGGGCAGCTCGTCCTCGTTGAGCAGCAGGCCAGCCTGGGCGTAGGTCTGACCCAGGTCGATCATGGCCGGGCCACGGTCGCGCGAATCGCCGTGCACATGCTCGAACAGGTGCAGCGAGGTGGCCCGGCCGCGGTCGAACAGTTCCACGTAGGCGGACTCGACCTCCAGCGCGTCGCCCTGGGAGAGCTGCGCCACGAAGGCCTCGATCTCCGCGCGGCGGCTGCCGGACAGGATGCCGTCGGCCGCGAGCAGCGCGCCCATCTCATAGAGGTTGCCGCGCAGCTCGGCGTCCGGGTAGGCCAGCAGGGCCGCCAGCACGCGCAGCGTGACGGCACCCGGCTGGCGCCCCGCCACCGAGGCGGACACGGGCTTGTTGTGGGGTTGTTGGATTGCCATGGCTCAGACCTGTGCCTTGATGGGAATGGTGCGCTTCTTCTCGGCGCCGAACAGGCTCACGTCGCTCACGCCGTCCGAGCAGCCATTGCCGAAGCTGAAGCCGCAGCCGCCGCGCACGTTGAACGTGTTCTCTGCGTACTCGCGGTGAGTCGTCGGGATGACGAAGCGGTCCTCATAGTTGGCGATGGCCATCACGTGGTACATCTCCTCGACCTCGGCCTGGGTGATGCCCACCTGCGCCAGCACGCTGGTGTTCTCCACCTGGTCCACATGCTTGCCGCGCTGGTAGGCGCGCATGGCCAGCATGCGGTCCAGCGCGCGCATCACCGGGGCGGTATCGCCGGCCGTGAGCATGTTCGCCAGGTACTGGACGGGAATGCGCAACTGGCTCACGTCCGGAATCTGCCCGTTGGCGCCGATGTGCCCTGCGTTCGCGGCGGCGCTGATGGGCGACAGCGGCGGCACGTACCAGACCATGGGCAGCGTGCGGTACTCGGGGTGCAGCGGCAGGGCCACCTTCCACTGCACGGCCATCTTGTACACCGGGCTGTTGCGGGCGGCTTCCATCCACTTGTCGGGGATGCCGTCCAGGCGCGCCTGGGCGATCACCGCCGGGTCGTTCGGGTCCAGGAAGATGTCGAGCTGGGCCTGGTACAGGTCGCGGTCGCGCTCCACGCTGGCCGCTTCCTGGATGCGGTCCGCGTCGTACAGCAGCACGCCCAGGTAGCGGATGCGGCCCACGCAGGTTTCCGAGCACACGGTCGGCTGGCCGGCCTCGATGCGGGGGTAGCAGAAGATGCACTTCTCGGCCTTGCCGCTCTTCCAGTTGTAGTAGATCTTCTTGTAGGGGCAGCCCGAGACGCACATGCGCCAGCCGCGGCACTTGTCCTGGTCGATGAGGACGATGCCGTCTTCCTCGCGCTTGTAGATCGAGCCCGAGGGGCACGATGCCACGCACGCCGGGTTCAGGCAGTGCTCGCACAGGCGCGGCAGGTACATCATGAAGGTGTTCTCGAACTGCGCGTACATGTCCTTCTGGATGTCGTCGAAGTTCTTGTCCTTGCTGCGCTTGCTGAACTCGCCGCCCAGGATTTCCTCCCAGTTCGGGCCCCAGACGATCTTGTCCATCTGCTTGCCGGTGATGAGGCTGCGCGGCCGCGCCGTGGGCGAGGTGCTCATCTCGGGCGCCGACTGCAGGTGGGCGTAGTCGAAGGTGAAGGGCTCGTAGTAGTCGTCGATCTCCGGCAGGTTGGGGTTGGCGAAGATGCGCATCAGCAGCTTCCACTTGGCGCCCTGGCGCGGCACGATGGAGCCGTCGGCGCGGCGCACCCAGCCGCCGTTCCAGCGGTCCTGGTTCTCCCAGTCCTTGGGGTAGCCGATGCCGGGCTTGGTCTCGACGTTGTTGAACCAGGCGTACTCCATGCCGGGGCGGCTGGTCCAGACGTTCTTGCAGGTGACGGAACAGGTGTGGCAGCCGATGCACTTGTCCAGGTTCAGCACCATGCCGATTTGTGCGCGGATCTTCATGCTGCCTCCTTCCGCCAGGGGGTGGCCAGATTGCTATCGTGGGTCATGCCGTTTCTCCTTGGTCGATCGTGGGCTTGATGAGCTGGTCGGCCACCGGGGTGTCCAGCCAGTCGATCTTGTTCATCTTGCGCACCACCACGAATTCGTCGCGGTTGGTGCCAATGGTTCCGTAGTAGTTGAAGCCGTAGCTGAACTGTGCGTAGCCGCCGATCATGTGGGTGGGCTTGAGCACGATGCGCGTGACCGAGTTGTGGATGCCGCCGCGCACGCCGGTGATCTCCGAGCCGGGCGTGTTCACGATCTTTTCCTGGGCGTGGTACATCATGACCATGCCCGGCTTCACGCGCTGGCTCACCACCGCCCGCGCCGCGATGGCGCCGTTGACGTTGAACAGCTCGATCCAGTCGTTGTCCTCGATGCCGGCGCTCTTGGCGTCGTCCTCGCTCATCCACACGCAGGGGCCGCCGCGGCTGAGCGTGAGCATCAGCAGGTTGTCGGTGTACGTGCTGTGGATGCCCCACTTCTGGTGCGGGGTGATGAAGTTGAGCTGGATCTCCTTGTTGCCGTTGGGCCGGATGCCGTGCATGTCCGCCGTGGTCTTGAGGTCCACGGGCGGGCGGTAGCTGGTGAAGCCCTCGCCAAAGGCAATCATCCACGGATGGTCCATGTAGAACTGCTGGCGGCCGGTGAGGGTGCGCCATGGGATCAGCTCGTGCACGTTGGTGTAGCCGGCGTTGTAGCTGACCTTCTCGCTCTCCAGGCCGCTCCAGGTGGGCGAGCTGATGATCTTGCGCGGCTGGGCCTGCACGTCGCGGAAGCGGATCTTCTCGTCTTCGCGGTGCAGGGCCAGGTGCACGTGGTCGCGGCCGGTCTGCTTGCCCAGCGCTTCCCAGGCCTTCACGGCCACGTGGCCATTGGTTTCGGGCGCGAGCTGCAGGATCACCTCGCAGGCGTCGATGTCCGTTTCGATCTTCGGCATGCCCTTGGTCACGCCGGGCGCGGCCACCGTGCCATTGAGCTGGCCGAGCTGCTCCACCTCGTCCTGCGTGTTCCAGCCGATGCCCTTGCCGCCGTTGCCCAGCTTGTTCATCAGCGGGCCCAGGGCGGTGAAGCGCTTGTACGTGTTGGGGTAGTCGCGCTCGACGACGATCATGTTGGGCGCTGTCTTGCCGGGGATCAGGTCGCACTCGCCGCGCTTCCAGTCGGACACGCCGAAGGGCTGGGCCAGTTCGGCGGGTGAATCGTGGGCCAGCGGGGTCAGCACCAGGTCGCGCTCCACGCCGAGGTGGCCCACGCAGATCTCGCTGAACGTCTTGGCGAAGCCCTTATAGATGTCCCAGTCGCTCCTGGACTGCCATGCCGGGTCCACCGCGGTGGACAGCGGGTGGATGAAGGGGTGCATGTCGCTGGTGTTGAGGTCGTTCTTCTCGTACCAGGTGGCCGTGGGCAGCACGATGTCCGAATACAGGCAGGTCGTGCTCATGCGGAAGTCGAGCGTGACCAGCAGGTCCAGCTTGCCCTCGGGCGCCTTGTCGTGCCAGACGACCTCGGTGGGCTTGGCTTCGTCCTTGCCCAGGTCCTTGCCCTGCACGCCGTTGCTGGTGCCCAAAAGATGCTTGAGGAAGTACTCATGGCCCTTGCCCGACGAGCCCAGGATGTTGGAGCGCCACACGAACATGTTGCGCGGCCAGTTGTCGGGGTGGTCGGGATCGGTGCAGCTCATCGTGAGTGAGCCGCTCTTGATCGCGTCCACCGCATAGTCCTTGGGGTCCATGCCCGCGGCCTGCGCGTTGCGCACCACCTGCAGCGGGTTGGTCTGCAGCTGGGGGGCCGACGGCAACCATCCCATGCGCTCGGCGCGCACGTTGTAGTCGATCATGCTGCCGCCGAATTGAGACTTGTCGGCCAGGGGCGAGAGCACTTCATCGACGCCCAGCTTTTCGTAGCGCCACTGGTCGGTGTGCGCATAGAAGAAGCTGGTGGAGTTCTGGTGGCGCGGCGGGCGCACCCAGTCCAGCGCGAAGGCCAGCGCCGTCCAGCCGGTCTGCGGGCGCAGCTTTTCCTGGCCCACATAGTGCGCCCAGCCGCCGCCGCTTTGCCCGATGCAGCCGCACATCATCAGCATGTTGATGACGCCGCGGTAGTTCATGTCGCTGTGGTACCAGTGGTTCATGGCCGCGCCGATGATGACCATGGAGCGGCCATGCGTCTTGTGCGCGTTCTCGGCGAACTGACGGGCCACGGTGATCAGCTGGGCACGGGGCGTGCCGGTGATTTTTTCCTGCCATGCCGGGGTGTACGGGGTGTCCTCGTCGAAGCTCTTGGCTGCGAACTCGCCGGGCAGGCCGCGCGCCACGCCGTAGTTGGCGACCTGCAGGTCGAACACCGTGGCCACCAGCACGTCCTTGCCGCCCAGCGACAGGCTCTTCACCGGCACGGTGCGCACCAGCACGTCGGACTGCACGTTGGCCTCGAAGTGTGCGGTGGCGATGCCGCCAAAGTACGGGAAGCCCACGCGCGCCGTGGCGGGCGCGGCATCCGCGCCTTCGAGCAGCGACAGCTTGAGCTTGACCTCGCGGCCCTCCTGCGCCTCCTTGGCCTCCAGGTTCCACTGGCCCTGGTCCGCGCGGCCGTCCGCGCCCCAGCGAAAGCCTATGGCGCCCTGGGGCACGACCACCTGGCCGGCCTCGTCGAAGGCCACGGTCTTCCAGTCGGGGTTGTTGGCCTGGCCCAGGCCGCCGGCGAAGTCGGAGGCACGCACGTAGCGGTCGGGCACCATCACCGTCTCGCCCGTGGGCAGCACGTGCTCCTTCAGGGTGACGAGCATGGGCATGTCGGTGTAGCGGCGCACGTAGTCGTCGAAGTAGCTGCTCCGCTCACCCTGGTCGGGGAAGTAGAACTCCTTCAAGATCACGTGGCCCATGGCCATGGCCACGGCGGCGTCGGTGCCCTGCTTGGGGTTCATCCAGATGTCGGCCAGCTTGGCGACTTCGGAATAGTCGGGCGTGACGGCCACGGTCTTGGTGCCCTTGTAGCGCACCTCGGTGAAGAAGTGGGCGTCGGGCGTGCGCGTCTGGGGCACGTTGGAGCCCCAGGCGATGATGTAGCTGGAGTTGTACCAGTCGGCCGACTCGGGCACGTCCGTCTGTTCGCCCCAGATTTGCGGGCTGGCCGGCGGCAGATCGCAGTACCAGTCGTAAAAGCTCATGCACACGCCGCCGATGAGGCTGAGGTAGCGCGAGCCCGCGGCGTAGCTGACCATCGACATGGCCGGGATCGGCGAGAAGCCGATGATGCGGTCCGGCCCGTGGCGCTTGATGGTGTGCACGTTGGCGGCGGCCACGATCTCGTTGACCTCGTCCCAGCTCGAACGCGCAAAGCCGCCCAGGCCGCGCATGCTCTGGTAGTCGCGGCGCGTGGCCTCGTTGCCCACGATGGACGCCCAGGCTTCCACCGGCCCCATGGTCTGGCGCGCTGCACGCCAGGCGCGCAGCAGGCGGGCGCGCACCATGGGGTACTTCACGCGGTTGGCGCTGTACAGGTACCAGCTGTAGCTGGCGCCGCGGGCGCAGCCGCGCGGCTCGTGGTTGGGCATGTCCCAGCGGGTGCGGGGGTAATCGGTCTGCTGGGTTTCCCAGGTGACGATACCGCCCTTGACGTAGATCTTCCAGCTGCAGCTGCCGGTGCAGTTCACGCCGTGCGTGCTGCGCACGATCTTGTCGTGCGCCCAGCGGTTGCGGTAGGCGTCTTCCCAGGTGCGGTCTTCACCGGTGACCTGGCCGTGGCCGTCGGCAAAGTTTTCGCGGGGCTGGGAGAAGTACGTGAGGCGGTCGAGGAAATGGCTCATCGGGGGCTCCTTCTTTCTATTTCTCGGGGGTGATGCGGTAGGCGGTCGTTCAGCAAGGCATTTCTGCGCGCTTGCGTGCGTAGTACCACCAGGTGATGACGATGCAGACGAGGTAGAACGCAAAGAAGGTCCACAGCGCCGCGTGGGGGCTGCCGGTCAGGGCGATCGAGCTGCCATAGCTCTTGGGGATGAAGAACCCGCCGTAGGCCGCCATGGCGGCCGTGAAGCCCAGCGTGGCGGCGCCCAGGGTGTTGCCCTCCTTGTTGGCCTGGGCCACGGCAGCGGCGTTGTGCTTGTCCACACCGCGCATGGCTTCGGTCAGGAAGATCACGGGGATCATGCGGAAGGTGGAGCCGTTGCCGATGCCGGTGGTGAGGAACAGCACCAGGAAGCACACGAAGAAGCCAGCAAACTGCCCCTCATTGCCTTCCGAGGGCAGGAAGAACGTGACACCCACCACCGCAATCGCCATGACGATGAAGTTCCACAGCGTGACGCGGGCACCGCCGAGCTTGTCGGCCAGCCAGCCGCCAAAGGGGCGGATCACGGCGCCCACCAGCGGGCCCAGCCAGGCGTAGGCCAGCGGGTTGATGCCGGGGAACTGGCTCTTGATGAGCAGCGGAAAGCCCGCGGCATAGCCGATGAACGAGCCGAACGTGCCCAGGTACAGCACGCACATCAGCCAGTTGTGCTTGCGCTTGAAAATGGCAGCCTGCGCGGCAAACGAGGCACGCGCGTCGGCAATGTCGTTCATGCCAAACCAGGCGGCCAGCGCGGTGATGGCGATCCATGGCACCCAGATGAAGGCCGCGTTCTGCGTCCACACCTGCACGGTGTTGCCGTCCTTCACAATGGTCTGGCCTTCGCCGCCGAAGATGCCGAAGATGCCGGCAGTGACCACCAGAGGGCTCAGGAACTGCACCACCGACACGCCCAGGTTACCCAGGCCCGCATTCACGCCCAGCGCCGAGCCCTTGCGCTCCTTCGGGAAGAAGAAGCTGATGTTGGCCATGCTGGAGCTGAAGTTGCCGCCGCCCAGGCCGCACAGCAGCGCCAGGATGAGCATGGTGGGGTAGGCCGTGGTGTTGTCCTGCACCGCAAAGCCGATGCCGATGGCGGGGATCAGCAGGCTGGCGGTGGAGATCGCCGTCCAGCGGCGGCCACCGACCAGCGGCACCATGAACGAGTAGAAGATGCGCAGCGTGGCGCCCGACAGCGCGGGCGCCGCGGCCAGCCAGAACAGCTGGTTGGTGGAGTACTTGAAGCCCAGGCCCGGCAGGCTCACGGCAACCACGCTCCAGACCTGCCAGATGGCGAAGGCCAGGAACAGTGCGGGCACCGAGATCCACAGGTTGAGCTTGGCGATGGCCTCGCCTTCGCGCTCCCAGAACGATTTGTCCTCCGGGGCCCAGAGGGTGAGCAGACGCCCCTGGCGCCCGCTGGCGGGTGTGGCTGACATGGTGGTTCCTTGGTAATGGGGTGTTCAGCGGGGCGCAGACGCTGCGTTGGCGGCGGCCTGCGTGCCCATGAGGTCGGTGCGGCGCACCTCGGTGAAGTACATCCAGATCAGCGAGACCCACACCACGCCATACATCAGCATGAAGGCGCTGGAGCGGATGCCGGTCAGGTCCATGAGCGCGCCGAAGAGGATGGGCAGGATGAAGCCCCCCATGCCGCCAGCCAGGCCCACGATGCCGCTGATGGCGCCGATGTTCTTGGGGTAGTCGTCGCTGATGTACTTGAAGACACTGGCCTTGCCGAAGGCCCAGGCAATGCCCAGCAGGAACATGAGGCCGGTGAACATGTACACATTGAGGCCGATGTGGAAGGTCTTGGGACCATCGACGGTGACGATGGTGAAGTCGGTCTGCGGGTAGCTCAGCAGGAACAGGCAGATCCAGCTCACCCACATCACCCACCAGGTCACGCTGTGCGCGCCGTACTTGTCCGAGAGCATGCCGCCGATGGCGCGCAGCACGCCGCCGGGCAGCGAGAAGCAGGCGGCCAGCAGTGCGGCCACGCGGATATCGAGGCCGTATTCGCCCACGTAGTACTGCACCATCCACAGCGAAAGCGCCACATAGCCGCCGAACACAATGCTGTAGTACTGGCAGTACTTGAGCACCTTGGGGTCCTTGAGCGCCTTGAGCTGGTCGGTGAACTTGACGTTGCTGGGCACGAGGTGGGCCGGGTCGCTGTAGCTGAACAGCCAGAACAGCACCAGCGTGCCCAGCATGATGGCGGCGTACACCTGCGGCACCATCGTCCAACCGAAGGCCACGAGGATCACGGGCGCCACGAACTTGTTCACCGCCGCGCCCGAGTTGCCCGCGCCGTACACGCCCATGGCCGTGCCCTGGCGGTGTTTGGGGAACCAGCGCGCCACATAGGGCGTGCCCACCGAGAACGAGCCCCCCGCCAGCCCCACGAACAGGCCGATGGTGAGGAAGTGCCAGTACTCGGTGGCGTAGCCCATCATCCAGATGGCGGGCACGGTGGTGGCCATGACGGCGGCCATCACGATGCGGCCACCGAACCTGTCGGTCCAGATACCGAGCGGCACCCGCACCAGCGAGCCCGTGAGCACGGGCATGGACATGAGCAGCCCGAACTGCGTGGAGTTCAGGTTGAGCATTTTCTTGATGGGAATGCCGATGACGCCGAACATCATCCAGACCATGAAGCACACGGTGAAGGCGAAGGTGCTGACGATGAGCACCGACCAGGCCTGGCGGGTGCGTTCTGGGCTGTCGCCCGGGGGCAAGGGGGTGGAGGCCATTGCGCGGTTCCTGTTCTTCTCTTTTGCGTTGGCTGTATGGTCGGTTTTCCGGGCCGCCGTGAACATCCTCCGCAAGCACATCTGCGCCGCAGCAAAAGAACTAGTCCGCGCAGGCCGGATGGGGCGTACGCATCGTTCGAAAGAACTAGGGTCTTACATGGACGTCTCCAGAAGAGCAAGCTTGGGCGGCGTGAAGGTCTGAAGGGTTTGCAGTCTTACATACGGCCTGTTAGTGCAGGGTGTTCGTCCTGCTGGCCCTGATGGCATTCGCGGGTGAGGCTCCTGTCTGCACATCGGGCTTTGATGCCCTTGATCCCTATCGGATTGCCCCCACCCCGGTTTGACCTGTTGACCCATCACACAAGCTTCTTGCGTGCTCTCCTTCAAAACGGTTTCTTTGCGTTTGGTGTGTTCAGATCATCGTTGTGGCCCTAGGCGGCAGCGAGGTCAACCGGATTCCATCTCACCGGGTCAAAGGCCTTGCCTTTGACCAGGACCGCCCAAGCTGTTCGGGCCAGTTTGTTGGCCAGTGCTGCGACCACCACGCTGT
>NZ_JBKBKQ010000014.1:0-132338 GCF_046294525.1 Acidovorax sp.
CGCTTGCGCGTGCGCTTGGTGGTGTTGCTCAGGCCCAGGCTGCTTTGCTTCATGTGCCTATTGTCTCGGCTTCAAGCATTCGTCGGCACATGACGCAGGGGATTCGTGAAGAGGGTCCTTAAGCCATCCCTGTAGTTGAATGTGTAGATGTTGGGGGGAAATCCGGGATTACTACAATGCGCGGCGGGATCGTTAGCCGCGGAAATAATGGCCGCAACGATCTCGTCGATGCTGCCGCCTAAGATGGATACTGCTAGGCCGGATCCGCTGCAGCCAATTACTCCGGCATAATCGTATTTCTCAATTGCGCTCACTTTTTCGAATTTTGACAGATTTGTTACTTTCGAGCGAAAATCAGAAATCCGTATTTGTGGATCAGCCCATGCAGCGCTGCACATAAAAAATAGCACGAGCCAGCCTAGAGCGATGCCGTCGCGAAGTATTGGTGTATTTTTAATATTCATTATTTTCCTGTGTTTCCTGGCATTTGTTATTGTTATTTTAATTTCCGGGCTGGGTGGTAAATCGCGCAGGCGTGGCAAATGGGGGGTTTACAGGCCTTCCCTGATTTTTCTATGCCATAAAACCCAAATCCACCGGATAGTCCGCCCTTCCGGCCCCTATCCCAAAATTCCCAATATTCGGCAACACCCCCGACATTTCGGACGCCGACACCCCAAACCACTTTGCCAAGGTGGCCGCGTACTGGTCCACCGACGTGCTGGGCAGCAGCCGCCCCTGGCCCACGTGCCACTGATCTTCGGGCGCAGCGGTGTTGGTGTTGCTGACCGGCGGCGCGCTGCCGTAGAAGGCCTTGCCTTTGACGGCGCCGCCCACCATGAGGTGGTGGCTGCCCCAGCCGTGGTCAGATCCGTCGCCGTTGGAGCTCAAGGTGCGGCCAAAGTCGGATGCGGTGAAGGCGGTCACCTTGTCGGCCACGCCCAGTTCCACCGTGGCGTTGTAGAAGGCGGTCATGGCTTCACTCACGCGCTGCATCAGCACGGGTTGCTGGGCGATGAGGTTGTCGTGCAGGTCAAACCCGCCCAGCGACACCAAGAACACCTGGCGTTTGCTGCCCAGCGTGTTGCGCGCGCCGATGAGGCGGGCCACCATCTTCAGCTGGTCGGCCAGGGAGTTGCCGGTGGGAAAGGCGGTGTTCACAGTCACGCCCGCCAGGCCGCCGGTGATCTGGCCTTCGGCCGCGATGGCGCGGGCGGTGACGCGGTTGTATTCGTTCTCCAGCGTCTGGCTGCTGGGCTGCTGGATCAGCGAGGTGAGTGCGGCGCGCACGGCGGTGGAGCCGTAGACGTTGTTCTTCACCCCGTTGATGGCCACGGCGCCGTTGGTGCTGACCTGGTACTGCAGGGCAGAGTCGCCCGACAGGAACACGGCGTTGCCCGTGACCGAGATGCAGGTGAACAGCGAGTTGCCATTGGACGACAGCGCCAGGTCGCCGATGTGGCCGCCCCAGCCCACGGTGGAGCCTTCAGACGACGACGATTGCCACACTGACTGCTGGTCGTTGTGCGAGAACAGCTTGGGAGGCAAGGGGTAGTTGGTGCGGTCCGAGCTGTTGTATTGCGCGCGGGTCAGCGGCACCACCAGCGGCCCCACGTTGAGCTGCACGGCGGCCTTGCCGCTGTTGAACAGGCCTGCCAGGCCCGTCATGGCCGGGTGCAGCGCGTACTGGCGGCCGCCGGGCAGGGGCGTGGTGGGGTTGAGCAGCGTGGCCGCCAGGTCGGACTTGGCCAGCGCAATGCCGCCGGCTGTCTGGCCGGCGCCGCCGCCGCGGATGGCGCTGTAGCGGTTGTAGCTGGCGTCGTCGTATGTGACCACGGTGTTGGCGTAGTCGTTGCCGCCGTAGAGAAACACGCAGACTAAGGCCTTGTAGTCGGTGGCTGTAAACGCTGCGGCTTCGCCCAGCGCGGCCAGGTTGAGCGCAAACGGCAGGGCGGTGCCCGCCAGCCCCAGCTGGGTGGAGCGGCGCAGGAACGCGCGGCGGGTGTGGAGTTCGGGTTGGAGCAGGTGCATGGTGCGGGCCTACGGGGGGCTGTATGTGTGTGTGAACTGACGACGGACTACTTTTGAACGAGGTATTCGGCCGAGGCCATCACCAGGAAGACGGCGGCCGCCACCCGGTCGAGCTTGGCGTTGTCGGTGCTGGCCGCAGTGACGTTGGTGGTCTTCAGCGCGTCGCTGATCAGCTTGACCGTGGCGGCCGAGAGCTGGCCTGCGCACATCAGCAGGTTGATGCGCGCAACCAGCGCGTCGGGGTCGGTCACCAGCGCCAGTTCGCTGCTGTAGCTCGCCTTGATGTCGAAGCCGTTGTTTGTGGTGCTGGCGTTGTTGGGCAACTCGGGCGCGTTGACATAGATGCCGTTGCGGATGACGCCCTGCATGTAGTTGAGGTAGCCGCCCACGCTGCTCTCGTTGACCAGCTGGAACTCTGGCGCCACGGCGCCGCTGGCGGCCAGCGTGGTGGATGGCGGCACATAACCAGGCCGGAAGAAGTTGAACACCGAGGGAGAGCGCAGCGGGCTTTGGCCCAGGCGGGAACCCGGGTCGCTGAGGTTGCCGATCTTCCAGCTGCCGCGCGCGGAGCTGACGCCAAAGGTGCGGCCCCACTGCACGAGGCGCAGCATGGGCTCGCGCAGCTTGCCAAAGCCGGGCTGCGTGAGGCCGGCGGGTGCGCGCACTTCATCGTCCAGCAGGATGGCCTTGACCACGGCGCGCAGATCGCCGCGCACGCCCAGGCCGTTGTTGTTGAAGGCTGCGGCCACCCGCGCCACGTAGGCAGGCGAGGGGTTGCTGGTCACCAGACGCTGGATGAGCTGCTTGCCGATGAACGGCCCCACGTTGGGGTGGTTGAACAGCGTGTCCAGCGCCGTCTTGAGGGCGGCCGCGCCAGGTGTGCTGCCCGGGATGGTGGTGCCCAGGAAGGTAGCGTCCAGCGTGGAGTGGCGCGATGCGTTGAGCGCCATGGGCAGGCGCGCAAACGTGGTGCTGGGCACCGTGCGGGTGGTGCCGGGCACCGTGGTGGGTGTGTTCTGTGACTGGTCGAAGTCATAGCCCGTGAACACCCGCGCGAGGTTGGTTACGTCGCTTTGCGTGTAGCTGTCGATGGGTTTGCCCGATCCGTCGCGCCGCACGGTGCCGTCGGGGTTCAGGGCCGACAGGCCGATGGACATGAGCTGCAGCACCTCGCGGGCGTAGTTTTCGTCGGGCAGTCGGCCGGTGGCAGGGTTTTCCTTCTGGTTGCCGCGCGTGTTCAGGTAGAAGCCCATGGCAGGGTTCAGCGTCACGTCTTCCAGCACCTGGCGGTAGTTGCCAAAGGCGTTGGCGACCAGCTGGTCCCAGTAGTGCGCGATGGCGTGGCTGCGCCAGCTGAAATCCAGCCCGGTGAGCGACACCACGCAGATCTCGGACAGCGCCAGCGCCACACGCTTGCGCAACTGGTCGGGCGCCGTCATGAGCTGGTTCCAGATCATGTAGTCGCCGGGGTAGCTGTTGTCGTAGTAGGACGTGTCGTTGCTGATGCTGGCGTAGCCGCGCTGGTTCAGCCAGTCCCAGCCGCGCTGGCCGGCGCTGCGGGCGAACTGGCTGTCCAGCCAGTCTGCGTAAGTGGTGGAGCGCAGTATGGCGATCTCGCTGGTAGAGGCGGAGAACTGTGCCTGCAGCAGGAAGCGCGCCGCCTCCTGGTCGGACCGGGCCACGGGGTGGGCGTAGTTGCCCAGCGTGGGCGTGGAAGGCGCGGGTGCCGGTGCGGGCGCTGGGCCGGGGGCTGGCGCAGGCGATGGGCTGGGCGATGGATTGGGCGCGGGGCTCGGCGACGGGCCGGGTGAGGGAGCGGGCGCAGGTGCCGGCGGCAGCGGCGCTGGCGACGGGGCCGCAGGGCTGGCGCCGGGCGTGTTCGCGTCACTGCCGCCACCGCCGCACGCGGCCAGGGCGGTGGACGCGAAAAGCGCCGTGAGCAACGGCGCATCGCTGCGCGCGGTGGTGCTTTGCGGCGTCGCAGTTGCGGGAGATTTGGAAACGGCGTTTTGCGCCGGCGTCGTCGAATGGCAGCCCTCTGTGTCCTCGGCGACTGCAGTGGCCGCCCGAGGCTCCTCGTGTGTGTATTGCATGGTGGTGTGGGGTGAAACACGCGCTGTGCGCCGCGCGCGGGCCTCACTTCATCACAAGCGCCCCCTGGCGCGGCAACATAAGCGTTACCAAACGAAACGCCCATAGGGAGAGGGTTACAAACCCCGCTGTTCAAGTGATGGGCAATTGCAACACTTTGTGGGCTTTGCGGACGGTTGTAACGGCGCGTTGCCGGTGGAGGGTAGCGGCCAATCCACCGCAACGCAGTGTGCGGCTGAGCATTTGCCCACCCCGCCCACGCGGCGCATCGACACCCGCTGGCAGGCCCGTAGGCGGGTGCTGACGCACGCTGCGTTGCATGGCCTACGGACGGCTTGTGGATTCATTTCTACAGTCACCTCCATCGCATCACGCAAGTAGTTCCACGCACTCCGAGTGGATGGCTGAAGCGAATTTTTTGAGGATGCACATCATGAATGAAGACACCGTCAAGGGCAACTGGAAGCAGTTCAAGGGCAAGATGATCGAACAGTGGGGCAAGCTCACGAATGACGACTTCGACGTGATCGACGGCAAGCGCGAGCAATTCCTGGGCAAGCTGCAAGAGCGTCAAGGCCTGGCCCGCGATGCTGCGGAAAAGCAGCTCAAGGAATGGCAAGACCGCCATCCTGACTTCCGCTTCAACGACTGACAGCGGGCTCCCGGCAGACCGGATCTGCCGGCCCTTCACTCCCTCATACCAATCACTCTGACACCGAGGAGAAAACCATGAAATTCGCACGCACCCTGATCGCCACCGTTGCCGCCGGCCTGATGGCTACTTCTGCCTTTGCCATGACGAAGGAAGAGCACAAGGCCGCCAAAGACAACATCGAAGCCACCTATAAGGCTGACAAGGACAAGTGCGATGCCCTGACGGCCAATGCCAAGGACATCTGCCAGAAGGAAGCCAAGGGCAAGGAAAAGGTCGCGAAGGCCGAACTGGAAGCCCAGTACAAGCCCAGCGCCAAGAACACCCAGAAAGTCGCCGAAGCACGCGCTGACGCTGCCTACGACGTTGCCAAGGAAAAGTGCGACGACCTGAAGGGCAATGAAAAAGACGTGTGTGAAAAGGACGCCAAGGCTGCCCATGTGAAGGCCAAGGAAGACGCCAAGGTGGCCGCAGCCCAGGCCAAGCCTGCTGACAATGCTGCCGACAAGGCCGCCAATGTGGCCGAGGCCCGCAAGGATGCCAACGCTGAAAAGAACGAAGCCAACTACAAGGCTGCCAAGGAGCGCTGCGACGCGATGTCCGGCAATGCCAAGTCGGCCTGCGTGGACGACATGAAGCGCATGTACGGCAAGAGCTGATGGACCCGCCGCATAGCGGCGCCCTGAGCTGAAGCAAAAGAACGCCCCGCCTATGCGGGGCATTCTTTTTTTGTGGGCGTGCTCTGTACACACTGCGCTGCGCCCTGACCTGCATCAATACCCGATTGCCGCGCGGCGCCTAAGCTGGGCTTCTCGAATTTCTTTTGCTTCAGGGGATCGAATTCCATGGCCCAACTCGAATGGTCCGACGCGCTGCACTTGGACCTGCCGTTGATGGACGACACGCACCGCGAGTTTGTCGACCTGCTGGCGGCGGTGGAGCGTGCCGATGACGCGCAACTGGTGTCCGCCTGGCACAGCCTGGTGGAGCACACCGAGCAGCACTTCGGGCAGGAAGACGCGTGGATGGCGTCCACGCGGTTCGCGTCCGGCAACTGCCACAGCATGCAGCACAAGGTAGTGCTGCAAGTGATGCGCGATGGCCTGGTGCGCGCGCAGCAAGGTGACCTCAAGGTGCTGCGGGTGATGGCGGGCGAGCTGGCGCTGTGGTTTCCGGCCCATGCGCAGAGCATGGACGCAGCCCTGGCCCTGCACCTGCGCCGGGTGGGCTTTGACGCCGCCACAGGGGTGGTGCATGCGCCTCAGGCGCTGCCGGGCGAGCTGATCCACGGCTGCGGCGGAGCCACCTGCGGCGACTCCGCTGCAACCCACGAGGCACCCGGAATACAGGCTGCACCGGTGGCGGCATAGCGCGAGTGCTGCCGTGCCGTGCTGCGCGGCAGACAGGCTTTTGCCGATGCGGTCGCGCGGCGGCTGTGGCATGCTGGCAAGGTCTCAGCCACCTCGCAGCGCCATGGCCGATTCCACAGACTTTTCCATCCTCTCGGCAGCCCATCCGGGCCACACACCCGGCGAAAGTACCGGCGACCCGGCCGATGCCGTGGTGCGGGACGCTGCGCGACTGCTCGCGTTGCAGCGCTATGCGATCCTCGACACCCCCATGGAGCCCGCCTACGACGAGCTGGCCCGCATTGCGGGCCACGTGTGTGACGCACCGGTGGCGTTGATCAGCTTTGTGGACCGCGACCGGCAGTGGTTCAAGGCCGCGCTGGGCGGCATGCCGGCCGAGACGCCGCTGGACCAGTCGGTGTGCCGCTACGCCCTGCGGCAGACCGGCGTGTTTGTGGTGCCCGACCTCGCGCAGGACCCGCGCTTTTGCCACATGCACATCGTCACCCAGCCCCACCCGCTGCGCTTTTACGCCGGGGCTCCGCTCGTCACCCCTGACGGCTATGTGCTGGGCACGCTGTGTGTGCTGGACCATGCGCCGCGCACGCTGTCCCCCGCCGTGCTCGACATGCTGAGCGCTTTGTCGCGCCAGGTAGTGCGGCTGCTGGAGCTCAAGCGCGCCAACGACCGCCAGGGCCAGATGCTGTTGGAGCTGGAAGAGGCGCGGCGCCAGATGGCGGTGCTGGCCCACACCGACGTGCTGACCGGGCTGGCCAACCGCCGTTCGTTCACCGAGCGTCTGCGGCAGGAGCTGGCTCTGCTGCAGCGCGATGGCGAGCCGGCCTGCCTGCTCATGATGGACATCGACCACTTCAAGCGCGTGAACGACGTGCACGGACACCACGTGGGCGACCAGGCGCTGCAGCTGTTTGCGGCCCTGTGCCGCGACGTGTTCCGCGCGGCCGATGTGGTGGGCCGCTGGGGCGGGGAGGAATTTCTGGCCCTGCTGCCGGGCACCCGGGTTGAGCAGGCGCAGGCCGTGGCACAACGCATCCACGCCGCGCTGGCGCACCAGCCTGTGCCCGGTGTGGAGCCGCCACTGGTGCTGACGGTGAGCATGGGTTTGGCCGCTTTCGACCCCTTGCGACCGCTGGACCTGACCCTGCGTGCCTTGGACGCCGCGCTGTACACCGCCAAGCGCGAGGGGCGCAACCGCACGGTGCTGGTGTAGGTTGGAAGTATCAATTTGATAGCTGCCAGCGTTTGATGGACAAGCGCTGGAGCCTGTTTTTGCATAAATTTCACAACAATTCCGTCCCGTTGCGCGTGCCGCGCGGCAGCAGCAGGCCCGCCATGCGCCAGGCCAGGTCGCGCAGGGCACCGCGCAGCGCGGGCGACAACGGTTGCCCGGCGGCCGGCTCGGTCGGGCGGAAGGCGGCGTCCAGCACCGCCTGCTTGGCGCACCACAGGGCCTTGCGGTCATGCGCCTGCAGGGCGGCCATGAGCTGGTCGCGGTGGCGCTGCACGCGGGCGGCCTCGGCCGCCGACAGCGCGGGCAGCGTTGATGATGCCGAGCCCACCGGCGCCACGAGGTGCCGGGCCCAAGTGTGGGGCGCCGGGGTCATGCGGCCTCCGACGGGGTGGGCAGCGGCTGCGTTTTCGGCATGCGGGCAGCGGGCGACGCACCGCCACCCTGCGCCAACCCGTACCAGTTCACCTTGCGCGTCAGCACCATCACCGCAGCCAGTACCAGAAACAGTGCAATCGAACCCACCACCAGCGCCGTCTGCTCCAACTGCAGCAGCACGTACAGCAGGCCGTACAGCAGTGCAACGCCCGCCCCCAGCGGCAGGCCGCGTGCCAGGCTTCCAAGGATGTGGCTGGCGTAGTAGCCCAGCAGCAGCACGCAGGCTGCGGCGGCAATGCCGTACGCGGCGCCAAAGGGCAGGTGCTCCGACAAGCTCACCAGCAGCAGGAAGAAGCTGCACAGCGCGCTGCCCACCAGCAGGTATTGCACGGGGTGCACACGCAGTTTCTTCATCAGCTCGAACAAACCCACCGCCACGAAGGTGAGGGCGATGAAGAGCAGGCCGTATTTGGTAGCGCGGTCGCTCAGGGTGTAGGGGTTCACGGGGTCCACAAAGGCGACGCTGAAACTGTCTGCGCAGTCGCGCGGCGTGGCGCCGCCGGGGGCGTATTCGCCCGGGGCGCTCGCATCGTCATAACCGCTCACGCAGACACGGCTGCCGCCCGCGATGTCGGCCTGCGCGGTGGTGGCCAGGGACGACAGGCGCCATTGGGCCGAAAAGCCGTCCGGTTTCACCTCCCGCTCGGACGGGAGGAACCGCCCCGCGAACGACGGATGGGGCCAGCTGCTGGTCATCTGTACTTCGGTATTGCCGCCCAGCGGCACGATGGCGATGCGCTCGGTGCCCACCAGCTCCAGGTCCAGCGTGGCCGTCAGGCCGTCGGCCTTGCCGCGCACGGCCTCGGGCAGCGCAGCGTGCAGGCCCCGGCTGTAGGTGGGGTGAAACGTGCCGGGCTTGAGTGGCAGCGCCTGCTCGCCCAGCGTGAGCTGCGCGGTGCGGATGCCGCGCGCGTCGCCCACCGCCATCATCACGATGGGCGCGCCGCAGTGCATGCGCGAGTTCTTCACCGTGCTCTGCGGCTGCAGGCTGGCCAGCGAACCCCACTCGGCCGTGATGTGCGCCTTGAGGTTGAAGGTGTTCACCTTGTGCACGCCGCGTGCACGCTCCTCCATCGCGGCGCCCGAGCGTAGCTTGAGCTGCTCGGGCATGGCGGTGAGCAAAAACTCGCGGCGCCGTTCCACCATGCGGCGTTCGTCGCCCTTGCCGGTTTCTTCGTCCCAGCTCTCCACGCAGGCGCTGTGGATCAGCGGGCCCATCAGCGTCTGCGGGCCGGCCAGGCTGTCGGCCACGCTCTGGGCTGTCAGGCTGCGGTAGCGCTGCCGGTCGTGCACCACGTCGCTGATGAGCGCAAGGCCGATCAGCAGCAGCAGTGTGACGGCGGCCAGCGCGAACAGTTTGATGAACAAGGGGTGTTTCAAGAGGTCCTCCACAAGGCTTAAAGAATGGGTGGAGGCAGTGTTCAAGCGCGCTGTGAGGGCGCAATGAAGTATGTGAAGTCTGTGTGAAGCGTACCGACGGAAACCTTGTGAAACATAAATTCCGCGCTTGCTACAAATTGGCCATGTTTTTGGCGCCAGCTGCAACACCGCGCAGCGGGGTTCGCCCGTAGCATCGCATCGCAACAACATCACATCCGCCCGCAGGGCGAGAGGGAGAGAACCCATGCGCACCCCGATGAAAGCCGGCCTGTCCCTGGCCGCCGCCGCATTGCTGGTCGCCTGTGGCGGCGGCAGCAACAGCACCGATACCCAAGACACTGCCACCCGCAGCGCCGGGACCGAAACAGTCACGGTCGCCGCGTCCCGCGCGGCCCAGGCCGTGCCCAGCCAGCCTGGCGTGCTGATCAAGCCCGTGGCCGCCACCTCGTCGCCGGTGGAAAACCCCGGCATGTCCGCCACCGCCGCCATCGACGGCAACCCCAACTCCCGCTGGGGCAGCACCTTTGTGGATGATGCGTGGATCCAGTTCGACTTCGGTCAGCCCACCGCCATCGGCGCCATGAAGCTGCTGTGGGAGCGCTCGTACGGCAAGGAGTACGCGCTGCAGGTGTCCGACGACGGCCAGACCTGGGCGCAGCTGCGCTACGTAATGGACGGCAAGGGCGGCACCGAGGAGTTTTTGAACCTGGGCGTGCTAACCCGCTATGTGCGCCTGCAGGGCGTCGCGCGCAGCTCGCAATACGGCTATTCGTTGTTCGAGGTGGAGTTCAAGTCCCCCGGCAGCGACAACACCCAGGGCGGCCAGGCCGTGGCGCCGCTGCGCTTTCCGGCCAACGGGCAGGGCCTGCAGCCGCTGCCTGCTGCACCGCAGCCCTTGGAGCAGGTGCAGTTCTCGCTGGCCGACGGCACCCTGGTCACCCGCTTTGGCGCGCGCGCCATGGGCCGCCACGGGCGCGAGCGCGGCGAGGAATGGAACGAGATCGGCTATGGCCCCAACGACACCGTGGACGCCGCCGGCCAGCCCGTGGACAAGGGACCGGGCGCGCACCTGACCTTCGTCACCCAGTACTTCAAGAACCGCACCTGGGGCATGGAGATCATCGACAACAGCCGCGTGGCGGGCGTCACCAAGCCCACGCTCATCGTCAACCGCTACACCCAGGTGGACTTCCTGCCGGGTGACACCGCGTTCTTCCGCGCGTTCGACCGTCCCGGGGTGACCGGCTACGGCTGGATGAACCCGGGCGAGCTGGTGGACCGCACTGTCAAGGTCTGCCGCCCCACGGCCTATCCGGCCACCGCGCAGCTGGTGGGCCCGGGCGGCATCAACGGCGCCTGCACGCTGCGGGTCAAGGACTACCCCGGCCATGGCGGCCTGGGCGCCGACGGCCTGCCCAACGGCACCAACGTGCCCTCGCGCCCACTGGTGGTGGGCGACGCCATCGAGATCTCGCCCGCCATGTTCAGCACGCACGAGGCCATGTCCGCCAAGGGCGACAGCGGCGGCATCCGCTACTACTCGGCCGAATGGCTGTATGTGGTGGGGCAGGGCCTGGCGCCCTGGTACGGCGTGCAGCCGCGGCTCAACTCCGCGCCGCTGCCGGTGGCCACGCTCTCGGGCGGCACGGGGTCGGTGTCGTACAACTACTCGGACAACGGCAGCTCGATGTTCCAGCAGCCGTTCAACCACGTGGGCATGAAGAACATGCAGCGGTTCGTGGAAGGCCGCCGCCTGATCCACACCGACTTCACCACGGGCGCGCACAGCGAGCCCGGCAACGACCCCTACACGCCCGCAGCCAAGCTGCAAGGCACGCATTTCAACCAGTCGATGTGCGTGGCCTGCCACGTCAACAACGGCCGCAGCCCGGCCCCCACGCGCCTGAACCAGCGGCTGGACAGCATGTCGGTGCATGCCGCGAGTCTGGGAGACGGCGGCGTGCAGCAGCCCCACCCGCGCTACGGCAGCGTGGTGCAGATGAACGCCCTGGCGGGCAGCGGCCAGCGGCAGGACTGGGGCAACAGCGTGCGCGTGGCGCGCTTCGAAACGCGCGAGGTGCGCCTGGCGGACGGCACGGTGGTGGAACTGCGCAAGCCCGTGCTGGGCTTTGACGGCCCGGTGCCTGCCGCCTACTCGCTGCGCGCCGCGCCGCCGATGATCGGCATGGGCCTGCTCGAAGCCGTGCCCGAGGCGGACATCCTGGCGCTGGCGCGCAGCGCGCCGGACCAGGACGGCGTGCGCGGGCGCGCCAACTACGTGTACGACCCCGAGACCGGCGCGGTGCGCCTGGGCCGTTTCGGCTGGAAGGCATCGAAGGCCACGCTGCGCCAGCAAGCGGCCACGGCGCTGCTGCAGGACATGGCGGTCACGTCGCCCGTGTACCCGTCGCGCAACTGCCATTACGGCCCCAAGGCATGCGCGGCGGGCCCGCGCGTGGCGGGCATCACCGCATCGGACCTGACCCTGATCTCCAACTACCTGGCCCTGGTGGCCGTGCCCGCACAGCGCAGCCTGGAAAGCGGCTTCCCCAAGGGCGTTGCGCCGCTGGACGAGCACCGCGTGGATGCGGCGCAAGTGGCGCTGGGCGCGCGCCTGTTTGAGGGCATGCGCTGCACCGCCTGCCACACCGCGCAGATGAAGACGGGCAGCGGCCACCTGTTTGCCGAGCTGCGCAACCAGACGATCCGGCCCTACACCGATTTGCTGCTGCACGACATGGGCCCCGGCCTGGCCGACAACTTTGCCGAAGGGCAGGCGCAGAGCGCGCTGTGGCGCACCGCACCCCTGTGGGGCATCGGCTACACCGAAAAAGTCATGGGCCAGGGCCGCAGCGCCGACGTGGGCTACCTGCACGACGGCCGCGCGCGCAGCCTGACCGAGGCCATCCTGTGGCACGGCGGCGAGGCGGAAGCGGCCCGCAGCCGCTTTGAAGGCCTGCCGCGCACCGACCGCGAGGCGCTGCTGGCTTTCCTGCGGTCGCTCTGAGTTCAGCCACCGGCGGGGCGCCAGGCGAGTCTGGCGTGCGCTGGGCCACGCGGCGACAACGGGATTTCCGGGGGCGTTGGCAGGGCGTTGAGCGGAGGCCCTGGGGCTGCAGCGGCTTCAGGAGCGCCCCGCGCACTGTCAGCCCGCCCCGCACCCCGCTTTCAGCGGCGCACTTTGCTGGGCCCGGTCACGCAAAGTCCAGCCGCACGCGCAGGCCGGGCGCGAGCGGCTGCGCCTGCATCCGCCCGCCGTGCAGCGCCATCACCCGCTGGACGATGGCCAGGCCTAGGCCAGAGCCGCTGCGCTCGCCGTTCGGCCGCGCCGTGGTGAAGAACCTCTCGCCCAGACGAGGCAGGGCATAGTCCGGCACGCCCGGGCCGGCGTCCTCTACCGCCACGCTCGGGCCCTGCAGCACCACGCGCACCGTGCCTCCCGCCGGGGAAAAGTCGATCGCGTTGTCCAGCAAGTTGCCGATAGCCAGCGTCACCAGTTCCGCCTCCCAGCGGCCGCTGGCGCCTTCGCCCGACAGTTCCAGGCGCACGCCGCGCTGCCGCGCGCGCGCTTCGCACTGGCGCACGGCCTGGGCGGCGCAGTCGTGCAGCGCCACCGGCGCTGCGGCATCGGCGTGCTGGCGCTGCTCCAGCTTGCTCAGCTCCAGCAGGCGGTCGATCAGGCGCTGCAGGCGCTGGCTTTGCTCCACCACCTGCGTGGCGAACTGCGCGCGGTCGGCCGCGGGCAGTTCGTCCTGCAGCAGCTCGCCCGCGCCGCGGATGGCGGCCACGGGGCTTTTCAGTTCGTGCGTCAGAGCGCGCACATAGCCTTCCACATAGTCGCGGCCTTCCAGCCGCGCGCGCATGCGGTCCATGGCGCGGGCCAGGTCGCCCAGCTCGCCGGGCACCTGGGGCATGGGCGGCGGCGATGCGGTGGCGTCGGCGGGGCCCTGCACGCTCAGTGCGTAGTCGCGCAGCCGGCGCACATTCCACACCATCCACACCGTCACCGCCACGCCCACCAGGGCCGACAGCGCCAGCAGCAGCACCCCGCCCATGAACACCTTGCGCTCTGCGCGGTCGATGAAGCGCTGCACCGTGCGCGTGGGCTTGGCCACGGTGAGCACGCCTGCAATCTGCCCCTGCACATAGATGGGCGCGGCCACGTGCATCACGCCGGTGGTGTCATCGCTCTCCACATCGCGCGTGGAGCGTGCGCCGTATTCACCGCGCAGCGTGCGCGCCACATCGCGCCACTGCGAATAGTCGGCGCCCACCGCGCGGTTCTCCGAATCGAACAGCACCCGGCCCGCCGCGTCGGTCACGTAGATGCGGTAGTCGAGCGACTGCTTGGAAAAGCCCCAGATCGCCGCGTCGATGGGCCGCGTGGCATAGCGGCGCACATGCTGCGCAAACGGGCTGGTGCCGCTGTTGTCCGCACCCACCGCCAGTCGACCGCCTGCCAGGTCGTCGCTGGCCAGCTCGGCCAGGATGTTGGCCGTGTCCACCATCATGTCCTCCATCACCTCGCGCACGCTGGGCTTGATCTCGGCCATGAACACGCGCAGCACAAAGAACGCGGCGATGCCGTTGATCAGGAAGAAGGCGAACAGCAGGCGGATGCCGAGGCGCATGGTGTGTTGCTTCAAAAACAATAGCTGTCGGCGCTTGATAGATAAGCGCTAGGCGCCGATTTGGCTTCAGATGTCCAGGCAATACCCCATGCCGCGGTGTGTGCTGATGTACTCCCGCCCCGGGTCCACCTCGCGCAGCTTGGCGCGCAGGGTCTTGATGTGGGTGTCCACCGTGCGGTCGGTGCTTTCGCTGTCGTCGCCCCAGGCGGCGGCCAGCAAGGCTTCGCGCGAATGGATGCGGCCGGCGCCGTGCAGCAGGTGGGACAGCAGGCGGTATTCGCGGCGTGTGAGCGGCAGCGGCTGGCCGCGCAGGCTGATGCGCTGGCCGGCCTCGTCGTCGTGGAACAGGGCCGGCGCGGCCGCAGGCGCGGTGGCGTGCCCGTTGCCGCCGTGGCCCGCGCGGCGCAGCAGCGCCTTGACGCGGGCGGCCAGCTCGCGGGGGCTGAAAGGTTTGGTCAGGTAGTCGTCGGCTCCCAGCTCCAGGCCCAGCACGCGGTCGATCTCTTCGCCGTGGGCGCTGAGCATCAGCACGGGCAGCGTGGCGGTGGGCGCGGCGTTGCGCACATCGCGCAGCAGGTCCAGGCCGCTGCCGTCCGGCAGGCCCACGTCCAGCACCAGCAGGTCAAAACGGCTGCGTTGCAGCTGCTGGCGCGCGTCGTGCACCAGCAGGCTGTGCGTCACGGCCAGGCCGTCACGCTGCAACGCATAGGCCACGGTGCGGGCGATGGCGGGATCATCTTCGAGCAGCAGCAGGCGGGCGGACATGGGCGATCAACGAGCCACCAAAATGGGAAAAATCTTGCCCAGCCCATCGGCCATCACCTCCACCGCCAGCGCGGCCAGGATCAGGCCCATGAGCCGGGTCATCACGTTGATGCCGGTCTTGCCCAGCACGCGCGCAATCGGGTCGGCCAGTGCAAAACACACGGCGGTGGCCAGCGCGATCACCACGCCGTAGCCCACCAGCGCCAGCGTCTGCCACACGCCCTGCGCGCGGTCGGCATAAATCACCACGGTGGACATGCTGGCCGGGCCGGTGAGCAGCGGGATGGTGAGCGGCACCACGGCGATGCTGCTCCCGGCGGCGGCTTTCTCTGCCCCTTCTTCGAACTCGTTGGTGCTGGGCTTGGCCTCGGCCGGTTGGGCGTTGAGCATGTTCATCGCGCTGATGAGCAGCAGCATGCCGCCGCCCACCTGAAAGCTCTGCAGCGAGATGTTGAAGAAGTCGAGGATCTGCAAGCCCAGCAGCGCACAGGCCGCAATCACGCAGAACACGCTGAAGCTGGCCACCTGGATGGTGCGGCGCCGCTGCGCGTACGAGAAGCCCTGCGTGTAGTGGATGAAGAACGGCACGATGGCCAGCGGGTTCACGATGGCCAGCAGGGTGATGAGAGGTTTGAGATCCATCAGCGGCCTCCGGAAACGTCGAGCAATGACATGGTGGTGTAGGGCGAAGCATCCGACATCAGCCACACGATGGCCTCCGCCACCTCGTCGGCCGTGCCGCCGCGCTGCATGGGCACCAGGTGGGCCAGGTCGCGCACGCGGTCGGGCAGGCCGCCGCTGGCGTGGATGTCGGTCTCGATGAGGCCCGGGCGCACGGCGTTCACACGGATGCCTTCTGCCGCCACTTCGCGCGCCAAGCCCAACGTCATGGTGTCGATGGCGCCCTTGGCTGCCGCGTAGTCCACATACTGGCCCGCCGCGCCCAGCCGCGCGGCGGCGCTGGAGACGTTGACGATGCTGCCGCCCGCGCCGCCGTGTTTTGTGCTCATGCGGCGCACGGCCTCGCGGGCGCAGACGAAGCTGCCGATCACGTTGATGTCGAACATGCGGCGCAGGCGCGCCACACTCATTTCATCCACACGCTGGGTCCGGTCCACCACGCCCGCGTTGTTCACCAGCGCGGTGATGCGGCCGAGTTGTGCGTCGACGGTGGCAAACATGGCCAGCACCTGGGCCTCGTCGGCCACATCGGCCTGCACGGCCAGCGCGGTGCCGCCGGCGGATCGAATCTGCTGCACCACCGCATCGGCGGCGGCCTGGTTGCCCTGGTAGTTGACCGCCACGGCCCAGCCCTGGCGCGCAGCCAGCAGGGCGGTGGCGGCGCCAATGCCTCGGCTGGCGCCGGTGATTAAGGCAATCTTGTTGTTCATGGAATGCGGTCTCCTGCAAGAATGGCGCATTGGAACAGGTTCTGGGGGCATCGGGCAGGTGCCGATGTGCCGGGTGGCCAACGCGTGAGCACCTTTTTTCTTCAAGGAGATTGCAGCATGGGACAGTTTGTCGATCTGACTTCCGGCGATGGTTTTGTGTTTCCGGCCTGGGTGGCGCAGCCGGACGTCGCACCGCGCGGCGCCGTGGTGGTGCTGCAGGAGATTTTTGGCGTCAACTCCCACATCCGCGCCGTGGCCGACCGCTTTGCGGCGCGCGGCTACCTGGCCGTGGCGCCTTCGACCTTCCACCGCGTGAAGCCCGGCGTGGAGCTGGGCTACAGCGGTGATGACATGCAGGCCGGCATGGGCCTGAAGGCGGCGGTGGAGGCGCTGCCCGCCCCCGGCGTGATGCCCGACATCCAGGCCGCCATCGACTACGCCGCCGCACAAAGCGGACGCAAGGTGGGCATCGTGGGTTTCTGCTGGGGCGGCCTGCTGACCTGGCGCGCGGCCTGCACGCTCAGCGGTTTGTCGGCCGCCGTGCCGTACTACGGCGGCGGCATGACCAGCCCCGACGAAGCCGCCCGCCAGCCGCGCGTGCCCGTGATGGCGCACTTCGGCCAGCGCGACCACTTCATCCCGGTGGACAGCGTGCAGGCCTTTGCCCGCGCGCATCCCGAGGTCGAGGTCCATATCTATGACGCCGACCACGGCTTCAACTGCGACCAGCGCGGCAGCTACGACGAGCCCTCGGCCATGACGGCGCGCGACCGCACGCTGGCGTTCTTCGACAAGCACCTGGGGTAGGGATTCTCTCTGAGTCGCCTGCGGCGCCTTCCCCCCAGGGGACGACGCCCTCGCTGCTGGGCGGCCCTTGCCAGGCGTCCCTCGCGGGACCGCGCCAAGTAGAGGCGCGAAGGGGTCACGACATATCGCTGATGTCTGGAGGTTGCCATGGCATGTCCGACGTGGTTCGATTTTTCTAAGCGTTTTTGGCCTCTGGCGCTTATCCAGCAAGCGCTGGCAGCTATTGTTTTGATAGTTGGGGCTGGCGCCGTGCAGAAAGTCCACGCCGCCGACTACACCGGTCCGCTGTTTGACGCGCACCTGCACTACAACGAGGAGGCGTGGGACGGCAAAACGGGCCCGCATCCGCCGTCGGACGTATTGGCGCGCATGAAGGCCTCTGGCGTGCGCGCCATCGTGGCCAACTCGCGGCCCAACACCGGGTCGCTGGCGCTGGCGGCCCTGCCCGAGGTGCGCGCGGCCGGGGTGGCCGTGGTGCCTTTTGTGCGGCTGTACCGCAACCGGGCCGACTACACGGGCTGGTTTGCCGACGAGACCATCTACGACATGGTGCTGGACGAGTTGAAGCGCGGCACCGGGTCTGGCCCGTACCGCGGCATTGGCGAATTCCACCTGTACGACAGCGCCAATGCCAACGGCCCGGTGGCCAAGAAGCTCATGGCCCTGGCCGAAGAGCGCGGCCTGGTGGTGCTGGCGCATGTGGACGATGTAGCCATCGACCTGCTGATGGCCAACACGCCGTCGAAGGGCGAGAAGGTGCGCCTGATCTGGGCCCACACCGGCATCGGCGGCGCGCCGGTGGAGCGGGTCGACGCCCTGATGGCCCGCTACCCCGGCCTGGTGGGCGAACTCTCATACCGCCCCGGCCTGGTCTGCGACGACAACCAGCTGTGCCCCGCGTGGCGCGCGCTGCTGCTCAAGTACCCCACGCGTTTCGTGATCGGCTCGGACACCTGGGTCAACCAACGCTGGCAGCACTACGAAAGTCTGATGCAGGGCTACCGCCAGTGGCTGGGCGGCCTGCCCGCCGACGTGGCGCGCAAGATTGCGTGGGACAACGGGGCTGGGCTCTTTGGCACGCCCACGCCGTCTCGCTGACCGCTGACCAATGACCGATTTCCTCTCAGCCTCTCAGGCGTTGCGCAGACGCGCCAACAGGTCCAGCGCGTTCTCCGTGGCAGCCCCGCTGGCGGTGTTGTCGAAGATGCACCACACGCTGCCGGCCTCTTGCGGGGCGTTTTGCGCGACCTCCCGCGTGGCCCGCTGCAGGCGTGCGGCCAGCGCATCGATCAGAGCTTTGTCATACGCCGAGTAGTAGGTGCGCGGCGAGCCGTGCAGCCGGCAATACACCAGCCCAGGCCACCCGCCCGGCGCGCGCCCCGCGTCGTGCAGCACCGGGTCGGCCAGAACGCGCGCAGCCTGCCAGTGCGACAACAGCGTGTCGCCTTCGGACGTGAACCAACTGGCGTGGCGTGGTTCCACCGCCAGGCCGACACCGTCCGGCAGCAGGCGCCGCAGGCCCGCAAAGAAGGCGTGGGCCACTGGTGCATCCAGCACCAGGCTGGGCGGCAGCTGCACCAGCACGCAGCCCAGGCGGTCGCCCAGACCGCTGGCTTGGTCCACAAACGCCTGCAGCAGGGCTTCGGTATCGTTCAGCCGTGCGTCATGCGTGATGCTGCGCGGCAGCTTGACGCAAAACCGGAACCCGGCCGGCGTGGCTGCGGCCCAGCGTTCGTAGGTGCTGCGCTGGTGCGGGCGGTAGAACGACGAGTTGATCTCCGCAGCCGTCAACTGCCGCGCGTAGCGCACCAGGTGCGATTCAGCCGGGCTGTCTGCGGCCATGGCAAAGCGGTGTTGGCTGGCGCGCGGCAGGCTCCAGCCCGCAGTGCCGATGTACAGGGGCGCTTGTGCATCGGCAGAGGCCAGGGGAAAGGGGGCGGCAGGATCAGCGGAAGGCGCGGGCATCAATGCACTCCTCGGGCGTGTGCAGATGCGATGCTGCCCCTGGCGCAGCAGGACCGGGGTAGGAATTACCGCCGGGTTCGCGACAGGTATTGCTTGCGCCAGAACAGCGCCACCAGCGCCAGCGCGATCACGCCCATAGACCCCAGCGCCCACCAGAAGCCGTCGGCCTTGTGGATCAGCGGCAGGAATTCGAAGTTCATGCCAAAGATGCCCGCGATCAGGTTCAGCGGCAAAAACACAGCCGTGAGTGCCGTGAGCGTGCGCATGATGTCGTTGGTGCGGTTGCTCTGCACGCTGAAATGCATCTGCACGGCGGTTTCGGTGCTTTGCTCCAGGCGCCGCACGTGGTGCACCACGCGCTCGATGTGTTCGAGCACGTCGCGGCTGCGCACTTTCAGCAGGTCCAGCTCGCGCAGGCCCGCGGGCGTCTCGGGCAGGGCCCAGGTTTCCAGAGCGTCGATCCAGTCCTGCACGGCGGTGCGCTGGTCTTCGCAGATTTCGTCGAGCTGGTGCAGCGACAGGCGCGCTTCGAGCAGCGAGGTCCAGTTCACATAGCGCGCTCGGGGTTTGAGCAGCTCGGTCTGCCAGTGGTCCAGCTGGCGGGTGAGTTCGCGGCGCAGATCCAGGTAGCCGTCCACCATGAGGTTGACCACGCGCAGCATCAGGTCGGCAGGGCTGGTGGGCACGCGGGCGCCGGGCACGGGGCTGCTGCGACCCTCGCTGGGGCCGGTGGGCAGCGAGGCCAGCAGGCGGGCCGCGTAGGCGTCGCGCACTGCGCAGTCGGCCGGGTGCACCGTCAGCAGCAGCTGGTCAAAAACGGCAAACCCCACCGGGCTGGTGTCGATGCGCCGCAGCACGGGCGGGCCGCTGCGCCGGGGCGCGGCGCCTTCCGGCGCAGCGGCGGGCGGCTGTGCCGCGTCGCCATTTGCCGTCGCCAGGCGGCGGAACACCAGCAGGTCGTACTGCGAGGTGTAGTCGTAGTGCGATGGGAGCTGTGCGTTGAGCAGGTCGGACACGTGCAGGTCCACCAACTGCAGTCCTACCAGCGCCTGCAGGCTGGCCTGGATCTCGGCCAGCTGCGACTGGAACGCGGGCCGCGCACAGGCGATCCAGACAAACCCCTGCGCAGGCATCTGTGTGGGCAGCGCAGCCAGCTCGTGCACGCCGCCGCTGTGGATGTGAAAAATGCGCATGCAACCCAGAAATATGGATAAAAAGTGCCTCTAGCGCTTATCCAGCGAGCGCTGACAGCTCTTATTTTCGGAGCAAGCGAGCCACATCGCGTGCAAAGTAGGTCAGCACGCCGTCGGCGCCAGCGCGCTTGAAGGCCAGCAGGCTTTCCATCATCACGGCGTCATGCTGAAGCCAGCCGTTGGCCGCAGCGGCTTTGATCATGGCGTACTCGCCGCTCACCTGGTAGGCAAAGGTGGGCACCTTGAACTCGTCCTTCACGCGGCGCACGATGTCCAGGTAGGGCATGCCGGGCTTCACCATCACCATGTCGGCGCCTTCGGCGATGTCGATGGCCACCTCGCGCAGGGCCTCGTCGCTGTTGCCAGGGTCCATCTGGTACACATTCTTGTCGGCCTTGCCTAAAGCGCCGCGCGTGCCCACCGCGTCGCGGAAGGGGCCGTAGAAGCTGCTCGCGTACTTGGCGCTGTAGGCCATGATGCGGGTGTGGATGTGGCCCTGCACCTCAAGCGCCTCGCGGATGGCGCCGATGCGGCCGTCCATCATGTCGCTGGGCGCGACGATGTCCACGCCCGCCTCGGCATGCGTGAGCGCCTGGCCGGTGAGGATCTCCACCGTCTCGTCGTTGATGATGTAGCCGGTCTCGTCCAGCACGCCGTCCTGGCCGTGGCTGGTGTACGGGTCCAGCGCCACGTCGGTCATCACGCCCAGGTCGGGGAATTCTTTCTTGAGCGCCCGCACCACGCGCGGGATCAGGCCGTCGGGGTTGAGGGCCTCCTTGCCGTCCGGCGTCTTGAGCGCGGGGTCAATCGCCGGGAACAGCGCCAGCACCGGGATGCCCAGCTTCACGCAGTCTTCGGCCACGGGCAGCAGCAAGTCCAGGCTCAGGCGGTCCACGCCGGGCATGGAGGTCACGGCCTCGCTGCGGTTGGTGCCCTCGTGCACGAACACGGGGTAGATCAGGTCGTCAACGGTGACCAGGTTCTCGCGCACCAGGCGGCGGGTGAAGGCGTCGCGGCGCAGGCGGCGGGGGCGGTTCTGGGGGAAGGGGGTGGGGCTTTGGAGCATGGGCGGATTATGTCCCTGAGCCGCTGCGCGGCAGGTGCCTATGGCCTGCCGGCGGCGCTCGAATCTGCAGGCGCGCTGGCCGGGCCGGCCGGTGGTTGCCAGGCGCTGGTGCCGCTGCGCCCGCCCTGGGAAATGCCGCTTGTAACACCCCTTGCCCGGTGCTAAATTGGCGCCGGGCGGCTTGCTGCCCCCCGCTTTTCCTCCCTGAGCGGGGCCTCGGATTGCAGCAATGCAAAACAGGCTTTCCTGGCCCGGCGGATTTGCCGGGCTTTTTTTTGCCGGGCGGGCGCGCCATGCCATCCCCTTAAACTGCCGCATGCTCTGGGTCAAAGCCTTTCACATCGTCTTCGTGGCCAGCTGGTTTGCCGGCCTGTTCTATCTCCCCCGCATCTTCGTCAACCTGGCCATGGTGGCCCCGGGCTCGGTGGCCGAGCGCGATCGCCTGCTGCTCATGGCGCGCAAGCTGCTGCGCTTCACCACGCTGCTGGCGGTGCCGGCGGTGGCCCTGGGCGTGTGGCTGTGGATGGGCTACGGCATCGGTCGGGGCCCAGGCAATGGCTGGATGCACGCCAAGCTGGCCGTTGTGGTGCTGGTCATCGGCTACCACCATGCCTGCAGCGTGCTGCTGCGCAAGCTGGCCGATGGCACCAGCCGCCGCAGCCATGTGTGGTTCCGCTGGTTCAACGAGGCACCAGTGCTGCTGCTGGTGGCCGCCGTGGTGCTGGTCGTGGTGAAACCGTTCTAGGTCCATACGCCGGTGCACAAGACCTCTGCCTGGCCCCTGGCGCTGATCTATACGGCGCTCATCGTCTTCGCCAGCCTGTTCCCGTTTGACGGCTGGCGTGCCCAGGGCATCGATCCGCTGGTCTTTTTGCTGGCGCCCATCCCGCCGCCGTACTGGACGGGGTTCGACGTCACGATCAACGTAGTGGGCTACGCGCCCCTGGGGTTCCTGCTGGTGCTGGCCATGCTGCGCACGGGCTGGCAGGGCAGCCCCGTGCTGCTGGCCACGCTCGCTGGCACGCTGCTGTCGCTGGGGCTGGAGTTCTTGCAGATATACCTGCCGCGGCGTGTGCCATCCAACATGGACCTGGCACTGAACGCGGCGGGTGCGCTGGCTGGTGCGCTGAGCGCCGCGCTGCTGGAGCGCGTGGGCGCCATCGACCGCTGGAGCGACTTCCGCGGCCGCTGGTTTGTGCAGGACGCCAGCGGCGCGCTGGTGCTGTTGGCGCTGTGGCCGCTGGCACTGCTGTTCCCAGCAGCCGTGCCCTTTGGCTTGGGCCAGGTGCTGGAACGGCTGGAGGCCGCGCTGGTCGAGTTGCTGGCCGACACGCCGTTCCTGCAGTGGCTGCCGGTGCGCGAGGTGGCGCTGGACCCGCTGTCGCGCGGCGGCGAGCTGCTCAGCGTGATTCTGGGGTTGCTGGTGCCATGCCTGCTGGGCTACTGCGTGATCCGCCAGATGGGCCGGCGCGCGCTGTTTGCGCTGGGTGTGGTGGCGGTGGGCGTGGCGCTGACGGCGCTGTCGGCCGCGCTGAGCTGGGGGCCGGTGCACGCCTGGGAATGGATGGGCCAGCCCGTGCGCCTGGGCGTGTGGGCGGCGCTGGCGCTGGCCCTGCTGCTGGTGGCACTGCCGCGCCGGGCCTGCGCAGCGCTGCTGCTGCTGGCGCTGGCCTGGCACCTGGCGCTGCTCAACCAGGCGCCCACCAGCGCCTACTTTGCGCAGACGCTGCAGATCTGGGAGCAGGGCCGCTTCATCCGCTTTTACGGCCTGGGCCAGTGGCTGGGCTGGCTGTGGCCTTATGCGACGCTGCTGTATGTGCTGATGCGGGTGTCGAGGAGAGAAAGCGCCCCCTGAGAGGCTGCTCGCCATGGCCCGAGCTATGGCTGTGCGTTGCGCCTCCATCCGAAGCGATTCGGCGCGCCTTTCGGGCCCCGGCCAAAAAACTCTCAGCCTCTGAGTCGCCGCAGAGGTGCCCGGGGCACGGTTCGTAAAATGCGCGGATGAGCGACACCCCCTCCACCCCGCCGGCCACCGCGCCCGGCTACTACCAGCGCCACATCTTCTTCTGTCTGAACGACCGCACCAATGGCGAAGACAGCTGCGCCCACCACAACGCGCAGGCGGGCTTTGACCGCTGCAAGGCGCAGGTCAAGGCCGCTGGCCTGGCCGGCCCCGGCAAGGTCCGCGTGAACAAGGCCGGCTGCCTGGACCGCTGCGCGGGCGGCCCCGTCGCCGTGGTCTACCCGGAAGGCACCTGGTACACCTATGTGGACGCGTCCGACATCGACGAAATCGTCGAATCCCACCTCAAGAACGGCCAGGTGGTGGAGCGTCTGGTCACGCCGGCGGAACTTGGGCGCTGAAACCGCCTCCACCTCCTTCACCCGATTTTTTGAATGTTTTTGCCCTCTAGCGCTTATCCATCAAGCGCTGGAAGCTATTGATTTGGTAGTAAACCCGTGAATGCCCAGACCGAACGCCTGACCCTCGCCGGCACCGCAGGCGCCATCGAGGCCGTGCGCGACAGCGCCATGCTGGCCGAAGGTGCCACGCCGCGTGGTGTGGCCGTCATCGCCCATCCCCATCCGCTGTTTGGGGGCACCATGGACAACAAGGTCGTGCAGACCTTGGCGCGCGCCTTCGTGCAGTGCGGCTGGACAGCCGTGCGCTTCAACTTCCGGGGCGTGGGCGGCTCGGCTGGCGTGCACGACGAAGGGCGGGCCGAGCTGCAGGACCTGCTGGCCGTGGTGGAGCAGGTGGCGCCTGCAGCCGGGGGCCAGCGCCTTGCACTGGCGGGTTTCTCGTTTGGCGCGTTCGTCACCAGCCATGCGCTGCAAGCCCTGTGGCCCCAGGGTCGGGTGGACACCACCGTGCTCGTGGGCACGGCCGCCAGCCGCTTCACAGTGGCGCCCGTGCCGCCAGACGCCCATGTAAGTACCCTGGTCGTGCACGGCGAGGCGGACGACACCGTTCCCCTGGCGTCCGTCATGGACTGGGCCCGGCCCCAGATACTGCCTGTCACAGTCATCCCCGCAGGTGGGCATTTCTTTCACGGACAATTGCCGCTTCTCAAGAGCCTGGTGGTGCGCCACCTGCAAGCAGCCTCCGTGTAGGGCCCACCGGCCCTGGCTGCTGTTCCACTGTGGCGCTCTTTTCTTTTTCCCCCTTTTTCGAGCCTCTCCAGCCTTCCTCTGCCCCATGAAACGAATCCTGTCCGCGTTGCGATCCCTGGCCGTTTTTGCCGCGGTGGCCCCCGCCGCCTTCGGCGCCCTGGCCCAGGCGCCCCAGCCCCCTGAAATCGCCGCGCGCACCTACATGCTGGTGGATGTCACCGCGGGCCAGGTGCTGGCCGCCAAGGACATCGATGCGCCGGTGGAGCAAGCCTCGCTCACCAAGCTCATGACGGGCTACCTGGTGTTTGATGCCCTGCGTGCCAGGAAGATATCCCTGGACCAGAAGCTGCCCGTGAGCGTGCGCGCCTGGAAGATGCCCGGCTCGCGCATGTTCATCGACCCCAAGATGCAGGTGCCGGTGGAAGACCTCATCAAGGGCATGATCGTGCAGTCGGGCAACGACGCCACCATGGCCCTGGCCGAAGGCGTGGGCGGCACGGCCGAAAACTTCGTCAAGCTCATGAACGACCAGGCCAAGGCCCTGGGCATGAACGGCACCAACTACAAGAATCCCGAAGGCCTGACCGAACCCGGCCACACCACCACGGCGCGCGACCTGTCGGTTCTGGCCATGCGGTTGATGAAGGACTTTCCGGAGTACATGCACTATTACTCCACCAAGCAGTACAGCTACCCTGGCACGCCGGCGTCCAACGGCAGCAACCGCAACACGCTGCTGTTCCGCGACCCCACGGTGGACGGTCTCAAGACTGGTCACACGGCCGCTGCGGGCTACTGCCTGGTGGCCACATCCAAGCGGGAATTCCCCGGCGTGGGCCAGCGCCGGCTGCTGTCCATCGTGCTCGGTGCCGCCAGCGAGAACGCGCGCGCGAATGAAAGCCAGAAGCTGCTGAACTGGGGCTACACCGCGTTCGAGGCGGTCAAGCTTTTTGATGCCGGCAGCCCGGTCGCCTCCCCCGCCGTGTGGAAGGGCACGGCCAGCACCCTCAAGATCGGCCGCGAGGAGGCCATCGTCGTGGCCGTGCCCTCGGGCAGCGCCGGCAAGGTCACCACCCAGATTACCCGCCCCGACCCGCTGGTGGCGCCATACACCAAGGGCCAGTCCATCGGCACGCTCAAGGTCATGCTGGCGGACCAGGCCGTGGCCGAAGTGCCCCTGATCGCGCTGGAGGGCGTGGAGCAGGCAGGCACCCTGGGCCGTGCCTGGGACGGCATCCGTCTCTGGATTAAATAAGGTACATCCCCCTGAGTCGCTTCGCGCCTTCCCCCTTCTCTCGAATGGCTGCGCCATTCAGGAAAGGGGACACCGCCAGCGCGGCGGGGCGGCCCTTGCGCGGCGGTCCTGGCCTGGGCCGTGCGCTTTTAAACGCGGCAGGCCATATCGGCGCTTCGGGAGGGGTTTGGGTGTAACGCCGCATGCGGCTTGCCTGATCGACGCCTTGCTGCTACATTAGAAGGCTTTTCGGAATTTCCGAAGGGATTCACGTTTTCGCTTTCACGAAGCAAATTCACGTTTAGGGACGTATTTCATGCCAACCATCAATCAACTAGTCCGTCAGGGGCGCGAGGTCGAAAAGATCAAGTCCAAGAGCCCTGCGATGGAAAACTCTCCCCAGCGCCGTGGCGTGTGCACCCGTGTGTACACCACGACGCCCAAGAAGCCTAACTCCGCTCTGCGTAAGGTTGCCAAGGTTCGCCTGACCAACGGCTTCGAAGTCATCTCCTACATCGGCGGTGAAGGCCACAACCTGCAGGAACACAGCGTGGTGCTGGTTCGCGGCGGTCGTGTGAAGGACTTGCCCGGTGTGCGTTACCACATCGTGCGCGGTTCGCTGGACCTGCAAGGCGTGAAAGACCGCAAGCAAGCCCGCTCCAAGTACGGCGCCAAGAAGCCCAAGGCCAAGTAAGCCCTGGTTTTTCGGTCAGAAGAATTTTCGGTGCTGTTTCCCGCGTGGCGCGGTGATCCAGCGTAGTGACCCCAAACGCAGATTGTCTGCGCGGGTCGAGTAAGTGGGAGTCCTGAATGGCTCTCGCGGTGTCTGAAAAGATGCCAACTGAAGCAAAGATAGAGGTAAAAAATGCCACGTCGTCGCGAAGTCCCCAAACGTGAAATCCTGCCGGATCCCAAGTTCGGCAATGTAGAGCTGTCCAAATTCATGAACGTGATCATGGAAGGCGGCAAGAAGGCAGTTGCAGAGCGCATCATTTACGGCGCCCTGGAACTCATCGAGAAGAAGCATCCTGACAAGGACCCCCTGGAAGCCTTCACCGTTGCCATCAACAACGTGAAGCCCATGGTGGAAGTGAAGTCCCGCCGCGTTGGTGGTGCCAACTACCAGGTGCCTGTGGAAGTGCGCCCTGTCCGTCGTCTGGCCCTGTCAATGCGCTGGATCAAGGAAGCCGCCCGCAAGCGTGGCGAGAAGTCGATGGCCCAACGTCTGGCCAACGAACTGCTGGAAGCCACCGAAGGCCGTGGCGGCGCCATGAAGAAGCGTGACGAAGTGCACCGCATGGCCGAAGCCAACAAGGCATTCAGCCACTTCCGCTTCTAAAACGCGGATTTGTCCTGATATAGGTCCAAGGCTGCTGGTGTTTTGCCAGCAGCCTTGTGTCGATTTCAGGCAGTCACAAAATTGACGGGCATTGCCGCCAGTATGGCTGCCCGACACCCTCACCAATACGACCCATCAAGGATCCACCATGGCTCGCAATACCCCCATCGAGCGCTACCGCAATATCGGTATCTCGGCCCACATTGACGCTGGCAAGACCACGACCACCGAACGTATCCTGTTCTACACGGGCGTGAGCCACAAGATTGGCGAAGTGCACGACGGCGCTGCCACCATGGACTGGATGGAGCAAGAGCAAGAGCGCGGCATCACGATCACCTCTGCGGCCACGACCTGCTTCTGGAAGGGCATGGACAACACGTACCCCGAGCACCGCTTCAACATCATCGACACCCCCGGCCACGTGGACTTCACGATTGAAGTGGAGCGTTCCATGCGCGTGCTGGACGGCGCTTGCATGGTGTACTGCGCCGTGGGTGGCGTGCAGCCCCAGTCTGAAACCGTCTGGCGCCAGGCCAACAAGTACAAGGTGCCTCGCCTGGCCTTTGTGAACAAGATGGACCGCACAGGTGCCAACTTCTTCAAGGTCTACGACCAGATGAAGCTGCGCCTGAAGGCCAACCCCGTGCCCGTCGTGATCCCGATCGGCGCCGAAGACAAGTTCACCGGCGTGGTGGACCTGCTGAAGATGAAGGCCATCATCTGGGACGAAGCTTCCCAGGGCATGAAGTTCAGCTACGAAGATATCCCGGCCGACCTGGTGGAATCCGCCAAGGAATGGCGCGAGAAGATGGTCGAAGCCGCTGCCGAAGCCTCGGAAGAGCTGATGAACAAGTACCTGGAAGAAGGTGACTTGAGCGAAGCCGAGATCAAGCAAGGTCTGCGCACGCGCACCATCGCGACGGAAATCCACCCCATGCTGTGCGGCACGGCCTTCAAGAACAAGGGTGTGCAGCGCATGCTGGACGCCGTGATCGACTACCTGCCTGCACCGACGGACATTCCTGACGTGGCCGGCACCGACGAAGACGAAAAGCCCGTCACCCGCAAGGCTGACGACAGCGAGAAGTTTTCGGCGCTGGCATTCAAGCTGATGACTGACCCGTTCGTGGGCCAACTGACCTTCGTGCGCGTTTACTCCGGCGTGCTGACCAAGGGCGATACCGTCTACAACCCCATCAAGGGCAAGAAGGAACGTATCGGCCGTATCGTGCAGATGCACGCCAACGAGCGTCAGGAAGTCGAAGAAATCCGCGCCGGCGACATCGCTGCCTGCGTGGGCCTGAAGGAAGTGACCACGGGCGAAACCCTGTGCGATGTGAATTCGCAGATCGTGCTGGAGCGCATGGTGTTCCCTGAGCCCGTGATCTCGCAGGCCGTGGAACCCAAGACCAAGGCCGACCAGGAAAAGATGGGCATCGCGCTGCAGCGTCTGGCTGCCGAAGATCCGTCTTTCCGCGTGAAGACCGACGAAGAATCCGGCCAGACCATCATTTCCGGCATGGGCGAGCTGCACCTGGAAATCATCGTGGACCGCATGAAGCGCGAGTTCGGCGTGGAGTCCAATGTGGGCAAGCCCCAAGTGGCTTACCGCGAAACCATCCGCAAGACGGTGGAAGAAGCCGAAGGCAAGTTTGTGCGCCAGTCCGGTGGTAAGGGTCAGTACGGCCACGTCGTGCTCAAGATCGAACCCAACGAAGCCGGCAAGGGCATCGAGTTCGTCGACGCGATCAAGGGCGGTGTGGTGCCTCGCGAATTCATCCCGGCCGTGGAAAAGGGTATCAACGAAGCCGTCACGCAAGGCGTGCTGGCCGGTTACCCCGTGGTGGACGTCAAGGTCACGCTGCACTTCGGTTCGTACCACGATGTGGACTCGAACGAACTGGCGTTCAAGATGGCTGCCATCTTTGGCTTCAAGGAAGGTTGCAAGAAGGCCGGTCCGGTCATCCTGGAACCCATGATGGCTGTGGAAGTGGAAACGCCTGAAGACTACGCCGGCAACGTGATGGGCGATCTGTCCAGCCGCCGCGGCATGGTCCAGGGCATGGACGACATCCCAGGCGGTGGCAAGGCCATCCGTGCGGAAGTGCCTCTGTCGGAAATGTTCGGCTACTCCACGACCCTGCGTTCCGCAACGCAAGGCCGCGCTACGTACTCGATGGAATTCAAGCACTACAGCGAAGCACCTCGCAACGTGTCTGAAGCCATCATGGCAGCTCGCGCTAAATAATGGTCAAAGTGGCTGCTAGCGCTTACCCGGTAAGCGCTAGCAGCTATCGATCAAATAGCAAATTTTTTGCAATCTGCGACCCGGTGCCGTCCCGTTGCTCTGTGCAGGACGAATCAGCAATCGGGTGCAGACGTTAAACCCCAACACAGGCATCGCTCTTTGGAGAATTGAAAATGGCAAAAGGTAAATTCGAACGCACCAAGCCTCACGTCAACGTGGGCACGATCGGCCACGTGGACCATGGCAAGACGACGCTGACGGCAGCCATCGCTACCGTGCTGTCCGCCAAGTTCGGCGGCGAAGCCAAGGCATACGACCAGATCGACGCAGCCCCTGAAGAAAAGGCTCGCGGTATCACGATCAACACCGCTCACGTGGAATACGAAACGGCCAACCGCCACTACGCCCACGTGGACTGCCCCGGCCACGCCGACTATGTGAAGAACATGATCACCGGCGCTGCCCAGATGGACGGCGCTATCCTGGTGTGCTCGGCTGCTGACGGCCCCATGCCCCAGACCCGTGAGCACATCCTGCTGGCCCGCCAAGTGGGCGTGCCTTACATCATCGTGTTCCTGAACAAGTGCGACATGGTGGACGACGAAGAACTGCTCGAACTCGTCGAAATGGAAGTGCGCGAACTCCTGGACAAGTACGACTTCCCAGGCGACGACACCCCCATCGTGCGCGGCTCTGCCAAGCTCGCCCTGGAAGGCGACAAGGGCAAGCTGGGTGAAGAAGCCATCATGAAGCTGGCCGAAGCCCTGGACACCTACATCCCCACGCCTGAGCGCGCTGTGGACGGTGCCTTCCTGATGCCCGTGGAAGACGTGTTCTCCATCTCCGGCCGCGGCACCGTGGTGACCGGTCGCGTGGAACGCGGCATCATCAAGGTCGGCGAAGAAATCGAAATCGTGGGTATCCGCGACACGCAAAAGACCACCTGCACCGGCGTGGAAATGTTCCGCAAGCTGCTGGACCAAGGCCAAGCTGGCGACAACGTCGGCCTGCTGCTGCGCGGCACCAAGCGCGAAGATGTGGAACGCGGCCAAGTGCTGTGCAAGCCCGGCTCGATCAAGCCCCACACCCACTTCACGGCTGAGGTGTATGTGCTGAGCAAGGACGAAGGTGGCCGTCACACGCCTTTCTTCAACAACTACCGTCCTCAGTTCTACTTCCGCACGACCGACGTGACTGGCGCCATCGAGCTGCCAGCCGACAAGGAAATGGTCATGCCTGGTGACAACGTGTCGATCACTGTGAAGCTGATCAACCCCATCGCCATGGAAGAAGGTCTGCGCTTCGCTATCCGCGAAGGTGGCCGCACGGTGGGTGCTGGCGTCGTGGCCAAGATCATTGCTTAATCTTTAAGCAGAAAAGGAACTTGCCATGTCCAAGCAAAAAATCCGCATCCGCCTGAAGGCGTTTGATTACAAGCTGATCGACCAGTCCGCTGCCGAGATCGTTGACACCGCCAAGCGCACCGGCGCCATCGTCAAGGGTCCCGTGCCTCTGCCGACGCGCATGAAGCGTTTCGACATCCTGCGTTCGCCCCACGTCAACAAGACCAGCCGCGACCAGCTCGAAATCCGCACGCACCAGCGTCTGATGGACATCGTGGACCCTACGGACAAGACCGTGGACGCCCTGATGAAGCTCGACCTGCCCGCTGGCGTGGACGTCGAAATCAAGCTGCAGTAATCCTGTTGCAACTCCGCAGGGCAGGCCCGTCAGGGCCGGTCTTGCGATTCCCTAACGCGGACTTGCTTGAAAAAGCAGTCCGCGTTATACTTGAGAGCTTCGCCTTCTTTGCGCGCAATCGCAAAGAGAAAAATGGCGGAGTTTTATTAACCTTCTTTCATGCGCTGGCGCGAAAGTGCTGAGCAAACGCTGAGGCCAATTGAAGTCGCAGCGGTGGAAGTTTTGGAGAAAACCAATGAGTCTGAGCAACTCCCTCGGGTTGCTGGGTCGCAAGGTGGGCATGATGCGTCTGTTCACTGATGATGGGGACGCAGTGCCTGTCACAGTGGTGGATGTGTCCAACAACCGCGTTACCCAGGTCAAAACCCAAGAGAACGATGGCTATGTGGCCCTGCAGGTCACGTTCGGTTCGCGCAAAGCATCGCGTGTGACCAAGCCAGAAGCCGGCCACCTTGCCAAGGCAGGTGTGGAAGCCGGTGAAATCATCCAGGAATTCCGCGTGACCGCTGAAACCGCCGGCAAGTATGCCGCCGGTGCTGCAGTGCCCGTGGCAGATGTCTTTGCAGTGGGCCAGAAGGTCGATGTGCAAGGCACCTCCATCGGTAAGGGCTACGCCGGTACCATCAAGCGCCACAACATGGCCTCGCAGCGCGCGTCGCACGGTAACAGCCGTTCGCACAACGTGCCAGGCTCCATCGGTATGGCACAGGACCCCGGTCGTGTGTTCCCCGGCAAGCGCATGACGGGCCACCTCGGCGATGTCACCAAGACCACGCAAAACCTCGATGTGATCCGCATCGACGAAGCGCGTCAACTGCTCTTGATCAAGGGCGCGATTCCGGGCTCCAAGGGTGGGTTCGTGACTGTGCGTCCCGCCGTCAAGGCCAAAGCCTCCAAAGGAGCGAACTAATGCAGCTCGAACTCCTGAATGACCAAGGCCAAGGCGCATCCAAGCTGGATGTTCCCGAAACCGTGTTCGGTCGTGAATACAACGAAGATCTGGTGCACCAGATCGTGGTGGCCTATCAGGCCAACGCACGCCAAGGCACTCGCGCCCAGAAGGACCGCGAGCAAGTCCGTCACTCGACCAAGAAGCCTTTCAAGCAAAAGGGTACGGGTAACGCACGTGCAGGTATGACTTCCTCGCCACTGTGGCGTGGGGGCGGTCGGATTTTCCCGAACATGCCTGACGAAAACTTCACGCAGAAGATCAACAAGAAGATGTACCGCGCCGGTATGTCTGCCATCTTGTCGCAGCTGGCCCGCGAAGGTCGCCTGGCTGTGGTCGATTCGTTGAAGCTTGACTCTCCCAAGACCAAGGTCCTGGCTGATAAGTTCAAGGCGATGAACCTGCAATCGGTGATGGTGATTGCCGATGAAGTGGACGAAAACCTGTACCTGGCTTCGCGCAATCTGGTGAACGTGCTCGTGGTTGAGCCCCGTTACGCCGATCCCGTGTCGCTGGTGCGTTTCAAGAAGGTGCTCGTCACCAAAGGGGCGATCGACAAGCTCAAGGAGATGTTCGCATGAGCCGCGTGAATCCTACCCCCGCAGAACGCAAGTTCGATGAAGGTCGTCTGATGCAGGTGCTGGTCGCTCCCATCGTGTCCGAAAAGGCCACCATGGCAGCTGAAAAGTCCAATGCTGTGACCTTCAAGGTGCTGCAGAACGCGACCAAGCCTGAAATCAAGGCCGCCGTTGAACTGATGTTCAAGGTCGAGGTCAAGGGCGTTTCTGTGGTGAACACCAAGGGCAAGACCAAGCGCTTTGGCAAGACCATGGGCCGCCGCGACAACGTTCGCAAGGCCTATGTGATGCTGAAGGAAGGTCAAGAGCTGAACCTGTCCGGGGAGGCTGCTTAATCATGGCCGTTATCAAGATGAAACCCACCTCGCCCGGCCAACGTGCCGTGGTGAAGGTTACGCGTGACCACCTGTACAAGGGCGAAGCATTTGCTCCGCTGCTGGAACCCCAGCACCAGAAGTCTGGCCGCAACAACAACGGTCACATCACCACCCGCCACAAGGGCGGTGGTCACAAGCACCACTACCGTGTGGTGGACTTCAAGCGCAACAAGGACGGCATTCCGGCCAAGGTTGAGCGCATTGAGTACGACCCCAACCGTACGGCCCACATCGCTCTGGTGTGCTATGCCGACGGCGAGCGCCGCTACATCATCGCTCCCCGCAACCTGGAAGTGGGCGCAACCTTGCTGTCCGGTTCGGAAGCTCCGATCCGTGCTGGCAACACGCTGCCAATACGCAACATCCCCGTGGGTTCGACCATCCACTGCATCGAGCTCAAGCCCGGTGCCGGTGCACAGATCGCACGCTCGGCTGGTGCTTCGGCAACGCTGCTGGCCCGTGAAGGCGTGTACGCCCAGGTGCGTATGCGCTCTGGCGAAGTGCGCAAGATCCACATCGAGTGCCGCGCCACCATTGGCGAAGTGGCCAACGAAGAACACAGCCTGCGCCAACTGGGCAAGGCCGGTGTGAAGCGCTGGATGGGTATCCGCCCGACCGTTCGCGGCGTGGCCATGAACCCAGTGGATCACCCTCACGGTGGTGGCGAAGGCCGCACCGGCGAAGGCCGCCATGCAGTCGATCCTTGGGGCAATCTGACCAAGGGTTATCGCACCCGTAACAACAAGCGCACACAGATCATGATCGTGTCGCGTCGCAAGAAGTAAGGGGTAACAGATGACTCGCTCTCTTAAAAAGGGTCCATTTGTTGACCATCACTTGCTGGCCAAGGTCGAGAAGGCCGTTGCCACCAAGGACAAGAAACCAGTCAAGACCTGGTCGCGTCGCTCCATGGTTCTGCCCGAGTTCATCGGTCTGACCATTGCCGTGCACAACGGCAAGCAGCACGTCCCGGTCTATGTCACCGACCAGATGGTGGGCCACAAGCTGGGCGAATTCGCCCTGACGCGCACCTTCAAGGGTCACCCCGCTGACAAAAAAGCGAAGAAGTAAGGAACGACCATGTCTGAAACACGTGCAGTCCTCCGGGGCGTTCGTCTGTCGGTCGACAAGGGCCGTCTGGTCGCCGATCTGATCCGCGGCAAGAAAGTGGACCAAGCCCTGAACATCCTGACGTTCACGCAGAAAAAAGCTGCGGGCATCGTCAAGAAGGTGCTGGAGTCGGCTATCGCCAACGCCGAGCACAACGATGGTGCCGATATTGACGAACTCCGCGTCAAGACCATCTACGTCGAGCAAGGCACCACGCTCAAGCGCTTCACCGCGCGCGCCAAAGGCCGCGGCAACCGCATCAGCAAGCCCACGTGCCATGTGTACGTGACGGTGGGCAACTGAGGCCAAAGGAAGAATATGGGACAGAAAATCCATCCTACCGGCTTCCGCCTGGCCGTGAGCCGTAACTGGTCCAGCCGCTGGTACGCCAGCAACCGCGACTTTGCGGGCATGCTGGCCGAAGACATCAAGGTGCGCGAGTACCTGAAGGCCAAGCTCAAGAACGCCGCCGTGTCGCGCATCCTGATCGAGCGTCCTGCCAAGAACGCCCGTATCACGATTTTCTCCGCACGTCCTGGTGTCGTGATCGGCAAGAAGGGCGAAGACATCGAGAACCTGAAGAAGGAACTCGCGTCGCGCCTGGGCGTGCCTGTCGCAGTGAACATCGAAGAAGTGCGCAAGCCCGAAATCGATGCCAAGCTGATCGCCGACAGCATCACGCAACAGCTCGAAAAGCGCATCATGTTCCGCCGCGCCATGAAGCGCGCCATGCAGAACGCCATGCGTCTGGGTGCTCAGGGCATCAAGATCATGTCGTCCGGCCGTCTGAACGGTATCGAAATCGCTCGTACCGAGTGGTACCGTGAAGGCCGTGTGCCACTGCACACGCTGCGTGCGGACATCGACTACGGCACCTCCGAAGCCAAGACCACCTACGGTGTGATCGGCGTGAAGGTGTGGGTCTACAAGGGTGACACGCTGGGCCGCAATGACCTGCCCGCCGTGGAAACGCCCCGTCCGGACGAAGAGCGCCGCCCACGCGGCCCACGCCGTGATGGCCGCCCAGGTGGCGACCGTCCAGGCGCAGGTCGTGGCCCACGTCGTCCTGTCGGTGGCAACACCGCTCCGGCCGATGGCAGCGACAAGCCAGCGGAAGCCGGTGGCGCTGATAACAATGCCGTTAAGCGCGTACGCAAGGTCGCCGCGCCCGCTACAGCAGCGGACGGTAAAGGAGAATAAAGATGCTGCAACCTGCTCGCCGTAAATACCGCAAGGAGCAAAAGGGCCGAAACACTGGCGTCGCAACGCGGGGTGCCTCCGTTGCCTTCGGTGATTTCGGTCTGAAGTGCACCGATCGTGGCCGCCTCACGGCCCGCCAGATCGAAGCTGCACGCCGTGCGATTTCCCGTCACGTCAAGCGTGGCGGCCGTATCTGGATCCGCGTGTTCCCGGACAAGCCAATCTCTACCAAGCCCGCAGAAGTGCGTATGGGTAACGGTAAGGGCAACCCCGAGTACTACGTGGCCGAAATCCAGCCCGGCAAGATCGTGTTTGAAATCGTTGGCGTGCCTGAAGAACTGGCCCGCGAAGCGTTCCGCCTGGCTGCCGCCAAGCTGCCGCTGCGCACCACCTTCGTGACCCGCCATCTGGGCGCGTAATTCAGGAGAACAAGAAATGAAAGCTGCTGAACTGCGCCAAAAAGACGTCGCCGGCATTGAAGCCGAAATCAAGGCTCTGCAGAAGGCCCATTTCGGCCTGCGCATGCAGAAGGCTACGCAACAGTTGGCAAACACCAACACGTTGCGTACCACCCGCCGCGACATCGCCCGTGCAAAGACCATTCTTGCTGAAAAGCAAGCCGCCAAGTAAGTAGGAGCGAACATGACGGAAGCTAAAAAATCCCTCAAGCGCACCTTGGTTGGCAAGGTGGTCAGCGACAAGCGTCAAAAGACCGTGACCGTGCTGGTCGAGCGCCGTGTGAAGCACGAGCTCTACGGCAAGATCGTGGCCAAGTCGAGCAAGTACCACGCCCACGATGAAAAGGGCGAGTACAAGCTGGGCGACGTGATCGAAATCACGGAGAGCCGTCCGCTCTCCAAGACCAAGAACTGGGTCGCTACCCGCTTGGTGCAAAAGGCCGGCCTGCTGTAATCCAGCGCGTCAGTGCCGCCGGGGCCAAGACCCCAGGCGGCATCGCCCTTCAAAACGACCCACAATGTGGGTCGTTTTGCTTTGTGAGGCCTGTTCTGTGCAGGCTTTCGAGCTGCGCGGCTGTTGATTGATGCTGTCGATACAGCCGATGCCGCAGCTTGCATACGGCATCAACGCAACAACAAGCCCTTTCCCTGTTCGTTCACGCAATACCCAAGGAGATACCAATGATCAAAGTCGGTGACACCCTGCCCGCCAGCACGCTGATGGAATACTCGGAAGTCGAAGGCGAGGGCTGCAGCATCGGCCCCAACCCCGTGTCCGTCGAAAAGGCCACGGCAGGCAAGACGATTGCCCTGTTTGCGCTGCCCGGCGCTTTCACGCCCACCTGCTCGGCCAAGCATGTACCTGGCTATGTGGAAAAGGCCGCTGAGTTCAAGGCAGCCGGTGTGGATGAAATCTGGTGCGTGAGCGTGAACGACGCGTTCGTGATGGGCGCCTGGGCACGCGATCAAAAAACGGATGGCAAGGTCCGCATGCTCGGCGATGGCAGCGCGGCGTTTGCCCAGGCCACCGGCCTTACGCTGGACCTGACGAGCAAGGGCATGGGCGTGCGCAGCAACCGCTATTCCATGCTCGTCAAGGACGGCAAGGTGGTGACGCTCAACGTGGAAGCGCCCGGCAAGTTTGAAGTGAGCGACGCCGACACGCTGCTGCAGCAGGCCCAGAAGGCTTGACCGCAATTTGAGAGGAAGTCGGCATCCACCCGCAGTACCGTTCACCCCGAACTTGTCGAAGCGCTTCCCTGGGTTCCGACAAGCTCAACCTGAACGGGTGACGCGGCGCACAGGAACCGACTCGCCAAGTTCGCAGGCCGGCTCGGCCTGCGCCAAGGGACGCCAGCCCACGTCGCCCACCGCTGCGCAGGCGCTATCCGCCAACTGCAAAACGGATCGCGCTGAAAAGGCGCCACAGCTTGTCGCAGCGTGCGGGGGCCAGCCAGCGGCAGGCCCATTGAATCTCTCCCTCCAGCCGCGCGCGTTCGGCCGGGTCCACAAACGGTTGCTGCCCCAGGCGGTGCAGGCGCGCCTTCAGGCCGTCAAACTGCGCCCGACTGTAGTTCAGGCGTTGGTTGACCACCAGGCCGGTCACCGTTTGTCGCTGGTGCGCAGGCATCACGCGGGTTTTGTCGGTGCGCAGCACAAAACCCTCGTCCTCCACGATGGCCGTGACCCAGGCCTTCAGCTCCACAAACTGGCAGCGCAGCGTTGCGGGACCTGAAAACACCATATCGTCAGCATAACGCGTGTAGCGCGCACCAAACCGCTGCGCCAGAGCGTTCAGCCGCACGTCCATGCCAAATGCGCACAGATTGGCCAAGGCCGGCGATGTGGGCGCACCCTGCGGCAGGTGCGGCCGTGCCAAGCGCGCCCCGAGCGCGCGACGCGGTGCGATGGCGTCTGGGGCCAGGGGCGGCGCATCCAGCAAGCGTTCGCGCACGGCCGCAGGTGTGCGTGTGGTGACCAGGCGCGTCAGCAGCTCTGCGGCCGGGCGCGCGTGCCCCAGCGCCCGCCACAGCGCGCGCACCCGCGTGGCGTCGATGTGTGTGAAGAAATCTGCAAGATCAAACCGGATGACCACCGGCTGTTGGGTGTGTACGCGCGCATGGCTGTCCACGCTGCGGCCGCGCACAAAGCCATGGGCGGCCTCATGCGCGGGGACGTCGGTCAGCAGCCGACGCAGGATCTTCCGCTGCCCTGCGGCGAGGCGGGCAAGGGGCGCCTCCAGCAGCCGCAGGCCGCCGCTGGGCTTGGGCAGCAACCGGTAGCGGTAGTGTGATGGACGCAGCGCGTGGCCGCCATGGCCCGGTTCGCGCCAGGCCGCGTGTTCGGGCGCCAGCCAGAGCAGATCGTCCAGCGACAAGGCCAGCGCTGCAGCCACATCTCCAACGCTTGCCACAACCAGGGGTGCCAATGCGGACTGCTCCCTTCTCCAGGCGGGCAGCGGCGCCGGCGCAGCGGGACGCAGCAACCAGTGCAGGCGGGTACCGGAGCGGGGGCTGGCCGCCCAGTTGCGAAAGGCAGCAGCGAGCTGGGCAGGCGTCCACAGGTGCCGAGGGAGAGTGTGGTCGCCCTCATCATCCTGACCTTCGTCGTTCCAGTCGTTGGCCCAGTCGCCGTCAGGGGGCGGCCTGCCGCTGTCTGCGGGGGCAGAAGCGTGCCGCTCGTAGCCTGCAGGGTTATTGACACCGGCCGAGCGCCACCAGAAACCATGCACCAGCCACGTCGCCACGTCTTCCGGCTCTAGCCGAGCCCATTCCGAGGGGGACAACACCGAGAGGCGCCGCAGTTGCTCGAACAGGGATTCACACAAGGGCCCGGGCTGCGCTGGGGCGTCGTAGACCGATGCCACCCCATGCCCCAAACAGACCCGCGCGCGGGCGGCCAATGCCTGCAGGCTGCGTTGCCCGGGTTTGTCGGAATCCGCCAGCAAGGCCATGGCCAGGGCCTGGGCGATGGCGCGGACGGGCGGCGACGGGGTCTGCAAAGCGAAGCTAGGTACAGGGAAAAAAGGCCTGGCACCAACCAGCGGGTTGTGCGTGAACTGTGCGCCATGCCTGCATGGCGGGAGGTTCGTGCGCCGCTATGTGGGCTATCCAAAAACACCGTGGGGATGCCCCACGGCCCGAAGCCTGAGAGCCTCGGTGTGCTTGGCACCAGGCCGGTGTCATTCTAAACATGCTATCAACAAGATAGCTGCCAGCGCTTGATGGACGAGCGCCAAGGGCCAAAAAGACTAGAAAATCTCGACCTTGAGGTAGTGCGCGCCTGCGATGGGGTTGTGGTAGTACGGCGGAATCTCCTCAAACCCCAGGTCGGTGTACAGCGCGCGCGCCGACTCCATGTCGTCCAGGGTGTCGAGCAGCACGCAGGCATAGCCGGCCTGGCGGGCCTTGTCGAGAATGGCCTCGGCCAGCTCGCGCCCCAGGCCGAAGCCGCGGAACGCCTTGCGCACAAACAGCCGCTTCATCTCGCTGGCGTTGGGATAGTCGGCGTTGTCCAGCGGGCGCAGTGCGCAGCAGCCGGCGACCGCGCCCTCGACCTCGGCGAGCAGCAGCGCGCCACGGGGCTCGGCGTAGTCGCCAGGCAGCTGGGCCAGCTCGTTGTCAAAGTCCTGGAAGCAGAGGTCCACGCCCAGCGCGCTGGCGTACTCACGGAAGATCTGGCGGACTGCGTCCATGTCGGCGGGCGTCACCGCAGTCCGCAGGGTTACAGAGGGCTTGTCCAAAACACGGGCGGGGTAGTCAAACAAGGAAGCCGCAGTGTAGCGAGTTTGCTCAGAAGGTCATCGCTGCGGAGAGCGTGGACACCCACCACGCCAGCGCAAGGCTGAGGCCCAGCACAACCAGCGCCATCATCCTGCTCGCCGCGTCGTCGCGCGAAGGCGTGGCCGGGGTGGGCAGGTCCTTGTCGCCGTGCAGCATGGGGCGCACCAGGCGCTGGCGCCGCACGAGAACGTAGAACAACACCGCCACGACGTGCAGGCCCACCAGGCCCAGCACCAGGTACTGGCCAATCTCCTTGTGATATCCGGTGGCCTGCCCCACCACCGCGTTGCTCACAAACCGCGTGAGCGGCCCGGCAAACGCGATTTCATCGTCGCTGAGCAGCCCGGTCGCCACCTGCGCCACCAGCACGGCCAGCAGCGTAAACACCGACAGGGCGCCCAGCGGGCTGTGGCCAATGGCGTCGTCGGCGTGTGGCATGCCGCGCAGGTAGCGCAGCAGCCGCGCGGGCGAATATAAAAAGGCCGCAAACCGCGACCACCGCCCTCCAATGACGCCCCACACGATGCGAAACACCAGCAACGCCAGAACCAGGTAGCCCAGCCTGAAATGCCACTCCATGGCGTTGCCGCCCACCTTGGCGGTGACGACGAGGCCGATCACGCTGGCGGCCAGGGCCCAGTGGAAGACGCGGGTGGGCAGATCCCAGATGCGGACGGTGTGGGTAGGCGTGGTCATGGTGGTCCGGAGTGTGCAGGGGGAGGGAAGGGCGCGTGGCACCATTGTGCAAGAGGCAAGGGTTCGCCCGGAAGCGCTGGCGATGCGCAAAGGCTGTCAAAACGGCATACTCCGTTGCGCAAGCCTGGTTCCTTGCTGTGTCTCTTTGCTCCCCTCCCCACGAAAAAAGGACGTTCCCATGAAAGCACTTGCCGCGTTCACCTTTGCCGCAGCCATGCTGACCCTGTCGGCACCTGCATCTGCCCAGTTTGCCAAACCCGAAGACGCCATCAAATACCGCCAGAGCGCGCTGTTCGTGATGGGCCAGCACTTCGGGCGCATCGGCGCCATGGCCAATGGTCGGGCGCCGTTTGATGCCAAGGCGGCCCAGGACAACGCAGAAGTAGTGGCCCAGATGGCCAAGCTGCCCTGGGCGGGTTTCGGCGCCGGCACTGACAAGGGCGCGCCCACCAAGGCTCTGCCGGAGATCTGGCTCGAGCAGGCCAAGTTCAAGGAACACTCCGACAAACTCGAAGCCGAGGCCGTCAAGCTGGCGGCTGCCGCCAAGACGGGCAACCTGGACAACCTCAAGGCCGCATTCGGCGCCACGGCGGGCACGTGCAAGGCGTGCCATGACAGCTATCGCGGGAAGTAGAGTGCATCCCCCTGAGCGGCTTTGCCGCTTCCCCCTTCTCTCGAATCGCTGCGCGATTCGGGAAGGGGGACGACGCCAGCGCGGCGGGGCGGCCCTTGCGCGGCCTCCGCTGAGCTGGGCCGCGCCAGTTTCAACTGATGCGATTCAAAAATGATAGCTGTCAGCGCTTGATAAATAAGCGCAAAAGGCTGATTTCATCTGAAATCAGCCTTTTGTATTTGTGTACCTGCGGGGGCGGGTCAGGTCTCGGCCAGCAGCTTCTCGATGAGCTGGTGCAACTCCGGGAAGCTTGGGGCGCCGACGTAGGTTTTCACGATTTCGCCCCGCTTGTTCACGATGAATGTAGAGGGGGTCAGCCGCACGTCGCCCCAGGCCTTGGCCACTGCGCCCGTGTTGTCGATGGCCACCTTGAAGGGCAGCTTGCGCGTTTGGGCAAAGTTCACAACGTAGCTGGGCGGGTCGTAGGCCATGGCCACCGCCACGGTGTCAAAGCCGCGCGCCTGGTATTTGTTGTAGGTGGCGACGATCTCCGGCATTTCGGCCACGCAGGTGGTGCAGCTGGTGGCCCAGAAGTTCACCAGCGTGACCTTGCCCTGCATGTCCGTCGTCGTCTTGCTGGACCCGTCGAGCAGAACGAAGGTGGAGGCCGGAGCGGCAGCGCGACCCGTGTCGAGGTACACAAAAGCGCCCACGGCCACGAACGCTGCCACCGCCACGCCTGCTGCCCAATGTTTGACTGCCATGATCTTTTTCACCCCTTTATCGTCCCTTGGCCTCAGAGCCCTCAGGCTGCATGCCACTGCCATTGTGCCGGAGTGGTGGATTCGGCCAGAGCGCAAAAGTTCGGAACGTCAGTCGGCGGTGCCGGGCGTGGTCACGCGGGGCCACAGCGTCAGGCGGCTCGACTGCCGATAATCGCCTGATGAACAGGACACCGACCGGGGCCGATGCCCCACTGCCAACGCCGCCCAGCACAGTCGTGAAAAAGGGGCGTTGCGCCCTGGTGTTGCTGCTGTCGGTGCTTGCGGCTTGCAGCCCCGCGCTCAACTGGCGCAGCGTGCCCGTGCCGGAGGGCGCGCTCACCATCACCCTGCCATGCAAGCCTGACCACGCCACGCGCGCGGTGGAGCTCGCGGGCGCGCCGGGGGAGCTGTCCATGACAGGCTGTGACGCGGACGGCGCCACTTTTGCCGTGTCGCACCTGCTGCTGGACGATCCGGCCCAGGTGGGCGCCGCGCTCACGCACTGGCGCATTGCGGTGCTGGCCAACCTGGGGCCGGGGGCGGCGGCCACGGCAGTGGACGCGCCCTACACACCCGCCGGGGTGCTGCCGGTGCCGCAGTCGGTGCGCACCACCGTGCAGGGGCAGCGTGCGGACGGCACTGCTGTCACCGCGCAGGCCGTGTGGTTTGCACGGGCGCTGGGGCCGCAGGTGCGGCTGTACCACGCGGTGGTGTACACATCCACGCCCCGGCCCGATGCGGCCGACACCTTCTTCGCCGGGCTGGTGCTGCAATGAGCGGCGGGGTGCTGCCGCGGCGCACGGCCGTCATCGTGTTTCTGGCCTTTGCGTTTGCATACTTTCTTTCGGCCCTGGTGCGGGCCGTCACGGCCACACTGGCGCCCACACTGGCGGACGAGTTTGCGCTGCAGGCCAGCGACCTGGGGCTGCTGGCAGGGGGGTACTTTCTGGGGTTTTCTGCCACCCAGCTGCCGCTGGGCACCTGGCTGGACCGGCACGGTCCGCGCAAGGTGGCGTTGGGCTTTCTGGGCGTGGCCGTGGTGGGCAGCCTGGTGTTTTCGGTCGCCACGGGTTTTTCGGGCCTGCTGGCAGGGCGGGTGCTGTGTGGCGCTGGCGTCAGTGCCTGCCTCATGGCGCCGCTCACGGGCTACCGCCGCTGGCTTGAGCCCACGGCGCAGATGCGGGCGAATTCGTGGATGCTCATGACCGGGTCGCTGGGCATGGTGGCCTCCACGCTGCCGGTGCAGTGGGCGCTGCCGGTGGTGGGCTGGCGCCCGCTGTTCTGGGGGCTCGCAGCGCTGATTGTGCTGTCGATGGTGCTGATCGCCGTGTGGGTGCCGCGCTGGGAGCCCGCGCCGCACGGCGGCACGCCCGCCGCAGCGGACACGCCCGCGCCCCCAGGCTACGCCATGGTGTGGCGTCACCCGTACTTCCTGCGCCTGGCGCCGCTGGGGTTCTTCATCTACGGCGGCATGGTGGCCATGCAGACACTGTGGGCCGGGCCGTGGATGCAGCGCGTGGCGGGCTACACGCCGCTGGCGTCTGCCACCGGGCTGTTCTGGATCAACGTCAGCATGCTGTGCACGTTCTGGACCTGGGGCATGGTCAGCCCCTGGCTGCAGCGCCGGGGGTATGGAGCGGACCGGCTCATGGCCGCCGGCCTGCCCCTGTGCCTGGTGGTGCTGCTGGGCATCATCGTGGCCGGCCCCCAGGCGGGGGGCGGTGCGTGGGCGTTGTTCTGCGTGTCGTGCACCTTTGTGTCGCTGTCGCAGCCTGCGGTGGCGCTGGCGTTTCCGTCGGCGCTCGCGGGACGGGCGCTGTCAGCCTACAACCTGGTGATCTTCTCGGGCGTGTTTGTGGTGCAGTGGGGCATTGGCCTGGCGGTGGATGCGTTTGCAGCGCTGGGCCTGGCCACCGTGGCCTCGTTCCAGGCGGCCATGGCTGTGTACCTGGCGTGCAACGTGGCGGCCTACGCGTGGTTCATGCTGCGGGGGCGGCGCCATAATGTGCTGCAAACCTCTGCACCATGAAGACTTGCGCCTTGAGAGTCAACGACAGCCTGGCTGTTTCCATCGCAGCGTCGCTGCCCCGCTGTGCGTAAGTCCCGACCATGAGCCCCACCACCCGCATCCTCATCATTGCCCACGCTCCCCTGGCCCACGCGCTGCGCGAGTGTGCGCTGCACGTGTTTGCCGACTGCGGCGACAGCGTGGTGGCGCTGGACGTACAGCCCAACCAGCCCCCTGAAGAATCGCTGGCGCAGGCGCGCATCCTGTTGGACCAGCTGGGCGTGGACACCACTCTGGTGCTGACCGACGTGTTTGGCGCCACGCCCTGCAACGTCGCCCAGCGCCTGGTGGAGGGCGTGCGCTCGCGCCTGGTCACCGGGGTCAACCTGCCCATGCTGCTGCGTGCGGTGAGCTACCGGTCCGAGGCCCTGGAGTCGGTCGTCACCCGCGCGGTGGTGGGCGGTACCCAGGGCGTGATGCAGGTGGCCATCTCCGCACCGCAGAACCAACACCGCCGTCACCGACATGATCAAGACCCGTACGACCATCAGCAATAAACTGGGCCTGCACGCCCGCGCATCGGCCAAGCTCACCAAGCTGGCCGGCAGTTTTCCGTGTGACGTTTTCATGAGCCGGGGCGACCGCCGCATCAACGCCAAGAGCATCATGGGCGTGATGATGCTGGCCGCCGGCATGGGCACGGAAGTGGAAATCGAAACCAGCGGCGATCGCGAGCAGGAGGCGATGGATGCGCTCCTCGCGCTCATCGCCGACAAGTTCGGCGAAGGGGAATGAGGATGGCCCCCACGGTCGCGCACTGCGTGTCGCTCCCTGCCCCCCGAGGGGGCCCAGCCCGCCTTCGGGCGGCCGGGCGGCGGGCTGAGATGGCCCCCACGGTCGCGCACTGCGTGTCGCTCCCTGCCCCCCAGGGGGGGCCAGCCCGCCTTCGGGCGGCCGGGCGGCGGGCTGAGGCGCTCTCTGCGATCTGCATCGGATAACTCCCATGACCTTCTCCGTCCACGGTCTCGCAGTCGCCCGCGGCATCGCCATTGGCCGCGCGGTGCTGATCGCGTCCAGCCGCGTGGACGTGGCGCACTATTTTGTGGAGCCCGATCAGGTCGAGCGCGAAATTGAACGCGTGCGTCAGGGCCGCAATGCCGTGGTCGAAGAACTCCAGCGCCTGCAGACCGACATGCCGGCCGACGCGCCGCACGAGCTGACGGCGCTGCTCGATGTGCACCTGATGCTGCTGCAGGACGAGGCCCTCACGGGTGGCGTCAAACACTGGATCACCGAGCGGCTGTACAACGCTGAGTGGGCACTGACCACGCAGCTTGAAGTGATTGCGCGCCAGTTCGACGAGATGGAGGACGAGTACCTGCGCGAACGCAAGGCCGACCTGGAGCAGGTGGTCGAGCGCATCCTGCGCTACATGAAAGGTGTGGCCAGTCCGGTGGCGCCCCCGTCCAGCAGCCCGCGCCGCAAGACCCAACAAGACTTGCTGCTGGACGATACGGTGGACGTGCCCCTGGTGCTGGTCGCACACGACCTTTCACCCGCCGACATGCTCCAGTTCAAGCAAAGCGTGTTTGCCGGTTTCGTGACCGACGTGGGTGGCAAGACATCGCACACCGCGATCGTCGCGCGCAGCATGGACATCCCCGCCGTGGTGGGCGCGCGCGCGGCCAGCCAGCTGGTGCGGCAGGACGACTGGGTCATCATCGACGGCGATGCGGGCGTGATGATCGTGGACCCGTCGCCCATCATCCTGGCCGAGTACGGGTTTCGCCAGCGACAGGTGGAGCTGGAGCGCGAACGCTTGGCTCGCCTGCGCCACACGCCAGCCGTTACGCTCGACGGCCACAAGATCGAGCTGTTGGCCAACATCGAGCAGCCCGGCGATGCCGCCACCGCCGTGCGCGCGGGCGCCGTGGGCGTGGGACTGTTTCGCAGCGAATTCTTGTTCATGGGCCGAAGCGGCAACCTGCCCGGGGAAGACGAGCAGTACCGCGCCTACTGCGAGGCCATCGACGGCATGCAGGGCCTGCCCGTCACCATCCGCACCATCGACGTGGGCGCCGACAAGCCGCTGGACAACAAGGCCCACAAGGACAACTACCTGAACCCGGCCCTGGGCCTGCGCGCCATCCGCTGGAGCCTGGCCGACCCGGCCATGTTCCGCACCCAGTTGCGCGCCGTGCTGCGCGCCGCGGCGCATGGCAAGGTCAACCTGCTGTTCCCCATGCTGGCGCACACGCACGAGATCCAGCAGACCCTGGCCCAGGTGGAGCTGGCGCGCGGCGAGCTGGATGCGCGGGGGGTGCCCTACGGCCCCGTGCAGCTGGGCGCGATGATCGAGGTGCCGGCCGCCGCGCTCATGGTGCGCACCTTTCTGCAGTACTTTGATTTCCTGTCCATCGGCACCAACGACCTGATCCAGTACACCCTGGCCATCGACCGTGCCGACGAGGCTGTGGCCCACCTGTACGACCCGCTGCACCCCGCCGTGCTGCGGCTTGTGGCGGACGTGATTGCCGAAGGCGCCGTGCAGGGCAAGAGCGTGTGTGTTTGCGGCGAAACGGCGGGCGACATCACCATGACCCGGCTGCTGCTGGGCCTGGGCCTGCGCAGCTTCTCCATGCACCCGGCGCAGATCCTGGCGATCAAGCAGGAGATCCTGCGGGCCGACACCCGCAAGCTCGCGCCCTGGGCGCAGCAGGTGCTGGCGGGCGAGGTGCCGCTGGTGGCGTGAGGCAGCGGGTGCTCGCACCCATGTTTAACGCCACATTGCTACTCTTATTTTGATAGCTGCTAGCGCTTTCAGGATATGCGCTAAAGCCCAATTTCATTCAAATTTCCGTTCGCCGTCGGGCTGCCGCGATGGTGCCGGGTGCGACCAGGGCTGCCGCGCTGGCGCACCGCCGATTTCTCGCCTTCAGTGCACTAGAGTGGTGGCCATGTCAGCGAGCGCGCACGCCCAGCACCGCTGCGCCAAGGATCATCACCGTGGCCACCACGATACTGCCGCTGAACGGGCGACCGCTGACCAGCACCAGCAGGCTGGTAGACGCGAGCGGCGTGATGTAGCTCAGGATGCCGATCTGCCGCGCATCTCCCAGCTTCAGCGCCCTGTCCCACATGAAAAACGATGCGCCCAGCGGCCCCAGGCCGAGCAGCGCCAGCAGGCCCCAGTCGCGCCACTGCAGCGTGGCAGTGGGCTCCAGCGCCCAGTGGCACAGCAGCGCCAGCACCCCCGACACCAGCCCGAACAGGCCGATGGCCGTGGTCGGAAACGCCGCCACGCGCTTGGTCAGCAGCGAATAGCTCGCCCAGATGAACGCCGCCGCCAGCGCAGGCAGATAGCCCCAAGCCAGCTCGCCGCTCAGCTCTCGCCCGCCCACGATGGCAATGGCCGCCCCGCCAAAACCCAGCAGCGCGGCCAGCACATGCGCCGCCCGCAGCCGCACGCCCGGCAACAGCACGGGCGCCAACACCACGATGAGCAGCGGCCACAGGTAGTTGACCAGATTGGCTTCCACCGCCGGCGCGTGGCGCAAGGCGATGAACAGCAGGAAGTGGTAGGCGAACAGGCCGTACACGCCCAGAGCCAGCGTGCCCAGCGGCACGCGCCACTGCGTGGGGTCGCGCGCCACCAGCGGCCAGGCAGGCACGCTGCCGATGACCAGCGCAATGCCCGTGAGCAGAAACGGCGGCACGTGCGTGAGCGACACGCCCAGCGACGCCAGCGAGGCCCACAGCGCGATGGCGCCCAGTGCGTAGAAGTTGGCTTTCATCCTGTCGAGGATAAGGGGGCGCGCCATCGCGGGGCGACGGTGCGTCGTCGCGAAAAAGCGGTACCGCGAAAGCGGAATCAGTGGCCCGAGCGCCGCAGTGCTGCCGTCAGCGCCGACGGCGAGCGGTAGCCCGTGCGCCGGGCCACCTCGGCCACGGCCAGGCCGCTGTTGCGCAGCAGGCGGGCCTGCTCCAGCCGCAGACTGCGCAGCCACGCCATGGCGCTGATGCCCCGGTCATCGCGGCAGCGGGCAGCGAACTGGCTCGCGCTCAGGTGCACGCGCTGCGCCAGGTCGGCCACGGTGAGGGGCGTGTGCCACTGCTGGGCGGCCCAGTGTTCCAGAGCGGCCCAGTCGATGGGGCGGCGGCGGGCTGGGCTGGCGGGGGATTTGGGTGTGGCAGCGGTGGGGTGGTCGGCGAGCCAGGCTTCGCGCAACAGTGCAGGGCCGTAGGCTTGGGCGAGCGGCCGTCCTTGCTGCAGGGCGGTGGCGAGGTAGCGCGCCAGCGGCAAGGCGGGGGCGGGGAGGGTGGCTTGGCCCGCGCGCTGCGCGGCGCAGCGGGCCCAGTCCGGGTGGCTGCTGTCCAGCACCAGGCACAGGCTGCCGCGGGCGGACGCAAAATCGTGCCGGTCGCCGGGGGCAATCACGCAGCCGCCGCCCGGGCCCACGCGCAGGCCGCGGCCTTCAATTTCCAGTTCCAGCGCGCCCGAAAGGCCCAGCAGGATCTGGAAGTGCGCATGGCTGTGGCTGCCGGGCGACGCGCCGTAGCGCCTTAGCGAGAGCGAGCCGGCCAGCGCGTCCATGGGGCAGAGAGCTGGCTGTTAAACGCCGGCGGCGTGCGCCTGCTGGTCCGCGTGGTAACTGGAGCGCACCATGGCGCCCACGGCCGCGTGGGAGAAGCCCATCTTGTAGGCCTCTTCCTCGAAAATCTTGAAGGTGTCGGGGTGCACGTAGCGGCGCACGGGCAGGTGGCTGTTGCTGGGGGCCAGGTACTGGCCGATGGTCAGCATGTCGATGTTGTGTTCGCGCATGTCGCGCATGACCTGCAGGATCTCTTCGTCCGTCTCGCCCAGGCCGACCATGATGCCGCTCTTGGTGGGCACGTTGGGGTGTAGCGCCTTGAACTTTTTCAACAAGTTGAGGCTGAACTGGTAGTCCGATCCGGGGCGCGCTTCCTTGTACAGGCGGGGCGCAGTTTCCAGGTTGTGGTTCATCACATCCGGAGGAGCTGCCTTGAGGATTTCGAGCGCGCGGTCATCGCGACCACGGAAGTCGGGCACCAGGATTTCGATTTGGGTCTGGGGCGACATCTCGCGGATGTTCTGAATGCATTCCACAAAGTGGCCCGAGCCGCCGTCGCGCAGGTCGTCGCGGTCCACGCTGGTGATCACCACGTACTTGAGCTTGAGGGCTGCAATCGTCTTGGCCAAATTCAGCGGCTCGTCCTTGTCCAGTGGGTCGGGCCGGCCGTGGCCCACGTCGCAGAACGGGCAGCGGCGTGTGCACTTGTCGCCCATGATCATGAAGGTGGCCGTGCCCTTGCCAAAGCATTCGCCGATGTTGGGGCACGAGGCTTCTTCGCACACCGTGTGCAGCTTGTGCTCGCGCAGGATCTCCTTAATCTCGTAGAAGCGCGTGGTGGGGCTGCCGGCCTTCACGCGGATCCATTCGGGCTTCTTCAGCACCTCGCCTTGCTCCACCTTGATCGGAATGCGCGACAGCTTGGCCGCAGCCTTTTGCTTGGCCAGCGGGTTGTAGGCTTCGGTGGATTGCGCTTCGCGGACGACTTCAGGGGTGCTCATGGCGTGGTGGCAGCGTGGTGGTGTTCAGGACGCCAACCGGATGCTGAGCTGCTGGCCCAGCACCTGCGCGGCTTCGTCCCAGGTGGTGTGGACCCCGATTGTAGAAAGGTCCACCGTGCGCAAGCCTGCGTAGCCGCAAGGGTTGATGCGCAGGTAGGGTTCCAGGTCCATCGCTACGTTGAGCGCCACGCCGTGGTACGTGCAGTGGCGGCTGACCTTGATGCCCAGCGCGGCAATCTTGCCCAGGCCTTCAAAGTTAGGCACGGGCGGCGCCGTGCCGATGCGTTTTTGCGGGCGCTGCGGCAGCAAGGCGTGGCTGTGCGGGTCTTCCAGGCGCACATAGATGCCCGGCGCCCCGCCCACTCGGTGGCCCGTGACGCCGAAGTGCAGGAGCGTGCGGATCACAGCCTCCTCCACGCGGTAAACATATTCCTTCACAAAATATCCGGCACGCTGCAGGTCTATAAGTGGATATGCCACTACCTGGCCCGGCCCATGGAAGGTGACCTGTCCGCCACGGTTGGTGGCCACCACGGGGATGTTCCCGGGGCTCAGCAGGTGATCGGCCTTGCCGGCGAGGCCCTGCGTGTAAAGCGGGGGGTGCTCGCACAACCAGAGCACATCTGGCGTATTGGGCGTGCGGGAGTGCGTGTAGTCCTGCATGGCCTGCACGGTGGCCGCATAGTCCACCTGGCCCAGTACACGGAGATCGACAGTCATGGTGGCAGCAATGGCGCCGGGCGCTTTGGTCTTACAAAACCACCTTCACCAGGGGGTGGGAAGACAGCGCGCGGTACAGGTCGTCCAGCTGCTCGCGGCTGGTCGCGGTGATGGTGATGGTTACTCCGAGGTAATTGCCAGCCCGGCTGTCGCGCAGTTCAATGGTGCTCGCGTCGAAGGTCGGGTCGTACTGACGCGCCAACTCAGTGATGGCATGCACGAAGCCATCCACCTTGGCGCCCATCACTTTGATGGGAAAGCGAGAGGGGTATTCGATGAGCGAATCCTTGCGCGGGTCGGTAGGCTGTGTGTCCAGTCCGTTTGTAGGCGGCGGTGTCGAGGAGGTCATGGTGCGAGTTGAGGTGTGGGCTGCTGCGGATTCAGTAGCTGCTGCGGCTTGCGGATTGTGCTTGAGCGCGCTTCCGAAGGCTCGGGTGGCGCGCGGTGCACGTGCGCTGACAGGTGCGCCAAAACGGTGCATGGGAGTCTCGAGACTTTCCGCAAAGCCGTTGGCACATCGCCACAACCGCGCGGGTGGGTGCACCGGTTTCGTGCCCCGCTTGCGGGTCTTTGTTGGGCGCCATGGGTTTTTACTTATAATTAGAGGCTTTGTGAAAGTTGCGGTCTGTAACGCGGGCGTCATTCAACAATGAAAACAATCGCGCCTGAGACTGAAACTGAGGCTGAAGAATCTGACTTCAAGCCCCTGACGCCCGAAGAGGCGCAGGCGTGGCGAAGCCGTCATCCGCCCCTGTCGGTGTGGAAGGTGGTTGCAAGTCAGGCGCTGGTCGGCGTGCTGGTGGCTCTGGTGGCTTGGCTGCTCACGGACAGTGCGCTGGTGGGGTGGTCTGCGGCTTACGGTGCGTTGGCTGTGGTGGTCCCGGCAGTCCTGTTTGCGCAAGGGGTGTTGCGCCAGAAAGTGTCCTCCGATCCGCGCGCAGCGATGGTGGGATTCTTTGGATGGGAGATCGCCAAGATCGTGCTGACGGTCGCGCTGCTGGTGGCAGCCCCCTGGCTGGTTCCGGGCTTGAACTGGGTGGCTTTGGTGGTCAGCATGGTGATCACAATGAAAACGTACTGGGTAGCACTGTTGGTGCGGCCCGGTGTTCGAAAAACCGATTGATAGTTACGAGAGAGTTGTCCGATGGCCGCAGAAGCGCACGCTCCGACTGCAAGTGAATACATCGTTCACCACCTGCAGCATCTTCAAAACGTTCAACAGACCAAGATCGTCGATTTTTCGATCATCAACTACGACTCCATCATCATCGGGTTGTTTCTGGGCATGTTGACGCTCCTCATCCTGTGGAGCGCAGCCCGCAAGGCCACGTCCGGCGTGCCCGGCCGCTTCCAGGCGGCGGTGGAAATGCTGGTGGAGATGGTGGACAACCAGGCCAAGGCCAATATCCACAACGCTGAAAGCCGCAAGTTCATTGCGCCTCTGGGCCTTACAGTGTTCGTCTGGATCTTCCTGATGAACTTCATGGACATGATCCCCGTGGACCTGTTGCCTTCCATCTGGGCATGGATTTATGGCGCAGCCGGCCATGACCCGCACCACGCTTACCTGCGCGTTGTGCCCACCGCCGACCTTTCCACCACTCTGGGCCTCGCATTCGCGGTTCTGATCCTGCGCTTCTGGTACAGCGTCAAGATCAAGGGCGCTGGCGGCTGGGCGCACGAGCTGGTCTCTGCGCCTTTCGGCACCAGCAAGAACCCCATCTTTGCCCTGATCCTGGGCGTGGTGAACGTGCTGATGCAGATCATTGAATATGTCGCCAACACCGTGTCGCATGGCATGCGGCTGTTTGGCAACATGTACGCCGGCGAATTGGTGTTCATGCTGATTGCCCTCATGGGTGGTGCGGCTGCGCTGTCGCTGTCGGGTGTGCTGCTGCCTGTGGGCCACGTCATCGCTGGCACCATCTGGACGCTGTTCCACATTCTGGTGATCTCGCTGCAGGCTTTCATCTTCATGATGCTTGCGCTGATCTACCTTGGTCAGGCGCACAACGCGCACTAATCGGTTTCCCTTTCGTTTTTCTTTCCTTAACTTTTCTTTTTTACTCAGGAGTCATCATGGAAAACATTCTCGGTCTCGTCGCTCTGGCTTGTGGTCTGATCGTTGGTCTGGGCGCTATCGGCGCTTCGATTGGTATCGCTCTGATGGGTGGCAAGTTCCTGGAATCGTCGGCTCGCCAGCCTGAGCTGATCAACGAACTGCAAACCAAGATGTTCATCTTGGCCGGTCTGATCGACGCTGCGTTCCTGATCGGTGTTGCTATCGCCCTGCTGTTCGCATTCGCCAACCCCTTCGCCTCTACGTTCTTGGCCAACCTGCCCAAGTAATTCCCGTTCAACGCCACTCTAGAAAGGTGTTGCCGTGAGTATCAACGCGACCCTGTTCATTCAGGCCATCGTCTTCCTGATCCTGGTGTGGTTCACGATGAAATTCGTGTGGCCTCCGATCGCGAAGGCGTTGGATGAACGAGCCCAGAAAATCGCCGAAGGCCTCGCTGCTGCCGACCGTGCCAAGTCCGAACTGACCGCTGCCAACCAGCGCGTCGAAAAGGAACTGTCACAGGCGCGCAACGAAACGGCCTCGCGTCTTGCGGACGCCGACCGCCGTGCCCAGGCCATCATCGAAGAAGCCAAGGTACGCGCCACGGAGGAAGGCAACAAGATCGTTGCATCCGCACGTGCCGAAGCCGAGCAGCAAACGGTGCAAGCCCGCGAAGCCCTGCGTGAGCAAGTGGCTGCGCTGGCCGTCAAGGGTGCAGAGCAGATTCTCCGCAAGGAAGTCAACGCCGGCGTTCACGCCGACTTGCTCAACCGCCTGAAGACCGAGCTGTAAGGGGATCAACATGGCTGAACTCGCCACCATTGCCCGCCCTTACGCCGATGCCCTGTTCAAGGCCGCTACGGCGGGTGCGGGCATGGACCTGACCAGCACGGCTGACTGGGTCGATGAACTGGCGGCCATAGCCGCCAACCCGCAATTGCGTCAGCTGGCGGACAATCCCAAAGTGACGGCAGACCAAGTGTTTGCTGTCGTTACGGGGGTTGCGCGTTCGGCGCTGCCCGATACGGCCAAGAACTTCCTGCGCACCGTTATCGACAACGGGCGCCTGAATGCGCTGCCCGAAGTGGCCGCGCAGTTCCGAGCCCTCGTGAATCGCCGCAACGGCACGTCGGATGCCGTGGTGCACAGCGCTTTCCCCCTGGATGGCGCTGCCCTGGCTTCGGTCAGCGATGCGCTGCAAAAGCGCTTTGGCCGCAAGCTCAATCTCACCGTTCAGCTGGATGAATCGCTGATCGGTGGCATTCGCGTAGTGGTGGGTGACGAGGTGCTGGACACTTCGGTCAAGGCCCGTCTTGAACAAATGAAAGCGGCCCTCATCGCCTAAGGCGGTGAGGTCTCAGCGAACCAAAGAAAGAAGGAAAGAGTCATGCAACTCAATCCCGCAGAAATTTCTGAACTCATCAAGAGCCGCATCGAAGGTCTGGCCGCCAGCAGCGATATCCGCAACCAAGGCACCGTGGTGTCCGTGTCGGACGGTATCGTGCGCGTGCACGGCCTGTCGGACGTGATGCAAGGCGAAATGCTGGAGTTCCCCGCCACCAAGGACGGCGCTCCGTCGTACGGTCTGGCACTGAATCTCGAGCGCGACTCCGTCGGTGCCGTGATTCTGGGCGAATACGAGCACATCTCCGAAGGCGACACCGTCAAGTGCACGGGCCGCATTCTGGAAGTGCCTGTAGGCCCCGAACTGGTCGGCCGCGTGGTGAACGCCCTGGGCCAGCCGATCGACGGCAAGGGCCCCATCAACGCCAAGCTCACCGACGTGATCGAAAAGGTCGCTCCTGGTGTGATCGCCCGTAAGTCCGTGGACCAGCCTCTGCAGACCGGCCTGAAGTCCATCGACTCCATGGTGCCCGTAGGCCGTGGCCAGCGCGAGCTGATCATCGGCGACCGCCAGACCGGCAAGACGGCAGTGGCCATCGACGCGATCATCGCCCAGAAGGGCCAGGGCGTTACCTGTATCTATGTTGCCATCGGTCAGAAGGCATCGTCGATCAAGAACGTTGTGCGCGCTCTGGAACAAGCCGGCGCCATGGAGTACACGATTGTGGTGGCCGCATCGGCCTCCGAATCGGCTGCCATGCAGTACGTGTCCGCCTACTCGGGTTGCACGATGGGCGAATACTTCCGCGACCGCGGCCAGGACGCCCTGATCGTGTACGACGACCTTTCCAAGCAAGCTGTGGCCTACCGCCAAGTGTCGCTGCTGCTGCGTCGCCCACCAGGCCGCGAAGCCTACCCTGGCGACGTGTTCTATCTCCACAGCCGCCTGCTCGAACGCGCAGCCCGCGTGAACGCCGACTACGTCGAAGCCTTCACTAAGGGTGAAGTCAAGGGCAAGACCGGTTCGCTGACCGCACTGCCGATCATCGAAACGCAAGCTGGCGACGTGTCCGCCTTCGTGCCTACCAACGTGATCTCGATCACCGACGGCCAGATCTTCTTGGAAACCAGCCTGTTCAACGCCGGCATCCGCCCTGCCATCAACGCGGGTATCTCGGTGTCGCGCGTCGGTGGTGCTGCCCAGACCAAGCTGGTGAAGAACCTGTCCGGTGGTATCCGTACCGACCTGGCCCAGTACCGTGAGCTGGCTGCGTTCGCTCAGTTCGCTTCCGATCTGGACGAAGCCACCCGCAAGCAACTGGACCGCGGTGCCCGCGTGACCGAGCTGCTCAAGCAGGCACAGTACAGCCCGCTGTCCATCTCGCTGATGGCTGCCACGCTGTTCGCTGTGAACAAGGGCTTCATGGACGACATCGAAGTTAAGAAGGTGCTCGACTTCGAACACGGCCTGCACCAGTTCCTGAAGACCAGCCACGCAGCTCTGCTCGCCAAGCTGGAACAGGCCAAGGCCATGGACAAGGATGCAGAAGCCGAATTGACCGCAGCGATCGCCGCGTTCAAGAAGTCGTTCGCTTAAACCGGACGAGGAGCCATCATGGCAGCAGGCAAGGAAATACGCGGCAAGATCAAATCGGTGGAAAACACCAAGAAGATCACCAAAGCCATGGAAATGGTGGCCGCATCCAAAATGCGCAAGGCGCAGGACCGGATGCGGGCTGCCCGCCCATACAGCGAGAAGATCCGCAACATTGCAGCCAACCTCGGCAAGGCCAACCCGGAGTACGTGCACCCGTTCATGAAAGTGAACGATGCCAAGACCGCTGGCGTGATCGTGATCACCACGGACAAGGGCCTGTGCGGCGGCATGAACACCAACGTGTTGCGTGCTGTGACGACCAAGCTGCGTGAGCTGCAGGGTGCTGGCGTCTCGACCGAAGCCGTGGCGATTGGCAACAAGGGCCTGGGTTTCCTGAACCGTGTGGGCGCCAAGGTGGTTTCGCACGTGACGGGCCTGGGCGATACCCCTCATCTGGACAAGCTGATTGGCCCGGTGAAGGTGCTGCTCGATGCATACGCAGAAGGCAAGATCAACGCGGTGTACCTGAGCTACACCAAGTTCATCAACACCATGAAGCAGGAATCGGTGGTGGAGCAGCTGCTCCCCCTGTCCTCCGAGCAGATGCAGGCTGAGAAGACGGAACACGGCTGGGACTACATCTATGAGCCCGATGCGCAAAGCGTCATCGACGAGCTGCTGGTCCGTTATGTCGAGTCCCTGATTTACCAGGCGGTTGCGGAAAACATGGCGTCCGAGCAGTCGGCACGCATGGTGGCCATGAAGGCCGCCACCGACAACGCCGGCAGCGTCATTGGCGAGTTGAAGCTGGTCTACAACAAGACGCGCCAGGCAGCGATCACGAAAGAACTTTCGGAAATCGTGGCTGGCGCCGCTGCTGTGTAAGCAGCTCAACAAACTACTTTATTGGAGCGAAAAATGGCTCAAGTGCAAGGCAAGATTGTTCAATGTATCGGCGCTGTGGTGGACGTTGAGTTCCCGCGCGACCAGATGCCCAAGGTTTACGACGCCCTGAAGCTCGAAGGTTCGGCCCTGACGCTGGAAGTGCAGCAGCAGCTGGGCGACGGCGTGGTGCGTACCATCGCGCTGGGTTCGTCCGACGGCCTGCGCCGCGGCATCATGGTGACCAACACCGGCAACCCCATCACCGTGCCCGTGGGCAAGGCTACTCTGGGCCGCATCATGGACGTGCTGGGCACGCCCATTGATGAGCGCGGCCCAGTGGGTCAGGAACTGACGGCTTCTATCCACCGCAAGGCGCCTGCGTACGACGAGCTGTCGCCCTCGCAGGAGCTGCTGGAAACCGGTATCAAGGTGATTGACCTGGTATGCCCGTTCGCCAAGGGCGGTAAGGTGGGCCTGTTCGGCGGCGCCGGTGTGGGCAAGACCGTGAACATGATGGAACTCATCAACAACATCGCCAAGGCCCACTCGGGTCTGTCGGTGTTCGCTGGTGTGGGTGAGCGTACCCGCGAAGGGAACGACTTCTATCACGAAATGGCCGATTCCGGCGTGGTCAACCTGGAGAAGCTCGAAGAGTCCAAGGTGGCCATGGTGTACGGCCAGATGAACGAGCCCCCAGGCAACCGCCTGCGCGTGGCGCTGACCGGCCTGACCATCGCCGAGTCGTTCCGTGACGAAGGCCGTGACGTGCTGTTCTTCGTGGACAACATCTACCGCTACACGCTGGCCGGTACCGAAGTGTCCGCTCTGCTGGGCCGCATGCCTTCCGCCGTGGGCTACCAGCCTACGCTGGCCGAAGAAATGGGCCGTCTGCAAGAGCGTATTACGTCCACCAAGGTGGGCTCGATCACCTCGATCCAGGCCGTGTATGTGCCAGCGGATGACTTGACCGACCCATCGCCCGCCACGACCTTTGCCCACTTGGACTCCACCGTGGTGCTCTCGCGTGACATCGCTTCGCTGGGTATCTACCCTGCCGTGGATCCTCTGGACTCCACCAGCCGTCAGCTGGACCCGAATGTGGTGGGCGAAGACCACTACACCACGGCTCGCGCAGTGCAGGGTACGCTGCAGCGATACAAGGAACTGCGCGACATCATCGCCATTCTGGGCATGGACGAACTGGCTCCTGAAGACAAGCTGGCCGTGGCCCGCGCTCGCAAGATCCAGCGTTTCCTGTCGCAGCCTTTCCACGTGGCCGAAGTGTTCACGGGCTCCCCAGGCAAGTATGTGCCGCTGGCCGAAACGATCCGTGGTTTCAAGATGATCGTGAACGGCGAGTGCGACCACCTGCCAGAACAAGCGTTCTACATGGTCGGCACCATCGACGAAGCCTTCGAAAAGGCCAAGAAGGTGGCCTGATTGCCCGGCGGTTGAGCCGCAGCGGTCCCTCGCGGCAGCGGCTCAACCTTCAGCGATCGAGCAACCCACCTTTTCTTAGGAGCAATGATGAACACCATCCACGTTGATGTGGTCAGTGCCGAAGAGTCCATCTTCTCCGGTGAAGCGCGTTTTGTAGCGCTGCCTGGTGAAGCGGGCGAGTTGGGCATCTACCCCCGTCACACCCCGCTGATCACCCGCATCAAGCCGGGCTCGGTGCGCATCGAGATGGCCAACGGTGACGAAGAGTTTGTTTTCGTGGCCGGTGGCATTCTGGAAGTGCAGCCCAACTGCGTGACTGTGCTGTCCGACACCGCGATCCGCGGCAAGGATCTGGACGACGAAAAGGCCAATGCGGCCAAGGCATCGGCCGAAGAAGCGCTCAAGAACGCCAAGAGCGAGTTGGACCTGGCCAAGGCCCAGTCCGAGCTGGCTGTGATGGCTGCCCAGATTGCGGCGCTGCGCAAATACCGTCAGAAGAAGTGATCTGGAACCCGGTTTCGGTGAACGATAAAAACCCGGCCCTGCCGGGTTTTTTTACGCCTGCGCGCAAGACGTGGGCGGAGGATGGACGTAAAGCGTTTACCGAGGCGCGAGCAGCGCGTGGCTTGCGGAACTAGTCCACCGAATCCGACAAATCGGCGATGCGCCGAGGCTGCGGTGGGTGCGCGGCAAGGCGTCTGGCGCAGCCAAGGCTTGGCTGCCTTGGCAAGACAGGCAACACCGCCGGGCGCCCGCCGCCTAGATTGCGGCATTGCCAGACCCTCACGCACCGCCGATTTGTCGGATTCGGCGGACTCGAGGCATGTTTCTAAGCACTGAAGCCATTGGCGCTGGCATCGAGCGTCCACCCGGCCGGCGCGCTGGTCAAGACGCTGCTCGTTCCGCGTGGCACGGTCCTCGGGGCACTGACCCAAAGAAGCCCTACCCAACATATCTTGCAGGCCAATAAAAATAAGAAAGGCCGAGATCGCAACGACCTCGGCCTTCTTTGAAGAGATGCTGCGCTGGCGCAGCCCATCCATAAGATTTACATCGAACCGATTTCGCCCGAAGAGATCTGGCCTGTGCGCAGCGCGTCGGCTGCCTGGGCACGTACGGCGGCGCGGTCGGCGGTGGACTTGTAGGTCACGACGCGCGAACCAGCGGGCTCGATGCTGCGTGTTTGGGCCACGGTGGCGGCCTCGGCCTGCACTTCCGCACGGGTGCGGTTCGTCTCGAACTTCGTCGCGTACTGCGAAGCGTCGGCTTCATCAGCCTGAGCGCCAAAAGAAGCGAAAGCAGCCACAGCGGCGAGGGACAGGAAACGTGCGGTCTTGTTCATGGTGAAACTCCTGGAGAGATGATCAGAAAACGGAGAAAAAGAAAAGAAGCTTTAGGGAAGGGCGTGATGCTGGATTACATCGAGCCCAGTTCGCCGTGGGGGATCTGGCCGGTGCGCACGGCGTCGGCAGCCTGGGCGCTCACGGCAGCGCGGTCGGCGGTGCTCTTGTAGGTCACCACACGCGAACCGGCGGGTTCCTGGCTGCGGGCCTGGGCCACGGTGGAGGCTTCGGCTTGCACTTCGGCGCGGGTGCGGTTGGTTTCAAACTTAGTTGCGAACTGCGAAGCATCGGCTTCGTCAGCGTGGGCGCCAAAAGATGCGAAAGCGGCAACAGCGGCGATGGAGAGGAAGCGGGCAGTGGTGTTCATGATGATGAAGTCCTTCAGTTAAAAAAAGCGTCTCAAAAAAGCCGGGAAGAAGCAGTCAAGGCACGGGCGAAAAACTGGCTGCAACCCGGGTTCGGTGAGTCGCCTTGCGGGTTCGGCTCATCGATGGGATGAACTGTACGCCGCAGGTGTTCAGAGAAAAACTACCGAGTCGCAAACTAACTGTTCCGGTATTGGAAACAATAGGCGGAATCGGTGCGGCGGTGCGTAGTTGCCGCGGGATGAAACGGTCGCTCACCGGCAGGAACCGCCGATGACCCATCTAACGGGGGGGCACGTTGCGGCAGGCCGTCGCCACAGCGCGGCTGTGTACCGGCTCCACACGAACGGAAGAGAAAAAGGGCCGCTGCGGGTAAGCGCACGGCCCTTGGATGAATGTGGCGAGCACTGCTCCGAACAGCGCTCTGGCACTTAAAAATGATAGCTACCAGCGCTTGCTGTACGAGCGCTAGTGGCCAAAAACATCAAAAAATGTTGGGGAAAGCTGCCGGCGCTTTTTCTAGACCTTGGCCAGCCCCTCGTCCAGCGTGCCCGTAATGGCAAACAGGCTGAGGAAGCCGCTCATGTCGAACACCTCGCGCACCATGGTCTGCAAACCCACCAGCACCAGCCTGCCCTTGCTTGCACGCATCTTCTTGCCGGCCAGCAGCACCACGCGCAGGCCAGCCGAGCTGATGTAGTCGAGCTGGGACAGATCGAACACCAGCCGCTGCGTGCCGGCGTCCAGCTGTTCCGTGACAACGCGCTCCAGTTCGGGCGAACTGCTGCTGTCCAGGCGGCCACAAGGGCGCAGGATGAGGATGTCGCCGCGGTGCTCCTGTTCGAGATTCATGGGACGCGTTCCTTGGATGGGATGGGGGAGTCAGAGAAGGGGCGAAAAAGAAGGGCGCATTGTAAGAGCCGTGCGGATGCCTCCGGTGCGCACTACGCATTACTTGGCGGCTTGGTTCTCCACGTTGATGACTTCGGCCACGTTCAACAGCAGCATGGGCGGGTACAGGCCCAGCGCCTGCACGGTGCGCATGTTGATGAGCAACGAGAAGCGTTGCAGGGTGGAGGCCGGGATGTCCTGCGGGCGCTTCTTCTCCACCAGAATCTGGCGCGCCATGGAGGCGGCGTACCGGCCGATGTTGGACCCGTTGGAGAACAGGCCGAACATGCAGCCGGACTGGCGAACAATGCTTTCGGTGGCGCAGAAGGTGGGCAGCTTGTTGTCCAGGGCCGCCGAGGTGACCGCGTCGCGATGGGTGTAGGCCAGAAAGGTAATGGGCCCCACGTACAGCAGGTCGGCGCCCTGCTGGGCAATGCTCTGGATCTGGGGCGCGATCTGTGCCGGGTCGGGCGCGCCGCCCGCCAGAAGGGGCAGGCTGGCCTCCACGACTTCGAAGCTCTGGGCCCGCGCCAGTTCCTTGAGCCGGTCGCGGATCAGCGCCGAGTTCGGCTCCGCAGGGTTGTGCAAAAAGCCCAGCTTGGAGAACGGCCGGTAGGCGCGGATCGCGTTCAGCTGCACTGGCAAAGGCGCGACGTGGCTCACCCCGGTCACGTTGCGGTTGGGCTGCTCCAGCGTGGGAATCAGCCCGGCGCCGACGGGATCCGTCACCTCGGTGAACACGATGGGGATATCGCGGATCGAGGTACCTGCGGGTTGGTCGTGCCGCCCGGCAAGCGCGAGAGAGGTCGGCGTGCCCCACACGTAGATGAGATCGGGGTTGGCGGCACGCACGCGGCTGCGCAGGTCCTGTATGTCGTCGGCCTTGCCTGAGAAGCGGATATTCACGTAGCGCACCGGAACGTCCTGCCGCTGCAGATAGCTGGTGAAGCCGGCCTCGATGTTCTGGTCGTCGCGCACCAGCACCATGGCCACGGTGTAGCGCGCGGTGGCGGCCGAGGCAGCGGCCGCGGCGCCTGCGGCACTTCCCGCTGCACTGGCAGGCGCCTGCTGGGCGTGGCCAGCGCCTGCGGCCAGCACCATCAGGGCTGCGGCGCCGGCACGCAGCCAGACGGTTGGCGTGGTGAAAGACATCGGGAGGTGCATGGAGGTCTCCTGGTCGCGTGTTGGGGCGCTGGGCAGGGTGATCAAGGGAGTGTGATGCATCGGGCTGGCCTTTAGGCGGGCGTGGCGCTGCTTGCGCGCTGCACGCGCAGACCGGCCACCAAGCCCAAAGTGGCAAGCGTCAGCAGTGCGCCTACAGCCACCACAGCCCCCGCATATCCGAAGGCTGTGACGGCCACGGCAGTGACAAACGGCGCGACGATGCTGCCGCCGCGCTCAATGAGGCGGAAGGCTGCGAGGGCTTGCTCGGGTGTGGCCGCCGCTGCGCGGTCTGGCTGGTGCTCGAAGAATTCGGTGGTCAGGGCGATCTGCGGCGACGACTGCAGCGCCTGCCCAAAACCCAGCAGCGCACAGCACGCGGCCATGCCCCACACACCGCCCAGCAGTGGCAGCGACAGGCAGGCCGCCACACTCAGCACCCCGCCAAGCACGATGAACGGCTTGCGCTGCCCCAGCAAGTCCGACCAGTGCGCCACCAGGGTGGCGGTGGACGCAAAACACAGGAAGTACAACAGCAGCACGCGCCCTGCCACGGCCGGTTGCTGCTGCAGTTCATTCATGTACAGCGGCACTACCACCGACAGCACGGTGACGGCCACCAGCCGTGCCGGGAGGGCCGAACCGAGGATCACCCACACTGCGCGCGGCTCGCGCAGCACGGCCACGTAGCCGCGCCAGCCGCCGGTAGTGGCCAGGCCGCGCTGGGCCGCGGGGCCGGCGGGCATGGCCCGGTCCAGCGACAACCGCATGGCCACCACCAGCGCGGCCGCCATGCACAAGGCGCAGGCCACGAAGCCCGTCACATCGCCCGCGCGCGCGGCGATCATGCCGCCAAAGGGCGGGCCCACAATGCCCGCCGCCACAATGGCTGCGGCCACCTCCGCCAGGCCCCGCGCACGCTGCTTGGGTGGGGTGATGCGGACGATGGCGGTCTGCACCAGGATGAGGGCGAGGCCGTAGGCCGCGCCGCCCGTGGCACGCAGCACGATGAGCGTCCAAGCGTCCTTGGCCATTGACGTGGCCGCCAGCGCAAACATGCCCACGAGCGCGGCAAACACCAGGCTCCAGCGCAGGTCGAAACGCTTCGCCAATGCCGGGCCCAGCGGCTGTGCCAGCGCCAGGGTGGTCATGAAAGCCGCCACCGGCAGGCCGGCCATCATGGCGGGCGACAGCACCATGTCGAAGGGGCGCACCTCGCTGGCAAACACCGTGAAGAAGGGGCGCAATAGCTCTTCGGACAAGGCCACCAGAAACACCGTGAGCCGCAGCAAGGTGAGCTGCGAAGCCACGGCCGAGGGGACCACGGCCGATTCCTCCGGGGCGCTGTGGCGTTGGCCCACCGCTTCCAGCAGCTGGGCGCGGCACTCGGCGGCGTCGCGGTCGTGTGCGGCGGCCACGTCCTGGGCCACTACGTGGCGGCGCTGCCAGCGGCGCTGCACGTGCTGCCACGCCCGGGCCTGCGCATAGGCAGACAGCGGATACAGCAGCGACTTGCGCCACAGGCCGCGCGAGAGCTCGCGCACCAGCACCGCAGCAATCACCAGGGCCAGCACCAGGTCCAGCAGCATGCCGGCGAGCTGGCGGTTGACGTAGTCGGCTGGGTAGCCCACCACGACGGTGCCGCCCGCGTCTGTGACCGCCACCGCGCGGCGGTACACGTCGTCGCTATCGCTGCCGCCCGCACCATCGCCTGCGCTAACAGTCGCAGCGGGCATGGACTCACGCTGCGACGCGGCGGCTTGCGTCCCCCAGGTGGCGTGGGTGGCCGGCGCATCGCCCTTTCGCAGCGCCAGATAGCTCAGCTCCGGGGCTTCGGCCAGCTGCTTCTTGAACAGTTCGTCCACACCGCTCAGACCCTCCCAGGGCACACCAGCGGCCATGGCCCGCGCCACCTGTCCGGCCAGGGCTCGGCCCACGGCATCCGCGTTGCTCTGGATCTGCTGAGTGACGAAGGGGCGTGCCGCCTCGCGCGCAATCCACACCATGCTGAACGGCGCTGCCACCAGCGCCAGGGCCAGTGCCACCCACAGCGCCTTGCCGTATCCAGTGGGGCGCAGGCCGCTGCGGTCGGGCTGCACTGATCCCATGACCCGCGTGCTCCACCGCAGCAGCGCCCACCAAGTAAGGAACAGGGTAAAGGCGATCAGCGGCAGGGCCTTCAGCACCATGCTCAGCGCCGCATCGTGCGCCTGCTTGCGCACCTCCCCGGGGTCCATGGCCGCCCACAATGTCGCTGCGGGCACGCCGGTGGAATCAAACATGGCGGTGCCCACGTACACCGCCCGCGCCGTGGTGCGCACGCTGGGCGGGTGGTCGGGGCCGTTGCCCAGGAGGGGCGCGTTCCAGCGCAGGTCGATGCCGGTGCGCAGCGCTTCGTCACCGGCGCTCGCGATCACCTCGCCCCGGTCGGTGTCCACAAACACGGCGCGCACGGCCTTGTCTTCGGACTGCAGGCGCTGCAGCCGCTCGACCAGCGAGGTCTGGTCGGCCACTGCCACGCCAAACTGCATGCCGCGCTCGGCCTCGTCCGCCACTTGGTGCATCAGGCGCACCACACGGTCCTGCGACAGCTGTGTGAGCAACTGCTCAGTGCGCCATGCGATGAGGACCAGCGACAGACCAAACAGCGCCAGCGAGAAGATCGCCGCAAAAATCAGCGACTCGCGCCGCAGCCGGGGTTGCAGGGCTGCAAGGTCGGTGCGCGGGGGGACGAGGTCGGTTGCGGGAGCCTCGACCGGGCTGGGGGTGGGAGTGTCAGTCATGGTGGGGTCCCTCTGGCAAGCCGGCCTGTGCAACGCCGGTCGCTGCGTGTTTGTATTTCTTTGCAACATCAGCGACGTAGTGCACACTCGCACGTCCGCTGCTGGAGTCCCTGGTTTGCTGTCGCTGATCCACCATGCCCGCCCTTTTTTGCCACCGGATGTCGTGTTTCGGCAGCACCCGGAGCTGCGCGCGCGCCTGCTGCTGCCGGGCGATTTCGGTGCCTGGTTGGCATTGCGCGACACAGTAATCGCTGGCCTGCCTGACCCTGATCTCTATGTGCGCGAGGACGATGAGCGCGCTTTTTTCGATGCCCACACGGAACCCGCTGGCGAAACCATTGGCGTGTTCGCCCACGGCGAGCTGGTGGCCTATGCGATGGTGGGTTTTCCGGCTTGTGGGGGCGCGGCGCTGAATCTGGGCAGCACCATCGGCCTGTCGGCAGCGCAACAAGGCCGCGTCACGCATCTGTCGAGTTGCATGGTGGTTCCCGCATGGCGCGGCCACGGCCTGCAACGGGTGCTGCTGGCGGCGCGCCTGTCGCTGGCGCACGCCCGGGGCCGCCCTGTGTGCCTCGCCATGGTGTCCCTGCACAACCACTCCAGCCGCCACAACCTGCTGCGCCAGGGACTGCACATCGCGTGGACCGGCGCCATCGATGGGCTGCAGCGCCATGTCGCCATGATCGACCTGGAGCATGGCCTGCATTTCGACATGGCCGATGAAATACTGTTGCCCAGCAACGACTTCGGGGCGCTGCGCGATGCGGCGTCGTCGGGCTACGCCTGTATCGGCGAGGTGCGCGACGCATCGGGCGTGCGCTTGCGCTATGTGCGGCACCTGCATCACGACCGCGCTCCCTGGTAGGTGATTGCCACCACGGTGATGTCGTCGGCCTGCGCCGCACCGGCTTCGAAGGCACGCACCGCCTGCACCACCCGTTGCGGCACGCCGCCCGCGTGGCCCTTGTGCACCGGGTCGGCGGCCACTGCCTCCATGGCGGCCAGCAGCGCGGGCTCGCCAAACAGCGTGCCCTCCTGGTTATTGGCTTCGGTCACGCCATCGGTGTACAGCAGCAGCGTTTCACCGGGCGACAACACGATCTCGCCTTCGATGTAGTCCTGCCCTTCCATCACCGCCAGCGCCATGTTGGCGCCGCGCTCGAAGTATCGGGCCTTGCCGCCCTGCAGCCATACGGGAGGGTTGTGGCCCGCATTGACGTACGTGAGCCGGCCGCTGCGCAGGTGCAGAACGCCGTAGAACACGGTCACGAACATCATCTGGTCGTTTTCCGCGCAGAGCTGGTCGTTCAGCGCGGCAATGGTCGCGCCCGGCACGCGCAGGAAGAGTGCGTTGCTCTTGAGCAGAGTGCGAGAAATAGCCATGAAGAACGCCGCCGGCACGCCCTTGCCGGACACGTCGGCCACAACCACGGCCAGGTGCTCGTCGTCGATGGGGAAGTAGTCGTAGAAGTCGCCCCCCACTTCCTTGGCGGGAATCATGGTGGCGGCGATGTCCACCTCGCCCACGTCGGGCGCCGAGCGCGGCAGGATGGACAGTTGCATCTGGCGCGCAATCTCCAGCTCCTGCTGCAGGCTGGCCAGCATGGCCTGGGTCTGTACCGCGGCCTGCAGCTCGCGCAGCAGCTTGAGCAAACGGCTCTGCTGGGTGCTGACCAGCCCCGACATGCGGCCCAGGATACCGGCCAGCTCCGCCAACTGGTTGGGCGAGCTGTGGGGCAGAGTGTCTGCACTGGCCGATGACTGCGCCGGCGGCGTTGCCTGGGCCGCAGGGGCTTCGCCGCGACTGCCCAGCGCCGCCAGTATCTCGTCGCGCGAGGTCGGATCCAGGCTCTCGGCCAGAGACCGCAGCTGGTCGCGGATGAGGCGCTCCTGCTGGTGCCGTGTGCGAATGCGCTCCTGGCGCAGTGTCTCCAGGTTGAGCAGTTCGGAGCGGATGGCCACCACGCCCCGCGCAATGGCGCCGGATTCGTCCTCGGCCTCTTCTTCGCCGTCGTCGAGCGAGGCATCCGTGGCACCGCTGGCCAGGGCCTTGAGCACGCCCACCGAGCGCGTGAGCGGCTCCATTGCATGCTGCATGTAGGCCGCCAAGCCCATAACGATGAGCACCGCAAACAGCAGGGCTCCGCCAGCTGCTGCAATGTTGAAGAACTGGTCCGAGCGGTGCTGCGCGCTCACGTCCTGCATCCACACCAGCGCGCCCACCACGCGGTTGTCGGGGTTGAGCACAGGCTGGCTGATGAGCTGCAGGGCCGCCTTGCCGGCGCCATTGCCGTCACCCTGTGTGGGTGTCGACAGGATGATGGCCTGCGGCGACCGCACCGGCACCACGGCACCGGTGGCGGACAGCGCCCCGGGCTGGGTGCCCAGCGTCTCCTTGCCACGCATGTTCACCAAAAACATCTCTCCGCCCAGGTACGCGGCCAGCTCGGGCAGCCGCCGCGACACGTCCTGCCCCACAGCCAGGGCGCCGCCTTCAAAACCGTGCACCACCACCCATGCGTATTCGCGCGGCGCCACCTGGCTCAGCCCGCGCACGCCTCCGGCGGCCGTGCTCATGGCGGCCTTGACCCAGCCGTATTCAGCCAGGGGCTGCGGATCGAAGCCCGGCTCGGTGGTGGACACCAGGCCACCGCCCGGCGCCACGATGTCGATGCGCAGCCCGGGAGCCTGCCGCACGGCATTCGCCAGCAGGGTGTCGATGCGCTGGGCGGCACCTGGCGCCTGCGGGTTGCGAAACGCGGGGTCTTCCAGCAGCCGACGGGCCAGGGCGTCCTGCCGCTCCAGGCTTTCGTTCTGCAGCTTGTCCCAGGCAATGCGCTGTCCCTGCAACAATGCCTCGTTGTAGCGCTGCTCCCAACGCTGCTCCCCCAGCCAGCCCATGGTGCCAAGCGCTGCCACCAGCAAGGCCATGGCCAGCAGCAGAATGAGCATGATCCGACTTCTAAGCTGCATCACGGCCCCTTGGTAAGCCCTGGGGCGGCGCGCTCCGATGGCGCCACACGCTCCAGGCAAGGGCCCCGGTGGCCGCCAGGCTGGCACCGGCCGGAGTCCAGCCCACAGCCAGCAGCGCCCCGGCCAGCGCGGCGCCTGCGGCAGCGCCCAGCAGCCACAGCGCAGGCGGGCGGGACTCCATGCGCTGCACCGCGGCCAGGGTGTGGCCTAGCAGGGCGGCGGTGCACAGTCCCGCCGCGCCCAGCAGGGCCGGGTGCGCAACCCAGCTGGCTGGCACGGCCCAGGCCAGGCCGTTCAGTACGGCAGCCATCAGCAGCAGGACCCCGCCGCGGCCGCGCCGCACGCGCGCGGGCGCCAGCAGACCTGCCACCAGCCCCAGGCCCAACGCACAAGCCAGTACGGGGTTGTCCAGATGATTCGCAGGCGCGGTGGAGGCCGCCAGACCAAGCGCCGCCACCAGCCCGGAGGCCAGGGACACGCCCAGGCCGATGCCCCTGGGCTGTGCGCGAACCGTGGCGACAGCCTCCACCAGGCCGGCATGCGGGTCGCGCACGCGGTTGCGCCAGGGGCTGCGGGGTTCGTTCCAGCGCAGAAGCAGGAAGCCCGCGCACACCACGGGCAGCATGACGGCCAGCACACCGTACAGCGCGCCCAGGGCCGCCATTGCCACCGCGCCCAGCGCGGGCCCCAGCCAGACGGCGGCGCTCAGCCACGCGCCCAGCGCCGCGGCCGGCCACCGCGGCATGGCGTGCGCGTGGCCGTGCCGATAGGCGGACCGCTCCACAGCCGAGCAGGCGGCCAGCACCGCCCCGGCAGACAGCCCGCACCACGCGGCCGTGCCGTACAGGACGTCGTGTTCGCCCAGGTTGGCGAGGACCCCCGTGGCCAAGACCCCCGCCATGGCGACCAGCGCGGCGCAGGCCGAGAACAGCACCGACAGCGCAGGCCAGCGGCGCTGTTGTGTCACCCCGCCTGCCAGCGCGGCGGCGCCCAGCCAGGTGCTTGCTACGCCGGCTGCGTGCAATGCAACGCTGCCTGCCGACAGGGCCTGCGCCAGCAGCAGGCCGGGGAGGGCGGCGGCGCCCATGGCAAGCAGCAGGCTGGCCCAGAACGTCTGCGCCTCGGCCGCCACCACGCGGATCTGCACCAGGCCGTGCTCGGCAAAGCGGTTGTGGCCCTCGGCGTCGGCCAGCAGCTTGTCCAGGTAGTCGCGCCGGTGGGCCTGGGGTTCGGTCTGGCGCAGCGATGCGATCAGCCGCCGCACCCGCACCAGAGTCTCGTGCACGCCGCGCACTGCGTGGCTGAGCTGCTGGGCGCGCAGGTCAAAACCGCGCCGGTTGGGCAGTACCACCGACCGGTCGTAGCGCCCGCCCGCAATGGCCCGGGTGGCCAGTCGCACGGCATGGTTGCGCAGCAGGGGACCGTGGGCTTCCGAGAAGCGGGCCGCCAGAAAGGCCAGCGTGGCCAGCAGCAGGACGGTGGGGATCAGCAGTGCCGCAGCGCTGCGGGCAAAGGCGCCCGCACCCGTCTCCTGCAGCACAAGGCGCACCGTGCCCTGGGTGATGCCGCCCACCACCACCGGCGCATCGGCCACGGTGCCGGCGTTGGCACGGGCGGCGCGGTCCCGCTCCACGCGGTGCAAAACCTGGCCTGCGACCTTGAGCAGGGCGATGGAATGGATGTCGGCGTGGGCCACCAGGCGCTGGTTGAACAGCGCATCTACCCCCACCAGCGCGTCCATGGGGATGCCGATCTCCAGCGCATGCGCGATGCGCTGGCTCAGCGACTCGGCCATCAGCTGGGCGCGGGTGCGTTCGCTGTCCTGGCGCATGTCCCGGAGCTGGTGGTGGGTGAGCCCGGCCAGCAGGGCCGCAGCCAGCACCAGCAGCACCAGAGCCGCTGCACCCAGCCGCAGGGCCGACCCGGTGCGCGCGGCGCCTGCAGCGGCGGATGGTTTGTGGGGGGCGGCGTTGCCGGTCATTCCTGGCGCTCGCTTTCGTCCAGCCGGGCCAGGCACAGGTCCATGCGCTGGCGCACGGCCGCTGACTGGGCGAGCGCCCGGGCCAGCGGGCCTGCGCGCTCCTGCGCCAGGTGCCGGTAATGCGCCGCCAGCGCCCAGCGTGCCGCCAGGCCGCCCAGCAGAACCACCGCCACCAGCAGGCCGCAGGTGGCCAGCAGCAGCGGGCTCAGCAGTGTGTCGCGCAGCGGTTTGCCATTGGCCCACTGCAGCGCGGGGGCCGGGGCGGCATAGCTGGTTGTGATGTGACCGACCACCTCACCGAAGGCGTTGTGCAGGGGCAAGCCGGTGATGGCTTCGGTACCGATCTGCGCGGTCCAGGCACGGTCGGTGCGGTCGCCGGTTTCGGCCGCCGCTGCGGCGCGCGGATGCAGCGGCTCGCCCACGGCGCCGCGGTCGGTGCTGAACAGGGCCACGCCTGCGCGATCCACCACGTCGATGGCGTGCAGTTGCCGGTCGGCCGAAAGGGCTTTTTCCAGGCGGGGCTGCACGGCGCGGTGGTCCGGCAGGTCCAGGCCCAGGGCCAGGTCGCCCTCGATGGATTCCTGCAGCGCCGCGAGCGTGAGCGACAGCCGTGCGCGCTGAATGTTCTGCTCTTCGTGCGTGCGGACGTTGAGCAGCAAAAAGGCGATCAGCAGCACGCCCGCCAGCACGATGAGCAGCCACAGCCCGGCCACTTCCCACAGCGCAGCAAAGCCGGGCGAGGCCGCAGGCGCGCGGGCGCTGAGGCCGTCCGCGCCCGGCTGCACGGCTCTTTCAGCAGGAGAAACCGCCGCCCGGCTCATGCCACAATGCGCCGACGATTGCGCTGGCCCACCCGGGTGGGGAGGCGCGGATCAATGTCCATGGCCCCTTCCAGCGCTTGCTGCCTATGAACCACCCGGCTGAACTGCAATGCACCCTGTCCGGAACCGTCGCGGAGCTTCCAGCGTTCTTCGAGCGTCTGGAGGGCTGGGCTGAGGAACATGGCGTGCCCGTGCCGCTGGCATCGTCGTTCGGTCTCATGCTGGATGAGCTGCTGACCAATGTGGCCACCCACGGCTATGCCGGCCAGGGAGGCCCGGTGTCGGTGAAGGTGGTGTTTGACGAGCCTGCCACGCTGAGCGCCGTGCTGCGCGATCAGGCACCGCCGTTTGATCCCACCACGCTGGTGGCTGCCGATGTCGAGGCAGCGCTCGAAGACAGGCATGTCGGTGGACTGGGTGTGCATTTCGTCAAGAAGTTGGCGGAACGTTTTGTTTACCGCCGGGACGGCGCAGTGAACGAGGTCTCGATCTCCCGCACCTGGGCAACGCCCTGAGCGAGGCGGCCCTCTCTCGCGGAGGGCTGGCTCATCGACTGTTGCAAAGTGTACAGGTGCCACACGGCCCGTGACCAGCGGAATGGCGACAGGCGTTGCCGCCGCGCCGCGCTCTGCGGCTTGCCGCCCAGGGGTGCTCAGCCCGCGCGGCCGATGGTGGGATGGTCGGGCAGTTCGTTGGGGTGCGGCTCGCTGGCTGCAGTGCCCGCGTCTGCTGGGAAGTGCCGCACCAGCAGCGCCGACACTTCGGCCAGCGCAGCGGTCAGCCCTTCTTCATGGCGCCCCGCGCGAAAGGCCTCGCCCATCTGCGCCACCATGGCCTGCCAAGTGCCCGCCGGCACATGGCGCGCCAGCCCGCGGTCGGCCACGATCTCGATGGCGTGGTCGGCCTCCAGCAGGTAGATCAGCACGCCGTTGTTGGCTTCGGTGTCCCACACGCGCTGCTTGCCAAACAGGGTGAGTGCACGCTCCCGCGCGTTGGCGCCGCGCCACAGGTACGACAGGGGCAACCCGCCTTCCACGCAGATGCGGATCTGCCCCGTGTGCCGGCGTTCGCTGGCAGCCACGCGCTGCGCCAGACGCTCTACCATGTCGGGCGGAAAACTCCGGCGCAGCGCGCCTTCGGCCCAGCGGTGCCGCACCAGGCGAGCGATGCGTTGAAAGAGCCCGGTGGGCGCAGTGGAAGAGGGCGCTTGTGTCGCTGCCATGTGGTTCACCAATCTCCCGAGGCGCCACCGCCGCCAAAATCGCCGCCGCCGCCCGAGCTGAATCCGCCCCCGCTGCTGCTGCCGCCGCCGCCGCCGCCGCTCCAGCCTCCACCACCGCCCCAGCTGCCGTGGCTGTGATCGCCTCCACCATGGATCACGGGCCCGCCGCTGCGGCCGCTGAAGAACCAGGTGTAGACCAGGGCGAGAAGCCCCGCGCCCACTGCCACCGCCAGACTGGACGTGAGCCAGAACGCCACCGCGCCCACGCCGCCGCCCATGAGCAGACCGCCCGGCGCGCCCCCAAACAGGCTGCGCAGCAGCGGGCCCAGCACGATGACGCCGAAGAACAGGAAGAGCGCCAGGTCTGTCCAGTCAAAACCGCTGTCGCCCGCGCCGCTGCCAGCCTGGGCAGGCTCGGACTCGGGCGCGGGCAGGTTTTCGCCGGCAATGCGGGCGTCCAGTTGCGCGATGGCGGCGCGCAGGCCGCCCGCGTAGTCGTTCTGCTGAAAACGCGGCTTCATGGCCGTGTCGATGATGCGGGCGGCCGCGATGTCGGGGATGGCGCCTTCCAGCGCCTTGGCCACCTCGATGCGCATGCGCCGGTCGCCCTTGGCCACCACCACCAGCACGCCGTCGCCCACGCCGCGGCGCCCCACTTTCCACGCGTTGCCCACGCGGTTGGCAAAGGCGGCAATGTCCTCGGGCGCCGTGCTGTTCACCATCAGCACCACCACCTGCGAGCCGCGCGATTGCGCCAGCGCCTCTAGCTGCACCTGCAGCGCCTGCAGTTCGGCGGCGCTCAGGGTGCCCGTCTGGTCGATGACGGGGCTGGTGAGGGCGGGCACGGGTACCAGCGCCGCATCCGCCCGCGCCCACGGCAATGCAAAAACTATCAAAAAGATAGCTGCCAGCGCTTGATGGATAAGCGCTAGAGGCACTTTTGGCTCATATTTTGATGGAGCGCGGACCCGATGGGCGCTCAGGGCTTTGGCCGCGAGGCCGAGAAGTCCACCGTGGGCGGCGCAGTAATCTGCGCCTCGTTGGCCACCGTGAAGCTGGGCTTGGGTGCGTAACTGAACACCATGGCCGTGAGGTTGCTGGGGAAGCTGCGGGCCAGCACGTTGTACTCCTGCACGCTCTGGATGTAGCGGTTGCGCGCCACGGTGATGCGGTTCTCTGTCCCTTCCAGCGTCACCCGCAGGTCCCGAAAACCCTGGTTGGCCTGCAGCGTGGGGTAGCGCTCGGACACCGCCATCAGCCGCGACAGCGCGCCCGACAGTTCGCCCTGGGCCTGCTGGAAGCGGTTGAACGCCTCGGGGTTGTTCAGCGTCTCGGGCGTGACCTGGATGGCCGTGGCCTTGGCGCGCGCCTCGATCACGCGGGTGAGCGTCTCCTGCTCGAAGTCGGCCTCGCCCTTGACCGTGGCCACGATGTTGGGCACCAGGTCGGCACGGCGCTGGTACTGGTTGAGCACCTCGCTCCAGGCGGCCTTGGACTGCTCGTCCAACCGCTGAAAATCGTTGTAGCCGCACCCGCCGAGCGCCAGGGTGGCGGTCAGCAGGGCGATGAGGGCAAGAAGGCGTCGTGTCATGGCGGATGGCCGGCACGCGGGCCGGGGTGGCAGAAAACGCAGACTGTGCCAGAAACACCGGGCCGCCGAAAAGACCGGCGGCTGCGGGGCCCGGCGCTGTGACCGCACAATATCGGCAGTTTGCCTGCTTCCTCCTTTTTTCTTCCGAACCCCGCTTCACCATGCCCCGTTCCACGTCCCAAGCAGCCACGCTGGGCGGATCTTCTGACGAGACCGAATCCGCCTTTTACGAAGCCCTGCAGCGCGGCGACATCGAGTTGCTGATGTCGTGCTGGGCGGAAGATGACGACATCGTCTGCGTGCACCCCGGCGGGCCCCGGCTGCTGGGGCCGGGGGCCATCCGCGCCGCCTTCGAGGGCATGTTTGCCAACGGCACCGTGCGCGCGCGTCCCGTGCAGGTGCACCGCGTGGTGGCACTCACCGCCGCCGTGCACAGCGTGGCCGAGCAGGTGGAGGTGATGCTGCCGGACGGCCTGCACCAGGCCGTGGTGCTGGCGACCAACGTCTATCACAAGACCCCCGAAGGCTGGCGCATGGTGGCCCACCACGCCAGCCCCGGCACCGAGCCCGACGCCCAGGTCGTGCAGGCCCAGCGGCCGGTACTGCACTGATGTGCGATCTTCGAAGGCACGCCGTGTACGCCATGGATTCCCCACACGTTCAGTTTTTTAGCGTTTTTGCCACCCAGCGCTTGCTGGATAAGCGCTGAAAGCTATGAAATACGTAGCGCCTCGGTGGCTCCCTGGCGGGCAGTTGCAGACCATCTGGCCGGCCCTCGCGTCGCGCAGGGTGTTTGGCGCGCGGCCTGTGTACCGCCGCGAGCGCTGGGACACGCCTGACGGTGACTTTGTGGACGTCGATTTCCTGGACGACGGCGCGCAGCCGTCTGCCCGCGCCGAACCGCTGACACAGGCCGCGCGCCCCCTGTTGGTGGTGTTCCATGGCCTCGAAGGTTCATCACGCAGCCATTACTGCGAAGCCTTTGCCGACCTGGCGCGCGAGCAGGGCTGGGCCTGCGCCTTGCCCCATTTCCGCGGCTGCAGCGGCGAGATCAACCGCGCGCCGCGCGCCTACCATTCCGGCGACTACGCCGAAATCGGCTGGATGCTGCAGCGCCTGCGCGCCGCACACACCGGCCCGCTGATGGCGGTGGGCGTGTCGCTGGGGGGCAACGCCCTGCTGCGCTGGGCGGCCGAAGTAGGCTCTGACGCTGCGCGCAGCGCAGATGCTGTGGCCGCAGTCTGCTCCCCCATCGACCTGGCTGCGGGCGGGCATGCCATCGGTCGGGGGTTCAACCGGCAGATCTACACACGCATGTTCATGCGCACCCTGGTGCCCAAGGCGCTGGCCAAACTGGCGCAGCACCCCGGGTTGTTCGACCGCGATGCGCTGCTGTCCGCGCGCGACCTGTACGCGTTTGACAACGTCTTCACCGCACCGCTGCACGGCTACCGCAACACCGAGGACTATTGGCAGCGCGCCTCCGCCAAGCCGCTGCTGCGCAATATCCGCATCCCGGCGCTGGTGGTGAATGCCCGCAACGACCCGTTCGTGCCCGCCAGCAGCCTGCCCGGCGTGCATGAGGTGGGGCCCTGCGTCACCCTGTGGCAGCCCGCGCACGGCGGGCACGTGGGTTTTGCGCAGGGCCGGTTGCCCGGGCATGTGCGTGCCATGCCCGACGCGGTGGGCGCCTGGCTCGCGGCGCAGACTGACACCGCAGGCATGCCCGCGCCCGCACAATCGCGCCATGGATGACATCGTCAAACAGGCCATCGCCAAGTGGCCCCGCGTGCCGGCCGTCCACGGCTGGTTGGGCCTGGACATGCGGGGGCGCTGGTATCTGCGCGACGACGCCACGCAGGCCCAGGGGCCGTTTCCCCGGGCGCGGGGCTCGCTGCTGGAGCACGAGAAGCTGCTCGAATTCATCGCCCGCAACTACGAGGCCGACGCGCAAGGACGGTGGTTCTTCCAGAACGGCCCCCAGCGCGTGTTCGTCGAGCTGGAACTCACCCCCTGGATCTGGCGCGTGCAGCCGGATTTTTCGGTGATATCGCACACCGGGCTCGGCGCCACGGTGGAAGACTGTCTGCTGGACGAAGCGGGTCGCGTGTACCTGTCCACTCCCGTGGGGCTGGGCCTGGTCCACACGCAGGATGTGCCCCTTGCGGCCGAAGCCATCGACGCAGGACAGTGGGTGCCCGAGGACGTGCAAGCCGCCGACCTGCCCGCGCGCTACGGCTTTGTGGTCAGCCCCCACGCGGACGTGCTGGCCAGCAACTCGGCAACTGGCCGCCCATAAAAAAACCGGCAGCTTAATTGCGTGCCGGTTTTTTAACGCGCGCCCCTGCGGGCGGCGCTCATTACGCCTATTGCTTACTTGACGCTGGCCGTCATGTATTCCACTGCGGCGCGCAGGTCGGCATCCGAGGCCTGTGCGGCACCGCCGCGGGGCGGCATGGCGCCCTTGCCCTTGATCACGCTGGCGTGCAGGGCATCCAGCCCGGCAGGCAGCCGGGCCGACCAAGCGGCCTTGTCGCCCAGCTTGGGAGCGCCTGCCACGCCTGCGGCGTGACACACCTGGCAGGCCTGCTTGTACAGGGCTTCGCCGTTCGCCGCCGCTGCAGCCACGGGGGCTGCAGCCGTCGCCGCGGCCGGTGCGGTTTCTGCGGCAGGCGCTGGAGCAGCCGGCGCGGCCGCGGTGGTTGCAGCTTCGGCTGCCGCCGCAGGGGCGGCAGCGTCTGCCGTGGCGCCTGCAGCTGCGGCGGGGGCCGCAGGCTCGGCAAACTTGCCCCCGGCGGAATTGGCCAGGTAGGCCACGGCGCGGGCAATTTCGGTGTCGCTGAAGTCACCACCACCTTGGGGGGCCATCGCGCCCTTGCCCTTGAGTGCGGAAGTCACCAGGGCCTCAAAGCCGTTCTTCAGGCGCGCGGCCCAGGCATCGGCGTCGGCAAACTTGGGTGCCCCCGCCGCACCGGTGGCGTGGCAGGCGGCGCACTGCGCCTTGTAGACGGTTTCGCCATTGGCCAGGGGGCGGTTGGCGTCGCGGATTTCCACCATGCCGACCTTCTGGATACGCTCTGCAATTGCCTTTTCAGGGTTGGTGGAGCCAGGAGCGGACTTGTCTGCCGACGTGACATACAGGACCAGGCCAATGATGGCGAAGATCGGAACTACAAACGAGGCGAGTACCGCGACCAGCAGCTGTTTGGGGTTCTTGATCGGTCCGGTATGGGCTTCTTCGTGGTGGTTGTCGCTCATGTCGTCCTCAGTTTGTATCGGGGGGCTTTGATGATGAAATCAACCCTCAATTATATGTGCGGGCCCAGCACGCCCCAGGCGGGCGCACTGCGGGCCCGGCGCCCCGCAATTCAGGAGGACGGCCCGCTGGCTGGCACCGCGTCTGCCGGCACGCCCCCGCCCAGCGCCCGGTACAGCGCCACCTGGTTCTGCAGCTGCGCCAGCCGCACCTGCACCACGGCCTGCTGGGTGGCAAAGAGGGAGCGCTGCGCGTCCAGCAGGTCCAGGTAGCTGGCGACGCCGTTGCGGTAGCGCAGATCTGCCAGCTGCAGGCGAGCAGCCTCGGCCTCGGCCTGCAGTTGCTGGGCCTGCGCCTGCTCCTGCAGTGTGGCCTGGCCCGCCAGGGCGTCCGACACTTCGCGGAAGGCGGTCTGGATGGCCTTTTCGTACTGGGCCACGGCAATGGACCGGCCCGCTTGGGCGCTGTCCAGGTTGGCTTGGTTGCGACCCGCATCAAAGATCGGCAGCAGCAGCGACGGAGCGATGGTGAAGCCCCAAGAGCCACTCTTGAACAGGCCGGAGAGCTCGCCGCTGGCCGTGCCGGCCTGGGCGGTGAGCGCAATGCGCGGGAAGAACGCGGCGCGTGCCGCGCCGATGTTGGCGTTAGCGCCGATCAGCTGCTGCTCTGCCTGGCGGATGTCGGGGCGCCGGGTGAGCAGCTCGGAGGGCAGGCCCGCGGGCAGCGTCGCCATGGCCGGAGCGTCTGCCAGCCTGCTGCCAGCCAGGCTAGCGCGCACGCCGTCGGGCAGGGGCTGGCCGAGCAGCAGGGCCAAGGCGTTTTCATCCAGTGCGCGTTGGCGCTGTTGCTGCGCCAGCGTGGCGCGGGCCGCCTGCGTCAGCGATTGGGCCTGGCGATAGTCCAGCTCAGAAGCCACGCCCGAATCCAGGCGCAGCTTGGTCAGGCGCACGGATTCCTCGCGCGACGCCAGGGTCTGGCGTGACAGCTCCAGCAGCTCTTCGTCGGCGAGCAGGTTCAGCCAGCCATTGGCCACAGACGCGACCAGGCTTACCTGGGCGGCGTTGCGGCCTTCTTCGGTGGCCAGGTACTGCGCCAGCGCCTGCTCCTTGAGGCTGGCAATGCGGCCGAAGAAGTCGATCTCCCACGCCGAGACGGCCAGCCCCACGCTGAAGGAGTTGGTCAGGTCGCCCGTGCCCGCCGCCGGTGCGCGGCTGGCGTTGGCGGAAAGGCCCACGCCAGGGTACAGGTCTGCACGCCGCACCTGGAACGTGGCGCGCGCCTGCTCGATGTTGAGCACAGCGATGCGCAAGTCGCGGTTGTTGGCGAGCGCGATCTCGATCAGCTGGCGCAGCCGGGGCTCGGCAAAGTAGTCCTGCCACGCGGCGGGTGCGGTGGATTCCTGCGCGGCGCCGGTGGCGTAGGTATAGGGCACTGGCGCGGCAGGGCGCTCGTAGGTGGGGATGAACGAGCAGCCTGCCAGCAGCGCGCCGGCCGCCAGGGCCACAAGGGTGCTGCGGTGATTAGTCATGGATTCCAACTCCTGCTTCTTCGGCATGGCGCCGGTTCATTTCCTGCTGGCGGGCGCTGCCCTTGAACAGGGAGCGCACCACCACAAAGAACACGGGCACAAAGAACACGGCCAGCGCGGTTCCGGTGACCATGCCGCCCAGCACGCCGGTGCCGATGGCCCGCTGGCTGGCTGAGCCCGCTCCCGAAGCAATGGCCAGCGGCACCACCCCCAGGCCGAAGGCCATGGAAGTCATGATGATGGGGCGAAAGCGCAGGTGCGCTGCCTCCAGCGCCGACTGCACCACGCTGCGGCCCTGGGCCTGCAAGTCCTTGGCGAACTCGATGATCAGAATCGCGTTTTTGGCCGACAGGCCGATGATCGTGATCAGCCCCACCTGGAAGTACACGTCGTTGGCATAGCCGCGCAGCAGCGTGGCCAGCAGCACGCCCAGCACACCCAAGGGCACCACCAGGATCACCGCGAGCGGAATCGACCAGCTTTCATACAGCGCGGCAAGGCACAAAAACACTGCCAGGATGGCGAAGCTGTAGAGGATGAGCGACTGGGCGCCCGCGAGCTTTTCTTCGCGCGACTGGCCTGTCCATTCGTAGCCGAAACCCGCGGGCAGCTGGGCGGCCAGCTTCTCCATCTCGGCCATGGCGGCCCCCGTGCTCTGCCCCGGCGCAGGCGCGCCCGAGATGCGGATGGCGGGGTAGCCGTTGTAGCGCACCGTCTGCTGCGCGCCATTCACCCAGCGGGTGGTGGCGAAAGCGGACAGGGGCACGGGCTTGCCCTGGCTGTTGCTGGCGTTGATTTTGAGCAAGTCGTCTGGCTGCATGCGGGCGGGCGCATCAGCTTGCACCACCACGCGCTGCAGACGGCCCTGATTGGGAAAGTCGTTCACGTAGGTGGAGCCCAGTGCGGTGGACAGCGCGGAGTTGATCGCGTCGAACGGTACGCCCAAGGCGTTCGCTTTGTCCCGGTCGATGTCGATCTGCAACTGGGGCGCATCTTCCAAGCCGTCCGGGCGCACCTGGGCCAGCACCTTGCTCTGAGAGGCCATGCCCAGCAGCTGGTTGCGCGCGTTGATCAGGGCCTCGTGGCCTGCGCCGCTGCGGTCCTGCAGGCGGAAGGTGAAGCCGCTGGCGTTGCCCAGTTCAGGGATGGGCGGCGGGCTCAGCGGGAAGATGAAGGCATCGCGGATGCCCATCAGCCCGCCAAAGGCCCGGTTCGCCACGTCCTGCGCGGACTGGCCGGGGCCGTGGCGCTCACTCCAGTCTTTCAAGGTCACGAACGCGAGCGCTGCGTTCTGGCCCTGGCCCGAGAAGCTGAAGCCCAGCACGCCGACCATGCTCTGCACTTCGGGCTGCTTGAGGATGAAGTCTTCCACTTGCTGCATCACAGCCAGCGTGCGCTCCTGCGTTGCACCTGGCGGCAGCTGCACGTTCACGATGATGTTGCCTTGGTCTTCGCCGGGCAGGAACGAGGTGGGCAGTCGCATGTAGACCACCACCACCGCGCCGATGATGGCGGCGTAGATGATCAGGTAGCGTGCCGCACGCTTGAGCATGCGCGCCACCACGCCTTCGTAGCCCTTGGCCGTGCGCGTGAAACCGCGGTTGAACCAGCCAAAGAAGCCGGACTTTTCATGGTGGTGGCCCGCCGCGACCGGTTTGAGCAGCGTGGCGCACAGCGCAGGCGTGAGCGACAGCGCCATGAAGGCCGAGAAGCCGATGGAGGCCACCATCACCGCCGAAAACTGGCGGTAGATGTTGCCGGTGGAGCCCGCGAAGAACGCTAGGGGCACGAACACCGAGATCAGCACCACCGTCACGCCGATGATGGCGCCCGAGATCTGGCGCATGGCCTTGCGCGTGGCCTCCAGCGGGGGCAAGCCTTCCTCGCTCATGATGCGCTCGACGTTCTCCACCACAACGATGGCGTCGTCCACCACGATGCCGATGACCAGGACCATGCCGAACATTGTCAGCACGTTGATCGAGAACCCGAGCGCCAGCAGCGTGGCGAACGTGCCCAGCAGGGCGATGGGCACCACGATGGTGGGGATGATGGTGTAGCGCCAGTTCTGCAGGAACAGGAACATCACCAGGAACACCAGGGCCACTGCCTCCAGCAGCGTGATGGCCACTTGCGTGATGGAGATCTGCACGAAGCGTGAGCTGTCATAGGGGATGCTCCAGCTCGTCGCTTCGGGGAAATAACGCGACAGCTCGTCCATCTTGGCGCGCACGGCCTTCGCGGCCTCCAGCGCATTGCCGCTGGGCGACAACTGCACACCAATGCCCACCGCAGGCTTGCCGTTCAGGCGGGCCGAGGTGGCATAAGCCTGCCCGCCCAATTCCACACGCGCCACGTCCTTGATGCGCACCGTGGAGCCGTCCGTGTTTGCGCGCAGCACCACGTTGCCGAACTGCTCCACGCTGGAGAGTTGCCCGTTGACCACCACGGTCGCGGCAATGCCTTGCCCCGCCACATTGGGCAGGTCCCCGATGGTGCCACTGGCCACCTGCGCGTTCTGGGCGCGGATGGCGGCGGTGATCTCGGCGGACGAAAGGTTGAAGCTGACCATCTTCGCCGGATCAATCCAGATGCGCATGGCGCGTTCGGTGCCGAACAGCTGCGCCTGGCCGATGCCGGGAACACGCTGCAGCTCGGGCACGATGTTGCGCGATGCGTAGTCGCCCAGGGCGACCGTGTCCATCTTCGGGTTCTCCGAAGAGAGCATCGTGAACAGCAGGAAGTTGGAGCGCGACTTGTCCACGCGCACCCCTTGCTGGGTCACGGCTGAGGGCAGGCGGGGCGAGGCGCGCGACAGCCGGTTCTGCACGTCCACCTGGGCCAGTTCGGCGTTCGTGCCGGGCTGAAAGCTCAGCGTGATGCTGCCGGAGCCATCCGCTTGCGCCACCGACTCCATATAGATAAGGCCCGGTGAGCCATTCATCTCACGTTCGATGACGGACAGCACACTGTCCTCCAGCGTCTGCGCGGAAGCGCCGGGGTACGCTGCGTTGATGACGATGGCGGGCGGCGCCACCGGCGGGTATTGCGCGATGGGCAGCTGCGTGATTGCCACGCCGCCCATCACCATGATGAACAGGGCGATGACCCACGCAAAGATGGGTCGATCAATGAAAAATTTGGCCATCTGTGGTGCCCCTTATGGCTTGGACGCCGCGGCTGCGGGAGCTGTGGCGGCGGGGGCTTCGGCGGCCGGCGCAGCTGCTGCGCTTGGCGTGCCGGGGGCTTGCCAGGGAACTGGCTTCACCGGAGTGCCGGGGGGCAGCATCTGCAATTTCTGGAAGCCGTCCACCATCACCTTTTCTCCGGCCTTCAGTCCGTCCAGCACCACCCATCGGTTGTTCTGCGCGGCGCTGATCTTCACGGACCGCTGCGAGACCTTGCCGTCCTCGCCCACCACGCTCACGGTGTCGCCCTGCTGGGTGCGGGTCACAGCCTGCTGCGGCAGCGTGATGGCATTGCTCGCCTGCACCTGCTCGATGCGCACGCGCAGGTACAGGCCGGGGAGGAGTTCGCCCTTGGGATTGGGCACTTCGGCGCGCAGCGTCACCTGGCCCGTGGTGGAGTCCACCGAGAGGTCGGTGAACAGCAGCTTGCCTGGCAGGCCGTATTCAGATCCGTCGCCGAGGACCAGCCTGACGCTGGCTGCATCGCCGCTGGGGGCGCGCTTGAACTGGCCGCTTTCCATGGCACGCCGCAACTGGAACACGTCCGTGGCCGACTGGGTGAAGTTCACATACACCGGATCAATCTGCTGTACCACTGCCAGCGGCGTGGCTTCGCCCTGGCCGACCAGAGCGCCTTCGGTGACCAGCGCGCGGCCTATGCGCCCGGAAATGGGGGATGTCACGCTGGCATAGCCCAGGTTGATATCGGCCGTGCGCAGGGCGGCCTTGGCGGCTGCCACGTCGGCTTGCGCCTGCTTCTCTGCGGCTTCGGCATTGACGAAATCCTGCTTGCTGATCGCGTTGGCGCTCACGAGGGGGCGGTAGCGCTCCACCAGCGCGCTGGCTTGCGCCAGATTGGCCTGGGCTTTGGCGAGACTTGCGCGGGCACTTTCGGACGCGGCTGCGTAGGGCGCGGAATCGATGCGGAACAGAGCTTGTCCGGCCTTGACGTCACTCCCTTCCTTGAACAGGCGCTGTTGCAGGATGCCTGCGGCCCGTGCGCGCACCTGCGCCACTCGGGAGGCTTCCACACGCCCAGGAAGTTCAGTGACCAGCCCTACGTCGCCGGGTGTAGCTGTGACGACACCCACCTCCACAGGGGGCATTTGCGGGCCTCCACCCCCAGCGCCTGCCGGGGCGTCGGTTTTGCCACAGGCTGTCAGGAGCATGGCGGCTGTGACGAGGGTTGCCAGGGCGAGCGTTCGCGACGCGGTCGCAGCATGAATGGGCGGAACGGCGGAGGTTTCACGCAGTTGGGGCATGAGAGTCCTTTTGATGGGCATCAAGGAATGGGGTTGTAGGGGATGGGCGAAGGGCAAAAACAGCCTCTGGCCAGAGCCCGACTGGGGAAGCGGGTAATTATACATACAAGCATGAATGTATAATTATGAGATCGCCGTTCTGCATATGTTTTGGATGGTGGGCATTTCCGGCGTTTGAGGATGGAGGCACACGACATGGCGCGCAAGACAAAAGAAGATGCAATTGCCACACGCAACGGACTGATTGACGCGGCAGAAAAGGTGTTTTTGGAAAAAGGGGTGTCGCGGGCTTCGCTGAGCGATATTGCCCAGGCTGCAGGTGCTACCCGCGGTGCCATCTACTGGCACTTCAAGGACAAGGTGGATCTGTTCAACGCCATGATGGAACGTGCCTGCCTGCCGCTTGAGCAGGGGGCCAGTGCATTTGAGTCCAGCACCTGTCCTGATCCAGTGCAGCGCCTGCGGGCCGTGATGGCGCTGGTGTTGCAGATGGTGTCGTCGGATGAGCGCACACGGCGGGTTTTTGAGATTGCGCTTTACCGCGTGGAATATGTGACCGAGCTTGCTGGTGTTCGGGAGCGGCACATTGCGGCCTCGGACGCCTTCACTCGCCAGTTGGCGCGCGACTTCGAGGTGGCGGCGCAGAAGCAGGGCATTGCATTGCCGATGACTCCTATGGAGGCAGCGATGGGTCTGCATGCCTTGTTCGATGGGTTGATGCAGAACTGGATATTGAACGACGGCGGTTTCGATCTGCCGCGGGTGGGGCGCGTGAGCACGGATGCCTACCTTTCAGGCCTCGGGCTCGCTTTGCCCGCCGAGTCGATTGAGTTGCGCACGCTCCGCTGATCGTTTGGGCGGGCGTGCGATAATGCGCAGCTGTGCCGAAGCACGTGTGCGGCTGTAGCTCAGTGGATAGAGTATTGGCCTCCGAAGCCAAGGGTCGTGGGTTCGATCCCCGCCAGCCGCGCCACGTTGAATCAAGCAACTTTTCTTGCCCTGGCAAAAACGGTGCTATAATTCGAAATTCTCCGGAGGGGTGCCCGAGTGGCTAAAGGGGGCAGACTGTAAATCTGTTGGCTTACGCCTACACTGGTTCGAATCCAGTCCCCTCCACCAGAAAAGCAGTGTCGAGAGCTGGTGTTCAGTGCTTGCAGCGATGTGGGGCTGAATTCGCAAAGGTTGTTGCCGATGCGGGAGTAGTTCAATGGTAGAACCCTAGCCTTCCAAGCTAATGACGCGGGTTCGATTCCCGTCTCCCGCTCCATTGCTTGTGTGTGCTGGTTGTTGAGTTAGAGTTTTTGGTGTTGCGCAAGTGGCATCAAGCTGCCCATGTGGCTCAGTGGTAGAGCACTCCCTTGGTAAGGGAGAGGTCGCGGGTCCGATTCCCGCCATGGGCACCATTTTTAGGTGCGTCCGTTTCTGGTTGCGCCGAAATCCTGTTGAATTGGTATAGATTTTTTTCGGAGTCGGAAAAATGGCAAAAGGAAAGTTCGAGCGCACCAAGCCTCACGTCAACGTGGGCACCATCGGCCACGTGGACCATGGCAAGACGACGCTGACGGCGGCCATCGCCACCGTGCTGTCCGCCAAGTTCGGCGGCGAAGCCAAGGCATACGACCAGATCGACGCAGCCCCTGAAGAAAAGGCCCGCGGTATCACGATCAACACCGCTCACGTGGAATACGAAACGGCCAACCGCCACTACGCCCACGTGGACTGCCCCGGCCACGCCGACTACGTGAAGAACATGATCACCGGCGCTGCCCAGATGGACGGCGCTATCCTGGTGTGCTCGGCCGCTGACGGCCCCATGCCCCAGACCCGCGAGCACATCCTGCTGGCCCGCCAAGTGGGCGTGCCTTACATCATCGTGTTCCTGAACAAGTGCGACATGGTGGACGACGAAGAACTGCTCGAACTCGTCGAAATGGAAGTGCGCGAACTCCTGGACAAGTACGACTTCCCAGGCGACGACACCCCCATCGTGCGCGGCTCTGCCAAGCTCGCCCTGGAAGGCGACAAGGGCAAGCTGGGTGAAGAAGCCATCATGAAGCTGGCCGAAGCCCTGGACACCTACATCCCCACGCCTGAGCGCGCTGTGGACGGTGCCTTCCTGATGCCCGTGGAAGACGTGTTCTCCATCTCCGGCCGCGGCACCGTGGTGACCGGTCGCGTGGAACGCGGCATCATCAAGGTCGGCGAAGAAATCGAAATCGTGGGTATCCGCGACACGCAAAAGACCACCTGCACCGGCGTGGAAATGTTCCGCAAGCTGCTGGACCAGGGCCAGGCTGGCGACAACGTCGGCCTGCTGCTGCGCGGCACCAAGCGCGAAGATGTGGAGCGCGGCCAGGTGCTGTGCAAGCCCGGCTCGATCAAGCCCCACACCCACTTCACGGCTGAGGTGTATGTGCTGAGCAAGGACGAAGGCGGCCGCCACACTCCTTTCTTCAACAACTACCGTCCCCAGTTCTACTTCCGCACGACCGACGTGACGGGCGCCATCGAGCTGCCCGCCGACAAGGAAATGGTCATGCCTGGTGATAACGTGTCGATCACTGTGAAGCTGATCAACCCCATCGCCATGGAAGAAGGTCTGCGCTTCGCTATCCGCGAAGGCGGCCGTACGGTGGGCGCTGGCGTCGTGGCCAAGATCATTGCTTAACCAAGCAAGGTATACAGGGGTATAGCTCAATTGGCAGAGCGTCGGTCTCCAAAACCGAAGGTTGTAGGTTCGATTCCTACTGCCCCTGCCACTTGAAAGTGGCCTCCCAAAAGCCCGCCAGAATCTGGCGGGCTTCGGTGTCTTGTGCGACGCCGTGAATTGCAAGCAGGAACTACTCAAAAATGGCCACCTCACAGGTCGAAACAGTCAATACAGGCGCGGACAAGGCGAAGCTCGCTGCGGTGGCGGCTTTGGTTATTGCGTCGGTCGCAGGTTTTTATCTGCTGGCGAAGCAGGGCGTTTATGTGCAATGGGCTGTGCTCGTTGTGGGACTGCTGGCGGCTGCGGGTGTTTTCCTTGTGTCGGAATCGGGTCGTCAGTTCGTGGCCTTCGCCAAGGATGCCTGGCGTGAAGTCAAGAAGGTCGTCTGGCCCACGCGCAAGGAAACGCTGCAGATGACGGCCTACGTTTTCGCCTTTGTGGTGGTCATGGCGCTGTTCCTGTGGCTCACAGATAAAACGCTGGAATGGGTTCTGTACGACCTGATTCTGGGTTGGAGAAAATGATGACAACCACTGCAGACATCACCGGAGCCGAGGCTCCTGCAGGCGCTTCTGCTTCGGCCAACCCCGATCTGCGCTGGTACATCGTCCACGCCTACTCGGGCATGGAAAAAGCGGTGGAGCGCAATATCCAGGAGCGCATCGGCCGCGCTGGGATGCAGGACAAGTTTGGCCGCATTCTGGTGCCGACCGAAGAGGTGGTCGAAATGAAGAACGGCCAGCGCAAGACCACAGAGCGCCGCCTGTTTCCTGGCTACGTCTTCGTGGAAATGGTCATGGACGATGACACCTGGCACTTGGTGAAGCACACCAACAAGGTGACGGGCTTTGTGGGTGGTGCGAAGAACCGCCCGGCCCCCATCTCGGAAGACGAGGTGCAGAAGATCGTCAGCCAGATGCAGGAAGGCACGGACAAGCCGCGCCACAAGATTGAATTCATGGTGGGCGAGCTGGTCCGCGTGAAGGAAGGTCCTTTCACCGACTTCAATGGCTCGGTGGAAGAGGTGAACTACGAGAAGAGCCGTGTACGGGTGTCCGTGATGATCTTCGGCCGTTCCACCCCGGTGGAGCTCGAATTCGGACAGGTCGAGAAGACCTGACACCTGCCCCTGTTGTTTTTGGATGCCGCACCTTTCGGCTCGGTGCGGATGAAAGTGTTGTGAGTCGTTAACCCCGGGGAGCTGCGGCCGTCAGGCCAAGGCGTCATCACCCGCAAGGAGTAAAGCATGGCGAAGAAAATCGTCGGTTTTATCAAGCTGCAAGTTCCAGCTGGTAAGGCCAATCCATCCCCACCCATCGGTCCCGCACTGGGCCAGCGTGGTCTCAACATCATGGAGTTCTGCAAGGCATTCAATGCGCAGACTCAAGGTGTCGAGCCCGGTCTGCCACTGCCCGTGGTCATCACGGCATTTGCAGACAAGAGCTTCACCTTCATCATCAAGACGCCGCCTGCGACGACTCTGATCAAGAAGGCCATCAAGCTCGAAAAGGGTTCTTCCAACGCTCTGAAGACCAAGGTCGGCAAGATCACGCGCGAACAGCTTGAAGAAATCGCCAAGACCAAGCTGAAGGACATGAACGCTGCCAATGTTGACGCCGCCGTGCGTACGCTGGCTGGCTCTGCCCGTTCCATGGGCGTGACGGTGGAGGGTCTCTGATCATGGCAAAGCTGACGAAGAAGCAAAAGGCGCTGCAAGGCAAGGTTGACAGCACCAAGCTGTACGCTTTCGCCGAGGCCGTGGCCATCGTGAAGGAAGCTGCCACCGCCAAGTTCGATGAATCCATCGACGTGGCCGTGCAATTGGGCATTGATGCCAAGAAGTCCGACCAAGTGGTGCGTGGCGCCGTGGTGCTGCCTAACGGCACCGGCAAGACGACCCGCGTGGCCGTGTTCGCACAAGGTGCCAAGGCGGAAGAAGCCAAGGCTGCTGGCGCTGACGTGGTGGGCATGGACGACCTGGCCGCTCAGGTCAAGGCCGGTGACATGCCTTTCGACGTGGTGATCGCTGCCCCTGACGCGATGCGCGTTGTGGGTACGCTGGGTCAGATCCTGGGCCCGCGCGGCCTGATGCCCAACCCCAAGGTGGGCACTGTGACGCCTGACGTTGCTACGGCTGTGAAGAACGCCAAAGCAGGTCAAGTGCAGTTCCGCGTGGACAAGGCCGGTATCGTGCACAGCACGATCGGTCGCCGTTCGTTCGACAACGAAAAGCTGCAAGGCAACCTGGCTGCGCTGATCGAAGCCTTGAACAAGGCCAAGCCCGCAACCAGCAAGGGCCTGTACCTGCGCAAGGTGGCTGTGTCTTCCACGATGGGTCTGGGTGTCCGCGTGGACACGCAATCCATCTCGGCGTAATTGCAAGAAATCTTCAGCGCGGCCGTATGGCAGCGCTGATGTGGTGGGCCGCTGCTGTTTGGTCAGTGGCGGGCCATCCAAGACCGTTGGTGCGCGAGCCGGTCGCGCATAAACCCGGGCTGGGTGCCAACGCAGATGGCGATCCCGCTGCAGATGGAAATTTTCCTAAAACAGTTGGTCGCTGCAACAAGAGCGCGCACGAGGCGCCTGCCGAGTGCGCATTTTAAGGAGTAGACCTTGAGTCTTAATCGCAGTGAGAAAGAAGCGGTCATCAATGAAGTGACCAGCCTCGCCGCTAAAGCTCAAACGCTTGTGATCGCGGAATACCGCGGCATCACGGTCGCCGACATGACCAAACTGCGCGTTGACGCCCGCAGCAAGGGCGTGAGCCTGAGTGTTCTGAAGAACACCCTGGCCCGCCGTGCTGTGGCTGGCAGCCAGTTTGACGTGGTGGCCGATCAGATGACCGGTCCTCTGATCTATGGCTTCTCCGAAGACGCTGTGGCCGCCGCCAAGGTGGTGGCCGATTTCGCGAAGACCAACGACAAGCTGGTGATTCGCGGCGGTGCCTTCGCAGGGAAAGCCCTGGACGTGAACGGCGTGAAGCAACTGGCCAACATTCCTACCAAGGAAGTTCTGCTGGCTCAGCTGTGTGGCTTGCTGATGTCGCCAATGTCCCGTACCGCCGTGGTGCTGGGTGCTCTGGCGGCCAAAAAAGGCGAAGGCGAAGCCGCTGCTGCTTGAACACCAAGCGCCGGCAATAACCTGTTAACCAATTGTTAGGAAATCAAAATGGCATTCGATAAAGACGCATTCTTGACCGCGCTGGACAGCATGACGGTCCTGGAACTCAATGACCTGGTGAAGGCCATTGAAGAGAAGTTTGGCGTGAGCGCTGCAGCCATGGCTGCTCCTGCTGCCGCTGGTGGCGGCGGTGGCGCTGCTGCTGCTGAAGAAAAGACGGAATTCAACGTGGTGCTGACCGACGCTGGCGCCAACAAGGTGTCCGTCATCAAGGCGGTGCGCGAAATCACCGGCCTGGGCCTCAAGGAAGCCAAGGACCTGGTGGACGGCGCTCCCAAGAACGTCAAGGAAGGCATTGCAAAGGCCGACGCCGAAGCAGCCGTCAAGAAGCTGGTGGAAGCTGGCGCCAAGGCCGAACTCAAGTAATTCGGCTTTGCGCAAGGGCTGGAGGCTCCCAAAGGGCCTCCAGCCTTTGGCGCTTTCAGAGCACACCCGAAAACCCGCGCTGCCTGCGCCTGTTTTCGAGTGTCTTCTGTCAAACCCGACAGCAGAAGATGCCTTGGTTCGGGTGATGTGCAACGCATCACCGTCCGCCATGGTTGGTAGTGGCCAACCGCCAAGCCCGCAAGGATGACGCTCCTTGTGGGGCAGTCGTCGAAGACCCAGGACTCATGTCTTTGCCCGGAGATCTCATGGCCTATTCCTATACCGAACGCAAGCGAATCCGCAAAAGTTTCGGCACCCGCGACAGCGTGCTCGAAGTCCCTTATCTGCTGCAGATGCAGAAGGACGCGTACACCGCTTTCCTGCAGGCAGATAAAGCACCCCAGAAAAGAACCATCGAAGGCCTTCAGGCTGCATTCGACGCTGCTTTCCCCATCGTCTCCCACAACGGTTTTGTGGAGATGAAGTTCATTGAATACAACCTGGCCAAGCCCGCTTTCGACGTGCGCGAGTGCCAGACCCGTGGCCTGACCTTCGCCTCGGCCGTGCGCGCCAAGGTGCAGCTGATCATCTACGACCGCGAGTCTTCCACGTCGCAGTCCAAGGTAGTCAAGGAAGTGAAGGAGCAAGAGGTCTACATGGGCGAAGTGCCCCTGATGACCGACAAGGGCTCCTTCATCATCAACGGCACCGAGCGCGTGATCGTGTCTCAGCTGCACCGCTCGCCTGGCGTGTTCTTCGAGCACGACAAGGGCAAGACCCACAGCTCGGGCAAGTTGCTGTTCTCCGCGCGCATCATTCCCTACCGCGGGTCGTGGCTGGACTTCGAATTCGATCCGAAGGACATCCTGTACTTCCGCGTGGACCGTCGCCGCAAGATGCCGGTCACGATCCTTCTCAAAGCCATCGGCCTGAATCCAGAATCCATCCTGGCGAACTTCTTCGTCAACGACAACTTCCGCCTGATGGACAGCGGCGCGCAGATGGAGTTCGTGCCCGACCGCCTGAAGGGCGAAGTGGCGCGCTTTGACATCACCGACAAGAGCGGCAAGGTCGTCGTTGCCAAGGACAAGCGCATCACGGCCCGCCACACGCGCGAGCTGGAGCAGTCCGGCACCACGCACATCAGCGTGCCCGAAGACTTCCTGATCGGTCGCGTGGTCGCCCGCAACATTGTGGACGCGGACACCGGTGAAATCATTGCCAAGGCCAACGAAGAGCTGACCGAAGCGCTGCTCAAGAAGCTGCGTTCTGCTGGCGTGCAAGACCTGCAGGTCATCTACACCAACGAACTCGACCAAGGCGCCTACATCTCGCAGACCCTGCGCATCGATGAAACCGTGGACGAGTTCGCTGCCCGCGTGGCCATCTACCGCATGATGCGTCCCGGCGAGCCGCCAACGGAAGACGCCGTGCAGGCGCTGTTCCAACGCCTGTTCTACAACCCCGACACGTACGACCTGTCGCGCGTGGGCCGCATGAAGTTCAACGCCAAGATCGGCCGCGACGAATCTACCGGTCCCATGGTCCTGTCCAACGAAGACATCCTGGCCGTGGTCAAGATCCTTGTGGACCTGCGCAACGGCAACGGTGAAGTGGACGACATCGATCACCTGGGCAACCGCCGCGTGCGTTGCGTGGGCGAACTGGCCGAAAACCAGTACCGCACGGGCCTGGCGCGTATCGAAAAGGCGGTCAAGGAGCGTCTGGGTCAGGCCGAGCAAGAGCCGCTGATGCCCCACGACCTGATCAACAGCAAGCCGATCTCGGCCGCCCTGAAGGAATTCTTCGGCGCATCGCAGCTGTCGCAGTTCATGGACCAGACCAACCCCCTGGCCGAAATCACGCACAAGCGCCGTGTGTCCGCACTGGGCCCGGGCGGTCTGACCCGCGAACGTGCCGGCTTCGAAGTGCGTGACGTGCACGTGACCCACTACGGCCGCGTCTGCCCTATCGAAACGCCTGAAGGTCCGAACATCGGTCTGATCAATTCGCTGGCACTGTACGCCCGCCTGAACGAGTACGGCTTCATCGAGACGCCTTACCGTCGTGTGGTGGATGGCAAGGTCACGAACGAGATCGACTACCTGTCGGCCATTGAAGAAGGCAAGTACGTGATTGCCCAGGCCAATGCGGTGCTGGACAAGGACGGCCGCCTGACCGGCGAACTGGTGTCGGCCCGCGAAAAGGGTGAATCCATTCTGTGCGGCGCTGACCGCGTGCAGTACATGGACGTGTCGCCCGCGCAGATCGTGTCCGTGGCAGCCTCCCTGGTTCCGTTCCTGGAGCATGACGACGCGAACCGCGCGCTGATGGGCGCCAACATGTCGCGCCAGGCCGTGCCAGTGCTGCGTCCCGAGAAGCCCCTGGTGGGCACGGGCATTGAGCGCGTGGCCGCTGTCGACTCCGGCACCGTGGTCACCGCTACCCGCGGTGGTGTGGTGGACTACGTCGACGCGACCCGCATTGTGGTGCGCGTGAACGACGCCGAAGCGGTGGCCGGCGAAGTGGGTGTGGACATCTACAACCTCATCAAGTACCAGCGTTCCAACCAGAACACCAACATCCACCAGCGCCCCATCGTCAAAAAGGGCGACATGCTGGTCAAGGGTGACGTGATCGCCGACGGCGCATCGACGGACTTCGGCGAAATCGCCATCGGCCAGAACATGCTGATCGCCTTCATGCCCTGGAACGGCTACAACTTCGAAGACTCGATCCTGATCTCCGAGCGCGTGGTGGCCGAAGACCGCTACACCTCGATCCACATCGAGGAACTGGTGGTGATGGCCCGCGACACCAAGCTGGGCGCCGAAGAAATCACGCGCGACATTCCGAACCTGTCGGAACAGCAACTGAACCGCCTGGACGAGTCCGGCATCATCTACGTGGGTGCCGAAGTGCAGCCTGGCGATACGCTGGTCGGCAAGGTCACTCCCAAGGGTGAAACCACGCTCACGCCTGAAGAGAAGCTGCTGCGCGCCATCTTCGGCGAGAAGGCCTCGGACGTGAAGGACACCTCGCTGCGCGTGGACCAAGGCTCGTCGGGCACCGTGATCGACGTGCAGGTGTTCACCCGCGAAGGCATCCAGCGCGACAAGCGCGCCCAGCAGATCATCGACGATGAACTCAAGCGCTTCCGCCTGGACCTGAACGACCAGCTGCGCATCGTCGAGGCCGACGCGTTCGACCGTATCGAAAAGCTGCTGACAGGCCGCGTGGCCAACGGTGGCCCGCAGAAGCTGGCCAAGGGCACGAAGATCGACAAGGCCTACCTGGCCTCCGTCGAGAAGTTCCACTGGTTCGACATCCGCCCCGCGGAAGACGAAGTCGCCACCCAGCTCGAATCCATCAAGAACGCGCTGGAACAGACCCGCCACAGCTTCGACCTCGCCTTTGAAGAAAAGCGCAAGAAGCTCACGCAAGGCGACGAGCTGCCTGCGGGCGTGCTCAAGATGGTCAAGGTGTACCTGGCCGTCAAGCGCCGCCTGCAGCCTGGTGACAAGATGGCCGGCCGCCACGGTAACAAGGGTGTGGTGTCCAAGATCGTTCCGGTCGAAGACATGCCTTACATGGCCGACGGCACGCCTGCCGACATCGTTCTGAACCCGCTGGGCGTGCCCTCGCGGATGAACATCGGTCAGGTGCTGGAAGTCCACCTGGGCTGGGCTGGCAAGGGTATTGGTCAGCGCATCGGCGACATGCTGCGCGAGCAGGCCAAGGCTGCCGAAGTGCGCAAGTTCCTTGAAGAGGTCTACAACTCCCGTGGCCGCACCGAGGACCTGTCGCAACTGAGTGATGACGACCTGCTGGCCATGGCGCAGAACCTGTCCAACGGTGTGCCCTATGCCACCCCGGTGTTCGATGGTGCTTCGGAAGAAGAAATCAAGGACATGCTGAAGCTGGCCTACCCCGACGACATCAAGGACCGCAAGGGCCTGACCGAGTCGCGCACGCAGGCTTACCTGTACGACGGCCGCACGGGCGAACGCTTCGAGCGTCCCACGACCATCGGCTACATGCACTACCTCAAGCTGCACCATCTGGTGGACGACAAGATGCACGCCCGCTCGACGGGTCCGTACTCGCTGGTTACCCAGCAACCTCTGGGCGGCAAGGCCCAGTTCGGTGGCCAGCGTTTCGGGGAAATGGAAGTGTGGGCGCTGGAAGCTTACGGCGCCGCCTACGTGCTGCAGGAAATGCTGACTGTGAAGTCCGACGACGTGGTGGGCCGTACCAAGGTGTACGAGTCCATCGTCAAGGGCGAACACGCCATCGAAGCCGGCATGCCGGAATCGTTCAATGTGCTGGTCAAGGAAATCCGTTCCCTGGGCCTGGACATCGAACTCGAACGCTCCTGAACAGGATCGGGATTATTAAAAAAGTGAGCTGCTAGCGCTTGTTGTTAAAGGCTTTGCATGTGTTTTGGTGTGCAAAGTCCCATGTATCAAGCGCTGCCAGCTATGATTTTTGACGAAAAGGAAAGAGTCACATGAAATCGCTACTCGACCTGTTCAAGCAATTCACGCCGGATGAGCACTTCGATGCCATCCGCATCGGCATGGCTTCGCCCGAGAAGATCCGTTCGTGGTCTTTCGGTGAAGTGAAGAAGCCTGAAACCATCAACTACCGTACGTTCAAGCCCGAGCGCGACGGCCTGTTCTGCGCCAAGATTTTCGGTCCCATCAAGGACTACGAATGCCTGTGCGGCAAGTACAAGCGCCTCAAGCACCGCGGTGTGATCTGCGAGAAGTGCGGCGTTGAAGTCACGCAAACCAAAGTGCGCCGCGAGCGCATGGGCCACATCGATCTGGCCGCGCCTTGCGCCCACATCTGGTTCCTGAAGTCGCTGCCTTCACGCCTGGGCCTGGTGCTCGACATGACGCTGCGCGACATCGAACGCGTGCTGTACTTCGAAGCCTATGTGGTGACCGACCCGGGCATGACCCCGCTGAAGAAGTTCAGCATCATGTCCGAGGACGACTACGACGCGAAGCGCAAGGAATACGGCGACGAGTTCATCGCCAAGATGGGCGCTGAAGGCATCAAGGACCTGCTGGAATCCATCGACATCGACCTGTCGATCGAGAAGTTGCGCGGCGACCTGACCGGCTCCGAAGTCAAGGTCAAGAAGAACGCCAAGCGCCTGAAGGTGCTTGAGGCATTCAAGAAGTCCGGTATCAAGCCCGAGTGGATGGTGCTGGACGTGCTGCCCGTGCTGCCCCCAGACCTGCGTCCGCTGGTGCCGCTGGACGGCGGCCGTTTCGCCACGTCGGACCTGAACGACCTGTACCGCCGCGTCATCAACCGCAACTCGCGTCTGCGCCGCCTGCTGGAGCTGAAGGCCCCTGAAATCATCGCGCGCAACGAAAAGCGGATGCTGCAAGAGGCTGTTGACTCGCTGCTGGACAACGGCCGCCGCGGCAAGGCCATGACGGGCGCCAACAAGCGCGCGCTGAAGTCCCTGGCCGACATGATCAAGGGTAAGTCGGGCCGCTTCCGCCAGAACTTGCTGGGCAAGCGCGTGGACTACTCCGGTCGTTCCGTGATTACCGTGGGCCCGACGCTCAAGCTGCACCAGTGCGGTCTGCCCAAGCTGATGGCGCTGGAGCTGTTCAAGCCTTTCATCTTCTCGCGCCTCGAAGCCATGGGTATCGCGACGACGATCAAGGCTGCCAAGAAGGAAGTCGAATCCGGCACCCCCGTGGTGTGGGACATCCTGGAAGAGGTCATCAAGGAACACCCTGTGATGCTGAACCGTGCGCCTACGCTGCACCGTTTGGGCATCCAGGCCTTTGAGCCCATCCTGATCGAAGGCAAGGCCATCCAGCTGCACCCCCTCGTTTGCGCGGCCTTCAACGCCGACTTCGACGGTGACCAGATGGCTGTTCACGTGCCGCTGTCGGTGGAGGCGCAGATGGAAGCCCGCACGCTGATGCTGGCCTCCAACAACGTGCTGTTCCCGGCCTCGGGCGAACCCTCCATCGTGCCTTCGCAGGACGTGGTGCTGGGCCTGTACTACGCCACCCGTGACCGTATCAACGGCAAGGGTGAAGGCCTGGTGTTCGCCGACACAGGCGAAGTACAGCGCGCACTGGATGCGGGTGAAGTCGAACTGGCCGCCAAGATCACCGTGCGCATGACCGAGTGGACCAAGGACAAGGCCACGGGCGAATTCGTGCCATCGACCTCGCTGGTGGAAACCACCGTGGGCCGCGCGCTGCTGTCCGAGATCCTGCCCAAGGGACTGCCGTTCAGCAACATGAACAAGGCGCTCAAGAAGAAGGAAATCTCGCGCCTGATCAACGTGTCCTTCCGCAAGTGCGGCCTGAAGGAAACCGTGGTGTTCGCCGACAAGCTGCTGCAAAACGGCTTCCGCCTGGCTACGCGTGCCGGTATCTCCATCGCCATCGACGACATGCTGGTGCCGCCCCAGAAGGCCGGCATCATCGAGCGCTCGGAGAAGGAGGTCAAAGAGATCGAACAGCAGTACGTGTCCGGTCTGGTCACCTCTGGCGAGCGCTACAACAAGGTGGTGGACATCTGGGGCAAGGCCGGTGACGAAGTGTCCAAGGTGATGATGGCCCAGCTGTCCAAGCAGAAAGTGGTGGACCGCCACGGCAAGGAAGTGGACCAGGAGTCCTTCAACTCCATCTACATGATGGCCGACTCCGGCGCACGCGGCTCTGCCGCCCAGATCCGCCAGGTGGCCGGTATGCGGGGTCTGATGGCCAAGCCAGACGGCTCGATCATCGAAACGCCTATCACCGCGAACTTCCGCGAAGGTCTGAACGTGCTGGAGTACTTCATCTCCACCCACGGTGCCCGTAAGGGCCTGGCCGACACGGCGCTGAAGACGGCGAACTCGGGTTACCTCACCCGCCGTCTGGTGGACGTGACGCAGGACCTGGTGGTCACCGAGGAAGACTGCGAGACCGCCAACGGTTCGCTGATGCGCGCCATCGTCGAAGGCGGTGAGGTGATCGAATCGCTGCGCGAGCGTATCTTGGGCCGCACCGCTGCCGAAGACGTGCTGCACCCTGAAACGCGTGCGGTGCTGGTGCCGGCCGGCACGATGCTGGAAGAAGACCTCATCGAAGAGCTCGAAGCGGCTGGCGTGGATGAAGTGAAGGTGCGTACGGCCCTGACCTGCGAAACCCGCTACGGCCTGTGCGCCAAGTGCTATGGCCGCGACTTGGGCCGTGGCGGCCTGATCAACCTCGGCGAAGCCGTGGGTGTGATCGCTGCCCAGTCCATCGGCGAACCGGGCACGCAGCTGACCATGCGTACGTTCCACATCGGTGGTGCCGCTTCGCGTGCTGCCATTGCCTCCAGCGTGGAAGCCAAGTCCAACGGCGTGATCGGCTTCAACGCCACGATGCGCTATGTGAGCAACACCAAGGGCGAGCTGGTGGTGATTGCACGTTCGGGTGAAATCATCATTCACGACGAGCATGGCCGCGAGCGCGAGCGCCACAAGGTGCCTTACGGCGCCACGCTGACGGTCAAGGCCGACCAGCAGATCAAGGCCGGTACCATCCTGGCCAACTGGGATCCGCTGACGCGCCCCATCATCACCGAGTTTGCCGGTCAGATCAAGTTCGAGAATGTCGAAGAGGGCCTCACCGTCGCCAAGCAGGTGGACGATGTGACCGGCTTGTCCACGCTGGTGGTGATCGACCCCAAGCGCCGCGGCGCTGCCAAGGTCGTTCGTCCGCAAGTGAAACTGATTGACGCGCAAGGCAACGAAGTGAAGATCCCTGGCACCGACCACTCGGTGACCATCGGCTTCCAGGTCGGCGCGCTGATCCAGGTGCGCGACGGCCAGGACGTGGGCCCCGGCGAAGTGCTGGCGCGTATTCCGGTCGAAGGCCAGAAGACCCGCGACATTACCGGCGGTCTGCCCCGCGTGGCCGAGCTGTTCGAAGCCCGCACGCCCAAGGACAAGGGCACGCTGGCCGAGATGACCGGTACCGTGTCGTTCGGCAAGGAAACCAAGGGCAAGGTCCGCCTGCAGATCACCGACCCCGAAGGCCATGTGTTCGAAGAACTCGTGCCCAAGGAAAAGAACATCCTGGTGCACGAAGGCCAGGTGGTGAACAAGGGCGAATCGATTGTGGACGGCCCGGCCGACCCGCAAGACATCCTGCGCCTGTTGGGTATCGAAGAACTCTCGCGCTACATCGTCGATGAAGTGCAGGACGTGTACCGCTTGCAGGGCGTGAAGATCAACGACAAGCACATCGAGGTGATCGTTCGCCAGATGCTGCGCCGTGTCGTGGTCGAGAACGTCGGCGAGTCGAACTACATTGCCGGCGAACAGGTCGAGCGCTCCGAAATCCTCAACACCAACGAGGCACTGCAGGCCGAGGGCAAGATCCCCGCGACCTACAGCAACCTGCTGCTGGGTATCACGAAGGCATCGCTGTCCACCGACTCGTTCATCTCGGCCGCTTCCTTCCAGGAAACGACCCGCGTGCTCACCGAAGCTGCCATCATGGGCAAGCGCGACGAGTTGCGTGGCCTGAAGGAAAACGTCATCGTGGGTCGCCTGATTCCTGCCGGTACGGGCCTGGCCTACCACCAGGCACGCAAGGCCAAAGATGCCATGGACGACGCCGAGCGCCGTGCCATCGCCGAAGCCGAAGCCGCTGAGATGAATGCGCAGGCTGAGACAGCGGACGTCGCCGCTGGCTCCGACGCCGCAGGCTCTGCCGCCGACTGACGCGCCCCCGGGCTGTAGTGCTCGCTCAGCAAGGCGCCCCCGCCCTGTCCCTTGACAGGCGGGGGCGCCTTTTTTATGGAACGGACACGCGTTCCGCCGGTTTTCCAGCAACTTTTCGGGCCGGGGCGCAGCAGGCGCCCCGGCAGCATGTCATGTGGTCATCGCCCCTTTTCTGGATGGCATTCGCCATCGTGCTGTTCTGGGCCCTTGGCGCCTACAACCGGCTTATGCGCCTGCGCTCGGCCGTGGCGCAGGCCTTCGGCAGCTTTGACGCCCACATGGTGCGCATGGTGGCGCTGCTGGGCGAATTCAATGCCGCCCATACCGTGCAGCGCGCCCTGCTGGTGGACGGCGTCGACCAGGACCTGGCCGCGCTACAAGGCGCCACCACCCAACTCAGCGCCTGCCTGGCCGTGGTGCGCGCGCGCCCCCTGTCCGTGGACGGGGTGGCGGCCCTCACGGCTGCGCGCGTCGTGCTGCGCGACACCTGGCAGGTTGCCACTCGCGGCACCGATGCTGCACCGGGCGACGAGGCCCCGGCCGCCTCCAATGTGTGGCACTTGCGGTGGGACGAGCACGTGCAGCAAAACGAACAGGCCGCCCGCGTGTTCAACGATGCCGTGGGCCAGTACAACGAAGCCATCGCGCAGTTTCCTGCCAGCGTGCTGGCGCGTGTGTTTGGCTTCAAGCCGGCCCGCGCGCTGGAGGCTTTGCAATGACCACGAGGAGCCTGCGATGAACCGATCCTCTCACGGCGGCGCCCCTCGGCGTGGCCCCGCGCCCCAGCCGGCGGCGAGCGCCCGGCCCGCGGCTGCAGCGAGGCCAACCGCGTCAATGCCAGGCGACGGCTCTGCCGGGCGCGCCGGGCAGCCACATGCGCCGGCTCCCGCCCTGTGGCAGCAACTCATCGGGGTGGCGGGCGCGCTGCAGGCCATCCGTGCAGGCCAGTCGGGCACGGCGGCGGTGGCGGCAGTGCCGGAGCCGCTGCGCCCTGGGGTGCAGGCCCTGCTGTTCCATGTGCTGCGCCACGCGGGCCGCGCGCAGGCCCTGGCCCGCTGCCTGGTACAACGCCCCCCGCCACCGGCGGCGGACGCATTGCTCTGCAGCGCCCTGGCCTTGAGTTGGCATCCGGACGAGGCGCCTTACGAGCCTTTCACCCTGGTAAACCAAGCGGTGGAGGCGGCCAAGCACCATCCCCCTACGCGCCAGCAGTCGTCCTTCATCAACGCCTGCCTGCGCCGCTTTCTGCGGGAGCGCGACGCGCTGGTCGCCCGCACCGATGCAGATCCCGCTGCACGCTGGAACCACCCGGCGTGGTGGATCGCCCGCCTGCGCAAGGACCATCCAGAGCACTGGGAGCACATCCTGCAAGCCAACAACACCCAGGCGCCGATGACTCTGCGGGTTAACAAGCAAAAAGTGGCTCTGGCGCAATACCAGCAAGCGCTGAAAGCTATCAATTTGGAAGCGACTGCTGTCGAAGACTCGGGCCTGGTGCTGCGGCAGGCCGTGCCCGTAACCAGCCTGCCGGGCTTTGCAGAAGGGTGGGTGTCCGTGCAAGACGCCGCTGCGCAGAAGGCGGCCCCGCTGTTGTTGCACGGACTGGACCTGGCCCGCCCCCTGCGTGTGCTGGATGCCTGTGCCGCCCCGGGCGGCAAGACCGCCCACCTGCTGGAATACGCAGGTGCGGGGGCCCCGCTGGCCGTGACGGCGCTGGAAATCGATGCCACACGCGCGGCCCGCATTGGCGACACATTGCAGCGCCTCGGCCTGAGCGCCCAGGTGCTGGTGGCCGACGCGGCCCGCCCGCAGGACTGGTGGGCGGCGCACTGCGGTGGCGTGCCGTTCGACGCGATCCTGCTCGACGCACCATGCACCGCGTCTGGCATCGTGCGGCGCCACCCCGATGTGCGCTGGCTGCGGCGTGAATCGGACATTGCACAACTGGCGGTCCTGCAGGCGCGCCTGCTGGCCGCGCTGTGGCCGCTGCTGCGACCTGGCGGGCGCATGCTCTACTGCACTTGCTCGGTCTTCCGCGCCGAGGGTGACGAGCAGGTGCAATCGTTTCTTGTGCGCAACAGTGATGCGCAATTGCTGCCGTCACCCGGCCATTTAATTCCCGGCAAAGCGGACAAGGCTGAGGCTGTCCCGGACAATCTGTCGGGTGAGCACGACGGGTTCTTTTACGCACTGTTGCAAAAATCGCCTCAATGAGCCAGCGCGGGCCCGTTGGGCCCCGCTTTGGTGGCTTGTGATGCTATGGATCAGTGCCGTGCTCGCGGTATGGGCCGCTCCCGCCCGCGGCGCCGAGGCAGCTCCGCCCGAAGTGGACGAACTGCGGCTCAACCTTGCGGACGATGGGCTGTACCTCAGCACCACCATGCAGTTCAGTCTGCCGGCGTTGGCAGAAGATGCGCTCTACAAAGGCATCCCCATGTACTTCGTGGCAGAAGCCCAGGTCCTGCGTGACCGCTGGTACTGGTCAGACCGCCAAGTGGCGGCCACAAGCCGCTACCTGCGGCTCAGCTACCAGCCTCTCACCCGCCGCTGGCGGCTCATCATCTCTACTACGCCCATCACCAACGCCGGTCTGGGTGTGTCGCTGGGGCAGAATTTCGACGATTTTGATGACGCATTGGCGGCCATTCAGCGCATTTCCCGCTGGAAGATAGCTGAAGGCGACGCGGTAGAGGCCGACGCCATGCACACGGTCAATTTCCGCTTTCGGCTGGACATGTCCCAGCTGCCCCGGCCTTTCCAGATCGGCGCTGTGGGGCGGTCCGGCTGGAATCTGCTTGTATCGCGCAGCCAGCGCTTGGGCGGAGAACACACCAAATGAGCGAGCCGCAGTCCTCCGGGGGCTCCTCGCCGGCCTCCGCCACCGCGCATGCAGCGGCCCGCCAGTCGCGGGCCGTGCGCTGGGCCGTCGGGGTGGGGGCGGCCATCATGTCAGCCATTGGCCTGGTGCTGCTGTTTTTGTTGACCCTCGCCACCAACAACCGTGCGCTTTACGAGCGCAACTACGCCTGGCTGTTTGGCGTGAATGTGCTGGTGGCCGTGTTGCTGTTGGCCGTGCTGGTGTGGATTGCTGTGCGCTTGGCCGTGCGGCTGCGCAAAGGCCGGTTTGGCAGTCGGCTGCTGGTCAAGCTGGCGGCCATCTTCGGGCTGGTGGGGCTGGTGCCGGGGCTGCTCATCTACTTTGTGTCCTACCAGTTTGTCACCCGCTCCATCGAGAGCTGGTTTGACGTGAAGGTGGAGGGCGCGCTGTCGGCCGGGGTGAACCTCGCCCGCGTATCGCTGGACGCGCTGGCGGCTGACATGGCGGCCAAGACCCGCAATGCCAGTGCCCAGGTGGCCCAGGTGCCTGACGCCGCCGCAGGCCTGGTGCTGGAGCGCATCCGCGAACAGCTGGGCGCCACCGATGTGGTGCTGTGGAATGCCGGCGGGCAGGCCGTGGCCAGTGCGGGCCAGTCGCGCTTCAGCCTGAACCCCGAAAGGCCCGGCGTGCCCCTGCTGCGCACCGTGCGCCAGCAGCGCGCCACGGCGCAAATCGAAGGGCTGGACGATGTGTCGGACCCGGCTGCCGCACAGAACGCGCGCGTCAAGGTGCTTGCGCTGGTCAGCAGCCCGGCCGTTGGCCTGCTGGTGGAGCCCCGCTATCTGCAGGCGACGTTACCTCTGCCGCCCGCCCTGGTGGCCAACGCGATTGCCGTACAAGAGGCCAACCGCGAATACCAGGAGCGCGCTTTGGCGCGCGGCGGTTTGCGCCGCATGTACGTGGGCACGCTCACGCTCAGCCTGTTTCTGTCGGTGTTTGGCGCGGTGCTGCTGGCGGTGCTTTTGGGCAACCAACTGGCGCGCCCGCTGCTGGTGCTGGCCGAGGGCGTGCGCGAGGTGGCGGCAGGCAACCTCAGCCCCAAGGCCGCCTTGCAGGGCAAGGACGAAATGGGCGGGCTCACGCGCTCCTTCGCCCTGATGACCCAGCAGCTTGCCGACGCCCGCCAGGCCGTGGAGCAAAGCATGGGCGAGGTCGATGCCGCCCGTGCCAACCTGCAGACCATTTTGGACAACCTCACTGCAGGCGTCATCGTGCTGGACGCGCAGGGCATCATCCGCTCATCCAACCCCGGCGCCACCCGCATCCTCCGAGCCCCCATGGCCGCGTATGAAGGCAGGCATTTGTCGGAAGCGCCTGGGCTGGCGGACTTTGCGGCGGCTGTCCAAAAGCATTTCGACACCTTTCTGGGCGATCATGAGCGTCACGGTTTAGACCACTGGCAGCAGCCTTTTGAGCTGCATGCTTCTGCCGGTGGGGTAGGGCAGCACGCCACCAGCCTGGTGGCGCGGGGCGCAGAGCTGCCGGATGCGTCCCGATTGTTGGTTTTTGACGACATTTCGGAGATTGTTTCTGCTCAGCGCGCACAGGCCTGGGGCGAGGTGGCGCGTCGCCTCGCGCACGAAATCAAGAACCCGCTCACGCCCATCCAGCTGTCTGCCGAGCGGCTGGAGATGAAGTTGGCGGGCAAGTTGCCTGGTCCCGAACAGGCCATCCTTGCCAAGTCTGTCAAAACCATCGTCGAGCAGGTCGACGCGATGAAGCGGCTCGTCAACGAGTTTCGCGACTACGCCCGCCTTCCCGCAGCCGAGCTGCACGCGCTGGACCTCAACGGACTGGTCGCCGACGTGCTCCACCTGTATGGCGCCGAGAACGCTGCCGTGGCTGTGGAGGCCGATCTGGACCCCCGCTGTCCCCCCATTTCGGGCGACGCCCAGCAGCTCCGCCAGGTGGTGCACAACCTGCTGCAAAACGCGCAGGACGCGACCGAGCAGGCGCGCGCAGGCCAGGCCGAACCCCTTCCTCCTGTGCGTATCAGCACCCGTTGGAGCGAGTCCTCCCGTCGTGTGCGCCTCACCGTGTCGGACTGCGGCGGAGGCTTTCCCGCGCATATCCTGCAGCGGGCTTTCGAGCCGTATGTCACCACCAAACCCCGGGGTACGGGCCTGGGGCTGGCGGTGGTCAAGAAGATTGCCGACGAACACGGTGCCCGCATTGATCTGTCCAATCGCACAGAAGACGGCGTGGTGCGTGGAGCCCAAGTGTCGTTATCATTCGCCCCTGAACCCGCGGTGGCGTCATAACAACACCCCTGCGCAACCCTTCAGGTCTCCTTAGGCGTTTCAACACACATGGCAAACATTCTGGTGGTCGACGATGAGCTCGGCATTCGCGATCTGCTGTCGGAAATCCTGAACGACGAAGGTCACAGCGTGGACCTGGCAGAAAACGCGACCCAGGCGCGCGCCGCCCGCACCGGCAACAGCTATGACCTGGTTCTGCTGGACATCTGGATGCCGGACACCGATGGTGTCTCGCTGCTCAAGGAATGGGCCACCGCAGGCACCCTGACCATGCCAGTGATCATGATGAGCGGCCACGCCACCATCGACACCGCGGTTGAAGCCACCCGCATCGGCGCTTTCTCCTTCCTGGAGAAGCCCATCACCATGCAGAAGCTGCTGAAGGCCGTGGAGCAGGGCCTCGCGCGCAACGCTTCTTCCCACCCCGCAGCCGTGCCGGCCGCCGTGGCCGCAGCGCCGTCCGCACCTTCTGCCGATGCCACCTTTGCGCAGGTAGCGCCCGTCTCGGCAGCCCAGCCCCACACCGACGCCTCAGGCCCCCACGCCCACCAAGGCTTCGACCTGGACCGCCCGCTGCGCGAGGCGCGCGACGGTTTTGAGAAGGCCTACTTCGAATTCCACCTGGCCCGCGAGGGTGGCTCCATGACCCGCGTGGCCGAGAAAACCGGACTGGAACGCACCCACCTGTACCGTAAGCTGCGCCAACTGGGCGTGGACCTGGGCCGGGGCAAACGCAGCTGACCTGCAGGGTGGGCAATAAAATCTCGAGGTTGCCAGGAACGACCTGTTTTTCTGGTTATAATTTGAGGCTCAGGCCCGGTAGCTCAGTCGGTAGAGCAGAGGATTGAAAATCCTTGTGTCGGTGGTTCGATTCCGCCCCAGGCCACCAAATAAAAGCCCTTGATTTGCAAGAATCAAGGGCTTTTTCAATTTCGTACCGCCGAAGCAGGGCCACGGCCAGCTTGGCAGGTGCGCATGCCGAAATCCTGCGTTGCCTTGGTGCTGGTTGCCGCCCGTACCGCGCATTGCCTTCCTTGTTGTTTCTCCCCACGTTCCCCATGCCCCTTCTGCAGGACACCACCCTCGGCATCGACTTCGGCACCTCCAATTCCGCCATGGCGGTGCGGCAGGGCGCAGGGCCTGCGCGCATGGTGGCGCTGGAGGGCGAGGCGCACGCGCTGCCCACGGCGCTGTTCTTCAACACCGAGGACCACCGCACCCACTTCGGGCGCGACGCCGTGGCGCACTACCTGGCGGGCACCGAGGGGCGGCTGATGCGGTCGCTCAAGAGCCTGCTGGGCAGCGCGCTGCTGCAGGACCAGACTGCCGTGCACGACAAGCTGGTGAGCTACCAGGACATCATCAGCCTGTTCCTGCGCATGCTCGCGCGCAAGGCTGAGGACACGCTGGGCGGGCTGCCGCAGCGTGTGGTGCTGGGGCGCCCGGTGCATTTTGTGGACGACGACCCCGCCCGCGACCAGCAGGCCGAGGCAGCGCTGCGCCAGGCGGCGCTGGACGCGGGGTTCCAGAACATCAGCTTCCAGCTGGAGCCCATTGCCGCCGCGCTGGACTACGAGCAGCGCATCACGCAAGAGGCTTTGGTGCTGGTGGTGGACATTGGCGGGGGCACCTCGGACTTCACCGTGGTGCGCCTGGGTCCCGGGCGGCGCAGCCGGGCGGACCGCAGCAGCGACGTGCTGGCCACCACCGGCGTGCACGTCGGCGGCACGGACTTTGACCGGCGGCTCAGCCTGGACCTGCTGATGCCGCTGCTGGGCTTTCGGCATACGGGGCCCACGGGGCGCGAGGTGCCCAGCCGCGTGTTTTTTGACCTGTCCACCTGGCACCTGATCCAGTGGCTGTATTCACCCCGTGCGCTGCGCGACGCACACAACCTGCGCACCGACTACGCCGACCCCCGGCTGCATGCTCGGCTGATGCGGGTGTTGAACGAGCGTCTGGGCCACCGCCTGGCCGATACGGCGGAGCAGGCCAAGATCGCAGCATCGGTGTCGGACGCCGATGCGCCCATGTTGCTCGACTGGATCGAGCACGGCTTGCATGCGGCGGTCACGCCAGAAGGATTGGCGCGGTCGCTGGAGCAGCCGCTGCAGCAGGTGGTGGCGTGTGCGCAGGAGTGTGTGCAGCAGGCCGGCCTGCAGGGCCAGGGGCTGGAGGCGATCTATCTGACCGGGGGCTCCTCGGCGCTGCGGCCGCTGCGGCAGGCGCTGCAGGCGGCGTTTCCCCATACGCCGCAGCGCGAGGGCGACTTGTTTGGCGGGGTGGCTGCGGGGCTGGCGGTGACGGGTTGAGCGCCTGGGTGGCGCACGTGCAATGCCGCAAGAAAGAATAAAAGCTACTGATTTGATAGCTGTTGGCGCTTGATGGATAAGCGCTGGAGCGAATTTTCATTCAAATTTTTGTGGGAATTCGGAACCTGCGTTGCCCCTTGGCGGGCCGAGTTGCTGCGTCCCTCACTCAGCGTTTTCCGCGTCCTCCGCATCCCCCGCGTCTTGCGCCCGCTTCCAGCCCAGCGCCGTGTCGTAGAGCACGTTGCGGGGCGCACCGGTAATCTCGGCAGCCAGCCGCACGGCGGTCTTGAGCGGCAGCTCCCGCAGCAGCAGATGCAGCACCCGCTGGCTTTCTCCGCCGTCGTCGCCCGCCGCAGCCACGGGGTGCAGCAGCACCACAAACTCGCCGCGCGAGCGCTGCGGGGCGCCGTCCAGCCATGCGGTCAATTGGTGAGCAGGCTGGGTGGTGATTTCTTCAAACTGCTTCGTCAGCTCGCGCGCCAGGGTCACGGGGCGGTCGCCCAGCGCGGCCAGCGCCTGGGCCAGTTCGCCGATGCGGTGGGGCGCCTCCAGCAGCACCACGCAGCGTGCCTCGGGGGCCAGCTGCTGCGCAATTGCCGTGGCGCGCTCGGCGCTTTTGGTGGGCAGAAATCCGACAAACACAAAACCGCTGTGGTCATGGCCCGGGGCCACAGCGCCCGCCGCGCTGAGGGCGGTGGTGATGCTGCTGGCCCCCGGCAGCGGTACGGCCCGCAGGCCCGCCGCCCGCACGGCGGCCACCAGGCGCGCGCCGGGGTCGCTCACGCCGGGCGTGCCCGCGTCGCTGACATACGCCATGCGCTGGCCCTGCTGCAGCCGGTGCACCACGTGCTGCGCGGCCTCGGCCTCGTTGTGCTGGTGTACGGCCAGCAGCTGGGCGGGGCTTTTGTCGATGCCGTAGGCGCGCAGCATCGATTGTGTGTGGCGCGTGTCCTCGCAGGCCACGGTGTCGGCGCGCTGCAGCACATGCAGGGCGCGCAGCGTGATGTCCGCCAGGTTGCCGATGGGCGTGGCCACCACATACAAAGCCCCCTCGGGATAATGCTGCGAGGCCGCCGCTTCGCGCGCGGCATCGAGGGCTGAAGCGAAAGAGGCGCTCAATGACATTCCTTGGAAAAAGAAAACCCGCGGCGGTGGTGGGCTTGGCCGTCGCTGCCGCCACCACGCGCGAGCGCGGCAACGCAGCGGAAGACCAGGCCATGGCCTATCTGCAGGCCGCTGGCCTGAAACTGGTGGAGCGCAATTATCGGACGCCCGGGCGCGGCGGCGGCGAGATCGACCTGGTGATGCGCGACCGGGACGGCACGCTGGTTTTTGTGGAGGTGCGCAGCCGCGCCGGCAGCGGCTTTGGCGGCGCAGGGGGCAGCATCAGCGCCACCAAGCAGCAGCGCATCGTGTTTGCAGCGCGGCACTACCTGCTGCGCCTTCCGTCCCCACCGCCCTGCCGCTTTGACGTGGTGCTGGTGGAAGGGTCCATCGAGTGGTTGAAGGCGGCCTTTGATGCGCAGTAAACCCCGGGGTTCCGGGCCTGCGTTTTGAGGCCAAATTCCCCTCCAACGCAAACCCAGACGCTACGGTTTGCTACAAAAGCTGTAACACGTGGAAGGTATCATCGGGCCCTCATGCTTGAGCAACGCATCCAACAGCATTTCATCGACAGCGCCGACCTGAAGTACCAGGCCGCCCAGGCGCTGAGCCACCCCATCGCCGCCGCCGTGCAGGCCGTGCTGGCCTGTGTGACCAGCGGTGGCAAGGTGCTGGCCTGCGGCAACGGCCCGTCGGCCGCCGAGGCGCAGCAGTTCGCCGCGTTCTGCGTTGCGGGTTTTGAGCGCGACCGTCCTGAACTGGCCGCGCTGGCGCTCACCGCCGACAGCACCCTGCTCACCGCTCCAACCGGTACCACCGCGCAGGACGCCGCCCAGCAGTTTGCGCGCCAAGTGCGGGCCCTGGGCCAGGCCGGCGACGTGCTGCTGGCGCTGTCCGTGTCGGGCAACGACGCCAGCCTGTTGGCCGCCACCGAAGCCGCGCATGAGCGCGACATGACCGTGGTGGTGCTGACCGGCCGCACCGGCGGCAAGCTGGCCGCCCTGATGCGCGAGACCGATGTGCTGATCAGCGTGCCGCACGATCGCGCGGCACGCGTGCGCGAAGTCCATGCCCTGGTGCTGCACTGCCTGGCGGACGGAGTGGACGCCCAGTTACTTGGTGAACAGGAGAACCCGCTATGAACCACAACCCCCTTTCCAACCCCGCTTCCACCACCCTCGGCTCCCCGGCCCCCCAAGTCCGTGCGCTGCATGCCCCCCGGTTGGTTTGCTCGGTGCTGGCTGCTGCAGCGCTGGTGGCGGGCCTGTCGGCTTGCGCGCCACTCATCATCGGCGGCGCGGTGGTCGGCGGCGTGATGGCGGTGGACCGCCGCACCACAGGCACCCAGGTGGAAGACGAAGGCATCGAGTTGCGTGCCGGCAACCGCATCCGCGAGGCCCTGGGCGACCGCGTGCACGTCAACGTGACCAGCTACAACCGCCAGGTGCTGCTGACCGGCGAGGCGGGCAACGCGCAAGACCGCCAGACCGTCGAGCAGATCGTGGGCAGCGTGGAGAACGTGCGCTCGGTCGTCAACGACCTCGCCATCATGCCCAACACCAGCCTGAGCCAGCGCTCCAACGACACCTTCATCACCGGCAAGGTGCGCGCCAGCCTGGTGGACGCCAAGGACATCTCGGCCACCGCCTTCAAGGTGGTCACGGAGCGCAACATCGTCTACCTGATGGGCCGCGTGTCCCAGCGCGAGGCCAACCGCGCCACCGACATTGCACGCGGCGTGAGCGGCGTGAGCAAGGTGGTGCGCGTGTTCGAGATCGTCTCCGAAGAAGAACTCCGCCGCATCGCCCCGCAGCCCGCGCCGGTGACCACCGACGCCAAGCCTGCTGGTGGTTGATGTGCCTGGCGCTTTTGGGCGCTAACCATCGCAGCCGAGCTGCGCCCATCCCATGCAGGTCGGCGCAACTTGCGAGGGGCGAGACTTTGTTGGGTTGATGCGCGTTGAGACGGGCGGCGCCCCGCGAGGGATGCCGAGCAAGGGCCGCCCCGCCGCGAGGGCATCGTCCCCTTCCCACATTGCGCAGCAAGGCGAGAGAAGGGGGAGGCGGCGAAGCCGCTCAGGGGTTGTGCTTTATTTCAGCCGCTTGACCAAACTCGACGTATCCCAGCGGTTGCCACCCATCTTCTGTACGTCCGCATAGAACTGGTCCACCAGCGCTGTCACGGGCAAGCGTGAGCCGTTGCGCTTGGCTTCGTCCAGCACCAGGCCCAGGTCTTTGCGCATCCAGTCCACCGCAAAACCGAAATCGAATTTGTCTTCGACCATGGTCTTTCCCCGGTTGTCCATCTGCCAGCTTTGGGCTGCGCCCTTGCCGATCACGTCCAGCACCTGCTTCATGTCCAGGCCCGCGTTCTGACCAAAAGCCACGGCTTCGGACAAGCCTTGCACCAGCCCGGCAATGCAGATCTGATTCACCATCTTGGCCAACTGGCCTGAACCGCTGGCGCCCAGCAGCGTGAATGCACGCGAGAACGCCATGGCGACCGGCTGGGCCGCGTTGAAGGCATCGGCATCACCCCCGCACATCACCGTGAGCATGCCGTTCTGCGCGCCCGCCTGGCCGCCCGACACGGGCGCATCGACAAACTGCAGGTCCAGGGTCTTGGCGGTGGCATACAACTCCCGCGCTACCTCGGCCGAGGCTGTGGTGTGGTCCACAAAGATCGCTCCTGGCTTCATGCCCGCAAACGCGCCATCCGCTCCCAGCGTCACCGACCGCAGGTCCGCGTCATTGCCGACGCAGCAGAAAACGATGTCCGCCCCCGCAGCCGCCTCGCGCGGGGTTGCAGCATGTTTTGGGGCCTTGGCGCTTGCGTACTCTGCGCACCAAGCTACAGATTTGGTAGCGGTGCGGTTGTACACCGTCACTTCATGCCCCGCCAGCGCCAGGTGGCCGGCCATGGGGTAGCCCATCACACCCAGGCCGAGAAATGCGACTTTGCGGGAAGGGGTGGCGTCGTAGGTACGGGGATTGGTGCTTGGCATGGCGTGGAGGTGGCTTTGAGGGGTGAATGGGGGGTGAAAATGAAAACCCGCCCAAAAGGGCGGGCGAAGCGGTTGCAAGCGATGGGGAGGCGGCGTGCAACCGAAGCGGGCCCGAGCCGGTTACACAATCGCGAAGTGTTCGGTGCCCTGGGCCAGGTCCGGCGACTTGGCGCGCTGGCTGTTGAGCTTGATCTGCAGACGCAGGTCGTTCAGCGAATCGGCGTTGCGCAGCGCATCTTCGTACGTGATCATGTTGGCCTCGTACAGGTCGAACAGCGCCTGGTCGAAGGTCTGCATGCCCAGGTTGCGGCTCTTCTTCATGATTTCCTTGATCTCGGAGACATCGCCCTTGAAGATCAGGTCGGAGATCAGCGGGGTGTTGAGCATCACCTCCACCGCGGCGGCGCGGCCCTTGCCGTCCTGCTTGGGTATCAGCCGCTGCGAGACCATGGCGCGCAGGTTCAGCGACAGGTCCATCAGCAGCTGGGCGCGGCGCTCTTCGGGGAAGAAGTTGATGATGCGGTCCAGCGCCTGGTTGGCGCTGTTGGCGTGCAGTGTGGCCAGGCACAGGTGGCCGGTTTCGGCAAACGCCACCGCGTGTTCCATGGTTTCACGGTCGCGGATTTCGCCCATCAGGATCACGTCGGGTGCCTGACGCAGTGTGTTTTTCAGCGCGGCTTCCCAGGTGTCGGTGTCCAGCCCCACTTCGCGCTGTGTCACCACGCAGTTCTTGTGCGGGTGCACAAACTCGATAGGGTCTTCCACCGTGATGATGTGGCCGAAGGAGTTCTCGTTGCGCCAGTCCACCATGGCGGCGAGCGTGGTCGACTTGCCCGAGCCGGTGGCACCCACCAGGATGCACAGGCCGCGCTTGGTCATGGTCACTTCTTTAAGCACCTGGGGCACGCCCAGGCCATCGATGGTGGGCAGCGTGAGCGGAATGGTCCGCATCACCATGCCGACCTTGCCCTGCTGCACGAACGCGTTCACACGGAAGCGGCCGATGCCTGCGGGCGAAATGGCGAAGTTGCATTCCTTGGTGCGCTCGAAGTCTGCCACCTGCTTGTCGCTCATCACCGCGCGCGCGAGCGTGAGGGTGTGGTTGGGCGTGAGGGGCTGGGGCGAAACCTTGGTGACCTTGCCGTCCACTTTGATGGCGGGAGGAAACTCTGCGGTGATGAACAAGTCGCTGCCGTTGCGACTCACCATCAGCTTGAGCAGGTCATTGATGAATTTACTGGCCTGATCGCGTTCCATCAGAATTTCTCCCGTGCGTGTTCGGCGTGCGAACGGTCATTGCTTGCGTGGGTGCAGCGGCGCATCATTTCTGGTTGTCGCTCAGGCGCGCGCTCACCACGCGCAGGCGCAGCGACAGCTTGCGGGCCAGCAGCGCAATCAGGCTGGCGGCCAACTGCGGGTCCTTGGTCATCATGTCGTCCATGGCCTCGGCGGAGAGCACGGCGATCTCGCAGTCCGTGAGCGTCGTGCAGGCGGAAAACCGGATACCGCTGTCCAGAAGCGACATTTCACCCAGGATGTCGCCGGGCCGCGTTTCGGCCAGGCGCAGTTGCTCGCCCCAGGGCTGCACGCGGTCCACGGCAATGGTGCCGGTCAGCAGCACCACCATGAAATTGCCGTACTCGTCCTGGCGGATCACATCGCGGTTGGAGGGCACCGCCGCAAACTCGAAAAAGCGCTCCATGCGCTCCACGGCGTCCTTGTCCAGGTGCGCCATGTACTTGTCCTTGGCCCACAGGCCCTGCAGCAGTTTGCCGCCCCGGCTGGTGGGCAGGCGCTTGGCTCCCACTTCCACGGCGCGGGCCTCCCAGGGCACGAGCATGGAGTCATCCACGCCCTGGCCCGCAAATGCGGTGGAGAACAGCACGGAATCCGTGTGGTCGTCCGCAGGCTTGCCGCCGCGGGTCTTTGCTTTCAGAAGGCCAAGAATGCCTTTCATACGTTGCTCCGGTCTGCGGCGCTTGGGGCCGCAATGTCTGTCGGGTGTGTGCTGATGGTCGCTGCGGGCGATCAGCCGGGGAAGTTCTCGGGGATCTTCGCCTTGCCGCGGGCTTCCGCGGGGCTGATGATGTTGCGCCGCACGAGGTCGGTGAGGTTCTGGTCCAGCGTCTGCATGCCCACGCTGTTGCTGGTCTGTATGGTGGAGTACATCTGCGCCACCTTGGCCTCGCGGATCAGGTTGCGGATGGCACTGGTGCCCAGCATGATTTCGTGCGCGGCCACGCGGCCCGAGCCGTCCTTGGTCTTGCACAGCGTCTGCGAGATCACGGCCTGCAGCGATTCGGACAACATCGCGCGGACCATTTCCTTTTCTTCGGCCGGGAACACGTCAATGATCCGGTCGATGGTTTTGGCGGCACTGGATGTGTGCAGCGTGCCGAACACCAGGTGGCCCGTTTCCGCAGCCGTCATCGCCAGGCGGATGGTTTCCAGGTCGCGCATTTCGCCCACCAGAATGGCGTCCGGGTCTTCGCGCAGTGCGGACTTCAGCGCCGCGGCAAACGACAGCGTCATCGGGCCGACTTCACGCTGGTTGATCAGACACTTCTTGGATTCGTGCACGAACTCGATCGGGTCTTCCACCGTAAGGATGTGGCCGTACTCGGTTTCGTTGAGGTAGTTGACCATGGCTGCCAGCGTGGTCGACTTGCCCGAGCCCGTGGGACCGGTCACCAGCACCAGGCCCCGCGGCTTGAGCGCCAGGTCGCCAAAGATCTTGGGTGCGTTGAGCTGCTCCAGCGTGAGGATCTTGGAAGGAATGGTCCGGAACACGGCGGCCGCGCCGCGGTTCTGGTTGAAGGCATTCACGCGGAAGCGGGCCAGGCCTTCGATTTCGAACGAGAAGTCGACTTCGAGGAACTCTTCATACGTCTTGCGCTGCGAGTCGCTCATGATGTCGTAGACCATGGCGTGCACCGTCTTGTGGTCCAGGGCATCGACGTTGATGCGCCGCACGTCGCCGTGGACCCGGATCATGGGCGGCAGGCCTGCCGAAAGGTGCAGGTCGGAGGCCTTGTTCTTGACGCTGAACGCGAGCAGTTGGGTAATGTCCACGGAATCCCTCTATCGTTTGGTACGCTTGCCAATCATTATGACCACGATTGCTAACAACCTCCAACAGGTTCTGGGCAGGATGGCGCAAGCGTGCACAGTGGCCGGGCGCGAGCCCGGTGCCGTGGGCCTGCTGGCCGTTTCCAAGACGTTTGGCGCCGCAGCGGTGCTGGAGGCGGTGGCCGCCGGCCAGCGCGCGTTCGGCGAAAACTACATCCAGGAAGGCGTGGACAAAATCGCCGCCGTGCGCGCCGCAATGCCCTGCGTGGCACTGCAGTGGCACTGCATCGGACCCATCCAGAGCAACAAGACCCGGCCCGTGGCGGAGCACTTCGATTGGGTGCACACGGTGGACCGGCTCAAGATCGCCGAGCGCCTGTCGGCCCAGCGGCCTGCGCACCTGCCGCCGTTACAAATCTGCGTGCAAGTCAACATCGACGGCGGCGCCACCAAGTCGGGCGTGGCACCACAGGACGCGGCGGACCTGGTGCGCGCTGTCGCAAAACTGCCACGGCTGGCCGTGCGCGGGCTCATGTGCATTCCGGAGCCTGCGCCCGATTTTGAATCGCAGCTCGCAGTCCACACCCGCGCCAAGCGGCTTTTTGACGAGATCGCTGCCGGCGGGATTCCTGGCCTTTTGCAGTTCGATACCCTGTCTCTGGGCATGACGGCCGACCTGGAGGCCGCCATCCAGGCCGGCAGCACCTTGGTACGGGTGGGCACCGGTATCTTCGGCGGCAGAAGCTACCCTGCCACCTGACGGCCTTTGCGTGTCAGCCGGGCAGCTGGAACTGCCCCACGCAGTCCAGCGCCGCATCCACATCCGCCTCGCTCACATCCAGGTGCGTCACCCAACGCAGCCGGGTGGCTGCGCCGTACAGGCTGCTTGTCACGCGCACGCCGCGCTGCGCCAGCCAGGCGGTAAAGGCGGGCGCCACATCGGCATGCAGATCGGTGAACAAGATGTTGGTCTGCCAGGGGTGCACGGTGATCTTGCCTTGCAGCACGGGGTGGCTGCGGCCGGCATCGCTCAGGCCCTGGGCCAGCCGGTCCAGGCGGGAATGGTCTTCGGCCAGACGCCGCACATGGTGCTCTAGCGCATAGTGGCCGGCGGCTGCCAGAACGCCCGCCTGCCGCATGCCACCGCCCAGGATCTTGCGGGTGCGGCGGGCCTGCCGGATGAAGTCGCGCGAGCCCAGCACCAGCGAGCCCACGGGCGCGCCCAGGCCCTTGCTCAGGCACAGCGAAGCGGAATCAAAGTGGCTGCATAGCGCGCGCGCTTCTGTATACACGTCGGTGCCGTTGCGCGCGGCATTGGCCGTGGCGGCGTTGAACATGCGTGCGCCGTCCAGGTGCATCGCCAACCCCCGGCTGCGCGCCAGTTGGGCCACCTCGGCGATGTAGGCGGGCGGCAGCACCTGGCCACCGGTCGTGTTCTCCAGCACGACCAGGCGGGTGCGCGCGAAGTGTGGGTCGTCCGGTTTGATGGCGGCGGCGATGTCGGCCAGACGCAAGGTGCCGTCGGGCTGCGTCTCCACCGGCTGGGGCTGGATGGAGCCCAACACGGCCATGCCGCCCGCCTCCCAGCGGTAGGTGTGCCAGCTCTGGCCCAAGATGGCCTCGTCGCCGCGCTGGCAGTGGCCCCACAGCGCGATCAGGTTGGTCTGCGTGCCCGATGGCGCGAACAGCGCGGCCTCGAAGCCCAGCAACTCGGCGGCGTGCTCCTGCAGTGCGTTCACCGAAGGGTCGTCGGCAAACACGTCGTCGCCCAGCGGCGCTTTGAACATGGCCTCGCGCATGGCGGGCGTGGGCTGGGTGACGGTGTCGCTGCGAAAGTCGGGCATGGGCGTCCTGTGGGCAAACAAAGCAAAACAAGGTGCGCATCCTAGCGGCGGGCCATGGTGTTTTGCCCGAACGGGGTTTCTCAGTGCTGCTGTCGCTTGTTTGCCATGTCACCGAGCGGGTCGCCGCCAGAATGCAGCGCAACCCTTGCCATCCGTTGGGATCTCTGCATGACCGATCGCCCCCTGTTTGCCAAAGTCCTTGTTGCCAACCGGGGCGAGATCGCGCTGCGCACCGTGCGCGCCTTGCACGACCTCGGCATTGCCAGCGTGGCCGTATATGCCGACGACGACGCCGCCAGCCCCCATCTGCACGCAGCCAGTACTGCCGTGGCGCTGGGCGCTGCTGGCCCCGCGGCATACCTGGACGGCGCGCGCCTCATCGCCATTGCCCAGACACAGGGCTGTGATGCCGTGCACCCGGGCTACGGCTTCTTGAGCGAGCGTGCCGACTTCGCCCGCGCGTGTGCCGAGGCGGGGCTGCGCTTCATCGGCCCCACGCCTGCGCAGCTCGCGCTGTTCGGCGACAAGGCGCAGGCCCGTGCGCTGGCGCGGCAGCAGGGCGTGCCGCTCATGCCCGGCACGCAGGCGGCGGTGACGCTGCAGGAGGCGCAGGCCTTCTTTGCGCAGCACGCCCATGCCGGCATCGTCATCAAGGCCATCGGCGGTGGCGGCGGGCGCGGCATGCGCGCGGTGGCGTCGGCCGATGACTTGCCCGCTGCCTACGCGCGCTGCCGCAACGAGGCGCAGGCCGCCTTTGGTGTGGACGGCGTGTATGTGGAGCGCCTGATGGGCAACGCCCGCCACATCGAGGTGCAGGTGCTGGGCGATGGGCGCGAGGTGATCGCCCTGGGCGAGCGCGAATGTACGCTGCAGCGGCGCTTTCAGAAGGTGGTGGAGATCGCGCCCAGCCCCTCGCTGCCCGCGCCGCTGCGCGAGCGCATCACCACCGCCGCACTGTCCATGGCGCGCGCCGTGGCCTACGAGGGCCTGGGCACGTTTGAGTTCCTGGTGGACCTGGTCTCGAACGACCTGCCGTTTGTGTTCATCGAATGCAACCCACGCCTGCAGGTGGAGCACACCGTCACCGAAGAAGTGACCGGCGTGGACCTGGTGCAGGCGCAGATTGCGCTGGCCGCGGGCCGCACGTTGCAGGACATCGGCCTCGACCCTTCCGCACCGCCTGCCGTGTTGGGCTTTGCCGTGCAGTGGCGCATCAACGCCGAGACGCTGGACGCGCAGGGCAACGCCACCCCAGGCAGCGGCACGCTCAGCCGCTTTGACCTGCCCGCAGGCCCCGGAGTGCGCGTGGACACGCACGGCGCAGCAGGCGCCTCGCCGTCGCCGCACTACGACACGCTGCTGGCCAAGCTCATCGTGCACATACGCAGCCCGCGCTTTGCGGATGCGCTGCGCCGCTCGCAGCGCGCGCTGGCCGAGTGCCGCATCGACGGTGTGGCCACCAGCCTCGCGCTGCTGCAGGCGCTGGCAACACGGCCCGAGATGGAGAGCCAGCAGGTGCACACGCGCTGGCTGGAATCCGTGTTGCCTGAATTGCTGGGTGCTTCCAAAAACATAGCTGGTAGCGCTTATTCAGCAAGCGCTAGCGGCCAAAAAGACTCAAAATTCTCGATGTCTGCACCCGAAGGCGCCGTGCTGGCCCCCATGCCCGCCCGTCTGGTGCAGCTCAGCGTGGCCGAGGGCGACGTGGTCGCTGCGGGTGCTGAGCTGGCCGTGCTCGAATCCATGAAGATGGAGCACGTGCTGCTGGCCCCACACGCGGGCCGCGTCGGCGCGCTGCTGGCCGTGGCCGGTGGCTACGTCGCGCAGGGGCAGCCACTGCTGGTGCTGGACGCGGTGGACGATGCGGCCGATGTCGAAGTGCAGGGCAGCGCTGCGCACGACCCCGACCACATCCGCGCCGACCTGCAACGCGTGATCGACCGCCACGCCTTCACGCTCGACGCCGCGCGCCGCGACGCCATGGCCAAGCGCCACGCGCAAGGCGGCCGCTCCGCGCGCGAGAACATTGCCGACCTGTGCGACGACGGCAGCTTCATCGAATATGGTGCCCTCGCCATCGCCGCGCAGGCGCGCCGCCGCAGCAAGGAGGACCTGATTGCCAACACGCCCGCCGACGGCATGGTCACGGGCATTGGCGGCATCAACGGTGCACTGTTTGGCGAAGAGAAATCCCGCGCTGTGGTCATGTCCTACGACGCCACCGTGCTCGCGGGCACGCAGGGCGCACGCAACCACGCCAAGACCGACCGCATGCTCGGCATCGCGCTGGCGCAGAAGCTGCCGGTGGTGCTGTTCGCCGAGGGCGGCGGCGGGCGCCCGGGCGACACCGACATGCCCGTGGTGGCGGGGCTGCATGTGCACACGTTTGCGAGCTACGCGGCGCTGTCGGGCCAGGTGCCAGTCATCGGCATCGCCGCGGGGCGCTGCTTTGCGGGCAACGCGGCGCTGCTGGGCTGCAGCGACGTGGTCATCGCCACGCGCGCCAGCAACATCGGCATGGGCGGCCCGGCCATGATTGAAGGTGGTGGTCTGGGCGTCTTCAAGCCCGAGCAGATCGGCCCGAGCCGCGTGCAGCATGCCAACGGCGTGATCGACGTGCTGGTCGATGACGAGGCCGGGGCGGTGCAGGCCGCGCGCCACTACCTGTCGTTCTTCCAGGGCCGCTCATCGCAATGGTCTGCACCCGACCAGCGCCTGCTGCGCGCCGTGGTGCCCGAGAACCGCCTGCGCGTGTACGACACCCGCACGGCGATGGCGGGCCTGGTGGACGACGGCAGCCTGCTGCTGCTGCGCACCGGCTTTGGCGCGGGCATCCACGCCGCGCTGGCGCGCATCGAAGGCCGCCCCGTGGGCTTGCTGGCCAACAACCCGCAACACCTGGGTGGCGCCATCGACGCAGATGCGGCCGACAAGGGCGCGCGCTTCATGCAGCTGTGCAACGCGCATGGCCTGCCCATCGTGAGCCTGGTGGACACGCCCGGCTTCATGGTCGGCCCCGAGGTCGAAGCCACGGCCCAGGTGCGCCATGTGAGCCGTCTGTTCGTCACCGCCGCCAGCCTGCGCGTACCCACCTTCAGCGTGGTGCTGCGAAAGGGTTACGGCCTGGGCGCCATGGGCATGACGGCCGGGGGCTTTCATGCGCCCGTGTTCACCGTGGCGTGGCCCACGGGCGAGTTCGGCGCCATGGGGCTCGAAGGCGCCGTGCGCCTGGGCTTTCGCAAGGAGCTGGAGGCCCTGCCCGAGGGCGCCGAGCGCGACGCGCTGTTTGCCAAGCTGCTCGCCAAGTCGTACGCCAACGGCGAGGCCATGCACATGGCCGCCACGCTGGAGATCGACGCGGTGATCGACCCGGCCGACACGCGGGCCTGGCTGGCGCGGGGGCTGGCATCGGCGCAGGTGGCGCCGCCGGGTCCACGTTGCATCGATACCTGGTGAAGCAGCACGGCACCTGGCACGGTGGTGCCTATCGGTGCATCAGGGCGAGCTTTGCGCCGAGCCCGACAAACGCGGCCGCAAAGCCGCGGCGCAGCCACACCAGCGCGCCGGGGCGCTGCAGCACCTGGTCACGAAACCGGGCGGCAAAGACGCCATAGCCCAAGAACACCACAAAGGTCATGGCCATGAAGACCAGCGAGAGCTGGACCATGCGCCACGCGGGCTGCGTTTCGCCCGGTGCGATGAACTGCGGCAGAAAGGTGAGGAAGAACAGCGACAGCTTGGGGTTGAGCAGGTTGATCAGCATGGCTTCCGCGATACGCCCACCGGCTGCGCGTGCGGGCGCGTCAGTGCGGACCTCCAGTGTGGCGGGCGAGCGCCACGTGGCCCAGCCCATGTAGACCAGGTAGGCGACCCCCGCGTAGCGCAGGACTTCAAATGCCGTGGCGCTGGCGTTGAGAAGTGCGGCCAGCCCGGTGATCGCCGCCAGCAGGTGCGGCACGATGCCGAGCGTGCAGCCCAGGGCCGTCACGGCGGCGGCCCGCGCGCCGCCCGAGAGCCCGGCCGCCACGGTCAGCAGGGTTCCTGGCCCCGGCGAGACGACCACGATGAGAGAGGTGATGAGAAATTCGATGCCCATGGCGAGGGGCCGCGCGGCGGCGGCGTGAAGTGGCGATGCCCGCAGCATCCGCCAACCCCCGCACAACGGTCTTGAACGAAATTGCAGGGTCCGGGCTGTCAGCTGCGTGCGCGAACGTAGGCGCCCGGTGTGATGCCAAAGCTGCGCGTGAACAGGCGCGTCAGGTGGCTTTGGTCGGCAAAGCCACTCGCTGCGGCGACATCAGCCAGGGGCGTACCCGCACCCATCAGATGGCGCGCAAGCTGCAGTCGGCGCTGCAGCAGGTAGGCGTGCGGCGTCAGGCCCGTGGCCTGGGCAAATTGGCGCACGAGCTGGTAGCGGCTCAAACTTGCTGCATCGGCCAGTTGCGCGAGGCTCCAGGGCGCGGTGGGATCGTCGTCCATCACGGTGCGAGCCCTGGTGATGGACGCGGCGGATTGTTGGTGGCCCTTCGGCCGCAGCAGGCCGCCCAGCACCTGCAACAAGCATTCCTCCACATGCAGCGTTGCGGCCGAGTGGTTGGGGCGGTGGGTGGCCGCGTCGAACAGCGCCAGTACCTGGGCCGCCAGCCGCGCATCGCGCATCGTCGGAGCATGGAATTCGAAGGCGGAGCCGAGCGGGCCCGGATGCACATCGGCCGCCAACGGCGCCACCAGGGAGGGCTCCAGGTAGAGCATGCGCCAGGCGCGTCCACGCTCGTCCAGCGGCATGCCATCGTGGACTTCGCCGGGGTTGACCGTGATGGTGTCGCCTGGGCCCGATTCCACAATGCCCCGGCCGCTGGCTGATTTCTGCGCACCCCGCTCGATCACGCCCAGGCCGAACTGCAAGTGCATGTGCCTGCCGAAGACGAGGCGGGAGTCGGCCTGCATCGCTTCGATGCCAGGCAGTGCGGTGGGCAGGAATCGGAAGGGTTTTTGCTGCATGGCGCGCGGCCTTGGGGTGGCGCGGGGCCATGATAAGCTGACCTGATCGTCCCTTTTCCTCCCTCAGTTTCACACGCGGAGACTCCCCTATGCCCGGCCTTTTGCCCGATATCGACCCCGATGGTTTGCTCGAATTTTCGGTGGTCTACACCGACCGCGCGCTCAACCACATGTCCAAGCGCTTCACGGGTGTGGTGCAGGGCATCCTGGCGACTCTCAAGGAGGTCTACCACGCCCACACCGCGGTGCTGGTGCCCGGCAGCGGCACCTTCGGCATGGAGGCCGTGGCCCGCCAGTTTGCCAACCAGGAAAAAGTGCTCATCGTGCGCAATGGCTGGTTCAGCTATCGCTGGACGCAGATATTCGATGCCGACAAGGGCCTGGGCGGTGGGTCGGTCGTGTGCAAGGCGCGCCAGCAAGGCAGTGGCCCGCAGGCGCCCTGGGCACCTTGCCCGGCCGACGAAGTGGCGGCCACCATCCGCGCCGAAAAGCCGAAGGTGGTGTTTGCGCCCCATGTGGAAACCGCGAGCGGCATTATCTTGAGCGACGACTACATCCGCACGCTGACGGCGGCCGCGCATGACGTGAGCGCACTGTTTGTGTTGGACTGTGTGGCGTCGGGTGCGATGTGGGTGAACATGCAGGCCACCGGCGTGGATGTGCTGATCAGCGCACCGCAAAAGGGCTGGAGCGGCTCGCCCTGCTGCGCCATGGTGATGTTGAGTGAGCGCGCGCGCCAGGCCATCGAGGGCACGACGAGCAGCAGCTTCTCGTGCGACCTCAAGAAGTGGATGCAGATCGCTGAGGGCTACGAAAAGGGCCAGCACGCATACCACACCACCATGCCCACGGATGCATTGGTGCGCCTGTGCGACGTGATGGCCGAGACCCGCGCCTATGGCTTTGCCAAGGTGCGCGAGGAGCAGATCGAACTGGGCGCCAAGGTGCGTGCGCTGCTGGAGTCGCGCGGCTTCCCCAGCGTGGCGGCCGAGGGCTTCAAGGCCCCCGGCGTGGTGGTGAGCTACACCACCGACCCCGGCATCCAGAACGGCAAGAAGTTCATGGAAGTGGGCCTCCAGACCGCCGCAGGTGTGCCGCTGCAGTGCGACGAAGGTCCGGACTTCAAGACCTTCCGCATTGGCCTGTTTGGCCTGGAAAAATGGCACAACGTGGACCGCACGGTGGGCCACCTGTCGAAGGCGCTGGACCAGATTGCGGCGGCTGCCTGACGGGGTGCACGCTAGGGCAGTGGGCGGGCCCGGATGAAGCCAGGGGCTGACAGCGCAACCCTCGCCCTGCGCCGCGCCAAGCGGCAGGCGCTGGGCCTGCTGTTGCTGGTCACGGCCGTGTTCATTGCCACCAGCGTGGTGGAGCGCGGCCTGTGGCTCAACGCCGTGAAAGCCGTGGCCGAGGCCGCCATGGTGGGCGCGTTGGCCGACTGGTTTGCGGTGGTGGCGCTGTTTCGCCGACCGCTGGGCCTGCCCATTCCGCACACAGCGGTCATCGCTCGCAACCAGGCGCGCATCGGCCGCAACCTGGCCACCTTTGTGCGCGACAAGTTCTTGGACGTGCCTTCGCTCGTGTCGCTGATCCGCAGACACGACCCGGCCGAGCGGCTGGCGCAGTGGCTCACGTCACCGGGCAACGCCGCGCTGCTGGGGCACCAGGCCACGCGCCTGGCATCGGCTGCGCTGGAGACGGTGCAGGACGCGCAGGTGGAACGTTTCATCCAGAAAGCGGCGCGCGCATTGATCGGGCAGGTGGACATGTCGCGCGCCTTGGCCGCGGTGCTCGACACCCTCACGCACAACGGCCGTCACCAGGCGCTGCTGGACGATGTGCTGGCCAAGCTCATCGAGCTATTGCAGAACGAGCAGACCCGTACCTGGGTCGCGCAGTCCATCGTGGCCTGGCTCAAGAAGGACCACCCGCGCACCGAGAAGTTGCTGCCCAGCGACTGGCTGGGCGACAAGGGCTCGGCGCTGCTGGCCCGCGCTCTGGAGAGCCTGATGGCCGATGTGGCCGCCAACCCGCAGCATGCCTTGCGCGCGCAGTTTGATACCGCTGTGCAGCGCTTTATCGAGCGCCTGCGCAGCGACCCGGAATGGGGGCGCAAGGGCGAGGAGATCCGCACCTGGCTGCAGACCGACGCCACGGTGGCAGGTTATGTGCAGACCTTGTGGCTGGACCTGCGAGGTGCGTTGCAGCGCGACCTGGCCGATGCCGATTCGGTGCTGGCGCGGCAGGTGGGCAAGCTGGGGTTGTGGCTGGGGGAGTCGCTGGCGGGGGATGCGGCGCTGCGGCAATCGTTCAATGACCGGCTGGAGCGATGGGCAGAGGGCCTGGCGCCGGATGTGTCGGCGTTCATTGCGCAGCACATTGAGGACACCGTGCGGCGATGGGATACCGAGGAGATGACGCAGCTGATTGAGCTGAACATTGGGAAGGATTTGCAGTACATCCGTATCAACGGCACCGTGGTGGGCGGGCTGATCGGACTGGTGCTGTTTGCGGTGTCGCACGCGGGGGAGATTTGGCGAGCGGTGGTGGGTGGCTGAGTTGGGCTCTACCCCATCCGTTCTGTCTGAACCACTCGAAGCCGGCTTGTGTTGGCGCCGGACCGCTCGGGTTGAACTTGTCGAAACCCCCAAGCCGTAGGGGGTGAGCCAGTCGAAGCCGGTGTGCCATCCCATCCGTTCGGGCTGAGCTCGTCGAAGCCATGCGCTGATGTGGCCGCGTGCCTTTTCGAGGGAGGAGGCCGGGAGTCGCCCGGCATGCGAGTAACTTTCTTTTGCGTCGCCAAAGGAAAGTCACCAAAGAAAAGGCGACCCCCAGTCTGCGACCCCTTCGCTGCGCTACGGGGCAACCTGCGTCGAGGCGGTTGCGGGGCGCGCCGCAGAACTCACTGCGCGCTGGCGCGCTCCGTTCAGACAACTGCGGCGAGCTAGACCACGAGGCATGCGCGCTTCGACGCGCATGCTCACCCCGCAACCGCCCCGCCGCAGGCGCAGCCAGCAGGGGTGGGACAGCCGAACATCCGAACAGCCATACGGGCGTTTGCTTCGCTCGGCCCAGTTTGCGCAGCGCGTAGCGCTTGCGCCCGCGGGATGGAGCCGAGCGAAGCGATGGCCCGAATGGATGTTCTCTCCCCAGCCCCTCTGTATGCGCCGAGGAGCGCAGCGGGCGGGGTGGCATGTGTGCCGAAGGACACACATGCTTCGTGGACTAGCTCGTCGCAGTTGTTTGAACGTAGCGCCAAAGGCGCGCAGTGAGTTCTGCGACGCACCCCGCCCGCGAGCACCGCAGGTTGCCCCAGCGCGAAGCGCTGGGGACGCAGACAGCGGGGTCGCCTTTTCTTTGGTGACTTTCCTTTGGCGACGCAAAAGAAAGTTACTCGCACGCCGGGCGACTCCCGGCCTCCGCTCTTCGCAAAGGCACGCCACAAGATCAGCACGCGAGCGTCGGCGTCAACAGATTAGTGACCAGAAGAAACCGCAGACTACAAATACAATAGCTGCTAGCGCTTTATGGATAAGCGCTAGAGCACAATTTCGTTCTCAAAACAACCGAAACGCCAACGGCATCAACACCGCCGCCAACACCACCTGCAACCCCAGCGCCAAGCCCGCATACGCCCCCGCCTCGGCATGCACCTGCAAGGCATGCGCTGCGCCAATGCCATGCGACGCGGTGCCCAGCGCAAAACCCCGCAGCGCCATGCCCTCAGCGTCCGTGGGCAAGCGCATCAGCCCAAAAAGCCAGCGCGCCGACAGCGCCCCCACCATGCCCGTCAGCGCTGCAAACACCGCCGCCAGGGCAGGCACGCCGCCGATCTGCGCCGCCACGCCCATGGCGACGGGGGCAGTGACGGACTTGGGCGCTAGCGACATCAGCACATCACCCGGCAGGCCCAATGCCCAACCCAGGCCCACGGCGCTGGCTGCAGCCGCACTGCCACCGGCCAGTGAGGCCAGCACCAGCCGGCCCCAACGCGCGCGCAAGGCTACGCGGCGTTGCCACAGAGGCCAGCCCAGTGCGACCACGGCAGGGCCCAGCAGGAAGTGGATGAACTGGGCGCCTGCAAAGTACGTGGGATACGCGGTGCCGGTGGCCAGCATGAGAGCGGCCAACACCACCACCGACAGCATCACCGGGTTGGCCCACGGCGCGTGGCCCGAGCGCACCGACAACGCCTGCGCCAGCACGTAGACAGCCAGCGTGGCCGTGAGCCCGAACAGCGGGGCCGACGCCAGGTACACCCACAGTTCAACGAAGTTCGGCATCATCGCCCGCCTCGGGTGTGGGTGTGGGTGTGGGTGTGGGTGTGGGTGTGGGTTGCCACAGGCGCAACACCAGCGCCGTCACGGCCATGCCGATCCAGGTGGAAAGGACAATCACCACAATGAGCTGCAGGCCGTACGCGCTCAGCAGGGCCAAGTGCGTCATCACGCCGACGCCCACGGGCACGAACAGCAGCGACAGGTGATTGAGCAAAAAGGTGGCGGCAGGTGCCACGGCCTGCTGCACGGGCGCCCAGCGCAGCGCCAGCAGCAGCGCCACCATGCCCACCACCGGCCCCGGAACGGGCAGCGCCAGAAAGTGCGACAACGCCTCGCCCGCCGACTGCATGAGCAGCAGAAAAGCCAGGCCCTGCAGCGGCTTCATGGCGCGTCAGAAGCGGGGCAGGTCGGGGTGGCTGATCTGCCCCCCGCGCACCAGCATCTTCCCGTACTCCGCACACCGGTTCAGCGTCGGAATCACCTTCCCCGGGTTCAACAACCCGGCCGGGTCAAATGCATGCTTGAGCCCAAACATCTGCACGTTTTCCTCGGCCGTGAACTGCACACACATGCTGTTGAGCTTCTCCACGCCCACGCCATGCTCGCCCGTCACCGTGCCGCCCATGGCCACGCTGGTCTCCAGGATGTCGGCGCCAAACAGTTCGCAGCGGTGCAGCTGGTCGGCGTCGTTCGCATCGAACAGGATCAGCGGATGCAGGTTGCCGTCGCCCGCGTGGAACACGTTGGCGCAGCGCAGCTGGTATTTCTTTTCCATCTCCTGGATGGCGAGCAGGATGTCGGCCAGGCGCTTGCGCGGGATGGTCGAGTCCATGCACATGTAGTCGGGGCTGATGCGGCCGCTGGCGGGGAAGGCGTTCTTGCGGCCGCTCCAGAAGCGCAGGCGCTCGGCTTCGTCGTTGCTGACCGAGATGGCGGTGGCGCCGGCAGCGCGCAGCACCTCGCTCATGCGGCCGATTTCTTCCTCTACCTCTTCGGGTGTGCCGTCGCTTTCGCACAGCAGGATGGCCTCGGCACTCAGGTCGTAGCCGGCCTTCACGAAGTCTTCTACGGCCGCGGTCATGGGCTTGTCCATCATTTCGAGGCCCGCGGGGATGATGCCGGCGGCAATCACGGCGGCCACGGCGTCGCCGGCTTTGCGCACGTCATCAAAGCTGGCCATGATGCAGCGCGCCAGCTGCGGCTTGGGGATCAGGCGCACCGTCACCTCGGTCACCACGGCCAGCATGCCCTCGCTGCCGATCACGGCGGCCAGCAGGTCGTAGCCGGGGGTGTCCAGGGCCTCGCTGCCGAATTCGACGTGCTCGCCTTCCACGGTGAAGCCCTTCACCTTCAGCACGTTGTGCACCGTGAGGCCGTACTTCAGGCAGTGCACGCCGCCCGAGTTTTCGGCCACGTTGCCGCCGATGGTGCAGGCAATCTGGCTGCTGGGGTCGGGCGCGTAGTACAGCTGGTAGGGCGCGGCGGCCTCGCTGATGGCCAGGTTGCGCACGCCGCACTGCACGCGCGCAGTGCGGGCCACCGGGTCCAGATCCAGGATGCAGTTGAACTTGGCCAGCGACAGCGTCACGCCCATGGCGTGCGGCATGGCGCCGCCCGAGAGGCCCGTGCCTGCGCCGCGTGCCACCACGGGCACGTTCAGTTGGTGGCAGGTGCGCAGCACGGCCTGCACCTGTTCGTAGGTCTCGGGCAGGCACACCACCAGCGGGCGCTGGCGGTACGCGGTGAGGCCGTCGCATTCATACGGCGTGGTGTCTTCGGCGTTCCAGAGCAGCGCGTGCCCAGGCACCACGCGGCCCAGGGCCTGCACGACCTCGGCCTGGCGCGCGGCGCGCTCGGCGGGGGTCGGGAGTGCGGCTGGAGAAGTGGCTGTGTTCATGGCCGCCACTGTAGGGGATGGCGGAGGGCGGGGCGTGAGGTTTTCTGCAGGTGTTTGTGAAAAACACCGGAACGCTCTTGAATTGATAGCTGCTAGCGCTTTGTGGATAAGCGCTGAGGGCCGATTTGCCTGAGTCTGGTGGAGGAGGGCAAGGCTCGGGCGAGGGCTGCGTCCCCCTTCCCGGCGCAGCCGAGAGAAGGGGGACGCGGCGTAGCCGCTCAGGGGGTCACACCATCGTTTTTCGCAGCCACTCCGCAAACGCCGCGCATTCCCACCGGTCCATCGTTCCGGTTCGCCAGCAAAGATAGTGCGCATGCGGGCTGGGCGCATCGTGGGCAAACAGCCGCACCAGGGTTCCGTTTTCCAGCCAGGGCGCGCCCAGCTTCAGGCGCACCAGCGCCACGCCCATGCCGGCAGCGGCGCCGTCGCACATCAGGCCAATGTCGTTGAACTGCGAGCCCTCGCTGGGCTCGGCCCAGTCCAGGCCCGTGGCGGCAAACCAGGTGCGCCAGGGTTCCAGCGGGCTGCGCAGCAGCTGCACACCCTCCAGGTCCTCGGGCCGCTCGAACGGGCCATGTTCGCGCACGAACGCGGGCGAGGCCAGGGGCGTCACCACGTCGCGGGCCAATTCCACATGCTCCACGTCGGCATAGTGGCCGGGGCCAAAGCGCACCATCAGGTCGGCGTCTTCGGCCACCACGTCCAAGAGCGGGATGGAGACTTGCAGCGCGAGGTCGATCTCGGGATACGCCTCGGTGAACTGGCGCAGGCGCGGGATGAGGATGGTGCGCGCAAACGTGGGCGTCACGGCCAGCTTGAGCCGCCGCCGCCCGGGCGCGGCCGCCTGGCCGGGGAACCGCTGCAGCGCACCCAGCCCCTCGCGCACGTGGGCCAGGTAGGCGCTGCCCTCGGTGGTCAACGAAAAGTCGGCCCGGCCAAACAGCCGCACGCCCAGGATCTGCTCCAGCTGCTTGACGCGATGGCTCACCGCGCTGGGCGTCACGCACAACTCGTCGGCCGTCTGCGTCACGCTGCGCAGGCGGGCCAGGGCCTCAAAGGTCAGCAGGCACTGGATGGGCGGGATGCGCCGCACCGCAGCGGTGAGAAAGGACGTGGGGGCGGCCGTCGCCATGACTGCGTAGGGCCTACCGGTTAGCGAAAAATAACCGTCTTATGGCCGTTCAGGATCACGCGGTGCTCGCTGTGCCACTTCACCGCGCGGGCCAGCACCTGGCTTTCGGTGTCGCGGCCGCGGGCCGTGAGGTCTTCCACGGTGTCGGTGTGGTCGGCGCGGGCCACGTCCTGCTCGATGATCGGGCCTTCGTCCAGGTCGGCTGTCACGTAGTGGGCGGTGGCGCCAATCAGCTTCACGCCGCGGTCATGCGCCTGGTAATACGGCTTTGCTCCCTTGAAGCTGGGCAGGAAGCTGTGGTGGATGTTGATCGCCCGACCGGCCAACTTTTGACATAGGTCAAGAGAAAGTATCTGCATGTAACGGGCCAGCACCACCAGTTCGGCCCCTTCGGCCTCGATAATCTCGAACTGTTTGGCCTCGGCCTGGGCCTTGGTGGCGCCGGTGACCGGGATGTGGTGGAACGGCACGTTGTAGCTGGCCGCCAGTTGATAAAAGTCGCGGTGGTTGCTGATGATGGCGCGGATGTCGATGGGCAGCAGGCCACTCTTCCAGCGGAACAGAAGGTCGTTCAGGCAGTGCCCCTCCTTGCTGACCATGAGCACGGTTTTCATGGGGGCTGCCGTGGCGTGCAGCGTCCAGCGCATCTGGTAAGGCTCGGCGAAGGCGGCTAGGCGGGTCTTGAGGGTGGCGTGGTCGTGCTGGTCGCAGGCAAATTGCACCCGCATGAAGAACAGGCCGGTGGCGTGGTCGTTGTACTGCGCGGCTTCTTCGATGTTGCCGCCGTGCTCCAGCAGGAAGCCCGATACGGCGTGGACCAGCCCCAGGCGGTCGGGGCAGGACAGGGTAAGGATGTAGGCGTTGGTCGTCATAGCCGTGCGATTGTCGCAGCAAGGGCTGGCGGCCGTCGGGCCGCGAAAACGAGTAAACGAACAAGGAGCACAAGCGCAAATGGGCAGTGAGGGCCATGCCACCACGCTGGTCCCCTGGCGGGGGATGCTGCTGTACCTGGTGCTGGGTGTGGCCTGGGTCTTTGTGGGCGATGCGCTGCTGGCCCGCTGGGTGAGCGACCCGGAGCTGCTGACCCGCTTCCAGACCTGGAAGGGCTGGGGCTACGTGGCGCTGACCAGCGGCCTGGCCTGGTGCCTGCTGCGCAGCGTGCGCCGGGCCGAAAAGGTGCGCCTGGCCATGTCGCGCGAGCTGACGCAGATCGTGCGGCACGCGCCGGCCGGCATTGCGCGCGTGGCGCCTGACGGGCGCTTTCTGTGGGCCAATGCCCGCCTGTGCGACCTGCTGGGCGAGCCGCAGGCGCAGGTGTGCACCCGCAATCTCCGGGATGTACTTTTGCCGTCCGACCCCGACGCGGCGGCTGCCCAGCTTTCGCGCCTGCTGGCTGGCGAGATCGACCACTATGTGGACGAGCGCGAATGTCTGCGTCCCGGTGACGGCCGCACTGTGCCGGTGCTGTGCACTGTCACGCTGGTGCCCGAGGCCGACGACGAGCCCGCCCACCTGGTCTGCGTGGTGCAGGACCTGGACGAGATCAAGGCTGCCCGCGCCGCCCTCAAAAACAGCGAAGACCGCCAGCGCCTGGCCGCCACCGTGGTGGACAATACTATCGAGGGCGTGGTGGTGACCGACGCGAACAGCCGCATCCTGTCGGCCAACGCCGCCGTCACGCGCCTGCTGGGCTATACCGAGGAGGAACTGCTGGGCCAGACGCCGCGGCTTTTCAAATCAGGCCGGCACGATGCCGCCTTTTACGAAGCCCTGTGGAGCACCCTGCGCCAGACGGGCCACTGGCAGGGCGAGATCTGGAACCGGCGCAAGAACGGCGAGGTGTTCCCCGAGCACATGTCCCTGTCTGCCGTGCGCGACCCAACGGGCCAGATCACGCATTACGTTTGCATGTTCACCGACATATCGGAAGAAAAGGCCCAGCAGCGCCAACTGGAATACCTGGCGCGCAACGATGCGCTGACAGGGCTGTCCAACCGCACCTGGTTCGGCCAGCAGCTGGAGCTGGCCGTGCAGGAGGCGCACACCAGCGGAGAACACCTGGCCGTGCTGCTGCTCAACCTGGACCGCTTCAAGGACGTAAACGACAGTTACGGCCACGCCACGGGCGACCTGGTGCTCAAGCACATTGCGCGGCAGGTGCAGTCGGCCCTGCGCCCGGGGGACGTGCTGGGGCGCCTGGCCGGCGACGAGTTGGCCGTGGTGGCGCGCCACCTGCGCCACCCGGACGGCGCGGCCGCCGTGGCCCGGCACCTGATCGCCGCCGTGGCCGAGCCCTGGCGCTCACCCGACGGCTTTGAAGTGGTGGCGGGCGTGAGCGTGGGCATCTGCTTGTACCCCGAGCACGCCAACACTACCGAGCTGCTGCTGCAGGGCGCGCACGCCGCCGTGTACGGCGCCAAGGCGCGCGGGCGGGGCGCGTGGTGCTTCTTCCATGAGGCCATGACGCAGGCCGCGCGCGAGCGCCTGGCCCTGGAGTCCCGCCTGCGCCTGGCGCTGATGCAGGGCCACCTGGAGATGCACTACCAGCCACAGGTGGACATTGCCAGCGGCCGCATTGTGGGTGCCGAGGCGCTGGTGCGCTGGAACGACCCGGTGGAAGGGCTGATTTCGCCCGCGCGTTTCATCCCCGTGGCCGAGACATCAGGTGTCATCGGCCCGCTGGGTGAATGGGTTCTGCATGAGGTGTGCCGCCAGGGCCGGGAGTGGCGCGATGCGGGACTGCCGGTGCTGACGCTGGCGGTCAACGTGTCGCCGCGCCAGTTCCACCTGACCGACCTCGCCGGCTGCGCGGCGGCGGCGCTGGCCGGCTCGGGCTTTCCGGCCGAGCTGCTGGAGCTGGAGATCACCGAAAGCGCGCTGGCCGAACGCGCCGACGAGGCGCGCTTGGTGCTGACGCGCCTGCAGCAGCTGGGCCTGCGCGTGGCGGTGGACGACTTCGGCACCGGCTATTCGTCGCTGGCACAGCTCAAGCGCTTTCCCATCGACGTGCTCAAGATCGACCAGGGCTTCATCCGCGACATCCCGCAAAGCGAGGACGACATGGCCATCAGCGCGGCCATCATCGCCATGGGGCACAGCATGGGCATGTCGGTGCTGGCCGAAGGGGTGGAGACCGAGGGGCAACTGGCCTTCTTGCGCGAACGGGGCTGTGCCACCTACCAGGGCTATCTGTGCAGCCGCCCGCTGCCCGCCGAGGGCTTTGCCGCGCTGCTGCGGGCACAGCCGCCCCAGCCACCGCGGCCCGCGCTGCTCACGTCTGCACCTGCGGTGCCGTAGGTCTGGGGCGGGCGCTCAGCGCTGGCCGCGTGGTGCCGTGCGCCACTGCTCGCGCAGCTCGGCGCAGGCATCGCGGGGTGGCAGGGCCGGGGTGTCGATCACCACATCAGCGTCGGCGTCGGCCGGGGCATGGGCGACAGTGCCTGCAACTTGCGATGCTTCTGTCTTGATAGCTGATTGGGCTTTCTGGACGCGCGCAAGGGCCACTTTTGACTTCAAATTTTTGGGCCAGTGTGTGGGCACGCCCAGGCTGCGCAGCACATGGCCGCCCCCGGCCACCAGCAGCACGGTCTGGCCGGGGCGCAGCGCCTGCTTGGCGGTGCGGGCCATGCTCGCGTCGCGGGCGATCTGGATGCGCGCCATGGGCGCGAGCTGTGACTCGGGCAGCAGGCCGCAATGGCCGTCGCGCAGGGCGGTGATCTGGCGCGCCAGCGCGGCAGGGGGCAGGTGCTGGTCCCAGGCGGGCTCCTGCATGGCCGCGCGCATCTGGGCGCGGGGCAGGTTGCCGCCCAGCACGGGCACCCCCGCCGCCACGGCGGCCATCACCACCGGGCCATAGGCCTTCCAGGGCCAGGCTGCGTCGTTCCACTGCAGGGCGGCCTGGGCCTGGGCTTCGGTGGCGCCCGGCGGCAGAGATTGGGTGCTGTGCCCGCTCTCGGCCATCTCCATCACCAGGGCCGCCAGCTGGCCGCGTGCCGCCAGCCACAGCACGGCCTCGCGCTGCAGGCGCTGGTGGTCGGGCGCGTCATGCTGCTCGCCCAGCAGCAGCACATCGGCGGGCAGCAGCGTGTGCAGGCGCTCGGGCCAGGGGGTGGCCCGCGTGGCGGCGGGCGGCAGGGTGCCCGCACAACCCGCCAGCACCAGCAGGGCGCAGCCCAGGGCGGCGGCGCGTGCACCTCGGGTGAGCCGGGTGCGTAAGAAAGAAGGGAGAGGTCTTTGCATGCGGTGATGCTACGCGGGCCGCGCTTGACGCAGGTCAAGAAACGCCGAGCACCCCCTGCCTACACTGCGCCGATGCGGACCCAGCCCACGCTCACCACCAAGCTCCTGGCCCTGGGCGCGGGCTTCTTGCTGGTGGCGCTGGCGTCCATCAGCCTCACGCTGTGGGTGACCTGGAAGCTCGAAGGCGGCGCGGCGGCCGTCAACGAGGCGGGCCGCCTGCGCATGAACATGCTGCGCATGGTGTTGGTGCTGCAGACCGAGCCGCCCGAGGCGGTGCGCGAGCGCGTGCGCCAGTTCGACGCCAGCCTGGAACTGCTGCGCACGGGCGACCCGTCGCGGCCCCTGTTCGTGCCGTGGAGCGGCGAGACCCGCATGCGCTTTGACGCCGTGCGCAGCCAGTGGGCCACGGCCCGCGCGGGCTGGACGGGCCCGCAGCCGCCCGGCCGCGCGCAGACGCTGGCGCAGGCCGATGCGTTCGTGCAGCAGGTGGACGGGTTCGTGGAGGCCATCGAGCACCAGATCGCGGGCTGGACGGCGGCGCTGCATCTGTTCCAGCTGTTCATGATGGCATTGGCCATCGTGGCCGCCGTGACATTCATGGCCGTGAGCTACCTGCTGGTGATCAACCCCGTCTCGCGCCTGCAGCAGGCGCAGGCGCGGCTGCGCCAGGGCGAACTGGGCACGCGGCTGCCGGTGGACACCGATGACGAGTTCGGCCAGCTCTCGGCGGGCTTCAACCTGATGGCGCACGCGCTGCAGGCCTCGCACGACGAGCTGGAGCACAAGGTGCGCGAGAAGACCGCCAAGATCGACGTGAAGAACCAGCGGCTGGCCGCGCTGTATGAAGTGAGCGCGCTCGCTTCCACCGCCAGCAGCCTGGAGCTGCTGGCCCAGGGCTTCGCGCGCCAGATCCGCAGCTTGGCGGGCGCCGATGCGGCGGCGGTGCGCTGGTCCGACGAGGACAACGAGCGCTACGTGCTGCTCGCGGGCGATGGCCTGCCGCGCACCATGGCCGCCGGGGAGCACTGCCTGCACACCGGCACCTGCCTGTGCGGCCAGCCGCAGGTGCAGGCGCGCACGCGCGTGATTCCCATCACGCCCGCCACGAGCCTGGCCCTGCCGCACTGCCGCGAGGCGGGGTTTGAGACCATGGTGACCATTCCCGTGCAGATGCAGCAGCGCGTGCTGGGCGAGGTGGACCTGTTCTTCCGCTCGCCGGTGGAGATGACCGACGGGCTGCGCGAGCTGCTCGAGGCCATGACGCGCCACCTGGCCAGCGCCATGGAAGGGCTGCGCGCCACCGCGCTCGAGCGCGAGGCGGCGGTGGCGCAAGAGCGCAGCATGCTGGCGCGGGAGCTGCACGATTCCATCGCGCAGTCGCTGGCGTTCCTCAAGATCCAGACGCAGCTGCTGCGCGATGCCGTGGCACGCGGCGACACGGCCAAGCGCGACCGCAGCATGGGCGAGCTGGAGGAGGGCGTGCGCGAGTGCTATGCCGACGTGCGCGAGCTGCTGGTGCACTTTCGCACCCGCACCAGCGACGAGGACATCGAATCTGCGTTGCGCGCCACCTTGTCCAAGTTCGAGCACCAGACCGGCATGGCCACCACGCTCAGCATGGAAGGCCATGGCCTTCCGCTGCCGCCGGATCTGCAGATCCAGGTGCTGCACATGGTGCAGGAGGCGCTGTCGAACGTGCGCAAGCACGCCGGTGCCACCCGGGTGGACCTGCGCGTGCACCGCCACCCGCGCTGGCGCTTCGAGGTGCAGGACAACGGCTGCGGCTTTGACGTGGCCACCGTGCCGCCCGACTCGCTGCATGTGGGCCTGGGCATCATGCGCGAGCGGGCCCAGCGCGCGGGCGCGGTGCTGCAGGTGCAATCCACGCCCGGCCAGGGCACCCGCGTGTGTATCGAGCTGCCCACGGTGACCGCCGTGAGTGCCCCGGTCGTGCCATCTTCCGGTGATATGGTGGCGGCTCGCGCCCCCGGCATGGCCGGTACCGACACCGTCTTAACACCCACCGCTGTTGCAGCCAGGGTGCCCACGCCCACGACATGAACCGAAGCAGCCAACTCTCCGTTTCTCCGCCCACCGCCGCCGTTCCGGATGCCACGCAGCAGCAACCTGTCACGCTGCTGGTGGTGGATGACCACACCCTGTTCCGTCGCGGGCTGATCGCGCTGCTGGGCCAGGATGCCGGCCTGCAGGTGGTGGGCGAGGCGGGAGACGCTGCCGAGGCCCTGCGCCTGGCGCCCCAGCTGCAGCCCCAGGTGATCCTCATGGACAACCACCTGCCCGGCGTGATGGGCGTGGATGCCATCCGGGGCCTGCGCGAAGTGGCGCCCGCGTCGCGCGTGCTCATGCTCACCGTGAGCGAGGATGCCCAGGACCTGGCCGCCGCGCTGCGCAACGGCGCACAGGGCTACCTGCTCAAGACCATCGATGGCGACCTGCTGGCCGAGGCCATCCGCCGTGCAGCGCGCGGCGAGCCGGTGGTGAGCCCCGAGCTCATGGGCAAGCTGGTGGCGGCGTTCCAGTCGCAAGGCGTGGCCGAGGCCGCCGCGCTCATGGCCACCCCAACCACTGCCTCGGCCACAGCCCCGGCACCGCTGCCGGAGCCGGGCGGCGGCGGGGCCCCCTTGTCGCCCCGCGAGGAAGACGTGCTGCGCGAGATTGCGCGCGGCGCCAGCAACAAGGAAATCGCGCGCACGCTGGACATCGCGGAAACCACGGTGAAGATCCACGTGCAGCACATCCTGCGCAAGCTCGGGCTGAGCTCCCGCGTGCAGGCGGCGGTCTACGCCTCGGACCGCCAGCGCACGGAGTAGCGGCCCTGCGCTGCCGGCCACACCCGTCACGGCCGGCGGCATTCATTTGCTCCTAAAAATATAGCTTTCGGCGCTTGTCCAGCAAGCGCTGGAGGCTGTTTTTGCTTGTAATCTGCTCCGTGAACGCGGTGCGGATGTGTGGGCGCGCGCTGCCTGCGTCGCGGCAATCGCACCGGCTGTGCAGATGGCATGGACGTCTCCACCTACACCGCCGTTGATGGCGCAGGCCCCTGACTACATTGCAAGGTGGGGCCTCGCGGTAACGGCATCAAAGTGCCAAAGTGGAAGTTCGTCGCAAC
>NZ_JBKBKQ010000015.1:0-126318 GCF_046294525.1 Acidovorax sp.
CCGGGCAATTGCCCGCGCACAGCGCCTGCTGGGGGCGATCAATTCTCGAAAGCAAGGGCTGTCTTAGTTCGGGCATCACTACGGCACTGCCAGAACCGATTCGTGAAGAGCTTCCCTAGGCAAACAAATATTGTGCAAATCGACGGTCGAGACCGCGAGGTACGGCCGAGAGGACCTGACTGCTGCAGGCTGAAGGCGGAAGTTCACCAGGGGCAGCTTTTCGTCCGTGACGCTTCCGTTCCCTGAGTGTCTAGATAGGCTGGGCGACGCACTTCGCCTCGCATCTAACTGCTTCGGCCAATTGTTGTTGCCGACCGGCTTGGGTATCGAACGGCCTATTCTGAGCAGTCAGGTGGAAACGCGTCATGCTGCAATAGATGCCGCGCGTACCCGCCAGTACAGTTCATCAAGAGCACCGTCATGCTGTAGCTCACATTCCCAGACCACAATGGGCGTCCACCCTCCGCTGATCAGTGCGTCAAGGTCGCGTCGATCCCTGGCAACGTTGGCAGAGAATTTGTGTTGCCAGAAGTCTGCACGGGTTTTCGGCGTCGTAGCAAACCGACAGCCTGCGTGGCGGTGCCAGAAGCAGCCATGGACGAAAAGCGCGACCTTGAGTCCGGGAAAGACGAGGTCTGGTGATCCGGGCAGCCGCCGATCATGGAGCCTGAATCGCAGCCCGGCGGCATGTAGGTAGCGCCTGACCAAGAGCTCGGGCTTGGTATTTTTGCACGTGATCCCGGCCATCATTCGCGATCGAGTGTTTTCGTCAACGATGTCTGTCACGGGTTAAGCCTCCCCGAACTGGCTCAGCGCTTCCGACGAAATGGGGCGAGCGCTTCGATCCTGCCTGGTAGGATAGCGGCTCGGCCCGCTGCAGCATTCTTTTACGAACCAAGGCGAGCACCCTGAAAAAAATAAGTTGATGTCCATTCCTGTTATTGATCTATTCGCCGGTCCGGGAGGCCTGGGTGAGGGCTTCTCGCGCTTCAAGGGAGTGAATTTCGAAGTTGGCGTCTCCATCGAGAAGGATTGGATGGCCTTCGAGACGCTGCAGCTGCGTGCCGCTCATCGCGCTCTGAGCAAGTCCGGCTTGGCCACCCAAGCTGTCTGGCGGCAATGGGATGCAATCCTAGCTTCGGAACCGTGGAACATCGTGTTCGAGAAGCTCCGCGGATCCGGAGTTCCCGCGATCGCAGCGGCGTGCGAGGCTGCGCGAAAGGAGGCCTGGAACGTTGAACTGGGCCCATCGAATCGCGAAGCGATTTCCTTGGGCATCAAGCAGCGCATGAAACGATTCATGACCGGTCAGCACTTGCCGACGAACGCGGTACTGATCGGTGGCCCGCCGTGCCAAGCGTATTCCGTGGTTGGTCGGTCGCGTAACAAGGGAACCGTCGGCTACAAGGCAGAAAATGACCATCGGCATTTTTTGTACCGAGAGTACCTAGAGGTCATCAACGAGTTCCGCCCTGCCGTTTTCGTCATGGAGAACGTCAAGGGAATTCTGTCCTCCCGGGTAGCGGAGCGCCAGATCTTCGAAATCATCATGGCCGATTTGAAGCGGCCAGATCTAGCCTGCGGAAACGACGCGGGCCTTGAGTATGTGCTCGTTGCACTGCCGGCCGGAGCGAAAGGGACGCCTATGCCCTCCCCAGATGACTTCATTGTCGAGGCGGAGCGATATGGTGTCCCTCAGGCCCGGCATCGAGTCATCATCTTCGGTGTCAGACGGGATGTTTTTGATCGCGCAGGCACCGTCCGTAAGCTTTCTCCGGCTAAATACGTCACTGTGTGGGAAGTCATCAACGATCTGCCTGAACTGCGTCCGCCGCTCTCATTCCGCGGCAAGGGGATGAATTGGCTTGAGAGCTTCGAACTGCCAATTATGCGGCAGGCTCTTGCGGAGCTGAATGCAAGTCCAGAACCCTCCACTCGCCACGTCGCTGATTTGATGCAGAGGCTGGTGGGTCGCCTTCAAACCAAGCATGATCCAGGTGTCGGGTCCGATCGTACTCTTGTTGCGCCTGGAGCGATGACAGGTCCTTCCGCCATGCCCAATTGGTACCGAGACAGGCCCTTGCAGCTTCTTGCCAATCACGCTTCTCGTGCACATATGCCGAGCGATCTGGTTCGCTACCTGTTCGTGTCAGCGTATGGGCATATGGTCGGTGAGAGCCCAAAGCTGGCGCACTTTCCGGTGTCGCTGCTGCCGGAACACTCCAATGTCGACCCAGATAATCCGGGTGCTGCTATCTTCAAGGACAGGTTTCGGGTGCAGCTGGCCGGCCGTTGCAGCATGACGGTGACCAGTCACATCGGAAAGGACGGTCATGCATTCATCCACCCGACCCCGTCCCAATGTCGCAGCCTCACGGTCCGGGAGGCTGCACGGTTGCAGACGTTCCCTGACTCTTATGTCTTCTTGGGAAATCGGACAGCTCAATACACACAAGTAGGGAACGCTGTCCCTCCCTACCTAGCCTTTCAGATTGCCGAGATCGTTGCCGACGTCTTGGTTCGTGCAGGTATGGTGGAACCTGCAGCGACCACGAGAGAGTCCTGATTTTCAGAGACTCCCCCAAAGCGGCTAGCGCGATGGTGAGAGCGGGATCTCATTCGCAGCCCCGAGCCCCTCTTGCTGGAGCTTCCTATGAATGAGAAGTATGGCCGCGGCTTGACGCTCAGACGGAATCTTGCCGGGTGTTGCTGCAAAAAGAAGCAGCTGCTCCTCCTTGGCAGTGAGCAGCTTGTTGTTCAGCCCCCACCGACGCACTTCGCGCCAAACCGCCGGCTTTGTCGCAACCACTGCAGCTATGTTGGAAATTCCACGGTCGATGCGAGCAGTCTCGATTGCAGCCTTTCTAATCTCATCGACCTGCTCTCGAAGGATCAGTTCCGCTTCGAACTCTGGAAGAAGCTCCACTCGCTTGCTCTGTGCCCTCTGCCAAGCAAGTTCCTTCTTTGCCCATTCGGTGACATTCTCGAGACCCTCCTCAGGAGAAGTGATCACCTGATACATGCTTCGAGCAATCAACTTCAATTGCTCTTTCAGGGCAGGCGAAATTCCCTGCTGCCTCCATATCCGGAGCGCGTCGAGACTCTTTCCGGGAGCGTTCTCCTCGATTACCCTTACCAGCTTCGCAATCGTGTATGCGACGACGTTCGCGCGGTATCCTCCATCGTACCAGTCCTTTTGAGCTGGAATCAGTCTTTCGAGCTCGCGAAAGATAATTGTGTGCGCAACGACGATGCGAAAATAGTCGTCGTTGAACTCTAGCGGCCTTGCTGACCACTCGGCAACGATGAATTTGCTGAAAATATCGAAATTCTTCTGTGCGCCCTTGCTGACCTCGTGTGGAATGCATCGCCAAGAATTCTCTACTTTAGCGAGGTCAGTCTTGGTAATGAGCTGTGACTTCGGATTCTCCGACTCGAAGCGCTGCCTCTCGGCAGGGCTCATTTTCGCTGTCTCGATCCTGTATTGACCCTTGGCTCGCTCGTAGAACCATGAGGTCGGGCGCTGAGCCCCAGGCTTCGGCGGTGCCTTCAATCGGCGAGAGAGCTCTTCCATGCGTCGGTGGAATTCGTGATTCGAGAACAGGTCAGAGTCAGAGACTTTTGTCTGCTTGTTTGCGAATTCGGAGATCTTCTGAATGAGGTCGCCGGAAATTGCGTCACCAACGACCGAAAGTTTCATCTGTACAAAGATTCCTGAGAGATCCGCACCGTCCTTTCGTCTGGAGAATGTCAAGGAAGCTGTAGTCTGTCCTCCGTTGACGATCTGAAAATCAGTTGCCGATTTCAGGCGCATTCCATCGGGAGTGCTCTCGACTACAACGGAGCTGGCTGTCGCAGCTATACCGTTATTGAATGCAAAGAACATCTCCGGCGTTCGCAGGATCGTCTCGCGGATCCCCTTGTTGACCTTCGTCGATTTTCCGAGGAACGATCGTACATTGCCCTCGAGGAGCCGACTACCATAGGTGTCGTAGATCCGAGCCAGCGCCTCTCCTGGAATGACGCAGAGGTAACCGCTGTACTGCGACTGGTTCAGGCTTGCATGCAAGCATGGGATGCCACCTTCAGCCACCTCCGAGAAATCGACGGTCAGAGCCTCCCGTCCACCCTTGCTGGAAAGGGCGCTCTTAAACCGCGCTATGTCCCAGATATGAAACTCTGCCGGAATGCCGGCGACTTCAGCTTCCGGCCAGTCGCGAAGCCGATCGCTCAATACACCGTCGGTCACGAGATAAAGGCGGAGGCGAGGAATCGCATCGCGATGGATCTCGAGCAGATTTGCGAAGTCGGCGACCGGGTCCTCGTCTGCCGGTAGGTGATCATCATTTCCTGCAAGGGTTTCCTCGAGGAACGCCGTCAGCCGGCCGAACTCCGTCTTCGCCGAAGTTTGCGTTACCGAGTGGGGTTGGTTTTCGCCACCGAAGTCGGCGATCACGACGCGGAGTGACCCATCCGCGTCATCGAATGCATATCCGTCCACACCAAGGATCCGTCGGCGAGTACCTGTTCCTCGAAAAGGGCATGGCATGAGGTCGACGACCTCTTCCACCTCCTCCAGCATGCGCCCAGCGACGGCGACAAACCCGGCTTCTGGGTCCTTTCCGCCAAACTCGTCGTGGGCCTGAGACACCACATCAAGCCTGAACTGCAAGATCTCGTCGTCCAAAGGTCGCTCCCTTCTGCTAGTAGAACCTTGATCGCACCACTTGTTCTTTCTGAGGCGCACCAGAGGCTTGTCTGTTACGTCTAGTATCCTACATGCACAGTGCGCGCAACACCCTAGGGAGAAGACCGTCCCATGCAGGAGGACAAAACTAAGCTTGGAGCCCCTTACGCCGGGCGACTGAAGATCGTCATCGGCGATTCTCAGCGACAACTGCCGACGTGGGCTGATTGGCTCATGGCTCTGGGCGAGTGGATGCGTGAGCAGGCGCTAAAGCCCGGCAAGCGTGTAGTTGTCGTGCGCTTGCCGGTTCGAAACTTGGCAGCGGCATTCGTTGGTCTGGGTGCTCTATGCGCTGCCGCCCGATCGCACGACGAATCACTGGACTGGGAGGCACTTCGCAGCCTGCCGGAGGGCACGTCCGTCCATTGGCGGAAGCCGGCCGGCGCCAAGTCCAAACGCTACTCCGGACGCGTTTGCGCTTTGGTAACCATGCACGGTGCGGACTGTCTTGCCATCGACGAAACGGATTCGCGTGGCAGAGCCACTGGCTCGAAGTTCTACCTGCCAAGAAGTACGGCGCTCTCCCATGGCGTGACCCTCGGTTCAATGTCGGCCCGTACCGATGAAAAATTAGCCTTAAGTGCAAGGTTCATGCGTTCACTGAACAGTGATACATCGTTGGCATGGTCAAGATCGCCAATGGCTGACAGTACCATCTTTACTGAACGGACCAGCTTCCTGCAGGACCTTGAGGAAATCAAGGTTCAAGCCGGGTCGGAGCCTGCACTCTGGATGCTCGACGCTCTTTGCGTAGCCGATACCCAATGTCGCACACATGGCAAGCTGCTGGTGGTTCCCACGCGGACGGAGAAGATTTATGACGCACCGACTGGTGTGACTATCCTGGACGGTGCAGCGGCGATATCGAAGCTCGGACACTTGAACGCTCGAAGTGTCGTGATTCTCGTGGCTCATCCTGAATACGACGAGGAGGCCTCGCATGAGATCCTCCCATTCCTGAGCTACTCAGTCGACGAGGGCGTTTACGCTTGGCAACTCGGTGCAAAGGTCGGCGACATGCCCCATGGCGTCGAAGCATTCGCTTTCGGCGTACGCGATTTGAGCGCAGGGGATTACGATGATGTTCGCTGACAGGGCTGGTGTTGGCATGGGTGTGTCTGATAAAACCTCCCTCTTAGACATGATCGATGCTAGCTACAGGCGAGCGGCACTGTGTCGTGTGCGGAAGCTCGTCCTGGATAACCCTTTGGTCTCTGAGATCGCGGGGCGGAGCGCTCACATCTTTTCCCTTCTCGATCACGAGGACGACCATCAGAGGCGACTTGCAAGAGGGGTCTGGTTGCTGAAATCGACGATCACGCAGACGCTGCTTCCGTTCGATGATGCCCGCCTTGGCATCGCGTCAATGTCTGATGCATTGAAACTCCAGACCGAGTCTGTACTGTCAGCTGCTGGAGCTGTAATCGCGCTTGCGGAACTAGTGGCCTCGCTGCTCGCTTCCTCGATCAATCCGAAACGCGAGATCCTTCTGCAGACCCTGAGCACGCTCGCGGGACGCGAGGGCGGCGTCGCGGTGTTTGCTGGACTTCAGGGCGGTCTGACTCCCGGCTGGCCCATAGAGATGTCGGCCTCGACGGAATTTTTCACCGGTTCCTGCACGATTTTTAGGACGCGGAAGGAGATCGCTAACAGAGGTTTCGACACCATCGTCATTCCAGGCACTTTGAGGTTTGCCTCGAGGGCGATGTCGATGGATCTGCTTCATGGAGGTCGTGCCTCCGAAGTAATGATTCTTGCGTACAAAAGGGAGGGAGTTTTTGTTCCTGAACCGATCATGTTCCCGGTCGATCACAGATTCATTTCCTCCGAACGTTCTGCAATGGAAGAGACATCGGCCAGCGAAGAAGAGGGCCAGCAACTTGATCAATGGGCAAAAGAATCCTTCTGGCAGGAGGTACGAGCCCATCACGTTCTTGCGGGCCCGGTATCAGAGCGAGACGTCACTGTAGCCGCTCGGTTTGTTCTCTTTTCCGATGGGAGTGGGGCGTTCCTCCCGGACGACGGAAGCGTGGTTGAAGTGTCAGCACTGGTAGACGATCCCGAGAGCTCTTTGCCGGGAGGCAATCTACTGCCCCGCAAGGCAGTTCGAGATCTTGAAGAGCGCGACCTTGTCTTGCTAAGGCTAAGTGGCAGTGGAGACTATCTCGATGATGTGGCCGATCGGTTGATGGAGCGCGAAGGGCAGCCGTCGCTCAGGGAGGATGCGACCTGCTGGAAGATGATTCTCTTTCGTGCGATCAAGCGGCATGGTGAAGGTCTTGTGGCTAGGACTGCGCGCGATGAAGGCCTGAAGCTGCGTTCTGCGACTTACCTATGGAACTGGGCCAGTGATGCAGTGATCGCTCCACACGACTTCGAAACGTTCCGGGCGCTAATTCGTACCCTGAGTCAACTGGAAGGAACGCTCTCGGACGCCAACCCCGATGAATATGCACTGGAAAAATGGAAGGAAATGGAGCGTCTGAAAGTGTTTCATCAACGCGCGGCATCGGAGATCCGAAGACTCTTGCTTGATCAGGTTCGCATACTGATCGCAGCTCGCAAGCGCATCGAAACTGTCGAGTCGATTCAACTGCCGGGACTCGAGGCAGGGTGCATCGGTCTTCTCCGAGTTTCGGCCGTCGACGTGACTTCAGTACGAATTCCGTTCTCGAGGCTCTTCCATATCGTTCCTGTGAAGGTGGCTTGATGGCTCGAATGATTCCGCCCCAGATCTCCGCGAGATCGCCGAAGGGCGAGCAATTGATTTTTCGGAAACTTCGTGATGATCCTGAGACTCGGGATTGGATCGTTTTCCACTCCTTCGACATCCGCCGCCATTCAGTCCGCATCGAGGGGGAGGCAGATCTCGTTGTCGCAGTGCCAGGCCTCGGCGTTCTTTGCATCGAGGTGAAGGGTTGTGGTGTCAGCAGGCGGGATGGTCTGTGGACGTACGAATACGAAACGCCAAAAACCACTCCAGTCGGTCCGTTCAGGCAGGCAAGCGACGCATCGCATTCGCTACGGGAGTATCTCTCGCGTCGGGATCCGAGCCTAGCGGCGCTCGCGTTCCATTCGGCGGTGATTTTCACAGAAATCGACTTCAATGAGCGGTCCTTGGAATGGGACCCATGGCAAGTGATCACGAAGTCAGCTCTGCTCAGAAATCCCATATCGAGGATCATCCGTCATATTCTTGAAAGCGCCCACGCCAAGCTTGCAGCGGCTAGTCCGAAGCTCGGGTGGTATGGCGAGCAGAGCCGCCCAACATCACGAAACTTGGAGGCAATTGTTGCTCTCATGCGAAGGGATTTTGAATACGCAACGACTGGCGGTATCGCGTTCGATTTGGCCGAGCAATCTATTCGTAAATTCACTGAGGAACAGTTTGTTGCACTCGACCTTCTTGAGGAAAATGATAGAGTTTTGTTCAAGGGTCCCGCTGGCACGGGAAAGACTTTGCTGGCAATCGAAGCGGCACGACGAGCGGTAAAGAGTAGTAAGAGCGTCGTCCTTCTGTGTTTCAACAACCTGCTCGGCGTTTGGCTCAAGCGTGAGGTAGTCGATATCGCAGAAGAAGCTAGGTCGCTAGGTGTTTCCTTTTATGTTGGAACTTTGTCTGGGCTCATGCTTGGCGTGCAGAAATCCGATGTGCCTGAGGCGGCCGAATCGGGTTTCTGGACCGTTGATCTTCCGCTGCGAGCTACTGAGGCGCTGCTAACAGGGGAATCGACCTTTCCTGCACATGATGTGCTGATCCTCGACGAGGCCCAGGACCTGCTATCAGATCCGATGCTCGATGTCCTCGAGCTGATCACGTGCGGAGGCCTGTCGGCTGGACGGTGGGCCATGTTTGGTGACTTCGAGAGACAGGCCATCTATGCAGTCCTGAACGGACAGGCTAGCCTTGAAAGGCTCCGATCGAGAGTCGGAGTTAGCTTCACGACTTCACCTCTTCGGATCAACTGCCGAAACTCACCAAGAATCGCTGAAGCAGTGACACTCACAAGCGGTCTTTCGCCTGGGTACAGTCGTGTCCTTGCCGACGCGGAGTGTCCCGATGTAGATGCGGTCTTCTACCGATCAGCCTCCCACCAGGCTGTGCAACTGGCGGCAGTCTTGAACCGTCTCCTCAAGAAGTATTCCGCTGATCAGATCGTCGTTCTTTCTATGCGATCAGACGCACTTTCATGTGCGGCAGCAATGCCTAATTCCGGTGCTGATGTAAGACTGATGCCTTACAAGAGTGACCTGCAGGGTGTGAGCGGCATTCGATATGCTAGCGTCCATTCATTCAAGGGGTTGGAAGGCGCGGCAATTGTTGTGACCGACATTGAATCAGTCGATGACGTTCACGGGAAGGCCCTGCTCTATGTCGGCATGACCCGGGCGCGACATAGCCTGACGATGTTGATCAATGACCGAGCACGCGGTCAGTACGACCGCCTGTTGGTGGACGGATATAAGAAGCTGATGCGAAAAGGTTCCGAATGACAACTCTCGAGACGAGCCTAGCCAACCGCGAGACTATGCTGGCGCGATTGCGTGCCGAGATAGTCGGGCCGGATCCAGCAGGCAGCAAGGTGGCGCTTGTTGACAAGCAAGCCATGACCTGGGAAGAGTTTCGTGTCGCGCGACAGCAGCTCAACGGAGAGGAGATCATCTGGCAGGATCCTCCAACTAAGCGCTTTGGTGCGGGCATCCTGTTTCCGCAAGGAACCGACGAGCTTCTGTCCGAGGTTGCTGCTGACGCCGGAGGTGATGTTCTTACAGATGCAAAGGACCTTCAGCCAGAAGGTGCGATGGCCGATGAGGAGTCAGGACAGGGGGACCCCGGAAAGCGGCTCGCTTCGACGGCGGTGTCCGAAGATCCTGACGAGCAAGGTGTGACGCTCGCAAACGCATTTCGCCCCTCTGCGCTGGGCTTGAGTTTTCTCGCAGACCTGTCTGGTAAGGACGACGGATATCGGATCGAACTTGTCAACGTCGGTCGTGCCGCCGCGGACCGAATCACGGTGACCCCCTGCGGTGTCTACAAGCCACTGACTCTGATTCTGGGCGCTGCCATAGGCAAGCCTGGGGTGCCGCGAAGGGTGTGGCTCAGGCATCCTGTTGTCGATTCAAACGGCTGTGTCCCTGCCGCAGTGGTATCGATCGCCGACCTGCTTTCCGCGCAAGCTCCGATTCGCCGCCCGATCGATGTGGGCGGGCTGCGGCTGGAGATCGTGATCGTGTCCCGCAGCTGGTCTGGTGCTCCGTCTGACAGGCACCGCCTGATCACGGCGTCGATCGTCAACACGGCCAAGGCTCAGCGCGAAGAGCTCGATTCCCTGAGCCTGTTCCAAGCGGGGCTACGCATTTCGAGTCTGTCGGGGGCATCCACCATAGAGCCATACCCGGACTACCTTGCTGGCGAATTCCGGGATGAGGATCCGCTGGCTGACGAGAACGTCAACCGCGTGCTCTACAGACAAAGTCGGACTTTCGCCATTGGGCACGGATGCGGGGCCGACTGGGTCCATGGCCGACCGGAGCGTGTTTTCGCAGTCTGGACGGATGTTCTACCAGTCTTTGAGACTCCCGCTATGAGCGCAGACCTGTTCATCAAGGGTGCCGACGGAATGACCAGAAGTCTTCGCACCAGCATGCGGTGTCTCGCGGGGCTCGATGCTGACGATGACGGGCTTGCGGACGTCCGGGCCCTTATCGACGAGTATCGCAGGTGGATTCGAGAGCTTGATGCAATCTCGGCTGCGATACCTGTCGAAGATCGTCCGACTGCGGCCGCACTGATCGATCGATGCCGGGAGTGTGCGGACCGCATCGAGAGTGGACTGCAGCTTTTGTCAGAGAGAAGTGAAGTAGGGGATCTGGTGCGAGCCGCGTTCCGGCTGGCGAATCAGGCGATGCTGATCGCGCAGTTGCGATCACGACAGCCGCTGCGGCTTCCGACGCGTGATGCTGGGCACCGCATGACTTGGGACAAGCCGATCGCCCGTATCGATCCCACCGCTCGGAGCGAATCCCAGGGCTACTGGAGACCCTTCCAGATCGCCTTCCTGCTGATGTCGTTGCCGAGCATTGTTGAGCCATCGCATCCGGATCGCAACACCGTCGATCTGATCTGGTTTCCGACTGGCGGCGGAAAGACTGAAGCCTACCTGGGACTGACTGCATTCACGGTCTTCTTCAACGCGCTTTCACGGCGTGACGCCTCGGGCGTTGACGTGCTCATGCGTTACACGTTGAGGCTCTTGACCGCGCAGCAGTTTCAACGTGCGGCAACCCTGTTCTGTGCAATGGAGAGCCTCAGGCGGAAGGATGTCCAGCATCTTGGTGACCGTCCGTTCCGCATTGGCTTGTGGGTTGGTGGATCCGCTACCCCCAATCGACGCGCTGATGCTCTAGAGAAACTTCGTGCACTTCAGCGAGATCCTGACGCCGAGAATCCGTACGTGCTGCTTCGATGCCCCTGGTGCGCCGCGAAGTTCGGGCCGCACGAGGCTTCCCGGGAGGAGGCAAAGGGCGGCAGAGGTTTTGGGAGACCAAGGAGCAGAGCTGCCCAGTGCGAGGTGCTAGGATATTCCAAGGAGCGTTTGTCGGCCGGTGAAACCGTTGTGTTCAGGTGTGCCGATGAAGCGTGCGAGTTCGGAGGGCTTCCGGGTCCGGCAAGACCGCCTCTGCCTATTGTTGTGATCGACGACGATCTTCTGGAGAGTCCCCCGAATCTCCTGATCGGTACGGTCGACAAGTTCGCCATGCTCGCGTGGAATCCCGCCGCCAGAAGCATTTTTGGTCTGAATGATGGGGGCACGCACAATGGAATCCCTCCGACCTTGATCATTCAGGACGAACTGCACCTGATATCCGGCCCTTTGGGTTCGATGGTAGGTGCTTATGAAGCAGTGATCGAGGCCTTATGCATTGACCCGTTAGGGGGCGGTATCCTCCCAAAGATTGTTGCGTCGACGGCCACCATCAGTCGGGCGCGAGAACAGGTACGGGCGCTTTACGCAAGAGATTCGGTGGCGCTTTTTCCTCCCGCCGGGCTTGATGCAGCGGATTCATTCTTCGCGCGCGAAGCCGTTGACGAAAAAGGCTGCCCGCTACCTGGCAGGCTCTATGCAGGCGTTTTGGCACCGGCGCACGGCTCCGTGCAGACTTCCGAGGCTCGCATCTTCGCCACGCTCATGCAGAGCGCAGCCCTGCTCGACGGCGAACCTGCAGATATCGACCCCTGGTGGACCCTCCTTGTGTTCTTCAATTCGCTTCGAGAACTCGGAGGGGCGTTGACGCTGTTCTCGGCGGACACGCGCGAATATCTTCGTGTGGTGCTTGCACGACATGGCATCGACTACACGCGGATCAGGCAGTTGTTCCGAGTCGAAGAGCTCACCAGTCGGATCCGCGGGGACTACATACCTCGTCTGCTCGAGCAGTTGGAGGTGCGCCTTACGAGGCTCGAAGGGAAGCACGAGGGAAACTCGCAGCCTGTGCCCGTGGATGCTTGCCTAGCTTCAAACATTATCGAGGTCGGGGTGGACATACCTCGACTTTCATTGATGGCGATCGTGGGTCAACCCAAGACGACCTCGCAATACATCCAAGTCTCCAGTCGCATCGGTCGCGACGCAAGCAAGCCGGGCCTCGTAGTCGTTATCTATGGTCAGACAAAGGCCAGAGACCGAAGCCACTATGAGAAGTTCAGGGCCTACCACCAGAAGCTCTACGCGCAGGTTGAGCCGACGAGCGTCACGCCATTCAGTCCCCCGGCCGTGGACCGGGCTCTCCACGGGCTGATAGTTTCGCTCGTTCGACAGTTGGGAGAGCTTGAGCAAGAAGCAACCCAGCCCGATCCGTTTCCATTGAAGCCTGGAAGTGCGCTTCGCGCGAGGATCGAAGAAGTGATTCGGGAGCGAGTTGTCGCGATTGCTGACCACGAGGAAGTGTCTGTGATGACTAAGCTCCAGCAGCGGCTGGACGAGTGGAAAGCTTGGAGTCCTCTTTCGTACGGCAGGTTCGGTCAGCCTCCCGAGGATGCCCCTCTGATGCACCCGGCCGGCAGTGCGGAGCGCCCCGAGTGGAATCACCGTAGCTGGGCCACGATGTCTTCCCTTCGAAACGTCGACGCCAGCTGCGAGGCGGACATCACAGACGCATACATTCCCTCCCCAGGAGCATCAGCATGAATCGACCCGTTCGCCGATCCCAGGCGATCTCGCCCTTCGGGGTCGGCGCTCTTGTCGACTTCCCCGGCCCTGTTTCGCTTGTGCATGCAGGTCTCGACGCTTGGCCATTCGACCCCTCGAAGCCAGAGCACCGAGAGTTCAAGGTCGAGGACGAGCCCAGACTTGCTCGGCGTCTGGGCGTCGACTTTTTCGTGCAGCCACCTGATTTCCGTGCGCCGAATAGTGCAGGGTCGGCCGAGGCAGTCAACGTGGGACTGAAGTTGCCGTTTCTCAGATTTCCGCTATGGCACTCATGCCCCCGTTGCGGGCGAATGTTTGAAACCAGGTACCAGGACAGAGCAGCGCCGCAATGCACAGGTCCAGTCGGAAGCGGAGGAGACAAAGGCAAGCTACACAAGCCGCGTCGGACGGTTCAGGTCCGGTTCGTCACGGTCTGTCGGGATGGGCACATACGTGACTTTCCCTGGATCGAATGGCTCGGTCTCGAACCCGAAGAATGGAATCGAACACGATCGGACCGCTGGCTTCGACTTCTGTCGACTGGGTCGGCTTCGATTGCCGGCGTCATTGTCGTGGCGGAGCGGCAGCAAGCCGACGGCATCATCGAAGTGAAGCGGAAGTCGTTGGCCGGTGCCTTTGGCGATGGCCTCGGCATCAAGTGCGACTCGCAGATCCCTGCGTTGAGCATCGGCGATGGTGGTGATGTCAGCGGCGAAGCTTGCCCGCAGAAGTTGCAGGCAGTACTACGCGGCGCGAGCAACCTCTATTTTTCAGACGTCCGAAGTTCGATCTACATTCCAGAGGTACGAGACGCTTCTTTTCCTCCGGACGTTCTGGATATTCTCGACGATCACGAGTTCAAGCAGGAGTTGCTGAACGCCGCCATCATCTCTGACGACGGAACCCTGTCACGAAAGGCTGTCAGCGTCATCCTCAAGAGGCGCCGTCCCGAATCTGGAGTTGACACCGAGGCGCTCGCAAATGCAGCGAACAAGCATGTGCTGCACGAGGCGCTCACGCAGCACAGGTTGACAGCGACTATGCTTGCCATGAGGGCTGGGGCCAACGGCGGATGTCTGACAGCGGCAATAGTTGCTGAAGTGATCCACGATTCACATGTGTCGGAATGGGAGATTGATCCAGCGCTACTGGTGGCGCCACTCAATGCTTGGCTTGAGACTCGCAATGGGGAAGCGTCCCAGGAAGGCCTGGCAGCAGATACTGAGTACGCCGAAGGGGCATTCCGGTTCGAGGAGTACGCGGCCTTTTGTCGAGACGGTCAGGAGGGCATGCCGAAGATCAACCTCTTGGTGCGAAGTCATTCGACAGGCTCATATGCCCCGATCGTTCGCGACCGTTTCAGCAGGATTGCCCTGTTGGACAAGCTGCGAGAAACCCGAGCGTTTGTCGGCTACAGCCGCCTGTTCGCGGCTTCGGCGCAGGATTCCAGCAAGCGGTGGAAGCTGATATCTCGGGAGCGCAAGAACTGGCTTCCCGCTATAGTCGTTCGCGGGGAAGGCATCTTCTTGGTGTTTGACAGTGACAAGCTGGACCGCTGGAACACCGAACATGGGGCCTTCCATCGTCAACGCCTCGTCGAGGTAAATCGGAATCTTCACGCCCAGGCGATGCGCCGAGAGATCCACGCGCAGGATGTGGAGCCCAAATTCGTGTTGCTGCATACCTTTGCTCACGTTGTAATCAGCCAGCTCACGTTCGACTGCGGATATGGCTCGTCCTCCTTGCGGGAGCGAATCTACTTCTCCGAGGATCACCCTCGGATGAGCGGCGTTCTGATCTATACAGCGGCTGGTGATTCAGAGGGGACGCTGGGTGGGCTAGTGCGGATGGGATCTCCTGGGTTGCTGGAACGCACCATTGCGCGCGCACTTGATCGTGCGAGGTGGTGTTCAAGTGATCCTGTGTGTATCGAGAGCCCTGGACAGGGCCCGGACAACTGCAATCTGGCTGCCTGCCATTCTTGTGCCCTATTACCCGAGACTTCTTGCGAACATCAGAATCGTCTGCTTGATCGGGGAATGCTTATCGGGACCCTTGATCGTCCGGAGACTGGCTTCTTTTCTGGAGGTGACTGAGGGATCGCTACGGCCGTGGAGAGCTTTCTAGCCTCAAGTGCGAGAGAAGCGGAAACTAGGCAGATTGCTCGCCCGAGCAGCTAGTTGAGACGTCAATCGCTGACCGGCTGCTATCTGGCATCGAGCTCTGTTAAGTGGGAGACCGCAAACGCTGCAAAGCTGCCGTCCGGTCCTTTTCTCCGTTTAAGGTGATTGCTGATAGCCATATCGGCCCTAGCCCATCGTACGGGCGATTAAACGGCGGCAGATGCCTTCGGATCACGAAGGTATGTTTTCATCACCCCCAGCATCTCGCGCCAACTCGAGGAGATGCCCGGGGCAGCCCAGACCACGAGTGCAAACATGCATCACTGAGCGACTAGCGTGCTTACGCCAGACCACCCCGAGTGCGCGTACGCCGTGGTCGATGCGATAGCACCCCTTAATGTCAGAGAGTGAGCAAGTAACCTAGGCTCGCTTGCGCTCGTTATCAATGCCATTGAGTCTGTTCTGACTCACCTGCATATGCGCGCTGCGCTTGTCGCGGCCCGGCGGTGCACCAAACATGCGTCCGTATTCCCGAGTGAATTGAGACACGCTTTCGTATCCGACCTTGAACGCTGCATCGCTTGCACTGCTACCTTCGTACAGCATCTGGCGACGAGCTTCAATAAGACGAAGCCGCTTCTGATACTGACCGGGGGATAGGCTGGTAAGTGTTTTGAAATGCCGGTGAAACGCTGTCAGACTCATCGCTGCTAGGGCAGCCAGTTCTTCAATCGATACGCGACTGGAGTAGTTTGTGCGGAGGAAGCCGACAGCGCGTCCCAGGCGCGCCGCATGCCCTTGTGGTGCCGCTAAGTCGCTCAGCCGGGCCCCATGGGGTCCTGCCAGCAGCCAGTAGTGAAGTTCGCGCCGCAGCCCCGGCAACAGTGCCTGCTGGGCTTGAGGCCGGTCAATCAACCTCATCAGCCGCAACCCGCAATCTGCCACGGACGCTTCGGTGGGCTGCACAAACAGCGTATCACCGGTGCTTGTGCGCCCACTTGCCGTTCCGGGCAAAGCGGCGCTCATTTCGGCAACCAGTCCCATATCGATTTCCATTGCCAGTGCCACATAGGGGTGAGTCATGCTGGCTCCAGTCACTTGGCCGATGACGGGCATATCTGCGGCCACGATGATCGATTCACCGGCGCTGCAAACAGCCTCATTTTTTCCCACTATCAACTGCTTGTTGCCCTGCAGAACAAGGCAAACAAGCGGCTTGTACGTTGAGTGAAGTCGGCCGCGTGGAGAATCCACGTACATCATGCGCAAACCAGGGATTGGCGGCGTCGCTAAGCCATCAGCGTTCGAATGCAGCCGCGCATATTGGGTGACGGCAGTGAGCAGTGGATCGGACATCGATGTGTAAATGAGCTTCCAGGAAGCTTAGGCAACTTGACAGAATTAGGCAAGTTTTTTGTCTTGGCATGCAACGCCGACAAACGGCTTCTACCTAGCATTGGATTCACGCGGACCGGTGGCAATAGCCGCTTTGGACCAAACCGCGAGGTCCCTCACCAACGCTAGGAGCATTCCCATGAAGCAGATCTCTTTCTCACTGTCCCTGTCTGGCCGCGCAATCGCAATCGCATCCATTCTGGGGGCCGCATCTCCCGTCTTCGCACAAAGTGCAGAGCACATCGCACTTGCCGAACCCACGTCACTGCCGTCCAACCTTCCCCGTTTGGATGTGCGAGCTGAAACAATCGTGGCGTTGCGCGCCGGACAGGTTTCCCGCGGCGAGGCCAGCTTTGTTTTGGAGACTGCTGCGCCTACCAGCCATCGGTTGCGTGAGGCTGTACGTGCCGAGGTACTGGAGGCCCGGCGCAAAGGTGAACTTGCCGCGCCTGGCGAACGCCACACGGAAGAATCACGGACCGCACGCGTTTCTGCGGACTCTCAGAGCAGCGACTCGGTTCGCACGAACGCCTGAGGTTGGTGTTCCATGACCGCAAAGCCACTTCCCGCAGTCAAAGCAGCCATCGTCACTGGGTCCTCACGCGGCATTGGTGCTGCCACAGCGCGCCGACTTGCTCGCGATGGATACGCAGTTGCCGTGAACTGCGTGGTGCGCACTGATTTGGCCGGTGCCGTAGTGAATGATATTGAGGCTGCCGGTGGCCGCGCCATCTGGGTGCAAGCTGACGTCAGCGACCCGAAAGCGGTCCGCAAGCTATTCGCGTCGTGCGCTGAAGCCTTTGGCGGCGTGGATGCCGTGGTAGCCAATGCCGGTATACAGCGCTTAGGCCGATTCACGGACATGAAGGACGATGATTTTGACCGTCTCATGGCTGTCAATGTCAAAGGCGGGTTCAACACGTTGCGTGAAGCTGCACGTCAGGTGCGGGACGAGGGGCGAATCGTCGCCCTCGCTTCGAGCGTGACCCAGATGGGACCTCCCGCCTACGGGCCATACGCCGCCAGTAAAGCGGCCCAAGGGATGTACATCAGTGCCCTCGCCAAAGAGCTGGAAGGGCGCGGCATAGCCGTCAATGCTGTAGCGCCTGGCACAACGGACACGCCGTTGTTCACAGCGGGCAAGACTTCAGAGTTGATCGCGCAGTGGGCAGCGCGCACTCCTCACAAGCGGCTGGGCACGCCAGACGACCTGGCCGATGTGATCTCACTGCTGTGCCAACCCAATGCAGCGTGGATCAACGGCCAGGTCATTTACGCCAATGGCGGATTGATATGAAGCCTCTTCCCAGACAACGAAATTCCTCCAAATTTACAAGGATCTCCCATGAGCCTCAATGAGCTACCTCCCCAGACCGCCGGAGCAAAGCGCGGTACAGAAGTTGATGGCCGTCGCAGCATGCTTGCGGCCCTTGCTGCCGTCCCAGTCGCGTTTGGCGCTGGCGTTATGGGGACGGCCAATGCCCAGAGTCAAGCCACGTCAGCACGCCTTCCTGCAACTGGGCGCGTCGCTATCGTGACGGGATCGTCGCGCGGCATTGGCGCTGCCACCGCATTGCGACTGGCACGTGACGGGCATGCGGTCGTTGTGAACTACGAAAAGAACAGAGACCTTGCCGCTGCAGTCGTACGGGACATCGAGTCAACTGGTGGACGCGCCATCGCGGTACAGGCTGATGTCAGCGACCCCCGGGCAGTAATACATCTCTTCGATGCAGCTGAAAGCAGCTTTGGCGGGGTAGATGTCGTCGTAGCCAATGCCGGAATCATGCGCTTGGCACCGATGAAGGACATGCGTGATGAGGATTTCGATCGCATGTTTGCGGTCAATGCCAAAGGTGGCTTCAACACGCTGCGCGAAGCCGCGCGCCGTGTCCGCGATGGAGGCCGCATTCTTGCGTTGTCCTCCAGCATCACGCAGTTGCGAACGGGTACCTACGGTCCTTACGCCGCAACAAAAATGGCCCAGGACATGTATGTCAGTTGCCTTGCCAAAGAACTGGAAGGGCGAAACATTGCGGTCAACGCGATAGCCCCGGGGGTGGTCAACACACCATTGTTCACCGATGGAAAGTCAACCCAGCTGATTGCAGGCTTTGCCCAACGCACGCCTTTCAAGCGTATTGGCGAGCCTGCTGATATCGCCGATGTCATCGCAGCGTTGTGCAGTCGGGACTGCGTCTGGGTACATGGCCAGACTATTTTTGCAAACGGGGGAATCGTCTGATTTTTTGAGAGGAGGGAGAGGAAGGCGCCTAACCATCGCCGGTCTTCTACTCTCCTTCCCGCCTCACACCTTTCAGTGGGTCGTGGAAAAACGTCCATAGGCATTGAGGAATCAGCCATTTTTTCCGAGCCTGGCGTGTTCCTGATCAGGCCGGACAACCCCGTCTACTTCCTTTCCGTCCAGTCGATGCCATTCGTACGCCCCCGCTTTGATCAAATGATCCAGTCGCTGGACTTCGTCATCAAGAACGACTATCCGGGGCGCGGTGAATACACCGGCGCAATCTGACCACGAGGTGTTGATTTCCACGCAAACCTAACCCACCGTTTCCATCTCGATCTGACCCACCCTGGTTCGTGAACTTCACGCTCACGTTGTGGATAAGTTCTTGGCTGTCTTCTCCTTTCTGGTGGTCTGTGGTGGTTGCTGCGCAGAGCTATTCTTGAACCGGTAGCTGTCATTGCCGGTTTCAAGAATATGGCAGTGATGGGTCAGTCGGTCCAGCAATGCCGTGGTCATCTTGGCATCCCCGAACACACTGGCCCATTCGCTGAAGCTCAGGTTGGTGGTGATCACGACGCTGGTGCGCTCGTAGAGTTTGGACAGCAGGTGGAACAGCAAGGCGCCTCCTGATGCACTGAACGGCAGGTAGCCCAACTCGTCCAGAATCACCAGATCCACATATGCAAGCCGGTGGGCCATCTGCCCTGTCTTGCCTTGGGCCTTCTCTTCTTCCAGCGCATTGACCAACTCTACCGTGGAGAAGAACCGCACCCTTCGGTGATGGTGTTCAATGGCTTGCACTCCGAGGGCTGTGGCAATGTGGGTCTTGCCTGTGCCCGGCCCGCCCACCAGCACCACGTTGTTGGCATCCTCCAGGAACTCACACCGGTGCAACTGGTGCACCAGTGCCTCGTTCACCTCACTGTGGCCGAAGTCGAAGCCTGCCAGGTCCCGGTACGCGGGGAACCTGGCCACCTTCAATTGGTAAGCAACCGAGCGCACCTCCCGCTCGGCGGTCTCAGCCTTGAGCAGTTGGGACAGGATGGGCTGTGCTGCCTCGAAGGCCGGCGCACCTTGCTCAGCCAGTTCCGCAACCGCCTGGGCCATGCCGTGCATCTTGAGCTCGCGCAGCATGATCACGATGGAAGCGATGGCAGGGTCATGACGCATAGCGCACCTCCCTCAATTGGTCATAGCGCAGCACGTTGGCCTGGGGTTCCACAGACAGCTTGAGGGCCTGGGGCGAGGTGACCGGTGCTGGGGCGGGCTTACCGTCCAGCAGGCGGTGGAGCACGTTCAGGATGTGGGTCTTGCTGGCAGCCCCTGACTCCAGTGCCAACTCCACTGCAGCGAGCACAGCTTGTTCATCGTGGTGCAGCACCAGAGCCAGAACCTCCACCATCTCCCGGTCGCCGCCGGGTTGCTTGAGCAAGGTGGCGTGCAGTCGCTTGAAGGCCGCTGGCAGTTCTAGGAACGGAGCGCCGTTGCGCAAAGCTCCTGGTTTGCGCTGCAGCACCGCCAAGTAGTGGCGCCAGTCGTACACGGTCTGTCCCGCACCATGGTGGTTACGCTCGATCAGACGCTGGTGCTCGCACACGATCTGGCCTTCGGCGGCGACCACCAGGCGATCCGCGTAGACCCGCAGGCTCACCGGCCGATTGGCATACGGTGCCGGCACGCTGTAGCGATTGCGCTCGAAGTGGACCAGGCAGGTGGGTGAGACGCGCTTGGTGTGCTCCACAAAGCCATCGAAGAGCCTTGGCACAGGCATCAAGGCTGCCCGCTCCTCGGCCCAGACATCCGCGACGGTGCCCGGCAGCTTGCCGTGCTTGATCTCGTGCCACAGCGCCACGCAGCGCTCCTCAAGCCAGGCATTGAGATCGGGCAGGCTCGGGAATGGCGGCACCACCTGCCACAGGCGATGGCGGGCGTCGCGCACGTTCTTCTCTACCTGGCCCTTCTCCCAGCCGGAGGCCGGGTTGCAGAACTCGGCCTCGAACAGGAAGTGGCTGGCCATGGCGGCAAAGCGTGCGTTGACATCTCTCTCCTTGCCCCGGCGCACGCGGTCTACGGCGGTGCGCATGTTGTCGTAGATGCCTCGGCGGGGCACACCGCCCAGCACGACGAACGCATGGTTGTGGGCATCGAACAGCATCTCGTGCGTCTGCAGAAGATAGGCACGCAGGTAGAACGCTCGGCTGTGGCTGAGCTTGAAGTGGGCTACCTGCAGCTTGGTGCGCACGCCGGCGAGAACAGCCCAGTCCTCGCTCCAGTCGAACTGGAAGGCCTCACCCGGACCGAAGGCCAGGGGAACGAAGGTGCCGCGGCCGGTGGTCTGCTGGGCCACAAGGCGCTGCTCGTGCCAGAGGCGGGCAAAGGCCGCTACGCGGTTGTAGGAGCCGGTATAGCCCAGGCCCCGCAGATCGGCGTACATCTGCTTGACGGTGCGCCGCTGCTTGCGGGACCGGCCCGCTTCCGTCTTGAGCCAGCCGGCGAGCTTCAAGGCGAAGGGATCGAGCTTGGATGGACTGACCCGCTTGGCATAGTGCGGCTCGGCCTCGCCGGCGCGCAGGTACTTGCGGATGGTGTTGCGCGAGAGGCCCGTGCGGCGGGCGATCTCCCTGATGGACAGCTGCTCTCGCAGGGCCCAGCGCCTGATGACACTCAGTGTTGCCACGTCTATCACTGCTGGTCTCCTGCTGCTTAAGAAAGCAGCAGGCTAGGGTTAGTACGTGGATCAGATTTAGATGGAAATCCTGGGGGTTAGTGGGTCACTTCTGCGTGGAAATCAACAGTGAGACCACGTCCAATTGAGAATTGGGCATCAGCCAGGGGCGCATAACATCAATGACACGATCTGTGCCCGCATTGCTGACGAATTTCATTGCATGCGTCTCCTTCCTCTTGAACTGTCCCCCACATTATGTGGCTCAGAATTTGCGCTAAGAGGGGCCATGGAGCATTTGGAAGACAGGAAGGCTGATCTATATGGAACCAGCCCGCTATTCAAAAGTAGCTCGGTACGCCACAGCGCGTGGGCTGTGGCTGCCCCTTGGCGAACCAAGGGGCAACACTCACCACTTACCCCATCAAGTTAGACACATCGCTGGTCGTCCCGTCCGAGGGAAAGTGCACCTGGACCCCCGCCTTACGGAACCCCTCCAAAACAGCCCACAGCGTGGAGACCGGGATAGAGGCCGTTGGGCCGTTGCCAGCAACACTGCTATTGGCTTTGCTCTTGCCTTTACTCGTGGCCTTGCCCTTGCCGCGAGCCTTCGCATCCCACTTGATCTGCGCCGCAGCAAGTGCCGCATCAACACGCTCGCGCAGCACACGGTTCTTGCCCTTGACCGTCGCGGGCATATGGCTGTGCTCCAACAACTCCTTCGGTGGCTTCACCAACCGATCCAGGGACAGCAACTCACTCAGCCCAGGGATCGCGATACGGCACTGGGTCTTCCAGGGAATATCAATATCGATGCGCAGGCGCTCCTGGATACGTTGCTTGATCGGCGACTTCTTCCACTCGCCTGACTTGAACTCCGGGAACCGATTCGTGGGCTTGCCCTTGAGGTGCCAGTCGAGTACCAGCTTGTCACATACCGACAGCTGTTCAATATGGCGCTGCTGTGGCTTGTTGACCCGGTAGTCCGCATCCACCTTCAGCAACGTACGAAGCCAATCGAACTGCTGCTGATACACCGCCTTGCCCTTGGCCCCGCGCCAAGCGCTTGGCTTGCTCAGCCCGCTCTCCGCAAGGTATTTGGTGCTGAGCTTGATTTCCACCCGAAGCACGCGCTTGCCAATGGCGTAAATATCACTCGCCACCTCCGGCGCATCAAAGCTAGAAAACTTGTTCTTCTGGTTCCTATCCTTCACGTAGAACAATACCGAGCGCCCCTCGACCTTATTGATATACCAGGACTGGGTATCCCCAGATGCAGAAACCCCCACCTTGTTAGAAATTTTCTGATTCGTGTTGCGGGGAGACTTCAGCACAATCCCTGCGTAGCGCTTGAGCTTCGATTGAAAGCCCACGGCCTGCTTGTCCGATTCAAACTCCAAGCAGTAAGTTAGTGTGATTTCCTGAAACTCGCAGTGCTTCAAGCTAATGGTCTTCACATACACCGGGTCGACGCCCCCCGATTCCGCAAGATAGATCTGCAGCTGGTATTTATGGGTGAGCGCAGCCTGGTAGACAGAATTGCTCATCAATACGTTGTTGCCGATCAAGGTTGCAGGGGGATTTACTGATAGATGGTACGCGCAGATTTGATAATCACCATTCAACTTCGCAATGATCTTATTATTAGCCTTTGTTAGGCCCTTAATGTGATCGCTCATAGTGTTGAGGTGACAGACCTCTTTATTGTGAAAGATGATTCCATACTTTGCGGGAAAATTGATGGCCCCATGCTTTTTGCGGGGTGCTGGCATATAGAAGATAGATGTTTGAGAATCTGACATAAAATCTTTCAATTGTGATTTTGGTGCTTGCAACGATGCCCGTGTGGGCGATATTGGATATCACTCAAGCACGCTACAGGTTGGTTAAATGGTTGGTCCGCTAGTTGATCTGCTTTAATGGTCGATTTTTGGTTGGTGGTGGTGAGCTAGTCATAGTCAATCAATTACTGGTAATCAGCACATTCGCTTTTGACGACATCACCGCCAAAACCCTAAAAACCACTGAAAAACAGCTCTACGGCAGCATCAAATCGGGTTTTCTTGGTTTTCCGAGCGTTTGATAAATCCGCAATTTATGCCGAAGCAGAATGCGTCCAAAGCGAACCCGAATTCAATACTTCGCGCAGATCCTTAACTTGCCAAACGGCAATATGGCTACCCAGCTTTTTTGGAGCGGGCAATGCGCCGGATTTGCACAAACGCCAAACGGTCGAGCGGGATACCCCCAGCAGCATCAGCACTACGGGGAGGCGTACGAAGGCCTGATCGGGAAGGCCGTTGAAATTGCGCAGGGGATCGGGAAGGGTGGGGGCCGACGCAGTGCGCTTGCGTGGCAACTTCACTTGGTTAGCCGTGACGGCTTGCAGCTTCTCATTCATGGATGAACTCCAGGTATGTGCTACGGACCAGTGCGACATGCACTGCATCCAGCCATCGGTGTTCACAGTAAAAAATAGAAACTTCGAGCAGCCCTAAAAAATTCTTCTTGTGCCAAAAAAATCTCCCATTTCTCCGGGGAATTGATGAAGTTCAATGGAGGAATCAGGAGGTGTTTTTTTGGAGTTGAGAGATAGGAATATGGAGGTTTGACGACGGAGGAATGTGGAGGTAGTATTTGCCTCCTGGTGCGTCGGCAACCTCGCCACGGTGGACGTCGGTTGAGGGCGCTTGCGTCACACCGGACGTCAACATGGGAGGTGGGGTATGCGAGATGAAAGCGCCAAGGGCATCCCGGTCGAGATCGACTGGAGCGCTTCTGCCTGGTCGTTCACCGAGGTCTTCAATGCATTTTTGCTGCTGGATTTTGATTTGGCAGGAAAATCCAAAAACATCGTTGAAGCAATTAACAAAGATAATGACTCCAATGAGGCGGGATTGGCGGTTGTTAGAACGCACCAAAAACTGCGCGAGTTGATTAAAAATGGCAATATCGTGGTGCAGATGAAAACCAGGCTGCATCCTGCTGTTTGGCTGCGTCTGGCTCATTTTATTAGCGAAGGTACAGGGCTGCACTTCAAGAAAATGGAGAGCAGTTATCTTGATTGGCGAAAATCAAATGGCAATACAGCACTTGTCATTAGGCGTCAGAATCCTGAAACAATGAGATGGCGCTCTTGTGCCATGGATGTTTTCTTGCTGCAGAAAATTGATGATCTGGATCTTGCGGCATCTTATAAATGGGGTAAATTTTCTGCAGCATCGCCAACACTAGAAAAAACTGAAGAGATTAATCGGTCAGAACCAATAAAGCGTCCAAGCAAGGCTACTTTAGAAAATATAGTAAAAAAGATCGGCAAAGAAGTGTGTCGCAATGTAGAAGAGATGCTTGCCAACTATAAAAATCAGCGCATACCAAATTTATCACCTATGCGTGTAAGTTCGAAATCCAAATCGGCGCGAGCAGAAAATCGAAAATACCAGTATCAAGGATCAGCTTTGAAATTGACTCATCACTTAAAGAGTCAAACCAATTCACCTATATCCCAACGCTCGGATGCGGTGGTGGCAAAAGCCGTGAGGCTTTATGTGAAATGCTCTTGATTGATTTGGCGAGAAGTGTCAAATTATCCCGATGGCACATAGCAAGCTCAGTGCTTGATATTTTTGCTGCAATGCCGGTAAATTTTGTCAGCCTGATATTTTGGCGATTTTGCTCGCCGCAATATTTGTCGCATCCCGGACGATTGCATAGACTCTAAACGCTACCCGCTCTTCATGGCCCGAGCCGTTTTGCAAGAGTTGATAGAGTCCTTGCAATCCACCTGGGGAGTGAAGCCATGTTGATAGCCCTGCACAAGAACGCCCGCACCACGCCCGCCGTGCGCGCCGAGATCGCAGCCAGCAATGAACCAGCCAGCGTCCTAGCCCAGCGCTTTGGCATCACTGAGCAGACGGTCTACAAGTGGAAGAAGCGCTGCGTCTTTGCAGACCGCTCGCACACTGCCCATCGCCTGCAAACCGTGCTCACGCCAGCACAAGAAACCGTGGTGGTCCACCTGCGGCGCACCTTGCTGCTGCCTCTGGATGACCTGCTGGCAGTCACGCGGGAGTTCATCTGTCCCAATGTCTCACGCTCGGGTCTGGACCGATGCCTGCGCCGCCATGGAGCGGGCAAGCTCAACGTCCTCAAGCCCCGGGAACCTGCGGTAGCGCACAAGGCCTTCAAAAGCTACGAGCCAGGCTATGTGCACATGGATGTGAAGTACCTGCCCCAGATGCAGGACGAATCGCTACGGCGCTACCTGTTCGTGGCCATCGACAGGGCCACGCGGTGGGTGTTCGTACAGCTCAAGTCCAACAAGACCGCTGCCAATGCACAGGTCTTCCTCAAGGCGTTGCACAAGGCCTGTCCGATCAGGATCAACAAGCTGTTGACCGACAACGGCAAGGAGTTCACGGACCGCCTGTTTGCCAGCAAGGAGCGTGAGCCCAGCGGCAACCATGAGTTCAATCAGCTGTGCCAGGAACTGGGCATCGAGCACCGATTGACCAAGCCCAGGACGCCCAGAACCAACGGCATGGTGGAGCGATTTAACGGCCGCATTGCGGACGTTCTGAAGACCCACAGGTTCAACAGCCGCGAAGACATGGAGCAGACCCTGCTGCGCTATGTGGCCCTGTACAACCACCAGTTGCCGCAGTCAGCGCTCAAGAGCAGTACGCCGATGCAGGCGATGAAAGAGTGGTATCAGACACACCCGCATCTGTTTCACAAGCGACCATATGATCGTCCGGGATGCGACAAATATTGAGTGCGTCGGCAAAAATTCATTCGGCCAAACCATTGTGGTATAATATTTCGAATATTACCGTTGATTTTTGACTTTATTGATTGCTATCAATTCAATATCAGCGTGCTCCCCGCCTGTATTCCCAGGTCGCATTCTCCCCATCCCCCAGCTTGATTCCTTTCGCGCCGTAACCCCGCGGTAGCGTGCGCGCGGCTGCCGTTATGACAGCACGCGTGGCACCGCCGTGGCTGTGTCATCGCGGCGGTGATGGGTTGTGTGGTGGCGGATCGCGCCAGGGCGTGGTGTCGGTGGTGCCGAGCGCATAGCTGCGCTTCGTTCTTTTTCCCCTTTCCCTTCTCCCTTTCTTTAAGGAGCTTTCCTATGACCTCTTCGCCTGGTCAGGCCGCCGCATGCGCGCGTTACGAACAACAACGCACCCCCTTGTTCTCCTTGGGCACCGTGCTGATCACCCCCGGTGCACTCGACATGCTCGAAGCACTGCAGTTGGCACCGCTGCCGTTTGTGCTGCGCCACGTCGCGGGGGATTGGGGTGACTTGTGCCAGGAGGACAAAGAAGCGAACGCTGCGGCGCTCACTTACGGTAGCCGTTTGCTGTCGGCCTATGACATCCCCCCGAACCACCGGCTGTGGATCATCACCGAGGCCGACCGGCGCTCGACCACCTTGCTGTTGCCGGAGGAATACTGAGCAATGCTGCATTCCTACCATTGCCACCCCCGCATCAGTGCTGGCATGCATGGCCCCATGTTGGGCAACCAGCGGCTGCATGTGCGCCAGGGGGAGGTGGATGCCACTTGCGGCTACCACTGCGTTTTGATGGCATTGATGGTGTTGGGCCAAGTGCGGCGCAATGCGCTGATTTGGGACACCCGCGACGCTCGCCTGCAAGCGCTGCGCAAAGTGGCGCAGCGGTACTACTTTGATGGCTGCGAGGTCCAAGAGCTACAGCTGCAACTGGCCCCCTATGCCGAGCAGGTGCACTGCAAGGAATTGCGCTCACGCGTGGCGGAACGCACTTTGGATGCCCTGGCCGATGGAAAGCTGTGCTTGGTGTGCTTTTCTACGGAGCGCTACATGCATTGGGTGCTGGCTGTGGGCATGCGCTTCGAGGCAGAGGAACCCGCCGACTTGCTGGTGCTGGACCCGGCTATGGCCCCGATACCGCTGGTGCCTTGGAATGCCATGCTGACCGGCTGGGCGAGCAAGCAGCCACGGCGTGTGGTGGCCACGCTCAGTGAGCGCGTGAACATCGACGCGGTGTTGGTGCTATCGCCTGTGGTGCCGGTGCAAGAGGGCGAGTAGGTCGTTCGGCAGTTGTGTCGTTCAGCTTCGCTCGTTTTCTTTTTTCCCCTTTTCCCTTTTTTCTTCCTGAACTTCCGCTTTGAGTAGCGCTGGGCAGACCTCCCAGTGCCGCTGCCGTATGGGCGCATGAGCACATGGCTGGCGGGAGTTCGTTTTGAGCTGTTTTGTTTGGAGGTGCTTTGTGATGACCGACGATTCCTTGATGCCACCCCCGCTGGAGCGGTTGCTGACGGCGCTGCTGGAACTGCCGCCCCTGTTGCCCCTGCCTGGTTTGGCATCCCCACACGAAGCCGGTGATGGTGCGGCGCAGCTGGTGCTGGAGGTGGTTGACACGGCGCTACACACCCCGCCTGCGCAGCCCCAGCGCATGGCTGCAGTGCGGTATTTCTGCAAACACGCCCGCCATCGCCTGGGCTTGGCGTCCTGGCGGGATCTGCAAGCCTTGCTGGAGCAGTACCCTCAAAGCGTCGAAGGCGATGCCGAAGTGGCGCGCTTACTATGGGGTGTGGAGGCCCCTGAACATGTACGGGCGCTGCGCTTGCTGGTGTGGTTCATGGCAGCGTATGACGTTACCGAGCTGGCGCAGTGGCATGCGTGGATGGGCACGGCGGGGTTTGAAGAAGCCTTGCGGGAATCGCTCGATACGCTGGGCGCTGTGGCAGTGGTGCTGTTGTGGCAGGCCAAGTCAGGGCGTACAGACCACGCCTGGGTGCTGCGGTTTGCGCGAAGGGCGATGGGGCATTCGGTCAGCGAGGGGCCTGCCATGCTGGCGTTTCGGGATGCGGCAGAGGCAATGGGAGTGCCGCAAAGGGTGCTGGCCCAGCAAGTAGCCCATTGGGAACGGGCAGCGATGGGCATTGACGATGCGCCAGGCCTGCGGGTGCTGTGGTGGCAGTGTGTGGCCGAGGCGTTGCAGGTGCATGTAGCCCAAGAAAGCGGTACAGCAGCCAGCAGCGACGAATGGCGTGTTGAGTTGTCACCAACGTCGGCATTGCGTTACGGCGAAGCTGGCGTCGTGCTGGAATCCCAGGCAAGAGAACTGCAGGCCAACGCGCCTGTGGTCACAGCGCTGCGACTGCGCCAGCGGAGCTGGGCACAAGGCTTGGGGCTGTGGCTGGAGATTCAGGGCGAGGGGCGGCTGTCGGCAATGCACCAAGCGGCCATTGCCGAGCGGTTTGAGGCTGCGGGGCACCGGGCGCCGCAGTTGCGGTATGCCAGTGCAAATGGCGGTCACCAAGCCACATGGTTGGCGACATGGCGCTGGGATGAAGCGGTGTGGGTGCCTCGGGATATGCCGGTGGCTGATGTGAAGCGCTGGGCGCTGGAGACGGCACTCAAGGCGACCGAGCACTGGCTGCTGATGTGCGGCATGGCGGCGGCGCTGGCGGGAAAGCCGCAGGGGGCTGCGCTGGCGCTCGATACCGGGCTGGTGGGGGTGGATGTCAAAAGGGAAGCCACCAATGAAAAAAAGTTCTAGGGCCAGGGGCGCTAGAACTTCTTCAGGCTGGTGGGTGTGCCACTTTCTGAGCCAAAACTGGCTGAAAGTAACCGTATAACCAGCCGTATAACGGTTTGATGACTTTGCTAAAAGTCTTTGAAAATCAATGACTTAGAGCTGTATCTGGCGGAGAGGGCGGGATTCGAACCCGCGGTGGGGATTAGCCCACACACGCTTTCCAGGCGTGCGACTTAAACCGCTCATCCACCTCTCCGAAGCCCTCGATTATAGCCATAGGAAAGGGTGGTTTTGGCTGCCGGAGCTGGCAAGCCTAAAAAAGAGCCGGGCGCAGCGAGGTCAGGACGGTCTTTGCGAGGTCTGCACCATCTTCATGGCCGAGCCGATCAACGCCGACACCTCGGTCATGTTGCTGGGCACGATGAGGGTGGTGGTGGCGTCCGACGCGACCTGGCTGTAGGCTTCCACGGCCTTCTCGGCGACCTTGAGTTGAACAGCCTGTTCACCGCCGGGCTGGCGGATGGCCGTGGCGACGCGTTCGATGGCCTCTGCCGTGGCCTGGGCCACTGCGCGGATGGATTCGGCCTCGCCGATGGCCTTGTTGATGACGGCTTGCTTCTCGCCTTCGGAACGGGCAATGAAGGCCTCGCGCTCCCCGGTGGCGATGTTGATTTGTTCCTGGCGGCGGCCTTCCGATGCGGCTATCAGTGCGCGCTTTTCGCGTTCAGCAGTGATCTGGGCCTGCATGGAGCGCAGGATTTCGGCAGGTGGCGTCAGGTCCTTGATTTCGTAACGCAGCACCTTCACGCCCCAGTTCAGCGCAGCTTCGTCGATGGCCTGAACGACCTGCGCGTTGATGATGTCACGCTCTTCAAAGGTCTTGTCCAGCTCCAGCTTGCCGATCACCGAGCGCAGCGAGGTCTGGGCGAGTTGTGTGACGGCCATGATGTAGTTGCTGGAGCCGTAGCTGGCGCGCATGGGATCGGTCACCTGAAAGTACAGGATCCCGTCCACTTGCAGCTGCGTGTTGTCCCGCGTGATACAGACTTGGCTGGGTACATCGAGCGGGATTTCCTTGAGGCTGTGCTTGTAGGCAACCTTGTCCACAAACGGCACCAGAAAGTTCAGTCCCGGCGTGAGCGTGCCCGCGTATTTGCCGAGGCGCTCCTTGACCCACGCGTTCTGCTGAGGCACCACCTTGACGGCGCGCGCGATGAAGATCACGGCAATAACGAGAATGACGATGGCGATTTCCATGGAGGGCCTGCTTTCTTTCTGGGTGGATATGAAATGTTTGCACGTGCGTGTGCGTACCGTGCCGCGCTCACGGGTTCGGTGGCAGCGTCACAAGGGCTTTGCAGGGGGCTAAACGGGGTCTACCAGGAGCCGGTTGCCCACCAGCTCCGCCACGCGGTGCATGCCGGTGGAAGGTGTCACGCCGGGGCGGTGGATGGCAGTCCAGGTGGCGCCGCGGTACTTCACCGACGTCGTGCCGTCGGCGTTCCAGCTTTCGATGAGGATGGTTTCTCCCACGTCCAGATTCACGCTGCGGTCTGCGCGGGCCGAAGGGTCGCCTGGGCGGCGCTTCTTGACCAAGTACCATGCCACCACGGCACCGCCGCCCACCACGGCGGCTGTGACGATCTGCAGTGACAGGCCCCCGCCCAGGTGCGCAGCCAGTGCCGCAGCCGCCAGGCCAATGGCGACCATGAGCAGATAAAAACTGCCGGTCAGCAGTTCGGCGACCACTACAGCCCCCGCTGCCAGCCACCAGAGGGTGGATTCCTCCATAAAGACCTCCTTTTGTCGTTGTATGTTGTTGTGAGCCGCTGTATTCAGCGCACCACATTCTGGGACAAAAGGATGGCAGTTCAAAGGCGCGTCAACGTTATTCCTTACACTTCGCGCCTATTTCGTTTTTTGGCCTGGCAGGCCACGGCTCCCTGGAGGCTGCGCATGAAGTTTCGCTTTCCCATCATCATCATTGATGAAGACTACCGTTCCGAAAACACCTCGGGGCTGGGCATCCGCGCCCTGGCGCAGGCCATCGAGGCCGAGGGTTTTGAGGTGGTGGGTGTCACCAGCTACGGAGACCTGTCCCAGTTTGCGCAGCAGCAAAGCCGTGCCAGCGCTTTCATCCTGTCCATCGACGATGAGGAATTCACAGTGGGCGAGGGGCTGGATCCCATCGTTCTGAGCCTGCGCAACTTCATTGGTGAAGTGCGCCGCAAGAATTCCGACGTGCCCATCTACGTACACGGCGAGACCAAGACCAGCCGCCATTTGCCCAACGACATCCTGCGTGAGCTGCACGGCTTCATCCACATGTTCGAGGACACGCCCGAGTTCGTGGCGCGCCACATCATCCGCGAGGCCAAGAGCTACCTGGAGAGCGTGCAGCCGCCGTTCTTCAAGGCATTGCTGGACTACGCCGAAGATGGCTCGTACAGCTGGCATTGCCCTGGCCACTCGGGCGGCGTGGCATTTTTGAAGAGCCCTGTCGGCCAGATGTACCACCAGTTCTACGGCGAGAACATGCTGCGCGCCGACGTGTGCAATGCGGTGGAAGAACTAGGCCAGCTGCTGGACCATAACGGCGCCATTGGTGAGTCTGAGCGCAATGCCGCGCGCATCTTCAACGCCGACCACTGCTTCTTCGTGACCAACGGCACGTCCACCTCCAACAAGATGGTGTGGCACCACACCGTGGCGCCGGGCGACGTCGTGGTGGTGGACCGCAACTGCCACAAGTCCATCCTGCACAGCATCATCATGACCGGGGCCATCCCCGTGTTCATGAAGCCCACGCGCAACCACTTCGGCATCATCGGGCCGATCCCGCAAAGCGAGTTCGAGCCCGCCGCCATCCAGGCCAAGATCAAGGCCAACCCGCTGCTCAAAGGCGTGGATGCGAAGAAGGTCAAGCCGCGCGTGCTGACCCTCACGCAATCGACCTACGACGGTGTGCTCTACAACACCGAGACCATCAAGGGCATGCTTGACGGCTACGTGGACAACCTGCACTTTGACGAGGCCTGGTTGCCGCATGCGGCCTTCCACCCGTTTTATGGCAGCTACCACGCCATGGGCAAGAAGCGCGCGCGCCCCAAGCACTCGGTGGTGTATGCCACGCAGTCCATCCACAAGCTGCTCGCCGGCATCAGCCAGGCATCGCATGTGCTGGTGCAGGACTCGCAAACCACCAAGCTCGACAGGCACCTCTTTAACGAGGCCTACCTGATGCACACGTCTACCTCGCCGCAGTACAGCATCATCGCCAGCTGCGACGTGGCCGCCGCCATGATGGAGCCGCCCGGCGGCACTGCGCTGGTGGAAGAAAGTCTGCTCGAAGCGCTGGACTTCCGTCGCGCGATGCGCCAGGTGGAACACGACTTCGGCAAGAACGACTGGTGGTTCAAGGTCTGGGGCCCCGACAAGCTGGTGGACGAGGGCCTGGGCCGTGCCGAGGACTGGATCATCCGCAGCGACGGCAAGGGCAAGAAGAACGGAAGCAAGTGGCATGGCTTCGGCCAGTTGGCCGACGGCTTCAACATGCTGGACCCGATCAAGTCCACCATCGTCACGCCGGGCCTGAACCTGGACGGCAAGTTCGACAAGACCGGCATCCCCGCGTCCATCGTGACCAAGTACCTGGCCGAGCACGGCGTGGTGGTGGAGAAGACGGGGCTGTACAGCTTCTTCATCATGTTCACCATCGGCATCACCAAGGGCCGCTGGAACACGCTGCTGACCGCGCTGCAGCAGTTCAAGGACGACTACGAGAAGAATCAGCCCATGTGGCGCATCCTTCCGGAGTTCTGCCAGCAGCACAAGCGCTACGAGCGCATGGGCCTCAAGGATCTGTGCCAGCACGTGCACGAGATGTACGCCAAGTACGATATCGCGCGCCTGACGACCGAGATGTACCTCTCGGACCTCACGCCCGCCATGAAGCCGTCGGACGCCTACGCCCACATCGCCCACCGCCAGACCGAGCGCGTGGAGATCGACGACCTGGAGGGTCGCATCACCGTGGGTCTGGTCACGCCCTACCCGCCGGGCATTCCGCTCTTGATCCCCGGCGAGGTGTTCAACAAGAAGATCGTGGACTACCTCAAGTTCGCGCGCGAGTTTGCCAAGCTGTGCCCGGGCTTTGAGACCGACATCCACGGGCTGGTGGAAGTGGAGGACGAGAACGGCCAGGTGCGCTACTACGCCGACTGCGTGGCCGACACCACCGCCAATACCCGCAAGAATCCCAAGCCCCTGGCCACGGCCAAGAACCTGGTCCAGGTGGGTGACGACGGGCCTTTCGGTCGGATCATCTAACGCTCACTTTGAAGCAAAAAGAGCTGCCAGCGCTTTCCCATCAAGCGCTGGCAGCTCTTTTTTTGATAGCGAAAGGTTCTGGAGGTCGAGGGGGGCTAACGTGGCATGTCCTCGCGAACCCGCACAAAACTCGCAAAGCGCGGCAGGCCGCCGTCGTGCGTCCCGCGAAAGCGGTAGGTCACCCAACTGCCCACGGGCGGTGGGTCCGCGCGCTGGGCATCGCTGAAACCCGCGCCCAGCCTGAACTGCTGGCCTGAAGGCATCTCCACCAGCAGCGCGCCCATGCGCCCCGCGTGCTTGCCTTTGCCAGGCACCTGCGCCACAACCCGGGCCTCGGTGTCTTCGTGGGTCTTGACCTTGATGAGGTCGTCGCTGCGGCCAGACCGGTACAGCGAGCTGCCTTTGTGCAGCATCAGCCCTTCGCCACCCGCGCGCACCGTCTTTTGCAAAAGGGCCTGCAGGGCTGCGTCGTTGGCAATGCGCTGCTGCGGTACAGCCGGGACCCAGGGTTGGCCAATGCGCTGCACCAGCGCCTGCAGCGCGGGCAACCGTTCATCAAACACGCCGCCGTGCTGTGGCAAGTCAAACACCATGAAGCGGATACTGCGCCAGGCAGCGTCATCGGGTTGCTGTTGGCGCGTGGTGGACTGTGCGGTGCTGAAGCGGCCGCGCCCCGCCCACAGTTCGCCATCCATGGGCGTGGTGGGCCAACCCGCGGTAAACCAGGCCGGGGCCTGCACGGTTTCTCCGCCGCGGGTGCGTAAAGTTTTACCGTCCCAGTAGCCGCGCACGCCGTCGTATTTTTCGCTGACCCAGTAGTCCGACAGCGGCATGCCGGGCCGGTACACATTGGCCAGCAGCAGGGCGGGCGCGTCTGCTGCCTGCGCCCAGGCTGACGAGGGCAGCAGGGCGGCCAGGGGCAGGGCCCTTGCCAGAGCAATCACAAAACGTCGCCGGGCAGGAGACGAGATGCTATTGAATAAATAGCTGCCAGCGCTTTTGGGATAAGCGCTAGAGCCCATTTTGATGCTGAGAAGTATCGATTAGACTTGGTCAGCCGACAGGCCCGCCGTCTGGCTGAAGCCGCCGTCCACATAGGTGATCTCGGCCGTCATGCCGCTAGCCAGGTCGGACAGCAGGAACGCCGCCACGTTGCCCACGTCCTCGATGGTCACGTTGCGGCGCAGGGGCGAGGCGTCGGCCACGCGCGAGAGCAGCTTGCCGAAGTCCTTGATGCCGCTGGCGGCCAGCGTCTTGATGGGGCCGGCACTGATGCCGTTGGCGCGGATGCTGCGGCCGTCCTCGGTGCGGCCCACGGCTTCGGCCAGATAGCGCACCGATGCCTCCAGGCTGGCCTTGGCCAGGCCCATGGTGTTGTAGTTGGGGATGGAACGCAGCGCGCCCAGGTAGCTCAGCGTCAGCAGCGACGACTTGTCTTTGAGGTAGGGCAGGGCCGCCTTGGCCATGGCCGGAAAGCTGTACGCGCTGATGTCATGCGCAATGCGGAAGTTTTCGCGCGACAGGCCGTCGAGGAAGTTGCCTGCAATCGCCTCGCGGGGCGCAAAGCCGATGCTGTGCACAAAGCCGTCGAACTTGGGCCAGGTGGCGGACAGGTCGGCAAACATGCGCTCGATCTGCTCGTCATTCGCCACATCGCAGTCAAACACCAGCTTGGAGTTGAACTCGGCCGCAAAGTCGGTGATGCGGTCCTTGAAGCGCTCGCCCACGTAGCTGAAGGCCAGCTCGGCCCCTTGGTCGTGGCAGGCCTTGGCGATGCCGTAGGCGATGGAGCGGTTTGACAGCACGCCCGTGATGAGCAGCTTTTTACCGGCGAGGAAACCCATTGTTGTTCTCCTGTGGAATGCGGGAAATATGGCGATGGCGGTGGCGCCCCGGCGGCTTGCGGGGAAATCCCCCGGGCCGGGGCAGCAGCGCCTGCGACGTAGTGCAGAATTGTCGCATGCGGTTTTGGCTGACTTTTCTGATGATGGGATGTGCGGCGCCCGCCTGGGCCGCCCACGCGTATGCGCTGTGGGGCGAGCCGCGCTACCCCGCCGGTTTTGCGCACTTCGACTACGTGAACGCCAACGCGCCCAAGGGCGGCGAGCTGCGCCTGGTCAGCAACCTGCGCGTTTCCACCTTCGACAAGTACAACCCGTTCACCATCAAGGGCAACGCGCCGGCCTACCTGTCGTCCCTGATGTTCGACTCGCTGCTGGTGGGCTCCATGGACGAGACCGCCACCGGCTACGGCCTGCTGGCCGAAGATGTGGAGGTGTCTGCAGACGGCCTGTCGGCCACCTTCAAGCTGCGCCCCGAGGCGCGCTTTCACAACGGCAAGCCCGTGCTGGCGCAGGATGTGAAGCACAGCTACGATACGCTGGTGGGGCCGTTTACATCACCCGCGTACAAGACCTTGCTGATCGAGGTAGCGGGTGTGGATGTGGTCAACGAACGCACCGTGCGCTACCGCTTCAAGCAGCCCAACCGCGAACTGCCATTGACCGTAGGTGGGCTGCCGGTCTTCAGCCGCGACTGGGGTGTGGAAAACGGCAAGGCCAAGCCGTTCGACCAGGTGGTGATGGACGTCCCCATCGGCAGCGGGCCGTACAAGATTGGACCGGTGCGCTTCGGCAAGGACATCACGTACGTGCGCGATCCTGACTATTGGGCGCGCGACCTCAACGTGCGCAAGGGCACGGCCAACTTCGACCGGGTGCTGGTCAAGATTTACAAGGACAGCACCGCCCGCCTGGAGGCGCTCAAGGCCGGCGAGTTCGACCTGATGCGTTTTTTCAGCGCAGGCGACTGGGCCCGCCGCGTCACGGGTAAGAAGTTCGACAGCGGCGAGCTGGTGAAGGGCGAGTTCCAGCACAAGTTGCCTTCGGGCTTCCAGAGCTATGTGCTCAACACCCGCCGCCCGCTGCTGCAGGACGCCCGCGTGCGCGAGGCGCTGGGCCTGGCCATGGACTACGAATGGATGAACCGCCAGCTGTTCTACGGCGCCTACCAGCGGGTCAACGGTCTGTTTGGCAACACCGCTTGCGAGACCAAGGGCACGCCATCACCTGAAGAGCTGGCGCTGATGGAGCCCTGGCGCAAGCACATCCCGCCTGCCGCCTTCGGCCCCATGACGGTGCCGCCGCGCACCGACGGTGATTCGTCCCTGCGCGCCAACCTGCGCCGCGCGCAGGCGCTGCTCAAGGATGCTGGATGGGAAGTGCGGGATGGCGCGTTGCGCAACGCCAAGGGCGAAGCCTTTGTGCTGGAGTACATGGACAGCAACGAAGGCGGCGTGCGCACCATCACGCCGTGGATGCGCAACCTCGAAAAGATCGGCATCACGCTGCGCTTTCGCTCGGTGGACTTTGCGCTGTACCAGCAGCGCCTGCAGAAGTTTGACTTCGACATCACCTCGCTGGCATACCAAGGCACCCACAACCCGGGCCAGGAGTTTGCCGACATCTTTGGCAGCGAGGCGGCTGACGTGGAGGATTCGGGCAATCTCGCGGGCGTGAAGAACCCCGCGGTAGACGCCATGGTCAGGGCCATGACCTCCGCCAAGACCGAAGCCCAGCTGCTGCCCGCCTGCCATGCGCTGGAGCGCATCATTGCCCACAGCCACTACCTGATCCCGCAATGGACGGCCGGCACCCACCGCATGGCCTACAACGCATGGCGGCTGGCCCGGCCTGAGGTGGTGCCGCCGTATTCGAGCGGCGAGGGCTGGGTGATCGACACCTGGTGGGCCCGCATCCCCCCGCAGACCGCGCCCGACAAGAAGTAAAGCACAGCCACAACACGCCGCCAGCTACCGCCCGCCATGTTCGCCTACATCCTCAAACGCGTCCTGCTCATGGTGCCCACCCTTCTGGGCGTGCTGCTGCTGACCTTCGTGGTGGTGCAGTTCGTGCCCGGCGGCCCCGTGGAACAGTACATGGCCGAGGCCAAGGCCGGCGTCGGCGGCGGCGGTGCCGAGGGCGGGGGCCTGAGCTACCGCGGCGCCCAAGGTGTGGACCCCAAGCGGCTGGAGCAGATCAAGGCCCTGTACGGCTTCGACAAGCCCGCGAACGAGCGCTTCTTCCAGATGCTGGCGCAGTTCGCGCGCTTCGACCTTGGCAAGAGCTTTTTCCAGAACAAGGATGTGTGGACGCTGGTGAAGGAAAAGCTGCCCGTCTCCATCAGCCTCGGCCTCTGGACCTTTTTCATCAGCTACTTGGTGGCCGTGCCCCTGGGCGTGGCCAAGGCGGTGCGCGCCGGCTCGCGGTTTGATTTGATCACCACGCTCATCGTCCTGGTGGGCTATGCCATTCCGGGCTTTGTGCTGGGTGTGGCGCTGCTGGTGATTTTTGGCGGCCAGCTGCAATGGTTTCCGCTGCGCGGCCTCACGTCCGCCAACTGGGACGAACTGAGCTGGGGCGCGCGCATCGTGGATTACCTCTGGCATATCACGCTGCCCGTCACGGCCATGGTGCTGGGCAGCTTTGCCGTGACGGCCATGCTCACCAAGAACGCGTTTCTGGAAGAAATTCGCAAGCAATACGTGCTCACGGCCCGCGCCAAGGGCTTGAGCGAACGGCAGGTGCTGTGGAAGCACGTGTTCCGCAACGCGCTCATCCCCATCGTCACCGGCTTCCCGGCCGCGTTCATCGGCGCATTTTTTGCAGGTTCGCTGCTCATCGAGACGCTGTTCTCCCTCGACGGTTTGGGCCTGCTCAGCTATGAAAGCGTGATCCGCCGGGACTACCCGGTGGTGCTGGGCACGCTGTACCTGTTCACGCTGATCGGGCTGGTAACCAAGCTCATCAGCGACCTGTGCTACGTGTGGGTGGACCCGCGCGTGAAGTTTGATTGAAGTGAAGTTTGATTGAACGGTGCTGCGCATGAACACCACCACGATCAGCCCAGAAGTCAAGGACCGCTTGACCCAAACGCTGTTGCAGCGCCTGCCCGGTGCGCTGGCGGTGTACGGCTTTGGCAGCCGCGTGCAGGGCACAGCGGGGCCTGAGAGCGACCTGGATATGGCTGTCCTGGTGGCGGGCTACGCCGACGTGACGCTGCTGTGGGAACTCGCCGGTGAGCTGGCCGACGTGGCGGGCTGCCCCGTGGACCTGCTGGACTTGCGCGCCGCATCCACCGTCATGCAGTACCAGGTGTTGGCGCAGGGCGAGCGCTGGTGGGCAGGGGACGGGCAGGCGGCCCTTTGGGAGAGTGCGATCTTGAGTGAAAAGACGGCGTTGGACACGGCGCGTGCGGGCCTGCTGGCCGACGTGCAAGCGCGGGGGAGCGTGTATGGCGGATGACGTGCTGATCAACAAGGCCGCCACCATCGAGCGCTGCGTGATGCGGGCGCGCGAAGAATATTTCATCGACCCCGACACCTTTGCCACCAACTTCAGCCGCCAGGACGCTGCCATCCTCAACATCCAGCGCGCCTGCGAGGCTGCTCTGGACATGGGCCAGCACCTGATCCGCCGTGACCGGCTGGGCGTGCCGCAAAGTGCACGCGACGTGTTTGCCCTGCTGCAGCAAGCGGGGCGTATCGACCGTGACCTGGCCGCCGGGCTGCAGCGCATGGTGGGCTTTCGCAACATTGCGGTGCACGACTATCAGAGCCTGCAGCTGCCCATCACGGTGGCCATCATCGAGAAACACCTGGACGAATTCTTGCAATACAGCAAGGCCATCTTGCAGCGCGATGCCGGATAAACCGCAAGCCATGGGCTCCACCACACCTTCCGCACCCCCGGGCGCCACGCCCGCCTCCCTCTCCCCCTCCCGCCGCGCCTGGCTGCGCTTCAAGCGCAACCGGCTGGGTTACTGGAGCCTGCTGATCTTCTGCGCGCTGGTGCTCGTCAGCCTGTGCGCCGAGCTGGTCAGCAATGACAAGCCGCTCGTCGTGCGCTACGAGGGGCAGACCTACTTCCCCATGCTCAAGGACTACCCCGAAAAAACCTTCGGCGGCGACTTCGAGACCCCCACCGATTACCTGGACCCGTTCATCAAAGAGCAGCTCTCGGGCGGCAGCAACTGGGCGCTGTACACGCTCAACCCCTACGGCCCCAACACGCTGAACTACTTTGCCAAGGCCCCCAACCCCTCCGGGCCCACCCGCGACAACTGGCTGGGCACGGACGACCGGGGGCGCGATTTGCTTGCGCAGCTGCTCTACGGCTTTCGGGTGAGCGTGCTGTTCGGGCTGGCCCTCACGGTGACGGGCGTGCTGCTGGGGGTGGTCACCGGCGCCATCCAAGGGTTCTTCGGCGGGCGCACTGACCTGGCTTTTCAGCGCTTCATCGAGATCTGGGGCTCCATGCCCGAGCTGTATTTGCTCATCATCTTCAGCGCGGTGTTTGCGCCCAGCATTGCGCTGCTGCTGATCTTGCTATCACTGTTTGGCTGGATGGGCCTCTCCGACTACGTGCGCGCCGAGTTTCTGCGCAACCGACAGCTCGACTACGTGAAGGCCGCCCGCGCGCTGGGCGTGGGCAACTGGCAGATCATCTGGCGCCACATCCTGCCCAACAGCCTCACGCCCGTGGTCACCTTCTTGCCGTTTCGCATGAGTGCGGCCATCCTGGCGCTCACCTCACTCGACTTTCTCGGCCTGGGCGTGCCGCCCGGCACACCGTCGCTGGGCGAGCTGCTGAGCCAGGGCAAGAACAGCATTGATGCGTGGTGGATATCGCTCTCCACCTTTGCGGTGTTGGTCACGACTTTGCTCTTGCTGACCTTCATGGGCGACGCGTTGCGCGATGCGCTGGACCCCAGAAAGGCCGACCTGTGACCCCAACTTCCACGGCCATGAATTCCCCTTTGCTCCAAGTGCACGACCTGCACGTCCGCTTTGGCACCAAAGAGGTGGTGCGCGGTGTGAGCTTTGACATTGCCGCCGGCGAAAAGCTCGCGCTGGTGGGCGAGTCCGGCTCCGGCAAAACCATCACCGCCTTGAGCCTGCTGCGCCTGGTGGGCGATGCGGCCATCACCGGCCAGGCCGTGCTACAGGGGCGGGGCGACCTGCTGGCGCTGACGGAACGCGAAATGCGCGGCGTGCGCGGCGACGACATCGCCATGGTGTTCCAGGAGCCCATGACCGCGCTCAACCCGCTGATGACCGTGGGCGCGCAGATTGCCGAGATTCTGCAGCTCAAGCGCGGCCTCACGGGCGCGCAGTGCGCGCAGGCCGCCATTGAGCTGCTCGCGCAAACCGGCATCCCCGAGCCCGCGCGGCGCGCGGGCAGCTTTCCGCACCAGCTCTCGGGCGGCCAGCGCCAGCGCGCGATGATTGCCATGGCCCTGGCCAGCGCCCCCAAGCTGCTGCTGGCCGACGAGCCCACCACCGCGCTTGACGTGACACTGCGCGGGCAGATTCTGGATTTGCTCAGCGACCTGCAGCGCCAGACCGGCATGGCCGTGCTGCTCATCACGCACGACTTGAATCTGGTGCGCCGCTTTGCCGACCGTGTGGCCGTGATGGAGCAGGGCGTGCTGGTGGAGCAAGGACCGGTGGCCGAGGTGTTTGGCGCCCCGCAGCATGCCTACACCCGCCGCTTGATCGCCAGCCAGCCGCGCCGCGATGTACTGGAGGCCGCGCCGCCCGCAGGTACGCCGCCCGTGGTGGCGTCGGACAACCTGCGCGTGGTGTACCCCACGCCGCTGCCCGGAGTGCGCGGCTGGTTCAAGAAGGGCGAATTCGTGGCCGTGCAGGGCGCCACCCTGCAGCTGCTGCCGGGGCAAACGCTGGGCGTGGTGGGCGAATCGGGCTCGGGCAAATCCACGCTGGCGCAGGCCATCCTGGGCCTGCTGCCCAGCACGGGCGCGCTGCAGGTCGGCGGGCAGGCCTGGCAGCAGCCGGCCATGCGCAACACGCCGGCCAATCAGCAACTGCGCCTCCGGGTGCAGGTGGTGTTCCAGGACCCGTTCTCGTCCCTGTCGCCGCGCCTCACCGTGGAGGAGATCGTGGGCGAGGGCCTGAAGGTGCACGAGCCCGCCCTGAGCGTGGCGGAGCGCCGCAGCCGCGTGGAAGCCATCCTGGCCGAAGTGGGCCTGACAGAAGCGCAGTTTCCGCGCCTGCTCGCACGCTATCCACACGAATTCTCCGGCGGCCAGCGCCAGCGCCTGGCCATTGCGCGGGCCCTCATCGTGCAGCCTCAGGTGCTGGTGCTGGACGAGCCCACCAGTGCGCTCGACGTCACCATCCAGCAGCAGGTGCTGGGCCTGCTGCAGCGGCTGCAAAAAGAGAAGGGCCTGAGCTACCTGCTGATCACCCACGACGTGGACGTGATCCGCGCCATGGCGCACGACGTGCTGGTGATGAAGGATGGCGCCGTGCTGGAAAGCGGCAGCGTGGTCCAGGTGCTCGAATCGCCGCAGCACCCGTATACCCAGCGGCTGGTGGCTGCGGCCACGGTGCCGGAGGTGGCTTGAGCAGCGGGGGGTGCTGAAAATTTAAGCCAAAATGGCTGCTAGCGCTTGATGATAAAGCGCTGACAGCTATCAAATAGATAGTGAAAGGCTTGTCACGTAGGGCTTGTCACGTACGCACCGCCTGCCGCGCGTGCTGTTCGACGGGCGGCGCTGCAAACACGATCTTGCTCACGTCCACGCCCAGCGCCTGTGCGCGTTCCAGCAGGTGGTCGCGCACATGCCAGGGCAGGGTGGGCGTGCGGGACAGGATCCACAGATAGTCGCGGCTGGAGCCGACCACCATGGCCCATTGGTAATTCTCGTCCAGCGCCACCACGTTGTAGCCGCCGTAAAACGGCCCGAAGAAAGACACCTTGAGCGCGGCGCGGTCCGGGCTGTCCACAAAGCGCGCCGTACCCTCGGCCTCTTTCCACTCGCGGCGCGCCGGGTCGTAGCCGCGGTTCACCACCTTGATGGTGCCGTCGTCGTTGCGGGTGTAGGTGGCGGTGGCGCGCGTCAGGCCGCGTTCAAAGCGGTTCTCAATGCGGGCCACTTCGTGCCAGTGGCCCGTATAGCGGTCCACGTCAAAACCCGTGACTGCGCGGATGCCGTCTGGCACACGCGGCGTAGAGCATGCGGTCAGTGCCAACACCGCCACCAGGGCTCCCACCGCAGCCGCCCAGGCCCATGGTGAGCGGCGACGGTGCGTGCTGGCACGAAACGGCGCGGGGCGGGCAGACAGGGTGGGCAGTGTGGTGCGCATGGGCTTCTCCTCAGGTCGGTGCGTTTTCTTTTTCAAACCGCTGGCCTGACTCTAGAAGCTGGCTTTCGCCGCGGCTGTAGGCGCGCGCTGGCAGGGGCTGTCGGTGAGGCGGTATGCGCTGCCGGGGGAGCCACCTCCAAGTGGTGGGTGGAGTTTTTGAATCAAATCGGGCTCTGGCGCTTATCCAGCAAGCGCAATTAGCTATCAAATGAAAGCATTGCGTTGTTGGCGTGTGGTGTGCAGGGTGCGCATGGCGCGGGCGGATGTGCCTCAATCTTGTCGTGCAAACCACGCCTGCAGAAAGTCCGCCAGCGCGCGGGTCTTCGCAGACAGGTCGCTCTTGCTGGGGTAGACCAGCGTCACATCCGCCGCAGGCAGCGACCACGCCGGCAGCACGCGCACCAGGCGGCCTGCGGCCAAGTGGTCTGCCACATCCCACTCGGACCGCATCAGCACCCCATGGCCCGCCAGCGCCCAGGTGGTGGCGGCAGCGCCATCGTTGGTGCTGAGCAGGCCGCGCACCTTCACGGTCTCTTGCCGGCCGCCCTGGTGCAGGTGCCAGGTGCCATAGGTCTCATCGCTTTCGCGAATCACGATGCACTGGTGTGCCAGCAGGTCGGCAGGCTGTTGGGGTTCTTCGGCCTGGGCCAGGTAGGCGGGTGACGCACACAGCAACCTGCGGTTGGCCAGCAGGCGCCGCGCGGTCAGGCGCGAATCGGGCAGGTCCCCAAACCGCACGGCGGCGTCAAAGCCTTGCTCCACCAGATTGACGGGCCGGTCTGTCAGGTGCAGTTGCACCTCGACCTCTGGATAGGCGCGCGCAAAGGCCGACAGCGCGGGCGCGATGCGAACGCGCCCGAAGCCCAGCGTGGCCGCCAGCTTGATGAGGCCGCGCGGGACGCTCCGCGCCCCTGCCACAGTGCGTTCCAGGGCGTCCAGGTCCGACAGGATGCGCGCGCCGTCCAGCAGATAGGTCTCGCCCTCCGGCGTCAGCGCCATGCGGCGCGTGGTGCGGTGCAAAAGCCGCACGCCCAGCCGGTGCTCCAGCTGCGCCAGTCGGCGGCTTGCCGCAGGCGGGGTGATGCCCATCTGCTGCGCTGCCGCAGCCAGGCTGCCTTCTTTGATCAGCAGGGCAAAAAAGCGCAGGTCTGAGAAGCCGTCCATCAGGTTATTCGTGTTCTTGGTTTATGAATGAAGTGATTTTGAATGACTTTATGTTTGCCGGGTGCACTCATAAGATGCCCGCACACACCACAACAACCTGGCAGGAGACAAACCACCATGACCCCATCCCTTCGTTGGCCCACCCTTGCGCGGCGCGTGGCAGCCACTGCAGCACTGGTCCTGTGCACGACCACCGCCGCCCTGGCCCAGGCCTACCCCGCCAAGGCGGTGAAGCTGGTGGTGCCTTACGCGCCTGGCGGTAGCGCCGACATCGCGGCGCGGCTCATCACTGACGAGTGGGCCAAGGCGCTCGGCGGCTCTTTGTTCATCGAAAACAAGGGCGGTGCGGGCGGCAACATCGGTGTGGACATGGTCGCCAAGGCACAGCCCGACGGCTACACCATTGGCCTGCAGACCGTGTCGCTGGCCATCAACCCCAGCCTCACATCCAAGATGCCGTACGACACCTTGAAGGATCTGGCGCCCATCGGCATGGTCGCCAGCTCGCAGCATGTGCTGGTGGTCAACAACGCCTTGCCGGCCAAGAACGTCAGGGAGCTGATCGCACTGCTCAAGGCCAAGCCGGGGCAATACTCGTACGGCTCGGCCGGTGCGGGCAGCACGTTTCACATGTCGGCCGAGCTGTTCAAGGCCGTGGCGGGCACGCCCATCGTGCACATTCCCTACCGCGGTGGCGGCCCGGCCATGATCGACACCATGTCGGGCCAGGTGGCGCTGAGCTTTCCGGTGCTGTCGGCCGCGCAGCCGCACGTGCAGGCCGGCAAGCTGCGCGCCTTGGGCGTTACCGGCACAAAGCGCTCGGCGCTGATGCCCGATGTGCCCACCATTGCCGAGGCGGGCTTGCCAGGCTACGCTTTTGAAACCTGGTTCATCGTGTTCGCGCCGGCTGGCACGCCCAAGCCCATCATCGACAAGCTCAACGCCACGCTGAACCAGGCCTTGAACACCCCCGCGCTCAAGGAGCGCATGGCCAAGGACGGGTTCGACCCGATCCCGTCCACCCCCGAGCAGGCCCGTGCGCGGCTGGAGGCAGAGATGCCGCAGTGGGCCAAACTCATCCAGGAGCGGGGCATCACTGCGGAGTGAGTCCGCCGGCTTCGCAACCTTCTCGCAACGACATCCATGACCACCACTCCGCTTTTCCCGGGCTATGCCACCCACCGCGTGCCCACGCCCGACGGCCAGTACATCCACGCGCTGGTCGGCGGCACCGGCCCCGCGTTGCTGCTGCTGCACGGGCACCCGCAGACCTCGGCCATCTGGCACAAGGTGGCGCCCACGCTGGCGCAGCACTTCACGCTGGTGCTGGCGGATTTGCGCGGATATGGCGACTCGGCGAAACCGGAGGGCGACGCACAGCACCTGCTCTACAGCAAGCGCACCATGGCCGCCGACATGCTGGCCGTGATGCAGCACCTGGGCCACCCGCGCTTTGCCGTTCTGGCCCATGACCGTGGTGCGCGCGTGGCGCACCGCCTGGCGGCCGACCACCTGGATGCGGTGCAGCGCATGGTGCTGCTGGACATCGCGCCCACGCTGGCCATGTATGAGCAGGCCAGCGATCCATTTGCGAGGGCCTATTGGCACTGGTTCTTCCTGATCCAGCCCGCGCCGCTGCCCGAGCGCCTGATCGAGGCCGACCCCGCTGCCTACGTGCGCGACGTGATGGGGCGGCGCAGCGCAGGCCTTGCGCCGTTCGACCCGCGGGCGCTGTCCGAATACGTGCGCTGCCTGGCCTTGCCCGGCACGGCCCATGGCATCTGCGAGGACTACCGCGCCGCCGCCAGCATCGACCTGGAACACGACCGCGCCGACCGCGATGCAGGCCGCCAGCTGGCCGTGCCGCTGCTGGCGCTGTGGGGCGAGCAGGGCGTGGTGCACCAGTGCTTCAAGCCGCTGGCGGAGTGGCAGCGCGTGGCGACCGACGTGCGCGGCCATGCCTTGCCCTGCGGCCACTACATCGCCGAAGAGGCGCCCGATGCACTGCTGGGCGCAGCACTGCCATTCCTTCTTGCTGCCCAGTAAAGCGGCACACCAAACATCCACCACGATGACCATGACCAACCCCACCACGCTCTACCAGAAGCTGGTCGCATCGCACACCGTCGCCGTTCTGGACGAACAGAACGTGCTGCTGTTCTGCGACCTGCACCTGATGAACGAATACACCAGCCCCCAGGCCTTCGCCGGCCTGCACGAGGCCGGGCGCGGTGTGCCCGTGCCGGGGCAGAACGTGGCGGTGGTGAGCCACATCATCCCCACGCACCCCGTGCGCTGGCGCACCATCCAGGACCCGCCCTCGGCCCTGCAGGCCAGCAACCTCAAGGCCAACTGCGACCGCCACCGGATCCCGCTGTTCGACACCAACGACCCGCTGCAGGGCATCGAACACGTGGTCGCGCCCGAGCACGGCATGGTGCGCCCGGGCATGGTCATCATTTGCGGCGACAGCCACACCACCACGTATGGCGCGCTGGGCGCTTTAGGCTTTGGCATCGGCACGTCCGAGGTGGAGCATGTGCTGGCCACGCAGACCCTGGTCTACCGCCGCGCCCTGGACATGCGCATCCGCGTCGATGGCACGCTGCCCCCCGGCACCACGGCCAAGGACCTGGTCCTTCTCATCATCAGCCGCATCGGCGCGCAGGGCGCGCGCGGGTACGTGGTCGAGTTCTGCGGCAGCGCCATCAGTGCCTTGTCGGTGGAGGCGCGCTTCACGCTGTGCAACATGGCGGTGGAAGCGGGTGCGCGCGGCGCACTGATCGCGCCCGACGCCACCGCCATCGACTACGTGCTGGCCAAGGCTCCCGACATTATTGGAGAGGTCCGCACCCAGGCGCTGGCCCACTGGGCCACGCTGCACAGCGACGAAGGCGCCGCGTTCGATGTGGAGCACGTGTTCAACGCGGCCGAGGTGGCCCCCTTCGTCACCTGGGGCACCAGCCCCGACCAGGCCATGGCGATCAGCGCCACCGTGCCCAGGCCGCAGGACATCACCGACGTGGTGCTGCGCAGCAGCGCCGAACAGGCCCTGCGCTACACCGCACTGGCTGCCGGGCAGCCGCTCGCGGGCGTGCCGGTGCAGCATGTGTTCATCGGCTCTTGCACCAACGCCCGCATTGAAGATCTGCGCGAGGTGGACCGCGTCGTCGGCAGCCGCCGCGTGGCCCACGGCGTGCGCGCCATGGTCGTGCCCGGCTCGGGCGCCGTGAAGGCCCAGGCCGAAGCCGAGGGCATCGCCACGCGCCTGGTGGCCGCTGGCTTTGAATGGCGCCAGCCCGGCTGCTCCATGTGCCTGGCCATGAACGACGACGTGCTCGCCCCCGGGCAGCGCTGTGCCTCCACCACCAACCGCAATTTCGAAGGCCGCCAGGGCAGAGGAGCGATCACGCACCTGATGAGCCCGGCCATGGCGGCGGCTGCCGCTGTCACCGGCTGCATCACCGACGTCCGAAGCCTGGAGACCGCTGCATGACCAACGAACCAAAAACTGCCGATACCAGCGTCTTGCACGGCCGGGCTGCCGTGCTGCCCACGCCCAACCTCGACACCGACCAGATCATGCCCAAGCAGTTTCTGCGCGGCATCGACAAGTCGGGCCTGGCACCGGGCCTGCTGTACGACCTGCGCTTTGACGGTGCAGGCCAGCCGCGACCGGACTTTGTGCTCAACCAGCCGGCCTACCAAGGGGTGGATGTGCTGATTGCCGGCTCCAACTACGGCTGTGGCTCCAGTCGCGAGCACGCGGTGTGGGGCATGCAGCAATACGGCTTCAAGGCGGTGGTGGCGTCGAGTTTTGGCGAGATTTTTTACTCCAACGCGCTCAACAACCGCCTGCTGCTGGCCATGGTGCCCGAGGCCGACGTGCAGGCCTTCATGGCCGAGGCCGCGCAACGGTCGGGCCCGCTGGCGCTCACCATCGACGTGCAGCAGCGCATGGTGTGCAGCGCCGGGCACAGCGCGCAGTTTGTGCTGTCAGACCGGCACCAGCGCATGTTTTTGCAGGGGCTGGACGTGATCGGGGCATCGCTGTCGTATGCCGATGAGATCAAGGCGTTTGCCCAGCGCCACTGGGCTGCGCAGCCCTGGGTGAAAGATGTGGCGCAACGCACGCGCAGCCGCTTGTCCGCCTGAAGCATTTGGCCGAGCGCCGTGGTGCGTTGTAGTGGGATGAATTCAAGCCAAATACGGCACTGGCGCTTGCTGGGTCAGCGCTGATAGCTACTGTTTTTGTAGCTCTGGTGTCAGACCGCCCGAGGTTTTCCGCGCGGCGTATAGCAGTGCGGCGGTCCACACCGCGCACATCGCCACCAGCGCACACAGGTAGGGCAGGGCGGCAGACAGTGGCGCTCCCAGCTGGTTCAGCCGCAGCGATGCCTGCACGCCCGAGGTGCTGGGCAGCAGCCAGCGCAGCCACTGCAGTGGCTCGGGCAACGCCTCTACCGGCCACGAGAAACCTGCGACGAACGCGATGGGTAACGTGGTCCACAGCAGCACCTGCAAAGCCCGCTCCCGATTGCCAAACCACAGCCCCAGCAACGCACCCAGCGAAGCGATGGCCGGTATGTAGCACGCCAGCAGCGCCAGTGCGCCCAGCGGGTTGCCGCCGCGGGGGTAGTCGTGCAGCACAAAGATCCAGCCGAAATAGAACAAGCCACTGGCCCAGCCGAGGGCGCACAACGCCAGCAAGCGGCCCAGCCAAGTGGTGACATTGGCGCGATGCTGCCCGCTTTCTACCCAGGTGCCAACCAGCAGGGCTGCGCCCATCAGCAGCGTCTGCTGCAGGATGAGCAGCGCCACGGCGGGCACCACAAAGCTGCCGTAGCCCTCGGTGGGGTTGAACAGCGCCACGGTTTGCAGCTGCACGGGGGCGCGGCTGGCGCGGGCCTGCTGCGCGCTCTGGCCGCTGGCCTGCAGCTTCTTGATCTCCACACCGGCAGACACGGTGCCGACAGCCTCGGCAAATCCGAACTGCACGGCCTTGTTGAGCAGGGCATAGGCCCCGTTGGCCTCGATGCTGACGACGGCGTTTTCGCCGCGCACCACGTTGCGTTTGAGCCCGGCAGGGATCACCGCGTAGCCTTCGATCTCGCCGCGCCACAGGGCTTCCTGCGCCTTGCGCTCGCTGCCGGTCACCATGCGCACTGCGATGCGCGGGTCGGCGTCGGCAAATCGCGTGATCTGGCGCGACAGGCTGGTGCGGTCCATGTCCACTACGGCAACGGGCACGCGGGTCAGCACCTCGTCGGCATAGAACCAGGGATAGAAGAACCCATAGAGCACGGGGGCGCCGATCAACAGCAGCAGCACGCCCTTGTCGCGCACCACGGTGGCCAGCGCTTGGAGCCAGGCTCCCAGCAGGCCCTGCGGCCGGGGCGTCACCGCTGGCTTCGGTGTCGTCGCGGTGTTCATCAGCGGCCTCCCCAGGTGTCGGGACGTTTGTGCGCAACGGTCAGCGCTGTGGCGCCCAGCAGCCACAGCACGGCGGTGGCAACGATCAGCGCCACCATGGTGGACACGCTCGTGGCCACCGGCGCCCCCATCTGCAGCTGCTCGATCTGCAGGCGGATGTAGTGCGTGAACGGCATGGCATCGGCCCAGGCGCGGGCGCTGGCGGGCATGCCGGCCAGCGGAAACGCCACGCCGCTGAACGCGAATGCGGGTGCCGCAAAAAATCCCGCGCCAGACAGCGCCGTGCGCAATGAGCGCGTGAGGGCAGCCAGTGCAGCCCCTGCGGTCAGCGACACCGCCATCAGCAGCGCCAGCGCGCCCGCCACCCACGCCAGGTGGCCCGGCGGATGCCAACCCCGGCCCCAGGTGATGCCCACCAGCGCCAGCAAGCCCGTGAGGGTGAGCGTGGCCCAGGGCAGGGCCAGCTTGCCCAGCAAGGCGCCTGCAGTGGACGCAAGACGAGTCGCGCCGAGCCACTCGTCCAGCGTGCGATCACGCAGTTCGCGCCCCACCGTCCAGGCACCGGCTGTCATGGCCAGAATGTGCAGCAGCGCGGGGATGAGCGCCGCGCCCAGAAACTGCTCGTAGTTGCTGGACACATTGAACAGCGCCACCATCTGCGTGTGGATGGGCTCCATGCTGACGCGCACGGTGCGCGCGTTTTCGCCCCGCTTATTGCGCGCAGCCATCTCGATGCCCGCCGACAGCGTGCCCACCGCCGCGCGCACATCGCGCTGCAGCAGGCCCGAATGCGTGCCCATCTGCGCGTTGTGCAGCAGCGTGACCTGTGCGGCGCGGCCCTCTTTGACGGTGCGCGCAAAGTCGCGCGGGATGCTGACAACGGCATACACGTCCACAGCCCGCAGCGCGCGTTCGGCCTCTGCCGCATTGCTGAAATGCTGCGTAACTTGGACGCCCGGTGTGGCGTCCAGCATGCGTACCAGCTGGCGCGAGAGGCTGGAGTGGTCTTCATCCACCACGCCCACAGCCAGGTGGCGCGGCAGGCCGGCGGAGAAGATCCACCACAGCAGTGCGACGCCCAAGAGCGGCACCCAGGTGACCATGGCCAGGTCCCAGGGGTCGGCCGCCAGGCGGCGGGCCTCGCGGCGAAAGCTGTTCACTATTGAATTCATAGCTGCTGGCGCTTATCAGAAAAGCGCTGGAGGCACTTTTCATTCAAACTTCAGTTGACCAAGACGGTCATGCCGGGGCGAGCGCCGTCGATAGGGGCTGCCGGACGCGCACGCACTTCAAAGGTCCGGGCATCAAAGCCTTGGCCCGCACGCGTGGCCCGCCACGTCGCAAAGTCGGGCAGCGGGGCCAGGTGGTAGACCTTGAACTTCACCGCCTTGTTGCCCAGCGCGGGCAAGGTGGCTTCGAACTCGCTGCCGATCCCAAAGCGCTGCAGCCGGTCTTCGCGCACGTTCAGCACCACCCACTGGTCCTTCAGGTCCACCACCGTGACCACGGCCACGCCCTGGGGCGACAGCTCGCCCGTGCGGGCCAGCACCTTGGCCACTTCACCAGCGACGGGGCTTTTCAGTTCCGTCTCGGCCTGGGCGGCCTGCACCTCGGCCACCACACCGGCCACCTGGCGCGCCTGGGCACTGGCGGCCGCGCGGTCTTCGCGGCGCGCGCCGGACCGGGCCAGGTCGTACTGCGCCTTGGCAGCCAGCGCCTGGTCGCGCGATGCCTTGAAGTTGGCCTCGGCCTCGTCGCGTTTTTGCGTGGCCACCAGGCCGTCGCGCGCCAGGCCGTCCACGCGCTTGAACGAGGTTTCGGCCAGGTCGGCGGCGGCCACGGCGCGCTGCCAGTTCAGGCGGGCCATCTCCACCTCTTGCGGGCGGGCGCCGTGCTGGGCCTTGTCGGCCACGGCCTGGGCAGCCTCTTGCGCCGCCGTGGCCTGGGCCAGCTTTGCGGTGACCTCGGGGCTGTCCATGCGGATCAGCGGTGCGCCCACGGCGATCTGGTCGCCTTCCTTCACCAGGATCTGCGCGATGCGGGCGGTGACCTTGGGGGCGATGTCGGCTTCTTGCGCCTCGATCTGGCCCTGGAAGAGTTCAGGCGCGGGTTGAGACGCCTTCCAAAGGCCAAAGCCGACGAAGCCCGCCACGGCCACAAAGGCCACGGTGGCCACTGTTGCGGCTTTCTTGCTGTTGTTGTTCTTGCTCATCGTGTTCACTCCACTTTCATTGCATCGGCGCGCGCCATGTACTTGCCAAAGTCTTCCGACAGGCCGCAGGCCTCCAGCAGCTCGGCCAAGGCCTTCACGTAGTCGTGCGCGGCCTGGGCGCGTTCGGTCTGAGCCTTGGCCTGGTTCACCTGCGCGTCGATCAAATCGAGCGTGGTGCTGGTGCCGGCCTTCAGGCCCGCAGTGCGCAGGCGTAGCACTTCGTCCGCAACCTCCAGGCCGGGCTGCAGTGCCAGGTAGGCGCGGCGCGCCTGCTCCAGCGCGAGCCAGCGGCGCTCCACCAGCAGGGCAATGTCGTTTTGCGCCTGCGCGCCGGTGCGCTCGGCCTGCTCGATCTGCCGGATGGAGGATTCGGCCAGGGCGTTACGGTCGATGGAATCCCACAGCGTCCAGCGCACCCCCACACCGGCCACCCAGTCGGCGTCGCGGCCGGTCTTGAGCTGGCGCTGGCCGAAGGCGAACACCTGAGGCTTGCGCAGCGCTTCCTGTGCCGCGTGCAGCTGCGTGGCCTGCTCCTTTTTGGCAGACACCTTGGCCAGGCCCGGGTGCCGCGCCAGTGCGGTGTCGATGAAGTGCGGCAGGGGCTCCACCGGCCCGTTCAGCACGAAGAGCGGGCTGGTGGGCGTGACGGGCTCGGCGGCCTTGAGCGTGCGGGTGAGTGCCGTGGCGGCCAACTCGGCATCGTCGCGCGCCTTGCGGGCGTTGCGGCGGGCGTCTTCCAGGGCCGAGCGGGCCTGCAGCCGGTCCACGCGGGCGATCACGCCGGCATCCAGCATCTTCTGCGCGGCGGCGTCGTGCTGTTCGATGGTGGCCAGGGCCGCTTCGCGCAGCACTGCAGCGCGCTCGGCCAGCTGCGCGCCAAAGTAGCGCTGCACCAGCAGGGTGGTGGCTTCGTGGCCGGTCTTGTCGGCATCGGCCTGGGCCTCTTGCGTTTGTGCGTCCATCAGCCCGCGCGCGGCGCTGCTGGCGCCGCCTATGTAGATCGGCCAGACGGCCGAGACCGAGGCCGTGGTATCGCTCTTGTTGCGGTTGAGCGTGTAGCTGGACGGCAGGTGCGGCATCTGCGCGATGGGCCCCGCGAGCTGGGGCGGCAACTGCGACAGCACGCCGGGCAGGGCGCGGTTCAGCGGGTTCAGGTCCACGTCCAGGTTGGCGTTGTAGGCGTAGGCCGCGCCGCTCAGGTTGACCACCGGGCCGCCCAGGCGCTGCACGGCGTCGCGCCGCAGCTGGGCGCTTTCCACCGCGTTGCGCGATGCGGCCAGCTGGTCCGAGCGCTGCTGCAGCTGCTGCAGGGCGACGTCAAACGCGAGAGGCTCTGCTTGGGCGGGCAGGGCAGTGAGTGCGGTGAACGCCAGGGGGGCGGATGCGATCAGGCAGAGCAAAGCTCCGCCCGCCCGGCCGGTGCGCCGGGGCGTGAGGTTGGTTTTCATGGTGTCAGGTTGTCGTGGTCAGCGCGCCCCCACCGGGGTGTAGGCATCGCTGTGTTCCGCCAGCCAGCATTCCGAAAGGTCGCTGCCGTGCTGGGTGGGATGAAAGTCGGGCCGCAGGTATTGGCGCCACGGTTGGTAGGTCTCTCGCACCAGGCCGCCTTTGCCGAACAGGGTGCGGGCGGCGCTGGCCCAGGTGCTCCACTTCCACAAGGTGCCGTCACGGCGCAGGTTGTTCAGCGTCTGGCGCAGCACATCGGCCAGGAAGACCCAGGTGATGCGGCGGAACCAGGTGATGCGCCATTCGTGGTTGCCACCCAGCGCCTGGTACAGGTCGAACGCGGTGTTCTTGTGTTCGGCCTCTTCGGCGCAGTGCCATTGCCACATCGTGGCCAGGCGGGGCTCGGCGCCCTGCAGCACCTCGGGGTGGGCCAGCAGCCATTCGGCCAGCAGGGCGGTGAAGTGCTCGTTGGCGGCCGTCACGGCCAGCAGGTGGCGCGGGTCGGCCCCGGCAAACAGCTTCATGCGCTCTGCGGCGCGCGGGGCCCAGTCGTTGACGAGGCCCTGTTTTTCGAGGTGGCCGTTGAACAGCGCGTGGATGCGGCGGTGTGTGGCCTCTTGTCCGATGAAGCCGCGCACCTCGTCGGCAAACTGTGCGTGCAGGTCGGGTGGGAGTGCCTTGTGGCCGTCACGCACAGCGTCGATGAAGAACTGCTCACCCACAGGGAAGCTCATCGACAGCGCGTTGAACAGCGCCGTGCGAAATGCGTCACCGCCGCACCATTGGCGCGCAAACGGCGTTTCCAGGTCAATCAGCAGACGGCGGACAACAAGTTCGGTCATGGGCGATCTCCGTCAGGGGCAGGAGGGGAAAGGTTGGTACGTTGCAGTACCGAATGGTTTGTATGATGCAGGTCAACTGTGGTACTGTCAAGTACCTAATCCGATTTCGAGGATTTTTTTGCCATGACTGCCGCTGCCGACACCCCCACCCCAGGCAATGAACACCGCGCCCGCCTGCTCGAAGGCATGGCCCGCGCCGTGGCCGCCAAGGGCTATGCCGACACCACGATTGCCGACATCGTGCGCGAGGCCAGTGTGTCGCGCCGCACCTTCTATGAAAACTTTGCCGACAAGGCTGAATGCCTGATTGCGCTGTACGAGGTGGCCAGCGGCAACGCCATTGCTGTGCTGCGCGGTGCCATCGACCCGCACAGCGACTGGCAGGCCCAGGTGGAGCAGGCCATGGCGGCCTACTTTGGCGTGCTGGCGCGCAACCCGGTGCTGCTGCGTACCCTGTTCATCGACATCCTGGGCCTGGGCGCACCAGGCCTGGCGGCGCGGCGCCGCGCCAACCAGCAACTGGCCGACCTGATGCTGGATGTCGTCAACAACCGCCCCGGCGAGCGCCTGCGCAAGACGCCGCTGCAGCCCACGATGGCGATGGCAGTCGTGGGGGGCATCAACGAAATGGTGCTGCAGGCCATTGAGCAGGACCGGGCCGGGCAGTTGCTGGAGCTGGTGGAGCCCGCCTCCACGTTGCTGCGGGCGGCGATTTCCGCAGAGTTCTGACTCCAGGCTGCGCCGCTGCACGCGCCTGCTGCCTCACACCTCGTTGGCAATCTCGATTAGGTTTTCATCCGGGTCGTAGATGTAGACCGAGTGCAAGCGGTGGCGTGCGCCCGTTGCGCCCACCGGGCCTTGCACAATGAGGACGCCTTCGGCCTGCAGGTGGGCGATCACGTCCTCGAGTGGCGTCCGGGTGGGAAAACACAGGTCGCCCGACCCCGCCGTGGCATGGCGCACGTTGGAGTCCACCACGGTGCCCACTTCGTGCACGTTGATCTTTTGCGTGCCGAAGTGCAGCGCGTACCGCTGGGGCGACACCCTGCTACGCGCCCAGCTGCGCACCGCGCTGCACGATGCGGGCTACACCGTGGACGAGGCCGACAACGGTCGTGACGCGCAGTTTCTGGGCGAGGCCGAAGCGGTGGATGCCGTGGTGCTGGACCTGGGCCTGCCGGTGGTGGATGGGATCTCGGTGCTCAAGCGCTGGCGTGCCCAGGGCGCAACATGCCGGTGCTGATCCTCACGGCGCGCGACAACTGGCACGAGAAGGTCGCAGGCATTGATGCGGGTGCCGACGACTACCTGACCAAGCCCTTTCACATGGAAGAACTGCTCGCGCGACTGCGGGCCCTGATCCGCCGCGCCAACGGGCAGGCGTCTGCCGTGCTGCAGTGCGGCGACTTGCAGCTGGACACCCGCAGCAGCCGCGTAACCCATGCGGGCCAGCCCGTGGTGCTCACTGCGCACGAATACAAAGTGCTGAACTACTTCATGCACCGCCCCGGTGTGCTGGTGTCGCGCGCAGAGCTGGTCGAACAGATCTATGCGCAGGACTTTGACCGCGACTCCAACACCATCGAAGTGTTTGTGGCGCGGCTGCGCAAGAGGTTGCCCGGCACCTGCATCGAAACGGTGCGCGGCATGGGCTACCGGCTGGTGTCGCCATGAGCTGGGGCGCGGTTCCTGCTGCGGCCTGGCGCGGGTCGCTGTCGCTGCGGTTCCTTCTGCTGGCAGTCACGGTGGCGGGTGTGGCTGTGGCCGTGGTGCTGGCGGGGCTGGTGCTGAGCGGGCTGTTCCGGGAGCATGTGCAGCGGCAGTTTGAGGCCGGCCTGTTGCAGCAGCTCGACCAGGTCACGGCACGGCTGGAGTTTGATGCCCAGGGCCAGCCGTTGGTCGCCGCGCAGGCGCTGTCAGACCCGCGCTGGCTCAAACCGTATTCAGGTCTGTATTGGCAGGTGGATGCCATGGCGGCCGACGGGCGCAGCCGGGTGGGAATGCTGCGCTCGCGTTCGTTGTGGGACACCAGTCTGGCTTTGCAGGTGGATGCGCTGGCCGATGGCGCCGTGCATGTGCACGAAGTGAGAGGCCCCCAGGGCGCGCCCTTGCTGGTGCTGGAGCGCACCGTGCGTGCCGGGGGCGTGAATGCGGCACGCTGGCGCCTGATCGTGGCGGCTGATCTTCAGGCTACACAGGCGGCCACGGCGCAGTTCACGCGCGTGCTGGGCGTGTCGCTGCTGGTGCTGTTGGCGCTGCTGTCACCCGCCGCCTGGGCGCAGGTGGCGGTGGGGCTGAAGCCCTTGCAGGCGCTGCAGCGGGGCTTGCAGGATGTGCAGCAGGCTCGCACCACCCAGTTGCAGGGGGCATTCCCTGCGGAGGTGCAACCGCTGGTGAACGACTTCAACGCCGTGCTGACCTGCAATGCCGAGGTGGTGGAGCGTGCGCGCACCCAGGCCGGCAATCTGGCCCATGCGCTGAAAACACCGCTTGCGGTTTTGGAGAACGCCGCGCGGACTCCCACGTCCGACGCCAGCGAAGCATTGGCAACACTCGTGCGCGACCAGGTGGACGTGGCAAAACGCCACATCGACTGGCACCTCGCCCGGTCGCGCATAGCAGCGTCTGTGCAGGTTCCGGGACAGCGCGCAATCGTGGAACCTGTCGTGGGCGGGCTGGTGCGGGTGTTGAACAAACTGTATGTCGAGCGTGGTGTGGCGATTGCCGTTATGCTGCCCCAAGCGCCGATCTACTTTGCGGGTGAAGTGCAGGACTTGCATGAGATGCTGGGCAACCTTTTGGACAACGCGTGCAAATGGGCGCGGTCCGCTGTCAGGCTGACGGCGGAGGAACCGGTGCGAGATACCTATAGGACGACCCAGCAGGTAGTGATTGCCATAGACGACGACGGGCCAGGCATCGATGCCGCGCAGCGCAAGCATGCCTTGGAACGTGGTGTGCGACTGGACGAGGCTGTGCAGGGTGCGGGCCTGGGCCTGGCCATCGTCCAGGACCTGGCGGCCATGTATGGAGGGCGGTTGGAGCTTGATCGCTCCGAACTTGGCGGGCTGCGCGCAGTGCTGACGCTGCCTGCCGCGCAATAGCTGTAGGTGTACTCGGGCCGTGGGCCGTGTGCTGCGAGTGATGGTTGCGAAGAATTTTCAGGTCAAAATTGCTGCCAGCGCTTATCCAATAAGCGCGGGAAGCTATCAATTCAGAAGCGTTTCCGCGTCACAGGCGGCTCTCCACACTGTTGCGCATCGCCTGCTCTGCCACCGCGTCCAGCGCCACGTCCACCACGGGGTGGTCGGTCAGCACCTCCAGCGCGCCGTGCTGGTACAGCCTGTCCAGCAGGCGCTGGGTCATGGACTGGGTGCGGCCCGCAGCGCTGGTGAAGAGGAAGAGGGTGCCGTGCTTGCCGATCCAGGAAAGCTGCGTGCGTTCCCACTGGCCGGACACCAGCAGGTTGACCCAGTTGCCCACGGCCAGCGGCGGGCAGGGGGTGGCGGGGGCTGGCTGGTGGTGTGGGGGGGCTGCGTCGCCCGCGTGCTGGTCCGCAACGGCGTCGGCTTCCGGGACAGCCGGCAGGTTTTCCCCGTCTGCTGCGCTGATGTCCATGTAGCCGGACTCTTTGGCTTCGGCAGGTGCCAGCCAGGGCTCGTCGTCTGCCAGCGCGGCGGGCTCCGTCAGGGCGCGTGGCGCGGCTGCCGCAGGGGCGCCCGCATCCGTCGTCGCGTCCTGTCCGTGTGTGGCCGTGCCTGCCGCAGGTTTGGCAAAGGCAGCCTGGTGCTGCTGCATCAGCAGCTCGAAAACTGCGTCGGTGCGGGTGGCGGGGTAGTCGATGAGGGCCAGGCCCTCGCGCAGGCGGGGCAGCAGGGTGGGCAGCATGCGGGCCAGCTCTGCAGTGTTCTGGCGTGTCAGCTCGGGCTGAGCGCTCCAGATCAGGCGGTCCACCAGGGCGTGGTATAGGCCGGGGTCGGGGGAGTCGTCGGGATTCGTCAGACGGGCTTCGGCCAGCACCTGGGCCCAGGGGCCCAGGAGGAACTGGGCGACTTCCTCGGGCACGCGGTCGATGTGGGGGCGCTGCGCCAGGTCGCGCGACAGCGTGGCCGCCAGGGCGTGGCGTTGTTCGGCGTGCTGAAGGGTTTCGATGGCGCGGGCGCGTTCTGCCTTGCGGGCTTGCTCCTTCTCGTCCCACTTGGCGTGTAGCTGTTTCAGCGCCTCTTCAAAGTGGTGCGCGCTGTCGATGGTGGCGGTGGACAGGGGGCCCGCAATGTTCATGAGCGAGCGCATGAAGCTCTGGAACCCGGGTGCTTCAGTGCTGTTGAAAGCCAGGCTGCGGTCAGTGATGTCTTGCAGCAACCGGCGTGCGGCGTGGTCCTTGTGGCTGAAGAAACGCGGGTCGGCGACGGCCAGTTGCATGAGGGCCGGCTCCAGCGCGCGGATGAACTGCTGCACGGGCCACAGCAGGCGCGGATCGTGCGCGATGTTGTCCACCATCAGCGCGACCACCTCCATGCTGAGGGCCTGGCCCAGGCCGGCGCTTTGCTGGGGCTGGCGTAGCGCCTCTGTGCCGCCGCTGCCAAGGCGCTGCATCATGTGGCCGACCTGGTCCATCTCCTGCAGCGCTTCGAAGGCGGCGGGCACGGTCATGGCGAAGTCGGTGGCGGGGGCGTCGATTTGGGGCAACTGTGCAGGGTTGTTGTCAAACTCGCGTGCAAAGCGGTCGGCAAAACTTTCCTCTGGGGACGGGGCCCCGGCACCGTCACCGGCAGCGGGCGCCGCCGGTGGTACCTGTGGCGCCATGAACTCGCCCAGCAGCAGGCGGCGAAGCCGGTCGAGCGTGAGCAGCGGGTCGCCACTGCTCCGGGCCTCGGCCAGGTCGTTGTCCGCCGCAAACCCGGGGGATGCGCCACCTGCGGCAGGCGCCACATACAGCAGGTTGCCGTCGGCCTGGCGCATGGCATAGCCCACGGGCTGCACGCCGGCTTGCTTGAGGCGGTCGATCTGCGTGCGGTACAAGCCGCGCAGCTCGTTACCCAAGGCCTGGGCCATGGGGCCCATCCAATCGGTGCGCACCTGTGGGCTCAGCTGCATCTGTGAGACCACGGTTTGCAGCGCCTGCAAAAAAACGTCCGGGCGCAGCGGGTTGTGCTCGGGCTGCACGCGGGGCAGACCCAGGGCGCCGCACACCAGCGCGTCCAGGTCGGCCAGCGGGCCTTCCACTGCAGTCACCAGCACCTGCTTGGCGCGGGCGCGTTCCACGCTTTCGTTCACCTGGTTCTCGTCCATCAGCTCCAGCTCGTCGAAGTGGATGGAGAACAGCGAGCGCGTGGGCGCGGCGTCGGCCTGCGCAGCGGTCTGCGCCATGGCCTGGCGCAAGGCATCGGGATAGCGATCGCGCATCACGGGGGTCAGATGCGTGAGCTGCTGGCGCGCGCCCTGCAGCGCCTGGTGCTCGCCCGGCGTGCGGGCCTGGTCTTGCCGCTGCTGCAATGTGGTGCGTGCGGCGTCGGCCACGCGCTCCAGCAGCGGGCCGGCCTGGGCCAGCACCTCGGTGGTGATGCGCTCGTGGGGGGCGGGCGCGCGGGCCGGTGCGTGTGCAGAAGGGGTGTGCGGGGCCATCTGGGAGGTGTTGGAGTGCCGTGCCCGTGATGGTACGCGGCAAAAAGGGGCCGAAGCCCCCCGTTTTCCTTGATGCGCGGCCTTCTTAGGCTCGGCCGGGCCCCCGTGTCAGCGCCTATCCGCCGTGGAACTTGACCACCAGCGGCACGATGAGCAGCGCCACGATGTTGATGATCTTGATCAGTGGGTTGATGGCGGGGCCGGCCGTGTCCTTGTAGGGATCGCCCACGGTGTCGCCGGTCACGGCAGCCTTGTGCGCCTCGCTGCCCTTGCCGCCGTGGTGGCCGTCCTCGATGTACTTCTTGGCGTTGTCCCACGCGCCGCCGCCCGTGCACATGCTGATGGCCACGAACAGGCCGGTGATGATGGTGCCCATCAGCAGGCCGCCCAGCGCCTTGGGGCCCAGCAGCAGGCCCACCACCAGTGGTGCAATCACCGGCAGCAGGCTGGGGATCACCATCTCCTTGATGGCGGCGGTGGTCAGCATGTCCACAGCCTTGCCGTATTCGGGCTTGCCGGTGCCGTCCATGATGCCCTTGATGGTGCTGAACTGGCGACGCACCTCCACCACCACTGCGCCCGCTGCGCGGCCAACGGCCTCCATCGCCATGGCGCCGAATAGGTAGGGGATGAGCCCGCCGATGAACAGCCCTACGATGACCAGCGGGTCCGACAGATCGAAGCTGATGGACCGGCCGTAGGTTTCGAGCTTGTGCGTGTAGTCGGCAAACAGCACCAGCGACGCGAGCCCGGCCGAGCCGATGGCATAGCCCTTGGTGACGGCCTTGGTGGTGTTGCCCACGGCGTCCAGCGGGTCGGTGATGTCGCGCACGCTGCTGGGCAGCTCGGCCATCTCGGCAATGCCGCCCGCGTTGTCGGTGATGGGCCCATAGGCATCCAGCGCCACCACGATGCCGGCCATGCTCAGCATGGCGGTGGCCGCCACGGCAATGCCATACAGGCCCGCCAGGCCGTACGACACGATGATCGCCGTGCATACAAACACCACGGGCCAGGCGGTGGAGCGCATCGACACGCCCAGGCCTGCAATGATGTTGGTGCCGTGGCCCGTGGTGGACGCCTGGGCGATGTGCTGCACCGGCGAGTACTGCGTGCCGGTATAGAACTCGGTGATCCACACCAACACGGCCGTCAGCACCAGGCCCGTGGCACACGCGCCAAACAGGCGGATCTGCGTGCCCGTGGCGGTGATGGCGTTGTCCGGAATGATCCACAGCGTGACGAAGTAGAACGCAATAAGCGACAGCACGCCGGCAATCGCCAGGCCCTTGTACAGCGCGGGCATCACGTTCTTCATGCCAGGCGAGGCCTTGACGAAGAAGCAGCCAATGATGGACGCGATGATGGACACAGCCCCCAGCGCCAGCGGGTACACGACGGCGTTGACCGGCGCGGTGGCCACCAGCAGCGCACCCAGCACCATGGTGGCGATCAGCGTCACTGCATAGGTCTCGAACAGGTCGGCCGCCATGCCGGCGCAGTCGCCCACGTTGTCGCCCACGTTGTCGGCGATCACGGCGGGGTTGCGCGGGTCGTCTTCAGGGATGCCCGCCTCCACCTTGCCCACCAGGTCGGCGCCCACGTCGGCGCCTTTGGTGAAGATGCCGCCGCCCAGGCGCGCAAAAATGGAAATCAGGGACGAGCCAAACGCAAACCCGATCAGCGGATTCAGCAGCGTGGCCAGGTTGGCGGTGGGCGTGAGGTTGCCATTGCCCGCCAGGAACCAATAGAACGCCGTGACGCCCAGCAGCCCCAGCCCCACCACCAGCATGCCGGTGATGGCCCCGCCGCGAAACGCCACATCGAGCGCCGGGCCGATGCCTTGCGTGGCCGCTTGCGCCGTGCGCACGTTGGCGCGCACCGACACATTCATGCCGATGAAGCCGCAGGCGCCCGACAGCACCGCGCCCACCACAAAGCCGATGGCCGTGGTCGTGTCCAGAAAGATGCCGATGAGCACGGCCAGCACCACGCCCACGATGGCGATGGTCTTGTATTGCCGCGCCAGGTAGGCTGCCGCGCCGGCCTGGATGGCGGCGGCGATTTCCTGCATGCGGGCGTTGCCCGGGTCTTTGGAAAGAATCCACCCCCGGGCCCAGATGCCGTAGGCCACGGCGATGAGCCCACAGACGAGGGCGAGGATGAGGGGGGAGGTCAGCGCTGAACTGGCAGCCATTCAATACTCCTTGGGTGTGTTGCACGGAGGGGGTCCAACGCATCGGTGGCATCCCCGCTGCGTTGCTTCCTCGTGCTCCCTGCGCACCGCTGGGGCGGCTGGAGTCGATTGGCCAACGGGCCCAATTTACAGGCAAACGCCGGTTTGCAAGCGGGCAGAAAGGGGCGTGCCCCTAAAATCAGGGTTAATCCCGACGCTTCGTTGTGCTGTGTCATCAACGTGACGCAGCGCTTGCATCGCGGGTTGCCGTTTTCAAACCACTATTCAAAGACATGTCTCTCAACAACGTCCCCCCAGGCAAGAACGCCCCCGAAAACTTCAACGTCGTCATCGAAATCCCGATGAACTCCGACCCCATCAAGTACGAGGTGGACAAGGAATCGGGCGCCATCTTCGTGGACCGTTTCATGACCACGGCCATGCACTACCCCACCAACTACGGCTATGTGCCGCAGACGCTGTCCGGCGACGGCGACCCGGTGGACGTGCTGGTGATCACCCCCTACCCGCTGCACCCCGGCGTGGTGGTGCCCTGCCGCCCTCTGGGCATCCTGATGATGGAAGACGAAGCCGGCGTGGACGGCAAGGTCATCGCCGTGCCCACCTCCAAGATCCTGCCCATGTACGACCACTGGCAGAACATCGAGGACGTGAATGCCATGCGCCGCAACGCCATCGCCCACTTTTTCGAGCACTACAAGGACCTGGAAAAGGGCAAGTGGGTGAAGGTGGTGGGCTGGGAAGGCATTGAGGCCGCCAAGAAGGAAGTGGCCGACGGCATCGAGGCATTCAAGAAGTCGCAAGCGTAAACGGCCCCGGGCCGGAAGATGCTCTGAAAAATTGGAGCCAAATCGGCCCCTGGCGCTTATCTGGTAAGCGCTAGCAGCTATCAAAATTAAAGCATGCAAGCTCTTTGGCCTGCATGCTTTTTTTATGGCCGCATTCGGCGGTGGGCCATCTGCCCATGGGGGTCATGCCCTAGCCGGGGTGGGCTGGGGCGCTGATAGACTGCCGCATCAATTTGTTACAGCTTGTACTGGTGCAAGGGCGGCCGGGTGGCTGGTTTCTTGGAAGGGTGAGTCATGAGAGTTTCCGATCTGCGCATTGGCGTCAAACTGGGTGCAGCTTTTTTTGCTGTGGTGTTGCTGACCACGGTGCTGGGCGTGATCGCGCTGGTGCAGATGTCGCGCATCAACAGCAACGCCGAGGCGATCGCCACCAACCTGCTGCCCAGCGTGGAGCAGACCGGTGACCTGCGCGTTCTGTTCAACCGCATGCGTCGGTCCGAGGCGGGCATGGTCACCGCGCGCAGCCTGGTGGAGGTCAAGGCCTTCTCCGAACAGGTCGCCCTGCGTGCCAAGGACATCGAACAGGTGGAAAAAACCTACGAGCCCCTGATCAACGACCCCAAAGAGCGGGAGATCTACGACACCTACAAGAAGCGCAAGGCCGAATACGCCGTGCTGCAGGCCAAGCTGGTGGAGATTGCCAACGGTGTGGACTTCACCTCCGCCGAGACGCTGGAACTGACAGGCGACGCGCTGTCCATGGTGTACGCGGGCGAATCCGAAGGTGCCTTTGTGGCCGTGGCTGAGACCCTGGGCCAGATGCAGGCCCTGAACTCCGAAAATGCCAGGAAGGCCAGTGAAGAAGCCCGCCAGGTGTTCAACATGGCCCGCATCTCCTTGTTGGCCACCCTGGCCGTCTGCGTGGTGCTGGCCGCGCTGCTGGGCGTGGGCATTACCCGCGCCGTGACCCGCCCCGCGCACCACGCGGTGCGCGCAGCCCGCGCCATTGCAGAGGGCGATCTCACAACCGACGTGCCCGCGGGCGGCAAGGACGAAATGGGCCAGCTGCTCACCGCCCTGACCCACATGCGCGACAACCTGGCGCGCGTGGTGTCGGGTGTGCGCAGCAACGCCGAGGGCGTGGCGTCGGCGAGCTCGCAGATAGCCTCGGGCAACAACGACCTGTCGGCCCGCACCGAACAGCAAGCCAGCGCGCTGGAAGAAACGGCCGCATCGATGGAAGAGCTGGGCTCCACCGTCAAGCAAAACGCCGACAACGCGCGCACGGCCAACCAGCTGGCCGTCAATGCATCGACCGTGGCCGTGCAAGGCGGCGACGTGGTGGCCGAAGTGGTCGAGACCATGAAAGGCATCAACGAAAGCAGCAACAAGATTGCCGACATCATCTCGGTCATCGACGGCATCGCCTTCCAGACCAACATCCTGGCGCTGAACGCGGCGGTGGAAGCCGCCCGTGCAGGCGAACAAGGCCGCGGGTTTGCCGTGGTGGCCAGTGAAGTGCGCAGCCTGGCCGGACGCAGCGCCGAAGCCGCCAAAGAGATCAAGAGCCTGATCACCGCCAGCGTGGAGCGGGTGGAACAAGGCACCCTGCTGGTGGACAAGGCCGGCACCACCATGACCGAAGTGGTGGCCTCCATCCGCCGGGTGACGGACATCATGGGCGAGATCAGCGCGGCCAGCAGCGAACAAAGCGCAGGTGTGGGCCAGGTGGGCGAAGCCGTCACGCAGATGGACCAGGCCACGCAGCAGAACGCAGCGCTGGTGGAGGAGATGGCGGCGGCGGCCAGTGCACTGAACGCACAGGCGGGCGAACTGGTGAATGCGGTGGCGGTGTTCAAGCTCGATGCGAGCCAATACACCAGCGCCGCGCGGCCTGCTACTGCGCCCATGGCCGTGCCCGCACCCGCCCGGGCGGCACCGGCCGTAGCGGCCAGCAAGCCCGCTGCTGCGGCTGTCAAAACCAAGCCGCTGGCCAGCCTGGGCGCCCCCAAGCGCCCTGCAGCAGCGGCTGCCTCTGCGCCCGCCGCCAGCAAGCCCGCAGCGCAACCCTCCGCGCCTGCCAAGGGCGGGAGCGATGACGACTGGGAAAGCTTCTGACGCCAGGCATCCTGCCGCGCCACATGATGCGGTGCAGTGCGGTGCGATTAGTGCAGATGGGTGCCGCGCCAGCCGGGTAAGACCTTGTCTGACATGCAGGGAGCCCGCAAGACGGCGCGGGCTCTGCGCGAGGGACCGTAAAAACAGGGTAAGGCAGCGCGCGGCGCTGCCCACGTTGTGACTTTCACATTACTCCACCCCTTGCGAGGAGCTGCACCATGAACCCATCCACCATCGAAGCCGTGGCCCGCGACAACGACCTGGCCGAACAAGTGCGCCGCGAAAAACAGACCCTGAACACCAGCGTTCCCACCCCTAATTTGCGCGACGGCGCTGACCCAAGTCCACAAGCTGAGGTCGTGGAAGGCTCCGGCACCGTGGCGGTGGGTGGCGGGGCTGCCGTCGGCGCGGCCGCAGGCGCAGCGGTGGGCTCCACCGTCGGCGGCCCGATTGGCGCGGTGGTGGGCGGCGCCGTGGGTGGCGTGGCGGGCGCTCTGGGTGGTGTGGCCGTCGGCCCCGCCAAGGTCAACGACCCCGCCGACACCATCCCTGGCCCCCAGGAGCGCGAGGTGACGCGCGTCGGTGAAACCCAGCAGGAGAACCTGCGCCGCTGAGCAACACGCTGAAAATTAAGCTTAATCGGCCTCCAGCGCTTTATCCATAAGCGCTGAAAGCTATAAAAAAAGAAGCACGCCAGGGTGACCCTTGGCGTGCTTCTTTTTTTGTGTTGTGTACTGCCTACCTGTGTGGATCCGGAAACACCAGATGCAAGCCCGGCAGCCGGGGCCTTTGAAACGGTTTCCACACCGCGCCCGGCGCCGCCAGCGGCTGGCCCAGCCGGTCGGCCACCGCCCACCAGGCGCTGGGGTTCAGGCCAATGCCGAAGTGGCTGGCCACCACCTCGATGTTCTCGGTGTGGGGGTTGTGGTCGGCCGGCGCCTGGATGCTGCCGCGCCACGCCACCACGCCGTCCGAGCGCGAATAGATGCTGCTGGTGGGCACCGGCGGCGCGCCCGGCAGGTCGTAGTTCTCGGTCTCGCGCTCGATGTTGCGGCCGCTGGCGAACTGATAGATGCGCCAAGCGTTGGTGGATGTGTGCGGCCCAGCAAACGGGGTGCCCAGCGTCACCACGCAGCGCACCAGGTCAGGCAGTTCCTTGGCCAGCTCGCGGGCGTAGATGCCGCCCAGGCTCCATCCCACCAGGCTCACCTTGTTGCCGCTGGCATCGGCGGCCTCTCGCAACTGGCGCTTAGCGGTGTCCAGCACACCATCACGCGGGCCCAGATTCAGGCCCTGGCCCCAGCCCAGGGTGTTGTAGTTGCGTGAGTCCAGGTAGCGGCGCAGGGGCACGGTGGTGGCGTCGCCCGCGGTGAGGCCGGGGAACACGATCACCGTGTGGCCGTCGCCCAGCGGCGCGCGCTGCAGCACCGGCCAGGCGGGCAGCACCGCCCCAAACTCCCACGGCGCCCGCAGCTCCAGCGCCAGCAGCGACAGGCCGGGCGCGGCCATGGGGGTAATGGAGTCAGAGGATGGAGCGGTGGAGGAGCGGGGCATGGGGGCGATCAAGAGCGGAGAGGGCGGCGGCAGAACAGAGCCCGGCGCGCGCGAATGCCGTCGAAGGTAGCATTTTTTGGCCCCGGCTGATGATCGCGGGGCTGGAGCCAGCTCTCCAATCCCGTGGCCCCAGGTGCCGAACATCCCCAATTGTTATGAATTGAAACAGACGCTGCTATGCTGCGTCCACCGCCCGCGCGGGTCGTTTCCTGAGCCCGGCCGCCGCTCCATCACACCTGCAGCCGCCGCCCGCGTGCCTTTTGCCTCTCCTCTCTTTTGTTGGACCCAGCCCATGATTGCAACCCCTGCGCCCACCTCCGCCCATCGTTCTGCCGCTTCGCCGTCCGCAGCGGGGGCGGCGGCCGAATACCTCACCTTCCGCCTCGGGGCCGAGGAGTACGGTATCGACATCCTGCGTGTGCAGGAAATCCGCTCGTACGAGCAGCCCACCCGCTTGGCGCATTCGCCCGACTTCATCAAGGGCGTGATCGACCTGCGCGGCCGCATCGTCCCCATCCTGGACCTGCGTGTAAAGCTCGCGTGCCCCGAGGCGCACTACACCGACTTCACCGTGGTCATCATCCTGGACATAGGCGCCACCGTGATCGGCGCGGTGGTGGATTCGGTGGCCGACGTGGTGTCGCTCACGCCCGAGCTCATCAAGCCCACGCCCCAGTTCGAACGCCAGGGCCATGTAGACCCTTCTTTCGTCACGGGCATCGCCAGCCTCGGCGACCGCATGTTGATCGTGATGGACATTGAGGCGTTGCTGAGCAGTGACGAAATAGGACTGGTGACAACGGCCATGCCAGAGTAAGGTGTTTACGCAACAAGTCCTCGACACTGGCTTGCGGTCCGGTCGTCGCCCAATGAATTCATAAGCAACCCCGAGGAGAAGCACAATGATCCAATGGAAGATTTCCACCCGGCTCACCATCGCGTTTGCTGCCATGGTGCTGCTGCTGGTGGTGCTGGGCTCGGTCGCGCTGGCCCGCTCTGCCAGCCAGCGCGCCTCGCTCAATGACATCGTCGAGATGCGCATCCCCATCACCAAGTCGATGGGCGTGCTGGCAGATGGAGTGAATGTCCAGGCCATCCAGTTCCGCAACCTCGCAATCTTCACGTCTGAAAACATCACCAAGCCGTCGCTGGAGCGTGTGGCTGCAGCACGCAGCTCCATCGCCGAGCAGATGACGGTCCTCACCAGGCTGGTGCAGTCAGACAAAGGCAAGGAGATCCTGGCGCGTGTGCAGGAAAACCGTGCCGCCTTCCTCAAGGTGGGCGATGAATACCTGGCGCTGATCCAGCAGGGGCAAAGGGACGAGGCCCTGAAGCTGCTTGAAGAAAAGGTGCGCCCCACCCAGCAGGAGTACCAGAAGGTCATCAAGGAACAGGTGGACTACCAGGCCCAGGTGACCATCGATGCGGGCAAGCGCGCTGAGGCCGCCGCTAGCGCCCTGCAGCGCGATGTGCTGATCGCAGGCGCCCTGGCGATTGCCGTGGCCATCTTCCTGGCGATCAGCATCATCCGCTCCATCACCCGCCCGCTGGCCCAGGCTGTGGAAGCCGCCGACCGCGTGGCCGCTGGCGACCTGAGCGGCCAGATCCTCGTGCAGTCCAAGGATGAAACCGGCCAGCTGCTGGCCGCGCTGCAGCGCATGCAGCAAAGCCTGGTCAACACCGTCAGTCTGGTGCGCCAGAACGCCGAAGGCGTGGCCTCGGCGAGCTCGCAGATAGCCTCGGGCAACAACGACCTGTCGGCCCGCACCGAACAGCAAGCCAGCGCGCTGGAAGAAACGGCCGCATCGATGGAAGAGCTGGGCTCCACCGTCAAGCAAAACGCCGACAACGCGCGCACGGCCAACCAGCTGGCCGTCAATGCATCGACCGTGGCCGTGCAAGGCGGCGACGTGGTGGCCGAAGTGGTCGAGACCATGAAAGGCATCAACGAAAGCAGCAACAAGATTGCCGACATCATCTCGGTCATCGACGGCATCGCCTTCCAGACCAACATCCTGGCGCTGAACGCGGCGGTGGAAGCCGCCCGTGCAGGCGAACAAGGCCGCGGGTTTGCCGTGGTGGCCAGTGAAGTGCGCAGCCTGGCCGGACGCAGCGCCGAAGCCGCCAAAGAGATCAAGAGCCTGATCACCGCCAGCGTGGAGCGGGTGGAACAAGGCACCCTGCTGGTGGACAAGGCCGGCACCACCATGACCGAAGTGGTGGCCTCCATCCGCCGGGTGACGGACATCATGGGCGAGATCAGCGCGGCCAGCAGCGAACAAAGCGCAGGTGTGGGCCAGGTGGGCGAAGCCGTCACGCAGATGGACCAGGCCACGCAGCAGAACGCAGCGCTGGTGGAGGAGATGGCGGCGGCGGCCAGTGCACTGAACGCACAGGCGGGCGAACTGGTGAATGCGGTGGCGGTGTTCAAGCTCGATGCGAGCCAATACACCAGCGCCGCGCGGCCTGCTACTGCGCCCATGGCCGTGCCCGCACCCGCCCGGGCGGCACCGGCCGTAGCGGCCAGCAAGCCCGCTGCTGCGGCTGTCAAAACCAAGCCGCTGGCCAGCCTGAGCGCCCCCAAGCGCCCTGCAGCAGCGGCTGCCTCTGCGCCCGCCGCCAGCAAGCCCGCAGCGCAACCCTCCGCGCCTGCCAAGGGCGGGAGCGATGACGACTGGGAAAGCTTCTGAGTGCAACAATGCGCGAAGCTGTACGACACCGAATATGACCAAAACTGATCCTAGCGCCTGATGGTAAAGCGCTGAAAGCTAGCAAAATGAGAGCACGCCGGGTTTCTGCCCGGCGTGCTTTTTTTTGGGCATTTGTGCTGAGGTCGCCAAGAGAGCGCGTGGCACTGGGCAAGCATCACAAGTCGGGCTCGCCCTGTGGGCCTCTCAGACCCGGTTGGCGTGGGTGCAAGGCGCGGAGGCTTGATGTGACTCAATGCACCTGCGTTGGCGCCCACCTATGGTGGTATGTGGAAGTGCAATGTCATTGTGATAAAAATGATGAAATCATATTTATCATTAAATATGATATGATCCGTGGGTTGCCGCAATGCTTGTCGTGCTTTCACGCAAGCGCGTCCCCCCTTGCAACCACAGAAAAACTCTATGAACAACCTCAAAATCGGCACCCGCTTGAGCCTGGCCTTTGGTTTGGTTCTCCTCATCACTGCTGCAATCGCCGCCATAGGCGTATGGCGGCTGGGGGAGTTGAAAGCCGCCAGCGTGCGCTTGGCCACTATTGAGATGCAGCGCAGCACCCTTGCGCAAGAATGGAAGGCCGCCATCGACCTGAACTGGGTCCGGGCATCGGCCTCGCTCAAGACCAACGATGACGCCTATGTGCAAGCGCTCGCAGCGGATATGACGGCGTCATCCAAGCGCGCGAGCGAGTCGCAGAAAAAGCTGGAAGCGTTGGTAGACGATGCCGAGGAAAAAGCGCTGATGGAGAGCGTGGCTGTAGCGCGCTCAGCCTATGTGGGGGCAAGGGCCAAGTTGCTGGAGCGCAAAAAGGCGGGAGAAGACGTTTTTGCTCTTGTAGATTCAGAACTCAAGCCCCTTGCCAATGCCTACCTTCAGTCGCTGGCGAACGTGGCAGACAACGCGCAGCAGCAACTGAGCGCGTTTGAAAAACACAATGTCGAGACGGCTGAATTCAGCCAAGTGGCACTCGCTTCCGGGGCTGTCATTTCCTTGGTGCTGGGCGCGGCGCTAGCCCTGTGGGCTACACGCTCCATCGTTCGCCCTGTGCAGCGCGCGGTGGAGGCGGCAGACGAAATCAGCCACGGCAATCTGGCTGTGGACATTCGCCATGATGGCAAGGACGAAATGGCGCAGCTGTTGCGTTCGCTGGGTGAGATGCAGAAGAACCTTGAGCGTATCGTGGGCCAGGTGCGCTCGGGATCGGAGAGCGTGTCCACCGCCTCGTCTGAGATTGCGCAGGGCAACAACGACTTGAGCGCGCGCACTGAGCAGCAGGCCAGCGCGCTGCAGGAAACTGCTGCGTCGATGGAGCAGCTCAATTCCACCGTGCGCCAGAACGCGGAGAACGCGCGGCAAGCCAACCAGTTGGCCCAGAGCGCATCGACTGTGGCAGTCAGCGGTGGCGAAGTGGTAAGCCAGGTGGTCAGCACCATGAAGGGCATCCACGACAGCAGCAGCAAGATCGCCGACATCATCGGGGTGATCGATGGCATTGCGTTTCAGACCAACATCCTCGCGCTGAACGCCGCCGTGGAAGCCGCGCGAGCAGGCGAGCAGGGCCGTGGTTTTGCGGTGGTGGCCTCTGAAGTGCGCAGCCTTGCAGGTCGTTCGGCCGATGCAGCCAAGCAGATCAAGACACTGATCAACGACAGCGTGGAGCGGGTGGGCACCGGTACGGTGTTGGTTGACAAGGCCGGAGCCACCATGAGCGAGGTGGTCGCGGCCATCAAGCGCGTGACGGACCTGATGGGTGAGATCAGCGCCGCCAGCTCGGAGCAAAGCCAGGGCGTGGCGCAGGTGGGCGAAGCGGTGACGCAAATGGACCAGGTCACGCAGCAGAATGCGGCTCTGGTCGAAGAAATGGCCGCGGCTGCGAGCAGCCTGAACAACCAGGCGCAGGACTTGGTGAACACGGTGGCGTTCTTCAAGCTGTCGGCAGGGCAGGCCGCCTATTCGGGCGATGCGCCACAGGGCATGTCTGTGCCTGTGCCATTGGCCTACGCGTCTTCGGCGTTTGCCACTCCACGCGTTGCTAAGCCCGCGGCTTTTGGTAACGCCAGCGGTCGCGGTATGAGCGGCACTTCTCTGGGCATCAATCTGGATACCGCCATTCAAGCCCACGCCCAGTGGCGTGCCAAGCTGCGAACGGCGGTCGCCACCAGGGAGAATCTCGACGCCGACACCGTGGGCCGCGACGACTGCTGCGAACTCGGCAAATGGCTGCATGGCTCAGGCAACTCGCAGTACGGGGGCAAGCCGTCGTTTGTGAACCTGCTGGATTCACACCGACAGTTCCATGAAGAAGCGGGCAAGGTGGCTCGTCTGATCAATCAGGGCGCCTACAGCGAAGCGGAGATGCAGCTGGGCAACGGCACTGGTTTTGCCAACGCCTCACAGAAGGTCTCTATGGCCGTGGTTCAACTGGCCAAGGAGCTGAAAATTCGGCTGGCAAGCAGCGCAGCGGCCGCGTCGTCTCCGGCGGCTCGGCCCTCTGCAGCGCGAAGCCCGGTCAAGTCTGCCATGGCCTCTCCGGGCAAGGTCACATCGGCCGCGGGTGATGAAGACTGGGAGTCGTTCTAGTCGCACTCATAGCGACGGCTTGATTGGCAGACGCTGGTTCAGCGATTCGAGGTAGTCCGCCACGCCCGCACCCTCGCGCTGCAGAAACCGCTCTACCGCTTCGGCAAACGCCGGGTGTGCCAGCCAGTGGGCGCTGGACGACTGCACGGGCAGCAGCGCGCGGGACATCTTGTGCTCGCCCTGGGCGCCGCCTTCAAACCGCAGCGCGCCATGTTCGATGCACCACTGCAAGGGCTGGTAGTAGCAGGCCTCAAAGTGCAGGCAGTCCACGCGCTCCAGTGCGCCCCAGTAGCGGCCGTAGGCCACCAGATTTTGGTCATTTTGGCCGCTAGCGCTTGATGATAAAGCGCTGATAGCTATCAAACTGCTAGCAATCGGCTGACCTTCACGTTCGGCCACAAACAGCAGCCAGGCCTCGGGCATGTGGGCCGCCATGCGGGCGAAGAAGTTGCGCGTGAGGTAGGGCGGATTGCCGTGCTCCAGGTAGGTGCGCTCGTAGCAGCGGTAGAAAAAATCCCAGTCGGCCGCGCTGATGTCGGCCCCACGCGACCAGCGAAAGCGCACGCCCGCATCCGCCACCTTGCGGCGCTCCTGGCGGATCTTCTTGCGCTTGTCCTGGGTGAGGCTGGCGAGGAAGTGGTCGAAGCTGGTGTAGCGGGCCGCGCCGCCGGCGGACCGCCCCAAGGCGGCGAGCGCCCCCGGGCTTGGCGGAGCCTGGGCCCCTTCCCCAGCTGGGGGCAGCGAGCACACGTCAGTGCCGAGCGTGGGGGCCACCGAGCCGCCGCCGGGCCGCCCCAAGGCGGCGAGCGCCCCCTCGGGGGGCAGTGAGGACACTTCAGTGCCGAGCGTGGGGGCCATCGAGCCGCCGCCGGGCCGCCCCAAGGCGGCGAGCGCCCCCTCGGGGGGCAGCGAGGACACGTCAGTGCCGAGCGTGGGGGCCATCGAGCCGCCGCCGGGCCGCCCCAAGGCGGCGAGCGCCCCCTCGGGGGGCAGCGAGGACACGTCAGTGCCGAGCGTGGGGGCCACATTCTTCCAATGAAATTGAACCGTGTGTCGCAGCATCAGGCCCTGTTGCGAGCTGGTCTGCACGTCGTCCTCGCTGGCAAACAGTACATGCACGGACGACACATCCTGCTGCTCGCACAACTGGCACACGGCCTGCACCAGCAGCGCACGCGTGGCGTCGTCACGCGCCAGCAGGCGTGTGCCGGGTACGGGCGTGAAGGGCACGGCGACCACGGCCTTGGGGTAGTAGGGCACGCCGTGCTGCTCGTAGGCATTGGCCCAGGCCCAGTCAAACACGTATTCGCCATACGAATGGTTCTTCAGATACAGCGGGCACGCGGCCACCAGGACTTCAGCGTCGCCCTGCGCCTCCCACAGGGTCATGAAGCGTGGCACCCAGCCGGTGCGTGGCGTGGCGCTGCCGCTCTCGTGCAGGGCGGCCAGGTATTCGTGCCGCAGGAAGGGGGTGGGGTGGCTTTGCTGCGCGAGCAGCGCGTTCCAGGCGCTGGCGTCCACGTCCAGCGGAGACGCCAATACGCGGGCGATAATGTGCGCTTCCTCAGCCATGCGCTCTCCCGCGCCGCCCGCCGCAACGCGCGGCCGCAGAGGCGGTATCCAACCCGGCCAAAAGGGCCGACTCCAGTTCCATGACGCTCTCCATTTGCACCGCGCAGCTCAACTTTGTTGTGGGCGATATGCCCGGAAATGCGCAGAAGATCATTGCTGCCGCGCGCGAGGCGCATGCCCGAGGCGCCCGGCTGCTGCTGACCCCTGAGCTGGCCATTTGCGGCTATGCGGCTGAAGACCTGTTTCTGCGGCCCGCTTTCATCGCGGCCTGCGATGATGCCGTGAAAACCGTGGCCCGCGAGACCGCAGGGTTGAAGGGCCTGACCATTGTGCTGGGCCACCCGCAGGCCGTGTCGCCCGATGCGCCGGCGTTCAGCGCCTGCTTCAATGCCGCCAGCGTGCTGCGCGATGGACATATCGAGCAGACGTACGCCAAGCGCGAGCTGCCCAACTACCAGGTGTTTGACGAGCGCCGCTACTTCGTGGCGGGCGATGCGCCTTGTGTGTTTGCGGTTGAAGGCGTGCGCGTCGGCCTGCTGGTCTGCGAAGACGCCTGGTTTGCCGAGCCCGCACGCAGCACGGCGGCGGCTGGCGCGCAACTGCTGGCGGTCATCAACGCATCGCCCTTCCACCTGGGCAAGAGCGCCGAGCGCGAGGCCACCATGCGTGAGCGTGTGATCGAGACGGGCCTGCCGTTGGTGTATGCCCACCTAGTGGGCGGGCAGGACGAGGTGGTGTTTGAGGGCCGCTCGTTTGCGCTGAATACCGATGGCTCGGTGGCAGGGCGTGGTCCGGGTTTTGAAGAAAAACTGGTGTTTGCGCACGTCCATCAAGCGCAGGCAGCTATTAAAATTGAAGCGGACATTGCCCCCGAGAAAAGCCTGGAGGCCGATCTGTGGGATGCGCTGGTGCTGGGCGTGCGCGACTACGTGGGCAAAAACGGATTCCCCGGCGCGCTGCTGGGCCTGTCGGGCGGTATCGACTCGGCTCTGGTGCTGGCGATTGCGGTGGATGCACTGGGGGCCGACAAGGTACGCACGGTGATGATGCCCTCGCCCTACACGGCCGACATCAGCTGGATCGACGCGCGCGACATGGCCGAGCGCCTGTGCGTGCGTTACGACGAAATTTCGATCAAGCCGCAGTTCGAAGCCTTCAAGGCAGCGCTGGCCAGCGACTTTGCGGGGCTGGCGGAGGATACGACCGAGGAGAATCTGCAGGCGCGCATCCGCGGAACGCTGCTGATGGCGCTGTCCAACAAGTTCGGCTCTATCGTGCTGACCACCGGCAACAAGAGCGAAATGTCCACCGGCTACTGCACGCTGTACGGCGACATGGCGGGCGGTTTTGCAGTGATCAAGGATGTGGCCAAAACCCGCGTGTTCGACCTGGCCCGCTGGCGCAACGCCAACGACCCGTATGGCACGGGCGCCAACCCCATTCCTGAACGCATCATCACCCGCCCGCCCAGCGCCGAGCTGCGGCCCGACCAGAAGGACCAGGACAGCCTGCCGCCCTATGAGGTGCTGGACGCCATCGTGGCACGCTACATGGAAAACGACGAGCCCATCGAGTCCATCATCGCCAGCGGTTACGCGCGCGCCGATGTGGAGCGCGTGACCCGCCTCATCAAGCTCAACGAATACAAGCGCCGCCAGGCGCCCGTGGGGATAAGGGTGACGCGCCGCAGCTTCGGCAAGGACTGGCGTTACCCTATCACCAGCAAATTCAGGGCGTGACGCTTTAGCGCCGCGCCTTCAGCCCCGATTTTTTACATCCTCCAGGAGACCCGCCATGAAAATGATCACCGCCGTCATCAAGCCCTTCAAGCTCGAAGAAGTCCGCGAAGCCCTGGCCGAATGTGGAGTGACCGGTCTCACCGTGACCGAGGTCAAGGGTTTTGGCCGCCAGAAGGGCCACACCGAGCTGTACCGCGGCGCCGAATACGTGGTGGACTTTTTGCCCAAGGTGAAGGTTGAGGTCGTGGTGAAGACCGAAGACGTGGACCGCTGCGTGGACGCCATCGTGAATGTGGCACGCACCGGCAAGATCGGCGACGGCAAGATTTTTGTGACCGCTGTGGAGCGCGTGGTGCGCATCCGTACGGGTGACCTGGACGACGCGGCTGTATGAGGGTGACATCACCCTGAGGCGCTTCGCGCCTCGGTGCCATCGCCACAGGCGATGTCTCTTCGGGCACGTCCAAGCCTGCGCAGGCAGGCTCGGAGCCGCGGCCCTCAGCCCCTTCTCTCGAATGGCTGCGCCATTCGGGAAGGGGGACACCGCCAGCGCGGCGGGGCGGCCCTTGCGCGGCGGTCCTCGCCCGGGCGCGTCGGTTTCGGTGGGCAGGGGTTCTGGTTTTGAGTTAGATCACCGAGCGCAGCGGGACGGGCGCTTGGTCGGGGCCGGCCTCTTGCACCAGGGTGCGCAGCAGGGCTTCGGCATCGGCATTGGTGTGGAGCAAGCCCATCTGCCATTCCCCCATGAAGCCGCTGACCACGCTGTGGTTCAAAAAGCCCATTAGCGCGTCGTAGTAGCCCGCCACGTTGAGCAGGCCTAAAGGCTTGTCGTGGTAGCCCAGCTGGCGCCAGGTCCAGACTTCAAACAGCTCTTCAAAGGTGCCGATTCCGCCGGGCAGGGCGATGAAGGCGTCGCTGCGCTCGGCCATCATGGCCTTGCGTTCGTGCATGGTCTGCACGATGTGCAGTTCGTCGCACAGGCGGTTGGCCAGTTCCTTGTCCACCAGCGCCTGCGGGATCACGCCCACCACGCGCCCGCCCGCCACGCGCGTGGCCTCGGCCACTGTGCCCATCAGGCCGCTGCGCCCCCCGCCGTACACCAGCTGGCCGCCGTGGCGGCCGATCCAGGTGCCCACGGCCTTGGCGGCGTCGGCAAAGGCGGGGTTCTCGCCGGGGCGCGAGCCGCAGTACACGCAAACAGAGAAAGCAACGGGTGCAGCGGGTTCAGCCATGAAAAATCCTCTGGAAAAAAGCGGTGCCCCAGATGCCGGCGCACAACAGCAGCGCCAGCAGCACGGCGGCGCTGCCCATGTCCTTGGCGCGCTTGGACAAATCGTGCCATTCGGGGCCTATGCGGTCGATGGCGGTTTCGATGCCCGTGTTCAGCAGTTCGACAATCATCACGATCAGCACGGAGCCCGCCAGCAGGGCCGTCTCGACCCAGTTGCGCCCCAGCCACAGCGACGCAGGCAGCAGCACCATGGCGGCGATGGCTTCCTGGCGAAACGCCTTCTCATGCCAGCCAGCGCGCAGGCCCTCTACCGAATAGCCCGCGGCATGCCAGATGCGGTTGAAACCCTTGCGAGCCTTCTGGGGGTTGGCGGGTGCGGGAGGCTCAGGGCGGATCGGGGGCATGCAGGTATTGTGGCGGAGCCACATGACAGTGCGGAGCGTCGCTGCGTCGGGTGAATTCGCGGTGACGGCCGCCGCAGCGCTTATTTTTTTGGAGGCTCGTAGTGCACCAGCCGCGTGCCGGCCCAGGCGTCATGCCAGAACTGGCGCCAGGGGTGAAACCGGCTCAGGATCGCCCAGATGGCCACCCAACCAAAGGTCAGCACCAGCACATCCACAGCAGCCACGCCGAACGAGTAAGCCGCCAGCGGCGGCAGAAACCACACCCAGCTCAGCACATAGCGCAGCAAGGCCCGCGCCTGCGTGATGGGCTGGCCTGCCTTGTCTACCACCCGGATGTGCCAGGTCTTTTGCGCCAGCGTCTGCCCCTTGGCCCAGAACCAGGTGAAGTAGATGCCGAAGATCACGAACAAAAACGCCTGCAGGGCATGGCGGTTGTCCATGGCGTTGCGGGTCTGGCTCAAGGTGCCGAAGAGGTAGCCCGCAATGAACACCACGCCAAACATCAGCATGCCCTCGTACAGCCAGCAGGCCATGCGACGCCACAGGTTGGGCGTGGCGCCGAGGGGAGGGGAAGCGGGAGTGCCGGGCGTATCGGGCAGGGGCGCGCGGGCGGGAGGAGAGGCCGTCATGTCAGGAGGGGTGGGCGCCGCCAGCGGTGGCAGCGCCGAGCTGAAAACTACTGAGGATACAGGCCCGAGGTATCGGGCGTGACGGGCGGGGGGCTTGCAGGGGCCGGCGCATCGGAGGAAGCGGCTTCGCCCAGTGGGGGCAGGGCCGCCGGCGTGGCTACGGGAACGGCCACCGGCGCCGTTTCTACCACGGTGGAATCCGCATGGGTTGCTGGCGGTGATGCGGGTGTCACGGGGGCGGCCACACGCGGTGCGTGGTCGATCACCGGGGGGATCTTTGGCGGGTTGGGCCGGTTGGGGCTGGCCTGCGTGGCCGCGGGCACCTGGGCCAGTTTTTTGGGCGACACGGGCCGAAGCGCAGTGGCCGCGCCCTTCGGTTTTGGTGCGGCGATGGCGGCCAGCGCACGCTTTTCTTCGTCCGACAGGGCTTGATATGCCTCCCACTGCGCACGCTTGTCATCGGGCGCCAGCCGATTGGTCACCGCGTAGTTCAGCCGTGCCTGGTTGCGCTGTTGGGCGCTTAGGCTGGCCCAGTCGGTCATGCGTTCGTGGAACTTGGCCTGTTCTTCTGCAGGCAGCGCCGCAAAATTGGTTGCCAGCGAGAGCCAGCGGCGCTTTTGTACCTCGCTGATGAGCGCCCAGCGCTCTGCCAGGGGGTAAAGAGCCAGCTTCTGCGCGGTGTTCAAGGTGCCCCAGGGAGGGCCAGACTCGGTGGCGACCGCCGCAGCGGTGGCTGCTTCAGCCGGCCGGTTAGCCGCACGCACGTTGCTGGGGTCGGCAATCGCCGCTTCCGCGCCTGCGGAAAGCAGGGTGCCGGGCGCCATGCGCGTCTGCATGAACGCGTAGCCGCCACCAATAGAAAGGACCCCCAGAAGCGCCGAAGCCAGCACGATGGCTGGCAGGGCAGTGGGAGCAGCGGGGGGGCGTGGGTGCATTCAGTCCGTTCTGTACCTGTGCGGCAGTCCGCTCAGTTGGTTCGTGCAGAAGTCTTGAGGAATTGTACGAAGCCGGGGTCGGCGTAAGCGGCAGGCGGCAGGTCGTCGGTCAGCAAGGCTGCGTCCACTTCGGCCAGATCGTTGGCGCTGTTTTCGTCCTGTGCGATGTTGATGACCACCAGGCCAACCACCAAGGCGATGAGCGGTACGGCGGACACCAGTGCGCTCCACCAGCCACTCCTCTGGTCGCCCCCACGGCCCAGCGTGGCGCTGCCGCTGCCGATAACCACCACGGGCGCCGCAATGTGCGCCGGGGCCGCCACCCGCTTGCGGCGGGCCAGGGCCTGCACGCGCGAGGCGCGCAGCCGCTCGGAAATGTCGTAAGGCAGGTCCTCGGTGCCGCTGGACAACCGGGCCGTGACGCGCAGGGCAAAACGCTCTGCAGCGGCTTCTGTCTGTGCGGTGGGGGTGTGTGCGGTGTTCATGGCTCGATTCCTTTGGCTTTGAGTGCCTTGCTCAGTGTCTGAATGGCGCGAAAACAGTGTGTTTTGACGCTGCCTTCCGAACAGCCCATGGCGGCTGCAGTTTCTGCGACGTCCATTTCTTCCCAGTAACGCATCAGGAACGCCTCCCGTTGACGCGGCGGCAGCTCGGCAATTTCTGCTTCGATCCCGTGAAAGATCTGCGCACGGCGGGTCAGGTCCTCGGCGCTTTCGGCTTTCTCGCCGGTTTTCGGGCCTGAATACGCTTCGAGTAAATCAAAATCCATGCCATCTTCGCCCGGTCCTTCGAAGTCGCTCATGCTCGAAAACAGTGCATTGCGCGTCTTCTGGCGTCGAAACCAGTCCAGCGTGCAGTTCGACAGAATGCGCTGGTAGAGCATGGGCAGCTCGTCTGCAGGCTTGTCCCCATAGTGCTCGGCCAGCTTGAGCATGCTGTCCTGAACAATGTCCAGCGCGGCTTCCTCGTTGCGAACATGGTAGACCGAGCGCTTGTAGGCGCGCTTTTCTACACTTTTCAGGAAGTCGGAGAGTTCTTGTTCGGTTGCCAAGAGGGGTCAGCCCGGGTGGGGTCGGTGCCGACGGCCTCAAAATTGTGGCTATCTGGCACGGTCAAGCCATTGATTATCGCATCCAGCCTTGATTTTTTAAGAGCGCGCGGTTTTTGCTTGTGTTGCAGTGCGATAATCGCCGCTGCAATTCAAAAGGCAAACGGGTCACGGTCCGGCGAGCAATCATCTCGCTCATGTCCTTGGCCTCAAGTTCCACGCTGGCTTCACAAGAGCGCATGCAAGGAGCACCCAAGGTTTTTCGTCAGAGAAATTCACAAAGGTTGATCGATCATGGAAATCTCCAAGGCTGAGCTCTCCTCGGCTGCCGCTGCTTCGCAGGGCAACAACACCTCCCCCGCTTCCGGTGCTCAGGACCTCATGGGCGCCGAGATCCTCATCAAGTCGCTTCAGGCTGAGAACGTCCAGTACATCTGGGGCTACCCCGGTGGCGCAGTCCTCTACATTTACGACGCGCTCTACAAGCAAGACACCATCCAGCACGTACTGGTGCGCCACGAGCAGGCGGCTGTGCATGCTGCCGATGGCTACGCCCGCGCCACCGGCGAAGTGGGTGTGGCACTGGTCACCTCCGGCCCCGGCCTGACCAATGCCGTCACCGGCATCGCCACCGCGTACATGGATTCGATCCCCATGGTGATCATCTCCGGCCAGGTGCCGACGCCCGCCATCGGGCTGGACGCCTTCCAGGAATGCGACACGGTCGGCATCACGCGTCCCATCGTCAAGCACAACTTCCTCGTCAAGGACGCCCGCGACCTGGCCGCCACGATGAAGAAGGCCTTCCACATTGCGCGCACCGGCCGCCCCGGTCCCGTGGTGGTGGACGTGCCCAAGGACGTCTCCTTCAAGAAGGTGCCTTACACCGGCTACCCCACGAGCGTGGAGATGCGCTCGTACAACCCCGTACGCAAAGGCCATGGCGGCCAGATCCGCAAGGCGCTGCAATTGCTGCTGACGGCCAAGCGCCCCTACATCTACACCGGCGGCGGTGTGCTGCTGGGCAACGCCACCAACGAGCTGCGCACGCTGGTGGACATGCTGGGTTATCCCGTCACCAACACGCTGATGGGCCTGGGCGCCTATCCGGCCAGCGACCGCAAGTTCCTGGGCATGCTGGGCATGCACGGCACCATCGAAGCCAACAACGCCATGCAGAACTGCGATGTGCTGCTGGCCGTGGGCGCGCGCTTTGACGACCGGGTGATCGGCAACCCCAAGCACTTTGCGCAGAACGACCGCAAGATCATCCACGTAGATATCGACCCGTCGAGCATTTCCAAGCGCGTGAGGGTCGATATCCCGATCGTCGGTGACGTCAAGGACGTGCTCACCGAGCTGATCTCCATGATCCGCGAGAGCAGCACCCGCCCCGACGCGGGCGCCCTGGCCGCCTGGTGGGACACCATCGAAGGCTGGCGCAAGCGCGAATGCCTCAAGTACGACATGGGTGGTCCCGACGTCATCAAGCCCCAGTACGTCGTCGAGACGCTGTGGAACATGACCAAGGACGCGGACACCTACATCACGTCCGATGTGGGGCAGCACCAGATGTGGGCTGCGCAGTACTACCGCTTTGACGAGCCACGCCGCTGGATCAACTCTGGTGGCCTGGGCACGATGGGCGTGGGCATCCCCTACGCTATGGGCATCAAGCTGGCCAAGCCGCAGTCCGAGGTGTTCTGTATCACCGGCGAAGGTTCGGTGCAGATGAACATCCAGGAGCTGTCCACCTGCCTGCAGTACAACACGCCGATCAAGATCTGCTCGTTGAACAACCGCTACCTGGGCATGGTGCGCCAGTGGCAAGAGATCGAATACTCTGGCCGCTACAGCCACAGCTACATGGATGCATTGCCCAACTTCGTGAAACTGGCCGAGGCCTATGGCCATGTGGGCATGCTCATCGAGCACCCCAAGGACGTGGAGCCCGCGCTGCGCGAAGCCCGCAAGCTCAAGGACCGCACTGTGTTCATGGATTTCCGCACCGACCCCACCGAGAACGTGTTCCCGATGGTGCAGGCCGGCAAGGGCATTACCGAGATGTTGCTGGGGTCGGAAGACCTTTAAGCCAAATCGGCCTCCAGCGCTTGTCCATCAAGCGCTACCAGCTATCGAATAGATAGCATTCACTTTTGACGAATCTATTGCCTGCCAAGCCCGTGCATTACCGTGCACGGGGGAGGGCAGCGAAAAGAGGAATCTGCACTTATGAAACACATCATTGCCGTCTTGCTGGAAAACGAGCCCGGAGCTCTTTCCCGCGTCGTGGGCCTGTTCTCGGCCCGTGGTTACAACATCGAATCGCTCACCGTAGCGCCCACCGAGGATGCATCGCTGTCGCGCATGACCATCCAGACCACGGGCTCGGATGACGTGATCGAGCAGATCACCAAGCACCTGAACCGCCTCATTGAAGTCGTGAAGGTGGTGGACCTGACTGAAGGTGCCTACACCGAGCGCGAGCTGATGATGGTGAAGGTGCGCGCCGTGGGCAAGGAGCGCGAGGAAATGAAGCGCATGGCCGACATCTTCCGTGGCCGCATCATCGACGTGACCGAGAAGAGCTACACCATCGAGCTGACGGGCGATCAGTCCAAGAACGACGCCTTCCTGCAAGCCATCGACCGCACGGCCATCCTGGAAACCGTGCGCACGGGCGCCAGCGGCATCGGCCGGGGCGAGCGCATTTTGCGCGTGTAAGACAATTCACCCCGTTTTTCTTATTTCAACCCCCCAACAACGCATTTCAACCGGAGCGACCCATGAAAGTTTTCTACGACAAAGACACCGACCTGAGCCTGATCAAAGGCAAGACCGTGGCCATCATCGGCTATGGCAGCCAAGGCCATGCCCACGCACAAAACCTGAACGACAGCGGCGTGAAGGTGGTGGTCGGCCTGCGCAAGGGCGGTGCATCGTGGGACAAGGTCGGCAAGGCAGGCCTGACGGTGATGGAAGTCAACGATGCCGTGAAGGCCGCTGACGTGGTCATGATCCTGCTGCCCGACGAAGACATCGCCGCCGTGTACAAGAACAACGTCGAGCCCAACATCAAGCAAGGCGCATCGCTGGCCTTCGCCCACGGCTTCAACGTGCACTACAACCAGGTCGTACCCCGTGCTGACCTGGACGTGTGGATGGTGGCCCCCAAGGCCCCCGGCCACACCGTGCGCAACACTTACACCCAAGGCGGCGGCGTGCCCCACCTGGTCGCTGTGCACCAGGACAAGTCCGGCAAGGCCCGTGACCTGGCCCTGAGCTACGCAGCTGCCAACGGCGGCGGCAAGGCCGGAATCATCGAGACCAACTTCAAGGAAGAAACCGAGACCGACCTGTTCGGCGAGCAGGCCGTGCTGTGCGGCGGCGCTGTCGAGCTGATCAAGATGGGTTATGAAACCCTGGTCGAAGCCGGTTATGCCCCAGAAATGGCTTACTTCGAATGCCTGCACGAGCTGAAGCTCATCGTGGACCTGATCTACGAAGGTGGCATTGCCAACATGAACTACTCGATCTCGAACAACGCCGAGTACGGCGAGTACGTGACCGGCCCCGAAGTGATCAACGAGCAGTCGCGCGCCGCCATGCGCAATGCCCTCAAGCGCATCCAGAACGGCGACTACGCCAAGATGTTCATCCAGGAAGGCCGCCTGAACTACCCATCGATGACGGCCCGCCGCCGCAACACGGCCGACCACAGCATCGAAAAGGTGGGCAGCCAGCTGCGCGCCATGATGCCTTGGATCGCCAAGAACAAGCTGGTGGACCAGACCCGCAACTGATCCTGCGCACATAGCATCTGAAGGCCACCTCGGTGGCCTTTTTTCATGGGCGTAACGGGACGTTGCCAGGCGCTACACTGCGTCCTTCGCCTCGGGCGTGGGTGGTGGCATGCCCAGACAATGGGTGGTCTCAAATACTATAAATTTAATAGCTGCTTGCGCTTTGCAGGCAAGCGCTGGAGGTCTGTTTGATGCATGATGGCAATGATTCCATCCCGGGCACGGAGGTGATAGTCCGCAAGCGGCGCAAGGGCATCTATATCCTGCCCAACCTGTTTACCCTGGCGGCCTTGTTTGGTGGTTTCTATTCCATCGTGATGGCGATGAATGGCCGATTCGACATGGCGGCTGTCGGCGTTTTCTGTGCCATGGTGCTAGACAGCCTGGACGGCCGCGTGGCCCGTATGACCAATACACAGAGCGCGTTCGGCGAGCAAATGGATTCGCTGTCCGACATGGTGTCGTTTGGTGCGGCGCCCGGCTTGATCGCCTACGAATGGGCGCTGCAGGGCCTGGGCCGCTGGGGCTGGATTGCGGCGTTTGTCTATTGCGCGTGTGCGGCGCTGCGGCTGGCGCGCTTCAACGTGAACACCGGCGTGGTGGACAAGCGCTACTTCCAGGGGCTCCCGTCGCCGGCTGCCGCCGCTCTGGTGGCAGGGTTCATCTGGCTCATGACAGAGCTGGGTGTGCAGCCAGGCGAAGACGCCTGGCTCACTTGGTCGCAGATTACCTGGGTCATGTTTGCTTTCACACTGTATTCGGGGCTCACCATGGTGACCAACGTGCCGTTCTACAGCTTCAAGGACGTGCAGATGAAAAAGAGCGTGCCGTTTGCTGCCATCGTGCTCATCGCGCTCGGCATTGCGGTCATCAACATCCATCCGCCCATCGTGTTGTTCGGCGTGTTCGTGCTGTATGGCGTGAGCGGCTACGGCGTGTATGCCTGGCGCAAGGCCAAAGGACAACACAGTAGCGTGATCAGCACGTCCACTGAAGAACCCGACGAACGCGGCTTGCACAAGTGAGCGCTGCCGCCCCGCAAAGCCACTTGTGCTACATTGCACCGCATGAACACGTTTGCTCTGGCTCTACTGCTACCTCCCCACGGGCGGAGGCAGTAGGCGCACGCGCACACTTTTTCCACAAAGGCCCGTATGCACCCGCAACGGGCCTTTTGTTTTGGGCGCCAGAATTTTGACGTTGCGGGACCCCACCGATTCCAGGAGAGAACGACATGGCTGACAAACTCATCATTTTTGACACCACCTTGCGCGACGGCGAACAGTCGCCCGGCGCTTCGATGACCAAGGACGAAAAGCTGCGAATCGCCCGCCAACTGGAGCGCCTGAAGGTGGACGTGATCGAAGCTGGTTTTGCCGCCAGCTCCAACGGTGATTTCGAAGCCGTTCAAGCCATCGCCAACGCGATCAAGGATTCCACGATCTGCTCGCTCTCCCGCGCCAACGACCGGGACATTTCCCGCGCCGCCGAGGCTTTGAAAGGGGCGAACAGCGCGCGCATTCACACTTTCATCGCCACCAGCCCACTGCACATGGAGAAGAAGCTGCGCATGACGCCCGAGCAGGTGCTGGAGCAGGCCAAGCAGTCTGTGCGTTTTGCGCGCAACCTGGTGGCGGACATCGAGTTCAGCCCCGAAGACGGCTACCGCAGCGATCCGGATTTTCTCTGTCGCGTGCTTGAAGCTGTGATCGCGGAAGGCGCGACCACTATCAACGTGCCCGACACCGTGGGCTACGCTATCCCCGAGCTGTACGGCAACTTCATCAAGACGCTGCGCGAACGCATTCCCAACAGCGACAAAGCGATCTGGTCGGTGCATTGCCACAACGACCTGGGCATGGCTGTGGCAAATTCGTTGGCCGGTGTGAAGATTGGCGGCGCGCGCCAGGTGGAATGCACGATCAACGGACTGGGCGAGCGCGCGGGCAACTGTTCGCTTGAAGAAGTAGTGATGGCCGTAAAAACGCGCCGTGACTATTTCAACCTGGATTTGGGCATCGACACCCAGCACATCGTGGCGGCCAGCCGCATGGTCAGCCAGACCACGGGTTTTGTGGTGCAGCCCAACAAGGCGGTGGTGGGCGCAAACGCCTTCGCCCACGCCAGCGGCATTCACCAGGACGGCGTGCTGAAGGCCCGCGATACGTACGAAATCATGCGCGCGGAAGACGTGGGCTGGAGCGCCAACAAGATCGTTCTGGGCAAGCTCAGTGGCCGAAATGCCTTCAAGCAGCGCCTGCAGGAGCTGGGTGTTCAGCTCGACAGCGAAACTGAAATCAACGTCGCGTTTGCCAAGTTCAAGGAACTGGCCGACCGTAAAAGCGAGATCTTTGACGAAGACATCCTGGCGCTGGTGAGCGACGAGAGCGTGACGGCCGAGAAGGAGCAGTACGGCTTCGTCTCGCTGTACCAGCAAAGTGAAACGGGCGAGCAGCCCCGTGCCCGCATCGTATTCACTGTGGACGGCGTCGAGGTGCGCGGTGAATCTGCAGGCAACGGTCCAGTGGATGCGTCACTCAAGGCCATCGAATCGCATGTGAAGAGTGGGGCGGAGATGGTGCTGTATTCCGTCAACGCCATCAGCGGCTCGACCGAGAGCCAGGGTGAGGTGACCGTGCGCCTGCAAAACAGCGGCCGCGTCGTCAACGGCGTGGGTGCAGACCCGGATATCGTGGTGGCGTCCGCGAAGGCCTACCTGAGCGCCCTGAACAAGTTACAAAGTAAAGCTGACAGGGTGGCAGCACAAGGCTGACGATTGTTTTTATAATTCATTCACTTTCTTGGAAAGTCGCGCAAGGTGTTGATCTTGCGCGACTTTTTTTGGTTCTGTACACTGCACAACACTTTTTACTGTTTGGAGCACTTTGATGCACCATGCCTCCCGCACCGCAGTGAGTCGTTTCTGCCAGGGCCTGACCGTGTTTTTGCTCAGTGCGGCACTTGTGGCCACCGCGGCGCAGGCCGGTGAGCGCAAGAAGGCGCCTGCGAAGAAGGAACAGGTCAGTTCCAGCAGTGCCAAGCGCGCCGTGGCCCCGCGCAAGGCGGCTGCCAATAACAAGGTGGTGCGCATCACCGCCAAGACGGCCAAGGCGCCCACCCGGGTGGCCTACACTCCCACGCCCCCTCGGCTGTCATTTGGCCAGATCGCAGGGCTGCATGAGATCACTGACCCCCTGGACCTCAAGTCCAGCGTGGCTTTGGTGATCGACCAGGACACCCAGGAAGTGCTGCTCAGCAAGAACGACCATGCGGTGCTGCCCATTGCCTCGCTGACCAAGCTCATGACCGGCATGATCATCTCGCAGGCACACCTGCCCATGGATGAGCCCATCACCATTACCCAGGAAGATGTGGACACGGAAAAAGGCAGCCGATCTCGCCTGACGGTGGGCACCACGCTCACGCGGGGAGAAATGTTGCACTTGGCGCTGATGTCGAGCGAGAACCGTGCGGCCCATGCGCTGGGCCGCACCTACCCTGGTGGTCTGGATGTGTTCGTCACCCAGATGAATGCCAAGGCGCGGCTGCTGGGCATGACTGACACACGCTACGTTGAACCCACGGGGCTTTCAAGTCGCAATCAATCCAGTGCGCGTGACTTGGCCACCCTGGTCAATGTCGCGCACGGCGACCCGCTGCTGCGCGAGCTGTCCACGTCGCCCGGCTACGAAGTGGCGGTGGGGCACAAGACGCTCCAGTACAACAATACCAATGGCTTGGTGAAGAACCCCTCCTGGGATATCGGACTGCAGAAGACGGGCTACATCTCTGAAGCTGGGCGCTGCCTGGTCATGCAGGCGCAGGTGGCGGGGCGCAAGCTCATCATGGTGTTCCTGGATTCGGCCGGCAAGTTCAGCCGCTTGGGTGATGCCGAACGGGTTCGGCAGTGGGTGGAATCCAAGCCTGAACTGCCACTGCTGGCAACGCCGTTGCAGGCGGTGCGCGCGGTGGAGGCAGCGGCCAAGTAGCAATAGTTCAGGTCACCCATCACAGTTCGCGGACTCGCTTGGCGCCGGATCAGCTACCGCTGTTCCGGCGTTTTGTTTGGGAAGTCCTGCCCTTAGGCTTACGTGGTGCCTTGCGAGCTCAGCGCATCAGGCCACGCACGCCGTGGGAAGCAGCAGCGTCGGCCGGGGTGTCGGCACTGGCCGCATACCCGAGCGCGGTGGAAATTTCACTGGCGGTGGCTTGCAGCTTGGGCAGCCAACCTTCGTCCAGCCGGTCGGCGGGCGCGGAAATCGACAGTCCCGCCACCAACTTGCCCTGGTCGTCGTACACACCGGCGGCCATGCAGCGCACGCCCAACTCCAGCTCTTCGTTGTCGCGGGCGATGCCGTACTGACGGGCCTTGGCCAACTCGCGCTCCAGAACCGGCAGCTGGGTGATGCTGTTGCGCGTCTGACCCGACAGGCCGGTGCGCGTGGCATAGGCACGCACGCGCTGCGGATCGTCCAGCGCCAGGAACAGTTTGCCCGTGGAGGTGAGGTGCAGCGGGGCCCGCCCACCGATGGCACGCACCACCTGCATGCCCGAGCGCTCGCTATAGGCGCGCTCCACGTACACGATCTCGTCGCCTTGCCGCATGCTCAGGTTTACGGGCTGCTGGATCAGCTTGTGCAGATTGCGCATAGGTGTCAGGGCCGCGTCGCGCACACTGAGGCGGGCTTTGACCAGGTTGCCCAGCTCCAGCAGGCGCATGCCCAGGCGGTAGCTGCCGGATTCGGGCCGATCTACAAACCGGCCGATGGTCAGGTCGTTCAGGATGCGGTGCGTGGTGGACGGGTGCAGGCCCGTCTTTTCGCTGATCTCCTTGAGGGAGATCGCCTCTTCGCGGGACGCCAGGACATCGATCAGCGTAAACATGCGTTCCAGAACCTGAACGCTGGGTTTGACGGGAATGCTGGGATCGATTTTTTTCATGGGCGGCGGGAGGGAAACAGCCGCTGCATCTTACCTTGTGAAATGCGGCTTCGCTTCCAGCTCGGAGTCGCTCGTGCTACCCGTGTCATCACCCCGGCGCCACCCACCCTGGGTCCGGATCTCGTGTGGATGAAAGCGCGCCTTGTAGTTCATTTTGGGACTGGCCTCGATCCAGTAGCCCAGGTAGACATAGGGCAGGCCCAGCGATTGCGCCTGCGCAATCTGCCACATCACGTTGTACGTGCCATAGCTGCAGCGGGGCTCGGGCTCGTAGAACGTGTACACGGCGGACAGGCCATCGTCCAGCACGTCCAGGATAGACACCATCTTGAGCGCGCCCGGCTCTCCTCCTGCATCAGTTTCGCGGAACTCGACAAGCCGTGAATTGACGCGGCTTTGCAGCAAGAACTGTGTGTACTGTTCGATGCTGTCATGGTCCATGCCACCGCCCGCATGGCGCCCGGTCTGGTAGCGCAGATAGAGCTGGTAGTGCTCCGGCACAAAACACAGGCGCAGCACCCGGGCCTGCAGCTGGCCGTGGCGCGCCACGCCGCGCCGCTGGCTGCGGTCGGGCTGGAATTCATGGGCCAGCACCCGCAGCGGCGTGCAGGCCTGGCAGCCATCGCAATATGGGCGGTAGGTGAACATGCCGCTGCGGCGGAACCCATTGGCCACCAGGCCGGAATAAACGTCGTTCTGGATCAGGTGGCTGGGTGTGGCGACCTGCGAGCGGGCCTGCCTGTCCGGCAGGTAGCTGCAGGGATAGGGGGCTGTCGCGTAAAACTGCAGGGTCTGCAGTGGGAGGTCGTTGAGTTGCGTCATGCTGTCGGCATCAGGAGGAGGGCAGCAGCGCGTTCCAGTATACGGGGTCAAACTGCCAGCGGGGCGCGGGCAGGCGGCGTGCCGTGTCCACGTGGGACAGAAACTCGGCGCGCGTGATTTCATGGGCGCCCAGCGAAGCCAGATGCGGGGTGTTCTGCTGGCAGTCGATCAAGCTGATGCCATGGTGCTTGCACAGGCACACCAAGGCCGACAGTGCGATCTTGGAGGCATCCGTGGCGTGGGCAAACATGGATTCGCCAAACACCGCCTGGCCCAGCGCCACGCAGTACAGGCCGCCAGCCAGCCGGCCGTCGATCCAGGTTTCCACACTATGGGCGTAGCCGGCCTTGTGCAGCGCCGTGTAGGCGGCAATCATCTCCGGCACGATCCATGTGCCTGCCTGGCCATCGCGATCCTTGGTCGCACAGGCGGTGATCACGTCGGCAAAGGCGCTGTCGACACGAACCTCGCAGCGCGCATCGTTGCGGAAGGCCTTCAAAGTCTTGCGCAGCGAGCGGTGCAGCCGGAAATTGGCCACGGGCAGCACCATGCGCGGGTCGGGTGCCCACCAAAGGATGGGCTGACCCGGCCCGTACCACGGGAAGGTGCCCTGGGCATAGGCTGCGCACAACGCTGCGACGCTGAGCGACCCGCCAGCAGCCAGAAGGCCGGGCGCCGGGTCGGCGGCTCCCCAAGCGTGAGCAGGGAGGGGCAAAGGGTCATCGGGCTCCAGCCAGGGCAGTTGGGAGGACATGGAGCGATTGTCCGGCATGGCATGGGGTGCAGGAGGCGCGGGGTGCGCACAAGCAAAAAAGCCTTGCACCGCTGACACGTTGCAAGGCTTTTTATGTGGCTCCTCGACCTGGGCTCGAACCAGGGACCTACGGATTAACAGTCCGGCGCTCTACCGACTGAGCTATCGAGGAATATCGGTATCTGACAGAAATTTCACCAGCTAGCCAGATTGGTTGAATCGGCTAACTAAAAGGCCCTGCTTAGCTCATGCAGGGCCTGCAATTCTTGGCTCCTCGACCTGGGCTCGAACCAGGGACCTACGGATTAACAGTCCGGCGCTCTACCGACTGAGCTATCGAGGAACAAGACCACGATTATATACACAAAAAGTGAGCGTTTTCCAGAAAACCGAAGTGTATGTTCTGCACGGAGCATGCAAGCCGCTGTGCGCTTCACGCGCTATGCTGCGCGGGCTGCTTTGCAACCCGCCTTTGCCCATGACCATTCATACCATCCTCAAGATGGGCGACCCGCGCCTGCTGCGCGTGGCCCAGCCCGTCACCGCTTTTGACACCGATGAGCTGCACCTGCTGGTGCGCGACATGTTCGACACGATGCGGTCCGTGAACGGGGCCGGGCTGGCGGCCCCCCAGATCGGTGTGGACCTGCAGCTGGTCATCTTTGGCTCCGACCAGCGCAACCCGCGGTATCCCGACCGGCCCCTGGTGCCACCGACCGTATTGCTCAATCCGGTGATCACAGCGCTGGGGCCGGAAGAAGAAGAGGACTGGGAAGGCTGTCTGTCGGTGCCCGGCCTGCGGGGCAAGGTACCCCGGTGGTCGCGCATCCGTTACACCGGGTTTGACCCGTATGGTGATCCCATTGACCGCACAGTGGATGGCTTCCATGCCCGGGTGGTGCAGCACGAGTGTGACCACCTCATTGGCAAGCTCTACCCCATGCGTGTGCGCGACTTCACGCAGTTCGGCTTCACCGAGGTGCTGTTTCCTGAGATTGATGCTGCAGAAGACGACTGAGGCGAGCCTATCTGAATCTTCAGCGCCGAAATACTGATCAAAAAATGTCGCTAGCGCTTGCTGGTAAAGCGCTGATAGCTATGAATAATGAAGCATCCAGGGTCAGGCGGGAAGCCCGCTGAGTCCATCCGAGGATGGCCTCAGGCCGACAGCTCGCGCAGCAGCTCGGTTTCGATCTGGATCTGCCGGGCGTTGTTCTGCAGCTCGGGGCCCTGCACCAGGAAGGTGTCTTCCACCCGTTCGCCCAGGGTGCTGACTTTGGCGAGCTGCACGCTCAAGTGGTGCTGGGCCAGCACCCGGGCCACCAGGTAAAGCAGGCCAGCGCGGTCGCTGGCCGAGATCGCCAGGAGCCAGCGCTGGGCCTTCTCGTCCGGCCGCAGGGTGACGCGCGGTGCCACGGGAAAACTCTTGACACGGCGCGACACCCGCTTGCGCGTGGGTTCGGGCAGCGGGCCGCCTTCCTCGATCACGCGCACCAGGTCGCTCTCCACCATGTGGGTCAGCTCGCGGTAGTGGCCCGCCTGGTCTGATGCGACGATCTGGAACGTGTCCAGCGCGTGCCGGTTGTTAGCGGTGTGCACGCGTGCGTCCAGAATGCTGAAGCCCGCGCGGTCGAAGTAGCCGCAGATGCGCGCGAACAGGTCTTCCTGGTCTGGCGCATACACCATCACCTGCAGGCCGTCGCCCGCCAGCGACTGGCGCGCGCGCACCACCGGGCGCGGCGCGCCCACGTGGCGTGATAAGTGGCGCGTGTGCCAGGCAATGTCGGCAGCTTCGTGGCGCATGAAGTAGCTCACGTCCAGCGTGGCCCACAGCGCCTTGTGCGCCTCAAAGGGCAGGGCGCTCAACGCCAGCAGCACCAGGGCCTCGCGCTTACGCGCCTCAATCTCTGCGGCAGCGTCGGGTGCGCGTCCGCCCAGTGTGCGCAAGGTGGCTCGGTACAGGTCTTCCAGCAGCTTGCCCTTCCACGCATTCCACACCTTGGGGCTGGTGCCGCGAATGTCGGCCACCGTCAGCAGGTACAGCGCCGTCAGGTAGCGCTCATTGCCCACACGCTGCGCAAAGCTGGCGATCACATCCGGGTCCGACAAGTCCTCCTTCTGCGCGATGCGGCTCATTGCCAGGTGCTCGCTGACCAGGAATTCGATGAGCCGGGCGTCTTCGCGATCCACGCCGTGCTGGCGGCAAAAGCGCCGCACCTCCACGGCGCCGATCTGCGAATGGTCGCCACCCCGGCCCTTGCCGATGTCGTGAAACAGCGCGGCGATGTACAGGACCCAGGGCTTGTCCCAGCCGCCTGCCAGCTGCGAGCAGAACGGGTATTCGTGCGCATGCTCGGCCATGAAGAAGCGGCGCACGTTGCGCAGGACCATCAGGATGTGCTGGTCCACCGTGTAGACGTGGAACAGGTCGTGCTGCATCTGGCCCACGATGCCGCGAAACGCCCAGAGATAGCGCCCCAGCACCGAGGTCTGGTTCATGAGCCGCATGGCGTGCGTGATGCCCGAGGGCTGCTGCAGGATGCGCATGAAATTGGCGCGGTTGACCGGGTCGCGCCGGAAGGCGCCGTCCATCACGCCTCGCGCGTTGTACAGCGCGCGCAGCGTGCGGGCCGACAGGTCCTTGAGCCCCACCGTGGTTTGGTAGAGCAGGAAGGTTTCGAGAATGGCGTGCGGATCGCGCGTGTAGAGGTCGTCGCTGGCCACCTCGATGAGGCCGGCCTTCTCATAAAACCGTTCATTGATGGGCCGCGGCTCGTGCGTGGAGGGGTTCAGGCGCTCTTCGATGTTGAGCAGCAGGATCTGGCTGAGTTGCGACACGGCCTTGGCCGCCCAGTAATAGCGGCGCATCAGGCTTTCGCTGGCGCGCATGGGCAGGCGCGAGCCGTCGGGCGACAGCGAGCGGTATCCGAACGACTCGGCCACGGCCGTCTGCAGATCAAACACCAAGCGGTCTTCATGCCGCCCCGCTGCCGCATGCAGACGCGCGCGGATGAGGCACAGCAGCGCTTCATTGCGCTCGATCTGGCGCACCTCAAAGGCTGTGGCCAGGCCGCTGGCGGCCAGCTCCTTCCAGTTGCGGCCCAGGCCCGCGCCCTGCGCCACCCACAGGATCATCTGCAGGTCACGCAGCCCACCGGGCGACTCCTTGCAATTGGGCTCCAGCGAGTAGGGCGTGTTTTCGTACTTGTTGTGGCGCTGGCGCATTTCCAGCGTCTTGGCGACGAGGTAGGCCTGCGGGTTCATCTGCGCGCGGAACTGGCGCTGGAAGTCGGCAAACAAGGCCGCGTCGCCACACACCAGGCGCGACTCCAGCAACGAGGTCTGCACAGTGACATCGCCCGCGCTTTCGGCCAGGCATTCAGCCACCGTGCGCACGCTGGACCCAATCTCCAGCCCCGCGTCCCAGCAGCTGCCGATAAAACCCTCCAGGCGTGTGCGCAACGCGCTGCCGGCCTCCGGCGCCGCGCCATCGGGCATCAGCAGCAGCACATCCACGTCAGAGTAGGGGAACAGCTGGTCGCGTCCGAAGCCTCCCACTGCCACCAGGGCCATGTCGGGCGGCAGCCCAGCGCGCTGCCACAGCGTCTGCAGCAGGTTGCCCGCCAGCGTGGACAGTTTGCGCAGCAGCACGCGGATGCCGCGCGTTGATGCGCCGGTGGCCTGCAGGGCCGTCAGCAGCGCGGCTTTGTCGCGGCGGTACGCGTCGCGAAGGGCATGGATCTCGGTCGTGGTCATCAAAGAAGCTCGCGCGAAGGAAGTGCCATGCAAAAAAGCCATGCAAGAGTTGTGCGCGCCGCCACCGGCTGCGCGCCTCGGCCGGTCAGGTCTTGGTCGCGGTCACGAACGCGGGCAGCGGCGGCGAGCCGGCGGACAGCGTCATCACCTCATATCCCGTGGGCGTAACGAGCACCGTGTGCTCCCACTGGGCCGAGAGGCTGTGGTCCTTGGTGACGATGGTCCAGCCGTCGTTGCCAAACTCCTTCACCTCGCGGCGGCCCGCGTTGATCATGGGCTCGATGGTGAACACCATGCCGGGCACCAGTTCTTCGAGTGTGCCGGGCTTGCCGTAGTGCAGCACCTGCGGCTCTTCATGGAACTTCTGGCCGATGCCGTGGCCGCAGAACTCGCGCACCACCGAGAAGCCGTGCCCTTCGGCAAACTTCTGGATCGCGTGGCCGATGTCGCCCAGCCGCGCGCCCGGCTTCACCTGCACGATGCCATGCCACATGGCCTCGAACGTCAGCGCCGACAGGCGCTTGGCTGCAATCGAGCACTCGCCGATCAGGAACATGCGGCTGTTGTCGCCATACCAGCCATCCTTGGTGATCACCGTCACGTCCACGTTGACGATGTCGCCCTTCTTGAGCGGCTTGTCGTTGGGAATGCCATGGCACACGACATGGTTGACCGAGGTGCACAGCGAGGCCGGGTAGGGCGGATAGCCGGGCGGCTGGTAGCCCACGGTGGCCGAGATGGTGCCCTGCTGCGCCATGCATTCGGCGCCCAGGCGGTCGATCTCTTTGGTGGTGATGCCTGGTTTGATGTGCGGTGTGATGTAGTCCAGCACTTCGGAGGCCAGTCGGCACGCCAGGCGCATGCCCTCGATGTCTTCAGCGCATTTGATGGTGATGCTCATGCCGCAATTATCCCATCGGGCCTGTGTTGCCGCTTGCCATGGATGCCGCCCAGTAAAATGCCGGGTTCCCCTCACACCCCCAACAGGCCGCTACCGTGACCTTGCACATGACCACGCTGGCGGGCGGCAACGCCCTCAGCAACTTCCGCGCCCAGCAACTTCAACCCGCCCTGGAGGCGATCCACCCCAAGATCAGCGGTATTGCAGCGCGGTTTGTGCACCTGGTCGCCACCGATGCCGCCCCCACGCCCGCCGAACAGGAACGTCTGGCCGCGCTGCTGACCTACGGCGACCCCTACGCCGGCCCCGACGACGGCGCTGTCCTCATCGTCACGCCCCGCCTGGGCACCTTGTCGCCCTGGGCCTCCAAGGCCACCGACATTGCGCGCAACTGCGGCATCGCCATCCGCCGCGTCGAGCGCATCACCGAATACCGCATCAGCCTGAAATCCGGCCTGCTGGGCAAGACGCCCGAGCTGACGGCCGAGCAACTGGGCCAGATCGCCGCGCTGCTGCATGACCGCATGACCGAATCGGTGGTGGCCGACCGCAGCGCCGCCGCGGCGCTGTTCACCGAACTGCAGCCTGCGCCCATGGAGCATGTGGATGTGCTGGCCGGTGGCCGCGCTGCATTGGAGGCCGCCAACACCCGCTTCGGCCTGGCCCTGGCCGACGATGAAATCGACTACCTCGTGACCGCCTTCACGGGCCTCAAGCGCAACCCCACCGACGTGGAGCTGATGATGTTCGCGCAGGCCAACAGCGAGCACTGCCGCCACAAGATCTTCAACGCCCAGTTCACCATCGACGGCGTGGCGCAGGACAAATCGCTGTTCGGCATGATCCGCAACACCCACCAGCTGGCGCCCCAGCACACGGTGGTGGCGTACTCGGACAACGCCTCCATCATGGAAGGCCACCCGGTCGAGCGTTTTGTGGCCAAAATGGCCTCTGGCGCATATGGGGTAAGCGCGAGCAGCTATCAAAAGAGTAGTGCAACCCACCATGTGCTGATGAAGGTGGAAACGCACAACCACCCCACGGCCATCTCGCCATTCCCCGGTGCCTCCACCGGCGCGGGCGGTGAGATCCGCGACGAAGGCGCCACCGGCCGGGGCTCCAAGCCCAAGGCGGGCCTCACAGGCTTCACCGTGTCCAAGCTCTGGGGCAGCACCGTGGGCAAGCCCGAGCACATTGCCAGCCCGCTGGAGATCATGGTCGAAGGCCCGCTGGGCGGCGCCGCGTTCAACAACGAATTCGGCCGCCCCAACCTGAACGGCTACTTCCGCGAATACGAGCAGAACGTGGGCGGCGTGCAGCGCGGCTACCACAAGCCCATCATGATCGCGGGCGGCGTGGGTGTGATCGATGCCGAGCTCACGAAGAAGATCGAATTTCCCGCTGGCTCGCTGCTCATCCAGCTGGGCGGCCCCGGCATGCGCATCGGCATGGGCGGCAGCGCCGCCAGCTCCATGGCCACCGGCACCAATGCGGCCGAGCTGGACTTTGACTCTGTGCAGCGCGGCAACCCCGAGATCGAGCGCCGTGCGCAAGAAGTCATCAACCACTGCTGGGCGCAGGGCGCGAACAACCCCATCCTCGCGATCCATGACGTGGGCGCGGGTGGTTTGTCCAACGCGTTCCCCGAGCTGACGAACGACGCGGGCCGTGGCGCACGCTTTGACCTGCGCGCCGTGCAGCTCGAAGAGTCGGGCATGAGCCCGAAGGAAATCTGGAGCAACGAGTCGCAAGAGCGCTACGTGCTGGCGATTGCGCCCGAGTCGCTGGAACAGTTCAAGGCGTTCTGCGAACGCGAGCGCTGCCCGTTTGCCGTGATCGGTACCGCCACCGAAGAACGCCAACTGGTGCTGCACGACCCCGCCGCCACGGCCGACGACCAGAAGCTGCCGGTGGACATGCCCATGAACGTGCTGCTGGGCAAGCCGCCCAAGATGCACCGCGACGTGACCACCGTGGCGCGTGAATTTGCGCCCATGGACTTGACCGGCGTACCGCTGCAAAAGGCCGTCATCGACGTGCTGGCCCACCCCACCGTGGCGTCCAAGCGCTTCCTCATCACCATCGGCGACCGCACTGTGGGCGGCCTCACGCACCGCGACCAGATGGTCGGCCCCTGGCAAGTGCCCGTGGCCGATTGCGCCGTGACGCTGGCCGACTATCGTGGTTTTGCCGGCGAGGCGATGAGCATGGGCGAGCGCACGCCGCTGGCTGCCATCAACGCGCCCGCATCGGGCCGCATGGCCGTGGCCGAGGCCATCACCAACCTGCTGGCCGCGCCGATCGAGCTGCCGCGTGTGAAGCTCAGCGCCAACTGGATGGCCGCTTGTGGCGAGCCCGGCGAAGACGCCGCCCTGTACGAAACTGTGAAAGCCGTGGGCATGGAGCTGTGCCCCGCTCTGGGCGTGTCCATCCCCGTGGGCAAGGATTCGCTGTCCATGCGCACGCAGTGGAGTGAAGGCGCGGACAAGAAGAAGGTCACCTCCCCTGTCAGCCTGATCGTGAGCGCATTCGCCTCGCTCTCCGACGTGCGTGGCACGCTCACTCCCCAGCTCAACGCCACCGAGTCCGACACCACCCTGGTGTTGATCGACCTGGGCAAGGGCCAGAACCGCATGGGCGGCAGCATCCTGGGCCAGACACTGGAGCAAAGCGGCGATGTGGTGCCCGACGTGGATGACCCGAAAGATCTGGTCAACCTCGTCAACGCCGTGAACGCCCTGCGCGCCAAGGGCCAGATCCTGGCCTACCACGACCGCAGCGATGGCGGCTTGCTGGCTGCCGCGGCCGAGATGGCCTTTGCGGGCCATGTGGGCGTGGCGCTCAACGTGGACCTGCTGGTCACCGAAGGCGACGGCATCAACGACAGCCGCATGGAAACCGGCGACGCCAAGAACTGGGCGCAGCAGGTCAGCGCGCGCCGTGAAGAACTCACGCTCAAGGCCCTGTTCAACGAAGAGCTGGGCGTACTGCTGCAGGTGCGCACGGCCGAGCGCAACGAGGTGATGCAGGTGCTGCGCGAGCACGGCCTCTCCCAATTCAGCCACTTCGTGGGCAAAACCCGCCCAGTTTCGTCCGAAATCGACGCTGGCAAGGGCGAACTGCAGGTCTGGCGCGACGCCAAAGCCGTGTTCAGCGCGCCTTTGGCCGATCTGCACCAGGTGTGGGACGCTGTGAGCTGGAAGATCTGCCAGCAGCGCGACAACCCCGCCAATGCAGACGCGGAACACGCGGCCGCAGGCGAGCCCACCGACCCCGGCCTGCACGTGCACCTCACGTTCGATGCGGCCGACAACGTGGCCGCGCCATACCTCAACCTTGCCAAACCCAAGGTGGCCATCCTGCGCGAGCAGGGCGTGAACTCGCACGTCGAGATGGCCTATGCCTTCACCGAGGCGGGCTTCGAGGCCTTCGACGTGCACATGACTGACCTGCAGACCGGCCGCGTCAAACTGGAAGACTTCAAGGGCGTGGTCGCCTGCGGCGGCTTCAGCTACGGTGACACGCTGGGCGCGGGCATCGGCTGGGCGCGCAGCATCACGTTCAACCCCGTGCTGGCGGCGCAGTTCCAGGGCTTCTTTGGCCGCACCGACACGTTCGGCCTGGGCGTGTGCAACGGCTGCCAGATGTTTGCCGAGCTGGCCGACATCATCCCCGGCGCACAAGACTGGCCGCGCTTCACCACCAACCAAAGCGAGCGTTTCGAGGCCCGCCTCTCGCTGGTGGAGGTGCTCGAATCGCCCAGCCTGTTCCTGCAAGGCATGGCGGGCAGCCGCCTGCCGATTGCGGTGGCGCACGGCGAGGGTTATGCCAACTTCAAGTACCGGGGCAATGCCGACAAGGCCATTGCTGCCATGCGCTACGTGGACAACCATGGCCGCGCGACCGAGCAGTACCCGTTCAACCCCAACGGCAGCGCGGGCGGCCTCACGGCAGTGACCACGGCCGACGGCCGCTTCACGGCCATGATGCCGCACCCCGAGCGCGTGTTCCGCAACGTGCAGATGAGCTGGACCAGCGAGGACAAGGCCCAGTACAGCGGCTGGATGCGCATCTGGCGAAACGCGCGCAAGTGGGTGGGGTAGGGCGAAACGCGCGACATGGTGGGGCGTTGCATCTCCGCCACTGAAGCCGCATCAGTCCCCGTAGGTCACTATAAAAAATATAGCTTCTAGCGCTTGATGCATAAGCGCTAGAAGCTTTTTTTATTCATAATCCGCTCTTCTTCACTTCCGGAGCCCTTCATGGCCGGTGCCAGTTTGTTGACCCTTCTCGACGATATCGCTGCAGTCCTAGACGACGTTGCATTGATGACCAAGGTCGCGGCCAAGAAGAGTGCCGCCATGGCGGACGATGTGTCCGTGATGACCAAGGTGGCCGCGCAGAAAACGGCGGGGGTGCTGGGCGACGACCTGGCGCTCAATGCGCAGCAGGTCTCTGGCGTACGGGCAGAGCGGGAGATCCCCGTGGTGTGGGCGGTGTGCAAGGGCTCGTTCGTGAACAAGCTCATCCTGGTGCCGGCCGCGCTGCTGATCGGCACCTTCGCGCCCTGGGCCGTCACGCCGCTGCTGATGGTGGGCGGCGCCTTCCTGTGTTTTGAGGGCTTTGAAAAACTGGCGCACAAGTTTTTGCACGCCCCGCACGAAGACGCGGCCGAGCACGAGAGCCACGCCCAGGCCAATGCCAACCCGGCCGTGGACCTGGTCAGCTTCGAGAAGGACAAGATCAAGGGCGCCGTGCGCACCGACTTCATCCTGTCGGCCGAAATCATTGCCATCACCCTGGGCACGGTGGCGACGGCGCCGTTTGCGCAGCAGGTGGCCGTGCTGTCGGGCATCGCCTTGATCATGACCATCGGCGTGTATGGCCTGGTGGCGGGCATCGTCAAGTTAGACGACCTGGGCCTGTGGCTCAGCAACAAGGCCAGCAGCGCTGCGCGGGCCGTGGGCGCGGGTATTCTGCGCGCGGCTCCGTGGTTGATGAAAGGCCTGTCGGTGGCCGGCACTGCTGCCATGTTCCTGGTGGGCGGCGGCATCCTGGTACACGGCGTGCCGGCGGTGCACCACGCGGTGGAGGCCGCCGCAGCCACAGCAGGCCAGTGGCCCGCGGGCGGGGTGTGGAAGGTGCTGGCCGAGAACCTGCTCAACGCGGTGGTGGGCATCGTGGCCGGTGGCCTGGTGCTGGCGGGCGTCACGCTGGTGCAGCGCCTGCGCGGCAAAAAGCCCGCGCATTGATCCAGGTCTAAGGGTTAACGCCAAGCCCTTGAGGTAGGGCAAGGCCGGCAGTTCGCAGCAGCGGTTCAATACAGCCACGGGGGTCGTCCCCGTCCAACCGATGCGAAGAAATCACCATGAAAAAGAATCTGCTGGCTGTCGCCGTACTGTGTGCTCTTTCGTCCGGCGCCGCCCTGGCCCAACAGGCCGAGGGCCCCTGGATGGTCCGTGCGCGCGCGGTGCACCTCGACAGCGCCAACAAGGACAGCACGCCCCTGGGCCTCACGGTCAACAACAAGGCGATTCCTGAAGTCGATATCACCTACTTCTTCAGCCCCAACCTGGCGGCCGAACTGATCCTGACCGTGCCGCAAAAGCACACGCTGCGCGCAGGGGGCGTGCCCATTGGCTCGCTCAAGCACCTGCCGCCCACCTTGCTGTTGCAGTACCACTTCGATGCCCCCGGATTCAAGCCGTATGTGGGCGCGGGCCTGAACTACACGCGCTTTTCCAGCGTGAACCTGCCGGCTGGCGTGGACATCGACCGCAACAGCTTTGGCGCAGCGCTGCAGGTGGGTGTGGATATTCCGCTGCAGAAGAACCTGTACCTCAACTTCGACGTGAAGAAAGTCTTCATCAAGACCGATGTGAAGGCTGGCGGCGCCAAGCTGGGCACGTTCAAGGTGGACCCCGTTCTGGTGGGCGTGGGCCTGGGCTGGCGGTTCTAAGAACCTGTTCAAAGTCTTTTCGGGGATCGCATTGGAGTGCAATCGGGATGAGTGGATGCTTCGGATGCGCCGCATGGGCTCATGCCCATGCAAGCAGCCGAGGCGTCCAATCGCCCGATTTCACTCCAACCCTTCGGGCAAGTGCCTTGCCGGGCGGTCTGCGGCGTTGCGGCGCTTGCCAATAGCCGAGCTATTGGCTGCGCACCGCGCCTTGCTGCCCATCCCGGCAAGGTACTTGTGCGCCCCCGAAAAGACATTGAACAGGTTCTAACGCGCGGCGCGTTGCAGTAAAGCGTGTTTTCCAAGGGGAGGGGCCGGTGCCTGCAAAGGCGCCGGCCTTTTTTTCGCAGTGTGCATGCCGCAACGCAAGGGCCCGCGGGTCAATACAGGCTCACGTCGCGTCCCCACATGCGCTGCCATAGCCACGGCAAGGCGGTGGCCAGGTCGGGGCGCTGCCACTGCTGCGTGGTGATGTGCCCGCCATGGGCCATGCGCGACTCGGGGCCCAGGTTGAAGTGGAAGGTGTAGGTGGGCTCGTTGCCCATGCGCAGGTCGGTGATGAACACGTTGCCGTCCGCCTCGCTCATCTTGAAAAAGCCTTGGCTGAAATTGGCCACGCGGGTGACCAGCGGGCTGGCGCTGTGCCGCGCATACAGGTCGGCCCCGCGCGCATGCCGGGCCCAGCGCACTGGGCGGCCATCATCCAGCAGCGATGTGTAGCCTTCGTAGTAGTGCGTGGGCGTGACGACCACGGCGCGCCACAGCAGCGTGTTGAACGGTGCAGGGGTGACAAGCACCTGCTGTGGCGTCAGTTGGGGCTCGGGTGGTGACGCCATGATCTGCTGCAGGGCCTGGTGCTGGGCCACCACGCTCCAGGCCAGGTAGGCGGTGCTGGCTACCAGTCCGCCGCGTGCCCAGGCCAGGCCGCGCCCCTGGCGCATCACCAGGGCTGCGACCACACCTACCAGCAGCGGCAGGGTGTACAGCGGGTCGATGATGAACACGCTGCCGATGGCATAGGGGAAGCTGGTGAACGGCAGGAGCAGTTGCGTGCCGTATACCGTGAACCAGTCGAGCAAGGGGTGGGTGACGAGCGCCAGCCACAGCGCCAGCCACCAGCGGCGGAACAGTGTGGGCTCGCCATGCAGGCGCGACACCGCCCAGGCCAGCGGCAGCGACAGGGCCGTCAGGTAGAACAGCGAATGGCTCTCCGAGCGGTGCAACACCATGTTGAGGATGGCGTCGCCGTGGTCGACAAGAGCGTCCAGGTCGGGCAAGGTGCCCGCAATGCCACCCCACAGCGCGGCCTTCCACACGGCGGTGCGCCGGCCCAGGGTGGAGATGGTGACGGCGGCGCCCAGAACGAGTTGGCTGACGGAATCCATACAACAAGCGGGAAGGAATGGCGGAGCGCGCACTGTACCGGCTGGCGCAAAGGCTTTGCTTGCCTGGGGCCGGCTCTGCGTGGGCGGCTATCGGGCTGACGCGCCCCCGCAGGCTTCGTCAGGCCTGCACCACCAGCGCGAACTCGGCGCGGGGCCCATCGCTGGACGGCGTGAACGGCACCGTGAGCGCTGCGCGCCCGGCTTCGCCGAGCCTGTTCCACAAAAAGTCGCGCGCGTTGCCGGGGTCGCCCGCCACATACATCTGCGTGGTCAGCAGCTCGCGCTGCGCCAGGCGCACCTTGAAGTGGATGTGCGGCGTGCGGCCGGAATACGGTGCGGGGCGGATGGTGCGAAAGCGGTAGCGCCCGTCGCGCCCCAGGGTGACGCGGCCAAAGCCCTGGAAGGCCTGCGCCGCGCGCCCGCCATCGCCCGGGTGGTGGTAGTGGCCGGCGGCGTCGCACTGCCAGATCTCCACCACACCGCCGGCCAGTGGCGTGCCGCCGGTGTCGGTCACGCGGCCCTCCACCCACACGGGCTGGCCCTCGGCATACTGCTGCAGCGCGCCGTTGCGCAGCAGGTCGGCATCGCTGTCGGCGGGCAGGGCCACGGGGTAGAACGGGCCTTCGGTCTGGCTGGGCGTGGGCTGCAGGCGCTGCGCACCCTGCGCCCATGCCGTCTGCACCACGGCGGGCGTCGCCACCCAGGCTGCGGCCCAGGCGCTGCGCTGCAGCAGGGTGCGCCGTGTGTGGTCTGTGCTGTCGCCAGGCGCGCTGGGGCCCCGCATGGAAGGGGAAGGCGGCAGATGGAGGAGGGGCATGGGCTGTTTCTCCTGGAAAGTGCGTTTGGAGCGCGGCAGCTTGCAAAAGTGCCCTGGTCACGCAGGCGAAAGTGGGCGGGCGGCCTTGGCCTACATACAGGCCGGGGCTATGTGCGCAGAATGGGCGGTTCCGAAGTGGCGAGGCGCCGGTCAACGCGTGCCCAGCCACGGCCTGTACCCCACTCCGCTGTTACCCAGCCGCTACCCGCACCCACCCATGCCACGGACCCGCGACACCGAAGACATCACGCACGGGCTCAGCCAGCGGCCCGCCAGCATCTCCCCCAAATACTTCTACGACCAGCACGGGTCGCGCCTTTTCGAGGCCATCACCCAGTTGCCCGAGTACTACCCCACCCGCACCGAGCAAGCCCTCATGCGGCGGCATGCGGACGACATTGCCCGGTCGGTGGGCACGGGCCGTACGCTGATCGAGCTGGGCGCCGGCAACTGCCAGAAGGCGCGCGCGCTGTGCCAGCTGGTGCGGCCTGCGTGTTTTGTGGGCGTGGACATTTCGGCCGATTACTTGCGCGAGGCCGTGGCCGGGCTGCAGAGCGACTTCCCCTGGCTGGATGCCCGCGCGCTGGGCGGCGACATGACCCGCGGCGTGGAGCTGCCCGCCGACATCCCGCGCGCAGGGCGGCTGGTGTTCTACCCTGGCTCGTCCATCGGCAACTTCGACCCGCCGCACGCTCTGCAGCTGCTGGCCCACATGCGCGAGCTGGTGGATGACGACGGCGGCCTGCTCATCGGCATTGACCTGCCCAAGGACGTGAACGTGCTGGAAGCCGCCTATGACGACGCCGCGGGCGTGACGGCCGAGTTCAACCGCAACGTGCTGCGCCACGTCAACCGCCTCATCGGCAGCGACTTCGACCTGGCGCAATGGAAGCACCATGCGTTCTTCAACCCGCAGGAGTCGCGCATCGAAATGCACCTGGAGGCCTTGGCCGACGCGCAGGTGCGCTGGCCGGGCGGCGGGCGCATGTTCGAGCAGGGCGAGCGCATCCACACCGAAAACAGCTACAAATACCCCTTACCCGTGTTCACCGCCATGCTGGAGCGCGCCGGTTTCAGCGATGCCCAGGCCTGGACGGACGAGCGCGGCTGGTTCGCCGTGGTGCACGCTCGCCCGTGACCGCCACACACCTGCCCCTTGCCGCACCACTGCCATGACCACCAACCCCGTCGACCTGCATGCCCGCTACACCACCGTGCGCAACCGCTCGCGTGCCATCGCGGCGCCGCTGTCGGCGGAGGACTGTGCCGCGCAATCCATGCCCGACGCCAGCCCCACCAAGTGGCATCTGGCCCACACCACCTGGTTTTTCGAGACCTTTGTGCTGGAGCCCCACGAGCCGGGCTTTGCGCCTTTCCACCCCGCATTCCGGGTGCTGTTCAATTCGTACTACAACGGCGTGGGCGCAAAGCACCCGCGTCCGCAGCGCGGCCTGCTGACCCGGCCTGCGCTGAGCGAGGTGCAGGACTACCGCGCCAACGTGGACGCCCGCTTGGCGCGGCTGCTGCCCGCCGTGCTGCACGACAGCGCCGTGTGCGCGCTCATCGAGCTGGGCCTGCAGCACGAGCAGCAGCACCAGGAGCTGATGCTCACCGACATCAAGCACCTGCTGTCGTGCAATCCCATCTTTCCGGCCTATGGCGATGCCACCACCCTGGTGGGCGAGCCCGCCATCACCCCCGCTACTGCGCCCCCGGGCTGGGTAAGTCTGGAGGGGGGGCTGGTGGACATCGGCCACGGTGGCACCGGTTTCGCCTTCGACAACGAAAGCCCGCGCCACCGCTGTTACTTGGCGCCGTATGCGCTGGCCTCGCGGCTGGTGACCTGTGGGGAGTGGCTGGCGTTTGTGCAGGCCGGGGGTTACCAGCAACCCGCCCACTGGCTGGCCGAGGGCTGGGACTGGCGCGTGGCCCAGGGGCTTGAGCATCCGCTGTACTGGCACCGCCCGGGTGGTGACGGCCCCTGGCAGGTGTTCACGCTGGCGGGCTTGCAGCCAGTGCAGGCGGCAATGCCGGTGCTGCATCTGTCGTACTACGAAGCCGACGCCTATGCCCGCTGGGCGGGCGCACGCCTGCCCACCGAAGCCGAATGGGAACACGCCGCACAGCTGGCTCCCAGTGGCGGCCCTGGGCTGGAGCAACTGTTTGGCACCGCCTGGCAGTGGACCCAATCGAGCTACGCCGCCTACCCCGGCTTTCGTGCAGCGGAAGGCGCCGTGGGCGAATACAACGGCAAGTTCATGGTCAACCAGTACGTGTTGCGCGGCAGCTCCTGCGCTACGCCGCCGGGGCATGCGCGCAGCACCTACCGCAATTTCTTTCCTGCCACTGCACGCTGGCAATACAGCGGGCTGCGGCTGGCGCGTGACGCATGAGCGGCGGCACCGCGCTATCTGACGCGCTCAGGTTCCATGCGGAAGGTGTGCTGCAAGACCAGGCGGGCGGGTTCCCCGTTGCGTAGCAGCGGCGCAAATTTCCAGCGGCGCACCGCATCGATCGCCGGCTTGTGCAGGGCTTCGTCCCCTGTGCCAGACAGCACGCGAACGGTGCCGACCAGCCCGCTGGGCATGATCTCGAACGACACCGTCACGTCGCCGCGTGCTTTGGGCGAGTTGTCATTCAGCATGAAGGACGGGTAGCGCGGCAGCGGTGCCTCCTGCAGCGACAAAGGTGCATCCAGCGGAGGTGACACCTGCTTTTGCAGTAGTTGCTCGTCCTCCTTCTGGCGGAAACTGGCGACGTGGGAATCGGTCACATCCGCTCCGCGCGGCGAGATGGAGGGTAGGGAGCTGCAGCCGACCAGAATCAGCAGGCCGAGCGTGACCGGAGCAAAAGGGAATAGGCGGGACATGGCGATCTTGAATCAAGGCACCCCGCGATCTGCGGGGCAGGCCCTCCAGTATCCCGCAACCGGTGCCGGCTGTTGAAGGCTCAGACGGCGTCGAGGGCCTGCACCAGGTCGGCCCGCAGGTCGTCGATGTGTTCAATGCCGACCGACAGGCGCACCATGTTCTCGCTCACGCCCGCCTTGGCAAGCTCTTCGGGGTTGAGCTGGCGGTGGGTGGTGGATGCCGGGTGCGTGGCCAACGACTTGGCGTCGCCGATATTGACCAGGCGCGTGAAGAGCTGCAGAGCGTCGAGGAAACGCGCCCCGGCCGCACGCGGGTCGGCGTCGGTGCTCTTGAGCCCAAAGCTCAGGATGCCCGAGGCGCGGCCGCCCAGCTGGCGTTGCACGATGGCGTGGTCCGGGTGGTCGGGCAGGCCCGCGTAGCGCACCCATTCCACCTTAGGGTGGCTTTGCAGGTACTGGGCCAGCGCCAGCGTGTTGTCGCAGATGCGGTCCATGCGCAGGGCCAGGGTCTCGATGCCTTGCAGGATCAGGAAGGCGCTTTGCGGCGACAGCGCCGCGCCGGTGTTGCGCAGCGGCACCACGCGCGCACGGCCAATGAAGGCGGCGGGGCCCAGGGCTTCTGTGTAGACCACGCCGTGGTAGCTCACGTCAGGCTCGTTCAGGCGCGGGAAGCGGACCTTGTGCTCGGCCCACGGGAACTTGCCGCTGTCCACAATCGCGCCGCCCACGCTGTTGCCGTGACCGCCCAGGTACTTGGTGAGCGAATGCACAACGATATCGGCGCCATGCTCGATGGGGCGCAGCAGGTAGGGGCTGGGCACAGTGTTGTCCACGATCAGCGGCACGCCGTGGTCGTGCGCCACCTTGGCGATGGCCGCGATGTCGGTCACGTTGCCCAGCGGGTTGCCGATGGATTCGATGAAGATGGCCTTGGTGCGCGCGTCGATGTGCTGCGCAAAGCTGGCCGGGTCGCGCGGGTCGGCAAAGCGGGTGGTGATGCCCTGCTGGGGCAGCGTGTGGGCGAACAGGTTGTAGGTGCCGCCATACAGCGTGCTGGCCGAGACGATGTTGTCGCCCGCCTCGGCAATGGTCTGGATGGCGTAGGTGATGGCCGCCATGCCCGAGGCCACGGCCAGCGCGGCGATGCCGCCTTCGAGCGCCGCAACGCGCTTTTCGAGCACGTCGGTGGTGGGGTTCATGATGCGGGTGTAGATGTTGCCCGGCACCTTCAGGTCGAACAGATCCGCGCCATGCTGGGCGCTGTCAAACGCATAAGCCACCGTCTGGTAGATGGGCACGGCCACGGCCTTGGTAGTGGGGTCGGGGCTGTAGCCGGCGTGCACGGCCAGGGTTTCGATCTTCATGCGCTGAGGTCTCCGGGTTGAGGGAATGGACCCCGCCCCGTGCAGAACTTTGCAGGGCGGATGATGGCAGCCATTCTTGCACCCGGATGGTGCGCACGGGTCGAATCTTTGGCTATGTGCTTATGCGCGCCGTGCTGGCGGCAGTTTCACCCGAAATTTAGAGCCAAATTGACCTCTAGCGCTTGATGGATAAGCGAAAAAAGCTCTTAATTTGATAGTGATTTCGCCGCTGGCCGCGTGCGGTAGAACTGCAGCGGCACGGCCTGCATGTCCTTGGCGTGCTGGTTCAGCACCGACTTCTTCATCTTGCCCACCACGTGCATCTCACACGGCTTGCAGTCAAAGCGCAGGGTCAGCTTCTCTTTGCCGTTGATGAGCATCAGCGGCTCCGCCTTGATGGTGCCCTGCACGCCCGTCACGCCCTTGGCCTGCTTGGGGCACAGGCTCATGGAGAAGCGCACGCAGTGCTTAGTGATCATGAGGCTGACTTCGCCTTCCTCCTCGTGCGCCTCATAGGCGGCATCGATCACCTTCACGCCGTGGCGCACGTAGAAGTCGTGGGCCTTGTGGTTGAACACGTTGCCGAGGAAAGAGAGCGTGTCCTCGGGGTAGGGCGCAGGCGGCTCCACCGGCGTGGCGCGCGGCAGGCGGACAAAGTTGCGCGCGCGGTTGGCTTCCAGGTCGGCGACGGCATCGCGGCGCAGCGCGTTGAGCACCGATGCGGGCACAAACCAGGGCTGCGACAACTGCAACGCAATGTCATGCACCGCAAACACCGTGGCACCAAAGCGGCCCAGTTGCTCGCGCAGGCTGGCCTCGGCCTTGGCGGCATCGGTGGCTGGCTGGTGGGGCTGCTGCACGTCGGCACAGCCCACGTTGCCGTCCTCGTCGGTCAGCATCAGGCTGAAGCCGGTGGGCGTCTCGCTCAGGTGCGCCCACAGGCCGATGCGGCGGTCGCTAGACTTTTTCTCCAGCGTGCGCACCCAGTCCATGTCGCGGTTGCGGTTGACCTCGGTGCCCTTGCGCAGGTCCTTGAAGCCGTCCATCGGGTCTTTGGGGTACACCCGCCACTGGCCGACGCTGCGGGCCGACACGGGCTCCGCCACGTTGATGGCCATGCCCACCAGCTCCTTGTGCAGGTCGTAGTAGCACAGGCCGTCGCCGTTGTGCAGCACGGTGGCGGGGTCGCTCACTTCCAGCTCCACGAAGTCGGGGCCGACCTTGGTCACCCAGCCGATGGCCTGGCCGGGGTTCTTGGGGCTGTCGAAGGCGCCGATGTCCTCCTTGCGGCCGGTCACGAAATAGTCGGTGAACTCGCGGTTGAAGTTCTGCAGCGGGTCGGGTTTGAATGTGAAGGTGGTGCGACCGCTCGATGAGCGGGAGAGAGGACGGCCTTGCGCCTCGCGCTCTTCAATGATTTCGTCCAGCAGCGTGCGGTAGTGGGCCGTGATGTTTTTCACATAGCCCATGTCCTTGTAGCGCCCTTCGATCTTGAAGCTGCGCACACCGGCGTCGATGAGGGCGCGCAGGTTGTCGCTCTGGTTGTTGTCTTTCATCGAGAGCACGTGCTTGTCGTGCGCGATGAAGCGGCCCTGTGCATCCGTCACTTGGTAGGGCAGGCGGCAGGCCTGGCTGCAGTCGCCTCGGTTGGCGCTGCGGCCGGTTTGCGCATGGCTGATGTTGCACTGGCCGCTGTAGGCCACGCACAGCGCGCCATGGATGAAGAACTCGATGTTGGCGCGGCCGGGCGCATCGACCGGGCCCAGCGCCTTGTGGACTGCTGCTATCTGCTGCACCGTCAGCTCGCGTGCCAGCACGATTTGCGAGAGGCCGACGTCCTGCAGAAAACGCGCCTTCTCGGGTGTGCGGATGTCGGTCTGGGTGCTGGCATGCAGTTGGATGGGCGGCAGGTCGATTTCGAGCAAGCCCATGTCCTGGATGATGAGCGCGTCGGCCCCCGCCTCGTATACCTGCCAGGCCATCTGGCGCGCGGCTTCCAGCTCATCGTCGCGCAGGATGGTGTTGAGCGTGATGAAGATGCGGCTGTTGAAGCGGTGCGCGTGCTTCACCAGACGCTCGATGTCGCGGATGTCATTGCCCGCGCTGGCCCGCGCGCCAAAGGCAGGGCCGCCGATGTAGACGGCATCGGCGCCGTGGTTGATGGCTTCGATGCCAATGTCTGCGTCGCGCGCGGGCGAGAGCAGTTCGAGCTGGTGGGGCAAAAGGGACATGGGGCCGGATTATCCCAGCGCACTCCGCGAGGTGCTCGGGGAGTGCGCTCCATTAGCGTGGTTAATGGCCGTGTCAATTGCTAAGTTTGCTTAGCAATTCGCGGCAATCCGCAGCGCAGGTGGCTAGGATACAGCCCGGTTGTGTACAAGATTGGTGCACCACCGGCTTCGCTTCGACTGAATTTTGGAGACTTTTTCGTGCCTCGCTTCGCTGCTTTTCCTGTCTTTTCCGCCACCGCCCCCCTGTCCAGTGTTTCCGCGCTGTGCGCCCTGACCATGGCCGCTGCTGCCGTTCAGGCCCAGGACGTGCAGACCGTCAAAATCGCCCACGCGGGTCCTGTGTCCGGCGGCATTGCCCACATCGGCAAGGACACCGAAAACGGCGTGCGCCTTGCCATTGACGACTTGAACGCCCAGAACCTCGTCATCGGCGGCAAGAAGATCAAGTTCGAAATCGCGGCCGAAGACGACGCGGGCGACCCACGCCAAGCCACCGCCGTGGCGCAAAAGCTGTGCGACCAGAAGGTGGCGGGCGTGGTGGGTCACCTGCAGTCGGGCACGTCTATCCCCGCATCGGCCATCTACGCCAAGTGCGATCTGCCCCACATCACGGCCTCGGCCTCCAACCCCGACCTGACCAAGCCCGGCCACAAGACCACCTTCCGCCTGATCGCCAACGACAACGCGCTGGGTGCTGCCCTGGCCTTGTTTGGTGCCGACCACCTCAAGCTCAAGAGCGTGGCCATCATCGACGACCGCACGGCCTACGGCCAGGGCGTGGCCTCGGTCTTCAAGGCCACGGCGCAACAAAAGGGCCTGAAGGTGGTGGCAGAAGAGTTCACCAATGACAAAGCCACCGACTTCATGGCCATCCTCACGGCCATCAAGAACAAGAAGCCCGACGCGATCTTCTACGGCGGCCTGGACGCGCAGGCCGGTCCCATGCTGCGCCAGATGGAGCAGCTGGGCCTGGGCAACGTGAAGTATTTTGGTGGCGACGCACTGTGCACCGAAAAGCTGCCCGAGCTTTCTGGCAAGACCCCGGCGCTGAAGAACGTGACCTGCGCCACCGGCGGCGCGTCGGTGGACAAGATGCAGGGCGGGTCGGACTGGAAGAAGCGCTACGACGCCAAGTTCCCGGGCCAGTTCCAGATATACAGCCCCTACGCCTATGACGCCGCCATGGTGCTGGCCGATGCGATGAAGCGCGCCAACTCGGTGGACCCCAAGGTGTTCACACCCTTCTTGGCCAAGACCGAGTACAAGGGCGTGACGGCGAACATCGCCTTCACTGCCAAGGGTGAGCTGACGACGCCCGCCGTGACGCTCTATACCTTCAAGGACGGCAGCCGCGTGGCGCTGAACTGATCCCGCCCTGCCACCCGACGGCCGCCGTGCGCGGCCATGGGGGGCCGGGTTTGCAGATACAGTTTGCTCCTTGGTACATGGGGCAAGGCGCCCTGCAAGGAGAAATCACATGCGCGGGATGTTTGGCTTGGTGGGGCTGGTGGTAGCCCTGGCCCTGGTGGGTGTGCTGGTCAAGAAGCAGATGTCTGCCACCCGTGCCCCAGTGCCTTCGCTGCAGCCCGCGCCAGCGGTTGCGGGCGCCGCTTCCGCGCCGGCGGCCACGGTGCGTGAGCAAAGCCAGCAGGTCCAGCAGCAGGTCAAGGAACAGATGGACAGCCTGATGCAGCAGGCCCGACCCATGCCGGATGACGTGAAATAAGCATCAAAATGGCCTCTAGCGCTTATCCATAAAGCGCTGGTAGCTATGTTTTAAATAGCGATGACTTCCCACGACGATACCCACTGGATGCGCCTGGCGCTGGCCGAGGCCCAGGCGGCCGCACAGGCGGGCGAGGTGCCGGTGGGCGCCATCGTGGTGAAGGACGGCTCAGTGATCGCCACAGGCCGCAATGCCCCGGTGCAGGCCCACGACCCCACGGCCCACGCCGAGATCGTGGCGCTGCGCGCAGCAGCCCAGCGCCTGGGCAACTACCGGCTGGATGGCTGCAGCCTGTATGTGACGCTGGAGCCCTGCGCGATGTGCAGCGGCGCCATGTTGCACGCGCGTTTGGCCCGTGTGGTGTATGGCGCGGCAGAGCCCAAGACGGGCGCCGCAGGCTCGGTGCTCAACCTGTTCGGTCATGCCGAGATCAACCACCAGACCGAGGTGCTGGGCGGCGTGCTGGCCGATGAATGCGGCAGCCTGCTGAGCGGGTTTTTTGCACAGCGCCGCCGCCAGCAGCGGGCAGATGGGCTGGCTCGCCACCCACTGCGCGACGATGCGCTGCGCACGCCCGATGCCGCGTTTGCCGATTTGCCTGGTTACCCGTGGGCACCGCAGTACATCAGTGACCTGCCCAGCCTAGTGGGCCTGCGTTTGCACTATCTGGACGAAGGCCCACCAGACCCGGCGATGGCGCCCCGCACCTGGCTGTGCCTGCATGGCAACCCGGCCTGGAGCTACCTGTACCGGCGCATGCTGCCCGGCTTTCTGGCCGCCGGCGACCGCGTGGTGGCGCCCGACCTGATTGGCTTTGGCAAAAGCGACAAGCCCAAGAAAGAGGGCGCCCACCAGTTCGATTGGCACCGCCAGGTGTTGCTGGAACTGATTGAAAGGCTCGATCTGCGCAACGTAGTGCTGGTGGTGCAGGACTGGGGCGGCATTCTGGGCTTGACGCTGCCCATGGCGATGCCCGAGCGGTTCAAGGGTTTGCTGGTGATGAACACCTTGCTGGCCACGGGCGACGCGCCGCTGCCAAAGGGTTTTGTGGACTGGCGTGCGATGTGCCGCGACAAGCCGCTGTACGGGGTAGGCCGCTTGTTTGCGCGCGGCAACCCGCATCTCACGGCGGCCGAATGTGCTGCCTACGACGCGCCGTTCCCCGACAAAGGCTACCGCGCAGCGCTGCGCGCCTTTCCTGAACGTGTGCCCGCCGCCACTGAAGATCCGGGGGCGGCCGTGTCCCGCGCGGCCCGGGATTTCTGGCAACACCGGTGGCAGGGGCAGATCCTGATGGTGGTGGGCGCGCAGGACCCGGTGCTGGGCCTGCCCACCATGCGCGCACTGCAGTCCTCCCTTCGGGGCTGTCCCGAGCCGGTGGTGCTGCCAGACGCCGGGCATTTTGTGCAGGAGCATGGCGAGGCGATTGCCGCGCGTGCTGTGGAATACTTCCCGGCTGCCGGTACCGCTCGCACAGGCTGCTGACGCGGCACCGGACCCCCTTTTTTGACGGAGCAGGCCCTCGCGGGCCTGAGCGCTTTGCACGACCACGATCACGACCCTTCGCAGTGCGACCACGACCACGGTCCCAAGCACATCTATATCTATTCGCCCTCCAGCGCCGTGCGCGACAAGGCGGCCTTCAAACGCGGCCTGGCCCGCCTGAAGGCATTGGGCCATGAGGTCGAGGTGGACACCGATGCCCTGGCCACCCACACGCGTTTTGCGGGCGACGACGAGACGCGGCTGGCCGCCATCCACCGCGCTGCCGCCAGCGGGGCCGACGTGGCGATGATCTCGCGGGGGGGCTACGGCCTCACGCGCATCCTGCCGGGCATCCGCTACAAGGCCGTGGCCAAGGCCATCGACAAGGGCATGCACTTTGTGGGCGTGAGCGACTTCACCGCTTTTCAATTGGCCTTGCTGGCAAAGACGGGGGCCACTACCTGGGCGGGCCCCTCACTGGGTGCCGACTTCGGTGTGGCGGGAGAGCCCGACGACATCATGGAAGCCTGCTTCGATGACCTGCTGACCGGCCATGGCGAGGGCACGGGCTGGTGCATGCACAACGAGAAGCCCCATCCCACCACCGGCAAGCCAGCCGTGCCCAATGTGTACGTGAAAAGCGCCACCCTCTGGGGCGGAAACCTCGCCGTGCTCGCTTCGCTGGTCGGTACACCGTACTTTCCGCAGATCAAGGGTGGCATTCTGTTTGTGGAAGACGTGCATGAACACCCGTACCGCATCGAACGCATGCTCACCCAGCTGCTGCACGCCGGCGTACTGGCGCAGCAAAAGGCCGTGGTGCTGGGACAGTTCACCAATTACAAGCTGGCGCCGCACGACAAAGGCTACAAGCTGCAATCGGTGGTGGACTGGCTGCGCAGCCAGATCAAGGCACCCGTGCTGACCAACCTGCCATACGGCCATGTGGAGACGAAGGTGCTGCTGCCCGTAGGCGCCGCGGTGTCGCTGTCGGTGGAAGCGCGCGATGCGCTGATCTACTGGGGGCACCAGTAGCAGCATGTCGGCGCCGCGCCCGGCTGATCCTGCTTTCTTTCGGGGATTTCCTGCATAAGCCTCGCGAGTCGGTGGAAGTGCGGACCGCCCCAGGCCGCGCTACCACGGACCACAGGGAGTTGTGCAAGGCATCTCTAGAGATGCACGTGCTGCAGAAGCGGTGCGCGCAGCGTGCGGGGAAGCTGACCCTGGAAGAGGGGGGTGATGCGGTCCAGTGCATTCTGGGCATACGCGCGGCCGCACAGGGGCAGCAGCGTGGTGAAGAGGTCGCTGCGCAGGTACCACAGCGCCTCGATGTCGCCCGCATAACGCAGCCGCATGTTCATGCGGGCCACCTCACACCCTGATACGCCCGCCAGGCTGTGCAGCATGGCGCGGCGAATGTTCTCCAGCCCCTGGTCGCGCACCCATGCCGTCGAAGACGGCTTATCACGGCCCAGGAGGTCGTGCAGGCTGTTGCGGATGTTGGGCTTGTTCCAACGCATGGGGGTGGACGCGAGTTCTTTTGTAACAGGGTTGGCCAACTTAAGCGTGATGGGCGTGCCGCACAAGAGGAGCGCTCCCGTTTTTGCGCAAAGCCAACATCGCAGACCCGTTTTTTGCGAATTTTTACGTTTGACCCTGCGTTTTTTCACGGCGATGTGAGCGGGCGCGAGAAATCGTGAGTTCTTAGGTTTGAGCGGCGTCTGTTTCCGCACTACCGGACAAAACATCGTTAACCGTTTAAACCGTGCGCCGCTATTGCGCTTGCACTAAACTGATTCACATGATGTTACTCAGAGGCCCGCGTTCATGAGTGTGCTGTCTACCGTGGTCTTTGCAGACATTTCGGGCAGTACCTCGTTGTACGAAACCCTTGGCAACGAGAAGGCCACCGAGGCGGTCACCCAGGTGACCCAATGGATCGCCAATTCCGTCGAGCTGAGCGGCGGGAGGGTGGTGAAAAAGCTGGGTGATGGTGTGCTGTGCATCTTTGGCGACGCGTCCAGCGCGGTGGCAGCCATGAGCACTTTGCTGCGCCAGCACCAAGCGCGCCTGGACCGCTGGCCCCAGCCCCTGCGCATGGACATTCGCGTGGGCATCGCGACCGGCGAGGTGCTGGATGTGGATGGCGACTGTTACGGCGACGCGGTGAACGTGGCCTCCCGCCTGTGCGAGCGCGCAGGCCCGGCGGAGATCTGGGCCACCGAAACCGCGGTGCTGCTGGCCGGCACGGCCCCCGACGTCTGGTACCGCAAGCTCGGCATGATGGAAATTCGCGGCAAGACCGAGCTGCTCATGCTGTATCAGGTGGAGTGGCGCGAGAACGAAGAACCCGACTCCCTCACCATGCAAGCCGGCTTGGTCAGCAATTTCGCCCCGGCGGACTCCATCCTTGGGCAGATCCAGTTTTCATGGCATGGCGTGGACATGTCCTTTTCTTCCGCCGACGCACCCGTTCACGTGGGCCGCGCCACGGATGCAGAACTGTGCATCAACGACCCGCGGGTGTCCCGCCTGCATGCACGCATCGACTGGCGCAACAGCGGTTTTGTGTTGACCGACATGAGCAGCTTTGGCACTTGGGTGCGGTTTGACGGCAGCGACTCGCCGGTGCGCCTGCGGCGGGACGCGTGCATTCTGCATGGCACGGGGCAGATCGCGCTGGGAGTGTCCTTCAGCGAGCCCAGTGCGCCGGTCATGAACTTCCAGGTGGCCGGCAGCAGTGTGCACCTGGACTGAGTGGCCGGGAAGCGGTGGAAGCGTTTCGGAGCCGAGCGTGCTGGCGCGCTAGCCGGTGCGAGGCGCCTGGCGAGGCTTCAAGGTCCGGCACCTTCTCAAGACAACCAGCTAACAAAACACAGGAGACATTCGAGATGGCGTGGATGAAACGGACAGCCGTTGGGCTGGTGGCCGTGGTGCTGCTGGCCGGCACCGGGGCAGCGGTGTATGTGCAGCGCAGCTTTGCCGTGGTGGACGGCCGGCTGGGCGTGGCGGGCCTGCGCGAGGCCGTGCGGGTGCAGCGCGACGCTGCGGACGTGACGCACATCCGCGCAAACAACCCGCAGGACGCGTGGTTTGCCATGGGCTATGTGCATGCGCAGGAGCGCACGTGGCAGCTGGAGTTCAACCGCCGCGTGATGCACGGCCGGTTGTCGGAAGTGTTTGGCGAGGCCACGCTGGAGACCGACAAGCTCATGCGCGCGCTGGACATCATGGGCGCGGCCCGGCGCCAGTACGAAGGCCTGCCGCTTTCAGCCAAGGAGGCCCTGCAGGCCTACAGCCGCGGGATCCACGCGTTTCACAAGGACCGCCCGCAAGCGCTTCCGCCCGAGTTCCACGTTCTGGGTGTCAAGCCCGGAGGCGAGTCTGCCGCCGTGTGGGAACCCGAAGACAGCGTGGGTTGGGCGCTGATGATGGCACTGGACCTCGGCAGCAATTGGGGCAACGAGTTCGCGCGCATGTCGGTGGCCCGCACGCTGGACACCGAGCGCCTGTGGCAGCTGATGCCGCCGTATCCCGGCGAGCGGCCAGCGGCCACGGCCGATCTGTCTGCGTTGTATCGCCAGTGGGGCGTGTACCGGGCATCAGCTGCGGGTGCGGCAGCCACTTCGGCACAGCCGCCAACGGTGGCACAAGCGCCTGCTGCAAGGGGCGGCTTCCTGTCCCGCCAGGTCAGCGCCGGCATGCTGGCCTGGGCCGAGGAGTTGACCCGCAATGCAGGCACCAACGAAGGCAAGGGCAGCAACAACTGGGTGCTGGCGGGCACCCGCACCGTGAGCGGCAAGCCGCTGCTCGCCAACGATCCGCACCTGGGCCTGTCTGCGCCCGCCATCTGGTACTTCGCGGGCATGCAGGCGCCGGCGGGCACAGCGTCCGACGGCACCCCCATCGCCGCCATCGACGCAGTGGGCGCCACCTTGCCGGGGTTGCCGTTTGTGGTGCTGGGCCGCACCGACCGCGTGGCCTGGGGTTTCACCAACACCGGCCCCGATGTGCAGGACCTGTATGTGGAGCAGATCAACCCGGCCGACGCGTCGCAGTACCGCACGCCGGACGGCTGGGCCGCATTCGGCGTGCGCAACGAGACCATTCTTGTGAAGGGCGGGGCCGATGTGGTGGTGCCGCTGCGCAGCACGCGCCACGGCCCCGTGCTGAGCGACGCGCAGGCGGTGCATGCAGAGGTGCTGGACCTCAGCCGCTATGTACTTTCCCTGCGCTGGAGCGCGCTGGATGCCGACAACCAGACCGTGCTGGCGGGTCTGCTGACCAACCAGGCCAAGACGGTTGACGAGCTGTTCCAGGCGCTCTCGCATTACCACTCGCCCATGCAGAGCGTGGTGGCGGCCGATGACCAAGGCAACATCCGTTTCAAAGCCGTGGGCCGTGTGCCGCTGCGTGATGCAGCCAATGACATCCGCGGCGTGGCGCCATCCCCGGGCTGGGACGCGCGGTACGACTGGAAGGGGTGGCTGACCTATGCGCAGACCCCTGAGGACGATGGAGCCGCCAACGGCTGGGTGGCAACAGCCAACCAGCGGATCACGGCGCCGGACTATTCCCACTACCTCACGCAAGACTGGGCGCTGCCTTACCGCTACGAGCGCATCGCGCAGCTGATCGAATCCACCGAAAAGCACGATGCCCAGAGCATGCAGGCCATCCACAGCGACGTGGCCTCGCTCGCCACGCGACGCCTCTTGCCGCATCTGCTGCAGACGCAGTCTCCCCACGCGCTGGCCGGTTCCGCCAAGGCGCAACTCGAGGGCTTTGACGGCGTGATGGATGGTGGCAAGGCTGCGCCCCTGATCTTTGCCGCCTGGGCGGACGAGCTGACGCGGGGGCTCATCGTCCCGCGCATCGGCGAGGACCGCTTCAAGGCCACCTACGGCAAACGTGACTACCGCGCGGGCCTGGAAGGAATTCTGGAGCGCAACGACAGCTGGTGGTGCCAGCCCACCACCTGCGCGGAACAATCTTCTGCCGCGCTCGGCCGCGCGCTGGACCGCCTGCAAGCCGCATACGGCGCAGACCCCGCGCTGTGGCAGTGGGGCGCAGCGCACCCGGCACTCAGTGCGCACCGGCCGTTTGGCAACGTGCCCGCCCTGGCCCGTTTTTTTGACGTGAGAGTGCCTTCCCATGGCGACTCGTACACCGTCAACGTGGGCCAGTACAACGCGGGCGAGGCCAAGGGCCCGTTTGTGAACCGCCACGCAGCCTCGCTGCGCGCCGTGTACGACCTGGCCGACCTGGAGCAGTCGCGCTTCATCTACCAAACGGGCCAGAGCGGTCTGGTGTTTTCGCCACGCTACCGCGACATGAGCAGCACGTGGGCCGAGACCGGCTACCGCGCATTGCAGCGCCAGCCCGCGCGCTGGGTGCACGCTCTGACCTTGGCCCCTGTGGCGCAATAGGCATTTCTTCAACCACTGGCCCAGCGCATCCTATGACCTTTGTTCCGTTGATTGAAGTCACCCGTGGCGACCTGGCCGAATGCCAGCACTGGGGCGCGGTGGCCGTGATGAACCGCGAGGGCAAGGTGCTCGCCAAAGCCGGAGACCCCTATGCGGTGACGTTCACGCGTTCCACCATCAAGGCATTTCAGGCTCTGCCGTTCATGCAGTCGGGCGGTGCTCGCGCGCTGGGGTGGGGTGCGGCCGACCTGGCGATGCTGTGCGCAAGCCACAGCGGCGAGCCCATGCACGTGCAGCAGGTGGAGCACATGCTGGCCAGCGTGGACCAGGACTACCGCGTTCTTCAGTGCGGTTGCCACGCGCCCATGTTCGCGGCGCTGGGGCTTACCGGCATGGACCTGCCCCCCGGGTTCGTGGCCGATCAGCGGCACCACAACTGCAGCGGCAAACATGCGGGGTTTGTGGCGTATTGCGTGCAGCAGGGCCTGCCGCTGGCGGACCATCTGGCGCCCGGCCATCCGCTGCAGGTGGCGGTTCGCGCCCACGTAGCGCAGGCCGTGGGCCTGGATCCGCAGCAACTGGTGGCGGGCACCGACGGATGTTCTGCCCCCAACTACGCGATGCCGCTGGCGCACCTAGCACGCGGGTATGCGCGCTTGGCGGCAGGCGCGCCCGACACCGGCATGGACCAAAGCCTGACGGAGTTGGCCGGAGCCATGGTGGCGCGGCCCGACCTAGTGTCCGGCACCGGCCGCCACGACCAGGACTTCATGCGTGCGGGCCGCGGCGACTGGGTGTCCAAAACCGGCGCGGACGGCGTGCAGGTGGTGGGCAGCCGCAGCCGGGCCGAGGCGTTCGCGCTCAAGATCATGGACGGCAACATGGTGGCCCAGGTCGCCGCCGCGGTGGAGGTGATGGACCAGCTCGGCTGGCTGGACGAGGCCCAGCGCGAGGCGCTGCACCCCCGCCGAGCCGCCGATGTACGCAGCGTGCGGGGCGCGCGCGTTGGTGGGCGCCGACCGGTGTTCAAGCTGCAGCGGGGCTGAGACCGGCGCTTTATCTTCTTATCCGATTGTCATCAGGCTGGCATTGCCGCCCGCTGCGGCAGTGTTCACGCTGAGGGCGCGTTCAATCACCAGACGCTCCAGCGGGATGTCCGCCGCGCCTGGTTGCAGTGCCGTCACCGCCACGATCGGCCCGGGACGGCGGGCGAGGGCAGTGCACAGCGCCTGCAAGCTTGCGGTATCGCCGTGGTGCAGCACAGCGTCCAGCGGCAGCTTGCCGTCGTTGAGTGTGTTGTCCTGTAGCAGAACTTGCGCTTGTACCAGCGTGGGCAACTGCGTGCGCAGGCTAGCCTGAGTGCTTGGCCACACGGCCGTGCCACCACTGGCGAGCACGGCGCCGGTCTGCACTAAGAGGTCGTTGGCCTCCTGCGCCACACACAGGACGCGTGCACGGGGGGCCAGGGTGTAGACGTTGCGCTCGCCCGTGGGGCCGGGCAGGGTGCGGGCGGTTCCGCTTTGGGTGTGCTGTGCAAAACGCTGGCAGGTGCTGGCCAGGCTTGCTTTGCCTTGTTGCCGTGCCCATTGCTCCAAAGTGGCCAGCGGTGCCAACAGGCGCTCGCGCCGCTCGGTGTCCGGTGTGGTAGTGCGATCTGCCTCGGCAAACGTCCGCGCCAGCGCATCGTCCGGGCGCTGCGACAGCAGTCGCAGCAGGTACAGCGGCCCGCCTGCCTTGGGCCCCGTGCCCGACAGGCCTTCGCCGCCAAACGGCTGCACGCCCACCACGGCGCCGACCATGTTGCGGTTCACGTACACATTGCCGGCGTGGGCGCGGTTGACGACGCGGGCAATGGTTTCGTCGATGCGCGTGTGCACGCCCTGCGTGAGGCCGTAGCCGGTGGCGTTGATCTGGTCGAGCAGCTGGTCCAGGTCGTTGCGCGCGTAGCGCACCACGTGCAGCACGGGGCCGAAGACTTCACGCTGCAGCTCGCCGATGTGGTTCAGCTCGATCAGGGTGGGTGGCACAAAGGTGCCTTGTGCTCCGGTGGCCGAAACATGGTTCGGGTGCTGGAAAACGCGGTGGCCCTGGGCTTTGAATTTTTCGATGTGCTGGGTGATGCCTGCCTGTGCCTCGGCGTCGATTACCGGGCCCACATCCACGCGCAGCTCGGCAGCGTTCCCCACGCGCAGCTCGCCCATGGCGCCTTGCAGCATCTCCACCACGCGGTCGGCAGCTTCTTCCTGCACGCACAGCACGCGCAGGGCCGAGCAGCGCTGGCCTGCGCTGTCAAAGGCCGATGACACGGCATCGCCCACCACCTGCTCGACCAGCGCAGACGAGTCCACGATCATCGCGTTCTGCCCACCGGTTTCGGCGATCAGCGGGATGGGGCGGCCTGCGGCGTCCAGCCGCCCGGCCACGGTGCGTTGCAGGATGCGCGCGACCTCGGTGGAGCCGGTGAACATCACGCCCATCACGCGGTCGTCGCCGATCAGGCGCGCGCCCACCGTCTCGCCCTGGCCGGGTAGCAGTTGCACAGCCGCGCGTGGCACGCCGGCTTGCCACAGCAGGCGCACGGCCTCGGCGGCGACCAGGGGGGTTTGCTCTGCGGGCTTGGCCAGCACGGGATTGCCTGCGGCCAAGGCTGCTGCCGCCTGGCCCATGAAGATGGCGAGCGGGAAGTTCCAGGGGCTGATGCAGGCCACCGGGCCCAGCGGGATGTGGGTGGCGTTGTCGAAGGTGCTCTGCACCTGGGCGGCGTAGTAGCGCAGGAAGTCCACGGCCTCGCGCACTTCGGCCACGGCATTGCTGGCGCTTTTGCCCGCTTCGCGCATCAAGAGGCCCATCAGCGGGTGCATGCGCGCTTCCAGCAGGTCGGCGGTGCGCAGCAGGGCTGCGGCACGCTCGGCGGGCGGCGTGGCGGCCCAGGGGGCTGCGGCAGCCTGGGCGTGGGCCAGGGCTTGGTCTACATCGGTGGTGGTGGCTTCTTGCACTTGGCCCACCACATCGCTGTGGTCGGCAGGGTTGCGCACGGGCTGGGTGGTGCCTGCGGGCACGTCAGCGGCCAGCTGAGGCGCTGCCGTCCAGGCGTGGCTTGCCGTGGCTTGCAGGGTGGTGGCCAGCTCGGTCAGCGTGTTGTCGTTCGACAAATCCAGCCCGCGTGAGTTGCTGCGGTGGGCGCCGTACAGCGCCGCTGGCAAGGGGATGCGCGGGTGGGGCAGGCCCGCAGCGCCTTCGGTGGTGGCTTGCTGGTCCACTACCTGCACGGGGCTTTTCACCAGCTCATCCAGCGCAATGGTTTCGTCGGCAATGCGGTTCACAAACGAGGTGTTGGCGCCGTTCTCCAGCAGACGGCGTACCAAATAGGCCAGAAGGGTTTCGTGGGTGCCCACGGGCGCGTAGATGCGGCAGGGGCGGCCCAGCTTGCCTGCGGTGATGGCGCCCACCACTTGCTCATACAGCGGCTCGCCCATGCCGTGCAGGCACTGGAACTCGTATTGCCCCGCGTAGTAGTTGCTGCCCCCCAGTTGGTAAATGGTGGCCACTGTCTCGGCGTTGTGGGTGGCGAACTGGGGATATACGGCTTCCGGCGCGCCCAGCAGTTTCTTGGCGCAGGCGATGTACGAAATGTCGGTGTGCACCTTGCGGGTGTAGACGGGGTAGTCCGTGAGGCCATCGACCTGGGCGCGCTTGATTTCGCTGTCCCAGTACGCGCCTTTGACCAGGCGGACCATCAGGCGGCGCTGGGTGCGGCGCGCCAAATCCACCACGTAGTCGATCACGAAGGGGCAGCGCTTTTGGTAGGCCTGAATGACAAAACCAATGCCGTTCCAGCCCGCCAGGGTCGGCTCGTGGCACAGGCGCTCCAGCAGGTCCAGCGACAGTTCCAGGCGGTCGGTTTCCTCCGCGTCGATGTTCAGGCCAATGTCGTACTGCTTGGCAAGGGCCGTGAGGCGGAGCACCAGCGGGTACAGCTCGTCCATCACGCGGCCAAACTGGGCGCGGCTGTAGCGCGGGTGCAGGGCCGAGAGCTTGATGGAGATGCCGGGGCCCTCGTAGATGCCGCGCCCGGCAGAGGCCTTGCCAATGGCGTGGATGGCTTGCTCGTATGACGCGTAATAGCGCTTGGCGTCTTCGCTGGTCAGCGCGGCCTCACCCAGCATGTCGTACGAATAGCGAAAGCCCTCAGCCTCCATCGTGCGGGCGTTGCGCAGGGCTTCGTCGATGGTCTCGCCGGTCACAAACTGCTCGCCCATCATGCGCATCGCCATGTCCACGCCCTTGCGGATCAGGGGCTCGCCGCCCTTGCCGATCAGGCGGCTGAGCGAGTTGCCCAGGCTGCCTTCGCGGTGCGTGGCCACCAGCGTGCCGGTAATCAGCAGGCCCCAGGTGGCGGCGTTGACGAACAGCGAGGGGCTCTTGCCCAGGTGGGTATCCCACTGGCCGTGGCTGATCTTGTCGCGGATGAGCGCATCGCGTGTGGCCTTGTCGGGGATGCGCAGCAGCGCCTCGGCCAGGCACATCAGCGCCACGCCTTCTTGTGATGACAGCGAGAACTCCTGCAACAGGCCCTGGACGATGCCTGCGCGCCCGGCGCTGGCCTTGCGTTCGCGTAGAGCTTTGGCAATACGCAGCGCCAGTTGCTGGGCCGACGCCGCTTGGTCAGCCGGCAAGCGGGCCTGGGCCAGCAGCGGGGCCAGGGCCTCGGGCTCGGGGCGGCGGTAGGCGGCGGTGATGGCCGCGCGCAGCGGGTTGTTCAGCGGCGTGCGGGGCGCAAAGTCGGCGAACGGAGCGGAGGGCTGAGCGTTGGGCTGCTGCGTCATGGTGGTGTCTTTGGGTGGTTTGGAGGGCCAAACGAGGATTTGGGTGCGTTACTGACGATGATCCTTGGGTTGTGGGTGAATAAATGTTCGAAAATAGTTGGCGGGACCGAATAAATCGCTAATCAACATGCAAACAGAAACTGATCTGGACCGCATTGACCGCAAGATCCTGTCAATCCTGCAGGAAGACGGCCGTATTGCCAACCTCAAGCTGGCCGAAGCCGTGGCCTTGTCGCCCACCGCCGTTCTGGCGCGGGTGCAGCGCCTCACGCGCGATGGCTTCATCCTGGGCTACGAGGCGCGGCTGAACCCCCTGAAGCTGGGTGCGGGCATGCTGGTGTTTGTGGAGGTGCTGCTGGACCGCACCACGCCCAACGTGTTCGACCAGTTCAAGGCCTCCGTGTTGGTGCACCCCGAGATCATGGAATGCCACATGGTGGCGGGCGGGTTCGACTACCTGCTCAAAACCCGCTCGGCCGACATGAACGCCTACCGCGTGTTTGCGGGCAATGTGCTGTGGCAGCTTCCCGGCGTGCGCGAGACGCGCACCTATGCGGTGATGGAAGAGGTCAAGCACACCAACCATCTGCATCTGCGGTGACCGGCACAAGCGGCCTGAAAGCCACAGCTGCATTGGCTCGCGTGGCAGAAGCCCGCATAATCCTGCGCAGATTTGCCCGACAGAGGAGAAGAACCATGAACGCCGTTCCCTACGCTGCCGCTGCCCTGGTGGCCGCCTTTTTCAGCCAGTCAGCTACCGCCTCTTGCTACGTGGTGTATGGCCCGGACAAGGACATCGTCTACCGCGCCCCCGAGCCGCCTATTGACATGTCCCGCCAAATCCACGAGACGTTGCCCCTGGTGGCCCCGGGTTCCACGCTGGTCTTCTCGCCAGACAACCACGGCTGTGAGTTGACCATCAACCGTCTTCCCCTGGCATCGGCCCCTCGCGCCACCGGCGGGCGTCCGGCCCGCGCTGACCGCGGCTAAGCGGTAGCACATGCCCTTGGGCCCGCGCTGACGTCGGCTGCGGGCCTGAGACAATCGGGGGATGAGCGAACCGAAAGAACTATCCCCCGCGTTTGAGCCCACCGAGCAGAACGCTCACAACGACCTTCCAGAAGGCTGGCTGCAGGTGCAGTCCATGGACCTGGACGCCCAGGGCGTTGCCCGCAAGCCAGACGGCAAGGTCGTCTTCATCGATGGTGCCCTGCCGTTCGAGCTGGTCACCGCCAACACCCACCGCAAGAAGAACAACTGGGAGCAGGCCAGCCTGGTGGCCATCCATCGTGAGTCGTCGCAGCGTGTGCGGCCCGGTTGCCCGCATTTTGGACTGCACGCCGGCGCATGCGGCGGTTGCAAGATGCAGCATCTGCACGTAGGAGCGCAGGTCGCCGTCAAGCAGCGTGTGCTGGAGGACAATCTCTGGCACCTGGGCAAGGTCAAGCCGCTGACCATGCTGCGCCCCATCGAAGGCCCTTCGTGGGGCTACCGCTATCGCGCCCGCCTGGCCGTGCGCCACGTGATCAAGAAAGGCACCGTGCTGGTGGGCTTTCACGAGCGCAAGAGCCGCTACGTGGCCGACATGGGGCAGTGCCCCGTTCTTCCGCCGCACGTGGACGCCATGCTGATGCCACTGCGCGCGCTCATTGCCAGCCTGGACGCGCGCGACACCTGCCCCCAGATCGAATTGGCCTGCGGCGACGAAGTCACGGCGCTGGTGCTGCGGCATCTGGAGCCCCTGAGCGCTGGGGACATCGCCCGGCTTCGCGCATTTGCGGGCCAGTACAACGTGCAGTGGTGGCTGCAGCCCAAGGGCCCCGACACCGTGAAGCTGCTGGACGAAGGCGGCCCGACACTGTCGTACGCGCTGCCCGACTTTGGCATCACCATGCCCTTCAAGCCCACCGATTTCACGCAGGTGAACCCGCACATCAACCGCGTGCTGGTATCCCGCGCGTTACGCCTGCTGGACGTGCAGCCGCAGGAGCGCGTGATCGACTGGTTCTGCGGCCTGGGCAACTTCACGCTGCCGCTGGCCACGCAGGCGCGCGAGGTGCTGGGCATCGAGGGCAGCGAGGCGCTGGTGGCGCGCTCGCGTGAGAATTACAAGTCAAATCAGGCCCAAAGGAAGGATGGAAAAGCGCTAGCAGCTGCTGATTTTGTAGCGCGCAATTTGTTTGACATGACGCCTGAGATGCTGATTGCGGATGGAACGGCCGACAAGTGGCTCGTGGATCCGCCCCGCGAAGGTGCCTTTGCGCTGGCCAAGGCGCTGGCCGACATCGAGCAGGCCCGCCGGGGGGTAGAAGGCGCCGCACCGCTGCCAGCGGGTGCCGAGGGCTGGACGCCGCCCCAGCGCATCGTCTACGTGAGCTGCAACCCCGCCACCCTGGCACGTGATGCGGGGCTGCTTGTGCACCTAGCGGGATACCAGTGCACGGCAGCAGGCATGGTGAACATGTTCCCGCACACTGCGCACGTGGAGAGTATTGCCGTGTTCGAGCGCGTTTGAGCTGCCGCCGCTCGTCGCTTGCCGCCTGAGCGTGAGAGACGGGGGCGCCAACCGGGGATGCGGGCCGGGGCGCCAAGCCGCCGGGCGCCGGGCGCCGCCGGGCGTTCAGCTGCGACTGCGGCTGGTGCCGGGTTCGCGCGTCTCGGTTTCGATGTCGCTGGACTTTTCGGTGCGGTCGGGTTTTTCGGCTTTGCCCAGCACGGAAGGCGTGCCTTCTAGCTTGTTCTCGCGCATGTAGGCGTCCATCTCCTTCCAGCCCGCAAACACGGCAGCCTTGGCAGCCTTGGGGTTGAGGGTGTAGCAGTCTTCCAGCCCTCGGAGCGCGTGGCGGCAGGCCCCGCCGATGGCCTTGGCTTCTTCCTCCCGCTGGGCGATGCGCGGGTCTGGCCCCAGGCCCGGAATCTTGTCGCATGCGGCCAGCAACAGCACGCTGGACAAGGCCAGCATGCGCAGCGAGGAGGAGTAAGGCAGGCGGTACATGTACAGGTATTATCGGCAGCTGCCGCCCGATGTTGAGGCTTGACCCTGCGGGCCACGCAAGAAAAAAGGCTCCCGAGGGAGCCTTTTGTGACCGGGGACGAGCCCTGATCCGGGTAGGGGCGGCGATCAGTCGCGCTCGCCACCCATAATGCCCAATAGGGCCAGCAGGCTCTGGAACACGTTGAAGATGTCCAGGTACAGAGCCAGCGTGGCGCTGATGTAGTTGGTTTCGCCGCCGTCCAGGATCTGCTTGAGGTCGTACAGCATGTAGGCGCTGAAGATGCCGATGGCGGCTACCGAGATCGCCATCATGCCCGCCGAAGAACCGACGAACACGTTGATGATGGCGCCGACCATGAGCACCATGGCGCCCACAAACAGCCACTTGCCCATGCCGGACAGGTCACGCTTGATCACGCTGGCCAGGCTGGCCATCACAAAGAACACGCCTGCAGTGCCTGCAAACGCCGTCATGATGAGGTCCGTGCCGTTCTTGAAGCCCAGCACCATGCCGATCAGCCGCGACAGCATCAGGCCCATGAAGAACGTGAAGGCCAGCAGCACGGGCACGCCAGCGGCCGAGCGCTTGGTCTTTTCGATGGCGAACATGAAGGCGAAAGCGCCGCCCAGGAAAACGATCAGGCCGACGCCGCCGCGCAGCGACTGCGTGATGCCGGTGGCTACGCCTACCCACGCGCCGAGTACGGTGGGCAGCATGCTCAGTGCGAGCAGCCAATATGTGTTGCGAAGCACCTTGTGGCGCTGCTCCTGCGAGATGCCATAGCCCGCAGAGCCCAGGGTGGTGACTTGGTCATTCATCTTGTGTCTCTCCTTGTTGGCCTGCACAACGCAGACACTGCAAATTTTAGGTGGTGACGGTTTTTCGCCCTGCAATAACCGCGCTCGGTCACCTACTTTTGGTAAGGGTTCTTTCACCCTGGACGGGGGCAAGCTGCGGGCGGGATGCCGCTATGCTTGCCGCCTTGCGTGCGAAGGCCTGCGTGCAGCCCTGGGCCCAGCGGCTTGTGCCGAGGGGCGCCTTCCACATCCATTGTCTTTTCTCGCACCTTCCGGATCGATCCATGAAAACCAAGCACGAACTCGAACTGGCCGACGTCAAGGCCATTGCCGCCGCAGCCGAAGCCGAAGCCGTCAAGAACCAATGGGCCGTGACCATCGCCATTGTGGACGATGGCGGTCACCTGTTGTGGCTGCAGCGCCTGGATGGCGCAGCCGCCGTCTCGTCGCATATCGCCCCGTCCAAGGCCCGTACTGCGGCCCTGGGGCGGCGCGAGAGCAAGGTGTACGAGGACATCGTGAACGGCGGCCGCACCTCGTTCTTGAGCGCCCCCACCATCGACGGCCTGCTGGAGGGCGGCGTGCCCATCCTGAAGGACGGCCAGTGCCTGGGTGCTGTGGGCGTCAGTGGGGTGAAGTCCACCGAGGACGCGCAGATCGCACGCGCGGGCATTGCGGCCCTGGGCTTGTAAGTTGCTATTGAAGTTATAGCTTCTGGCGCTTGATGGATAAGCGCTAGGGAAGCTCTTCACGAATCGGTTCTGGCAGTGCCGTAGTGATGCCCGAACTAAGACAGCCCTTGCTTTCGAGAATTGATCGCCCCCAGCAGGCGCTG
>NZ_JBKBKQ010000016.1:0-119694 GCF_046294525.1 Acidovorax sp.
TGGTGCCCGGGGCCGGAATCGAACCGGCACGCCTTGCGGCGGGGGATTTTGAGTCCCCTGCGTCTACCAATTTCACCACCCGGGCTGGAATTCGTGAAGCCCCAAATTATGGCACAGTAGGGCGCATGAAATATCCGACGATTGAAGATGCGGTGGGCAACACTCCGCTGGTGGCGCTGCAGCGCATCGGCGCGAAAGACAACGCGGCGCGGGGCAATGTGGTGCTGGGCAAGCTCGAGGGCAACAATCCGGCCGGGTCCGTCAAAGACCGGCCCGCGCTGTCGATGATCCGCCGCGCGGAGCAGCGGGGCGACATCCGCCCGGGTGACACGCTGATCGAGGCCACGTCGGGCAACACGGGCATTGCGCTGGCCATGGCGGCGGCCATCAAGGGCTATCGCATGGTGCTGGTGATGCCCGAGGACCTGTCGATTGAGCGTGCGCAGACCATGAAGGCTTTTGGCGCCGAACTGGTGCTCACCCCCAAGAGCGGCGGTATGGAACACGCGCGCGACCTGGCCGAGGCCATGCAAAAGCGCGGCGAGGGCAAGGTGCTGGACCAGTTCGCCAATGCAGACAACCCGCGCGTCCACTACGAGACCACGGGCCCGGAGATCTGGGAGCAGACCGGTGGGCGCATCACGCACTTTGTGAGCGCCATGGGCACCACGGGCACGATCACGGGCGTATCGCGGTTCCTCAAGGAGAAGAACCCCGCCATCCAGATCGTTGGCGCGCAGCCGCAAGAGGGCTCGCGCATTCCCGGCATTCGCAAATGGCCGCAGGAATACCTGCCCAAGATCTACGACGCCAGCACAGTGGACGAGCTGGTGTACGTGAGTCAGGACGATGCCGAAGAAATGTGCCGCCGCCTGGCGCGTGAAGAGGGCATCTTTGCCGGCATCTCTGCAGCAGGTGCCTGTTGGGTGGCGCAGCAGATTGCGGCGCGCGACAGCAATGCCACCATCGTTTTTGTGGTGTGTGACCGGGGCGACCGGTACTTGTCCACCGGCGTGTTCCCCGCGTGAGCGGGTGCGGCGAGGCGTTGTGCCAAAAATTCAAGCCAAATAGGCCTCTAGCGCTTGCTGTATAAGCGCTAGAAGCTATCAAAATAATAGTAAGTCATGCACTACGAAGTTCGCTACTGCTCGCACTGTGGCACCGGGTTGCAGCCCATCACGCTGGCCGAAGACGGCGGCGACAAGGAGCGGCTGCGCTGCCCCGCCTGCGGCTGGACGCACTGGAACAACCCGACGCCTGTGCTGGCCGCCATCGTGGAGGTGGAAGGCAAAGTGCTGCTGGCGCGCAATGCGGCGTGGCCGGGCAAGATGTTTGCGCTGATCACTGGCTTCATGGAGGCGGGCGAGTCGCCACAGGAAGGCATTGCGCGCGAGGTGAAGGAAGAAACCAACCTGGACGTGCAGGCCACCACGCTGGTGGGCGCCTACGAGTTCCTGCGCATGAACCAGATCATCATTGCCTACCACGTGGTCGCCACGGGGCAGGTGAAACTGTCGCCCGAGCTGGTGGACTACCGCCTGTACGATCTGCCCGACCTGAAATGCTGGCCTGCCGGCACGGGCTATGCGCTGGCCGATTGGCTGCGCACCCGCGGGCATGAGCCGGTGTTCTTCACGGCAGAGGAAAATGCGGAGCGGCGCCGGGGGCTGGACCAGCCTGAGCCGCCCAAGGACTGATCACCATGGACATTCACAAAGAAATCGACACCCGGGGCCTGAACTGCCCCTTGCCCATCCTCAAGGCCAAGAAGGCGCTGTCGGACATGGCCAGCGGCCAGCTGCTGAAGGTGGTGGCCACCGACAGCGGCTCGCTGCGAGACTTTCAGGCGTTTGCCAAGCAGACGGGGAATGAGCTGGTGGAGCAGCAGACGGTGGGCGAGGAGTTCATCCACATCCTGCGCCGCCGTTGATCCGGAGGAGTGAGGGGGTTGTTGCCCCTTGCCTGACCCGTGTCTGACCTGCTTCTGACACGCGTCTGACCCGCTTGTTACGCGCGGCAGGTCCATCCTCCGACGTACGTGCAGCGGTGGTACTTACCGCCGCAACGCCAGCGCGGGCGCTGGCCGGCGGATACAGTGGACTACAGGCTCAGGCCTTTGAGGTATTCACGGAAGTGGTCGCCCACCTGCGCGTGCTGCAGCGCCAGTTCCACAGTCGCTTCCAGAAAGCCTTCCTTGCTGCCACAGTCGTAGCGCTTGCCTTCGTATTCAAACGCGTAAACGGTCTCGTGCTGCATCAGGCGCGCGATGGCGTCGGTGAGCTGGATCTCGCCACCCACGCCGCGCGGCTGGTTGCGGATCTCGGCAAAGATGCGCGGCGTGAGCACGTAGCGCCCGGCCACGCCCATGCGCGAGGGGGCCTTTTCAGGCGCAGGCTTCTCCACGATTTCGTCAATGCGGATCAGGCCGTCACTCGCGCTTTCGCCCTTGACGATGCCGTAGCGGCGCGTATGCTCTTGCGGCACTTCTTGCACGGCCAGCAGTGACCGGCCCTGCTTGGCAAAGGCCGCGGTCATTTGCGCCATGACGCCGGGGCCGCCGTTTTTGCCCACCATCAGGTCGTCGGCCAGCAGTACGGCAAAGGGCTCGTTGCCCACCAGCGGCTCGGCGCACAGCACGGCGTGGCCTAGTCCCAGGCTGCGCGGCTGGCGCACAAACAGGCAGTTCATGTCGTCAGGCGCAATGCCGCGCACCAGCGCCAGCATCTCTTGCTTGCCGGCATTTTCCAACTCGTTCTCCAACTCGTAAGCGGTGTCGAAATGGTCTTCGATGGCGCGCTTGCTGCGGCCGGTGACAAACACCATGTCGCGGATGCCCGCTTCGTAGGCTTCTTCCACGGCGTACTGGATCAGGGGCTTGTCCACCACGGGCAGCATTTCCTTGGGAGATGCCTTGGTGGCGGGCAGAAAGCGGGTGCCCAGGCCGGCAACGGGGAAGACGGCTTTGCGAACAGTGGTGGCGACAGTCATGGGGCTCCTTCAGGAAGGTCAGAACACGGGGCGAGCGGCCAAAGGCCCACCCGCAAGTGCCCAAAAGTATGGCGGCAGATTCAGCCCAGCCGTGTCAGCTGATCGCGCAATCTGCCGAGGGTGGCGCCGAAATCGGCCACGCGTTTTTTCTCCTGGTCCAGCACGGCAGCCGGGGCCTTGGCCACAAAGGCCTCGTTGGACAGCTTGGCCGTAGCCTTGGCGATCTCGGCTTCTATGCGTGCGATTTCCTTGCGAAGACGTGCCTTTTCGGCCACCACGTCGATCTCCATGAACAGGCACATGCGCGCCTCGCCCACCACTGCGACGGGCGCGGCCTGCGCGGCAGCGGCCCACGCAGCCTCGTCGTCAAACACCTTCACCTCACTGAGCTTGGCCAGTGCTTGCAATACCGGTGCCACGCCGCGCATGAAGTCGGCATCGCCCACCACATACAGCGGCAAGCGGGTGGAGGGCGAGACATTCATCTCGCCCCGCAGCGCACGGCAGGTGTCCACCAAGCCTTTGACGCGGCCCATGTGGGCAATGGCGGATTCGTCGATCTTTTCGGGTTGCGCCTGCGGGTAGCGCGCGATGCTGACCGACTCGCCCTGGATGCCCGCCACGGGCGCCACCACCTGCCACAGGGCTTCGGTGATGAACGGGATGATGGGGTGGGCCAGGCGCAGGATGGCTTCCAGCGTGCGGATCAGCGTGCGGCGCGTGGCGCGTTGCTGCGCCAGACCCACTTGTGGGTCTTCATGGTTCATGCCCTGCTGGATCTGCACCTTGGCGATCTCCAGGTACCAGTCGCAGTACTCGTTCCACACGAAGTCGTAGATCGCGTTGGCCACGTTGTCCAGGCGGTACTCTTCAAAGCCCTTGGCGACCTCGGCCTCGGTCTTGTGCAGCAGCGAGCTGATCCAGCGGTCGGCCTGGCTGAACTGCATGTAGCCGTGCATGGCGCCGCCGGGCTGGCATTCTTCCTTGGTGTGCTCCTTCAGGCCGCAGTCCTGGCCTTCGCAGTTCATCAGCACGAAGCGGCTGGCGTTCCAGAGCTTGTTGCAGAAGTTCCGGTAGCCCTCGCAGCGCTTGCTGTCGAAGTTGATGCTGCGGCCCAGCGATGCGAGCGCGGCAAACGTGAAGCGCAGCGCATCGGCGCCGTAGGCCGGAATGCCTTCAGGGAATTCCTTCTGCGTGTTCTTGCGCACGGTGGGCGCGGTCTCGGGCTTGCGCAGGCCGGTGGTGCGTTTTTCCAGCAGCGGTTCGAGCGCAATGCCGTCGATCAGGTCCACCGGGTCGAGCACGTTGCCTTCGGACTTGGACATCTTCTTGCCCTGCGCGTCGCGCACCAGGCCGTGGATGTACACGTGCTTGAACGGCACGCGGCCGGTGAAGTGCGTGGTCATCATGATCATCCGGGCGACCCAGAAGAAGATGATGTCGTAGCCCGTCACCAACACGCTGCTGGGCAGGTACAGGTTGAAGTCGTCGGTGGGTGCGTCGCCCTGGTTCGGCCAGCCCATGGTGCTGAAGGGCACGAGGGCGGACGAATACCAGGTGTCGAGCACGTCCTCGTCGCGGCGCAGCGTTTTGCCCGGCGCCTTGGCCTGGGCTTCGGCTTCGGTGCGGGCGACGATCACGTTGCCGTCTTCGTCGTACCACGCCGGGATCTGGTGGCCCCACCAGAGTTGGCGGCTGATGCACCAGTCCTGGATGTTGTTCATCCACTGGTTGTAGGTGTTCACCCAGTTCTCGGGCACAAAGGTCACTTCGCCGCTGGCCACCGCATCGATGGCCTTTTGCGCAATGCTCTTGCCGGTGGCGTCGCCTTCGCCCACCTTGCTCATGGCCACGAACCACTGGTCCGTCAGCATGGGCTCGATCACCTGGCCGGTGCGGGTGCAGATGGGCACCATGAGCTTGTGCTTCTTCACCTCGACCAGCGCGCCGATGGCTTCGAGGTCCGCCACCACGGCCTTGCGAGCGACGAAGCGGTCCATGCCCCGATATTTCTCTGGCATCAACTCGCGGACGTTCTCGCCAATCCAGTTGTATAAGGAGCCGTGTTCGTCATGCGACTTGTATTTGTCATCCCCGCCCTGACTCCACAAGCTACCGTTTGGCATGTAGAACTTGGTGCCGACAGGCATTGACAGGAGCGGAGCCTTAGACATCGTGGCGTCAAGCTCCAATACCGTCACTAACGGAAGCTTGTGCCGCTGCCCCACGGCGTAGTCATTCTGGTCGTGTGCAGGCGTCACTTTCACCACGCCCGTGCCAAACTCTTTGTCCACGTAGTCGTCCGCGATGATGGGAATCTTGCGGCCAACCAGCGGCAGGATGACCTCCGCTTTTGCTTCAACGAGATGCTTGTAGCGCGCATCCTCAGGGTGCACCATCAGCGCCACGTCGCCCAGCATGGTTTCAGGCCGCGTGGTGGCCACCGTGAGGCTGCCGGAGCCGTCGGCCAGCGGGTAGGCGATGTGCCACAGCGAGCCGTCCTTTTCCTCGCTCTCGACTTCCAGGTCGGACACGGCGGACTGCAGCTTGGGGTCCCAGTTCACCAGACGCTTGCCACGGTAGATCAGGCCCTGCTCGTACAGCTTCACGAAGGTGTCGGTCACCACGGCGCTCAGCTTGTCGTCCATGGTGAAGTATTCGCGGCTCCAGTCCACGCTGTCGCCCATGCGGCGCATCTGCGTGGTGATGGTGTTGCCGGACTTTTCCTTCCACTCCCACACCTTGCTCACGAAGTTCTTGCGCGCCTCGGGCGGGGTGGGGCCCATGTCGTAGCGGCTGATGCCCTGCTCCTGCAGCTGGCGCTCCACCACGATCTGCGTGGCGATGCCGGCGTGGTCGGTGCCGGGCACCCAGACGGTGTTGAAACCGCGCATGCGGTGGTAGCGCGTGAGGCTGTCCATGATCGTCTGGTTGAACGCATGCCCCATGTGCAGCGTGCCCGTCACGTTGGGGGGGGGCAACTGGATGGAGAAGTTCTTCCCCTCTGCCGCAGCCTCGGCACTGGGGCTTGAGGTGCCACGGTGGCCTGCAACGCCGTATCCGCGCTTTTCCCATTCGGGGCCCCAGTGGGCTTCCAGCGCAGCGGGTTCAAAGGACTTGGACAGGCTTTCGAGGCCGGGTTGTGGTTGGGGCGTGCTCATGGGGTGTGGCAGTGAGGAGGTAGCCGCTGGGGCGCCTCGACGGACAAGAGAGTGAACCGCGCATTTTAAGGGAGCGCCGCTGCGCGGCCCTGGGCGCCAGCCTGGTGGCGCTGCTATCCATTTGTTACCTTGATGCGGGCTGCGCCGCTGCCAGCGTCCCGATAATCGCCGCCCATGGAGCGGGAGGGTGGGCGCACAACGCGCACCGGGCTCCATGCTTGCCTGCCGGATCAACACACAACACAACAGGGCGGCGCAGCACCACAACAGTCACCAGACGAAGCAAGCGGCCGCGCACCCGTGCCCGGCCGCGCGGGGCTGGACTGACGACAGCGGTGTCCGCGCGCTCGATACGTCCGAACCATGACGATTCAATCTGCACTCAAAGTGGGCCTGGCCAAGGTCTTTGTTTATGCACTGCTGGCGCTGTTCCTGATACCTGCCATCACCTTCGTCTTCACCGGCTACGTACAGCGGGACCAGGATGCCCGCTTTGTGGCCGGCGTCAGCCAGCGGATCGATGCCGAGCGGGCCATGCCCGCTGCCGAAAAGCAGGCACGCAAGGACTACTACCGCGCCAATCCGCCGTCCACCATCTGCACCAGCACCGACCCCGAGGCCCAGGACTACCGCGCCGCTATGTGCGAGCGCTATGGCGATGTATGGCAGTTCCACATGGCGCGCAAGGCGTCCCTATGGGCCCTGGTGGCCGGCGCGGCGCTGCTGGTGGCGGTGCTGGGGTTGGGGGCCCTGGCCTTTGTGGACCGCAAGATGCAGTACACCAGCTTTGTGACGGGCTGGCACCTGACGACCTGGGCCAGCGCGGCGGCGCTGGTGGTGCAGGGTGCGATGGCGGTGTGGCTGTCGTTCTGGGTCACGGCCTTCTTCTTTCACAAGTACTCGCCCAAGCTCATCATCATCGTGGGCCTGGCCGTCGCGGTGGGCGTGTTTGTGGCGGTGGCGGGCATCTTCAAGCGGGTGCACTCGGGCAGCCACGCGGTGGGCGAGCTGGTGTCCGAAGAAGACGCCCCTCTGCTGTGGAAGCGCATTCGCCACATGGCCCAGCGCCTCAAGACCGAGCCGCCTCAGCACATCGTGGCGGGCATCGATGCCAACTTCTTCGTGACCGAAGCACCGCTCACGGTGGGCGATAAAACCCTGACCGGCCGCACGCTGTTTGTCAGCCTGCCCCTGCTGCGCGTGCTGGACCAGGCCGAGGCCGATGCCGTGTTCGGCCACGAACTGGCCCACCTGCGCGGTGGTGACACGCAAAGCAGCGCCCGCCTGGGCCCCAAGCTGGTGCAGTTTGACCACTACCGGGATGCCATTCGCACCGGCGGGCTGTCGGCCGTGGTGTCGCCCCTGCTTGACCTGTACCGCACCATCTTCGAGATCGCCCTGGCACGCGACAGCCGCGAGCGCGAGTTCAAGGCCGACCGCATTGCCGCCAAGCTGGTCACGCCCGCCGCCATTGCCCAGTCGCTCGTCAAGATCGCGGCTTATGCGCAATACCGCTTCAAGATCGAGGACGAACTGTTTGACCGCAACGAGCGGCACGGCCCGCAGACGCTGGGCATTGCAGGCTTCGTGGCGCAGGGCTTGGCACCGTATGCTTCGTCCGACGATTTTGTGGATGCCATGAAGACCGCCAACGTGCCCCATCCGTTCGACTCGCACCCCGCCATGCCCGAACGGCTGCGCAATGTGGGCATGCCGCTGAAGGAGCAGGACTACGGCGCCATCGCGGTGCGCAAACCCGCCAGCACCTGGGTCCAGGAGATTTTGACTGCCGACGCCATCGAGCAGCGGCTGTGGAGCGACTACGAAAAGCAGTTTGCGCAAGACCACGAACGCAGCCTGGCCTACCGCTATGAGCCTGCCAACGACGAAGAACGCGCCCTGGTGCTGCAGTACTTTCCACCCGTGGTGTTCGCGCTCAAGGGCAACGACACGGTGGAAGTGAGCATCGACGGCATCCACACCTCGGCCGACGGCGTGACCGTGCGCTGGGATGCGGTGAAGGCGCTGGAGTACAAGGAAAGCAGCTTCGGCAACGCGCTCATCGTCTCGCACCCCGAGAAGAACGCCATGGGCCTCGGCGCCAAGACCACCAAGATCAGGCTGCCGGGGCTGAAGAAGGAAAAGGACTACTTCAACGCCGTGGTCGCCGATTACTGGCAGCGCCACCAGATCATGAGGGCGCAGCAGCAGGCGGAGTTGGTGGATTGAATGCTATATGTTTGATAGCTGCTAGCGCTTGATGGTAAAGCGCTAGAGGCTCATTAGGCTGAATATTTTGCATTGGCGATGCGGTGAGCCGAGTGGGCGTGGCCTGCTGCTATGGGTTGCGTGCAGATGTACCGGCTGTGCGCTCGATTTTCAGCACGGCATTGCCCGCTGCGTCCCACGCGGTGCTCGCTGCCAGCCACCGGCCGGCTCCATCCGTCAGTGCAGCAAGCGGTTCCGCATCGGCCACGGCCTGGACGGTCACACCCTGCGCACCGAAGCGTGTGTCCGGGCTGCCATCAGCGTTCAGTCCTGCCCAAACCGCACGGTAGCGCGAGCCGGGCCCGCTGGGAACGGGGTCTTCAGCGGCCGCGCCAAAGGTCACCATGGCCCCGTCGGGCTGGGTGAAGAATGATTTGAGCGAGTACTGGGCTGGCACGGCCACGCGCGCGATGCCCTTGTCGCCAAACGAGGGGTTCACCGTGCCATCGGCGCGGAACCGGGCGATGCTGAGACGGCAGATGTCCGCGCCACAGGTTCGTGCTGCAATGGCAAAGCCGCCATCCGCATGCGGCTGGAGCTGGTACTCCTTCAGCGTTTCGCCAAACGAGAACCAGCCGCCGAATGTCTGCGCCTGCGTACCGCCAGCGTGCACGGCGATGCACAAGCCAGGGTCTGCGGTGGGCGTCTCGTACACGCGGCTGCCGAGCGCGCCGGCCGTGATGATGCTTCCGGTCGGCAAGGGCAGGATGGCGTGGCCGCTGGCGGCGCAGGGCGGCGCGGTCTGCTCCACATGTTCCTGATTGAAGGCCACATCGGGTGAGCCATCAGCCGAGAGGCGGCGCACCCGGCGGCCGAAAACCTGCATCGAGACCAAGTCGCTGGAGGTGAGCAGCACCGGTTTCTGATCAGCCTGGAGCGCCATGGACAGCGGGTACATCAGCGGTACGCGAAAACCTTCTGCAATCCCTTGCGCGCCAAAGCTGCTGTCCAGCACTCCCGCCGGGGTCAGCCCTGCCACCGTGTAGTGCCATGTATCCGTGGCCCCCGATGCGGTCAGGCACTGTTCTTGGAAAGAACGGATGGTGCAGGGCTCATGCGCCATGACTACCATCAGAATTCTTCCATTGGCCTGGGGCTGGACGCTCACAGCGCTGTCCGACCCCTTCACGGTAAAACGCGCTTCACCGTTCTGACCGAAAGCTCGGTCGATGCCGCCGTCGGTGCTCAGCCGCGTGATGACGGGCTGTTGTGTGGGCAGGCCCCCAGCATTGGGTGACGGGATGGGCGCAATCACCCTGGTGTGGGCCACCAGCACCTTGCCATCAGGCTGTATGCCCAGGGTGGCTGACCAGGGCGTACCTAGCGGCAGGGTGGCTGTGCCCGATGCGCCGTAGGTCGTGTCCACCTTGAGGGGGTCGGCCCCCGCATCACCTGCGCCGCCCGCATTGCTGCCCCCTCCGCAGGCGGTAAGCGCTACCCCCGCTGTCGCCATCGCGGCTGCCAGGGCCGCAGTGCGGCTGCGTAAAAGAACAACGGTGGGGCGGGTTCCGGCTGGCGGCATGGCTCGTGCTCCTGATCTGGGTTGCAAAGATCAGGCATTGTGCAGACGCCTCCCCGCACCGAGCCAGGTTGTCCCGCCTTGATGGTGACAATCAGTTAACGGTCTTGACAAACTCCGGCCGGTCGTTCTGCTGCGGCTTGAGCGGGGCCGCCACCTTGCCTTCGGCGCGTTCCTTGCGCCACTGTTCCTTGCGGGCCGTCCATTCCTTCAGGCGTGCATGTGCAATGGTGCTGTCTTTTTCCATCTGCTCCTCGTTGGCCAGCTGCGCCGACAGTTCCAGGCGGATGCCGTTGGGGTCGAAGAAATAGATGCTCTTGAAGATGTGGTGGTCGGTCACGCCCAGCACTTCGATACCGTGGGCCTCCAGGCGCTTCTTGGTGGCTTTCAGCTCTTGCACCGTGTTCACGCGGAAGGCGATGTGGTTGACCCACAGCGGCGTGTTCGGCGATGGCTCGGCCTTCACGTCGTCGCCCAGGTCAAAAAAGGCGATGAACGAGCCGTCCTGCAGGCGAAAGAAGAAGTGGGTGTAAGGGCAGTATTCGCCCGTGCTGGGCACGTAGTCGCTCTGGATGATGTGGTACAGCGGCAGGCCCAGGATATCTTCGTAGAAGTGGCGCGTTTCCTCCGCGTCGCGCGCCTTGTAGGCGTAATGGTGCAGCTGCTGAATCTTGGCAGGTGCGGGCAGGGAGGCCAGGTCGGGCTTGAGGAAGGCGTTCATGCAGTGTCTCCTTGAGTGATTTTGTGATTCTACTATTCGTAATTGATTTACGTTAAGTTAATTTTTTGGCTGCAGTTTGCAGTACATTCCGCACTTGTACTTTTTGCCCTGAGGTATTCGTCCGATGCGCCTGTAAGCCCTCCAAGTCTTTCTCTCCTTCTGGCCCCTTTGGCGCCAGGCGGTTGTTTGTCTTGTCTGGAGTGCTTTGCATGGCGACACCATCACCTTGGGGCGATCCCGCCCATCCCCGCAGCGCTGCCGCTGCTTCGGCGGAGGCCTTCTCTTCCCCCCTTTTTGTGCCAGCCGCGTGCGGCGCGGAGCTGGTCGCGGGACGATCCGTTCTGCAGTTCTGCGACGTGACCTGGACCCTGCCCAGCGGGCGCGCGCTGTGGACGAAGCCATTGAACCTGGCTGTGGGGCCAGGGGTAACTGGCCTGGTGGGGGCCAACGGCAGCGGCAAGAGCGCTTTTTTGCAGCTTGCGCAGGGCGCGTTGCCTCCTGCGAGCGGCACGGTGCTGGGCCATCCGGTCCGGCATGCCGTGGCGCAGGAGGTGGCGGCTGCGCCGGCGACCACCGTAGCTGATATTGCTGGACTGGGTGCGGTGCTGAGGGCCATGGCGCGTTTGGACTCGGGCCTGGGTACGGCCGATGACCTGGTGCTTGCCGACGGGCGGTGGGACTTGCCATCGCGGTGGCAGCAGGCGCTGGCCTCTCTGGGGCTGGGCCACCTTCGGCCGGGCCACCCGGCGCAGCAACTCAGCGGCGGCGAGCGCGTGCGCGTGGCGCTGGCGGGTGCTTTCCTGTCAGGCTCCGAACTGCTGTTGCTGGACGAACCCACCAACCATCTGGACCGCCCCGGTCGGCGTTGGTTGATGGACGCCCTCGCACGTTGGCCCGGAGCCGTGCTTGTGGCCAGCCATGACCGCGAATTGCTGGGCAGAGCGCACAACATCGTTGCGTTGTCGGAATCGGGGCTGCAGCGCTACGGCGGGAACTGGGTCCTGTACCAGGCGCAGCGCCAGGCCGAGGAGCTTGCTGCCCACGCTGCGCTGGCCCACGTTCGCACCGAGCGCGAACGGGGCATGCGGGCGCTGCGGCGCGAGCACGATGCCCAGCAGAGCCGCGCCGCGCGTGGGCGCGAAGCGGGACGCATCACCAACCAGGCATCGGTCCTGCTGGACCGCAAGAAGAACAGTGCTCAGAACCATGCCGGCCGGGAGCATGAGCGCCAGCAACAAGAGCGCCAGCGTTTGAACGACGCAGTGCGCGAGGCAGCGCAGCGTGTTCAAGCGGTGGCGGCCACGGCGCTGGTGCTGCCCCAAAGCGCCGTGCCAGCAGGAAAGCGGGTGTTGGCGTTCGAGCGGGTCCTTGCGCCACACGCTACGCCTGGGTTTCCGGCGCTCGACGGGGTGTGGAGCGGGCCTATCCGCATTGCCATCACGGGGCCCAACGGGTGTGGAAAAACCAGTTTGTTGCGCACCATCGCAGACCCTGCGCTGGCTGCCGCTGGGCGGGTATCGCGGGGTGTGCATGCGGCCTGGCTGGACCAGCACAACGCCGACCTGCGCCCGCCGCAGTACGGTGTGCTGGACCGCCTGCAGGCGCTGGGAACACCCCTGCCCGAAGCGGTGCTGCGCACGCACCTCGCGCAGCTGGGCTTGGGCGCGGACAAGGTGCAACGGCCTGTGGGCGTGCTCAGTGGCGGCGAGCGCATCAAGGCGGCGCTGGCCTGTGCCCTGTGGTCAGGCGCGCCTGCACAAATGCTGCTGCTGGACGAGCCGACCAACCACCTGGATGTGGATGCCATTGAAGCGCTGCAGACTGCTTTGAATGCTTTCACGGGCGCACTGGTCGTGGTGTCGCACGACTACGCCTTTCTGCGCGCGCTGCGGCTGGATGTGGTGTGGGCCTGGCAGCCCCATGGCTGGGACCTGGATGCCGCGCTGGAGCCCGCACCCGGCCCGGCCTGACGCCTTTGAACGCCACATGGCACCCACAAAAAAGCCACCCGCTGCACCGCTGCAGAGGTGGCCCGTGAGCTGACCGCGCCGCTGTCGCCTTGTGGGGGTGGCGGCGCGCGTGCCTGTGACCGTCGATTACTGCTTCACGGCCTCGATCTGCACCACCAGGCGCACATTCTTGGGGAAGCCCCATTCCACGCCGTAGTTCATGCCCCACTGGGTGCGGTCGATGGTGGTTTCAAAGTCGCCGCCGCACACTTCGCGCTTGAGCATGGGGCTGTCGTAGCAGTTGAACTGCGTGGCCTTCAAGGTGACGGGGGCGGTCTTGCCCAGCAGGGTGAGCTGGCCGCTCACTTCGCTGACCTTGTCGCCGTTGAAGCTGAACTTGTCGGAGACAAACTTGATGGTGGGGTGCTTGGCCGCGTCGAAGAGGTCGGGGCTTTGCAGGTGCTTGTCGAAGGCGGGCGTGCCGGTGTTCACAGAGGTGGTGTCGATGGTGATGTCCACTTTGCCGGTCTTGGCAGCGCGGTCAAATTCCACCGAGCCCTGCTTCTTGTCGAAGCGGCCGCGGTTGGTGGATGCGCCGAAGTGGCTGATCTCGAACGTCACAAAGGTGTGCGTGGGATCGATGGCGTAGGTGGCGGCCTGGGCGGCGCCTGCAGTCATCGCGGTGGCAGCAGCCACGGCCAGCAGGGAGAACAGGGACTTGCGCATGGATGAAAACTCCTGGAACGGTTGTGGAAAGACAAGGGGAAATAAATCAACGATCCGATTCGGCGCGGCACGCGGCGCAGCCGATCAGTGGGGTGTCCCGAATCAAATCTTGGCCACGCCAGTCAGTGCAAGCTTGAACTTCACGGTCACGTCGTCGGCCACCATGGAGGTGTCGGCCCACTCGTTCTCACCGATCTTGAACGCCAGGCGCTTGATGGGCAGGGTGCCGGTGGCCGTGGTGGTGGGGCCGTTCTGGGTCAGCGTGACGGGCACCACCACGTTTTGCGGCGTGCCCTTGATGGTGAGCTTGCCCGCCACTTCAAACTTGCCGCCGCCCAGTGCCTTGATGGCGGTGGACTCGAACTGGGCCTGCGGGAACTTGGGCACATTGAACCAGGTGGGCTTGGGCAGCTCGGCATCGGTCTCGCGCGAGCCCAGGGTGGCACTGCCCGTGTCCACGGTGAACTGGATCTTGCTGGTGTCCAGCTTTGCGGGGTCAAACGTCACCTTGGCGTCGAACTTCTTGAAGTGCCCCTCCAGCGGCACGCCCATCTGCCGCGCGGTGAACTGGACCTCGCTTTGGGCGGGCACCAGCTGTTGCTGGGCCATGGCAGCCTGCGCGCCCACGGCCAGCGCGGCGCCCAGCACGAGGCGGGACAGGGAGGGGGACAGATTCATGCAAAAACTCCGTTCAAAAGACAGTGGGTGAGGCGGTACCGGTATGCGTGGATCGGCGGGCAGTGCAGCGCGGGACCTCATGAGGTCATCGCAAAGGCAGCATGCGCGCCAGCAGGCCGTCGCGGTCGATGAACTGGTGCTTGAGCGCCGCTGCCACATGCAGCACCACCAGCCCCGCCATCGCGAACGCGGTGTACTGGTGCCAGGGCTTGATGGCTTCGGCCAGCTCCTTGCTGACAGGCACAAAGTCCGGCAGCTGCCACAGGCCCAGGAAGACGATGGGGAAACCTGCGGCCGAGCTGTAGGCCCAGCCGATCAGCGGCACTGCGAAGAACAGCGCGTAGAGCAGGCCATGGGTGCCGTGGTGGGCCAGCTTTTGCCAGCCGGGCATGCCCTGGGCGATGGCGCTGGGCAGGGCGGGCGGGCGGTGCGTGAGCCGCCAAAGCAGCCGCAGTGTGGACAGGGCCAGCAGCGTGACGCCGGCCCACTTGTGCCAGTTGTAGAGCTTGAGGCGCTGGGGTGAAAACGGCAGCCCCGTCATGTAGATGCCCACGCCGAACAGGCCGATGAGTGCCAGGCCCAGCACCCAGTGCAGCAGCATGGCGGTGCGGGTGTAGCGGCGGGGCGTGGTGGGCGTCGTAGCGGCAGGGGCGGTCATCAAGAAAAACGGCGGATGAAGGATCGGGCCGGGCCCGGGTGATGCGCAGTGTAGGAACGGCTGAACGGGCCGGCCTTCAGGCAGATTGACGCTTCAATTCAAAAAAACTGAACCGATCGGGCCTGAGCCATCAAAGTTCCCCAACGTTGGGAAATTTTTTTCGAAGGTTCAGAAGCGCTGCGCGGGCCGGTGCGCCGCTCCGCTGCTGCGAGGCGGCGGGATGCGCGGGGCAACGAGCGGAAAAATGAATCACACCCGGAGCAAGCGGGAGTGCATCGGTCGGCTGTGTCAGCGTCCGAGGGCGGCCTTCTTCCAGGCGTCTGCAGCGGCGGCTTCGTCGCCACGTTGCTCGGCCAGTTCGGCCAGGTGGCGCCATGCGCTCGCGCGCAGCGAGGTGTCGGCGATCTGCTGCGCCGCCTGGGTCAGCAGTTGCTGCGCCTTGCCCCACAGCTGACGCTTGAGGCAGGCCATGCCCGCCAAGTACTGCAGGCGGGCGTCGCGTGGGTTGGCCTGCTGCGCGGCTTCGATGCGAGCTAGCCACGGAGCGTCGACCGCGTCCAGGCCGGCCTCCAGGGCGCGCACCAGGCGCAGGGCGTGGTGTTCGGCCAGGGCGTCGGGCAGGTCCACCATGCGGTCCCACACCGGCAGCAGCCAGACGCGCACCTGTGTGGCCTCGCCACCCAGGGCGGCCAGCCGCTGAGCGGCGTGGATGGCCAGCTCGGGCATGTTGCGCTCGGCAGGCTCCAGTGACTGCCAGATCTGCTGCAGCTGGGCCGTGTCGTGTGCGCTGTTGATGAGCTCAATGGCCAGGCCGCGCACGATGCTTTGGGCTGCGGCTGGCGAGAACGCGCGGTGTTTGCCCAACAGCCGCGCAGTGTCCAGCGCGTCTTGCGTCTGCCGTGCCAGCCGCGTGGCCTTGAGCTTGATGCGCAGTGCCAGCGTGCGGCGGGCAGCGCCCTGCGGCAGCGCGGCCAGGCGGTCCAGTGCGGCGTTGGCGTCGCGGTCGTCCAGCGACCAGCGGGCGGCGCGCATCTGGGCACCCTCGCGCATTTCCTGCTCGTTCACTGTTCCGCGCGCGGGCGCTTCCTGCAGCGCATCGTTCAGGTGGCTTTCGCGCGTGGCGCTGTCCTGCAGCGCGTGAGAGGCCTCGGCGGCGATCATGTGCGCCAGCGCGCGCAACTGCCGACCATGCGGCACGGCCTCGTCGGCGGCGGCCAGTGCGTGTTCTTGCGCCAGTGCAGCCACGGCGGCCTTGCGGGAGCGGATGAAACGGCCGCCCAGCATGTGCGTCAGCGCGTCCAGCAGCGAGGCGTGCATGGCGCGCTCCTTTTGCTGCACACGCCAGCGCCGCGCCTGGCGCGGCAGCTCCAGCAGGGCGGCCAGCGCCCTAAGCGCGGCATACACGGTGACAAATCCGCCCACAAGCAACAGCACCACCATGTTCAGCGACAGGTCGATGCGGTAGGGCGGCCAATACAGGGTCACGGTGCCCTGGTTGTTACCCGCAAACAGCGCAGCCGCCACGGCCACGCCAAACAATGCCAAAAGCCAGAGTGCTGCGCGCATATCGTTTCAATTGTCCAGTGCGTTGCAAGCGGGACTTGGAGACTGGCGCGGCCGAGACCAGTGCACCCGCGCAAGGGCCGCCAAGCCGCACAAGCGGCGCTTTGCTTGCGTGCGCTGGGTGCGCTCCCCTCCCGCTTCGCGAAGCGAAACGAGAGGGGGGCTGAGTGCCGCGGCTCCGGGCCTGCCTGCGCAGGCCTGGACGGCAACGAAGAGCGGTCGTCTCTGGCGAACGCGCCGAGGCTGATAGCGACTCAAGGGGTGGTTCATCTATCGGCCGGCTGCGGCTGTGGCCAGTGCAGACAGCGTTTCGTCCAGCCGCGGCAGCTCAGCCGCCTTCATGCTGGCCTGTGCGGCCTGCAGGGTGCTGGCGGCGTTCTGCGTGCGGCGCGAGGCCGGGTCGAAGTACTTGTTGAGCGCGGTGGTCGCGGCGGCCAGGTCGGCGCGGGCCGATTCGTATTGGCGCGCCAGCACGCCCAGGCGGGCGTTCAGCAGCTTGAGCTTGAGGTTTTCGCGCAGGAAGAACGTCTGCTCGGGCGCCAGCAAGATCGCCTCGGGCTGGTCGATGCGGCTTACGCGCACCAGGGTGCGGGCTTCGTCACGCACTACTTCCCAGCTGCGCTGCAAAGCGGCCTGCCACCACGCCACGTCACCTTGCGCGGTGGGGGTGGATGATGATGAAGAAGGCAATTGTGCAGTAGAGGCCGCGCCGGCCAGGCGGCGCGTGGCGGCCGCTTGGGCCACGGCGTTCAGCACCGGCAGGTCGTCCACTTGGCGCACCAGTTCATCCAGGCGGGCCAGCAGGCCGGCGGTGTCGGCCACGGCAGTGCGTGTCAGCCGGTCCAGGTCGCGACCGATAGCGCGCTGCACAGGCGCCAGCCGGGGCTGGGCTGCCCGGCTGATGCGCTGGTCCGCGCTTTTGAGAGCGCCCACCAGCGGCTCCAGGCTGCCGGTGAGCTGCGCCTGCTGCTGTGCCAGGCGAATGGACGATTCAATGTCCACCACCAGGTTTTCATCACGCGAGCGTGACAGGCTTTGCATGAGCTCTTCGAGCTGGCTGCGCTGCAGCGCCACTTCGCTCACGCGTGCTTCGGTCACCGACAGGCGCGCTGCGGTCTCGCGCACCTGCTCTTCGGCTTGGCGGGCCATGGTGCGGGCTTCGATCGCCAGGGCACCTGAATCGGCCGACTGGCGGGCCAACTGCTCTTGAATGCTGCTGAGTTTTTGCCACAGCAGGCCGCAGCCCACCAGGGCCGCCACCGACACTGCTGCCAGCACCACGGTGACCACGCCTCCGCGCGCCGTCGCACTGGAGGCGGAAGCCGCCACCGGTGCAGCCTGCGGAGTCGGCGCCGGTACCGCAGTGGCTGCAAGGAACGGGTCGTTGGGGGGCACGGAACTCATACGGCCGATTCTATCGAGGCGACCACGTCGGCCAGTGCCGGGCGGCATTCCCGCACAGTGCCAAAGCCCGCTGCGCGCGCTGCTTCGGCAATGCGCGGGTGGGTGGCCAATGCACGTGCTGAGCGCCAGTCCCACCCGGGCAGCGCCTGGGCCAGGTGGGCGACGGCCTCCGAGCTGCTCAGCAGCCAGGTGGACCCGTCACTGGCCGCCTGTTGCGCCAGCGCCACTTCGGCGGGGCCGAAGCGGGGCGCACCCCGCTCGTAGGCCACCACAAAGTCCACAGCACCGCCGGCAGCCTCGATCTGCCGTGCCAGCCAGTCCCGACCCGAGCCCGCACCGCTGTCGTGCACGCCGCCCGACCGGCCTCGCACGATCAGTACCCGGTCGCCGGGCTGGATCTGCTGGCCCACCTGCTGCCACAGCGCCTCGGAATCGAACTGCGCGACATCTGCGGCGGGCCCGTCGATGAACTGGCGCGGCACGCCGGCATGCTCCAGCGCGCGCGCCGTGCCGGGGCCTGGAGCCCATGCTCTTGTTTTGATAGCTTCTAGCGCTTTTCCATCAAGCGCTAGAGGCCATTTTTGTTCAAAAAAATAGGTTGCGGCGTTGCCGCTGACGAACATCACGGCGCGGTACTGCGGCCAGCGGCTGCGGGCCTGCTGCAGGGCCTGCTGGGCGCCCGGCGCCGTGGCGGGGCCGATGGCGATGAGGGGCAGGGCGGCAGCCTGAATGCCGTGGGCCTGCAGCTCCTGCACCCAATGCGCCGCCTCGCGGGCGGGCCGCGTGACGATGACCCGGCGCATGGTGGGCTGCTACCCCGCCGTGGTCGCGGGCTCGGCGCCGCGCGCACCGCCCGCGCGCAGGCGCTGGGCAATGGCCTCGCCCAGCGCTTCGGCCTGGGCCAGCGTGGCAACAGGCGCCTGGGCATCGGCGCGCACCAGCGGTGCCTGACCTTCCGGGTCGCCCCAGGCCGCGTCGAGCTGCAGCACGCCGCCCGTGAAGGTGCCGTGTGCTGCCAGCGGCATCGAGCAGCTGCCGCCCATGGCGCGGCTCACGGCGCGCTCGGCCGCCACCGTCAGCCAGGTGGGCTGGTGCGCCAGCGGCGCCAGTGCGTCGATGAGCTCTTGCCGGTCGCTGCGGACTTCAATGCCCAGGGCTCCCTGGCCTGCGGCGGGCAGCATGGCAGCGGGCGCGAAGGTGGCGCGGATGCGGGATTCCAGCCCCAGGCGCTTCAGGCCCGCAGCCGCCAGCACGATGGCGTCGTACTGGCCTTCGTCCAGCTTGCGCAGGCGGGTGTCCAGGTTGCCGCGCAGCGGCTCGATCTTGAGGTCGGGCCGCAGCGCCTGCAGCAGCACCTGCCGGCGCAGGCTGGACGTGCCGACCACCGCACCCTGGGGCAGAGCGTCGATGTTGGGGTAGTTGGGCGAGACAAACGCATCGCGCGGGTCTTCGCGCTCCATCACGCAAGCCAGGGCGAAGCCCTCGGGCAGCTCCATGGGCACGTCCTTGAGCGAGTGCACCGCAATGTGCGCGCGGCCTTCTTCCAATGCCACTTCCAGCTCTTTCACAAACAGGCCCTTGCCACCCACTTTGCTCAGCGACCGGTCCAGGATTTGGTCGCCCTTGGTGGTCATGCCCAGCAGTTCCACCGCGTGGCCGCGGGCCTGCAGCAGCGCCTTCACATGCTCGGCCTGCCACAGTGCAAGGCGGCTTTCGCGGGTGGCGATGACGATGGAAAGGGGGTTCTGGACAGGGCTCAAGTTCGTAACCTGTTTGTAATCATTCAGGGGCGGGCGATGCTAGCATGCGCCCGCACTGGGGCTGGTGCGCCCCGGAGGGACACAAGGGGGGGCGCGTGGCGCCGGGCCACTTTATCCATCTCCGGAGATTGACGCACCATGAAACGATCCGACAAGGACCAGCCCCTGATCGACGACATCCGCCTGCTTGGACGCATCCTGGGTGACGTGATCCGCGAACAGGAGGGCGTGGCCGCTTACGAGCTGGTGGAGCAGGTGCGCAAACTCTCCGTGGCCTTCCGCCGCGACGCCGACCAGGAAGCCGACCGCGCCCTCAAGAAGCTGCTCAAGTCCCTGTCGGGCGACCAGACGGTGAGTGTGATCCGCGCCTTTACCTACTTCAGCCACTTGGCCAACCTGGCCGAAGACCGCCACCACATCCGCCGCCGCGCCGTCCACGAGCGCGCGGGCGACACGCAAGAGGGCAGCATTGAGGTCGCCCTGTCGCGCCTGCGCTGGGCCGGCATTGCGCCCAAGACCATCTCGCAGACGCTGGCAGGCAGCTACGTGGCCCCCGTGCTCACGGCCCACCCCACCGAGGTGCAGCGCAAGAGCATCCTGGATGCCGAGCGCGACATCGCCCAACTGCTGGCCGCGCGCGACGACATCCAGGTGCGCGCCCAGCTCTACAACAGCGCCAAGGACGCGCTCACCCCTCGCGAGCTGGCTGCCAATGAAGCGCAATTGCGTGCCCGCGTGGCCCAGCTGTGGCAAACGCGCCTGTTGCGCTACAGCAAGCTCACCGTGGCCGACGAGATCGAGAACGCGCTGTCGTACTACGAAGCCACCTTCCTGCGCGAGATCCCCAAGATCTATTGCGACCTGGAAACCGAGCTGGGCCAGTACCCCGTGCACAGCTTTCTGCGCATGGGCCAGTGGATCGGCGGTGACCGCGACGGCAACCCCAACGTCACTGCGCAGACGCTGCGCTACGCCTTGGGCCGCCAGGCCGAGGTGGCCCTGCGCCACTACCTGACGGAAGTGCACTACCTGGGCGGCGAGCTGTCGCTGTCCGCCCGCCTCGTGCAGGTCTCGGCCGAGATGGAGGCCCTGGCCCAGCGCTCGCCCGACACTAGCGAACACCGTGTGGATGAGCCTTATCGCCGCGCACTCACGGGTATCTACGCCCGCCTGGCCGCATCGCTCAAAGAGCTGACGGGGGGCGAAGCCGCCCGCCACGCCGTGGCGCCGCAGAACCCCTATGCCAGCGCGGAAGAATTCCTGGCCGACCTGCGTGTGATCGAAGCCTCGCTGAAGTCGCACCACGGCCAAGCGCTGGCGCAAGAGCGCCTGCACCCGCTGATCCGTGCCGTGCAGGTGTTCGGCTTCCACCTGGCCACGGTGGACCTGCGCCAAAGCTCCGACAAGCACGAGGAAGTCGTGGCCGAGCTGCTGGCCAAGGCGCGCATTGAACCCAACTACGCCAGCCTGCAAGAGGCTGCCAAGCGCGCGCTGCTGATCAAGCTGCTCAACGACGCGCGCCCATTGCGCGTGGTGGGTGCCGAGTACTCCGCCCACACGCAGGGCGAGCTGGCCATCTTCGAAACCGCCCGCGTGATGCGCGAGCGCTTCGGCCACGAGGCCATCCGCCACTACATCATCAGCCACACCGAAACGGTGAGCGATTTGCTGGAAGTGCTGCTGCTTCAAAAGGAAGTGGGCCTGATGAGCGGCACGCTGGACGCCGAATCGAAGAACCACCTCATCGTGGTGCCGCTTTTCGAGACTATCGAAGACCTGCGCAACGCTGCGCCCATCATGCGCGAGTTCTACAGCCTGCCCGGCGTGGCCTCACTCGTGCAGCGCAGCGGTGGCGAGCAGGACATCATGCTCGGCTACAGCGACAGCAACAAGGACGGCGGCATCTTCACCAGCAACTGGGAGCTGTACCGCGCCGAGATCGCCCTCGTCGAACTCTTCGACGAACTCGCCACCACCCACGGCATCCAGCTGCGCATGTTCCACGGCAGGGGCGGCACCGTGGGCCGGGGCGGCGGCCCCAGCTACCAGGCCATCCTGGCGCAGCCCCCTGGCACCGTCCGCGGCCAGATTCGCCTGACCGAGCAGGGCGAGGTCATCGCCTCCAAATACGCCAACCCCGAAATCGGCCGCCGCAACCTGGAGACGCTGGTGGCTGCCACGCTCGAAGCCACGCTGCTGCAGCCTACCAAGCCCGCGACCAAGGCCTTCCTCGACGCCGCCGCGCAGCTCTCGCTGGCCAGCATGGGGGCCTACCGCGCGCTGGTGTACGAGACGCCCGGGTTCACCGACTACTTCTTCAACTCAACCCCCATCCGCGAGATCGCCGAGCTGAACATCGGCTCGCGCCCCGCCAGCCGCAAGGCCAGCCAGAAGATCGAAGACCTGCGCGCCATCCCCTGGGGCTTCAGCTGGGGCCAGTGCCGCCTCACGCTGCCCGGCTGGTTCGGCTTTGGGGCGGCCGTGGACGCGTTCATCAATGCCGAGGGCAAAGACCCCAAGGCCCAGCTCGCCCTGCTGCAAAAGATGTACCGCCAATGGCCGTTCTTCCGCACCCTGCTGTCCAACATGGACATGGTGCTGGCCAAGAGCGACCTGGCCCTGGCCTCACGCTACAGCGAACTGGTGACGGACGCCCGCCTGCGCAAAAAGGTCTTCACCGCCATCGAAGCCGAATGGCACCGCACGGCTGATGCGCTCACCCGCATCACGGGCGACAAACAGCGCCTGACGCACAACACGGCCCTGGCCCGCTCCATCAAGCACCGCTTTCCGTACATCGACCCGCTGCACCACCTGCAGGTGGAGCTGGTACGCCGCTGGCGCGCGGGGCAGGGAGATGAGCGCGTGCAGACGGGTATCCACATCTCCATCAACGGGATTGCGGCAGGCTTGCGCAACACGGGTTGAGCGGGCCGCCGCGCTGCGAGGGCAAAAAAAACGGGCTCCCGAGGGAGCCCGTTGGCGTTTGCAGTCACGGATGCCTTCAAAACACCTCCCATGGCAGCAGCCCCCGCACCGCGCGAGGTGCCGCCGCCATGGGAAGTCCCGCAACTGCATTCGGTCGTCCGCTGGCGAGCGGGCGAACCGGTCAACCATTACATGGCGCTGAATTCGCCGTGGGGGATCTGGCCTGTGCGCACGGCTTCGGCGGCCTGGGCGCGGACGGCGGCACGGTCAGCGGTGGACTGGTATGTCGCAACGCGCGAGCCTGCGGGTTCGGTGCTGTGGCTGCGGGCTTCCACCACGGCTTCAGCGGCCACTTCGGCGCGGGTGCGGTTGGTCTCGAACTGCAGGGCAAACTGCGAGCTGTCGGCTTCGTCGGCATGGGCACCCAGGGCGGTGAAAGCGGCAACGGCGGCAACGGAGAGGAAACGGGCGGTCTTGTTCATGATGGCAATCCTTTGAAGTGAAAAAAAGCGTCTCAAAAAACCGGCGCAAAAACCATTCTTGAGCCGGGTCGGTGAGTCGCCTTGCGGGTTCGGCTCATCGATGGGATGAACTGTACGCCGCTTGTGTTCAAAGAAAAACCACTCAGTCGCAAACTAACTGTTTCGGTATTGGGAACAATCGCCAAGACCTGCGGAGGAAAGGACCTCGGCACGGAATGACGGACGGCGCCGTGGTTTCAATCCCCCAGCAGTTCTCCCACCGCCTTCAAATCCTCGACCCGGTCGCACACGGCCTTCACGGCCATCATCACCGGTATGCCCAGCAGCAGGCCCCACAGGCCCCACAGCCAACCCCAGGCCAGCACGCTGACGAAGACGGCCACCGGGCTCATGCGGCTGGTGCGGCTGGTGAGCCAGGGGGTCAGCAGGTTGCCGATCAGCGTGTGGATCACCAGGGACGCGCCGCCGACCGCCAGCGCCATGTCTATGGTGCCGAACTGCAGAAAGGCGACCAGTGCTGACGCGCCCGTGACCAGGGCAGAGCCGATGTAGGGCGCCAAGTTGAGTACCCCTGCGGCCACGCCCCAGACGGCAGGGTTTTCCAAACCCAGAGCCCAGTAAGCAAACCCGGTGGCCAACCCCGTCAGCACGCTGGTGAACACCTGCACCAGCAAATATCGTTGGATGTTGTTGGTGATGTCTTCCAGCACATGGATGGTGATCTTGCGGCGCTCCAGCGTGGTGCCCGCGATGCGTAGCAGCTTGGTGCGAAACAGATTGCCCGAGGCCAGCGCGAAGTAGGTCAGGAACACCACCACGGTCATCTGGCCCAGCGCCGACATCAGGCCCATGGTGCCGCTCCACAGGTAGTCGCGGATGTTGAAAGGCGGGCGCTCGACGATGACGCGCTGGACGCCGCGGCGCGTGGGTGCCGCAGTGGTGTTGTCGCTGGCAGCCTGCTCGATGTGCGTTGCGGCCTGCTGCACGGTTTCCAGCGCGCTGGGTCCGCGGCTGCGGGCTTTAAGGTTGTCGCGCACCTTCTTGGCGGCCACGGGCAGCGAATCGACGAGCTCCGCAGCCCCGTCGCTGAGCGACCAGGCGGATGCGGCCAGTCCGCCGACGATGGAGATCAACAGTACGCCGGCGCCCACCCATCGGGGCACGTGCCAGCGCTTGAGCCCCTCCACAGCCGGGCGCAGCGCGATGGTGAGCAGCAGGCTGAGCATGATGGGAATGAACACCGCACTGGCCCAGTGCAGCAGCGCCACAGCGGCGAACAGCGCCAGCATGGCCAGCGAGACGCTGCGCACGTCCACCGGCATGTGCAGCATCAGCGGCCCGGCAAAGGGCGATGCGGTGAGGGCGGGATCTGCGGGGGCAGAAGATGTGGTGCCAGAAGCTGGCTCGGGCTCCGCGCTGACTGCAAACGGTTCCGGCGCCACCGGTTCTGCAGGGCGGGCGGGTGGGGCGGGGGGCAGGGGAGGGGCGGCGGGTTCGGGCGGCGGCGCAATCATGCGCGGATTGTGCGGCAGTGTGTGGGGGTATTTCTGTAGGCGGCCTGCCCGTGGGGCCTGCCCGTGCGCGCGAAGTGCGCTGCAAACCCGCCCCTGTTCGGCCGATGGCCCCGGCCCGCGCGGCATAGCATGTGGCCCATGCAATCTGATCCTGTAGCCCCCCGTTGCCCCGGCCGTGTGGGCGTTGCCCGCTGGCGTGCGGCGACAGCGGCGCCCCTGCTGGGCCTGGCGCTGCTGGGCGCGGGCTGCGCCGGGCTGGATGTGCCGGAGGACAGCCGCCATGCGCCTTCGTCGCAGAAAACCCTGCGGGCCGTGCACCACTGGGACGTGCTGGCCCAGGACATGGCCAGCCGCATCGCCGACAAGACGCGCGACTGGCCAGCGGGCCAGCATCCCATCTATGTCGCGTCCAAGGCCGACACGCGGTTCAACCACGGCTTTCGCAAACTGCTGATGGCGCGGCTGGCCGACTTGGGCGTGACGGTATCGACCGAACCTACCACTGCTGTGCACTTGGTGGTGGAAGCCCAGGTGGTGCAGCACCTGCAGCCGCAATCCAGCGTGCTGCACTGGGTGCCCCTGGCTTCGGGCGTCAGCGTGGCGCGCGATGGCGTGCATTTTCATGGGGCCCACTCTTTCAGCCCGCCGGGTCTTTCAGGCACTCTGGGTGCTGCCGCCCATGCCAACGGCGTGGCCACGCCGGCCGAAACGCAGGGGCCCGCCCAGCCTGCGGGCGAGCGTGAAGTGATCGTGGCGTCCGGCAGCGCGTTTGGCGCGGCGGTGGCGGCCATGGCCCCCGCTGCGACAACATCCACGTCGGCTTACGAGCCTGCTGCCTCCACCATCCGCCGCGCCCCTCCTGCGCCGGAGACCCCGGTGGTCTATCCGCAGCCGGGTGTGCCTGCGCGGTCCGAGTTGCTGGTGACGGCATCGCTGGAGAGCGGCGGGCGTTACCTCGCGGGCACGTCGGACGTGTATTCGCTGGCGCACGACGATGCGCTGCTGTATCTGGCCCCCGAACCCCGCCTGCCCGGCCCGCCGCCTGCGGCCCTCAAGACCTGGCGGGTGGTGAGCCCATGGTGACGCGTCTCAACACCCTGCGGTGGCTGGCCACCGCCGCCGTGGCTGCGTCCACGCTGCATCTGGCGGGCTGCGCGTCAAGCTACTACTACGGCGAAGCGGCTGGTGGTGGCGCCGCGGGCGCTGCGCCGCGCACTTCGGTCATCCACGCCAACCACCATGCGGCCGACATGCTGCTGCAAAACGCACCGCTGGACGGCCAGCACGCGGTGCTGGTAGCCACGTTGGTGAATGTGGATCGGCTGGGCGAGTCATCGCGCCTGGGTCGGATTTTTTCTGAGCAGATTGCCGGCCGGCTCGTGCAGCGCGGCCTGCCGGTGACCGAGCTCAAGCTGCGCGAGACGGTGATGATTCAGCGCGAACAGGGCGAGCTGCTGCTGTCACGTGAGCTGCGTGAGTTGAGCCGGTCTCACGATGCGCAGGCCGTGGTGGTGGGTACCTATGCTGCGTCGGCCACGGTGCTGTACGTGAGCATCAAGCTGGTGAAGCCCGAGGGCAATGTGGTGGTGGCAGCCCACAACTACGCGGTGCCCATGGATGACAACGTGCGGGCGCTTCTGGCCGGGCGGTAGGCGGTTGCTGCATTAGCAAAAAGAGACCGGGCATGCGGTCTCTTTTGCGGTCTGGCTATTCAAAAATGATAGCTGCCAGCGCTTGCTGATTAAGCGCTAGGCCCCGATTTTGCTTGAAATTGCTTGTTGGTGGGGCTGGCGGCGGCACGGTGCGGCATCAGTGCAGCATCAGTGCACCCGCCGACTTGCTCTTGCCAGCGCGTGCGGGCGGGTTGCACAGGCCGCAGGTGAAGTGGCGGTTTTCGTACAGCTCGGTGACGAACTGGCCGCTGCACTGGCTGCACTTCGTGCGCGTCAGCATGCCGGCGTCCACAAACTTCACCAGACGCCAGGCGCGGGTGAAGGACAGCAGCGGCTCGATCTCGGCGGTGGCCACCTGCTCGTTGTAGAGGCGGTAGGCCTTGGTCAGCAGTTCCACCGAATCCAGGTCCACGCCCTTGGACAGGTATTCGTAGATGTTCAGGAACAGCGAGCTGTGGATGTTCTCCTGCCAGGTCAGAAACCAGTCGGTCGAGAAGGGCAGCTGGCCCTTGGACGGCGACTTGCCAGCGATCTCCTTGTACAGCCGGATCAGGCGTTCATACGACAGCGTGGTCTCGGACTCCAGCACCTGCATGCGTGCGCCCATCTGGATCAGCATGGCGGCGCGTTCGATCTGCTTCGATTCGTTCAGAACGCTCTTGGCGGGGGCTTTGGCAGCGGAGGTGGTGGACATGGCGGGCTTTCAGGCGGCAGGGTGAAAACGAGGGCGGTACAGGCCGGTACAGGGCGGACCGAGGTTCAGAGCACTTCCGACACGCGGCTGGCCATCAGGATGTTTGCGTGCAGGGTGTTGGTGGCATCGTTGCCCACCTTCTTGGCCGAGTGGTTGGTCAGCAGACTCCACACCAGGTTGTCGTCCACACGGAAGCTGCACAGAAGCGTGTTGCGGGAGGCCAGCTTCATCACCTGCGCTGCAGACAGCGAGGCCAGGATGTCGGCAGATTCTTCGTTCATGCCCAGCCGGAACACGGCTTCCGCCTTGTCCTGGCGAATCAGGGTCTGGGCCAACATCAGGTACGTCAGGTTGGCTTCGCGGATTTCAGCGAGGAGTTGTTCGTTGGTCATGGCAGCTTCCTTTTTTCCAGTTCCGGGCCTGCGTTTCCTGCCGATTGCAGGTGTTGCGTGATCCGTTGAAATGGATTGTGAAACCGCCCCAATCAGAAATTAAGTCGGGGTTTGGCTGCGCAGTGTGTCTGGTTCTGCGGTGCGCCATGTAGGAATTTGCCTTACACGCGCATCAGGTGCCGGCCGGCATATCAGGCGGGCGGGCTTGCTGTGCCGCGCGGCGCAACCCGCCCGTTTCTGCTCATGGTTTTGATAGCACCCTCAAAACCATCTTTTTTGCGCTTTTGCCACTGGTGCGGGTGGTGTGGGTGTGTTTCCAGCCCTTTTTTCATCGCCGGGCCGCCCCAAAATGAAAAAACGGCCCCTCGGGGGGCAGCGACCACACGCAATGGGGAGCGTGGGGGCTATTTTTCATCGCCGGGCCGCCCCAAGATGAAAACGGCCCCCTCGGGGGGCAGCGACCACACGCAGTGGGGAGCATGGGGGCTATTTTTCAACCGGCCGGGCGGGGTCGCTGCACCACTCGCTCCAGCTGCCGGCAAACAACGCCGTGGGGCCCAAGCCGGCCACTTCCATGGCCAGCAGGTTGGGCACGGCGCTCACGCCGCTACCGCACTGATGCACGACGGTGGCCGGGTCGCGCCCGGCCAGCAGGGTTTCAAACTCGGCGCGCAGCTGCTCTGCGGGCTTGAAGCGGCCATCTGTGCCAATGTTCTCGGCAAATGGCCGGTTGAGCGCGCCGGGGATGTGCCCGGCCACCGGGTCGAGCGGCTCCACCTCGCCACGGTAGCGAGCGCCTGCACGTGCGTCGATCACTGTCTGGCCCGGTTGCTGCAGGTGAGCTAGCACGTCACCGGCCGTCGCCAGCCGACGCAAAGGCGCGCCCAGCTGGAAGTTGGACTGGAAGTGCGCGGGCTCGTCGCCACTGTTGACCGCGCCGCCGGCTGCCTGCCAGGCCTGCAGGCCGCCGTCCAGCACGGCCACGGCATCGTGGCCCGCCCACTTGAGCATCCACCACAGGCGCCCGCAGTAGTTGGCGCCCTGCCGGTCGTACACCACGGCCTGCATGTTGTTGGCAAAGCCCACGCTGGACAGCCACATCGCAAAACGCTCCCGGCTGGGCAGCGGGTGGCGGCCACCGGACGCGGGCTGGTCGGCCTCTTGCGCCGTCACAGTGCCGCCTGCGCCGGGGGCGCCGTGCTTGGCGCTCAGGTTGGTATCGAGGTGGGCATAGACCGCACCGGGAATGTGGGCCTGTGCGTACTGCTGCGCACCGGCTGCGGGCTGCATGAGTTCGAAGCTGCAGTCAAACACCATCAGCGGTGCGCCGCTAGCGATGAGGGACTGGAGCTCTGGGGCGGAAATGAGGGTGGTGTAGGTCATGGTGTGGCGGCGGCTGGAAGGCAAGCGCGATGAGAGGGGAGTCGCTGCATTGTGCGCATGAGCGGCGGCGGGTGTGAAGGCCCAGTGCTGTGTCTGCGCAGCGGACTTTGCATCTCAATGTTCCTCGGCCGGGGTACCGGGCGCCGCCCGCGCCCGGAGCACGGTGGCAACGATGCCGCTGCCCACGATGAGCACCATGCCCAGCCAGGCAATGGGCGGAAGCTGGTCGCCAAACAAAGCCACGCTGTAGATGGCCGCGAACACAATGCCTGAATACTGCAGGTTGGCCACCACCAGTGTGCCGCGCTGGCTCTTGGCGCTGGCATAGGCGCGCGTCATGCACAGCTGGCCGCCCGCAGCAAGCACACCGATGGGCAGCAGCCACAGCGCCTGCCAGCCCGGCCAGTCCGACACGCCGGTGAACACCATGGCACCACCACCGGCGACGGCGGACCCCACGGCAAAGTAGAAAACGGTGCGCGATTCGGGTTCGCCCAAGCGGGACAGGGCCACCACCTGCATGTACGCAAATGCAGCCGAGAGGCCGGACATGAGGCCGATCATCCCGGCGAAGGCCTGGTTTTGGTCCAGGCTGGGGCGCAGCATGAGAACCACACCCACAAAGCCGGTCAGCACCGTCAGTACCAGCGGCCCCTGCAGCGCGGGCCGCGGTGCGGCCGCCGAGGGCCTCCAGGCCAGCAACGTGCCGCCCACCAGGAAGGCGGCAATCCACACGCTGCTCATGTAGTTGAGCGTCATGGCCGTGGCCAGCGGCAGGTGGGCGATGGCGTAGAACCACGCACCCAGCGAAGCCACCCCCACCAGGCTGCGCCAAGCATGCATGCCGGGGTAGCGCGTGGCCAGCGTCACCTTCTGCGAACGCGCCAGCATCCACAGGATGCCCATGCCGATGATGCCGCGGTAGCACACCAGTTCGGCCGAGTTGAAGAAGTCCGAAGCGATCTTGACGCACACGCCCATGCTGGCAAACAGGAACGCGGCCAACACCATCCAGAGGGCTTGCATCGGGTTGTGATCTTTATGACATGCACCTGCGGTGCAGAAATGAAAATAGCCGGAGGCGCTTATTTTTTAAGCACTTCCAGCTATTGTAATGAGAGCAGGCTGAGGCATGCCTGCAGATTGGCGGGATTTTTCCGCCGTATTTAGCGCTTTGCTGCGTTGGTGCCCAATGCCTCACTACCCATGGCTTCCCGGTACCACTCGTGAAAGTGCTGCATGCCGTCTTCCATGGGGCTCTGGTAAGGGCCCACTTCGTTGTCGCCGCGCGCCAGCAGAGCCTTGCGGCCAGCGTCCATGCGTTCGCCGATCTCGTCGTCCTCGATGCAGGTTTCCATGTACGCGGCCTTCTGCGCCTCGACGAATTCGCGCTCGAAGGCGGCGATCTCCTCGGGGTAGTAGAACTCCACCATGTTCAGCGTCTTGGTCGGGCTGATGGGGTGCAGCGTGGACACGGTGAGCACATGCGGATACCACTCGATCATGATGTGCGGGTACAGCGTGAGCCAGATGGCGCCGTATTTCGGCGGCTTGCCTTCGCGGTAGTCCAGCAGCGCCTTGTGCCAGCGCTCGTACACCGGGCTGCCAGCCTTGCCAAGGCGGTTGGCCACGCCCACGGTCTGCACCGAGTAGTTCTTGCCGAACTCCCAGCGCAGGTCGTCACAGGTGACGAATTGCCCCAAGCCTGGGTGGAACGGGCCGACGTGGTAGTCCTCCAGATAGACCTCGATGAAGGTCTTCCAGTTGTAGTTGCACTCGTGCAACTCTACGTGGTCGAGCACGTAGCCGTCAAAGTCCAAGTCGGCGCGCGGCCCCATCTGGGCCAGGTCGGCGGCTACGTCGTAACCGTTGTCTTCGAACAGCAGACCGTTCCACTCGCGCAACTGGTAGTTGTTCAGGTTCAGGCACGGGTCGTGCGCAAAATGCGGTGCGCCCAGCAGCTCGCCCTGGGGGCTGTAGGTCCAGCGGTGCAGCGGGCACACAATGTTGCCGCCCGCATGCCCCTTGCCCTGGCCTTGCAGCGAGCCTTTGCCCTTGAGCATGACGGCCTGCCGGTGGCGGCAGACGTTGGATACCAGTTCAATCCCGCACTGGGCATTGCGCACCAGGGCGCGGCCCTCGCCCTCCTGGGGCAGCGCGTAGTAGTCGCCCGCATGGGGCACGGCCAATTGGTGCCCCACATAGCGGGGCCCGCGCTGGAAGATGGTCTCCAGCTCGCGCTGGAACAGCGCTTCGTCAAAGTAGCTTGAAACTGGTAGTTGGCTTGCAGCCTGCTGCAGTTGAAGACTTAAATCAGACATGGGTGACCTGACCTAAAGACTCCCCACAGGGAGGTGCGCCGGGGCGCATCTGGAAAAAGAAAACCGGCTAGGGTGGGTAGCCGGCTCGACGGGAATGGGATTATAGGCGGTGGGGTTATTCCCGCACCCCCGCTACGTGATTAGGCCGCGTGTGCCATTGCGGCTGGGGCGGGCCGGGGTCGGTGCAGGCACCTCGGTGCTGCGCCTAAAATCGGCGGTTTTTCATCCGCGCCCAGCGCCCTGCCCATGCCCAAGGCTCCCGCAACCCCCGCCTTACCCGCCCAACCTGCCAGCTATGAGGCGGCGCTGGAGGAGCTGGAGCAACTCGTGGCCCGCATCGAATCGGGCCAGTTGCCGCTGGACCAGATGCTGGCGGGCTACCAGCGCGGCGCCACGCTGCTCGCGTTCTGCCGCCAACGGCTCGAAGCCGTGCAGGACCAGATCAAGGTGCTGGATGAGGGCCAGCTGCAACCCTGGACACAGGAATGAGCGCCGTCCCCATGCATTTGAATTCCGCTTTTGACACCGGCCCCTGGAGCCGGAACCACCTTGCCCGCGTGGAGCAGGCCTTGTCGCAATGGGTGGGCGTGGACGCACCTGCCGGCCTGGGCGACGCCATGCGCTACGCCGTGCTGGACGGTGGCAAGCGGCTGCGCCCGCTGCTGGTGCTGGCGGCGCACGAGGCCGCCCGCAGCGCTGCCGAAAACGCGGATGCCGCAGCACAGCGCGCCATGGACGACGCCGCCTTGCGTGCGGCCTGTGCTGTGGAACTGATCCACGCGTATTCGCTGGTGCACGACGACATGCCCTGCATGGACAACGACGTTCTGCGCCGGGGCAAGCCCACGGTGCACGTCCAGTTTGGCGAGGCCGCGGCCCTGCTGGCTGGCGATGCGCTGCAAGCGTTTGCGTTCGAGCTGCTGACGCCCGGAGATTCGGACATCCCCGCAGCCGCGCAGGCCGCCTTGTGCCGCCTGCTGGCGCGTGCGGCCGGCTCGGCGGGCATGGCGGGCGGCCAGGCCATTGACCTGGCGAGCGTGGGCGTGGCGCTGACGGAAGACCAGCTGCGCCGGATGCATCTGCTCAAGACCGGGGCGCTGCTACAGGGCAGCGTGCTCATGGGGGCGGTCTGCGGCCAGGCATCGCCCACCGCCTACCAGGCCTTGTCGGACTACGGCGCGGCCATGGGTCTGGCCTTCCAGGTGGTGGACGACATCCTCGACGTGGTGGCCGACTCCGCCACCCTGGGCAAGACGGCCGGCAAGGACGCGGCGGCCGACAAGCCCACTTATGTATCCTTGCTGGGCCTGCAGCAGGCCCAGGCCTATGCGCAGGACCTGCTCACGCAGGCCCACGCAGCCCTCGCGCGCAGCGGCCTGCCCGACGCCCGCCCGCTGGCGGCCCTGGCGGACATGGTGGTGCAGCGGTCGTACTGATGCGATGCCGCTGCTTCGCACGAACGTCACCTTGCCCAGCCTGCGTGCAGTGGGGCGGTGTGCAATAAAAATGCAAGTAAAACTGGCCGCTAGCGCTTATCCAATAAGCGCTGACAGCTATTAAAAAGATAGTAAATGTCCACGACTTCCTACCCCCTGCTGCAGACCATCAACGATCCGGCCGACCTGCGACAGCTGTCGCGTGCGGACCTGAAAGTCCTGGCCGCCGAGCTGCGGGGGTTTGTGCTGGACAGTGTCTCGCAGACCGGCGGGCACTTGAGTTCCAACCTCGGCACGGTGGAATTGACCGTGGCCCTGCACCACGTCTTCAACACCCCCGAAGACCGCCTGGTGTGGGACGTGGGTCACCAGACCTACCCGCACAAAATACTGACCGGCCGCCGCGACCGCATGCACACGCTGCGCCAGTTGGGCGGCATCTCGGGCTTTCCGCAGCGGGCCGAGAGTATCTACGACACCTTCGGCACGGCGCACTCCAGCACCAGCATCTCGGCCGCGCTGGGCATGGCCCTGGCCGCCCAGCGCAAGGGTGAGAACCGCCATGCGGTGGCCATCATCGGCGACGGCGCCATGACGGCCGGCATGGCCTTCGAGGCGCTGAACAACGCCGGTGTGGCCGACTGCAACCTGCTGGTCGTGCTCAACGACAACGACATGAGCATCAGCCCGCCGGTGGGCGCGCTGAACCGCTACCTGGCGCAGCTGATGAGCGGGCAGTTCTACGCCAAGGCGCGCGACGTGGGCAAGAGCGTGCTCAAGAACGCGCCGCCGCTGCTGGAGCTGGCCAAGCGCTTTGAGCAGCAGGCCAAGGGCATGGTGGTGCCAGCAACCCTGTTCGAGAAATTCGGCTTCAACTACATCGGCCCCATCGACGGGCACGACCTCGACTCGCTGATCCCCACGCTGGAAAACATCAAGGGTCTCAAGGGCCCGCAGTTCCTGCATGTGGTCACCAAAAAAGGCCAGGGCTACAAGCTGGCCGAGGCCGACCCGATTGCCTACCACGGACCCGGCAAGTTCGACCCCAGCGTGGGCCTCACCAAGCCCGCCACGCCGCCCAAGCAGACCTTTACGCAGGTGTTCGGCCAGTGGCTGTGCGACATGGCCGCGCACGATGCGCGCCTGGTGGGCATCACGCCTGCCATGCGCGAAGGATCGGGCATGGTGGAGTTTGAAAAGCGCTTTCCAGACCGTTACTACGACGTGGGCATTGCCGAGCAGCATGCCGTCACGTTTGCCGCGGGCATGGCCTGCGAAGGCGTCAAGCCCGTGGTGGCCATCTATTCCACCTTCCTGCAGCGTGGCTACGACCAGCTGATCCACGACGTGGCGCTGCAGAACCTGCCCGTGGTGTTTGCGCTGGACCGCGCAGGCCTGGTGGGGGCCGACGGAGCGACGCACGCAGGCGCATACGACATTCCCTTCGTGCGCTGCGTCCCCAACATGAGCATGGCCTGCCCTGCTGACGAGCGCGAGTGCCGCCAGCTGCTGTCCACCGCCTTCGCGCAGAACCACCCGGTCGCCGTGCGCTACCCGCGTGGCAGTGGCGCGGGCGTGGCGCCGCTCGCCGGGCTGGACGCGCTGCCGTTCGGCAAGGGTGAGGTTCGCCGGGAGCGCCAGGGCACGGACACCAAGGCCCCGCGCGTCGCCATCCTGTCTTTCGGTAGCTTGCTATACCCCGCGCTGGAAGCAGCCGAATCGCTCGACGCAACGGTGGTCAACATGCGCTGGGCCAAGCCTGTGGACGAAGCCCTCCTGCGCGATGTGGCCGAGCGCCATGATGCGCTGGTGACGTTGGAAGACGGCGCGGTGATGGGCGGCGCAGGCAGCGCGGTGACCGAAGCGCTGAACGCTGCGGGCATCGTGCGCCCCGTACTGCAGCTGGGCCTGCCCGACGTGTTCATCGAGCATGGCGATCCTGCCAAGCTCATGGCCCTGCAAGGTCTGGATGCCAAGGGGATCCGTGCGTCCATCGAGGCGCGTTTTCTGTCGGCGGCGGCGCCGCAAGTGCGGGCCGCCTGAGGGGCTGGGTCCCCGCAGCGGCCGGGCAGGGCCAGGCCAACCGAGTTGCAATCACTGCACCAACCAGGCGCAGTCGTTCAGCGGTATTGGGTGTGGCGCGGGGGACTCTTACAGGCCCGCTCAATGCCCCGGTACGCACTGTCGCGCAGATGCTTGCAGAAGCCTGAAGTCTTGTAGAAGACGCGGATTTTTCGCGGGAAAACCCCCAAAAGTCCGCTGGGGCATGTTTCTACAATGAACCCGGCTGAAACAGTCCTTGGCCCGCCGTGCACAACGCGTGCGCCCAAGTTTTCCAATCAATATATCGGAGAGAACCTCATGGATCGTCGTTCAATCATCAAGCACGCTGGCATCGCTGGCGTGCTGGCTGCAGGCGCTGCGCCCGCTGTCCACGCGCAGGCCGCCGTTCGTTGGCGCCTGGCCTCCAGCTTCCCCAAGTCGCTGGACACCATCTATGGCGGCGCTGAGGTTTTCGCTAAGGCCGTGAAGGCCATGTCTGGCGGCAAGTTCGAAATCTCCGTGCATGCTGGCGGCGAACTGATGCCTCCCTTCGGCGTGGTGGACGGCGTGCAAGCCGGCACCGTGGAAATGGCCCATACCGTGCCGTACTACTTCTACGGCAAGAACCCCGCCTTCGCGCTGGGCTCGGCCATTCCCTTCGGCTTCAATGCCCGCCAGATGAACGCGTGGATGATGCACGGCAACGGCCGCAAGCTCATGAACGAGTTCTACAACGGCTACAACATGACCAGCTACGCTGGTGGCAACACCGGCACGCAGATGGGTGGCTGGTTCCGCAAGGAAATCAAGACCGCTGCCGATTTCAAGGGCCTGAAGATGCGCCTGGGCGGCGGCCTGATCGGCGAAGTGATGCAGAAGCTGGGCGCCGTGCCCCAGAGCATCCCCGGCGGCGAGGTGTACCAGTCGCTCGAAAAGGGCACCCTGGACGCAGCCGAGTGGGTGGGTCCGTACGACGACCAGAAGCTGGGCTTCAACAAGGTCGCTCCGTTCTACTACTACCCCGGCTGGTGGGAAGGCGGTCCTGAAGTGGACTTCTTCATCAACAACAAGGCGCTGGAGTCCCTGTCTGCCGAGAACAAGGCCATCGTGGAAGCGGCTGCGGCCTTTGCCCACACCGACATGCTGGCCAAGTACGACGCCCTGAACCCCGGCGCGCTGAAGCAACTGGTGGCCGCCAAGACCAAGGTGCTGCCCTTCTCGCAAGCCGTCATGGACGCGTCCTTCAAGGCCTCCATGGAAGTCTTCGCCGAGAACGATGCCAAGAGCCCCGAGTGGAAGAAGATCTACGCCGACATGCGCACCTTCCAGCGCGACCAGATCCTCTGGTTCCGCTTTGCGGAAGCCCGCTACGACACCTTCATGTCGGCACAGAAGATCTAAACATCTTCCTTCAGCGCCAATGCAGCGGTCGCATGCTGCCTTGGCAGTGCGACAGAAAGCCCGCCCGGTTCGCCCGGCGGGCTTTTTTGCGTTTGAGCGTGGTGGTTGAAGAAGCGTGTAGTGTGCGTGCCGCGGTCAGGGCGCACTGGGCCGTGTCAAGGCATGGGGGCTCTCCAAAGATCGTCTTAGGACCTTCGCGCGGTACTGGTCAAGCATGGCCCGAACGCGTGTGCGGATTGCAGGGGCAATTTAGTGGCGTTGCGAGCCACCCTTTCCCGCTACGCAGGGTGATGCGCGGCAGCGCGCGGTGGCCTTTGCGGTCCCGCCAGTGGTGGGGCGTGCTTCATCCCAAATGGTCCTGCAGAGTACTGCGATCGCCCCAGGCCTGCCCTCCGCTCCCAAGTCCCCCCGCCCTTGGGTCAGACCCCATGTAAAAAGCCCCCGGGCAGGAGGCCTGCCAGGGGGCTTTGGGGGGTGGCGTATCGCGGCGTAAGCCGCCGTCGCTTGCCTTGGCTCCGTTCTAGTTCTTCTTCTCGCCCGCCATCGAGTCCTGCAGCGCCTTCAGCGGGTCCACTTCTTCGGAGGCGGCCGGGGCATCCATATCGGCAGCGGGGTCGCTGGCCGCGTCAAGCGACGGGTCGGGCGGAGGCGTCAGGTCGCCGCCCATGCTGTTCAGGCGCTGCAGCACGTCTTCCTCGCTCATGGCCTCGCCGTGGTCGATGTTGCCGGTCACCAAGCCCGGGTTGGCCATGATGATGCCCACCATCGCCAACTGGATGAAGATGAACGCGATGGAGCCCTTGTAGATCTCGGTGGTGCTCACCGCGCGTATGGGCGCCCCGGTCACCCGGTCCTTGTAGTCCTTGCGCGGCGCTACGCTGCGCAGGTAGAACAGCGCAAACCCGAACGGAGGCGTGAGGAAGGACGTCTGCAGGTTCATGGCGATGATCACGCCGAACCAGATCATGTCGATGCCCATTTTCTCGGCCACGGGCACCAGCAGGGGCACCACGATGAACGCGATCTCGAAGAAGTCGATGAACATGCCCAGGATGAAGATCAGCAGGTTGACCACCAGCAGGAAGCCGATCTGGCCGCCGGGCACCTTGTCGAACAGGTGTTCCACCCAGAAGTGGCCGTCGGCCGCGTTGAAGGTGAAGCTGAACACGGTGGACCCGATCAGGATGAACAGCACGAACGACGCCAAGCGGGCCGTGTTGTCCATGGCTTCCTGCATCAGCGTCCAGCTCAGGCGCTTCTTGATCATGGCCAGCACCAGGGCGCCCACCGCACCCATGGCACCGCCTTCGGTGGGTGTGGCCACGCCCAGGAAGATCGTCCCCAGCACCAGGAAGATCAGGATGAGCGGGGGCATCAGCACAAAGGTCACCTGCTCGGCCAGGCGCGACAGCAGGCCCAGGCGCGCGATGCGGTTCAGGATGGAAAGCACCAGCGCGGTCAGCGAGGCCAGCGTCATCGACAGGATCACGATCTCGTCGCGTGGCGAAGGCATGCTGCGCTCCAGCCAGCGGGTCATCAGTGTGTCGTGCACCTGCGCCCAGCCAAAACCCACGGCCGCGCAGATCAGCAGCAGCACCAGCAGCGACTTGTGACCGGAGTTGCCATTGGGCTCGCGGTAGATGCGGGCTTCCGGCGGCAGTGCGGGGGCCCACTTGGGCAGGAAGATGGCAATCGCCACCACGAACAGGATGTACAAGCCCACCAGCATGAAGCCAGGCAGCAGTGCGCCGGCATACAGGTCGCCCACCGAGCGGCCGAGCTGGTCGGCCAGCACGATCAGCACCAGCGACGGCGGAATGGCCTGGGCCAGCGTGCCCGAGGCCGTGATGGCGCCCGTGGCCAGCACCCGGCTGTAGCCGTAGCGCAGCATGATCGGCAGCGAGATCAGGCCCATGGAGATCACCGCCGCGGCCACCACGCCTGTGGTGGCGGCCAGCAGCGCGCCCACCAGTATCACGGCAATCGCCACGCCGCCGCGCACGGGGCCGAAGATCTGGCCCACGGTCTCCAGCAGGTCTTCGGCCATGCCGGACTTCTGCAGGATGATGCCCATGAAGGTGAAGAACGGGATGGCCAGCAGCGTATCGTTCTGCATGATCCCGAAGATGCGCAGCGGCAGTGCCTGGAACAGCACGGAAGGGAACAAGCCCAGTTCAATGCCCAGCCAGCCAAAGCCCATTCCGGCTGCAGCCAGCGCAAAGGCCACCGGAAAGCCGGTGAGCAGCAGCAGCAGCAGGCCGCCGAACAACAGCGGAACGAAGTTTTGGGTCAGAAAGGTCGCGAGCATGGCTTAGCCTGCCTTGGGAGATGGGATGGTGTTCTTGGCATCGGCTTCGAGCTGCGCGGCCATGGCTGCGGCCAGCTTTTCTTCTTCCGACGGCTCGTTATCGTGCGACAGCGCGTCCGGCCCCTGGCCGCGCAGGAAGGCCACGCGCTTGATCAGCTCGGACACGCCTTGCAGCATCAACAGCGCAAAGCCCAGCGGGATGAGGCCGTAGGCGGGCCAGCGCACCAGGCCGCCCGCGCTTTGCGACATTTCGCCCGATTCCCAGGCCCGCACGAACAGCGGCCAGCCCAGGTCGATACAGATCCAGCAAAACGGAAACAGCACCACCAGAATGCCCACGATGTCGATCCAGTTGCGCGTGCGTGCCGACAGGCGGGACGCGATGAAGTCGATGCGGACGTGGGCGTTCTTGAGCAGGCAGTAACCCGCGCCCAGCATGAATACGGCGGCAAACAGATACCACTGCACTTCGAGCAGTGCGTTGGAGCTGGTGTTGAATGCCTTGCGCACGACGGCATTGCCGGCGCTGATGAGGGTGGTGGCCAGGATCAGCCACATGCTGAGCTTGCCGATGCCAGAGCTCAGCCAGTCAACGGCCCTGGAAAATTTGAGTAATGCCTGCATGGTGTCTCCAATGGAAAGGCGTGCCGGGGGTGTGCGGTGCGGCCCGCGGATCTGCGCAGGCCGCCCAACCAACTTTTTCAAGGGCGCGATTCTACGGAGCAGTCTAGGCAGAGCCTGACGGCAGCGTGACGGGGCTATCCCTAGGCTGATGCTGAACTTATTGCTCCTGATATAGGAGCAATAAGGGTTTCTTCCTAGACCATTTTTGGTGCGCTGCGACCGTTTTGCGCGGGCACGGAGGCCGTGGCTCTGGTCTGTGGGTGACGCCCCCGTGTCAGCCTGCCCGGCCCGGCCGTTCGGGTTTGCGGCGTGCAAACTTCCACCAGGGCAGCACAGTGCTCATGGCCAGCACCTCGCCGCAGTGCAGCGGCGCATACCCTGGTACAGCGGCGAGCTGAGCTTGCCATTGCGTAGTGCGCAGCAGGGTGCGCAGCGCCAGCGTGGCGGGCTGGTCCAGGCTGGCCTTGAGGCACGCCAGGTGGTAGCGCTCCTGCACCAGGGGCACAAAGTCCAGCCCGCGCGCGCGGGCCGCCAACTCGATGCCCAGGCCTGCGTCCGCTGCCCCCGCTGCCACGGCCTGGGCCACGGCGGTGTGCGAGGGTTCATGGAGCCCGTAGCCCTGCACCGCATCGGCCGCAATGCCTGATTGCGCCAGCAGGTCGTCCAGCAACACACGCGTGCCGCTGCCCAGCGGCCGGTTCACAAACCGTGCGCCGGTGCGCACTACGTCGGCCAGCGTGCGCAGCCCCAGCGGGTTGCCATGCGCCACCATCAGGCCCTGCGTGCGTTGCGCAAAGCCGATGAGCTTGTGCAGGCCCGGCTGCAGCTGGGGTTTGTAGGTGTGGGCCGTCAGCGATTCGGCACCGGCGTGCTCGACCGTGTGGAACCCCGCCAGCGTGCACCGTCCCTCGTTGAGCGCGCGAATGGCGTCCACGCTGCCCACAAAGCGGATGTCCAGGTGCAGCGGGCTGGCACTGCCCGGCTGGGCTGCATGTGCGCGCAGTGTGGCCAGCGCGTCATCGTGGCTGGCGTAAAGCGTCAGCACGTGGGCATCGGGGTCAAAGGCCACGGCAAACGCGCGTTCCAGGTCGGCATGCAGCGCGGCAATCTGCGGAGCCAGCCGCGCCTGGGCCTGGCGTTCGGCCCACAGCAGCTTGGTGCCGAACTCGCTGAGCTGGGCCGACTGTCCCTTGCCCCACACGATGAGCTCGCCGCCCAGCTGTTCCTCCCACCGCTTGAGCGCGCCCCACACATGGCGGTAGGAAAGGTCCAGCCCGCGCGCTGCACCCGAGATGGAACCGCGTTCTGCCACGGCCTGCAGCAACTCGGGCAAAGGGTTGCGGATGAGGGCGTTGCCCGCATCGCGGCTGAGTGTGTAGTGGAGCTGGACCCTATGCACGAGATTACATATCGCTGGTTATTCAGTGGGTGCCTACGATAGCCCAAACCTGTGCGCCGCACGGGGCGTCACCTTGGTCTGTTTTCATCGATGTCCACCCTCTCCGAAAGCGCGAGCACAGCGCTGCAGCTCACCCTTTCGTCCGACCCTGTGCTCTGGAGCATCGTCGGCCGGTCTTTGTCCGTCAGCGCCACGGCCTGCCTGCTGGCCTGCGGGCTGGGCCTGGTGCTGGGCGCCTGGCTGGGCGTGGCGCGCTTTGCCGGGCGTGGCGCCGTGCTGGCGGTGCTCAACACCTTGCTGGCCGTGCCATCGGTAGTGATCGGGCTGCTGGTGTACCTGCTGTTGTCGCGCAGCGGCCCGCTGGGCGCGCTCGGCTGGCTGTTCAGCTTCAAGGCGATGGTGCTGGCGCAAGCGCTGCTGGTTTTGCCCGTGGTGACTGCGCTCACGCGCCAGGTGGTGGAGGATGCCGACCGCGCGCATGGCGAACAACTGCGGTCACTGGGCGCTGGGCCACTGCTGCGCAGCCTGCTGCTGGCGTGGGACGAGCGCTATGCGCTGCTCACCGTGCTGATCGCATCGTTCGGCCGCGCCATTTCGGAAGTGGGCGCGGTGATGATCGTGGGCGGCAACATTGACGGCTTCACGCGCGTGATGACTACCGCCATTGCGCTGGAGACCAGCAAGGGCGACCTGCCGCTGGCGCTGGCGCTGGGCCTGATTCTGCTGGCCGTCGTGCTGGCGCTGAACGTGCTGGTGGGCCTGCTGCGCCGCTGGCGCGAGAGGGTGGACGGTGCCGCCAGCAGCACGCCGGTGGGGGTCGCGGCATGAGGGCCCCTGGCACCGTGGTCGCCCCCTGGGCAATGCTGGACGGCGTCACCGTGCGCTATGGCCGCGTGCAGGCGCTGACGGACATCCACCTCATCATCCAGCCCGGCGAGCGCGTGGCCCTAGTAGGTGCCAACGGCAGCGGCAAGAGCACCCTGCTGCGCGTCCTGCATGGCTTGGCCGATGCACAAGGAGGCGGACTGCATTGCGACCCCAGCATGCGCCAGGCCATGCTGTTCCAGCGGCCCCACATGCTGCGCACCAGCGCGCAAAACAATGTGGCGCTGGCGTTGTGGCTGCGCGGCACCCGCTGGCGCGAGGCGCGGGCCCAGGCCCTGCCGGCCCTGGCACGCGTAGGCCTCGCAGACTTGGCTGCGCAGAACGCCCGCACGCTGTCGGGCGGCCAGCAGCAGCGCCTGGCCCTGGCGCGGGCCTGGGCCAGGCGGCCCGATGTGCTGCTGCTCGATGAGCCCACCGCCAGCCTCGACCCGCACGCCAAGCGCGAGGTCGAGGCGCTGATGGCCGACTTCGCCGCCAGCCACGGCAGCGCCGGCCCCGCGCACCCGGTGACCATGGTCTTCAGCAGCCACAACCTGGGCCAAGTCAAGCGCCTGGCCAGCCGCGTGATCTACCTGGAGCACGGCCGCCTGGTGGCCGACCTGCCAGTGCACGATTTTTTCAACGGCCCCTTGCCGGAGGCCGCCCGTTTGTTTGTCAAAGGAGAACTGGGATGACCACGATGAAGAAGAGTTTCAAGCCTTTTAGGGCTGTAGCGCTTGTCCAGAAAGCGCTGGCAGCTACTATTTTTGTAGTATGCGGTGCTGCGCACGCGCAGAACATCACCATGGCGTCCACCACGTCCACCGAGCAGTCGGGCCTGTTCGGCTACTTGATGCCCGAGTTCAAGAAGGCCAGCGGCCTGGACGTGAAGGTGGTGGCTTTGGGCACCGGTCAGGCCCTGGACATGGCGCGCCGCGGCGACGCCGACGTGCTGTTCGTGCACGACCAGGTGGCCGAAGAAAAGTTTGTGGCCGACGGCTGGGGCGTGAAGCGCTACCCCGTGATGTACAACGACTTCATCCTCATCGGCCCCAAGGACGATCCGGTGGGCACCAAGGGCAAAGACATCGTCGCCGCGCTGCAAAAGCTGGCCGCCGCCAACGCGAAATTCGTCTCTCGCGGAGATAAAAGCGGCACCCACGCGGCCGAGCTGCGCTACTGGAAGCTGGCCGGCGCCGACACCGCCAAGGGCAGTGGCTACAAGGAATGCGGCTGCGGCATGGGCCCGGCGCTCAACATTGCAGCATCCAGCGGCGCCTATGTGCTGGCCGACCGGGGCACCTGGCTCAACTTCAAGAACCGCGCCGACATGGCCGTGCTGGTGGAGGGCGATACCAAGCTCTTCAACCAATACGGCGTGATGGTGGTGAACCCTGCCAAACACCCGCATGTGAAAGCGCAGGACGCCCAGAAGTTTGTGGACTGGGTTGTGTCGCCCGCCGGCCAGCAGGCGATTGCGGGCTACAAGATTGGTGGCGAGCAGTTGTTCTTTCCTAACGCGCAGAGGTGACCGCGGGAGCCGGGGTATAGCGTCGGGTTACGCTGCGCTAACCCGACCTACATCTGCGCCAGTTGCAGCAGGTGGGTCGGGTTAGTGCGAAGGGCGCCACCCGACAACATCGCACTCGCCGCATCAAACACATCCCCCAGCAGCAGGCAGGTCGAGGCAGCAGCGCCTCTCAGTCATCATCCCGCCGGTGGCTGCTGCGCCAGATGGCGCGCACCAGCCACAGCCCGCACACCACGGCCCCCATGAATCCCAGAAAGCCGAAGGCCGGCAGCCCGAACAGGGTGGGCCCGCCCTTCACGGTCATCACGATGGACGAGCCGATGATGAGCGCCGCAATGACCAGCGCCATGGCCAGCCGGTTGGCCGAGCGGTCGATCTGGTCGCCCACGCGCTTGAGGTGTGCCAGCTCGATGCCCACCTGCAGCTTGCCGCGGCGCGCGTTGCGCAGCAGGCGCGCAATGTCGTCGGGCAGTTGCTCCGCCGTGCTCAGCGCGCGGCGCAGGGTGCGCCAGGCGCGGCCCGCCAGGGCCTGGGGCTGGTAGCGGTTCTGCGCCATCTGCCGCAGCAGTGGAAGGGTTTCGGTGGCCATGTGAAAGCCCGGGTCCAGGTTGCGGCCCATGCCCTCCAGTGAGATGAAGGCCTTGATGAGCAGCGCCAGGTCCGGCGGCAAGCCGAGGTGGTGCTCGCGCAGGATCGTGCTCACGTCGGCCAGCATCTGGCCCAGACTCAGCTGGGCCAGCGGCACGCCGTGGTACTGGTCCACAAAGGCTTCGATCTCGGTTTCAAGCTGGCCCACGTTCAGGCCCGGGCCGTCGCCCGTCCACCCCAGCAGCACATCCACCACCGCCTGGGGCTGGTGCTGCACCAGGCCCAGCAGCAGGTGCAGCAGGTCGTCGCGGCGGCGCTCCGACAGGCGGCCCACCATGCCGAAATCGATGAACGCAATGCGGTTGCCCGGCAGATAGAACACGTTGCCCGGGTGCGGGTCGGCGTGGAAGATGCCGTCCTCCAGGATCATCTTGAGCATGGCCTGCGTGCCGCGCCGCGCCAGCAGGGCGCGGTCGAAGCCCGCGGCGGGCGTGAGCGCGTGCAGCGCGTGGCCGGGCACGCCGCAGATGAAGTCCTGTACGTTGATGCGCTCGCCCGTGTGCTCCCAGTGCACGCGCGCGATCACGATGTGCGGCAGCCCTGCCAGGTTGGTGGCTATGCGCTCCGCCTGGCGACATTCGCCCGCCAGGTCCAGCTCGCGCCGCAGCGAGCGCGCAAACTCGCGCACCAGCGCCTGTGGCTGGTAGGGCTTGAGGGCGGGCAGTTCGGCCTCGGCCAGCGCGGCCAGCCGCTGCAGCAGCCGCAGGTCGGCCTCGATGGTGTCGGCAATGCCGGGGCGGCGGATCTTCACGATCACCTCGGTGCCGTCGTGCAGGCGCGCGCGGTGCACCTGGGCGATGGACGCGGCGGCCAGCGGTGTGGTGTCGAAGCGGGCGAACACCGCTTCGGGCTCGCCGCCCAGGTCCTCGCGCAGCTGCGGGCGCAGCACGTCGATGGGCAGGGCTGGCACCTGGCTGTGGAGCTTTTCAAACTCCATGATCCATTCGGGACCAAACAGGTCGGCCCGGCCCGCCAGGATCTGGCCAAACTTGACGAAGGTGGGCCCCAGCTCTTCCAGTGCCATGCGCACCTGCGCTGGGGGCTCCACACGGGCCAGTTCGGCCGCCTGGGGCCAGTGCAGCGCCTGGCCTGCGCGCTCTAGCCGGTCGGCCAGACCCATGCGGCGCACTGTGTCGCCAAAGCCATGGCGCACCATCACACCCAGAATTTCTTTCAGGCGACCGAGGTCGCGCGCGGTGTCCAGCGTCTCGATGAGCATGATGGGCGGATCATAGTGCGCCGAACCTGCGCTGCCTGTGTGCGAGGTCCAGTGGCGGCATGGCGCATCAGCCGCGCGGCGCCCATGGCACGGGCGCCAATGCCGGGACGGGATCGTGGGGCAGGGGCGCGCGCGGCGCCAGCAGGGCTGCCTGCAGCGCGGCGCGCTGCGTAGGCATCTGGGTTTGGACCCAGGCAGGAATCTCGGCCGCCGGGAGGGGCTTACTGTAGACATAGCCCTGGATGCAGTGCAGCCCCAGCGCGGCCAGCGCCTGCAGCTCCTGCACAGTCTCTACCCCCTCCACCACCACCGTGAGGCCAAACTCCTGCGCCAACGCGGCCAGGTGCCGCAGCAGCGACTGGCGTCGCCTGTCCTGCGCTAGGCGGCGCACAAACAGGCGCTCGCACTTGATGCCCGCGATGGGCAGGTCGGCCAGCATGCCCAGCGACGAGTAGCCCGCGCCGAAATCGTCCATCAGCACCGCCACGCCCCGGCGACCGAGGTCGTCGATGGCGGCCACCATCTGTGAGCCCAGGGCGATGATGGCGTGTTCGGTCATCTCCAGCTTCAGCACCTGGGGGGAGAGGGCGCGCGCAGCCAGCTCGCCCTCCAGCCAGGGCGCAAAGCCAACGTCCAGCAGCGTGATGGGCGCCACGTTCACGCTGATGGAGGCGCCCTGCACGCCCGTCTGCTGCCAGGCCTGCACACAGTCGAGCGCGTTGCGCAGGATCATGCGGTCCACCTCGGCCGTCTTGCCCTGCAGCTCGCATACCAGCAAAAAGGTCTCGGGGTGGATGGTGCCCAGCACCGGGTCCGTCATGCGCAGCAGCGCCTCGAACTGGATGCCGCGCTGCTGCATATCCACAATGGGCTGGAAGTGCAGGGCCAGCCGCTCGGGTCGCAACAGGGTGGACAGGTGGTCGGCAATCAGCGAAAGCTCCATGTCGCGCGCCGCGTTCTGCGCCATGTTGGACACGCGCATCAGCGACAACCCCCTGCGCAGCAACTGCTGGCGGCCAGCGTCCCAGCGCATGTTGCTCATCTGCTCCACAGCCACCGCGATGGCAAACAACAGCAGGATCACCAGCAGTGCGATGCCGTCCGAGTCGCCAGCCGGGTCGCCAAGCTGCAGCGGAAACGTGTTGATCAGCAGCCAGTGCAGCAGCAGGATGGCGCCGCCGCACAGCAGCTTGTCCTGCCAGGTCTGTTGCCGAAAGTGGGGCGTGAGCACGCTCATCTTGGCCGAGCGGTGTCGCACCGAGGTGTAGGTGGCCAGGCCCACGGCCGTGACCATGGACAGCACGATGGCCAGCCAGTTCACCTGCGCAAAACTGTGCACATGCCCGCGCGTGATGGTGAAGTGCGCCGCCAGCATGCCCGCCGCCAGCCACACGCCGGCCACCACGATGCGCCGCTTGCTGGCGCTGGTGCTGAGGGTGGGAATGGTCAGCCTTGCGCTGACGGCCATGATGAGCAAGCCGCTGAGCGCGGGCAGCAGCTCCAGCACATGGTGAGCCAGCTCCGCATACATGAACAACCCCACCACATCCAGTGCCCAGACCACGCAACCCACACACAGCGCCGCGTGCGACGCACTGATGCGGCGGCTGGAAGGGTCTACCGAATACGCGGTGTGTTCCACCAGCCGCTGGCACACATGCACCACCAGCGTGGCAAAGCCCCAGAACAGAATGCTTTCAAGCAGCGGCGGAAACGCCACCGCAAACCCCTGGGTGACGTGATGCCAGATTGATGAACCCATGTATGCGCACTCCCGCCCTTGTGTGGGCGGTGATGATACGGGTCCAAATTGCAGAGAACCTTACACACCTATCCTTCAGTGCAGACACGGTTGCGCCCGGTGGCCTTGGCGCGGTACAGGGCGGTGTCGGCCCGCTTCAGTGTGGCGTCGATGTCCGCGTCGTCGGCGTGCCACTGGGCCACGCCTACCGACACGGTGACCTGGGTCGCGCGGCCATCGCGCAAGGTCACGGGCGCGGCCTGCAAGGCGGCGCGGATGCGGTCGGCGGCATGGGCCGCCTCCGGCAGCGGCGTTCCGGGCATGAGCACGGCAAACTCTTCGCCGCCCAGCCGCGCGGGAACATCCACGGTGCGCAGCTGCGCAGCCAGCAGCCGGGCCAGTTGGCGCAGCACGTCGTCGCCCCCGGCGTGGCCGTACTCGTCATTCACCTTCTTGAAGAAGTCCACGTCCAGCATGAGTACGCAGAAGGGCTGGCCGCTGCGCAGGCTGCGCGCGATTTCGTACTCCGCCTTTTCGTAGAAGTCGCGGCGGTTGCTCAGCTCGGTCAGCGCATCGCGGCGGGCCATGCGCTCCAGCTGCGCCTGCACGCGCTTTTTCTCGGTGTGGTCGAACACGGTGGAGCGGCTGGCAATGAACTGGCCCGACGCGTCGTGGATGGCCGTGGCGCTCAACAGGATGGGCATAGCGCCGCCCGCAGCGGTCTGCAGCTCCATCTCCAGGTCCTTGATGTGCCCGTCCCGCATGAACTGCGGAAAGCGGTCCTGAAAGATCAGGCGGCTGGCCGGCGTCAGAAAGTCTGTGTACGAGCGGCCCTGCACCTTGGCCAGAGGCAGTCCCAGCCACTGCAGCTCGGTCTGGTTCATGCGCAGCACGCGGCCTTCGCGGTCCAGCGAGTGGTAGCCGCAGGGGGCGCGGTCGTACAGGTCCTGCACCTGTTCGCGCGCGGTCACGGCCACGTCGCGGTCGCCGCGCATGGCGGCCTCGCTGCGTTGGGTGGCGAGGAACTGCTGGGCGATGTCGGCCAACTCGGCGACCCGCAGCGTGACGGGACGGCGCTGCGCGCTGTGGCTGCCGTGCACGGTGCGGGCTACGGCCTCCATCTGGCGCAGCAGGTATTGCGAGAACGCCAACGCTGCCACCAGCGACAGGCCCAGCCACAGCAGGCCCAAGCCCGCCATATGCCACAGCATGGCTGTGACCGGGGCGTGCAAAATGGTTTGCGGCACGGCCATGCCCAGGTACCAGTCAAAGCCGAACACCGGCCGCACGCGGTTGATGGTGGGAATGCCTTCCAGCGATGCACCCAGAAACGCCCGGGCCGTACCCTCGTTCATGCCCTGGCGGAAGGACGCGCTGACGGGGTGCCCCACGTACCGGGCGGGGTCGCGGCTGCGGGCGACCACCATGCCCTCGGCGTCACCAATGCTGGCGATCCAGCCTTCCGGCAGGCGCGCTGGTGACACCAGCCGGTTGAGCGATTCCACAGTCACGATGCCGCGCAGCGCGTGCGTGGCTGCGCCGCCGCGCACCAGGGGCACCGTCAGCGCAACCACCTGCCCGGTGCCCTCCGGCGAGGTGAAGGGACCGGAGACGCCGGGGCTTTGTGTGCGCAACGCCGGTTCCAGGCCGCGCGGGGCGTTCAGCGGCATGCCGGAATGACCCAGCGACTCAGTGGTCTGAAACAGAAGCAGGTCCTGCGTGACCAGCGTGATTGCGTGGATGCCCGAGCCGCCTTGCACCACACGCTGCGCGTGTGCGTACAAACCGGGCACATCCAGCGCCAGGGCAGCGTCCGATGCGGCCAGCGTGTTGAGTGCGCCCAGCGTTCCCTGCAGCTGCTCGGCCACGGCATGGGCCAGCTCGTCGCTGCGCCGCTCCAGTTGCTCCACCAGGGCCCGCTGCTGGAATTCCTTGTACTCCCGCACCACCAACAGGGCAAACACCAGCAGCGGCAGGGTGGTCAGCAAACACAGGCCCAGCAGCCACGTGCGCAGGCTCAGGCGCAGAGCAGGCAACTGCGGTGGCGACGGTGGCGGGGGCATGGGCGACAGCGTAGCCGCTTTTCACGGCCGTCGGAATCTGCGTGTGTGCGCCATTGCATACGCCCTGCGGCGGGGTGTGCGGCAGCGGTGTTTCAGCCCAACACTGCGATGCCCTTGACTTGGGCAAACACCCGCAAACCGGGTGCCAGCCCCAAGGCCTGGGCCGAGCGCTGTGTGACCCGGGCGAGCAGGCGCGTGGGCCCCACGTCCAGCGCCACCATGCACTGCCCCGGGCTGTCGGGGCTGATCTCCACCACGCTGGCGGCCACGATGTTGAGGATGCTCGTGTCGCCCGGCGCGGCCAGCGCCAGGCTCACGTCGCGGGCCTGCACGCGCAGACGCACGGGCTGGCCGGGCGCGCGCGGTGCGGGGCTTGCCAGCAGCAGCTGCCCGCCGGCAAAGGACACCGTGAGGATGTGGTCGTGCGGGTCGTGGTGCAGCACCGTGCCGTCGATCACCGTGGCGGCAGCATCACCGTGGGCCAGGGGCAGGTCCAGCCGCGCGATCAGCTCGGGCGTGGCGCCTTGGGCGTGCACGCGGCCGTCCTGCATCAGCACCAGGTGCTCCGCCAGCCGCGCGATCTCGTCGATGGAATGGCTCACGTACAGCACGGGAATGTCGAGCGTCTGGTGCAGCCGCTCCAGGTAGGGCAGCAGCTCGGCCTTGCGCTGGGCGTCCAGCGCGGCCAGGGGCTCGTCCATGAGCAGCAGGCGCGGGCTGGTGGCCAGCGCGCGGGCCATGGCCACGCGCTGACGCTCGCCGCCCGACAGCGCATGCGGCTTGCGGTCCATGAGGTGGGCAATGCCGAGCAGGTCCACCGCCTGGTCGATAGCGACCGAGCGCCGCGCGGCAGGCGTGCGGCGGAGGCCATAGTCGATGTTGCCGCGCACGCTCAGGTGGTCGAACAGGCTCGCTTCCTGAAAGACATAACCCAGCGCGCGCTGGTGGGTAGGCCGCCACAGGCGCTCTGCATCGTCCTGCCACACCTCGCCGTTCACCACCACGCGGGCCGGCTGCGCGCGGGTGAGGCCGGCGATGCTCCGCAGTACCGTGGTCTTGCCACATCCCGAGGGGCCGAACAGCGCCGTCACGCCGCGCCCGGGAAGATGGAGCTGGACATCCAGCGCGAAGCCGGGGCGCGCCAGATGCAGGCGTGCGTCGATGCCGGAGGGTGCACGCATCCGTCAGCCCACCATGGACGGCGCCCTGCGCCGCGTGAGGTTCAGGCCCAGCAGCACTACAAAGGCAAACACCACCATGCCGCCCGCCAGCCAGTGGGCCTGGGCGTACTCCAGCGCCTCCACGTGGTCGTAGATCTGCACCGACACCACGCGCGTCACGCCCGGGATGTTGCCGCCCAGCATGAGCACCACGCCAAACTCGCCCACCGTGTGCGCGAAACTCAGGATGGCCGAGGTGATGAAACCCGTGCGGGTCAGCGGCACGGCCACGGTGAAGAACCGGTTTAGCGGGCCCGCGCCCAGCGTGGCGGCGGCCTCCAGCGGGCGGGTGCCCATGCCCTCGAATGCGCTTTGCAGCGGCTGAACCGCAAACGGCAGCGAGTAGATGAGCGAGCCCACCACCAGCCCGCCAAAGGTGAACGGCAGCGTGCCCAGTCCCAACCACTGCGTGAACTGCCCAAGCGGTCCCTGCGGCCCCAGCGTGACCAGCAGGTAGAACCCGATCACCGTGGGCGGCAGCACCAGCGGCAGCGCCACGACCGCGCCCACCGGCCCGCGCCAGCGCGAGCGCGTGTGCGCCAGCCACCATGCCAGCGGCGTGCCCAGCACCAGCAGCAGCACGGTGGTGACGCTGGCGAGCTTGAGGGTGAGGTGGATGGCCGCCCAGTCGGCGGGGCTGAGGTTCATGCTATTGAAAAGTGAGCTGGTGGCGCTTGGTGGCGAATGGGTTTAATGCCATACAAGGCTGAAAGGCTTATATATCAAGCGCTGCCAGCTATCAAAAGTGAATTAGAACGAATAGCCATAGGCCTTGATGACCGCGCGCGCCTTGTCGCCGCGCAGGTACTGCAGCAACGCCGCCGCGGCCGGGTTGCCCTGGCCGGCCTTGAGCAGCACGGCATCCTGCCGTATGGGGGCATGCAGGTGCGCGGGCACCTGCCAGGCCGAGCCCTTGTCGATGCGTCCGTCCATCATCACCTGCGACAGCGCCACAAAGCCAAGTTGCGCATTGCCGCTGCTGACGAACTGGAAGGTCTGCGCAATGTTCTCGCCCTGCACGAAACGCGGCTGCAAGCGGCTGGTGACGCCCAGCTTGTCCATGACCTGCAGGGCCGCAGCGCCATAGGGTGCGACCTTGGGGTTGGCCAGGGCGATGTGCTTGAAGTCGCCGGTCTTGAGCACGGCGCCCTGCGCGTCCACCACGCCAGCCTGCGCGCTCCACAGCACGAGCGTGCCGATGGCATAGGCAAAGCGCGTGTCGGCCAAGGCGTGGCCCTCGGCCGCAAGGCGCGCGGGCGTAGTGTCGTCGGCCGACAGCAGCACCTGGAAGGGCGCCCCGTGGGTGATCTGCGCGTAGAACTTGCCGGTAGAACCAAATGACAGCGTGGCTTTGTGGCCCGTGTCGGCCTCGAAGGCGGCTGCGATCTTCTGCATGGGCGCCGTGAAGTTGGCGGCCACGGCGACGGAGACGGTTTCCGCCCGCGCCCCGTGCGTGCAAACGAGGGCGGAGACGATCAACCCCATGAATATGCGAAGAGCAAGGGCTGGCAGGCGGCGCATGGCGAGGAAGGCGATGGGCGCTATTCAATTTCGGAATAGCGAGTATAGGCAGCTGCGCGCTTGGCGGGGACTTGGCAGGTTTGCAGCCTAGTCCGCTGCCTGTCTATCTGGCGCAGGTGATGTGGTGACCGAGGCAACGGCCCAGCGTGCCAGGGGGGCCGCGAGCATCACGGCTGGGAAGGCAAACAGCCATCCGACCAGCCAGGTGCTCATCCACACGTCCGCAAACTGCAGGTGCGGCGGCAGCGTACGGTATGTGGAAATACCCGACAGCAACAGCGACATGGTGCCCGACAGGATCCAGCTGAAGAGCACCGGCGCAAAGCGGGCCGGGATCATGCCGCAACCTCCTCATGGGCCGGGTGTGCGGCTGCCGTGCCCAGGCGCTGCAAGGTCTGCGCAAAATGCCGGCCAAACATCCGGGCCGTTTTCACATCGCCCGGGGCAAAGGCATCGGCGGGGGACCCGTGGCCTGCCTGCGCCATCAGGCCCGACCACGAGCCCAGCCGGTTGGCGGCCTCGTCGTACGGTACACCGGCATGCTGCTCGGGCAGGATGGGGTTGCCCACCCACACCATGCCGTGCTGCATGGCAAACACAAACATCGACAGCAGCGTGGACTGCTTGTCGCCCGCAGGCAACGACGACACGGTGAAGCCCGCTGCGAGCCGGTTCTTGAGCTGCTGCGTCTTCCATAGCCGGCCCGTGGCATCCATGAAGGTCTTGAACGGCCCGGACACCCCGCCCAGGTAGGTCGGCGAGCCGAGGATGACGCCGTCGTAGCGCAGCAGGCCATCGGGCTCCTGTGCCAGATCTTCGGCCCGGATCAGCTCGGCGTGGATGCCAGGCAGCCCTTGGGTGCCCTGGCAGACCTGCTGCGCGATGTGCGCGGTGTCCCCGTGGGCACTGTGATAAATGATGGCGATGTGATGCATGGTGTGGATTCCGATGGAGTGATTTCTGGGGAAAGGCGTGGGAGAGGTCATCGTGAAATCAGTGCGATGGCCAGCGCGGACAGGTACAGACCGAAGCCAAACACGGTGTGGTTGGCCAGGCTGCGCAGGCAGTTCTTGAGCGGCGTGGGCGTGCGCGATGCGGCAAAGCCAGACCCCATGGCCGGCTGCATCACCAGCAGCGGCGCAGCGACGGTGCCAACACCCAGGGCCAGTGCGGGCACCAGGCTGGGGCTGTGCACCCAGTCCATGCCCTTGATGGCCACCAGCGCGGTGGCGAAGCCAGCCCCTGTGGCGTAGTGCGTGAGCCAGCCCCATGCACGCTCGCCGGGGATGGGTGGGGCCTTGGCGATGGCCGTGTGGGCGAATTGGCCGCGCAGGAGGAGGTGGCCCATCCAGCGGCCAATGAAGGCGAAATTGAGGGTGGGAACGCCCAGGCGTTTGAGCAGCAAAAGCCAGGCGTCCATGACGGCGGTGGCGCCCACACCGATCGAGAGGACCTGGGGGATGTCTTGCCATTGAAAACCCATAGAGAAAGCCATGAAAAGCTCCTTGAAAGATTGACGGGAGAGCGGTATGAATTCACTATAGAAGTTCAAGTCAACTTGAAGTCAAGGGCTTGTGAAGGAGTTTTGGATGGACATTGCAGAAGTTGCCAAACGCTCGGGCCTGCGGGCATCGACGCTGCGCTACTACGAGGAAAAGGGGCTGGTGCAATCGGTGGGGCAGCCCGGTGAGCGACGCCGCTTCGCACCTGGCGTGCTGGACCAGCTGGCGCTGATTGCACTGGGGCAGTCGGCGGGGTTTTCGCTGGACGAGATCCGCTCGATGTTCCTGCCCAGCGGCGAGCCCAGCATCGACCGGCAGCTGCTCTCGGCAAAGGCCGACGAGCTCGATGCGATGGTCAAACGCCTTAAAGCCATGAGCAATGGCCTGCGCCACGCAGCGGCCTGCCCGGCGGAGAGCCATGCGCAATGCCCGTCCTTCCAGCGGCTGCTGAAAGCTGCGGCGGATGGTGCGCTGGCGCGCCAGCAAAAGTTGGCGAAGACGGTCACGGGGCTGCGCCCCAAGGCGGCCTGAAGGCCCTGCGCCAAGTCCCCGCTGAGGCATCATCAGGCCATGCCTGTTTCACTCTCCCTCACCGACGCGCTGGGCCATGCGCTGACCGACAAACGCATCGACATCCTGCGCCAGATTGGCGCCTGTGGCTCCATCTCGCAGGCGGCGCGCGCCGTAGGCGTGAGCTACAAGGCCGCGTGGCAGGCGGTGGACACACTCACCAACCTGGCAGGCACACCCCTGGTGGCCCGCGCTGTGGGTGGTGCGGGCGGCGGCGGTGCGCTGCTGACCGAGGCAGGCCACCAGCTGCTCGCCGCCGCCGACGCGATGGCGCAAGCGCGCGGCGCTGTGCTGGCGCGCTGGCAGGCCACACCCCACGCGGGCCCGGCGCTGGCGCGACTGGCGGTGCGCACCAGCATGCGCAACCAGTTGCCTTGTGTGGTGGATCGGCTTGCAGTGCAGGGACAGATCGTGTGTGTGCACCTGCGGCTGGAGGGTGATGGGCCGGTGGCAGTGGGTGATGCTGCGGGCGCAGCCGTGCTGGCCTCGCGCATTACGCTGGAGAGCGCGGAGCTGCTGGGGCTGCAGCCGGGGCTGGCCGTGCTGGCCCTTTGCAAAGCCACCGCTGTGCGGGTGGAGCGCATGGCCTCCGGCGCAGGCGCCGCTCCGGGCACTTGCCGACTGGAAGCGCGCGCGGTGCGCGTGGTCCGCGGAGCCTCGGGTGACGAAGTCACGGCCCAGTTTCTGACTGGTGGTGTGCAAATGGTGGGTTTTGCACCACCCGACAGCGGCCTGCGCGCGGGCAGCCGCGTGGCCCTGGTGCTGGACGACCACGCCGTGGTGCTGGCGTTGGCCGAGGGGTAGGAACGCTGCATCCGCGCATTGCCGGGGGGAGAGGCCGTCACATGGCGCGCTGCTCGAGGCGCGGATTGTTGAGTCCGTGCCGTTGAACTTCAAGTATCCGTTCGGTCCTGTTTAAGGCTCAATTGGTGGTCCGCAAGCTCTGCGTGGGCGACGCCGAGCGAGTCGCGGTCGAACTATGGGCGTGCTCTCCAGTTACTGACGCTTCCTCAGGAGGGCTGCAGGTAGCATCAGTGTCGCAAGCAGCAGCAACATCCAATCAGAAAGCGTCGGGATCGCGGTCGCGGTCGTCGGCAGGGCCAATGCGTTCACCCGCACCAGCGCGGTCGAACCCACCCCAGTCAGGCCGATCTCAGCGTCCAGCCCCGCGCCGTCGCGGAGCGTGCCTCCGCTCGGGACGATATTGCCAAGCGCGATCCCGTCCAGGTCCTGGTCTGTTGCGATCACCGTGTATGAGAACGTGTGAATCGATGTGCCGCTTCCTGAGGTGTAGCTCACGGTGCGTAGGGTGCCGCCGATGTCGATTTCGAGTTGGGGCGTGCCAGTGACGGTCACGTTCTCCGACCAATGGACCTGAAACTCCAGCGCCTGGCCTGTGAGGTAATTGCCGGCGGCAGGAACGGCGACGGAGGTGACCGTAGCGAGGGCGAACGCCGCGAGCCGGAGGCTGGTCGCGGTAGCGTCGTGGTAGGAGACCACGGGCATGCCGTTGGCGCCAAGGGCCAGGGACGTATCGAAGCCGGTGTTACCCGTATCGACGGTAGAGACCGTGACGGCCGCGCACGTGGGGTCGTGGCATACCGCGAGCCTCAGGCTTGAGCCACTGCCGCGGAAGCTGACGATGGGATTGCCCGTGGGTCCCAGGTGCAGCGAGGAGAACTGCCCACCACCGGTGCTGAGGATCCGGATCGCCACCGCCCCGCATGCGGGATTCGCGCAGGCTGCCAGCTTCAGTTGGTCACTCGACTGATCGTAGTAGCTGATCACCGGATTGCTCCCGTTCAGCTGAATCGACGTGTGCAGCCCGACGGTGCCAGAGGCATCCAGCGTCGAACGCGTGACGCCTGAGCAGGCGGCATCAGTGCAGCGGGCGAGCCTGAGGTCGCCGTTGAAGTCGTCGTAATAGCTGATTACCGGAATGTCACCATCCAGAGCGAGCGACGCGTAGCTGCCGGTCAAAGTCGCCGGGTCATCGATGACGACGGGCGGATGGACGGTGGAGCACGTTGTGGTTTGGCACCTGACCAGCTTGAGTTGTCCGCCCGCGTTCAGGTCGGCGTACGCGACCACTGGCACGCCCGTCGGCGACAACCGGAGCGAGGTGAAGCGGCCAATCGGCAGGAAGCCGGTGTTGTCGAGCAGGACGATCGTGGACGTCAGGCAGCCGGGGTCGCCACAGACGGCGATCTTGAGGTTGGGGTCGAACCCGTTCGCATCGTAGTAGCTGATCACCGGATTGCCCGCCGCAGTCAGTTGCAGCGAGCTGTACTGGCCGACGTCGGTAGGCCCGTCGAGGGTGACCGGGGTGGCGCTGGTGCAGGTCGCGTCCGAGCACCGCACGAGCTTGAGATCGCCGTTGCCCCTGTCGTAATAGGAGATAACGGGGCGCCCCGACGCGTCGACCTTGAGAGAGGAATACTCGCCGACGTTGACTGAGTCCAAAGTCCGCAGCGTCGGCGCAGCCGAGGCAGACAGCGAAACCAGGAACGCGCAAAGCGCGGCAATGTGTGCCGCGAACGCGGATAGTGCCTTCCAACGCATGGTGAAGCTCCCTGAGGCGAGACGTCAGGAGCCTTCGCCGGGCGCCTGACTACCTGAATGTCGTTTTTGCCGTGGGCATCGGAAGAAACCCCGGTTGCGCCGGGATGATAGCGTGCGCCTGGAGAAAAGGGAGCGGACCTTTGCGGAGGGCCTGGCCATTGGCCCGCCAAACCGACCGCATGCCCTGGGCAGTCCAGGTCAAAGACAGGCTGGAGAATCCATGATTCATTCAACTTTCTGCTTTGGCGAGCCGCCCAGCTTGCGGTACACCGTAGCTCGGCTGATGCCCAACACGCGCGCAGCTTCGGCCACGTTGCCCCGGGCGTCCTGCACGGCCTGGCGGATCAGGGCAGTCTCGGCTTCGCGCAGCGGCGCGGCCACCGGCGATGGTGAGTTGACCAAGGGCCCGGTCCCGCTGTGGCGGAAGGGGCCGAATGTGCTCGGGGTGCCAACGCCGCCATGGCCGCTGCGGCTGGATTGGGAGGGCCACTGGGCCAGGGCCTGCAGGCGCAGGCCCGACCACAGGGGCAGGTCCAGCGGCTGTGTGGGATGGTGCCGGGCTGCGTCAAACAGCATGGTCCAGGGCATGGCCAGCAGGTCACTGCTGTGCGTAGGGGTGCCGGGCGCCCGCAGGGGCTGGGGCACCAGCTGGCGGGCCATGCTGTTCGCGCCCACCACACAGCCATCGGCGTCGAGTGTGAGCAGGCCATCGCCTTCACCGCCCAGCGTGCTGCCAGGCCAGTTCATGCGCAGCAGCAGGGCGTGGGGGCGCTGCAGCAGCAGTGCGTCTTCCATGGCGCGGGCCGAGCGTGCCACCAGGTGCCGCAATTCTGGCCGCTCGGGTACGTCGATGCCGGTCAGATCCAGCATGCCCACGCAGACACCTTGGGGGTCGAACAGCGGCGCGCCCGCGCAGCTGTAGCTGCCGTTGTCGTCCAGGAAGTGTTCTCCCCGGTGCAGCCACACCGGCTGCAGCTCGGCCAATGCCGCGCCGATGGCCGTGGTGCCCACGGCGGCTTCCGAGAGGTCGATGCCCACGCGGCCAATGCTGCCGGCCCGTGGGTCGCTATGGTCGCAATGGCCCTGCACGTCGACCACGGTGCCATGGGCGTCCGTCAGGATGGCGAAGTAGCGCATGCCTGCGATGGCGCGCGTGAGTTGCTCCAGCACGGGGCGGGCTGCACACAGCAGGGCCTGGTTTTTCTCCAGGCTGTGGCGCAGCGCCGGGGCACTGACGGCCTCGAACACCACACGCTGAGTGGGGTCCATGCCCTGCGCCAGGCAGCGTTGCCACGATCGCGCAATCCAGGGCTCGACTTCCGCGCGCAGGGGCGCTGCGCCATCCGTCAGCAGCGTCTGGCGGGCCTGCGCAATCAACGCGTGGCGGTGGGCGGCGGAAGCGGGAGCAGTGGGCAGCATGGTGAACCGAATCCTTGGACTGCGCATGATGCGCCGGTGTGCGCTGCAACATGTTTCATTTTGAGAATATCCGGTGAGGGTCCCCTGAAATCTAGGGTTGTCCCTAGGGATGGGTGGTGGGGTGCGGCAGAAGATGCGCGAGGTCAGTCCAGCCAAAACCTATTCAGGAGACAGCCAGATGCAAGTCCAGTTCACGGTCAACGGGCGCGCTGCCAGTGTTGACGTCCCTCCCAACACCCTGCTTGTCCATGCGCTGCGAGAGCACCTGATGCTTACCGGCACCCATGTGGGCTGCGACACCAGCCAGTGCGGCGCCTGCACCGTGCATGTGAACGGCCGCGCAGTCAAATCCTGCGCCATGCTGGCCGTGCAAGCCCAGGGGGCCGAGGTGACCACTATCGAGGGCATGGCCGCCGCAGATGGCACCATGCACCCCATGCAGGCGGCGTTCAAGGAGTGCCACGGCCTGCAGTGCGGCTTCTGCACCCCCGGCATGGTGATGAGCGCCGTGGACCTGTGCAAGAACCACCCCAACGCCAATGAAGGCGAGATCCGCGAGCTGCTCGAAGGCAACATCTGCCGCTGCACCGGCTACCAGAACATCGTGCGCGCAGTGCAGGTTGGCCAGAAGGCCATGGCCGGCGCCTGAGCGCGCCCGCCGTCCCTACGCCAGAACAATCCAAGGAGACAAGACCATGGGTGCATCCGACTTTTCCAAGCTGCCGCACATTGGCGAATCGCTCAAGCGAAAGGAAGACTACCGCTTCCTGACCGGGGCGGGCCAATACACCGACGATGTGGTGCTGGCTGCGCAAAGCCACGCGGTGTTCGTGCGCTCGCCGCACGCGCACGCCAAGATCAACAGCATCAACACCAGCGCCGCCAAGGCCGCACCGGGTGTGCTGGGTGTTTTTGTGGGCGCCGATGTGGCTGCCGACAACATCAACGGCCTGCCCTGCGGCTGGCTCATCACCAGCACCAATGGCGAGCCCATGAAGGAGCCGCCGCACCCCATCCTGGCGCAAGGCAAGGTGCGCTACGTGGGCGACCATGTGGCCATGGTGGTGGCCCTCACGCAGCAACAGGCGCGCGATGCGGCCGAGCTGGTGGAGGTGGACTACGACGTGCTGCCCGCCGTGGTCAGCGTGACCGATGCCGCCGCTGGAAGCGTGGCGGGCGCGGCCCTGCACGACATCGCCCCCGACAACCACTGCTACAAGTGGGCCATCGGCGACAAGGGCGCTGTCGATGCCGCGTTTGCCAACGCCGCGCACGTCACCAAGCTCGACCTGGTCAACAACCGCCTCATCCCCAACGCCATGGAGCCGCGCGCGGCCATCGGCAGCTACAACCGAGCGAGCGACGAGTACACGCTGTACGTCAGCAACCAGAACCCGCACGTGGAGCGGCTGCTCATGACGGCCTTCGTGCTGGGCCTGCCCGAGCACAAGGTGCGCGTTATCGCGCCGGACGTGGGCGGCGGCTTCGGCTCCAAGATCTTCTTGTACGCGGAGGACGTGTGCCTGACCTGGGCCGCGAAGAAGCTCAACCGCAACATCAAATGGGTGGCCGACCGCAGCGAGGCGTTCTTGAGTGACGCGCACGGCCGCGACCATGTGAGCCATGCCGAGATGGCCATGGACAAGGATGGCAAGTTCCTGGCCCTGCGCGTGCACACCGACGCGAACCTGGGCGCGTACCTCAGCACCTTCTCGACCGCGGTGCCCACCATCTTGTACGCCACGCTGCTCGCAGGCCAATACACCACGCCGCAGATCTACGTCGAGGTCGATGCGTGGTTCACCAACACCGCGCCCGTCGACGCGTACCGGGGCGCAGGCCGGCCCGAAGCCACCTATTTGCTGGAGCGGCTGGTATCTCGCTGCGGCTGGGAAATGGGCTTGGGCCAGGACGAGATCCGCAAGCGCAACTTCATCACCCAGTGGCCCTACCAGACACCGGTGGCGCTGCAGTACGACGTGGGCGACTACCACGCCTGCATGACGCAAGCGCAGCAGCTGGCGGACGTCGCGGGCTTTGAAGCGCGCAAGGCGGCTAGCGAGGCCAAGGGCCTGAAGCGCGGCATCGGCTACAGCAGCTACATCGAGGCCTGCGGCATCGCTCCGTCCAACATCGCCGGTGCATTGGGCGCACGCGCCGGGCTGTTCGAATGCGGCGAAGTGCGCGTGCACCCCACGGGTAGCGTGACGGTGTTCACCGGATCGCACAGCCATGGCCAGGGCCACGAGACCACCTTTGCGCAAGTGGTGGCCGCACGCCTGGGCATTCCGGTGGAGAACGTGGACATCGTGCACGGCGACACGGGCCGCGTTCCGTTTGGCATGGGCACCTACGGTTCGCGCTCCATCAGCGTGGGCGGCGCGGCCATCATGAAGGCGCTGGACAAGATCGAGGCCAAGGCCAAGAAGATCGCGGCGCATTTGATGGAGGCGAGCGACGCCGACATCGACTTCAGCGGCGGCGAGTTCACCGTGCGCGGCACGGACAAGAAGATCCCGTTCGGCCAGGTGGCGCTCACGGCCTATGTGCCGCACAACTACCCGCTGGACAAGCTGGAGCCGGGCCTGAACGAAACCGCCTTCTACGACCCCACCAACTTCACCTTCCCCGCAGGCACCTACATCTGCGAGGTCGAGGTGGACCCCGCCACAGGCGCCACGCGGGTGGACAAGTTCACCGCTGTGGACGACTTCGGCACCATCATCAACCCCATGATCGTGGAAGGCCAGGTGCATGGCGGCCTGGTGCAGGGCATCGGCCAGGCGCTGCTGGAGAACTGCGTGTACGACCGTGAGACGGGCCAACTGCTCACCGGCAGCTTCATGGACTACGCCATGCCGCGCGCGGACGACTTCCCCGAATTCAAGCTGGGCCATGTATGCACCCCCTGCACGCACAACCCGCTGGGCACCAAGGGCTGCGGCGAGGCCGGGGCCATTGGCTCGCCGCCCGCGGTGATCAACGCCGTGCTCGACGCGCTGCGGCCGCTGGGCGTGAAGGAGTTCGACATGCCCGCGTCGCCGCACCGCGTGTGGGAAGCCATCCAGCAAGCCAAGGCCTGAGGAAGGAGACAGACCATGTACGCATTCACCTTTGAAGCGCCTTCGTCCACCGCTGCCGCCGCGCAGCTGATCGCCCAGGGCGGCAAGCTGCTCGCGGGCGGGCAGAGCCTGCTGCCCTCGATGCGGCTTCGCCTGGCCAACCCCGAGAAGATCGTGGATTTGAACGGCATCGCCGAGCTGGCGGGCATTCGCCGCGAGGGCAACGCGCTCGTCATCGGCGCCATGACGCGCCACATGGATGTGGCGAGCAGCGCGGAAGTGAAGGCCGCCATCCCCGCGCTGGCCGACCTGGCCGCCCACATCGGCGACCGCCAGGTGCGCGCGCGCGGCACGCTGGGCGGATCGGTGGCCAACAACGACCCCGCCGCCTGCTACCCGAGCGCCGTGCTGGGCCTGGGGGCGACGGTGGTCACCAACCGGCGCGAAATCGCGGCCGACGACTTTTTCGTGGGCATGTACACCACGGCGCTGGAAGAGGGCGAAATCATCACCGCCATCCGCTTCCCCATCCCGAAACGTGCGGCTTACATGAAGTTCAAGCAGCCCGCCTCGCGCTTTTCGCTGGTGGGCGTGTTTGTGGCGCAGACGGACGGCGGTGTGCGCGTGGCCATCACCGGCGCGGCGGCCAGCGTGTTCCGCCACGCGGGGCTGGAGGCCGCGCTGAACCAGAGCTTCACGCCCCAGTCCGCCGCTGCGGTGAAGATCGACTCCAGCGATCTGAACAGCGACATCCATGCGAGTGCGGCGTACCGCGCCAACCTCATCAGTGTGCAGACGCAGAGGGCGGTGAAACAAATGCTTGGCGCCGCGTAGCTGCATAACCCACGTAGGTCGGGTTAGCCCGAAGGGCGTAACCCGACGGGCTGTTCGCAGTGCCCCTGCAGTGGGGTCGGGTTACGCCCTGCCGGGCTAACCCGACCTACTTTTTTGAATCAAATTGGCCTCTGGCGCTTATCTGATGAACGCTGGCAGCTATAAAAGTTGAAGCAATGAATTCCCCTGCCTCTGTGGACGCCCTGCTGCAGGCCCTGCAAAACGTGGGCTACTTTGCCGACCGGCGGCTGGCCACTGCGGTGTTCCTGGCGCTCAGGCTGCAGCGCCCGCTGCTGCTGGAGGGCGAGCCCGGCGTGGGCAAGACGGCGCTGGCCAAGGCGCTGTCTGAAGTACTCTCGCGCAGCCTGATCCGCCTGCAGTGCTACGACGGCCTGGAGCAGCGCGAGGCGCTGTACGAATGGAACTACGCCGCCCAGCTCTTGCACATGCGGGCTGCGGAGGGACAGGGCAGTGCCGACATGGCGCAGGTGGAGCGCGAGGTCTATCAGGACCGCTACCTCATCCGCCGCCCCCTGCTGCAGGCCCTGCAGGCGCCTGCGCCCGGCGCCGTGCTGCTGATTGACGAGGTGGACCGCGCCGACGAGCCCTTCGAGGCCTTCCTGCTTGAATACCTGGGCGAGTACCAGGTGAGCATCCCCGAGATCGGCACGGTGCGCGCCAGCGCCACGCCCGTCACCATCCTCACCAGCAACCGCACGCGCGATCTGCACGATGCCGTCAAGCGCCGCTGCCTGTACCATTGGCTGGACTATCCCGACCGTGAGCGCGAGCTGGCCATCGTGCGCGCGCAGGTGCCGGGCGCCAGTGCGGCGCTGGCGCAGCAGGTGGCCGAGTTCGTGGGACGTCTGCGCAGCCAGCCGTTTGCCAATGCCTTCCAGCGCGCGCCGGGCATTGCCGAAAGCGTGGAATGGGCCAAGGCGCTGGTGGCGCTCGACACCCTCGTGGTCGACCCGGAAGTGGTGTCCGACACGGGCGGCATCTTGTTCAAGCAGCGCGAGGACGTGGCGGCGCTCACGCGCGACATGGCGGTGCAGCTGCTGCAGCCCGCCGACGCTGATGCATGAGAGCCGTCCCATGGCTGAGGGCGCGATGGTCTCCCAGCTCGGCGACGCCCGCACCGGCAAGCTCGCCGACAACCTGAGCGGCTTTGGCCGCACCCTGCGCCGCGCCGGTGTGCGGGTGGACGCTGCCCGCATGGCGTTGGCCCAGCAGGCCGTGATGCTGGTGGGCCTGCAGCGCGAGGATTTCAGCGCTGCGCTGGAGGCCGTGCTAGTCAGCCGCGAGCAGGACCGGCTGGTCTTTCGCGAGCTGTTCGATGCCTACTTCAAGAACCCTGACGTGGCCCAGAAGCTGCTGGCACAGATGCTGCCCGGCTCCGAGTCCAAGGCCGAGCCCGTCAAACGCCGCCCGCGCGTGAGCGAGGCGCTGGCCCCGGTGCGCGCCGCGCGCAACGCACCGCCGCCGCGCGAAGAAGACAAGGTGGACTTCGATGCCGCGATGACGGCCAGCGACCTGCAGCGCCTGCGGCAGGCCGACTTCAACCAGCTCTCGGCCAGCGAGTACCTGCTGGTGGAGCGCCTCGCGCGCGAGATTCCGTTGCCCCTGCCGCACTACGCTGCCCGCCGCACGCGCCCTGGGATGCGGGGCAGCCGCCCACACTGGCCGGGCGCCATGCACCTGGCCGCGCGCAGCGGTGGCGAGGTGCTGCGTGTGCCATTGCTGCAGCGGCGCCAGCAAGCCCTGCCGCTCTTGGTGCTGGTGGATGTGTCGGGCTCCATGGAGCGCTACGCGCGCCTGCTGTTGGCCTTCCTGCACGCCGCCACGGCGCCGCGCCATGTGGGCGCCACCGTGCGCCGCGACGTGCTTGCGTTTGGCATGGGCTTGACCGACCTCACACCCGCCTTCCGCCTCGCCGACACCGACGCCATGCTGCAGGTGGCCAGCCAGGCCATCAACGACTTTGCCGGTGGCACACGCATGGGTGACAGCCTGGCGCAGCTGCGGCAGCAGCATGCGCGGCGTCTGGTGGGGCGGCGCACGTTGGTGCTGCTGATCAGCGATGGGCTCGACACCGGCGCGCCCGAGGCGCTGACGCAGGAGCTGGCTTGGCTGCGCCGCCACGGTGGCCGCCTGCTGTGGCTCAACCCCTTGCTGCGCTTTGACGGCTATGCGCCCACGGCGCGGGGCGCTGCCGAGCTGCACCGCCAGGCCCACGGCATGCTTGCCGTGCACAACCTCAGCCGCTTGCAGGACCTGGCAGCCAGCCTGGCCAGCGTGCTGCGGCAATGACCGATTTAAGACATAACCAGACACCAGGAGCAACCCACCATGGAAATGCAAGCCAGCCGCACCCTTGCCGTGAGCCAGCAGCAGGCCTGGGAAGCGCTCAACGACCCCGAGGTCCTCAAGCTGTGCATCCCCGGCTGCGACAAGGTCGAGCCCACGGGGGACAACCAGTACGCCGTGGCCATGGCCCTCAAGATCGGCCCCGTGTCGGCCAAGTTCGCGGGCAAGATCACACTGTCGGACATCGTGCCGCCCGAGAGCTACAACATCGCCTTTGACGGCTCGGGCGGCGTGGCGGGGTTTGGCAAGGGCAGCGCCCAGGTCAAGCTGGTGCCCTTGGCTGTGGATGGGGTAGGGCAGGCCAGCTGTGAGCTGCACTACACGGTGCACGCCACCGTTGGCGGCAAGATCGCCCAACTGGGCCAGCGGCTGATCGACGGCGCGGCCAAGTCCATGGCCGAGGACTTTTTCAAGCGCTTTGATGAAGAGATGCAGCGCCGCCATCCGCGCCCCCAGGGGGAAGATGGCTCCCCAGCGCCCGCATCTGCCACGGCGGGGGATGCGCCGGTGCCTGTATTGGCGGCGGCGGCTGATGGGCCAAATCCCGACGGCGGCATACCGGTATGGGTGTGGGCTGCAGGGGCGGGCGCGCTGATCCTGCTAGCGTGGTGGTTGAATTAGAGGTCGCCCCCCTGTGTCGCTCCGCTCCTTCGCCCCCTCTCTCGCTTCGCTGCGCGGGAGGGAGGATGCCGCCAGCGCAGCGGAGCGGCCCTTGCGCGGCGGCCGCGGGCCTGCGCTGCGGCAGTATCAGAGACGGGACACTAGCAAAGGGCATCAATGAGTTGTAGTGGATGGATGAACGATGGAAAACCTGGATGTGATGGTGTTGCGCACGCTGCAGGGCTGGCGGGCCGCGGGGCGTCGGGCGCTGCTGGCCACGGTGGTGCGCACGTGGGGCTCGTCGCCACGGCCGGTGGGATCCATCATGGCGCTGTGCGAAGACGGCGCCGTGGTGGGCTCGGTGTCCGGCGGCTGCATCGAGGACGACCTGATTGACCGGCACACGCGCGCCTATGCGCAGGTGGCGGGCGCGTCGGCCCAAGACGCCACGAGCCGTCGCATCCCCAGCGGGCCGCCCACGTTCGTCAAATACGGCATTACTGCGGACGAGGCCCACCGCTTTGGCCTGCCCTGTGGCGGCACGCTGGAGCTGCTGCTGGAGTACGACCCCGACCCCGGCGCGCTGACGGATCTGATCCGCGCCCTGGAGGCCGGCCGCCTCATGCAGCGCACGGTGCGCCTGTCCGACGGCGCCGTGACGCTGCACGCTGCGGCAGCGCCCGCCGAACTGGTGGTGGACGATGTGCAGCTCACCAACACCTTCGGGCCGGAATACCGCATGCTGCTGATTGGCGCGGGCCAGCTGGCGGAGTACCTGGCCACCATGGCGCTCTTTAATGGCTTTGCGGTCACGGTGTGCGACCCGCGCGAGGAATACCGCGGCAGCTGGAACGTGCCTGCGGCCACGGTGGTCAGCGACATGCCCGATGACGTGGTGCTGGCCTTCAAGCCTGACCGGCGCAGCTGCGTGGTCGCCCTCACGCACGACCCCAAGCTCGATGATCTGGCGCTCCTTGAGGCGCTGAACACCGAGGCGTTCTATGTGGGCGGCATCGGGTCACGCCGCAACAACGAGGCGCGCCGCGCCCGGATGATCGAGCACTTCGACCAGACGGAGGCCAGCTTGGCGCGGCTTCGCGGGCCTATCGGCATCTACATCGGCAGCAAGACCCCGCCCGAGATTGCAGTGAGCGTGATGGCCGAGATCCTGGCCGTGAAGAACGGCGTAACCCTGCCGCGCGACATGGAAGTCGCACAGGCCAAAAATGACCGAGAGATGGTGCACAACGACGCTGGCGCGCTGGTGTGCGGCGTGCGTGTGGCGTAGATCCACGGCTGCACAGTTGCACCGTTGCAAAGTGGGACAGCTGCGGTGGCGCTAAGTGCGTAGCTGCGCCCGGTGCTGCAACTGCTGGCGCACGTGTTGCAACAGACCTTCGCAGGCGTCTTCCACCAGGTCCAGCACTTCGTGAAAACCAGCAGCGCCGCCGTAGTACGGGTCGGGCACCACAGGGCTGTCGAACTGCTGGCAGAACTCGGTCAAGCGCCGCACTTTGCGGGCGTGTTCGGGTGGGCACAGCGCCTGCGCCAACGCCAGGTTGTCCCAGTCCATCGCCAGCACCAGATCGTGACGTTCAAAGTCGCCGGCGAGCATCTGCCGCGCTCGCAGGTCCGACAGGTCGTAGCCCCGCAAAGCCGCATGCCGCTGCGTGCGGTGGTCCGGCGCCCTGCCCGGGTGGTAGTTGTGGGTGCCTGCCGAGTCCACGCGCACCTGGCTCTGCAGCCCGCTGAGTGCCACCTTGTGCCTGAAAACGCCGTGCGCCGTGGGGCTGCGGCAGATGTTGCCCATGCACACAAACAGCACGGAAAACGGCGCCGCCCTCACATCCATCTGCATGCCTCAGGCACCCATCACCACCGGCCCGCCCTGGGCAATGCCGCGCTGGTACGCGGGCCGCGCCTGCATGCGCTGCTGGTAGGCCTGCAGGTGGGGACAGTTGCGTGCTTGGCTGGCCCGCGATAGCACGGCCTCCACCGCAAAGCTCATCTGGAAGTCGGCCATGGTGAGGTAATCGCCCGCAAACCAGCGGTGGGTGGCCAGGTGCTGCTCCATGAAGTCGAGCGCCGTGTTCACGTTGGGGTCGATCACCTTGTCCTGCACCTTGCCGCACAGCACCTTGGCAATGGGCTTGACGAAGAACGGCATGGGCTGGGTGGGGATGGTCATGAACACCAGCTTCATCACCAGCCAGTTCATGAGCGAGCCCTCGGCGTAGTGCATCCAGAAGCGGCACTGCCGGTATTCGGGCGTGCCGCGTGCGGGCTCCAAGTGGGCCAGTTCGCCGCCGGCCTGCGCCCCGTAGGTCTCCACCAGGTATTCGATGATCGCGGCGGACTCGGCAATTACTTCGTCCCCGTCTGTGATGACGGGGGACTTGCCCAGCGGGTGGATCTTCTTGAGTTCAGGCGGCGCGAGCTTGGTCGCCTTGTCGCGCTGGTAGATCTTGAGTTCGTAGGGTACGCCCAGTTCTTCAAGCAGCCAGAGAACGCGCTGCGAGCGCGATGTTTCGAGGTGGTGGACGGTGATCATGTGCGCATGTTAGAGCCTGTTCATTAACTCTTAACTGGCGCTCAGAAGATGTGAATGGATACGGCGTGCCCGAGCAGGCCGCCAGTACGCGGCCGGTCGAGGAGCCTGTCGGACTTGGAGAGTCGAAAGCGAAATTGACCCCAGCGAGGTCAGATTTTTGCCGGGTTCGCAGGTTGTCAAAGCTGCAGCAGCCACGACCGGAGCGCGGGCCAGTGGAGGCGGCATGCTGTTGCGTCGCCCTGTGCTGCCAGCTCTTCCAGCTGACGCGCAGCACAGCTTTGTGCGGGATGACCCAGGGTGAGAAGCACGGTACCCAGGCTGTGCGCCAGCCGGCGCAGCGCCTGCCAGTCCTGGTTCGCGCAGGCTGCGTCGCCCTGGCGCACGTCGGCCGGAAACTGCTGCAGGCAACTGCTGCGGTAGGCCTCAAACAAGAAGGCATCGCCAGCAAAGTGTGTGGCGATGGCTTCGACCTGCGCGGTGCTGGGGTCCGATTGGGCCGCGCTACCTGGGGCTGCGTGGCTGCCGAGGGCACCTGAGGGCAACGCCAGCGCGTCGCGCACACACATCTCCAGGTCCGACACGGAGGCGGGCTTGGACAGCATGCGCCACACCTTCAGGGCCTGCAGCTGCTCGCGCACGGCGGGGGTGAGACCCGCGCTGAAGACCGCCACCGGCACGGCGGCGGTCGGGCCGGGTGCACAGGTCAGGCGCTGCACCAGCTCCATGCCGGACTCCCCAGGCAGCATCAGGTCGGTGATGATGAGCCGCACACCCCCCGAGCGCAGGTTCTGCAGGGCGTCGGGGACATTGGTGCAGCACACAAGCTCCATCGGCAGCTCGTCCAGAGCCATCTGCACAAACCGTGCGATGGATGCGTCGTCCTCGACCAGAAGCACCCGGGGCAGGGTCATGGTGTGGTCCCGGCGGGTTGCAGGCAGGCCGTGAGGGCGGCAGGCAGCTCGGCCACCAGACGGGGCTTATGGATCACCTTCACGCCTTGCAAGGCAAAGGCGTAGGGCTCGCGTTGCTGTTCGTCCAGCGAGGTCACCACAATGAGCTGGCTGCGCGCAAACTGAGGCTGCGAGCGCAGCGCCGTGATCAGTGTGGCCCCGTCAATGCCGGGCAGCAAAATGTCCACGATCAGCACGTCGGGCTGTGTCTGGCCATACAGCGCCAGTCCCGCAATGCCGTCGCTGGCCACGTGCAGCACCACACCCGGAAAGTGCTGCTGCACGATCAGGCCCACCAGGTTCTGGAAATGCACCGAGTCTTCGATGAGGAGGATCTGGGGCGCGCCGGCAGTCCGCTGCGACTGAGGCTTTGAAGGGCGGCCGGCAGGTCCGCCTGCCGCCAGCGGGGACGGCGCCGTGGATGGCGCTTCTGCGCCCGGGTAGCCACGTGCGTTGATCCAGCGTTCGACCGAAGCGCGCGAGATCCGGCGGTGCCCGCCGGGGGTTTTCCACGCTTCCAGCTCATTGCGGTCCACCATGAGCTGGACCGAGCGCACGGCCATGCCGAGCAACTTGGCGACTTCCAGTGTGGTGTAGTGATCAGGGAGTGTGGGATCGGGATGGTGAGAGCTTGTGAGCATGGCACTTGCATTTTCTACCGAAAAATCCTTCTTAAGCACTTGTAAGTGATAAATATGATTGATATGATTCTTCTGAAGGCAAAAATCCTTTCAAAATTTTGCGGTTTTGATTTCAACCGCCGTGAATTGCTCAGCAAGAGAAGCCCCCATGAAGAAAATATTGATCGTCGAAGACCACGTTGACATCCGAAAACTGCTCAAGATGACGCTCGAATTTGATGATTTCGTCATCCACGAGGCCGCCACCGGTGATGAAGGGTGGGCCTTGGCGCAGGAGCTGCGCCCGCACATCGTGCTGCTTGATGTGATGATGCCGGGGGCGCTGAACGGTCTGGACGTGTGCCGCCGTATCAAGGCGGACCCCAGGACCCGCCATGCCAAGGTAATCATGCTCACGGCGCGTGCGCAGGCTGCTGACCGGCAGGCAGGCGCCCTAGCGGGGGCGGACGACTACCTGATGAAACCGTTCAGCACGCTGCAGGTGCTGGAAACGATTTACCGCATGGAGGCGGCCCTGTGAGCAACGACTGCCGCTTGCGATCAGAGTGCCCTCTGGCCGGCGGCCAGGTGCGGCGCTACGAGCAAGCGGCGGGTGATCAGATGGAAATGTTCGTGGCGGACACTCGGCGCATGTACCACGAGCGCAACGAAGCCCTGAAAGAGGTGACCCGTGCGCACCATGCCGCGCTGTTGCAGTTGTCGATGGCGGCCGACCTCAAGGATGACGACACCGGGGTGCACATCGTTCGCATCGGGTATCTGGCGGAGGCCTTGGCTTTGCTGGCGGGGCAGGACGCCCGCTACGCCGGCATGTTGCGCAAGGCAGCACCCATGCACGATGTGGGCAAGATCGGGATTCCGGACAGCATCCTCAAAAAGCCCGGCCCGCTCAGCCCCGAAGAACGCCAAGTAATGAACCGCCACGCCGCCATGGGCGCGGACATTCTGGGGCGCTCCCACATCCCTGTGTTTCAGATGGCCGCCGAAGTGGCCTTGACACACCACGAACGTTTTGACGGCTCGGGCTATCCTCACGGTTTGGCCGATGCGGACATCCCCTTGTCCGGCCGCATCACTGCCGTGGTGGATTTTTTTGACGCGTTGACCATGGACCATGTGTACCGCAAAGCATTGCCAATGCAGCAGGTGCTGGAGATGATGCTGGCAGAGCGGGGGCGTGCTTTCGACCCCGATCTGGTGGATGTCTTCGTGGAGCATGCCGCCCAGATCAACCAGCTGCGCTGCAAGATCACGGATGAGCGGCCCAGCTTTGACGCGCTGGTGGATGCTCCATGAACTCAGCGACTGCGCCAAACCGACAGGGGATTGAGTCTGTGAAACCTTTGCTACGCATCTTGGGTGTGGCAACCGCCGGTGTAGCCAGCGCTGTCGCGGCACTCCTGTCCTGGCCTGCCACAGCAGGGCAGGTCCTGCAAAAGGTTCAGGCCGAATCCATTGTGAAGGTGTGCATCTGGCCCGGGTATTACGGCGTCACCTATCGCCACCCCCGCACGCAGGAGCTCGTAGGGATTGACATCGAGTTGTCGGCTGAACTGGGGCGGGACCTTAAGGCACGCGTGGATTATGTGGAGTCGTCTTTTGCCACGCTGGTGGACGACGTCACGCAAGGCCGCTGCGATGTGGCCATGTTTGCGATCGGCATCCTGCCCCAGCGTGCGGAGAGGCTGGCCTTCTCGCAGCCGTATCTGCGCAGCGACATCTACGGCGTCACCACCAAAAGCAATGCGGTGGTGAAGCAGTGGGCCGACATCGACCGGCCCGGAGTGTTGGTGGGGGTGCAGGCCGGCACGTTCATGGAGCCGGTGATGGCGCAGAACCTCAAGAAGGCCACCCTGGTGACGGTGAGGCCTCCCGCAACCCGTGAGCGCGAGCTCGTTGCCGGGCGCCTGGATGTGTTCATGACCGACTTCCCCTACAGCCGCCGCTTGCTGGACAACGCTGACTGGGCGCGCTTGGTCGAATCCCCGCAGCCCTTCTTCGTGCTGCCGTATGGATATGCCGTGAAGCCTGGCGACGCACAGTGGCTGGCCACCATCGATGCCTTTGTGGCGCGCATCAAGCGTGATGGCCGGCTCAGGGCGGCGGCGGGCCGCCACGGGCTGGAAGCCATCGTGGTGCCATGAGCATGCAGTGGTTTCCCGTGTCGTTTCCGAGTGGCCTGCGCGCGCGCTGGGGCCGTACCAGCCAACTCGTTCTGATGGGAGGCGGGCTTGCGGCCCTCGCCTCGGTGGTGGCCGTGATCGCGCTGACCGCCAATGATTTCCGCGCAGCTCGGGCACAGCACCAAGTCCAGGCGGCCATGCTGGCCCGCGTGCTGGAAGACCAGGCCACGCGCACTGTAGAGACTACCGAGCTGGCGCTGGAAGCACTATCCGCCTCTCCTGCGCTCAATGCGGTGGCAGCCGATCCGCGCAGCATGTCCGAAGCCCTGAACCAAGCACTGGCTGGGCTGTCGTTTCTGCGGGGGCTGGCAGTTTTGGAGAACGGAGGGCGGGTGATTGCCAGCACGCTGCCCAGTGACGCCGAAATTTTTGTGGACATGGAGCGGCTGGGCCCCCGGGTCATGCCCGGCCAGACGGCACTGGGCGGTTTGACCCCGGGCCGCAGCCTGCAGAGCATTCAGCTGCGTGCGCCTGCGGCGGCCGCACCGGCAGGGGTGGGCTACCTGCCGATATTGCTGGGTTACAGCAATGAGGCGGGGCACGCGCTCACCTTGGCCGCACTGATCAATCCGGATGCGCTGTCCAACTTTCAGCGGCTGACGCTGGAGTCCGAATTGTTTGAGTCGGTGGTGACCTCGTATGACGGGCAGGTTCTTGCCAGCTCGGGCGCTGCCGCGGCAATGGCGGGTCAGAGCGTGCGCCAGCTGCCCGTGTTCACCGACTACCTTCCTCGCCGAGAGCATGCCACCTACACCGGCGCGGGCGTGCTGGGGGCGCGACAGATACTGAGCTTTCGAGCATCTGCAACCAAGCCGCTGGTGGTGATCGTCGAGGAGAGCTACGAAGCCATGTTCTGGCGCTGGCTGGCCGATGCCCGTGCACTGGTGGGCATTGGTGTGGCGCTGGTCCTGATGGTAATGGGCCTCACGCTGGCCGTGTGGCGCGGCGTACGCACCCGAGAAGTCGCGCAACTGGCCGTGGAGGCCGCCCAAGCGCGCATCGCGCAGAACGAGCGCGAACTCACGGTGCTTATGCGCAGCGTGCAGGAGCTGATCTTCCGCACCGACCTGCGGGGCGTCATCACCTACGTGAACGCCCACTGGACCGCGTTCACAGGGCGCGACGTGAGCGGGGCCGTGGGGCAGCGGCTGCAGGACCTGGTGGAGCCTCAGAGCCAGCAGCGGGTTTTTGAGGCGCTAGACCCAGGCGCCGAGGAGGGCGTGCGCATCTGCGAAGTGGTGGCCCGGGTTGCCGATGGGCGCGAGCTGATGTTTCAGATGGCAGTGGTGCCGCTGCGTGTGGAAGGGCGCGTGACGGGCTTTGCCGGCAGCGCTGTGGACGTGACAGACCGCTGGGTGGCGCAGCAGCAGTTGCAGACGCAGCTGGCGTTTCAGGACCTGCTGCTGGAGACCAACCCCCTGCCGGTTTCAGTGACCGACGCCGAGGGCCGCGTCGTGCGCGTCAACCGCGCGTGGGAGGAGTGGAAGGGTATGGGCCGCGACACGCTCACAGGGCGCGAACTGACGAGCCTGTTGCCTGCGGACGAAGCCAAGGTGCATGCCGCCGCGGACTTGCAGCTGCTGCGCTGGGGAGGGCGCAACTACGTGGAGGCCAAGGTCCTGCACGCCGATGGATCGCGCCGCGACACCCGCATTGCCAAGGCGGCCATCGCGGACGAGCATGGCCGCGTGACGGGGGTGCTGAGCATTCTGATGGACGTGAGCGAGTTCCGCGAGGCGGAGCGCGCCACGCAGGAAGCGCGGGACGCCGCTGAGGAGGCGTCGCGGTCCAAGTCCGAATTCGTGGCCAACATGAGCCACGAGCTGCGCACGCCGCTGCAGTCCATTCTGGGATTTGCCGAGCTGGGCATGCTGCGCGGCAAGGCCACACCCAAGCTGGCAGCCATGTTTGAGGACATCCACGCGGCAGGCCAGCGCATGCTGACCCTTGTGAACGACTTGCTGGACGTGTCCAAGCTGGAAAGCACGGTGGGCACTTTCCACATGGAGCGCATTGACCTGCGGGGCGTGGTGCGCCCCGTGATCCAGGAGCTGGAGCCTTTGCTGGCGCGCAGCCACCTGATGATGGATGTGCAGTTGTCTGACTTGCCGCTGGTGGCCAAGGCGGATCCGCTGCGCTTTCAGCAAGTCATCCGCAATGTGGTGGCCAATGCAATCAAGTTCTCGCCTCCAGGCAGCACCATCACGCTGGAGGGGCGCATGGATGCCAAGGGACAGGCACACCTCGTCATCCGCGACGAAGGCCCAGGCATCCCCGAGACCGAGATCGATCACATTTTTGAGGCGTTTGTGCAGTCCAGCAAAACCAAGGACGGCTCGGGCGGCACGGGGCTGGGGCTGGCGATCTGCCGCAAGATCGTGGAAGCCATGGGCGGGCAGATCTATGCGCGCAATGTGCCCGCAAGCGGAGCCGCCTTTCACATCGTTCTGCCGGCCCGCGGTCAATCCGAGACCGCACCGGCGCCACTGGAATAAGGCGGCTTGGTCTGCCCGCTGTGCCGCCCTTCAACAACAAAGCCCTCGCGCGGAGGGCTTTGTTGTTGACGGGCCTGCGGGGCGGTGTGGCCCCGCAGTGCGGGCACATCAGCCGCCCTTCTTGGAGCGCTTGCCAGGGTTCTTCTTGCTGCGCGTTGCCACGCCACGCTCCAGGCTGACGCGCTGGCCACGGCCGGGGGTGCGCAGGGACACGCCTGGCAGGGGTGTGGGAGGAGGGGTGCGCTTGCGGTCTGCTTCGGTGACGATCTTGTTGCCCATGATGATCTCTGAGTGGATAGTGGAAAAGAAGCGATTTTAGGCCACACCCGATGGAGCCCTTCTGGATGAGCGGGAAGCGCCGGGTTTTGCCGCATGCGCCAAAGTGAGCGGGGCCTGCGGCAAGTACACGCCGCCATCGGTGCACAACGCGTCCATCCCATGCTGCGGCAGCACCCATCCTTGTGCTGCGTCGTCGATGGCTGTGGTGCGTATGACCGGCGCGTGGGAGCGCACACCGCCGAACATCGTGGCGAACGCCACATCGGCCGCATCGCGCCCGGTTCCAAACCGCATCAACCCCATGGGAATGGCAGTGCCCGACGGGTCGAAAAGATACCAGCGTCCACCCAGGTAGACCTCCACATAGGCATGGAAGTCGGGCGGGCCCAGGGCGGGGTCTGCGCCATAGTCGGTGCCCGTGGTGAACCGGGCCGGCAGGTTGCTAGCCCGGCACAGCGCGATCATGAGGTGCGCAAAGTCGCGGCACACGCCCACCTTTTCGATCAACGTATCCACTGCGGCTGTGGTGGAGTTGGAGGTGTTGGACGCAAAGGTGACGTGGTTGCGTACCCAGTCGCAGATTGCTTGGGCGCGGCCGTAGCCCGGGGGCAGGTTGCCGAACTCGCAGGCTGCCAGCTTCAGCAGGCGGTCAGACTGGCAGTAGCGGCTTGGGTAGATGTAGCGGAGCACGTCCAGCGGCAGATCGCGTACCGGCATCTCGGTCAATGTTGCCGGTTCCGCCCGGTGGTGGGTGATGTCCACAGTGGCGGCGTAGGAAACCTGCAGCGCACCCGTCTCGGCGTGCAGCCGAAGATAGCGGGTGCCGGTAAGCGCGTCGGTCTCAATCTGGTGCGCAATGGCCTGATTGATGCTCAGCCTCTCATGGGTGACCCGCTGGCTGGGCGTGTGCGCGGCGTGGATGTTGAACACGAAGTCCGCACCGCAGGGATCGTCCACTTCGTATGCCAGGTCGATCTGCAGCTCAATCCGAACACGGGATTGCGTTTGGGGGACGGGGCGGGAAGGAGTGCGCCGTGCACTGACCTGCGTGGGGGATGGAGTGAGCGAAAGGATGGGGGTTGCCATGGGCGACATAACGTGAGGAGCTGCGCATCAGACATCCGGCGCAGCGACGTGTACCCACAATAGCGAGCATCCAACACGCGCCCTGTAGGCAAGCTGCCATGGCGCGTGCCCGCTGGCGGCGCGGGAATGTCGCCGCGTGGACCGCCCACAGAGGGCGGTGGCGCTCAGGCGGCGATCATCAGACGTGCCAGCACATCGGCCTTGCCGTTGGCACCGGCGCGCAGGATGAGCCCCTCGCCAGAACTGGTATTGCTGCCCGCCAAGTCCGACAGCACGAACATGTGGGTGAACCACACGTCGAAAACGCCGGGTCTTGCCGACGCTGCCACCAGCGCAGCGCGCAGCTCTTGCAGATGCTGCGAACCTGTCGTCTCGGGACTGCCGCGGGGGGATCCCAATGCCGCCCACACGTGGGGAGTGCCGCCGAAGGCCAGCGTCGCACTGTCCACGCACCGGCACCAGGGGCTGGAAAGCACCTTGCCCGGTTGCAGCTGCCGCTGCCTGAACCAAGCGCCTACGCTGCGGGCCTGCGCGCGGCCAGCGTCATTCAGGTTGAGCTGGGTGCGGCAGTCGTCCAGGCGAAACCCGGGCGGGTCGAAAGTGCCGGGCGCCAGCGAATGGCGAAAGGCCGCCACGACGCCGCCCTGGCGCAGCAGCCCTTCAGCCTCGGCGTCCTGGGCTGCCCAGGTGCGCGGGTACGAAAGCGCCAGAGCCGCCCCTGCCGCGCCAGCACCCAGCAGGGTGCGGCGCGTGGGTTGGGGTTTACGCAGCGGCTGGCTCGAAGGCATAGCCTGCTCCCGATGCCGTCATGCGCCCCATGGCGGGGAACGGGAAGTGGAACCCGCCCAGCATGGCGTTGCTGGCGGTGATGCGTGCAAATACTTCACGGCGAACCTTGCGCGCGGCTTCTGCGTCCATGTCGAACGTCACGGCCCAGTCGGGGTTGCGTGCAAAGAGCGCGGGTACGTTGGTCAGGTCCGCCACGTAGAAAAAGGTTTGCCCGGCGGAGGTCAGCTCGAACAGTGTGTGGCCCGGAGTGTGGCCATAGGCCGCCACCGACTTGATGCCTGGCGCAATCTCGCCGCCAGCCGCAAATTGCACCAGCGAGTCGGCCGGCATGCTGGCAAACGTGCGTCGCACGTTCTCGAAGGCGCCCTTCATCCCTGCAGGCGCAGCGGCCATGCGGGCGTCATCCATCCAGAACGCGTGCTCTGCGGCTGGCACCATCACCTTGGCTTTGGGGAAGGTCAGCGCACCGGCCTTGTTGCGAATGCCGTTGATGTGGTCACCGTGGTAGTGGCTGATGAGGATGGTGTCGATGTCCGCAGCCTGCAGGCCCGCAGCGCGCAGGCTGTCAAGTAACTTGCCCGTGGTCGGGCCGCCAAACTCGCCTAGGCCCGTGTCCACCAGAATCTTGCGCGCGCCCGCCACCACCAGGAAAGGCGTGTACGGCACGTCGATGTAGTCCGTGGGCAGTCCCTGCGATGCCAGCAGGGCGCGCACCTCTGACAAGGGCGCGTTCTTCACGAACTCCTCGCCCAGCGGTCGTCGGGTGATGCCGTCGTTCAAAGCGATGACTTCCACGTCCCCCACCTTCATGCGCCGGTAGCTGGGGCTGGGCAGCGTGGGTGTGCCCAGGTTCGGCGCGTTCTGGGCCCATGCCGGAACAAAGGCACCGGTGGCGTATACGGCGGTGGTAGCGGCAAGGCCTGCACCGAGGAAGTGGCGGCGTGACAGCATGAAACTCTCCAGTCGTAAGTTGAACCAAAGAGTTGCAATGTATCTCTGGACGGCGCACTGTCGGTGGATTGGTACCTTACCTGTGTGCAACGTGGGGCTTTTGGCGCGCAATTGCGGCCAGGGGACCGTCGATATGCCGTTCAGTCCAGCCCAAAGGCATCGCGCAGCGCCGCGCAAAATTCTGCTCCTCCGCTGACTGTGAGGGTGATTGTGGTGCGGGGCGGTGCGGGGGTGCCCGCCGCTGAATGCACCTCGCCGGAGGCTTCATCAAACCGCAGTTCCAGCGGCGTGCTGACCTCCTGGACGCCTTGCAGGTCATAGTGCCACAGGCCACCTTCTTCCAGCGGTCCGCAGCTGGCGGGCAAATGCGCGTGGGCCCAAGCCAACACGGCACGGATTTCTCCATGCAGGGCATCCCACTGCGCGGGCGCAACGCTGGCCATGGCGTCGAAGGTGCCGGAGCCATCCGCGTCTTCGCTGTAGTCGAAATCCAGGAACTTGAGATACATGGTGTTGTGAATGAAAGCTCGTACAAAGCGGAAGAGATCCCGTAGACATCATGCCCAGGTGCGGCCGAGGGCCTGTGCGGCGGCGACCAGACGCGGCACCAGCTGCAGCGCCTGGGCCAACGACATGCGGGCCGCAGGGGCCTGGACGGCCACTGCGCTGCGGACCCGCGGGCTTCCCCCGGCAATCACCGGCACGGCCACACAGACCAGGCCGTCCACAAACTCTTCGGCATCGGTCGCATAGCCCTGCCGAAGGATCTGCTCCAACTCGGCCTCCAGCGCCGCGCGGTCCGTCAAGGTGGTTGCGGTGTGGCGCGTGAGGGGCAGGCCGTCCAGGATCGCCGCGCGGCGTGCGGATGACAAGTGAGCCAGAAACAGCTTGCCGCTGGCCGAGCAGTGAACCGGCACCCGCGTGCCAGGCCGCAGTTCCATGCGCAGCGGAAACGCCGACTCCACGCGGTCCAGGTAGATCACCTCGGCGCCGCTCAGCGCAGTCAGGTTGCAGCTTTCGCCAATGTCCGTCACCAGCTGGCGGAGCACGGCATGGCGCACACCGTGTTGCGTTCCAGCGCCCAGTGCGCTCTCGGCCATGCGCAGCAGCCGCGGGGCCGGGGCGTAACGCCGCCCATCCGGCTCGCGGGCCAGCAGCCCACCGCTTTCCAGCTGGCCCAGCATGCGGTGCACGCTGGGCTTGGGCCAACCTGTGACTTGCACTGCGTCGGCCAGGCTGAATGGCCGGCCACGGGCGCACAGCACCTCCAGCAGTTCAAAAAGGCGCAGGCTGGGCGGGGCGTTTGGCGGTGTTTGGGTCATGTATCTCGGAATTCGAGACGAATTCATAAAACATTTCGGGATTATTGGGCATTGTGGATAAGCTGCCAAAGCCATCCATCAGGAGTTCCATGTCCGCCACCTTTCAGAACGTTGTGCTCACTGGCGCCTGCGGCGGGCTGGGCCAGGCCATTGCGCGCCTGCTGATCCGCCAGGGCGCCCACGTGGCGCTGGTGGGCCTGCAACGGCCGGTGCTGCAGGAATTGGCGGCGCTGGCGCCCGAGCGCTGCGCCATCTACACCCCCGACGTGGCCGACAGCGCCGCCATGCAGGCGCTTGCCACCGATTGGATGCAGCGCTGTGGGCCGCCCGACCTTGTGATTGCCAACGCGGGCGTAGCGGGCGGCTTCGACACGGCCGAGGCCGACGACCTGGCCGTGATGCGCCGCATGCTGGAGATCAACCTGCTGGGTGTGGCCACCACCTTCCAGCCCTTTGTGACGGCCATGCGCACGCGGCAGCGGGGCGCGCTGGTGGGCGTGGCCAGCATCGCGGGCTGGCGCGGCATGCCGGGCAACGGCGCCTACTGCGCCAGCAAGGGCGGGCTGATCCGCTACCTGGAAAGCCTGCGCGCCGAGCTGCGCCCGGCCGGGGTGCTGGTGAGCACGGTGAGCCCTGGCTACCTGCGCACAGCGCTCACCGCAGGCAACCGCTTTGCGATGCCCGGCCTGATGGAGCCCGAGGCCGCCGCCCAGGCCCTGCTGGCGGGCGTGGCGCGTGGGCGTACGCACATCGTGCTGCCCGCACGCATTGGCTGGCTGGCACGGTTTCTGAACCTGCTGCCGGATGCCCTGCACGACCGCCTGCTGCTCGGCCAACCCCGCAAGCCGCGCGTGGGCGAGGTCGGGGCGACGGCCATTCCTGGCCTTGCGCCACCCGCTGAGACCTCCCACCAAAAAGAAAGCCCCAACGCATGACTCCGGAGACAACCCGCACGTTGCCGGGCACCCGCGAGCAGATCGCCCTGATCGGCGCCGGCCCCAGTGGCCTGGCTGCGGCGCGCAATCTGCAAAAGCTGGGGCTGCCGTTCCAGGGCTTTGAAGCGCATACCGAGGTGGGCGGGCTGTGGAACATCGACAACCCGCGCAGCACGGTGTACGAGTCGGCCCACCTGATCTCCAGCAAGCACACCACCGAGTTCACCGAATTCCCCATGCGCCCCGAGGTGGCCGACTACCCCAGCCACCGCGACATGCGGCAGTATTTTTGCGACTTCGCCGAGCACTTCGGCCTGCGCCAGCACTACCGCTTCGGCACCCGGGTGCTCAAGGTGGAGCCCGTGGGCGAGGGCGCCGCGCCGCTGTGGCGCATCACCTGGTCGGAGCACGGCGGGCCCGCGCAGACGGCGGAGTTTGCAGGCGTGGTCATTGCCAACGGCACGCTGGCCGAGCCCAACATGCCGCGTTTCGAGGGCCACTTCGATGGCGAGTTGATGCACACCAGCGCCTACAAAAGCGCGGAGGTGTTCAAAGGCAAGCGCGTGCTTGTGGTGGGCGCGGGCAACTCGGGCTGCGACATCGCGGTGGACGCGGTGCACTACGCCAGGAGCGTGGATCTGTCGGTGCGGCGCGGCTACTACTTCGTGCCCAAGTACGTGTTCGGCAAGTCGGCCGACACACTGGGCGGCAAGTTCAAGATGCCGCCCTGGCTCAAGCAGCGGGTGGACCGCATGGTGCTGCAGTGGTTTACCGGCGACCCCACACGTTTCGGCCTGCCGCGGCCCGACTACAAGATGTACGAGTCGCACCCGGTGGTCAACTCGCTGGTGCTGCACCACCTGGGCCACGGCGACATCCACGTGAAGCCCGACATCGCGCGTTTCGAAGGCCACACGGTGCACTTCAAGGGCGGCAGCGCACAGGACTATGACCTGGTGCTGTGCGCCACGGGCTACCAGCTGCACTACCCCTTCATCGATCGGGCGCTGCTCAACTGGCAGGGCATGGCGCCGCAGCTGTACCTGAACATCTTCTCGCCACGCTTCGACAACTTGGCCGTGATGGGCATGATCGAGGCCAGCGGCATCGGCTGGCAGGGCCGCTATGAGCAGGCCGAACTGGTGGCGCGCTTCTTCCGGGCCCAGGCCGAGGGCTCGCCGCGTGCCGAAGCCCTGCGCCGTGCCAAGGCCGGGCCACCGCCCGACCTCTCCGGCGGCTTCAAGTACCTGAAGCTTGAGCGCATGGCGTACTACGTGCACAAGGACACCTACCGCACCGCGGTGCGTGCTGCAGCCGCTGCCCTCGCGACAAAGGACTGATGCCATGCTGCCTGTCGATGAAATACGCCTCAACTTCAACCCCGCGTCGCTGGTGGCGCTGAACGTGGTGCTGGGTTTTCTGATGTTCGGCATTGCGCTCGATACGCGCGTGGCCGACTTCAAGCGCGTGCTGCGCATGCCGGGTGCCATGGCGGTGGGCATCGCCGCGCAATTCATCGTGCTGCCGGCCGTGACCTTTGTGCTCACGCTGCTGCTCAAGCCCGGCCCCAGCATTGCGCTGGGCATGATCCTGGTGGCATGCTGCCCGCCGGGCAACGTGAGCAACATCCTCACGCACCGCGCCGGGGGCAACGTGGCCCTGTCGGTGTCGATGACGGCGATCTCCAATGCGCTTGCCATCGTGCTCATGCCGCTGAACTTTGCGTTCTGGGGCGGCCTGCACCCCACGGCCGCGCCGCTGTTGCGCAGCATTGCGCTGGACCCGCTGGAGATGGCGGGGCACATCGTGGCCATCATCGGCGTGCCCTTTGTGTTGGGCATTCTTTGCGCCGAGAAGCTGCCGCGCCTCACGCAGCGCGTGCAAAGGCCGGTGCGCATCCTGAGCTTTGTGTGCCTGATCGGCTTCATCGTGGGCGCGGTCGCGGGCAACTGGCGCTATTTCCTCGATTACGTGGGCCTGGTGCTGCTGGCCGTGGTGCTGCACGATGCGCTGGCTTTTGGCACGGGCTATGCCTGCGCGCGCGCCAGCGGCTTGCCCGACTACGACCGGCGCGCGGTGAGCATCGAGGTCGGCATTCGCAACGCGGGCCTGGGCTTGGTGCTGATCTTCAGTTTCTTTGGCGGCTTGGGCGGCATGGCCGTGGTGGCGGGCGTGTGGGGCTTTTGGGACATCATCGCGGGCTTGGCGCTGGCCAGCTGGTGGGGGCGCCGTCCGGCTGCCGCGGGTGCTGCAACGGAGCAGCGCGCATGAGCGGCACAGCGCCGTTGAGCGGGCGCCGGATTTTCATCACGGGCGCGGATGGCTTCCTGGGCCGGGGTCTGGTGGCCGCGCTCGCACCCGAAGGGGCGGCTGCTGTCGTTGCTGCCGATGTGCGCGAGGTGCCTCCCGAGCGCCGCCTGCCGGGCGTGACCTACCTGGTGCAGGACGTGCGCGACCCGGCCCTCGCGCACACGCTAGCAGCCCACGCCATCGACAGCGTGGTGCACCTGGCCTCCGTCGTCACGCCCGGCAAACAATCCAACCGGGAGTTCGAGTATTCGGTGGACGTGCTGGGCAGCCGCAACGTGCTTGATGCCTGCTTAGCCGCAGGCGTGCAGCAACTGGTGGTCAGCTCCAGCGGGGCGGCCTATGGCTACCACGACGACAACCCCGCCTGGCTGCGGGAGACGGACGCGCTGCGCGGCAATGAAGCGTTTGCCTACGCCCACCACAAGCGGCTGGTGGAAGAGATGCTGGCGCACTATCGCGCGCAGCACCCGGCGCTGGCCCAGACCGTGCTGCGCATCGGCACCATCCTGGGCGAGCGGGTGGACAACCAGATCACCGCCTTGTTTGAGAAGAAGCGGCTGCTTGCCATTCGCGGCAGAGAGAGTCCCTTTGTGTTCATCTGGGACGAAGACGTGACCGGCGCCATCCTGCACGCGCTAAGCACGCGGCGCGCGGGCTGCTACAACCTGGCGGGCGATGGCGCGCTGCCGCTGCGCGAGATCGCCCGGCGCCTGGGCAAGCCCGTGCTGGAGCTGCCAGCGGGCCTGCTGCGCGCGGCACTGGCCGCGGGGTCTGCCCTGGGCGTGAGCCGCTATGGGCCCGAGCAGCTGGACTTTTTGCGCTACCGACCCGTGCTGCTGAACACCGCTCTTAAGGACGGGCTGGGCTACCGGCCCGCCAAGACCAGTGCCGAGGCGTTTGACGCCTTTGTGGCGGCCCGCGCTCGACAGGGGCGGCCGGTGGCGGTGGCGCCGCCGGCAGCGGCCGCAGCATGACGGCCACGGCACTGAGCCGCGGCGACCTGCTGCGCGCGCTGGCGGTGGTCGTCATCTGGGGACTGAACTTTGTGGTGATGAAGTGGGGCCTGCAAGGCCTGAGCCCCATGCTGCTGGGCGCCTTGCGCTTCATGGCCGCGTCGCTGCCGTTTGTGCTGTTCGTGCCGCGCCCTGCGCTGCCCTGGCGCTATGTGGTGGGTTACGGGCTGGCGCAGGGCCTGGGGCAGTTTGGGTTTCTGTTCCTGGGGTTGCAACTGGGCATGACGGCGGGCATGGCTTCGGTGGTGATGCAGACGCAGGCCTTCTTCACGCTGCTGCTGGCTGCGCCGCTGCTGGGCGAGCGCGCGCGGCCCTGGCAATGGTGCGGGCTGCTGCTGGCGCTGGGCGGCCTCATGGCCATTGGCCTGGCGCATGGCGAGGGCCCGGGCCAGATGACGCTGGCGGGCTTTGTCCTGACGCTGTCCGCCGCCTTCATGTGGGCCGTCTCCAACCTGGTGGCGCGCCGCGCTGCCCAGGGGGGCGCTTACGCGCCGTTTCCGTTCATCGTGTGGAGCAGCCTGGTGCCCATCGTGCCGTTCTGGGTGCTGGCCCTGCTGACGGAGGGCGCGCCGGCCGTGGGCGCGCAGCTGCGGGCATTGAACGCGGTGTCGCTGCTGGCCGTGTTGTACCTGGCGCTGCTGGCCACCTTGCTGGCCTACACGCTGTGGACGCAGCTGCTGCAGCGCCATGCGGCGGGCCGGGTCACGCCGTTTTCGCTGCTGGTGCCAGTGGCGGGTCTGTGGGCGGCACATGCCTTTCTGGGTGAGGCGCCCACACCGCTGCAGTGGGCGGGCGCGGGGGCGGTGCTGTGCGGGCTGGTGGTGAACCAGGCTGGCGGGCGGCTGTGGGGGCAGCGCCGCGGTTCCTAAAATCCGCCCGTGTTTTTCTACGCTGAAGGAATTGTGGTGGCCGAAGCTTGGATGTTGCAGGTGCAGGGCCTGCGGTTTGCGTACCCCGAATGCGCGGTGCTGCAAAGCCTGTCGTTCACCAGCCCCGCCGGCCTGGTGCTGGTGCGCGGCGACGAGAGCAGCGGCAAGACCACGCTGCTGCGCCTGCTGGCGGGTGAACTGGCCCCGCAGGGCGGGCGCATTGCACTGCAGGGCGGCACCCGCGGGGCGGGCCACACCTTCTGGGCCGACCCGCGCTCGGCCGAGTGGGACAAGCTCACCGCCCAGGCGTGGCTGGACGGCCTGCCCGCACGCTACCCAGGCTGGGATGCAACGGCGCTCACCGCGCACATCGACGGGTTTGCGCTGCAGGAGCACCTGGCCAAGCCGTTCTATGCCCTGTCCACTGGTAGCAAGCGCAAGGTGCTGATGGCCGGTGCGCTGGCGTCAGGCGCGCCGCTCACGCTGATCGACGAGCCCGTGGGGGGATTGGACAAACCGTCGGTGGCGTACTTGGCACGTGCGCTGGCTCAGGTGGCCGGTCAGTCCGGGCGGGTGGTGGTCGTCGCGCACTACGAGGCGCTGCCCGGCGTGCCCTGGAGCACGGTGGTGTACCTGCCCGGCTGAATGGGTTCGGTGCTTCCCGCAGTTCGTCGATCCCAGCCGGCGGCACGCCAGTTCCTGGTGCTGGGCGCCGTGTACCTGGGCGGCGAATTCGTGGCCACGGCGGTGGAAGCGGCAGGCGGGCGGCAGATTCGCCGCTTTGTCCGAACCCAGCGTGGGGCGGCGCGGCTGACCGAGGCTACGGGCGGGGTTCTCTACGCGGGCGGGTGGGGCGTTGCTGGTGAGCAGCGTTGACTGAAAAAGCCATCAGGGTGAACTGAGGCTCTTCAGGTACTCGGCAACCTCGGTGTGCCCCCTGGCCTCGCAATATCCGATGAGCGAGGTCTCATAAGGCAAGACACCGCGTTCCACGAGGTATTTGACGATCTCCAGATGCCCGTTCTCCGCTGCCTGGTACAGCGGGCTCAAAGGGTACTGCGCATGCCGCGTGCCCTTGGCAGCTTCGCAGGTCAGAAACTCTTTGCCGTCATAGACGTAGAAATTCGACGTGTTTTTCGCCTGGATCTCAGCGCCCATCGCCACCAGCTGCTGCACCTGCTCGAAGTCCCCCCGTCTGGCTGCGGCGCAGACCAGGGAGTCATTGTTGACAAGGAGCTGAAGGACGCGGGGTTCCTTCTCCATCAGCCGTTCGGCGATGTGGAACATCCCTCTTTCGGCCGCCCACAGGGCCATGCGGGCGGGGTAGTTGCGGGTGTCGCCGGGCTTTCTACCGGCGTGCAGCTTGTCCAGCAGGTACAGCGCAATGTCTTCCTGGTGGTATTTGACGGCCACTTCGGCGGCGTCGGCCAGTGCTGCCTTGTTCAGCTTGAACTCGACAATGAGCTTGACGATATCCAGGCGCCCCTGCCGGATGGCTTCGCCGATAGGGGTCTTCTCCAGATGAACAGGTTTGCCATCCAGCCACAGGGCGGCGGCGTGCCCCGTCTTGGCGTAGGGGTTGCACTGGCCTGAACTCAGCAGCGCCTCGCAAATGTCATATCGCCCCTTCACGACGGCATGCCAGAACGGCGGTTCCTGATACGACTTCTTGTCGGGGTCGAAGCCCTTGCCGATCATGAGCCGGACCATGTCGCTCGTGCCGTCCTGAACGGCAAAGATCAGCGCGTTTTTGGTGTCGAGGTTCCAGTTCTTGCTCAGTCGGTCAAACACGTGGTCGGCCACCTTCAGCGCATTGCGCGCTATCACCATTTGTGGAACCGTTCTTCCCTCGTTCTGTAGGGCCGTCATTGCCCACAGGCTGGTGAGCCGGTGTTCCGCAGGCATGCCTTGATCGAGCAGTTGCTTCATGCGCTCTGCATCATCGCAGTCGATGATGTCTATCAATTCGCGGTCCTGCGCCTCGGAGAGCTTTTCTTCGAGGTCGGTTTCTGGGGTGTCTTGCTTGGACATGAAGTGGTGATGGACAGGTGAGGAAAGACGCTACATCGCCTTGAACAAATGCGCGTACAGGCGGCTCACCGGCAGTTTTTCGGGCCGGCCGGCCAGCTCCAGGTGCAGCTTGCCGGCCTCGTCGCGCGTGACGGTGGTGATGCTGCTGGCGCGCACCAGGGTGCTGCGGTGCACCTGCCAGAACACCTGGGGGTCCAGCTGGGCGATCAGGTCCTTGAGGGGCGTGCGGATGAGGAATTCGCGCGCGGCGGTGAGCACACGCACGTACTTGTCGGCCGCCTCGAAGTACAGCACCTCGGCCACGGGCACCATGTGGATCTGGCTGCCGCTGCTGGCCTGGATCATGGTGAGCGGGGCAGCGCCGGGGCCGGCCGTGGCATGGGGCGGGGGCGGGGCAGACGCCACGCCGGGCGCGGCCAGCAGGTGGCGCAGCTGCGCCATGGTTGCTTCCAAACTGATAGCTGCTGGCGCTTGACTGGTAAGCGCTAGCTGCAGTTTTTGCACTGTTTTTTGAAGGCGGGGCACCTGCACGGGCTTGAGCAGGTAGTCCACCGCCTGGGCCTCGAAGGCCTGCACGGCGTACTGGTCGTAGGCCGTCACGAACACCAGGGCCGGAAAGGGCTTGCCCGCGGGCCAGGCGTCGGCCAGCTCGGCGGCGGCGTCCAGGCCGGACTGGCCGGGCATGCGGATGTCGAAGAACAGCACCTCGGGCTGCAGCGCCAGCGCCTGCTGCACGGCCGAGAGGCCATCGCCCACCGTGGCCGCAACCTGCAGCGCGGGCCAGGCCTGGGCCAGCTCGTGCTGCAGGGCGGCGGCCAGCAGGGGCTCGTCTTCGGCGATCAGGGCGCGGGGCGGGGTGGGATTCATGGCTGGGAAGAATCTAAAGGAAAAGTGACTCTGGCGCTTGTCCCACCTGCGCTGGCAGCTATCAATTCAAGAGTGCCCTGGCTGCCGTGCAGCGTGGCCAGGCGCTCGCGCACCTGGGCCAGGCCAAAGCTCTGGCCGGGCCCGGGCGTGGGCAGCGTGGCGGGCAGGCCGGCGCCGGTGTCGTTCACTTCGATGACCAGCATCGGCCCCTGTGGCCCGCTGCGCGTGCTGGCGCGCACGGTGATGTGGCCGCCCTGCACCTGGGGCTCCAGGCCGTGGCGGATGGCGTTTTCCACCAGGGGCTGCAGCAGCAGCGGCGGCACGGGCACGTCCTGCAGTGCGTCGGGCAGCTCCAGGGTGTAAGCCATGCGCGGGCCCATGCGCACGGCCATCAGTTCCAGGTAGTCGCGCAGGCGGTCAAACTCGCTGGCCAGCGGGTGCAAGGTGCTGCGCGAGGCACTGAGGGTGGCGCGCAGATAGGCGATGATGCGGTCCAGCATTTCCTGTGCACGGACGGGGTCGGTGCTGATCAGCACGCGCAGATTGGCCAGCGTGTTGAACAGCATGTGGGGTTCGAGCTGGGTTTCCAGCAGCTTGAGCTGGGCTTCGCTCGCCTGGCTGCGCATCTCGGTCATCTTGGCCTGGAGCCAAGCGCTTTTGCCCCGGCTGTAAAAAAAGTACGTCATCGCCAGCGCCGACAACACCGTGATGCCTATGGAAATGCGCAGCTGGGAGCGATCAGCCAGGTTCCAGGACGAAAAACCGAACCAGCGATCAGCAAACCATGTGCCCACCACAAAACCAAGCACATTACCGACCAGGGGCAGGGCGATGCCGGAAAAACCCTCCGGCCAGCCGGTGTCTCGGCTGGAGGGGAAAAAATGGCGTCCAAAGTCAATCAGTACCCAGGATGGCAAGCCAATGGCCAGGGAGTAGACGAGCGGGATTTCGTAGGGCTTGTGGGGCCTGAATGCGTAGTGAATGGCCGCGATGACCAGGCAAAAGGCGGTCATCTGCAGCAAATGCCGAAGCTTGGCGATCCAGTCGATGTTCATGCGGCCATCGTCACCATTCAGTGCCCGTTGCGGTCTTGCTCGCGCTGCAGCCGCTCTCGTTCTTTTTGCACCATGCGTTCACGCAAGCCATTGCCTGTGCCCAACACAAACACCGAGATACCGTGCAGCGCCAGGCCCAGTCCCCAGCCCAGCAGTGGGTACACGGACCAGGGCCGGTCGCCAAAGCCGTAGCGCGACATGCCAAAAAGTGCGAGATTGACCACGGCGAACGCCGCGGCATGGGTGTACCAGCCCAGTTTGGCGCCAGCGCGCTTGCGGGCCAGCGCTTCGATCTCTTCGGTGCTCAGGGGGGAGGGCATGGTGAAGGCTGTCCGTGGCGTTGGAATGCGCAGAAGCGCTGCAAGGATGCTAGGGATGGTCCGCGTGTCTGCGTGATAGCGAGCTCTGCAGCGAAAAATGGGGATCGCATGGTGTTGTCCGAAAAGCACAGGCACGGGCGTGGGAGCAAGAGGCAACTACGCTGGCGCCCGGTTGATCGCGCTCTGCAGCCGACGCTCCTTGCGCCGCGCGGCGCTGAGAAGATCGTACACATGTTCTTAGGCTGGACATGGATTGCCCGCCACGGTGGCGACGGCGTGGGGATCCAGAGTGAGTCCCATGTGATTTACGCGAGGTATGAGGGTGACAGGCACCTGTTTGCCGGCCTGGGAGAACACGCTGGCAAAGCGGTCAGCATAGAACAGCTCATCGTCCGCCCCCGCCACGATGCAGATCGTACCCCTGGCATTGCGGATATCGGCTTGATAGTCGTCGTGAGGGCGGAAGTTAGTCGCCACCGTGAACGAATAGGCGGGCGTGAGTGCCTCGCGCGCCTCATCGCTCAGCGCGAACTTGAGCACGGGCATGTGGTTCCATTGGGTAATGCCCATTTGGTTGATCAGCGTTATTGCAATGATGCGCGGCAATCCCACGGAGGCCCAACCCCCCGCATCAGGCCGCGATGTGGAGGCGTTGTGGTGCAGAAATGGCGAGAGCAGTACGTAGCGATCAAAGAGCCCTTGCCGCGCACTGCCTGCAAAACGCAGTGCGAACCCACCTCCCGCCGAAAAACCCATCAGCGTTTGTGCTCCAGCGTGTGGCACGGCGCGCAGAAAATCCTCGATGTCGTCCTCCATTTGGCCTATGTAGGCGGCGTGGCCGCGGGTACCGGATGCGCCATGTCCCCTCATGTCGAGGGAAGCTACGGTGTAGCCAGCATTTGCCAGTGCCTGTGCCAAGACGTGATTGGACTGGCCGCGCGCCGAAGACCCATGGACCAACACCACCCGTTGCGGTGAAGCGCCTGACTGTCCTCCATTGGGGTGGTACGCGTGCCAAGCCAGCGATGCTCCATCGCGCGCTGGGTAACGCTGCGCAGGGGGAACATTGCTGAAATCCAAGTCTTTAAATGGGTCGTTGATAGTGGCTAAAGGCGGGATGTCTTCCGGCCCGCCCCACGCAATGGCGGCGGCTATGCCTACAGGAATGGCAGTGAGGGCCGCCAGCAGGATGGCAGCGATGACAGCAGGATATCGGCGGCGGGTTTGTGTCATGGAGTCGACCCAGTTAATGATGGGTAGTGAAATGAGATGCGGGAGCATCCGGTGAGCGTTCGGGGAACCAAGGTCTCGACATTCAGCCGTCGATAGCCTCGTTCGCTTGGCAAGCGTGCCGTGCCACAGCGGCCACGGCCTGGGCATCCAGCGTGAGGCCCATGTGGTTCACGCCGGGCACGAGGGTGACGGGAACGGGCTTGCCGGCCTGGGCAAACAGCTCGGCATAGCGGTCGGCATCAAACAGTTCATCGTCCTGCCCGACCACCACGCACACACTGCCCCGGGCGTGGCGGATGTTGCTGGCGTAGTTCAGTTGGGGGCGGAAGTTCATCGCCAGGTTGTAGGAGTAGCTGGGCGTCAGGCCTGCTCGGGATGCATCGTCCAACGCAAAGCGCACCACCGGCAGGTGGTTCCACTGCGTGATGCCCGCGCGGTTGAGCAGCGTGAGTGCGATCAACCGCGGCACGCCCACCGCCGCCCAGCCGCCTGTGTTGGGGCGCGCCGTGGGGGCGTCCTGGTGGATGAAGGGCGACAACAGCACGTAGTGGTCGAACCGCGCCTGCCTGTCGTCGCCTGCAAACCGCAGCGCAAAGCCGCCGCCTGCAGAAAAGCCCATCAGCGTCTGCGGGCCTGCGTGGGGCATGGCGTTCAGAAAGTCCTCCACGTCGTCTTCCAGCTGGCCGATATACGCCACGTGCCCGCGCGGGCCGGATTCGCCATGGCCCCGCATGTCGAGCGCGGCCACTGCATGCCCCTGGGCCGCCAGGGCGCTTGCCAGCACGTGCAGCGACCGGGCGCGCGATGAGGAGCCGTGGACCAGCACCACGCGCCGTACCGGCGCACCTTCCGCAGTGGCGCCAGGTGCAGGCGCGTAGCCGTACCAGGCGAGCGGGGTGCCATCCCGCGCGGTGTAGCGCTGCGCAGGCGGGACGCGGCTGAAGTCCACCTTCTCAAACGGGTTGTTGACGCTGGCCAGCGGCGCAATGTCGCGCGGTCCGCCAAAGGCAAGGGCAGAGGCCAGCACGGCCACGAAGGCGATCAAAACCAGGGCAAAGGTCACGAGCATGGGGGTGATGCGGCGCTGCCGCAGGAGGGAGGGCCGCGCCATGGTACCGAGCAGCCCGAGGGAAATGGCGGAGATGAGCAGCATTCTTGGAGCGCTCATTGCGGTGCGGCGGACGCCGGCACCAAGTGCTGCGCGAGGAATGCAACGATGCGCTCGTCCAGCGCGGGCAGCACGGCGCGGTCAAAGCCTGGAGGGTCGGCCAGCAGGTGGCGCTCGGTGCGGCCCAGCACCTCCATGGGCGGGGCGGGCGACAGCAGCACGCTGTGGCAGGCCTCGGGCAGGTGGGCGATGCGCGTGCAGGGTGTGCAGGCGGCGGCCACGGCCTCGCTGTGCCAGCGCGGGGTCAGCCACACATCGCGGCCCGCGGTGACCAGGCCCAGCGGAATGCGCGGCTGGCGCAAGGTTTCCAGGTCGAAGTCCGCTGCTGCGGGCACGCCGGCCACGGCCACGGCGATGCGCGGGTCGTAGTGCCGCACGGGTTCGGCGTCGTCAAACCGCTGGCGCAGCACGCCCAGGGCCACCGTCTTCTTTGCGCCGTCCAGCATGCCGCCGGTCAGCAGCGTGTAGGTGCCCACGCAGGCATTGAAGTCGTCTGCGATGTGGGCCTCGCAATGGGCCAGGAAGCGGGCGGGCGACCAGGCGCCGCCCGCCAGGCTCAGGGCCGTGTGCCCGCCCGCCGACTGGCCTGCCACGCCCACCTTGTCCAGCTGCAGCAGCGGCGCCAGCTGCGGGGCAGCCGCCACAGCGTCGATGGCGCGCGACACTTCTTGGGGACGGCGCTTCCAGCTCACCGGGCCGGCGTCGGCCGCGTTGCGGGCATTGTCGCCCTGGTGCTCGGGCATGGCCACCACAAAGCCCGCGCGCACCAGCGCACGCGCCAGGTCGGTGTGAACCCAGGGGTTGCCGCCAGAGCCGTGCGAGACCACCACAAGCCGGCCATTGCCGCGCGCGGGCGCTGCCTGCGGCGCCAGCTGGACGGTGAAGGGCCCGCGCTGCACGGGTTGGTCGGCGTCGGGCGTGGGGTAGAACACGGTGACGGGGCCGTCGCCTTGCAGGCCGGGCAGCACGGCCAGGCCCATGCCGGCGTGCGCGGAGGTCGTCGCGGTGAGGGCGGACAACGCCGCCAGCAGTCCGGTGAGACGCAGCGTGGTGCAGCGCATGGCTTGTCTCCTCGTTGATCAGTGGCCGGCGCCGGGTTGCCGGGCGACACGCTCGCGTTCGGCCTGCACCATGCGGTCGTAGATACCGGCGCCGCCGGTGGTGATGAACACTACGGCGCCGTGCACGGCCAGGCCGAGGCCCCAGCCCAGCAGGGGGAACACGGCCCAGCCCCTGCCGCTGGACAGGGACAGGGTCACCAGCAGCGTGTTGACCAGCACATATACGATGGCATGGACCAGCCAGCCCAGCTTGGCGCCTGCGCGGCGGCGGGCCAGGCGTTCGGTGGCGTCGGCGGTGGTGTTGGATAGGGTGTAGGAGCGCATGGAGGATTCCTGGTGAAGATGAAACAAGAAGGAAAGGAAAAAGTGAGTGCAGGCTCAGGCCGTGGGACTGGCCCAGCGGGCGGGATCCGGCTGCGCAGCTTCGCCCCGGGCCAGCCGCCAAAGGCGCAGCGCGCGGGCGGCGAACAGGCCGTTGAACATGCCGTACAGCGTGCCGATCTGCAGGGCGAATTCGCCGCTGCCGGCCAGCGCGGGCTGCAGTGCCAGCTCCACGCCCACGAAGTACTTGGTCAAGAAGATGCCCAGGATGAGCGCCAGCGGCATGGCGCTGCCCGGCACACAGAAGCTGCGCGCTTGCGGCAGGTACTGCGTGCCGGCGGGCGCCGTGGGCTGGAACCACAGGGCCAGCGCGGCTATCGCGACGGCGGCGACCAGCCAAGTGCCCAGCGCCGCCGCGGCCTGCCCGGCCGGCGCAAAGGCCGACGCCACGCCATAGACCGACAGCACTGTCATCGCCAAGGGCGTGAGCAGCGCCCGCACCAGCCCCACTTGGCGGGCGCGCAGCTGGCTGACTCCCAGCCACAGCAGGCCGGCCAGCAGGCCCCAGACCCAGGTGGGTGTGCGTTGGATGATGGCGCCCAGCATCTGGGGCTGTTGGATCAGCAATTGCATCAGCATGGTGAAGCTCCTGAAAGAAAGGGGGCGGGGGGCAGGGGGAGAAGAGCGGCGGTGTCAGATCACACCCAGCGCGGACCACAGGGCGTGGCCCAGGTAGCGCTCGGGCAGCAGGGTGAAGGCGCCGGCCGTCACGCAGGCGCCGAAGTACAGGCCCTGCATGGTCTTGCGGTGGGCGGAGATGTTGCCCCGCGCCAGGTAGATGAACGAGCCCACCAGGCCGAATAGCGTGACGGGCACCAACAGGTGGATGACGCCAAAGCCAGCCAGCCTGGGTCCCACGCTGTTGCTGATGAACAGGGCCGATACGGCCGTGGCCGCCATCAGCGTGACCCACGCGTAGCCTGCCGCACGGTGCAGGCGCGGACGCTGCTGGCGGCCCTTGCGGGCCCACAGGGCCAGCGGGCCGAGGGCTGTGGCGGCCAGGGCCGCGGCCAGGTGGATGGCAATGGCGGGGGTGAGTTGCATGGCGGATTCCTCGGGGCGGGGTTCGGTGCGATGGGCCGGACTCTGCCGGCCGGATGCAGGTGGCGCCACCGGCGTGCGACGAAATGCGCGGCGGCATGCGCGAGATGCGGGAAGGCGGAGCGAAACGCAGCCCGGGTGAAGGGCCGTCGGCGCTGCCTTCCTCCCTTTTTTTGACCCCAAGGTTTACTTTTCTTCGCACAGGCTTCAAGGCAGAGCGCGAAATGTCACTCTACGATCCGTTTCGGCGTGCACCCCGGCCCCCACAATGCAGCCCGGGCCTGCAGCCCAGAACCCGCACCAGGACCGTCATGAACCCCCAAGAAGTCAACGCGCCCCAGCCTCCGTCTCCCGCTCCCGCCCCCTCGAACCTGCCGCCCGCGTCTCCTCCCCCGCGCAAAACCCGCTGGTTGGGCAGCTTGGTGGCCCTGGCGCTGGTGGCAGCCGTGGGCGGTGCCGCCTGGTACCTCCTTCAGCGCAGCCAGGGTGACGCAGGCGCAGGCATGGGGCGGGGCCCCGGGGGCGGCCGCCCCACGGTGACGGTCGGCGAAGCGGCAGCGCGCAAGGCGGAGCTGCCCGTGGTGATCGATGCGCTGGGCACCGTCATCCCCGCCACCACCGTCACGTTGCGCCCCCAGGTGTCCGGCACGCTCACCCAAGTGCTGTTCACCGAAGGACAGATGGTCAAAAAGGGGCAACTGCTGGCACAGATCGACCCCCGGCCCTTTGAACAGGCGCTGTTGCAGGCCCAGGGCACCCGCCAGCGCGACGAAGCCCAGCTGGAAAACGCCCGCCTGACCCTGGAGCGCTACCGAACGCTGTTGGCCCAGGACTCCATCGCCCGCCAGGACGTGGACACCCAGGCCGCGTTGGTCAAACAGCTGGAAGGCACCGTCATGACCGACCGTGCCCAGGAAGGCGTCGCCCGGTTGAACCTGGATTACACGCGCATCACGTCGCCCGCCACGGGCCGCATCGGCCTGCGCACCGTGGACGCGGGCAACTACGTCACCTCGGGCGACGCTGCGGGCATTGCCACCATTACCCAGGTCGCGCCGATCGATGTGCAGTTTGCGGTGCCGCAGGACCGGGTGGGCGACATCCTGGCGGCGCAGGCCGAGTCTGCCGCGCTGGCGGTGACGGCGCTGGACCGCACCCGCAAGGCAGAACTGGACAAGGGCCGCTTCTCGACCCTGGACAACCAGGTGGACACGACCACCGGCACGGTCAAGGCCAAGGCCCGTTTTGACAATGCGTCGGGCACGCTGTTTCCCAACCAGTTCGTGAACGTGCAGCTGCTGCTGCGCAATGTGCCCGCCGTGGTGGTGCCCGTCACGGCCGTGCGCACGGGCGCCAATGGCGACTACGTGTATGTGATCAACGAAGACCGTACGGTGTCGCTGCGCAAGGTCAAGCGCGGCCAGGCCACCGTGGGCCTGGTGGCCATTGCAGAAGGCCTGCAAGAAGGCGAGCGTGTGGTGACGGAAGGCGGCGACCGCCTGCAGGACGGCATGGCCGTGCAGTTGCCGGGCGCCGGGGGTGCCCGCGGCGCGCGCAATGGTGCATCAGCTCCCCGCGGTGGCGCGTCTGCGCCCGGTGAAGGCGGCCAGCGCCGCCAGCGCCCCGCGCAGAATCCTTGAAGGGACAGCATGAGCCCTTCGCGTCCGTTCATTGAAAGGCCGGTGGCCACCGCGCTGCTGATGGTGGCCATCGTGCTGGCAGGGGTGGTGGGTTTCAGGTTCCTGCCGCTGTCGGCCTTGCCGGAGGTGGACTACCCCACCATCCAGGTGCAGACCCTGTACCCCGGTGCCAGCCCGGAGGTGATGAGCCGCACCGTGAGTGCCCCGCTGGAGCGCCAGTTTGGCCAGATGTCGGGCCTGGAGCGCATGGCGTCCACCAGTGCATCGGGGGTGTCCATCATCACCCTGCAGTTTGGCCTGGGGCTGGCGCTGGATGTGGCCGAGCAGGAGGTGCAGGCCGCCATCAATGCGGGCAACTCGCTGCTGCCGGCCGACCTGCCCGCGCCGCCCGTGTACGCCAAGGTCAACCCAGCCGACGCGCCGGTGCTGACGCTGGCCATCAGCTCAGACACCCTGCCGCTGACCGAGGTGCAGAACCTGGTCAACACGCGCCTGGCACAGAAGATCAGCCAGGTCGGCGGTGTGGGCCTGGTGTCGCTGGCGGGCGGGCAGCGCCCGGCCATGCGCATCCAGGCGGACACCAAGGCACTGGCCTCGTATGGCATTGGCCTCGACACCTTGCGCACGGCCATCACGTCGGCCAACGCCAACAGCGCCAAGGGCAGTTTTGACGGGCCCCAGCGCTCTTACACCATCAATGCCAACGACCAGTTGCTGACGGTGGACGACTACAAGAACCTCATCGTGTCCTGGCGCAATGGCGCGCCCGTGCGCATGCTGGACGTGGCTCGCGTGGTGGAAAGCGCCGAGAACAACCGGCTGGGGGCGTGGGCGAACGAGACTCCATCGATCATCCTTAACGTGCAACGCCAGCCAGGCGCCAACGTGATCGCCACAGTGGACAACATCAAGAAGCAGCTGCCCGAGTTGCAGGCCGGTCTGCCCGCATCGCTCAAGGTTGAGGTGCTGTCAGACCGAACCAAGGGCATCCGGGCATCGGTACACCACGTCGAGATGGAGCTTGCGCTGGCCGTGCTGATGGTGGTGCTGGTGATCTTCTTCTTTCTGCACAGCCTGCGCGCCACCATCATCGCCAGTCTGGCGGTGCCCATTTCGCTTATCGGCACCTGCGGCGTGATGTACCTGCTGGGCTACAGCCTCAACAACCTGAGCCTGATGGCGCTGACCATCGCCACCGGCTTTGTGGTGGACGACGCCATTGTGATGATCGAAAACATCGCGCGTTACCTCGAAAAGGGCGAGCCGCCTTTCCAGGCCGCGCTCAAGGGAGCCACGCAGATCGGCTTCACCATCATCTCGCTCACGGTGTCGCTGATTGCGGTGCTGATACCGCTCTTGTTCATGAGCGATGTGGTGGGGCGGTTGTTCCGAGAGTTTGCGGTCACCCTGGCCATCACCATCCTGATCTCGGGCGTGGTATCGCTCACCCTGGTGCCCATGATGGCGGCCCGCTGGCTGCGGGCCGAGCCCGAGGGCGGTCCCGGCGGACTGGCCGGGCGCATCAATCGGGGCTTTGACCGCGTGATTGCCGGCTACGACCGCTGGCTGCACTGGGTGCTGCGCCACCAGGGTGCCACATTGGTGGTGGCGGTGCTCACTCTGGTGCTGACGGCATTGCTGTATTTGGTGATCCCCAAGGGCTTGTTCCCCACGCAGGACACGGGCCAGCTGCAGGCGCGCATCGAAGCCTCGCAGGATGTGTCGTACGCGCGCATGAGCGAGCTGCAGCAGGCGGCGGCGCGGGCCATCCTGCAGGACCCGGATGTGGAGTCGCTCAGCTCTTTTGTGGGTGTGGACGCGGCCAACAACACCATGCTCAATGCCGGGCGCATGCTGATCAACCTCAAGCCGCAGCGCGACGCCCAGCAGGCCATCATCGACCGGCTGCGCGAGCGGGTGCAGGCGGTGGCGGGTGTCACGCTGTACCTGCAGCCCACGCAAGACCTGACCATTGATGCGGAGACTGGCCCGACCGAATTCAGGCTGTCGCTGGGCGGTGTCGAATCTTCCCAGGTGAATGCCTGGGCGCACAAGCTGGTGGAGCGGTTGCAAACCGTGCCCCAGGTGCGCAACGCCACCACCGATGCTGGCGCGCAGGGTTTGTCCGCGTTTGTGGACATCGACCGCAACACCGCCTCGCGTCTGTCGGTCACGGCCAGCAGCGTGGACGACACGCTGTACAGCGCCTTCGGCCAGCGCATCGTGTCTACCATCTTCACCGAGACCAACCAGTACCGCGTGATCCTGGAAGCGCAGCAGGAAAACCTGAACACGCCCGAGGCCCTGGGCACCCTGCAGCTGCGCACGGGTTCCGGCGCACCCACCCCGCTGGCGGCCGTGGCCACCATCCGTGAACAGCTGGCCCCCCTGCAGGTGACGCGCGTAGCGCAGTACCCTGCGGCCACGGTAGGGTTCGACAAGGCTGCGGGCGTCTCTCTGGGCAGCGCGGTGGAGGCCATCCGTGCGGCCGCCCGGGAGATCGGCATGCCGCCGGGCCTGTCCATGGAGTTCATCGGGGCGGCCGGGGCCTACGAGAAGTCGCTGTCCAGCCAGCTGTGGCTCATCCTGGCGGCGATGGTGTGCGTGTACATCGTGCTGGGCGTGCTGTACGAGAGCTACATCCACCCGGTGACCATCCTCTCCACTCTGCCGTCGGCCGGCGTGGGTGCACTGCTGGCGCTCATGCTCACGGGCAACGACCTGGGGGTGATCGGCATCATCGGCATCATCCTGCTCATCGGCATCGTCAAGAAGAACGCGATCATGATGATCGACTTCGCCATCGACGCGGAGCGCAACCAGGGCATGGGTCCGCAGCAGGCCATCCACCAGGCGGCGCTGCTGCGCTTTCGGCCCATCCTCATGACCACGCTGGCGGCGCTGTTTGCAGCGCTGCCGCTCATGCTGGGGTGGGGCGATGGGGCCGAGCTGCGGCGGCCGCTCGGCTTGGCGATTTTCGGCGGGCTGATTCTGAGCCAGTTGCTCACGCTGTTCACCACGCCCGTGATCTATCTGGCGTTTGATCGCCTGGGCCGCCGCGTGACGGGCCGGGGCACCGCCGCTGCGCCGCTGCAGCCCGGGGAGGCGCAGTGAACCTGTCGCGCCCCTTCGTCGAGCGGCCGGTGGCCACGGCCCTCTTGACCATCGGCATGGCGCTGGCCGGCATCGCCGCTTTTTTTGTGTTGCCGGTGGCGCCGCTGCCGCAGGTGGACTACCCGGCCATTTCGGTGTCGGCCAGCCTGCCGGGAGCCAGCCCGGAAACCATGGCGACCAGCGTGGCGACGCCGCTGGAGCGGCGGCTGGGCGTGATCGCCGGGGTCAACGAGATGACCTCCACCAGCTCCAACGGCTCGGCGCGGGTCAGCCTGCAGTTTGACCTCAACCGCAACATCGACTCGGCGGCGCGTGAGGTGCAGGCCGCCATCAACGCGGCGCGGGCCGACCTGCCCGCCACCTTGCGCAGCAACCCCACCTACCGCAAGCGCAACTCGGCGGCGTCGCCGGTCATCATCCTGGCGCTCACCTCCAAAACGCGCACGCCCGGCGAGATCTACGACGCGGTGTCCAACGTCGTGAGCCAGCGCCTGTCGCAGGTGGAGGGCGTGGGCGAGGTGGAGATCGGCGGCGGCTCGCTGCCCGCCGTGCGGGTAGAGCTGCTGCCGTTTGCACTCAACCGATACGGCATCAGCACGGAGGACGTGCGCGCCGCCATCCAGGCGTCCAACGCCAACCGTCCCAAGGGCGCCATCGAAGGCGATGGCCGCCGCCTGCAGATCTACACGCCATCGCCTGCCCGCAAGGCGGCTGAATACCAGTCGCTGGTGATCGCATGGCGCAACGGCGCGGCCGTTCGGCTAGGCGACGTGGCCCGCGTGGTGGACGGCGTGGAGAACCGCCGCACCTTGGGCCTGTTCAACGGAGAGCCCGCCATCGTGGTGCTGGTGACGCGCCAGCCCGGCGCCAACATCATCGAGACCGTGGACGCCGTGCGGGCGCTGCTGCCGGAGTTGCAGGCGCAGCTGCCGCAGGACATCCAGGTGGCGGTGGCGTCCGACAGCACCAATTCCATCCGATCCTCGCTGCACGAGATCGAGCTCACGCTCATGGTTTCCATCGCGTTGGTGGTGCTGGTGGTGGGGGTGTTTCTGCGCAAGGCGCGCGCCACCGTGATCCCTGCGGTGGCCACGGTGGTGTCGCTGCTGGGCACCTTCGGGGTGATGTATTTCCTGGGATTCAGCCTGAACAACCTGAGCCTCATGGCGCTGACGGTGGCCACCGGCTTTGTGGTGGACGACGCCATCGTGGTGCTGGAGAACACCATGCGCCACATCGAGGCGGGCATGGGCCGTGTGCAGGCCGCGCTGCAGGGCGCGCGCGAGGTGGGCTTCACGGTGCTGTCCATCAGCCTGTCGCTCGTGGCGGTGTTCATCCCGTTGTTGTTCATGGACGGGCAGGTGGGCCGGCTGTTCCGCGAGTTCGCGGTCACGCTGTCGGTGGCGGTGATGATCTCGCTGGTGATCTCGCTCACCACCACGCCCATGATGTGCGCCTGGATGCTGCGCGCGCACGACCCTGCCAACGACAAACCCCCTTCGCGCCTGGCGCGCTGGGCCGAGCGCGGCTATGACGCCGTGTTGCGCGGCTACGGCCGCAGCCTGGACTGGGCACTGGCCAGCAAGGGCCTGGTGATGCTCATTTTGCTGGCGGTGATCGGCCTCAATGTGTATCTGTTCGCCAAGATTCCCAAGGGGTACTTTCCGGAGCAGGACAACGGTCAGCTCAACGCCGGTCTGCGTGCGGACCAAAGCATTTCCTCCGATGCGCTGGCGCGCAAGTTGCGCGAAGCGGTGGACATCATCCGCAAGGATCCCGCCGTGGACACGGTGGTGGGCTTTTCCGGCGGCAGCCGGGCGGGCGGAGGCTTCATGTTCGTGAACCTCAAGCCCCTCAAGGAGCGCACCGACTCCACGCCCGCCGTGATCGCGCGGCTGCGCCCGCAGCTCAACCAGATTGCGGGCCTGCGCGTGTTCTTGAACCCGGTGCAGGACCTGCGCATGGGCGGGCGGTCCAGCAACTCCACCTACCAGTACACGCTCAAAAGCGACAACATGGCCGACCTGAAGCTGTGGGCGACCCGTCTGGCGGACAGGCTGCGGGACGAGACCCTGCTCAAGGACGTGGACACCGACCAGGCGGAGAACGGCGTGGAGACGTACGTCGAGGTGGACCGCGAGAGTGCGTCGCGCCTGGGGGTGAGCGCAGCAGCCATCGACAACGCGTTGTACAACGCCTTCGGCCAGCGGTCCGTGGCCACCATCTACGGCGAACTGAACCAGTACGCCGTGATCATGGAGTGGGCGCCGGAATACACCCGCGGGCCCCCTGCGCTGAATGACATCTATGTGGCCTCCAACCTGTCGGGTGAGACAGGCACCACGGCCAACCCTGGTCAACGCGGCGCGTCCACCGGCAACGTGATCAGCACAACCCCGGCCACCATGGTGCCGCTCAGCGCCGTGGCGCGGGTGGTGGAACGGGCGTCGCCCACGTCCATCAGCCACCAGGACGGCGAGCTGGCCACCACGATCTCTTTCAACATCGACCCAGGCACCTCTCTCGATCAGGCGCAGCAGGTGATTGCGCAGGCGGAGGCCGACATCGCCATGCCCACCAATGTGCGGGGCAGCTTCCAGGGCACGGCGTTGAGCGCGCAGCAGTCGCAGGGCCAGCAGGCTTTCCTCATCTTTGCCGCCATCGTGGTGATCTACATCGTGCTGGGCGTGCTGTATGAAAGCCTCATCCATCCCATCACCGTGCTGACCACGCTGCCATCGGCTGGCGTGGGTGCCGTTCTGGCCCTGCTGCTGTTTGGCATGCAGTTCACCATCATTGCGCTCATCGGCGTGTTCCTGCTCATCGGCATCGTGAAGAAGAACGCGATCATGATCATCGACTTTGCGCTGGAGGCCGAGCGTGCCCGGGGCCTGACTGCACTGGAGGCGGTGCGCGAGGCCTGCATGCTGCGGTTCCGCCCCATCCTCATGACCACCATGGCCGCCGCGTTGGGCGCGCTGCCGCTGGCCATCGGTTTCGGCCAAGGGTTCGAGCTGCGCCAGCCCCTGGGCGTGGCCATCATCGGCGGCCTGGTCGCGAGCCAGCTCCTGACCCTGCTGACCACCCCCGTGGTGTATGTGCTGCTGGACAAGCTGCGCAAGCCCGCGCCGAATGAACAACACCTGAGCCGCGCCGGCGCTCCCGGCCCTGCGACCTGAACCGCGCACCATGACCGTTGAATTGAAAAAAACTGATCGTCGTCCGGACTCCGCCAGCAGAGCGGCCCCGGTGCAACTAGCTTGCGCCGCGCTCGCTGCGATGGTCCTGGCCGGCTGTGCGACCCAACCTGCGTACCAGCCACCCGACATGCCCGTGCCTGTGGCCTTCAAGGAGGCGGGCGCCACCTGGGCACCCGCAGCGCCTGCCGACGCGCTGGACCGCGGCCCGTGGTGGGAGTTGTTTGGCGACCCGGAACTCAACCGCCTGGCCGAGCAGGTGCAGCTGTCCAACCAGAACATCGCCGCCGCTGTGGCGGCCTACGCGCAGGCGCAGGCCGTGGTGCGCCAGCAGCGCGCGGGCCTGCTGCCGTCGGTGAGTCTGTCGGGCGGCGCCACGCGCACCGGTGGCGAGGGGGCTGCGCGCTCGGGCCTGTCCACGCAGGCGTCGCTGGGCGTGGACTGGGCGCCCGACTTGTGGGACCGCCTGCAAAGCGGCGTGAACAGCGCGCAGGCCAACGCGCAGGCCAGCGAGGCCGACCTGGCCTCGGCCCGGCTGTCGGCCGTAGGCACACTGGCGTCGGCCTACTTCCAGCTGCGCGAGGCGGACGCAGAAATCGATCTGCTGCAAGCCACCGTGGAGGGCTACGAGCGCAGCCTGCAGATTGCGCGCAACCGCTACGCGGCGGGCGTGGTGGCGCAGACCGACGTGCTGCAGGCGCAAACCCAGCTGGCCAACGCGCGGGCCGACCTGGCCACGGTGCGGCAGAACCGCGCGCGCTTCGAGCATGCCCTTGCCGTGCTGACCGGGCAGGCGCCGGCCGACTTTGCGCTGCCGCGCGCAGCGTGGGTGCCCACCGTGCCTGCCGTGCCGCTGGGCGTGCCGTCCACGCTGCTGCAGCGGCGCCCCGACATCGCCGCGGCCGAGCGCGCGGTGGCGGCCGCCAACGCGCAAATCGGCATCCAGCGTGCCGCGTACTTTCCAAGCCTGAGCTTGGGCGCATCGGCCGGCACGGGGGGCAGCAGCGTGGCCGATTTGTTCAAGGCGTCGACGCTGGTGTGGTCGCTGGGGTTGTCGGTGGCGCAGACAATCTTTGATGCCGGAGCCACGGCCGCGCGGGTGGACGAAGCCCAGGCCGCGCGCGACGGCCGTGTGGCGGCTTACCGCCAGACCGTGCTCACGGCTTTCCAGTCGGTGGAAGACCAGCTCACCGTGCTGCGCACGCTGCAGGAGCAGGAGCCTCTGCGTCGCGAGGCCGTGGCTGCGGCGCAGCGCACGGCCGAGCAGCTGCTCAACCGCTACCGCGAAGGGCAGGTGGGCTACACCGAAGTGGTGACGGCCCAGGTCTCGGCGCTGTCCGCGCAGCGCGCGCTGCTGCAGTTGCAGGTCAACCGCCAGCTGGCGGCGGTGACGCTGGTGCAGGCGCTGGGCGGCGGTTGGCAGGCGCCGTGGCAGGCCCCTGCCTGAACGCCCGTGGCGTAGCAGAGCCTATACTCCTGTTTTGATAGCTGCTAGCGCTGGTAGGACGAGCGCTAGGTGCCGATTTCATTCAAATTCTTCTCAAGGGAGTCCGCGTGGACGTTCTACTGCTGGTCAAGGCCGCCATCATGGGCGTGGTCGAGGGCCTGACCGAGTTCCTGCCCATTTCATCCACCGGCCACCTCATCCTGGCGGGCGCCTTGCTGGGTTTTGACGACGCCAAGGCCAAGGTGTTCGACATCGCCATCCAGACCGGCGCCATCTTCGCGGTGATCCTGGTGTACTGGCAGAAGATCCGCGCCACCCTGGTGGCCTTGCCCACCGAGCGTCAGGCCCAGCGGTTTGCGCTCAATGTACTCATCGGCTTCTTCCCTGCGGTGATCCTCGGGCTGCTCTTTGGCAAGGCGATCAAGGCGCATCTGTTCACGCCCGTGGTGGTGGCTACCACCTTCATCATCGGCGGCTTCATCATCCTGTGGGCCGAGCGCCGCTCGCCCGCAGCCACGCGCATCCATTCGGTGGACGACATGACGCCGCTGGATGCGCTGAAGGTGGGCCTGGTGCAGTGCCTGGCCATGGTGCCCGGCACCAGCCGCAGCGGCGCCACCATCATCGGCGGCATGCTGCTGGGCCTGTCTCGCAAGGCTGCGACCGACTACTCGTTCTTCCTGGCCATGCCCACGCTGATCGGTGCCGGCGCCTACAGCCTCTACAAGGAGCGCGCCTTGCTGTCGATGGCCGACGTGCCGATGTTTGCGGTGGGGCTGGTGTTTTCTTTCATCAGCGCATGGCTTTGCGTGCGCTGGCTGCTGCGCTACATCAGCACGCACAGCTTTGTGCCGTTTGCGTACTACCGCATTGTTTTTGGCGTCATCGTGCTGGTGACCGCCTGGACGGGATGGGTGCAGTGGGCGGATTGATAATCCGCCCATGAACCGTTTCCGCCGCCGTCTCTTATCCCCCTCGCCGCCTTGCACCCGGGCGGGCGTCGTCGCCCTGGTATGCCTGTGTACCGTGCCTGCTGTGCTGGCCGCCGAGGCAGGCGCTTCCGCGCTGGACGAAGAGACAAAGGGCGCGCGCACGCTGAATTACGCGCTGGGCGCCATCGTCAGTACCAGCCCGGACTACGCGGGCGGCGCCGGCCGCAAGACCAGCCTGCGCCCGGCCTTGGCGGTGGAGTACGGCCGGTTCCGGCTGAGCACGTTGCGCGGAAGCGCTTTCATGGGGGCACGGCCTGCGCCCGCGCGAATCTGGCGCCAGCGCCACGCTGGCAGAGAGCGACCGCTTTCAGCTGAGCGCTTCCTTGCGCATCGACAACGGCCGCGATGGCTCGGACGCACCCATCCTGGTGGGGCTGCCATCGGTGCGGTCCACGCTGCGTGCGCGGGTCAGCGCGGGGTATGCGCTGACCGACCGCTGGTCGGTGGGCGCCGGCATCTCCCAGGACATCCTGGGGCGCGATGGTGGCGCTCAGGTGTCCACCAGCCTCGGCTACACCTGGCCGGTAACCGAACAGACCCGCGTGACACTGGGCGCCGGGGCCAGCTTTGGCGACAAGACGTACCTGCGGGGCCACTTCGGGGTGCCCGCCAACAGCAGCAGTCCTCTGCCCACGGTCAGCCCGGGCGCGGGCATCTACAGCGTCGATGCCGGGGTGGAGGTGATGACCGCCATCAACCGCCATTGGGTGGTGTTTGGCGCGGCCCGTGTTTCGCGGCTGCCGGGCGATGCCCGCCGCAGTCCGCTGGTGGCGGAGCCCACGGGGTATTCCGTCTCTGCGGGCTTGGCCTACCGCTGCTGCCGCTGACCGCGCGGTCCGATGGTGATAAGCTGCCCTGACACACTGTTACCTTTCGCAGGGCGGCCGCAGCGTTAAGCAGGCACTTCAACCCAGCCACTGGCCGCCTTCCAGTTGATGACCAACGCCCCCGAGGGGCATTCGCCGCATGACGCCAGACGAGCCGGAGTTGTCGCCTTCCACCCCGCCCGCGCCACGCAAGGCCGCCTGGTCCAAGGAGGAGCTGCTGGACCTGATCTCCCGCAGCGCCGGTGCCACCATGGCCGTGCTGGACCGCGATCTGGTCATGATCTACGTGAACGAGGAATATGCGCGGTGGTTTGGCACGGTGCCCGAGCAACTGGTCGGCAAGACCCTGGTCGAGGTATACGGCGCGCAGGAGGTGGAGCGGTTCACGCCTTTTGTGCAACGCGTGCTGAACGGCGAGCGGGTGCAGTACCAGCGCATGCTGCGCACGCCTTACGGTACGGACGAGTGGCGCACCATCTGCCTGACCCCCTGGCACAACGCGCGCGGCGAAATTGACGGATTCATCACCACCGCCCTGGACGTGCACGAATTGCAGGTCACCATGAACGCGCTGCGCGCAGCCAACCAGCGCTTGTCTTCGCACATGGAAAACAGCCCGCTGGCCGTGGTGGAGATGGACCACAAGCTGCAACTGCTGCATTGCTCGCAGCGGGCTGTGCAGCTGATGGGCTGGCTCCATGTCGCCGGATTGGAGGGGCGCCTGCTGACGGAACTGCTGGCGCTGGAGCCGGACGATGACAGCCTGCCACTGGCGTTGAAGCGGCTGCAGTCCGGCGAGGAGGCGCAGAACCGGGCCGAGACCTGTTTTGTACGCGCGGATGGCACCGAAGTGCACTGCGAGTGGTTCAACTCGGCGCTGACCAACGCCGAGGGCCAGGTGACTTCCATCATGGCGCTGGTGCAGGACGTCTCCGCCAAGATCCAGATCGCGCGCCAGCAGCACTACCTGGCCAACCATGACTCCCTCACGGGCCTGCTCAACCGCGCAGCGTTTCAAAGCCGGCTGGAAAAATCGCTGCACCAGGCGCAGCACAGCGCGGGCGCCGTGGCGCTGCTGTTCATTGACCTGGACGGCTTCAAGAGCGTCAACGACACCGAAGGCCACCGGGCCGGCGACGAAGTGCTGCGCATCGTGGCGCAGCGCATTGCCAGCACGGTGCGTGCAGGCGACACGCTGGCGCGGCTGGGCGGCGATGAATTTCTGGTCATGCTGGACCGCGAGGTCACTCGCGACGTGACGGACACCATCGCCCAGCGCATCATCGATGCCCTGCACCAGCCCATGACGGTGGAGGGCCGCGACCTGCACATCGGTGCCAGCATCGGCATCGCGCTGAACCCGCCGCTGCAGATCGACATCGACGACCTCATGAGCCGTGCCGACCAGGCCATGTATGCGGCCAAGCGCGCGGGCAAAGGGCGATTGCATTACGCGCAGGTTGCCTGCGGCTGATGCCATACCGCCCCGCCCCGGTGCGGCGAAGGCCCCCGCGGGCTACGCCCCCGGCAGCGAGATGCTCTGCTGGAAGTGGAAGAAGTTCGTGGGGTCGTACTGCGCCTTGACCTGTTGCAGGCGTGGATAAGCTGGGCCCCAGTAGGCCTGGGCAAAGTCCTGCAGGCTGGCGTCCGGGTAGTTCTGGTAGACGTGGCCGTTCATGAAGCCGCCAAACTGCGACATGAACTGCGCAAGCCAGGCCTCCATCTGCGTGCGCTCCTCCGCGTTGGTCCAGAACACATCCACCACCAGGTCGGCATCCACGTTGCGGTGTATGAAGGCGCTGTCCTCCATGGGGTAGCGGTTGATGGCGCCGCCATACGGCTCCAGGTAGGCCAGCGAGTAAGTGTTGGGCGAGGTCTTGAAGAAGCTGATGATGCGCTGCCAGTCCGCGGGGGACAGCGGCGCGCTGATGTAGCCGCTGGCCTTGGTTTCCGCCACGCCGTCTGGCAGGTTGTCGGGCAGCGTGTAGGGGTGGTCTTCCAGCCACACGTTCATCTCGGGGTAGGTGCCGGTCTTGTCCACCAGCAGTTGCGCGCTGGGAATTGCGAGCAGCGGGGCAATCGCCTGCAGCCCTGCGTCGCGCGTGCCGCAGAACATGCCCTGCACCATGTACACCGGCACGCCGCTCTGAAACCCCAGGTTCATCATGTAGCCCAGCGCGTCTGGGGCGCCCGTCTTCATGAAGTCTTTCTGCATCAGCGTAAGCACCTGGGCGGCATGGGCCTCGTCCCAGCTGATGGACCAGGCCCAGACTTGGTCCAGCGGCAGCATGCGATAGGTGACCTGTAGCAGCACGCCAAAATTACCGCCCGTGCCGCCGCGCATGGCCCAGAACAGGTCGGCATGCTCCTGCGCGCTGGCCGTCACGATGCGGCCGTCGGCCAGCGCCACGCGGAACGAGTCCACCAGATCGCTCTGGATGCCGAAGGCGCGCGATGTGTAGCCATACCCGCCGCCCTGCACAAAGCCGCCCACGCGCACATTGCCGCAGGCACCGGTGGGCACATGCCAACCGGTGCCGTTCATGGCGCCGTTGAAGTGGTCGAAGTCGGTGCCGGGCCGCACGTGCACCCGCTGCGTGGCGGGGTCCAGCACCACGCCCTGGATGTCGCTCAGGTCCACCACCATGCCGTTGTTGACCGAGTACCCCGCAGTGCTATGTCCGCCGGAGCGCACAGCGACCCACAAGCCAAAGGTTCGCGCTGCCGCCAGGCATTCCAGCACATCGTTCTCGCACGCGCAGTACACGATGAGCTGGGGGTAGGACTGGAAGGCGGGGTTGGACTCCTGCCGCGCCTTGTCGTAGTCCGGGCTGCAGGGCAGCACGATGCGGCCCACCAGCCGGCTTTCGAGCTGGGCCACAGCTTCCCAGGGCATCGCATGGTGTGCGGCGGCAGGGGTCGACTTTTGAGCGGCCAGCGACCGGAAGTGCGCGACACGCGCGTCCTTGGCAATGCGGGCAGGGCTTTTGCGATGGGCCATGGATAACGATCCTTCGTGAAAAACGCGAAGCCCCGTGTGTAACCCAAGCGTTCGTTTTTGACCAGTTCGCAATCACCCGGTGCGGGTGCGGCGAGGGCGGGGCTCGGGCTCTCAGGCCGACGAGAGTGCCAGGTCGCCCGTATTGCGCCGCACGCAGAATTTGCCGCCCTGCTTGCCGCTGTACATGGCGGCGTCCGCGAGCTTGAGCAGACCCACAGCGTCATTGCTGTCATGGGGCGCAATGGCGTAGCCAATGGTTAGCCCCACCTCGACCTGCACGTTGTTGCCCAGCGAGAACGGCGAGCGGAACGCGTCCAGCAGCTTGTTGCCCAGCTCCTGCGCTTGCTGCACGCTGCTCAGGTGGCCGGTCATCACCACAAACTCGTCGCCCCCCAGGCGCGCCACCACGTCGCTTTGCCGCACGTGGCCTTGCAGACGCCGTGTCACCGCGATCAGCAGCTCGTCACCCACGTCGTGGCCATGCTGGTCGTTTACCGGCTTGAAGCCGTCGAGGTCCATCACATAGACCGCCAGCAGCTTGTCGGGGCCACAGCGAGAGAGCGCGGACGACAGCGCAATACTGAGCCCGCGCCGGTTGGGCAGGCCGGTGAGCGGGTCGGTATGGGCCAGTGAATGCATCACATCGCGTTCGCGGTTCGCGTCGAGCGCCTCGCGGCGCAGCGCCTTCGTGCGCAGGCCCAGCACGCGCATGAAGAGAAGCATGTCCAGCGTGGCGCCAAACTGGAAGGAATGCAGCGTCCAGAAGTTGACCGGCACCCAGCCGTTGATGACCCCTATGACCGTGGCGGTGGCAATGAAGTAGATCAGCCAGGCCAGCAGCAGACTCGTGCCCACACCGTCGCCCCGCACGGCCCGGCGCGCAGCGCCCGGGATGCCCATCAGCGCGGGCACCAGGCCCAGGACGCTCACGATGGCCGTGACGGCGCGCGTGGAGATGGCGTCCACCGCGTAGGCCAATGCCAGCACCGCGCACAGCACGGCGCCGCCGCGCATGATCTTCAGGAACCGGCTGCCGGGCCGGTCGCCCGCCAATGCCTGGCTGATGAACAGGAAAGACCCGCAGGTGGCCAGCAGCGCCGCCAGCCCCGCCACATGCGTCTCGTACCAAAGGTTGTCGCTCCACAGGTACTGCCGGCCCACCCCAAACAAATGCAGCGAGAACAACAGGCTGCCCGACGTGAGCAGCGCATACTGGATAAACAGCGGCTCGCGCAGGCTGAGCCACTGCGCCACGCTGTACACCAGCAGGCACAGGGCGAGGCCGGTGAGCACGCCCTGAAGCATCTGCTCGTTCACGGCCTTGCTCAGCATGGCTGCGGGCGTGTGGAAGGCGATCGGCAGGATCATCGCGCCGCGGGTCTGGATGCGGACAAGCAGTTCGTACTCCAGGCCGGGCAGCAGTTGCAGCGGCACTGCGTGCGAGCGGCTTTGCAGCGGTCGCTGTGCATACGGCTCCAGGCTTCCCAGCGTGGCGCGCTGGGCCACGCTGCCGCCGGTCGTGAGGTACACGTCGATGTGGTTCAGGTCGGCATGGTTGAGCTCCAGGATCCACTGGCTCTCCGAAGCGGCCGGAACCGCAAACGGAATGCGCAGCCAAACCGCGTCGGACCGCATTCCCAGCGTCGCTCCCACGCTGGGCGGCAGGGCAAACTGGTGGCGCCGTGCCATCACGTCTTCCACCGTCAGTGCCAGGCTGGGGTCTACCAGCAGGGTGGCCGCAGGCCAGGCGTCAATCGTGCCTCGTTCATCGTTCAGCACCAGCGGTGCCGCCTGCGCCTGGGCCACGGGGCAGGCCAGCAACGCCCACAACAGTGTGAGCCAGGTCAGGGAGCGCAGCCAGAGCCGGGTCGGCATGGAGGAACAGCAGGGAAGGCAGGTGGGTGTTGCAGGCCAGTATAGGCGGCGCGGCGCTGTGGGGACCGGGAAGGAAGGCCTCATGGATGCAACGCTTTCAGGAGGCCAGGGCCCAGGGGCTGCTGTTGCGGCGAATGCAGTGCTTGCCTTCCTGCTTGCCCGCATACATCGCGGCGTCGGCCAGGCGGATCAAGTCCTGGGGCTCGCGGCCGTCCGTGGGGGCCAGCGCGTAGCCGATCGTCAGCCCAACGCGCAGCCGCAGGTGGCTGAGGATGAAGGGCGCTTCAAACGCCCTCAGCAGGGCGCGGCCCAGCTCTTCGGCGTCCTGGGCCGTGGGCAGGTGGCGGGCCATGATGATGAACTCGTCGCCGCCGAGCCGTGCCACTACGTCGGTCTGGTGGCGCACATTAGCCTGCAGCCGGTGCGCCACGGCCACCAGCAGGTCGTCGCCGACGTCGTGCCCATGCACATCGTTGATGGGTTTGAAGCCATCGAGGTCCATGAGGTAGACCGCGACCAGGTTGTGGGGCGCACACGATTCCAACGCCTGCTGCAGCGCGTTCTGCAAGCCGCGGCGGTTGCTAAGCCCCGTCAGCGGATCGCTGTGGGCCAGCGAATGCATGAGGTCGCGTTCGCGCAGCGCCTCCTGGGCCAGCGCGCGCTGTGCGTTGGCGCGCAGCCCCATCACCCGCAGGAATAGCAGCATGTCCACCGTGGCGCCAAACTGGAACGAGTGCACCGTCCAGAAGTTGGCGGGCACCCATCCTTGTACCAGACACACCATGACGGCGGCGGCAATGCCATACGCGGCCCAGGCCGCCAGCAGGGTGGTGCCGATGGGGTCTTTCTGCCGCACGCGCCGCAGGGCGGCGGGTACGCTGAGAAGCGAGGGCAGCGGCCCCGCCAGGCTCATAAAGGCGATGGCGGCGGGCACGTTCACCCAGCCGAGCATCACACCCGCTATCACGGCGGCCGTGATGGCGGCGCCCGCACGCATGGTGCGCGCATACCGGCTGCGCGGGTCGTTCGACAGTGCAGCGCCCAGAAAGAGGAACGAGCCCGCCAGCGCCATCAGCCCCGCGATCAGGCCTGCGTACCGGGACATCCACAGATTGCCAGGCCACAGGAACTGGTCGCCAATGCCGAAGAACTGCATTGAAAATCCGGCGCTGCCCAGCACCACCAGCGCATAGAAGGCGAACAAGCGGTCCCGCTGCGTGGCCCACTGGATCAGGCTGTACATGAGCAGGAAGAAGGCCAGGCCGTTGAGCAGGCCCTGCAGCATTTGCTCCTGCAGGGCTGCGTGCATCTGCGCGGGCATTTCACCCAGTGTGACAGGCAGGATCAGCGGCCCGCTGGCCTGCACCCTGATCAACAGGTCGTATGGCTGCCCGGGTTGCAGGTCAAACGCCAGCGCGGGGGTGCGGCTTGCGATCTGCCGCTGTTCGGGCTGGCCGGCGCGCACCTGGTGCAGCACCCGTCCGCCACTCGCCAGGTAAATGTCGGCCTGCAGCGAGCTGTAGCCCAGGTCCACCATCCACGGCGTGCGCAACTTATCGCGCGCGATGAGCGGGATGTGCAGCCACATCGCCGTCTTGTGCACACCCAGCGATCCGCCACGGTGGGGAGGCGCCTCAAACTCGTCCAGCCGGTTCAGCATGTCTTCGACCGAGAGCTGGTAAGTGGGATCTGCTTTGAGCGTGATCGCCTCCCATGCATTGATCTGGGGCCTATCCGGCGTCAGCGCCAGGGGCTCCGCCGCCCGCGCGCCCCCTGACAGCCCCAGCAGAATCACCAGGCACAGCACGGCGGCAGCCTCACCCATGCGCGCGCGCAGGCGCAGGCCGCAGTGCAGGAAGAGCAGGGTGCGTGCCAGCAAATGCATGGGACGAAAGAGACCGCGCTCGCTCAGGGCGATGGGCTTGGCTGGCTGGCGTGCGGCGCTTGGGCATGTGCCGCCCGTGCTTGCGCCGCCTGCGCGTGGCCCGCCAAGTCCCTGCTCCAGCTGCCATGGGTGGTCAGGCGGTCTTCCAGTCGGTTGAGCCAGCGAGGGGCGTGGGGGTCGTCGCTCCAGCCGTGCACCACCTCGTCTACCTGGTTGAGCAGTTCGGTGGGCAGTTGCAGTGGGCGGGTCTGGCTCATCAGCACCCGGCTCATGAAGTGGTAGCCCAGCACCCGCGTGAGCGCACGCACGATGGAAAAACGCGGAAGCAGCAGGCGCACCATGGCATCCACGGCGCGGGCCAGCAGCAGCACGCCCCAGAAAAGCAGCGCCGAAAGCCAAGGCACGGGCCGGGTCAGACCCAGATCGTTTGCCGTGGCGCGCCCGCACAGGTAGCGCGTCATGAGCTCCGGGAAGGGCTTGACCACCGCCCACGGCAGGCTGTTTTCCATGGTCTGCATGAGGGCCCGCCCCAGGGCGGGGCGTGGGTCTGGCGTGACAGGCTCCGCGCGTCCGCGCGCCTGCATCCGTGCCATCAGGCGTTCTCCGTCGGCCATGGTGTCCACCATCAGCGACTTCTCGATGCCCAGGATGTGGCCCACCACGTTCCAGGCGTGCAGATACGCCTCTTCGTCCGCACGCGGCAGCGCAATGCCCAGGCGGCGCATGCTGCGCAGGAACACGTAGCCAAAGGTCAGCAGCGTGTAGGCCAGCTCTTCCTGGTTGCAGGGCAGGCCTTTGTCCTTGACGTTCCAGCCGCGGGCGTACAACGCCTTGTACAGGGCCTGGCGCCCGCTGCTCATGGCCGTGGCGTGGGGCGGCACGTGGCCGTCGCCGCCTGCCTGCAATTGCCCGACGGTGTCTTCAGGGTCGCCGCGCAGGATCAGATGGCGGATGGTGGCGTGGATGAGTCGCACCTTGAGCACCTGCGCCACGCCCGCGCCGCGCTGCGTGAGGCCGCCGTGCATCATCACCGGGAAGATCATCGCGGCGGTGGAGCGGATGCGGTATTCGGCGTTCTGCTCCAGTTGGCCCGAGGTGTGCAGCACGCTGGAGAGATCCGGCACGACATAACACTCGGGCAGGCTGGCGCAGAACAGCAGGATGCACGAGAGCGCGCCATGCTCCATGAAGATCTTCTCGGCCCTTTCGATCTTGCGCGCGTCTGCCCAGGGCGGTAGCACCTGGGTCTGCTGCACGTAGATGTTGAGCGCGTCGGCCATGGCCGTTGTCACCACGCCATCCACGGTCTTGCCGCCAATTTCGGCCTGCACCGGGCCGGGCACGGCCTTCCACTGGGCCAGGGTGGCGTTGTCCGTCCACTGCGTAAAGAGCACGCTGACGGTGTCCAGTGCGTCCCATTGCGGCTCATCGTCGGTGGCTAGCAGCGTGTTGATCGTGCGGTCGGCCAACGGGTCTGCATGCAATTGCATGGCGGCCAGTTCGCGGTCGGAGGGGGCAGCCCCCGAAACGGCGGTGGGAGATGTGCGATGGTTCGGGGTCATGCGCGGGCCTGCGTGGGTGACGAGGTCCAGCGCTGGTAGCCCGCCAGCGCGCACAGCAGCGGAATGCCCATGGCGAAGGGTGCGATCGAGCGGATTTCCACGGGGTTGCCCAGCAACATCTGAAAAATCATGTTGCTGCCATATAGCGCCAGTGGCACCAGCGCGTGCCGGCGCAAGAACGGGCTGGAGGGCTGCAGGGCGAGTTTGCGCACTGACAGGCGAAAGCCCATGATGATGACGAACGACACGAACATCCAGCCAAAAAAGCCCTGCACCGTTTCCCCGAACCAGGCGCCATCCGGTTTGGTCATGATCCAGGCCTTGAGGGTGTAGACCAGGTAGGGGTCGGCGCCCAGGTCGAACGCCGTGACGATCATCGCTGCCAGAAATGACAGCACGGCGGCATGGCCCAGGCCAGCGGTGCCGTCCACGGGGCTCTGCCAGACGATGAGGTTGGCAATAACGTAGCACGAATAGGTCAGCGAGAACCACATGAGCGGGATGACCATGGGCACATCGCCCAGTCGTGCACCCAGCACGTCGGTGTACGTGTACTCCCCGAAAAACCAACCGTGGGACGAGCCCATCTGTTCGGCGAACCAGCCAAAACACACCGCAATCACCACAAACTGCAGCGCGGGCCGCACACCCAGCAGGTGGGTGGCGCTGGCCCAGCAGCAGGCAAACATCACGACAGAAGCCACCACCAAAGCCATGGTGGTGTCGTTGTGCGTGCGAAACGCGGTGAGGATCAGGTAAACGGCCAGCAACACATAGCTCAGCTCGGGCAGGCGCGAGGCCCAACGGGACGGAGTGGACATGGTGGGTGTATCACGCTGTAACAATCCCCCAGTGTAGGGGATTGCATCGCGCGCGGCGAACACTGTTTGCGCATCTCCACACGCGAATTGACCGCACTTTTCCGGTGATCACCGTCGGTTGTTGCGTGTTAGTGGCGTTTGGTAGCTTGCGTGGATAGGCCTCCCGCAGGGTGCGGCGCCTCAGCCGCGGGTGGGTGGATGGTCGCCAGATTCAGCAGCGCCGCTTCAATGGCGGCGGCGGTGGCCTGCGGCTGCTCCATGGGAAACAGGTGGCTGCCGTCCAGCATCATGGTGCGGCCCTCGGTGATACGCAGTGTCATAGCCATGCCCACCTGCTTCATCTCGTCCGAATCCCGCCCGCCAATGAAGGCCGCGGGACACTGCAGCGGGTGCGTGCTCAGCAGCCGGCCCAGGTTGTGCGGCAGGGTGTTGTAGATGGCGGTTTCCACTGCGCGATCGAATCCCAGCACGCGTTTGCCCTCGTGGTCCTGCAGTCCGTGGGTGATGTAGTCCTGCAACACCTCCGGGTCCCACCGCGCAAAAGCCCTTTTCTTGCGGAAGTGATCCAGCGCTTCGTCGTTGTTGGCCCAGCTGAAGCGGCGCTGGCGGCTGACGCGACCCGGGGAGATGGAGCCCACCACCTGGGCCCGCTTGGCCACGCCCACCACGTTGGCCTTCCAGCCGCCAATGAGGGGGGAGTCGATCAGCAGCACGCCGCGCACCAGGTGCGGGTGGCGGGCCGCGGCCATCACGCTCAGGAAGCCGCCCAGCGAGTGGCCGACCAGGAACGCCGGCTCGCCCAGGCGCTCCACCTTCTCGGTGGCAAAGTCCGCCAGTTGCTGCACCAGATGCGGCCAGTTATTGGTGACAGGGTACCGGGGATCGTGGCCGTAACGCTCCACCGCATGCACGGCAAACCCGCGGGCCTTGAGGTGCCTGAAAAGAACGCGGTAGGTGCCCGCAGGAAAGCTGTTGGCGTGCGAGAAAACGATGGGAAGCATGGCGGGCGCTGGGGCGTGTCGGGGGCACAGGCTGCGACCGCCGGGCGGTGCACCCCGCGCGCGGGCTGGTTGGTCAGCCGGTCAGTCGGTCAGATGAGCCGGTCCGTCTGGTTGGTGATTTTCTTGAGCGGCTTGCTGCGCGCGGGGTTCACCATGATGGGCACGTCGGTGGAGCCGCCGGCCCACGCCGGGTCTTCGATGCTGTCGAACACCTGGCGCAGCTTCAGGCCCCAGTTGTCGTGCAGCATGCGGAAGTAGGGGTTGTGCTCGTCGATGCAGACGATCTTGTCGGTGGCAAAACGGTCGGCCTCGTACACCACCAGGTCCAGCGGCAGGCCCACCGACAGGTTGGATTTAAGGGTGCTGTCCATGGACACCAGCGCGCACTTGGCGGCCTCGTCCAGTGGAGTCTCGGGGGTGAGCACGCGGTCCAGCACGGGCTTGCCGTATTTGGATTCGCCCACCTGGAAGTACGGCGTTTCGGTGGTGGCCTCGATGAAGTTGCCGGCCGAGTAGACCTGGAACAGGCGCATGCCCTCGCCCTTGATTTGCCCGCCGAACACCATGGATACATTGAAGTCCACGCCCGACCGCTTGAGCGCCGCGCCGTCGCGCTCGTGCACATGGCGCACCGCCGCGCCCAGCACGCGGGCTGCGTCGAACATGCTCTTGGCATTCCAGATCGTGATGACTTCGCCGCTCTCGCCGTCTTTGATCTGCTCGGTCTGCAGGATCTCGCGCACAGACTGCGAGATGGACAGGTTACCGGCCGACAGCAGCACCATGAAGCGGTCGCCCGTCTTCTCATAGACCATCATCTTGCGGAAAGAGCTGATCTGGTCCAGGCCGGCGTTGGTGCGGGAGTCGGACAGAAAAACCAGCCCGGCATTGAGTTTGATGGCGACGCAATACGTCATGGAAAAGTGGGGTCACTGAAACAAGGGAACCCGCGAGTTTAGTGCCGTGCGTGGCCACGGGCCCCGGCAGGCGCGGCCTGCTGCTGGCGCGGCGCGCAGGGTGTAATATCAAAAAATGATAGCTTTCAGCGCTTGTTGGATAAGCGCTAGAGCCTGATTTTTATCATTTTCTGGTTCCTCTTTCGGATTTTCCGGGTCTCTGCCCGGTGCCGGGTCCAAGGGCTTTTTGCTCTGGCCCTGGGCGTGCCGGCATACAGACCTATCATTCGCCGCTTTGTATCTACAAGGGAATGTGGCGTGCTGACAGCAGGAATTTCACCGGACGCGGGCCGCACCCGCACGCTGGCGTGGCGCGCCATGCTCGTCAGCCTGTGGACTGCCACGCTGGTGGCCTGCGGCGGCGGCAGTGACCCCGCGCCGGGCGGCGGGCAGCCCGCCGAGCCGCCGCCCGCGCCCCAGCGTGCCGGCCAGCTGGAGTCTGCAGCCCTGCTGCGCAACATTCCAGTGCAGGACATCGCAGCCGCACTGGCGGCCAAGGAGTCTCTGGCCGAGGGCGTGGTGCCGCGCTACAGCGTGGTGGCCTACCGCATCGAGTACCTCACGTCCGACGCGGACGGCAAGGAAGTGCGCGCCTCCGGTCTGGTCAGCGTGCCCCAAAAGCCCGCAGGCGCAAGAAGCCCGGTGCTCAGCTACCAGCACGGCACCATCTTTCGCGACGCCGAAGCGCCCAGCAACAACGCAGTGGCGTCCGAAGTGGCGGTGGTGCTGGCGTCGCTGGGCTATATCGTCCTTGCGCCCGACTACGTGGGCTTTGGCGCATCCCGGGGCACGCCCCATCCCTATCTGCTGGCGCGCCCGGCAGCCGCTGCAACGGTGGACTTTCTGACGGCTGCGCGCACTTGGCGCGGGCAGGCCCAGGTGGCCGACAACGGCCAGCTCTTTCTGACCGGCTATTCCGAAGGTGGCTACGTCACCATGGCGGCCCACCGCGCATTGCAGGAGGGCGGGTCGCCCCATCTGCAGCAGCTGCGCATGGTGGTTCCCGGCGCAGGCCCGTACAACGTGCAGGCCACCATGGACGGCCTGGTGGATTTGGTGCGTCAGGAGCAGCCCGCGCTCGGCGCGCTGCTCAATCCCGGCTTTCTGCGCTACCTGGGCGGCAGCGTTCAGCGCGAAGTGCGCCGTCTGCTGCTGCGCGCGCTGATCCCCGGCGATGCGGACGTGGTCTACGACACCCGCTTCATCGACCGCTTTCTGGCGGACGACACGCGCTACCTGGCCGACAACAGCAATGTGTACGACTGGAAGCCCCAGGTGCCCGTGCGCCTGTACCACGGCCGCAACGACCGCACCGTGCCCTACGCCAGCGCGGTCAGCACCGTGCGCGCCATGCAAAATCGGGGCGCGGGCGATCTGGTCAGCCTGACGGACTGCCGCGCGCAGCCTGCAGGGCATCTGCAGTGCGTGCCGCCGTTCATCACCTACATGCTGGGGCAGCTTGCGCCCGTGGCGCAGGATTTGTGAGGGCGCGGGCCATGACGCTTCTGCCTTTCACCCACCGATTGCTGTCCGTGTTGGCACTGGCGGTGGCCGCGTCGGCTGCGCATGCGCAGTCCTATTGTGAGCGGCAGGCCTTCGACCCGGAGCTGCCCGTGGGCCTGGACGGCAAGTACGAGGTGGTGGGCAAAGCGGCCCGCACCGGCAAACCCTACGCGGGGCGTCTGTCGGTCGCGCTGGGAAAGGACTCGTACATCCTGCGCCGCACAGTGGGCGGGCGGCAAGTGCGCGGAGAAGGCTGGATCGAACTGTGCAGCCCCGACAGGTTCATGGTGCTCAGGGTGCAGTACCAGACGCCCAGGCCCGAGGCCGGCACGTTCATCTGCTATTTGCGCACCGGGGGCGACTTCGATTACCGGGTCAGCTGCACGGACTTTGACGGCAAGGCGCTGGAGGCGTGGTTCCAGCGCCCCTGACCGACAGGCTTACGTCGTCCCCACCATCTTCTTGAGCTGGTACAGCGCATCCAGCGCCTCGCGCGGGCTGAGCTGGTCGGGGTTGATTGTGGCCAGCGCCGCTTCCACAGGGCCGGCCCCCACGCCCTCCGGCGCAGGCGGGGTGGCGAACAGGTCCACCTGCAGGTCGTCCTCGCCGGCGCGTTCTTCCAGCGCGGCCAGCGCATGGCGCGCGTGGTGCAGCACGGGCGAGGGCATGCCCGCCAGCTTGGCCACCTGAATGCCGTAGCTGCGGCTGGCGGGGCCGGGCTGGATCTCGTGCAAAAAGACGATGTCCGCACCGCTCTCGGTGGCGCTCACATGCATGTTGATCGCGTGGCGCGCCTTGAGGGGCAGCTCGGTCAGCTCGAAATAGTGCGTGGCAAACAGCGTGAAGGCGCGGGTCTTGTCGTGCAGGTGCGTGGCAATCCCGCTGGCCAGCGCCAGGCCGTCGAACGTGCTGGTGCCCCGGCCGATCTCGTCCATCAGCACCAGGCTGTGCGGCGTGGCGGCGTGCAGGATCTGTGCGGCCTCGGTCATCTCCAGCATGAAGGTGGACTGCGCGTTGGCCAAGTCGTCCGCCGCGCCGATGCGGGTGTGGATGGCGTCGATGGGCCCCAGCCGGCAACTCGCGGCGGGCACATGGCTGCCCATGCTGGCCAGCAGCACGATCAGCGCCACCTGGCGCATGTAGGTCGATTTGCCGCCCATGTTGGGGCCGGTGATGACCTGCATGCGCGTGTTGGCGTTCAGCCGCGTGTGGTTGGCGATAAAGCTGCCGCTGGATGTCTCAGCCAGGCGGGCTTCGACCACGGGGTGGCGGCCGCCTTCGATCTCGATGCACGGCTCGGGCACGAACTGGGGGGCGCACCAGTTCAGCGTGAGCGAGCGCTCGGCCAGCGTGCACAGCACATCCAGCGTGGCGAGCGCCTGCGCCAGACGGGTGAGCGCCGGCACATGGGGCTGGAGCTGGTCCAGGATCTGTTCGTACAGCCATTTCTCGCGCGCCAGCGCGCGTTCGCTGGCCGACAGGGCCTTGTCCTCGAACGCCTTCAATTCTGGCGTGATGAAGCGCTCGGCGTTCTTCAGCGTCTGGCGGCGGCGGTAGTCGTCAGGCACGCGGTCGAGGTTGCTGCTGGTCACTTCGATGTAGAAGCCGTGCACCTTGTTGAACTGCACGCGCAGGTTGGCGATGCCGGTGCGGGCCTTCTCGCGCGTTTCCAGTTCCAGCAGAAAGTCGTCGCAGTTGGTCTGGATGGCACGCAGCTCGTCCAGTTCGGTATCAAAGCCGTTGGCGATCACACCGCCGTCGCGCACCAGGGCCGCGGGCTCTTCGGCAATGGCGGCGCACAGCAGGGCGGTGCAGCCCTCGGGCGGGTGAAGGTTGTCAAAAATTTGAGCCAAAAACGGCTCTGGCGCTTGTGCAGAAAGCGCTAGCAGCTCTGATTTTTGTAGCGTCTTGCACAGCGCCACCAGTTCGCGCGGGCGCACTTGCCGCAGCGCGATGCGCGCGGTGATGCGTTCCACATCGCTCACGCCCTTGAGTTCGCCGCGCAGCGTGGCCCAGGGGCCGCTGCCGCCGCCCGCGCCGCCGCTGCCCCGCAGGGCGGTGGTGGCTGCCAAGCGCTGGCGCGCCTCGGTGCGGTCGCGGCGGGGCTCCAGCAGCCAGGTCTTGAGCAGGCGGCTGCCCATGCCGGTCATGCAGGTGTCGAGCAGTGAGAACAGCGTGGGCGCGTCGTCGCCGCGCAGGGTCTTGACCAGCTCCAGGTTGCGCCGCGTGGTGGCGGGCAGGTCGATGAGGTCGTCATTGCGCTGCACCTGCACGCTGTGCACGTGGGTGAGCGTGCGGCCCTGCGTGTGTTCGGCATAGGCCAGCAAGCCGGCGGCGGCGGCGTGGGCCTCGCCAAGGTCCTGCGCGCCCCAGGCCTGCAGGCTGGCGGCGCCCAGGTTTTCGAGCAGCTTGCGCTCGCCCAGGGCGCTATCGAACTGCCAGTCGGGCCGGGGGCTCATGGGGCAGGTGAAGGCGCCGCCTTGGCGCAGCACCTGCAATTGCTGCTCGAAGCGTTCGGTCACGCCTGCGCTGTAGATCAGCTCGCTGGGCGCCACGCGTGCCAGCCACGCGCCGAGTTCGTCGTGTGCACATTCGGCCAGGAATACGCGACCCTGCGTCACGCTCAGCCACGCCAGACCACAGCGCACGCGGGGCGCCTGGTGCACGGCCATGAGCAGCGATTCGGACTTGTCGGACAGCAGCTCGGTATCGGTCAGCGTGCCGGGCGTGACCACGCGCACCACCTTGCGCTCCACCGGGCCCTTCGCCGCGCCCACCTCGCCCACCTGCTCGGCAATGGCCACCGACTCGCCCATCTTGATCAGGCGCGCCAGGTAGTTCTCCAGCGCATGGAAGGGCACGCCCGCCATCACCACCGGCTGGCCGCCCGACTGGCCGCGCTGCGTGAGCGTGATGTCGAGCAGGCGTGCGGCCTTTTCGGCGTCTTGCCAGAAGACCTCGTAGAAGTCGCCCATGCGGTAGAACAGGAGCGTCTCGGGGTACCCCGCCTTGAGCGCGAGGTACTGGGCCATCATCGGCGTGTGGTGCTCAAACGTGTCGGACATGCAGGGGAGGGGGCTTCTCACAACGAGCCGAGGACTGTAGCAGTTCGGTCACCGGGTTTCCCCTTGGAACCGTTACGCAGGTTTTTCCGAATTGTTACGTTTTGACATACTCTTACCTGTATGCTGGCGCATTGGCGTTGACCGCAGGCGCCGCCCTTTGCGAAGGCGTCTTTCCCAACCCCCGGATTCAAAGGTTTCAGAGCAGCTGTGATTTCATCCGAACTGTTGGCCGACCTTCTCGCCCCGGCGGGCGAGGGACTCATTGAGCCCATGGCACAGGCACGCCTGCAAGCGTTGGTCGATGCCGTCCCGGTGGCATTGATGGAGTTCCGGCTGCAGCAGGGGCGGTTGCAATTGCTGGCGGCCAACGCAGCTGCACGGCGCATGCCCGGCTTGGGCGCGGTGCGCAACCCTGGGGCCGATGCCAGCGATGTGTTCGACCTGCTGGCCAACACGCCGTTTGTGGAGCAACTGCACGGTGTGGTGCAGGTGGGCGTGCCGCTGGAGTGCCGCCAGGTCGTGCGTGAGCCGGGCCGCCTGCTGGTGGCCTGGGACCTGTCGGCCCGACGTGTCACCACCGACTGCATCGTAGTGACGGTGCGCGACGTGACCGAGGCGGAAACCTTGCGTACTGCCCTGAATACGTCAGAGCGCGCGCTGGAAGAAGCCCGCCGCGAACTGCGCGAGCAGACGGACGTTTTCAACACCATGGAAAGTCTGGCGCGGGCCGGGCACTGGCGCCGTATTGAGGACCCCGGCGAAACCGTGCTGTTGTGGTCTCCGGGCCTGTGCAACATCGCTGGCTTTGAGCAGCAGGAATGGGTCGATCCCGAGCGTGCTTTGAGCGGCATCCTTCCGGAGGACCGCCACGTCTTCAAGCGCGTGCGCGACCGTGGCCGGGGCCTGGACGTGGAGTACCGCTGGCGGCGCCCCGACGGCGAGGTGCGCTGGATGCGCTCGCGCGTGCAGCGCACGCTGCCGCGCGACGGAGTTCAAGTGGTCATGGGTGTGGTGCAGGACGTGACGGACGAGCACCGCGCGGCAGAACAACTGCGCGAGCAGCTGCTGTTCATTCAGCGCATCGCCAGCCGCATACCTGGCTTCATCTACGAATACCGCCTGCATGCCGATGGCGGCACCAGCGTGCAGTACATCAGCGACGCCGTGCGCGAGTTCATGGGTGTAGAGCCGCACGAAGTCACGGCCGACCATGGCGTGCTCATGCACCGGGTGGTGCCCGAGGACCTGCCTCAGGTCCAGCGCTCGGCCATCACCTCGGTGCGCAAGCTGGTGCCCTGGCAATGCGAGTACCGTGTGCGCATGCCCGACGGCAGCATCCGCTGGCACATGACCAATGCGATCCCGCACCGCGAGGCCGATGGTTCGGTGGTGTCCCATGGCTTCACCATGGACATCACCGACCGCAAACGCGCGGAACAGGAAATCGAACGCCTGGCGTTCTACGACGCCCTGACCGGTCTGCCCAACCGCCGCCTGCTGCTGGACCGCCTGCAACGCTCTATCGCAGCTTGCCAGCGCACCCGCGCCCAGGGCGCGCTGC
>NZ_JBKBKQ010000017.1:0-106783 GCF_046294525.1 Acidovorax sp.
CGCCGGGCAATTGCCCGCGCACAGCGCCTGCTGGGGGCGATCAATTCTCGAAAGCAAGGGCTGTCTTAGTTCGGGCATCACTACGGCACTGCCAGAACCGATTCGTGAAGAGCTTCCTTAAGACTGCTGATTTGCCGCTACCGTTTGGTCCAATCAGTGCAGTCACAGGGAAGTCGAATGTGATGTCTTCTCCAACAAAGCCTCGGATTCTTCCGATATTCGCTTTGAGCAAGTACATCCCGTAGTCGTGACGCCGAACCTTTTCGAGAAGCTGTGTCTTTGTAGAGTCGCGGATCTCGCTGAGTGGCATTTGGCCTACCTTCGTTAGATGAGTTGGTGTAAACAGGAGTATTTCTAACACGGGGCGGGATAGAAAATTCTCCAATTCCAAACTAGCCAAATTGATGTGGGCAGCAATTGAGTTCCGCACTGGCATTTGGACTTTGCTCTCGGTCCATCTTCGGCGGTAGCATGCCGCGGCACGCTGTATCCCGTGATGCTTTGCTGGAGAGCCGTTGTCGTAGGCTCAGCTCGTAGTCTTGAGCAGGTAGCCAGCAATATTTTGCGATCTACCATGCCTGACCATTTCCGCCGCTAATCCCAAGACCTCACCCCACCGCCCGCATCCCCACCAACCCCGGCATCGCCCCCCGCATCGCCTCCAAAAACAACCGCAACCTTGCCGGATAGAACCGCGCATACGGGTACACCAGGTACACCGGCAGCGGCGCCGCATGCCAGTTGGGCACCAGGTGCAGCAAGTTCCCCTGCCGCACATCGTTGTCCACGATCCATGCCGATGAAATGCACGCCCCCAGCCCGGCCAGGGCGGCGCTGCGCAGGGCGTACAGGCTGTCGGTGGCCAAACGTGGCGTGATGCCGAAGGTGTGCGCCTCGCCGCCGGGCTCCTGGGTCAGCGTGACCTCGCGGCGGTAGAAGGTGCTCAGGGCCAGCCAGGGCAGGGGTTGCAGGTCTTGTGCGTGCTGGGGCGTTGGGCGCCCGGCCATGAGGGCGGGGGCTGCCAGCACGATGCGAGGCACCTCGGCCAAGCGCACCGCCACCACGCTGGGGTCGTCCACCGCGCCGACCTGGATGGAGCAGTCGATGCCTTCGGCGATGAAGTTGGGGCGGCGGTCGTGCAGCATCCATTCCACGTCCACCTCGGGGTAGCGGCGCAGGTAGGCCATCAGCGGGGCGATGAACTGGTCTTGCCCAAAGGCGTGGGGCGCCAGCACGCGCAGGGTGCCGCGCGGGGTGTCTGCCGTGCCGCGCAGGTCGTCCTCCATGGCGCGCCAGTCTTCCAGCAGGGCCTTGGCGTGGGCAAAGCAGCGGTCGCCGTCTTCGGTCAGCTTCATCACATGGGTGGAGCGCTGCAGCAGTTTGATGCCCAGGCTGCGCTCCAGCGCCTGCAGGCGGCGGCTCACGGTGGGCTGGCTGGTGCCCAGTTGCTGGGCGGCGGCAGACAGGCTGCCGGCCTCGACGATGCGGACAAAGGTCTGCATCAGCTCGATGCGGTCTGCGCCGGGTTGGAGGGCTGGCAGGGTGTTGGTCATACGTCAAGCGTATAACGGATCTGTAATTCAGCCTACTACCCAGCGCGGCGGTGGGCTAGAACAATCGCACCATTCCTTTTCAATCGATGGTGTTGTGATGTCTTCCATTCAAAATGTGCATGCAAGCGGCGCGGCGGACGTTGCCCCGGTGAGTGCGCCGCTGCTGTTGCTGCTGGCGACCACGGCGGGGCTGAGCGTGGCGTCGCTGTACTACAGCCAGCCCATGCTGGGCGTGCTGGGGCCCGACATGCAGGCCGACAGCCGTGTGGTGGGGCTGGTGCCCACACTCACGCAGCTGGGGTATGCGCTGGGCATCTTGCTGCTGGCGCCGCTGGGCGACCGGTTTGACCGGCGCCGCATCATCGTCATCAAGTCCATCGCGCTGATGCTGGCGCTGCTGCTGAGCGGCCTGGCGCCCGGCATGGGCGCGCTGCTGGCGGCCAGCCTGGCCGTGGGCCTGGCGGCCACGGTGGCGCAAGACGTGGTGCCCGCCGCCGCCACGCTGGCCCCGGCCGCGCAGCGCGGGCGCATGGTGGGCACGGTGATGACGGGGCTGCTGCTGGGCATTTTGTTGTCGCGCGTGGTAAGCGGCTTTGTGGCACAGCAGTGGGGTTGGCGCACGGTGTATGTGGCGGCGGCGGTGGCCATTGCGCTGCTGACGGTGGCGGTGTGGCGCGGGCTGCCGCGCTTTGTGCCCACCACGCAGATGGGCTATGGCGCGCTGATCGGATCGATGGTGGCGCTATGGCGCCAGCACGCAGCGCTGCGCCGTGCGGCCTGGGCGCAGGGGCTGCTGGCCGTGGGCTTCAGCGCGTTCTGGTCCACGCTGGCGGTGATGCTGCACAGCCAGTTCAACCTGGGCACTGCGGCGGCAGGTGCGTTTGGCCTGGCGGGTGCGGCGGGTGCACTGGCTGCACCGCTGGCCGGGCGCCTGGCCGACAAGCGTGGGCCTGAGGTGGTAACGCGCTATGGCGCCGGGCTGGCTGCTGCGTCGTTTGCCGTGATGGCGCTGGCACCGTTGCTGCCTGCGCAGGTCCAGTTGGGCTTGATCGTGGTTAGCGCCATCGGCTTTGACTTTGGCGTGCAGGCCACGCTGGTGGCGCACCAGACCATCGTGTACGGCATCGACCCCGCCGCGCGCAGCCGGCTCAATGCGCTGCTGTTCACCGGCATGTTCATCGGCATGTCGGCCGGGGCAGCGCTGGGCGCCTTGGTTTTGGCGCAGTGGGGCTGGCTGGGGGTGGTGGGGCTGGCCACCGTGTCGTCACTGGCGGCCCTGGGGGTGCGGGTGATGCGGCGGCCAAGCTGATTTTGAATAAAAAGTGCCCGTAGCGCTTGATGGTAAATCGCTAGCAGCTATCAAAAAAGAGCGGCCATGGAGCCGCTCTTTGCTTTTTGCGTTCTTTGCCTCAGGCCTTCTTGACCTCGATGTGATACAGACCCCACGGGCACAGGCCAAAGCGTTCCTTCACCGGCTTGTCCTTGAAGGCGGGCAGCACGTCCGCGTCGTACACCGCCCACTGCGGGCCCAGGCCGCCCAGGGCCATGGGCTGGCCGTCGATGTGGGTGGCGACGATCATGCGGTAGGCCTGCACGTCGGCCATGCTGATGGTGACGTTGTAGCCGTCCACCGCGCGCAGCACCAGCTGCACGGGGCTGCCAGCGGCCACACCCGCAGCGGCCAGCACGGTGGTGAGCAAGGGGCCCTTGAGCGTGTGGGGCTTGCTGTCGTATTCGAGCGTGGGCTTGATGGTGATGGCGGGCATGCGCTGCAGGGCGGCGGCGTCGAGCGCGTGGGCTTTGTCGAACTGGATGCCGTGTTTGCCCATCATCTGGTCGATGGTGGCATCGAGCGCGCCCCGGTTGGGCTGGGTGATGGCGCCGCTGATGGTGAGCAGGGCGGGGCTGGATGCGGATGCCTTTGCCGATGCTTGGGCGGGTGTGGCGGCGCTGCCTGTGGTGGCCCACAGGCCGGCCAGGCCGGCGCCTGCGGCGGCTACAAAGTTGCGCTTGTTCATGCTGCTCATGTTGTTGTGCTCCTCGTTGCAATGAGGGGCGCATGGTAAGCGCAAGTTTTGGCGGTGCCACGCAAAAAATGGCAGGGGTGGAATGTGGCGGGGGCAGCTGGGCGGGCGGCTAGCGCTGCGGTGGCACGGCTGGCGGATTGGGCTGGCCGGCGCTCTTGCCCGGCGGGGCAGGTTCCACGGTTTTGCCCTGTGCGGCCAGATGTTCTTGTGGGCTGGGCCCCACGTTGGGACCGTCGGGCAAGGGCGTCAGCGTGTCGAGTGGTTGCGTGGACCCAGCATTGGTTGGAACGGGGTTTACGTCGGTCCTTGGAGGGGCGTGGTGATCTTGTGGCTGCGTCATGGGTGGTTCCTGGTCCTGAAGTGGGTAGGGTCAGCGGATGCCGTTGCCAGAGCTGCCGCCGGTGGTGCTGCCTGGGCCGGTTGTGCTTTGAGGAGCGCTGCCGGGCGCGCCGGGCGCCACCCCGGGCGTGGTGCCTGGTGTGCCGCCGCTGTTCATGCCCGACCCCAGGTTGGCACCGGTGCCGGTGCCCGGACTGACACCCGTGGCGGGGTCAGTGCCCATCGTGCCAGTACCAGTACCAGTACCAGTGCCAGTGCCACTGTAAGCGGACGCGCCACCGCTTCCCGCCGTGCTGCCAGGCCCGGAGCCGGTGTCCGACGGGCTCTGGCCAGTGGCAGGGCCGCCCACATTGCTGGAAGTACCCAGCGCATTGCCTCCGCTGTTGCCGCTTTGCGGCCCCAGCGTGGGCGTGCCGGGCGCGCCGGTGCCCGCGCCCGGGGCGGTGGTGCCGGGCGCGTTGTTGATGGGGGGCGGCTTGTTCACGCGGTCGCATGCGGACAAGGCCAGCGCAGCGGTGGCCAGCAGGGGCAGCGCCAGCTTGCGCAAACGGGTGGGGGTGGAGTGAGAGGTGCGCATGGGGTGGTCCGATTGAATGGGGGGGATAAGTGCAACGGCGCCGGGCGGTCTTCACAGCCCAGGCGCCGTCAGAGTGCGAGGCAGTGACGTTAGTGACGTTGCGGGGCCCGCTCACGCCGCGCGGCGTATGGCCTCGGGCCCGCGCGACAGCTCTGTGCCAGGCGCCCAGGTCCAGGTGGCCGATGCGTTGCGCGATGGCGATCCGCCAGCGTTGACTGCCTGGCGGTATTGCAGCGAGCTTTCGCCCTCATCCTCCAGCGCCACAAACGCAGTGCCGTTCTTGCGCAGGTTGGTTTCTTCTTCCACCACGCGGCGCACAAAGTCGCGCTGACTTTGAAAGCGGATGAAGCGGGGCAGGGCACCGTCGCCCAGCACCTCGGCCGGATCGCGCCGCTCGATGTCCTTGAACAGCTGCAACGCCACCTGCAGATGGCCCAGCTCGTAGTCCAGAAACCGCTCCCACAGCGCGCGGATGCGGGGGTTGGTCTCCTGGCTGGCACAGCCTGCGTAGTTCCACACCTCGCAGGCTTCGCTGATGAGCAGCTTCTCCAGCGGTGTCTCGTGCGGGTTGAGCATGGAGCCGTAGTGCGTGATGTGCTGCGACTCCACCGAGGCGATCTCGGCATACAGCTGGCGCGCCAGCGGGTCGGCAAACAGCGGGCCGATGTTCATGTAGTAGTCGTGCGTCTGGTACTCGCCGCCGGTCAGCGTCAGGGCATGCAGCTTGGTGCTGAGCGCTGCGTCGGGTCCGTACGGCTCCAGCAGGTCGTGCTCTGGGGCGCGGTGGTGGTCCCAGGTGGCGCGGGCGGGCACGATGTCGGTGTAGCCCTGCGTGATGTTGTTGGCGTCCTTGCCCTCCAGGCGGTCCAGCAGGGCGCTGTAGCGGTACAGGTGGTCAAAGTCCTCCAGCAGCGCGTAGCGGTAGCCCTGGGCCAGGTACGGGTCGGGCTCCAGTTGCGCGACCGAGGCCGTCACCTCAATGGCCGTCTGCTCGTAGCCGATGGTGGTCTCCAGCGGCGAGTGCTCGGCGCCAATCAGCCAGTTGATGGTAGTGGCCTGGTGCTGCTCGGCGCGCATCAGCTGCGCCAGGGGCACGCGGGCGTCAGCGTTCATGCGCAGGGCCACCTGCTTGGTGCGCAGCGAATCGAGCTCCAGCCCGTTCATCAGAATGGCGCGCACGCGGGTAAAAGCGTCGTCGTCGAGCTTGCTGATGGGCTTGCCCACCATGTCTTTCCAGGTCATGCGCTGGCGGTCCAGCGGGGTGCCTTTGTCTTGCAGCAGGTTCAGTGTCATGGGTGTCTCCGTGGGGTTGGGTGGTGCTGTGTGCGGTGTGCGGTTGACGCGATGTGTCACGCGGCCACGGTGGTGGCTGGTGCGGCAGCCAGGGCGGATACCCAGCTTTTGACGGTGATGAGGTGCTCGTCCTCCTCGGCCATGGCGCGCTGGAACTGCTGGACCAGTTCGGTGTTGCCCGCGTCCTCGGCCAGTGCCACCAGCAGTTCCCACCCGGCGTTGTCGGTCAGTTCGGCCGTCAGCATGGCGTTGAGCGACTGGGCCAGCGTGGTGCGCGGGTCGGTCACCACTTGCATCAGACCCATCGACGCGGTGGCGGCCACGTCGGCGCACGGCGTCTGGGCCGTGGGGTCGCCGCCCAGCGACCGCATCACGTCGCACAGCATCAAAAAGTGCTCGTGTTCTTCTGCGCGGATGCGCTGCAGCGTGCTGGCCACATCGTCGCCGCTCGCGTCCAGCGGCACGGGCATGGCGGGCACGCCGCCGGCTTCGGTCAGGGCTTCGTATTTGAGGATGAGCGCGTCGTACAGCCGGGTGCCGGTGCGCTCAAAGGCAATGCGCTCGCCGATCTTGTCCATCAGCATGTCTGGCCGGTGGCCCATGATCTTGTCCAGGCCCGTCTTCAGCATGCCCTGGATGGTGACGGGCGGCGGGATGGAGCCGACCGAGTCTGCTTCCATGATGAACACGCAGCGGTCGGCCTGGGCGAGCGTGGTGTCGGGCGCCTCTGCGGGGGCCCAGCGCTCATTGGCTTGCAGCATGGCCTGCACGCCTTCTTCAGACACTGCGGCGCCGGTGCGGTTTTCTCCGGTGGTGGTGGGTTGCATTGAGGTTCCTTTCGTTGTGGGGAACCTCACTGTCGAACCCATGGGATGAGAGCGTTGTAGGACGGCGGCGCCCAGGGCAGTAATGGGTGTGGTTAGTTATCGAAACACCATGGTAGGCCTTGATACATCCGGCGGCACGATGCACCAAGCCTGTGCCACATGGCCCGGCAGCACCCGGCAGCACCTGGAGGACTAGGCCTCGGCTCAACGCTTCTTGTCGTCGGTCTCGCCGAACACCGCCTGGCCTGCGCGTGACGAGGGCTTGCGGTCCGGGTGCTGCTCGATGGCGCCTTTGCGGTGGCCTGACGGCGAGACCTCGTCCTTGGGGCCGATGGCGGGCTGTTCGCCCCCTGGGCGGTTGGCATAAACGTCCTGGGTGCGGGCATCTTCGTCCTTCAGGCCGTATTGGTTGTGATCGGGCGGGGTGGCTGGGGGCTGGGCCATGGTGTGCTCCTTAGTGCGGGGTAACGGGTATCGCCACAGTCTGGCGCGCAGCCCGCCCACCGCCTGTGGGTGCAGCCGTGCGATGGGTGTAGGAACATGGCGTGCGCGGCGCATTGCCGCGCAGCGTGAGCCCCTGCGCCAGCGAAGGCCCGCAAGCGGCACCACAATCGGCGCCTTATGACTTCTTCATCGACGATGCTGCGGCTCATCAGCCTGGCGGCCTTTTGCAGCATGGCGTCCATGCGCGTGTGCGACCCCATGCTGGTGGCGCTCTCTCTTGAGTACCAGATCACCACCGGCGATGCCTCGGCCGTGATCGCTTCGTTTGCCGTGGCGTATGGCGTGCTGCAGCTGGTGTACGGGCCGCTGGGCGACCGCGTGGGAAAGGTGCGCGTGATCATCGGCGCCACCGCCGCCTGTGCGGTATTCAGCGCCGTCACGGCGCTGGCGCCCAGCTTCACGGTGCTGGTGGCGGCGCGCGCGGCCATGGGGGCAGCGGCGGCCGGGATCATCCCGCTGTCCATGGCCTGGATTGGCGATGAGGTGGCCTACGAGCAGCGGCAGGAGACGCTGGCGCGGCTGATGGTGGCCACGGTGACGGGGATGATGGCCGGCCAATGGTTTGGCGGCTTTGCCACCGAGACGCTGGGCTGGCGCGCCGCACTGGGGGCGCTGGCGCTGGCTTTTTTTACCGCCGCCGCGCTGCTGCTGCGCCATGCGCGGGCCAGCGGGGTGCTGGTGCGCAAACCCACAGAGGGTGCAGCGGAGTTCTCACTGCCTGGGTACCTGGCGGGCACGCTGGCCCTGCTGCGCATTGCGCGTGTGCGCTGGGTGCTGGCGGTGGTGGCCATCGAAGGCGCCCTGGCTTTTGGCACGCTGGCCTTTGTGCCGGCGCGCATGGTGGACGGTTTTGGCCTTTCGGCCGCAGCGGCGGGCGGCGTGATGGTGCTGTATGGCGTGGGCGGCCTCATCTACAGCGTGTTTGCGCGGCGCTGGCTGGCCGCACTGGGCGAGCAGGGGCTGGCGCTGCTGGGGGCCACACTGGTCGGCGTGGGCCTGCTGTCGCTGGCGTGGGCGCAAGCGGTGGTGTGGGCCATGCTGGGCTGTTTTCTGGCGGGCATCGGCTTTTACATGCTGCACAACACGTTGCAGGTACAGGCTACACAAATGGCGCCGCAGGCGCGTGGCACGGCAGTCACCTTGTTTGCGTGCCTGCTGTTTTTGGGGCAGTCCACGGGCGTGCTGATCGTGGCGTTCAGTGTGGATCGGGGCTGGCTGCCGCCGGTGTTCACGGCCGCAGCGGTGGGCATTGTGGTGCTGGGCTGGCTGATTTCGCGGCGGGTGCAGGCGCGGGGCGTGGCGGCGGGCTCGCCAGGGTAAGGGGGCGCTGCGCAGGGTTGTAGACTTTCGGCTGCCTGAGGGCCTGCAGCGTTTGCCGTCGCTGCTGCGTCCGGCATCTTTGCACCCCAGAGTGATCCATGACTGATTCCTTGCCCGACCTGCCACCGTTTCCTCGCGCCCCGGGCCCGATGAGCGCGCGCGTGCGGCAGTTCGACTGGGCGCAAACGCCGCTGGGCGGCATGGCGCACTGGCCACCCGTGCTGCGCCACGCGGTGGAGAACCTGCTGGCTTCTCACTACCCCAGCTGCCTGGTGTGGGGGCCGGACTACACCATGCTCTACAACGACGCGTTTCGCATCATCCTGGGCGACAAGCCCGATGCGCTGGGTCGATCGTTCAGGGACGTGTGGGCCGAGGCCTGGCCCGCAATCCAGCCGATGGTGGAGCGCGCCTACGCGGGCCAGGCCACCTTCATTGAAGATTTCGGCCTGGAGGTAAATCGCCACGGGCATCCTGAGCAGGCGTATTTCACCTTTTGCTACAGCCCCGTGCGCGACGAGCACGGCACCGTGCTGGGCATGCTGGACACGGTGGTCGAGACCACAAGCAAGTTCCAGGCGCTGCAGCGTTGGCGCGAGCTGACCGTGTCGCTGGAGCAGCAGGTCGCCCAGCGCACGGCAGACCGCAACCGGCTGTGGCAGCTGTCCGAAGACGTGCTGCTGGTGGCCCGCCTGGACGGCACCATCACCGCCGTGAACCCGGCGTGGACGGCCACGCTGGGCTGGACGGAATGCGACACGGTGGGAAAGCTGCTGGTCGCCTTTGCGCATGCCCACGACACCGCGCTGGTGACCAGCGCGGTGCAGCAGCTGGCAGCCGAGCCTGGGCGCCGCCAGATCGAGGCGCGCTACCGCCATCGCAGCGGCGGCGAGCGCTGGATTGCCTGGACGGTGGTGCCCAGCGATGGATTTCTGCACGCCGTGGGTCGCGACACCACCGAGCAGCATCTGCGCGAAGAGGCCCTGCGCAACGCCGAGGCGCGCCTGCGCCAAAGCCAGAAGATGGAGGCCGTGGGGCAGCTGACCGGCGGCATTGCGCACGATTTCAACAACCTGCTGCAGAGCATCGTGCTGCCGCTGCAGCTCATCCGACAGCGCATCGCGCAGGGCCGCCATGCGGAGGTGGACCGCTATGTGGAGTCGGGCCTGGCTGCGGCCAAACGGGCGGCGGCGCTTACGCAGCGGCTGCTGGCGTTTTCGCGCCGCCAGCCGCTGGACTCGCGGCCGGTGGACCTGGCCGGGTCGCTGCGCGGGCTGGAGACCATGCTGGCCACCACCTGCGGCGAGAACGTGGCGCTGCAGCTGACCCTGCCCGAGAGCGGCCTGTGGCTGGCCCTGACCGATGCCAACCAGTTCGAGAGCGCCGTGGTGAGCCTGGCCATCAACGCGCGCGAGGCCATGCCTGACGGCGGCGCGCTGCACATTGCGGCCGAGAACGTGGTGGCCGACGAAGCCACCGCAGCGTCCATCCCGGGGCTGGAGCCTGGCGAGTACGTGCGCGTCACCGTGCGCGACACCGGCACGGGCATGGCGGGGGATGTGGTGGCGCGGGCGTTTGATCCGTTCTTCACCACCAAGCCCATGGGGCAGGGCACGGGCCTGGGGCTGTCGATGATCTACGGCTTCATGCGCCAGTCGGGCGGCATGGCCGTGCTGGACAGCGCTGTGGGGCAGGGCACGGCGGTGTCGCTGTACTTCATGCGCGCGCAGCAAGAAGAGCCGCAGCCCGAGCCGGCCGCACCCGCCACGCCGCTGTCGGGCGCGCGCCGCCGCGATTCCATCCTGGTGGTGGAAGACGAGGACACCGTGCGTGCGCTGGCTGTGGAGTTGCTGCGCGACATGGGCTTTCAGGTCATGGAGGCCGCCACCGGTGGCGCCGCAATGGCGCTGCTGTCGGGTGCGGTGCAGTTTGACCTGCTGCTGTCCGACGTGGGCCTGCCCGGCCCCAACGGCCGCCAGGTGGCCGACTTTGCGCGCGAACAGTTCCCGGCCATCAAGGTCATTCTGATGACCGGTTACGCCGAGCAGGCTGCGCAGAGCCCGCAGTTTCTGGGCGCGCAAATGGAGCTGCTGACCAAGCCGTTTGACGCCCAGGCCCTGGTGGCCAAGGTGAACGCCGTGATGGGGCTCGGGCCTGCCCCAGCGCCGGTTGATGGGTGAATATAGATAAAAATCGGCTCTAGCGCTTATGGATAAAGCGCTGAAAGCTATCAAAATGGTAGTAACCCATCATGGTCTGCACGGTTGCTAGCACGGGTTTTATAACCAGCTGGTCTAAACACTCGATTTTTTGATCGTTTGTGTTCTTACGATTCACCGATACAGTCCCGCATCCCTTTATTTAGACACTGCACGCCGCAGCCGGGCTTTTTTCCTATCTGCCCCGGGGCGGCGTTGCTGCTTTTTTTCTCATGATCGACTTACGGGGTATCACCCAGACCTACCCGGGCCCACAAGGCCCCGTCGAAGCCCTGCGCGGCATCGACCTCACCATCCAGCCGGGCGAAGTGTTCGGCATCATCGGCAAGAGTGGCGCGGGCAAAAGCTCGCTCGTGCGTGTCATCAATCTGCTCAACCGGCCCACCACGGGCCAGGTCATCGTGGGCGGCCGTGACCTGACCCAGTTGAGCGACGCGCAGCTGCGCGAGGCCCGGCGCGAGATCGGCATGGTCTTCCAGCACTTCAACCTGCTGTCGTCGCGCACCGTGTTCGACAACGCCGCACTACCGCTGGAGCTGGCTGGCATGGGCAAGGCGGAGATCCGCGCCCGCGTAACCCCGCTGCTGGAGCTGGTGGGCCTGGCCCACCTGGCCGACCGTTACCCCGCTCAGATCAGCGGCGGGCAGAAGCAGCGCGTGGGCATTGCACGTGCGCTGGCCAGCCGACCCAAGGTGCTGCTCTCCGACGAGGCCACCTCGGCACTGGACCCGGAGACGACCCGCTCCATCCTCGACCTGCTGCGCCAGGTCAACCGCGAGCTGGGCCTGACAGTGGTGCTCATCACCCACCAGATGCAGGTCATCAAGCAGGTGGCAGACCGCGTGGCCGTGATCGAGGCAGGCCGCATCGTGGAGCAGGGCCGCGTACTGGACGTGTTCACCCGCCCGCAGCAGGCCATCACCAAGAGCCTGATCGACGAGATCCTGCCGCAGGAACTGCCTGCCAGCGTGCTAGACCATGTGCGCAAGCTCGCCGGCCAGTTGCAGGGCGGGCGCACGGGCCAGCTGCTGCGCCTGTCATACGCCGGCGACAGCGCCTACCAGCCCATCCTGTCGCAGCTGATCCGCGAGTTTGGTGTGGACATGAGCATCCTGCACGGCCAGGTAGACGAGATTCAGGACGAGACCTTTGGCTCTCTGGCCGTGTACGCCAGCGGCGATGCCGAGCGCCTGCGCGGTGCCGTTGCGCATCTGCGCGCGGGTGGTGTGGAAGTGCAAGAAGTGGCCGTTGCGGCCTGAGTGCAGGAAGGAATAAACCATGTTCGATCACTTCACTCCCGCCATGCTGGAGCTGTTTGCCAATTCACTGTGGGAGACGCTCATCATGGTGGGCATCTCCGGCATCGTGGGCGGGCTCATCGGTGTGCCGCTGGGCGTGTTCCTGCGCCTCACGGACCATGGCGGCGTGCTGCAGAACGGCCCCGTCAACAAGCTCGTGGGCTGGTTGGTGAACGCCGTACGCTCCACGCCTTTCATCATCCTGCTGGTGGCCATCATCCCCTTCACGCGCTTCATTACCGGCTCGTCCATCGGTACGGCCGCTGCGGTGGTTCCGCTGACGATTGCTGCCGCTCCGTTTGTGGCCCGCCTCGTCGAAGCCGCGCTGCGCGAGGTGGACCACGGCCTGGTCGAAGCCGCGCAGGCCATGGGCGCCACCACCAGCCAGATCGTGTGGAAAGTGCTGCTGCCCGAGGCGCTGCCCGGCATCGTGGCGGGGCTGACCATCACCTTCGTCAGTTTGACGGGCTATTCGGCCATGGCGGGGGCTATTGGCGGCGGCGGCCTGGGCGACCTGGGCATCCGCTACGGCTATCAGCGCTTTCTTCCCGAGATCATGCTGGCCGTGGTGCTGGTGCTGATTTTCTTTGTGCAGGCCGTGCAGAGCCTGGGGGACTGGGCGGTGCGCAAGCTCAGCCACCGATAGCCACCGATAGCCACCGATAGCCACCGGCAGCCCGCCTGCGCCGAGTGCGTCGCTTACTCCTGTGCGCGTTACCGCACGCGCACGGCAGTGCCCAGGGCGAACACGGAGTTGGGCACGTCTGCCGCCGGTAGCTGGCGCCGGGGCGGCCCTGGCCGTTGTGTCGCGTGACGGGCAGACGGCGTTGCGGTCGCCGCAGCGGCGCGCGGGTCTGCCGCGCTGTGCCCGGCCACTACGTCAGCAAGGGTGACGGACTCCAGGTGCTCAGCGACCGTCCGATTGAAGTCCTGCCACAGCCCGTGCGTCATGGCCCCCTGGCGGGCCGTCATGCTGTCATGGCCGGTGTCGGGAGTGCCGGTCTTGCCTTGTTCCGACGCATGGGCGATGTCCGCCACCGTGATGTCGCAGGCCTTGCGGCCCAGCGTGTAGCCGCCCCCGGGCCCGCGCGTGCTGACCACCAGCCCCGCCCGGCGCAGGGCGCTGAACAGCATCTCCAGGTACGACAGAGAAATGCGGTGCCGCTCACTGATGGTGGCCAGCGCCACGGGCCCCTGGCTGTCGCGCAAAGCCACGTCTGCGAGGGCGATCAGGGCGTACCGGCTGCGGGTGGTCAGGCGCATGGAAAACTCCTTTGGCAGAGGTGGCGCAAAGCGTCCAATAGGTGGACATAGTTGCGACCCGGGTGGGTAGGACACGGGGTTTTTTGGGGGTTCTTACTTGTCATGTGAGCAGCCCATTTCCACAAAACGTAGGACGCGGGCCATGCCTACTGCGTCGGCCCACTGCGTTGCCTGCAGCACGGTAACCTCATCGTGGTCAGCGGGGGCTGAAGGAAAAATATCTACGTTGAAGGCGTCTGAAGCCCTGTCGGCTGAGACCTTCACGGCGGCGCCCATAAGCGGAACGTGCACCGCCGGACGCGGACCGGTAGCTCCGTCCAGGTGCACACTCAGCACGCATCCCGGCAGCAGTGCGTAGGTCCATTGGTGCTCGGAATGCGCGTCGTCACCCAGGGCGTTCATCTTTGCCAGACGCTGGGGTTGGGTCATTTTCGACGGGTCGACGACCGGTGCATCCTGGGTGGGATAGCCGTCTGTGCACGCCGCGCCCCCCGCTAGGGCCCAGGCCGACAACAAGATGCACCAGCGGCGCTTCACTGCGAGCGGAACGGCAGGGAGGCCTTGAAATGCACGTATGGTATGGGTCACAGTGATACCTCGGCAGAAGGCTGTGGCACCTCCGGCGCGGGGATGCGCGTGGCCAGGATCTTGTCGATCGTCTTGCCATCCATGTCCACCACTTCCAGCTTCCAGTCCTCCCACTGCACCGTGTCGGTCACCTTGGGCAGGCGGCCCGTCAGCAGCATGATCATGCCGCTGAGCGTGTGGTAGCGCCCGCGTTCTTCCTCAGGCACGGTGTCCAGGTTCAGGCGGTCCTTCAGCTCGGGCACGGGGATGTGCCCATCCAGCAGCCAGCTTCCATCCTCGCGCTGCAGCGCCCAAGATGTCTCTGGGTCGCGCGGCTGGAACTCGCCGGTGATCGCCTCGATGAGGTCCTGCAGCGTGACGATGCCCTGCACCTCGCCGTACTCGTCGATCACAAAGGCCATGTGCACGTCCGACAGGCGGAAGTTGTCCAGCAGCTCCATGCCCGTGATCGTTTCGGGCACATACAGCGCCGTCTGCAGCGGCTGATCCGCCAGGTTGTGGGCATCGTCGCGCAGGCGGCGCGACAGCCACTGGCGCGCATTGATCACGCCCAGGATGTTGTCCATGCCCCCGCGCACCACCGGAAACCGCGCATGGTCCGACTCCTCGATGCACCGCAGGTTGTCCTCAAAGGGCGCATCCACGTCCAGGCACACCACGTCGCCGCGCGGCACCATGAGTGAGCCGATCTGGCGGTCGTCCAGACGGAACACGTTACGCACCATCGTGTGCTCGTGCGACTCGATCACACCGGCCGTGGTGCCCTCCACCAGCATGGCGTGGATCTCTTCTTCGGTCACCGGGCTGCCGCTGGTCTCCTTGACCCCCAACAGGCGCAGCAGCGTGCGCGTGGAGGTGGACAAGAGCAGCACGAAGGGCTTGGTCGCCAAAGCCAGCAGGTTGATGGGGCGCGCCACCAGGCGGGCAAAGGTCTCGGGGTAGGACTGGCCGATGCGCTTGGGCACCAGCTCGCCCACCACGATGGAGAAATAGGTGATCAGCACCACCACCAGGCCGGTGGCCGCGTAGCTGCCAAAGGGCATGGGCACCCCCAGCGCTTCCAGCCACAGGGCCAGGGGGCCGGCCAAGGCGGCCTCGCCCACGATACCGTTCAGCACGCCGATCGACGTGATGCCGATCTGGATGGTGGAGAGAAAACGCGTGGGGTCTTCGCCCAGCTTCACGGCGGCGGCGGCGCCGCTATCGCCCTCATCAATCAGCTTTTGCAACCGCGCCTTGCGGGCCGTGACCAGAGCGATCTCTGACATGGCAAACAGGCCGTTGAGGAAGATGAGGGCGAACAGTATTGCTATTTCCATGATGGAGTGGCGTGGATCGGTTTCAGGGCGCGCTTGCGGCGGAGCAGTGGCCGTGGCGCAAAAAAATTGTGAGCAAGGTCCACAGGGCAGAGGGCGCCTGTGAGTGGTGAGCAGCAATGCAAGACGCGGGAGTAGCTGCGCAGGACTTCGGATCAGAAGGTGCGAGTTGTTGGCTCGGATTGCACGCGGCGGCGTGCGCGGGGCACGCTCAGGCGAAGCGGCCGGAAGTCCTGGGAGGTTTGTGCGGCGGCGCCACCACGACAGAGAGCGGGCGGTTTACCGGCGGCGTTGTGGCATCTGCCGGCAGGGTGACGCCCATGCTGGCCAGGGGGCGAGGTTCCAGCGGTTCGGGAAGATCGTTCTTGTCGTCCAGCAGGGCGTGGTCGTCAGCGTCTGACAGCGCGCCAGGTGCGGCGGGCGCGTGCGATGCGCCCTGCGCCGTCGTCTCGGACCCGTGGGGCGCTGGTTCCGCTGGGTTCCAACCCACAGCCGACAACCCTACGCACAACAGAAAGTGGAGGATCAAAGCTGCGAAAAGACGCCGGTGCATGGTGGCTGAATTATAGGGACCGCCCATGGCGAGCCCGGGATCAGGCGGGAACCCGGTAGTGGTAGCCGTATGCGGGCTTGAAGCCCAGGTTGTCATAAAGCCGCAGCGCGGCGGCGTTTTGCTGCCGCACCTGCAGATAAGCGGATGTGGCGCCCGCCTGGGCGGCCCAATGCAGCAGGGCCTGCACCAGCGCCTGGCCGCGCCCGCTGCCGCGGTGTTCGGGGGCCACGGCTAGGTCATACAGGCCCACGGCGCCGCGCTCCAGCACGGCAAGGCCAAAGCCCACGGCCAGGCCGTCGGCGTGCAGCAGAGCGTACGCGGTGGGATGGGCAATCGCGTCCAGCATGCTGCGGTGCAGTGCGCGGTGGTGCGGGGCCACGCCGTTGGCAGCGGCAAAGCCGCTCAGCCAGGCATCGGGCGGCGTAGCCGTCACGATCACCCCGCTGGAGGGCGGCGGCAGTGCACCAGCAGCCAGCGGGCGGTGCAGCACCAGCGAAGGGTCGAAGTGCCGATAGCCGGCCTCAGCCAGTTCCTGGTCTGCCTCCGCTGGCGCCAGGGGCGATATGCGGAACACCGTGGGCAGGCCGTGGCGGGCATACAGCGCCGCGGCTGCCTCGCGCACGCCGTCAAACGGCGCGCCCGGCACCACAGCGTTGACCGAGTTGGCGCGCTTGGTGTAACCACCCGAAATGCGAAAAACCCACCCGCGGTGCAGCACGTTCTGGCGCGCGGGCCAAGCGTTGAAGCTGCGTTCTTCCAGCGCGCGGATGAGGGCCATCGGTACGGCCGAGGCCGTGGCGGGAGCAGCGGGAGTCGTCATGAGCAGGTTATACCAACTGGCGTGGACAACGCGCGGTATTGATATGGACCCATGGCGCGCCGACGCCGGCCCGGGTAGGCTTGCCGCCATGCACTATTCCGCGCCCGTTCCTTCGCGTCCGATGATCACCTTGGCGCTGCGCACCCGAGGCCGTTTTGCCTCAGCAGTATCAGCTTTGCTGTGTAGCGTGCTGGCAATGTGGGGCCTGCCAGCAGGCGCTGCGCCGCAAACGGGTGATGCGGACTGGACGGTGTCGGACGATGGCACCTACGTGATCGACGTGCGCGCGCAGCTGGCCTGGCCGCGCTGCGTGGAGGGCATGCGGTGGACTGGCACCACCTGCACCGGCCAGCCCCTGCTGCTGGACCGCGCCGAGGCCGCCGCCCTGGCCACGGCGCGCTGGAAAGCCGAGGGCATGGAGTGGCGCCTGCCACGCGCTGCCGAGCTGCAGCGCCTGTTCAACAAGGCAGCCACGCCGCCGGGCCTGGACCGCAAGCTGTTCCCGGCGGCGCCCGACCTGTGGCACTGGACTTCCACCGTCAATGCCGGCCCGCTGCGCAGCAGCAATCCATACAACTACAACACCATCCGACAGGACCGCAATGGCGATGGCGCCGCGCAAATGGCCCAACTCAACGGCTGGGCCGTCAGCCTGACCACGGGCGAGGCGCGCGGTGACGTGGCGCGCGGCAGCAAGCTGCCGGTGCGGCTGGTGCGGGCACATACACCCGGGACCGCTCGGCGTTAAGAAGATTCAGTACGAATCAGGGTCGCGTGCACCCGAGGGTGCGGACCGCCGGGCTCCCGGCGCAGCACTACTCCTGGCTTACCGCAACGCCGCGTTTTCGGCGCGCGGCTTCCACGCATTCACGATGGCCACAAGCGACAGCATCACCGGCACTTCCACCAGCACGCCCACCACAGTGGCCAGCGCCGCCCCGGAGTGGAGTCCGAACAGCGAAATCGCCACGGCTACGGCCAGCTCGAAGAAGTTGGACGTGCCGATGAGGCACGCCGGCCCCGCCACGTTGTGCGGCAGCTTCAGCCAGCGCGCGCCGGCCCAGGCGATGAAGAAGATGCCGTAGCTTTGCAGCACCAGCGGGATGGCAATCAGCACGATGACCAGCGGCTGAGCCACGATGGTGCCGGCCTGGAAACCGAAGAGCAGCACCACTGTGGCAATCAGGCCCACCACGGACCAGGGCTTGAGCGCAGCGACGAACCGCCCCAGCGCCTGTGGAGAGCGCCCCTGCAGCACGCGGCGTGTGGCCATGCCCGCCAGCAGGGGCAGCACCACGTACAGCACCGTGGACAACAGCAGCGTCTGCCACGGCACGGTGACGTTCGTCACGCCCAGCAAGAAGGCGGCAATGGGCGCAAACGCGAACACCATGATGAGGTCGTTGACCGACACCTGCACCAGCGTGTAGTTCGCGTCGCCCTTGACGAGCTGGCTCCACACAAACACCATGGCTGTGCAGGGCGCAACGCCCAGTAGGATCATGCCGGCGATGTATTCGCTGGCGGACTGGGGGCTGACCCAGGGCGCGAACAGATATTGGAAGAACAGCACGCCCAGCGCCGCCATGGTGAAGGGCTTGATGAGCCAGTTCACCACCAGCGTCAGCATCAGGCCCTGCGGCTTCTTGCCCACATCCTTGATGGCGCTCCAGTCGATCTGGATCATCATGGGGTAGATCATCACCCAGATGAAAACCGCCACGACCAGGTTGACGTGGGCCAGCTCCAGCCCGGCCACGGCTTGGAATATGCCGGGCGTGGCCAAGCCCAAGCCCACCCCGGCCAGAATGCCAGAGCCCACCCACACGCTCAGAAACCGCTCGAACAACCCCATGGTGTCAGCCTTGCACGGTGCCAATGCGGCGCAGTTCGCTTTGCAGGGACAGCTTGTCCAGCTTGTCGAAGGGCAGGCTCAGAAAGATGGTAATCCGGCGGTTGAGCGTGATGAAGGCCTCGGTGAACGCGCGCTGCTTTTCCTCTTCGGTGCCTTGCACGGCGGCAGGGTCGGCCACGCCCCAGTGGGCCGACATGGGCTGGCCGGGCCACACCGGGCAGACTTCGCCCGCTGCGTTGTCGCACACGGTCAGCACAAAGTCCATGGCGGGCGCATCGGGGCGGGCAAATTCTTCCCAGTTCTTGCTGCGCACGTCGCCGGTGTGAAAGCGGTTGCGCTGCAGCAGCTCGACGGCGTATGGGTTGACCTGACCTGCCGGATGGCTGCCCGCGCTGTACGCGCGGTACCGGCCGGCTCCCAATTGGTTGAGGATGGCTTCGGCCATGATGCTGCGGGCCGAGTTGGCGGTGCAGATGAACAGGACGTTGAAGACGCGGTAAGACATGGAAAGGTCTTTCTTTCGGTGGGTGGATTCGTCAGATTTGTCAGCAGGTAGTGCATTGCACCGGACTCGCAGCGTCCAGGCAGGGCTCGCCCTGGCAGCAGTTGGCCGTCAGAAAGCCCAGGAGCCGGTTCATCGCGTCGATATGCGGGCGGTAGATGAGGTTGCGGCCTTCGCGCTCCTGGGTGATCAAGCCCGCATGCAGCAATTCCTTGAGGTGGAAGGACAGCGAGGTGGGCGATACGCCCAGCGCCTCGGCCATCTGTCCGGGGGTAATGCCTCGGGGGCCTGCCACGACCAGCAGGCGGAAGGCGCGCAGGCGGGACTCCTGCGCCAACGCTGCGAGGGCTTGCACGGCTTCGGAATCGGTCATGCCGGATCTCCGCCCAGCGGCAGTGCATCTTTGGCGGGGTGCGGCAGGGCGGCAGGCAAGGCCAGCGTCACCAGCCAGCAGATGAGCAGCATGGCCGCCGAACCCACCAGGGCATACAGCAGGCCGCCCCATTGGTACAGCAGCCCCGACAGCAGCGTGCCGATGAAGCGGCCCAGGGCGTTGGCGGCGTAGTAAAAGCCCACGTCTTCCGCCGCCTTTTCGCTGCCCGCGTAAGCCAATATCAGGTACGAATGCACCGACGAGTTGACGGCAAACGCCACCCCAAATACCCCCAGCCCCGCCACCACCACCCATTCCAGGTGGGGCACTTGCAAGTACACCACCATGGCCAGTAGCGCGGGTACCACAGCCAGTGCGGCAGACCACCAGCGCGCGGCGGGCACTTCGGTGCTCAGGCCATCGGTGCTGCGTTTGACGATCTGTGGCGCCAGGGCCTGCACCAGGCCGTAGCCAATGGTCCAGGCGGCCAGGAAGCCGCCCACCATGGTGAAGGTCCAGCCCGAGGCATACAGAAACACCGGTACGCCCACGACAAACCAGACATCGCGTGCGCCGAACAGCGCCACGCGTGCCGCGGCCAGCAGGTTGATGCCCCGGCTTTTGGCAAACAGCTCCTTGGCCGACTTGGACGCTTTGGACTTGCCCATGAGCGGCGGCACAAACACCACCACGCCCGCCAGCACCATTGCCAGCAGCCCTGCCATGGCCCACAGTGCGCCGCGAAAACCCAGCAGGTCCAGCAACAGCCCGCCCAGGAAAAATCCCACACCCTTCATGGCGTTCTTGCTGCCGGTGAACCATGCCACCCATCGGAAGAGCTGGCCCGAGCCCTGGTCCTTGGCCTGGCTGGCCGTGATCTTGATGGCCGACTTGCTAGCCGTTTTAGTAAGGTCTTTGGCCACGCCGCAGATGCCCTGTGCCACGACCACCCAAGCCACCGATACTGCGGCAGTCCATTCAGGATTGAGCAAAGACAGCAACGCAAAACCGATGATCTGCGTGGACAGCCCCACCGCCAGCATGCGTGCAATGCCGTAGCGCGTGGCCAGCCAGCCGCCGATCAGGTTGGCGGCAATGCCCGCCGCCTCGTACAGAAGGAACAAAAATGCCAGCGTGAACGACGAATAGCCCAGCCGGTAGAAGTGCAGCAACACCAGCATGCGCAGCGCGCCATCGGTCAGCGTAAAGCCCCAGTACGCGGCGGTGACGATGGCGTAGTTGCGCGCGGCGGCGTTGCGGTTGCCGCCCGGCGCAGGCGTGTGGGCCGTGGCGGTCATATGCCTGCGCTCTGCATGTGGCAGGCCAGGTCCACCATACGGCAGGCGTAGCCCATTTCGTTGTCATACCAGGCATACACCTTCAGCAGCGTACCGTCGGTGACCATGGTGGACAGCGCATCGACGATGGAGCTGCGCGTGTCGCGTGCGTAGTCGGCGCTGACGAGGGGGCGCTCGTCGTACCCCAGGATGCCTGCCAGCGGGCCTTGTGCGGCAGCCGCTGCAAACAGCGCATTGACGGCCTCGGCTGTGGCGGGCTGGTTCAGTTCGAACACGCAGTCCGTCAGCGACGCGTTGAGCACCGGCGCACGCACGGCGTGCCCGTTGAGCTTGCCCTTGAGCTCCGGGTAGATGAGTGCAATGGCCGTGGCGCTGCCCGTGGTAGTGGGGGCCAGGCTCATCATGGCGCTGCGGGCACGGCGCAGGTCCTTGTGCGGCGCGTCCACCACCAGATTGGTGTTGGTGGGGTTGTGGATGGTCGTGATCTGCCCGTGGCGGATGCCCAGGTTTTCATGAATCACCTTCACCACTGGCGCGAGGCAATTGGTGGTGCACGATGCGGCGGTCACGATGCGGTTGCGGGCGGGGTCGTAGCGTTCATGGTTCACACCCACCACGATGTTGAGCACGTCGCCGGTCTTGACGGGCGCCGCCACGATCACGCGCTTGGCGCCCCGGTCCAGGTGGCCTTGCAAGGTCTCGGGGGAGAGGAATTTGCCCGTGCATTCCAAAACGACATCCACCCCCAGATCGCCCCAAGGGATTTCCGCCGGTGTGGCGTGGCTGCTGAACGTCATGCGCTGGCCCTGCACGCTGAGGGTGGCGTCATCCTCCGCCGCGATCGGTGCGCGCCAAGGGCCTTGCACGGTGTCAAAGGCCAGCAGATGGGAGGTGGCGGCCGCGCCACCCTTGATCTCGTTGACGTGGACTACATCCAGCCGGTTGGTGGCGCGCGGGTCGTCGTAGGGGCGCTCTGCGGCGCCCATGGCTGCACGCAGCGCCAAACGGCCGATGCGGCCCATGCCGTTGATGCCTACTTTCATTCGGTTGCTCCTGAGCGCTGCTTCGTTCATTGTTTCGATAATCGTTGAAGTATTGATCTATTGCGTGGCAGTTCTATGACAGAACGCCTGGCATTCGCTGGTGCGGCGGGGCCCAGGTCGTCCGGCCCCTGTCAAACCCGACAGGCCCCCAAGAAGCAACAGCCCGGTAGCGGATGGGCCCGCCGAGCAGTTCTTTCTGTGGAGTGGAGGGGTGGCCGTGTCAGCAGCACTTCGTCGGACTGCCGGCCGCAGGGCCGCAGCACGGGGCTTTATCGCCTGGTGCAGGCACCGCGCTGGCAGTGGGTGCATCGGTGGGGCAGCAGGCCGCCGCAGCGCTGCCGGACGTTGCCGCCTCGTTGAACAGCGGGATGTTCCCGAGCGTGTGAAAGTGCTCCCAGGCGATGCCCTCGGGGTCGGTCACCCAGTGTTTGTCGCTGCGCGCATAGCAGCAGGTGGTGGCGCCTTCGTCCAGCAGGGCCATGTCGGCCGCTTCGGCACGGGCCTTGAGTTCAGCCAGCTCGTCCGCGTCGTCCACTTGAAAGCCGAGGTGGTCCAGGCCGGTCTTGGCGCCCCGGGTGGAAATGGCGAAGTTGACGCGCGGGTCGTCCAGCATCCATTTGGCGTAGTCGGTTTCCACGCGGGTGGGCTGGGCGGCGAACAGCCGGGAATAGAACGCGATGCTCTGGCTCAGATCGCTCACGTGCATATGGACATGGAATCGCTTCATGGTGGTTCGTCCTTTCAGTGGGGGGATATTCAGATCAGCAGCTGCGGCAACCGGTGGCGCCATCGTCCAAGCAGGCGGTGGATCCTTGGCAGCAGTTCTCAGTCAGGTAGGCCAGCAGCCCGTTCATAGCGGGGTAGGCAGCGCGGTAGACCAGGTTGCGCCCTTGGCGCTCCTGGGTCACCAGCGCGGCGCTGGCCAGCTCTTTGAGGTGAAACGACAAAGTGTTGGGCGCGATGCCCAACTGCTCGGAGAGGGTTCCTGGCGTCAGGCCCTCGTCACCCGCGACCACCAGCGCGCGGAAGGCGCGCAGGCGCAGTTCGTGGGCCAGGGCGGCGAGGGAGCGGATGACATCGGTTTCGTTCATGATTCGATAATACAACGATTATTGAAATGATTGCAACTCTGCGCAGCAAATTCGCCGGTGTGCGGGGCAACGCCAATGGCTAACGGCTGGTCAGGCGGAATTGCGCGATGGAAACAGGCGCCCGGGCACCCACCGCAGCCACAGCGCCATGGTCAGCAGCTCCACCAACGACTGCGCCACGATGACTACTGCAGCCGCTTCCCACCCCGCGGGCAGGGCCAAGGCCAGCGGCAGCACCACAAACGAGTTGCGCGTGCCCAGCGTGAACGCAAGGGTGCGGCCTTGCGCGGTGGGCAGGCTCCAGGCGCGGGCCAGCACACGCGCCAGCACGGCAGCCGCCAGCAGGTAGGCGGTGAACACGGGTACGACCTGCGGCAGCACACCCAGCCCCTGCCATACGGCATCGAACTGGGAGGCGGCCACCACAAACAGCACGCCGGCCAGCAGCGGGACAGGACCCCAGGCCAGGGCGTTGCACACGGCCTCATGCCGCGCCTGGAGGGCGGGCGGCGCCGCGCGTACCCACGCCTGCTGCGCCGCCGCGACGGCCAGGGGCAGCAGCAGCACCAGCAGGGCGGGCGCCAGCCTGGCAGGATCCCACGCGGGCAAGGTGGCGGTACCGCCCATCAGCCACAGGTACGCGGGCAGCAGCACCAGTTGCAGCAACAGGTTCAGCGGCGTGATGGCGGTAGCGCGCAAGGCGTCGCCCCGGCCAAGCTGGGTGAACGTGATGAACCAGTCGGTACACGGCACCAACAGCACCAGCAGGACGCCCAGGCGCACGGCAGGGTCGGGCTGCACATGTGCCAATGCCTCTACCAGCGCCCAGGCCACCAGCGGCATGGCTACAAAGTTGCCTGCCAGCACGGCCCCGGTGAACCGTAAGTCACGCAGGGCGTGGTGCAACTGCAGCAACGGAACCTGCAAGAACGTGGCCCACAGCAGCAGCGCCAGCAGCGGCCACAACGCTGCCTCCAGCCACGCCGCGCTGCCCTGCAGTGCGCTCCCGGCGGCCAACCCCAGTCCCAGGGCCAGCAAATAGAGCCAGACCTGGTGGCGCTCCAGGGTGATGCGGTGCATGGGCGGGAAAGCCTTGGTAAGTGACTTTGATATCAAAATAATAGCTATCAGCGCTTGATGGTTAAGCGCTAGGTGCCAATTTTTATGGCAATGTTGCATGCCGATGCCACACCACTGGCAGAGGGCAGTGGCAAGCGGCCATACTTGCACACATCGGCCACCACGCGCTGGCCCGCCACCCCCCACAGAAAACCCGGAGACATTCTCATGAGCCTGCCCCTGCATCCCTTGGACACTGACATCCTGGCGCGCGCCTTGCCACTGCTGGACGAAGAATGGCTGGCCCGCGACGCCGAGCTGGCTCCCGTGCTGCCCACCGTGCTGGCCCGCAACGTGGGTCAGGACTGGCACAAGGCGGGCACCTTCCGCCACCACCTCGTGGGGGTGGCCCGGTCGCTCACACTGTGGCAGCAGCCGCGCGATGTGCGCCTGCTGGGCCTGCTGCACAGCGTGTACGGCAATGCGTTTGTGGACCTGGTGAAGTTCGACCCGGCCAAGGAGCGCGCCCGTGTGCGCGAGCTGGCCGGCGAGTCGGCCGAGCACCTGGTGTATTTGTTCTGCACGCAGTCGCGCACGCAGTTTGTGCAAAAGGTGCTGTCGCACGCGCTGGAGGCCGACGGCAGCATGGTGCTGGACGGCAAGGACGGCCAGCCGCACACGCTCACACCGTACGAGGTGGCCGCCTTCATCATCGTGAGCATGGCCGACACCATCGAGCAGTGGTTCAGCTGGCAAGACGACATCTTCTCGCGTTTTCCGGATGTGCAGCACCGCCACCAGAAGGCGCATTGGGCCGCATCGCTGTGGCCCGGGCCCATGCGGCCCAGCGGGCGCATGCTGCACCAGATCAGCGCCCTGGGCAAAGCCCTGCAGCACCCGGGGCTCAAGCACCAGCTGCCGCTGCCGCCCGTGTTTGCCGAATGCAGCCAGCTGCTGTCGGCCGCCAACGAGGCCGCAGCCACGTCGCTCTACTGGTCCGTCATCCAGCAAGACCAACCCCTGGTGGACCTGGACGTCGCCACCGGTGTGCTGGAGAGCGCCATCCGCCACAACCCATGGGTGGCCGAGCCGCAAATGGTGCTGGCCCAGCTCTATCTGTCGGCCGGCCGCAGGGATGATGCCAAGGCCGCAGCGTCGAGTGCGCTGCACCTGTTCAGTGCCTGGGGCAACGCCTGGGACAAGCGCGTGCAATGGGACGCCTGGGTGGCGTGGACGCGCATCCTGCTGCAGGGCGCGATGGTGGAGGGCTCCTGGCCGGAGCGGCTGGACAAGCTCAACAACGTGGCGCTGCGTAGTTGATTTGGAACCTCCCCCTGAGTGGCTGCGCCACTTCCCCCTTCGCTCGAATCGCTTCGCAATTCGGGAAGGGGGACGCAGCCCTCGCTGTCGGGCGGCCCTTGCTCGGCTGCCCTCGCCGGGCGCGCGCCAGTTTCATGAGGTGGGGTGGGGGCACGGGCCTCGTCTTCTTATTCGAATGAGTTGTAATGAAATGAAAACTTAGTTGTTCCAGTTTTATCGGGGAAACCCTAGTATGCGAGCCATCTCTCAACGAAAGGTTTTCCCTGTGAACAACAACAAGCGCCTTCTCCTGCAATCCGCCCTCGCACTGGCTGCCGCTGCTACTTTCTCGTCGGGCGCCATGGCCCAGGACAAGCCCATCAAGGTGGGCGTGACGGGCGGCCCCCACGCCCAGATCTTCGAGCAGGTGAAGAAGGTTGCCGAGAAGGACGGCCTGAAGATCCAGATCATCGAGTTCAGCGACTACGTGCAGCCCAATGCTGCGCTGGCTGCGGGCGACCTGGACGCCAACAGCTACCAGCACAAGCCGTATCTCGACGCGCAGGTGGCCGACCGCGGCTACAAGCTGGTGTCGGTGGGCTATACCGTCAACTTCCCCATTGGCCTGTATTCCAAGAAGGTCAAGAAACTCGAAGACCTGAAGGAAGGCGCCAAGTTCGGCATTCCCAATGACCCCACCAACGGCGGCCGTGTGCTGCTGGTGCTGCAAGACAAAGGTTTGATCAAGCTGCGTGATGGCGCGGGCCTCAAGGCCACACCGCTGGACGTGGTGAGCAACCCCAAGAAGATCAGGTTCGTCGAACTGGATGCCGCCCAGCTGCCCCGCTCGCTGGACGACCTGGACGCCTCTGCCATCAACACCAACTTTGCGCTGTCGGCCGGCCTGAACCCTGGCAAGGACGCCATTGCGCAAGAAAATGCCAAAAGCCCCTACGTCAACTTGATCGCCGTGCGCGAAGCCGACAAGGACAAGCCCTGGGTGGCCAAGCTGGTGAAGGCCTACCAATCGGAAGAGATCAAGAAGTTCATCCAGACCGAGTTCAAGGGCTCTGTGCTGCCGGGGTTCTGAAGCCGGGCCGGAGCGCTGTGCTCTGGCACCACAGCCTTTGATTTCAAGCAAAAATGGCGCCCAACGCTTGCCCAGCAAGCGCTGGGCGCTCTCATTTTTGCAGGTGCATTCCCCCGCACGTCCGGTAGGAGATTCCTGCGAGGGCGGCTTACCGCCACAATGCAAGCGAAACGTTCAGTAACAACCACCCGCCAAACTCTCACCCATGTCCTTGGCAGAGCGCATCTTCTCCGCAGCATGCGTCATGCTGGCGATGGTGTGCTACGTGCTGTCACCCGGCATGGACGACGTGCGCGTGCAACTGCTTCTGGACAACGCCTCGTGGACGCTGACCATCACCCTGGCAGCCTGGTGGGCGTGGCAAGGCCGCGCGCCGGTGCAGCATGCAGAGCGCCGGCTGCACACCGGCTTGTTCGTCGGCGCGCTGCTGCTGGCCGTGGGCCAGCTGGTGTGGAACCTGCAGGTTTTGCTGGACTGGAACCCCTTTCCGGCCCCGGCCGACCTGTTCTTTCTGGCGGCGGCCCCCGTGTGGGCAGTGACGGTGATCCGGTCCACCGTGGCCCGACTGTCACGCGACCGCATCTACCCCGCCGCATTGGACTTTGGCGGCGCCGTGCTGGCGCTGGTGGCGTTCACCCTCGTCATCTATCTGCCAGCCGAAAAGATGCAGTCGGTGGCCGTGGGCACCGTGCTGGTGCTTTACCCCGCAGTGTTTCTGGCGGCGGCGGGCGTCACCGCGCTGGCCATCCCCACGGTGGGCTTGCGGCTCATGCCATCGCATGGGCTGGTCTTGGCGGGCATGTTTGGCTACGGCCTGAGCTGGATGCACTGGAACTTGCTAGCCATTGGCGGCAACATCGTGCCCGGCAGCTGGGCCAACGCCAGCTTCAGCGTGTCGGCGCTGCTGCTGGGCTGGGGCGCACGCTGGTTGCAGTTTGAGGTATCGCACGACGCGGACTACCGCGCGCGGTGCGACCGGGCCATGAACTATGTGCCGCTGGTGTCGATGACGCTGGCCGCCATCACGCTGGCGCTGCTGTTTGTGGCAGGCGACGGTCGCGCGGGGTTGCAGGTGCTGATCTTTGTGAGCTGTCTGGTGGTGCTGCTGCTGGCCGCATTGCGCCAGGTGATTGTGGTGGGGCTGCTGAACCGCCTGCGCGCAGCCGAGGCTGCGGTGCTGCGCAATGAAGAACAGCTCTACCAGGTGGCGCATTTCGACGCGCTGACCGGGCTGCCCAACAGGCGCTTTTTTGAGGACACGCTGGAGCGTGCCGTGGCCGAGGCCGCACGCCAGCCCCATGTGGCCGAGCGCCGGGTGGCCCTGCTGCTGATCGACCTGGACCACTTCAAGAGCGTGAACGAAACCTATGGCCACCGCGTGGGCGATGCACTGCTGGCCGAGGCGGCCCAGCGCATCACGGCGCTGCTGGCGGGCCGGGGGCTGCTGGCGCGGCTGACCAACGACCAGTTCACCGTGATGCTGCTGCGCGTGCCGTCCCGCACCGAGCTGGCGGACCTGGCAGCCTCCATCGTCGAAGGCCTGGCCCGGCCGTGGGAGCTGTCGGATGTGGGCCCGCAGTACATGGGCGCCAGCATCGGCATCAGCCTGTTTCCGGACGATGCCGCCCGCTGCACCGAACTGGTCCAGCACGCGCACTCGGCGCTGCACGCCACCAAGAGTGCGGGGCGCGGCTCTTACCGCTTCTACATCGAGGCGTTCACCGAAGTCACGCGCACGCGCCTGGCGCTGCGCCGGCGACTGCACCAGGCTGTGCGCGACGGCGACTTCACCCTGGTCTACCAGCCGCAGTTCAACGCCGAGCGCAAGTTGGTGGGCGTGGAGGCCCTGCTGCGCTGGTCGCTGGACGGCCAGCCCGTGCCACCGGACGAGTTCATCCCTCTGGCGGAAGACAGTGGGCTCATCGTGCCCCTGGGGCTGTGGGTGTTCGAGGCCGCCTGCCGCCAGGTGGCGCAGTGGCGGGCTGCAGGCTTTGACGTGCCCGTGATGTCGATCAACGTATCGGCCATCCAGCTGCGCGAGCCACGGTTCGCCGAGGCGCTGCAGGCCGTGGCGCAGCGCACCGGCGTGCCGCCCGCATGCCTGGTGCTGGAGATGACCGAGTCCCAACTGCTGGACGAGTCGCTCTACGGTGCGGCGCTGGATCTGAAGAACGCGGGCTTCGGCCTGTCGATTGACGACTTTGGCACCGGGCATTCGTCGTTGATCAAGCTGCGTCGCCTGCCCGTGGGCGAGCTGAAGATCGACAAGGTGTTTGTGCGCGACATCGTGGCCGACGCCAACGACCGCGAGATCTGCGCCACCGTCAACACGCTGGCCCGCACGCTGGGCCTGCAGGTGGTGGCTGAAGGGGTGGAGACCGAAGAGCAACTGCAGCTTTTGATCAAGATGGGCTGCCACCGGTTTCAGGGCTGGCTGTTTGCCGCTGCCATGCCCCCTGCGCAGCTGGCCGAGGCGTGGTTGCAGCCGGTGGAACCACTTCAGCCGCTGCAGCCATTGACGCCGCTGCCTGTGCAGGGTGCTGCAGCGGCTGTATCCAGCGCGTGAACCGCCTCAGAGGCTGAGAGTTTTTTGGCCGGGCCCGAAAGGCGCGCAAAAAAGCTTCGGATGGAGGCGCAAAGCACAGCCATAGCTCGGGCTATGGCGAGCATTTGCAACGATGAGCCGGAGCGTTTTGGCGTGCAGGGCGGGCCGGGACAAAAGACTCTCGGCCTCTCAGCCTTTGCGCAGCGCCCGCTGATAACGCTGCAGCGCATCTCGCACCACCGGCAGCAAAAAGTACAGCCCCACGATATTGGCCAGCGCCATCGCAAAAATCATTGCGTCCGAAAAATCGATGACCGGGCCCAGGTCCATGCTGGCACCCGCCACCACGCAGGCCAGAAACAACAGCTTGAACACCAGCCCCGTCGCTGCATGGTCGCCCAGCAGGTAGCTCCAGGCCTGCAGCCCGTAGTAGGCCCAGGTGACCATGGTGGAAAAAGCAAACAGCACCACGGCCAGCGCCAGCACGTATGGAAACCACCACGCTGCGCTGGCAAAGGCGGCCGATGTCAGCGCTACCCCGCGCGCATCGCCCGCCGCCGCCGTGAGCCCGCCCGCATCCACATGGCCCGTAACGATGATGACCAGCGCCGTGACCGTGCAGATGACGACGGTGTCGATGAAGGGCTCCAGCAGCGCAGCAAATCCCTGGGACACGGGCTGGTCCGTCTGCACCGCCGAATGCGCGATGGCCGCCGAGCCCACACCCGCCTCGTTGGAAAACGCCGCGCGCTTGAAGCCCTGCACCATGGCGCCCAGTACGCCGCCCGCCACTCCTTCGGCAGAGAACGCGCCCAGCACCACTTGCGCCGCTGCGCCAGCCAACTGGTCGGCATGCAGACCCAACACCACCAGGCCGGCGCCCACGTAAGTGAGGGCCATAAAGGGCACCACTGCCTCCGTCACGCGGGCGATGGACCGGATGCCGCCCAGAATCACCATGCCCACCACGGCCGCCAGCAACAGTCCAAACACCCAGCCCCGGCCCGCCAGCACGCTGTCGGCACCACCGGTGACGCCCACCACCTGCTGAAAGCTCTGGTTCGCCTGGAACATGTTGCCCCCGCCCAGCGACCCGCCCACGCAGCACACGGCGAAGAACACGGCCAGCACCCGGCCCAGCACGGGCCAGCCGCGCTCTGCCAACCCAGTGCGCAGGTAACGCATGGGGCCACCTGCCACCACGCCGGTGACGGGGTCCACCTTGCGGTACATCACACCCAGCGTCACCTCGGTGAATTTGGAGGCCATGCCCAGCAGCCCGGCCACCACCATCCAGAACGTGGCACCCGCACCGCCCACGCTCACCGCCACGGCCACGCCCGCAATGTTGCCCAGCCCCACCGTGCCCGACACCGCCGTGGTCAGCGCCTGGAACGGCGTCACCTCGCCCGGCATGGCCGGGTTGGAATAGCGCCCGCGCACCACGGCGATGGCATGCACAAAGCCCCACAGCTGGATGCCCCGGAACGCGAGCGTGAACACCAGCGCCGCAACGATCAGCCAGCCCACGATGAGCGGAAACTCCGTGCCGCCCACGGGCACGGAGTGGAAGATCGTGCCCGACACCGCGTCCGCATACGGCGCCAGCGCGGCGCTGATGCGCTCGTCCACGCCCTGTGTGTTGGTTGGGGCGGGTGTAGGCGGGTGAGCGGTGGGCGGCATGGCAGCGCGGGTGGTGGACGCTGTGGCTGTGACTGTGGGGCGGCCATCATCCCGCACGGTGCCGCCGCCACCGCGCAACAGCCCAGTAACGGGGTCGGAGATTGAACCCGAAAACTATCAAATTGATAGCTTCTAGCGCTTTCTGGATAAGCGCTTGAGCCACTTTTTATGCAAATTTTGGTGGCCCAAGGCAAAAACCCGGCACAAGGCCGGGTCGATGGGGTGGTGGATGCCTGCGAAGTTGCGCGCGCAGACTGTCCGGGCTCAGGCGTCTCAGGCTGCCTGCGACACGCGCGCCTGGTTTGCGGCCACGCTGGTGTGCGTGCCAATCGCCTGCTGGGCGGCAGCCAGCGCGGTGGCCTTGGCGTCCGGGCCCATGGCCACGCCTTCGGCGCGCACAAAGCGCACGTCGGTGATGCCGAAGAAGCCAAACACCACCTTCAGGTAGCTCTCCTGGTGCTCCATCGCCTGGCCGCCTTCGCTGGTCGAATACACGCCGCCGCGGGTGGATGCCACGATCACCGTCTTGCCACCGGCCAGGCCCACGGGGCCCTTGTCGGTGTATTTGAAGGTGCGGCCGGCCTGGGCCAGACGGTCGATCCAGGCCTTGAGCTGGCTGGGGATGGAGAAGTTGTACAGCGGCGCGCCGATCACGATCACGTCGGAGGCCAGGAACTGGCTCACCAGGGCTTCGGACAGCGCGTTTTCAGCGCGCTCTGCCTCGGTGGCGGCGGCCTGGCCGGTGCGGAACCCCAGCGACTGGGCCGACAGGTGCGAAGGCGCCTGCGCGGCCAGGTCCAGGTACTGCACCGTGGTGCCGGGATGTGCAGCCTGCCAAGCAGCTACGGTCTGGGCGGTCAGCTGGCGCGAGACGGATTGGTCGCCGGTGATGGCGGAGTCGATGTGAAGCAGTTGCATGAGGATCTCCGGTGAGGGTGGGGCAGCCACGGCGTGTGGCCATGGAGTGAATTGTGGAGACGCGCTTATTTGTTGATAAGGCACTGAACTTGCGATAGATTGTTCCATCCATAGAACGATGCTCGGTATGCAAGACCTGAACGACATGCTGTATTTCGCCGAAGTGGTGGAGCGCGGGGGCTTTGCCGCTGCGGGCCGCGCCCTTGGCATCCCCAAGTCGCGCCTGTCGCGCCGCGTGTCTGACCTGGAGACGCAGCTGGGCGTGCGCCTGCTGCAGCGCACCACCCGCAAGCTGTCGCTGACCGAAGTGGGCGAGGCTTATTTGCGCCATTGCCAGGCCATGAGGGAATCAGCACAAGCCGCGGCCGACACGGTGGCCCAGGTGCAGACGGTGCCGCGCGGCACCATCCGCGTGAGCTGCCCGGTGACGCTGGCCCAGACCGTGGTGGCTGAGCTGATTCCCCGCTTTCTGGCCGACTGCCCCGAAGTGCGCATCGACATGCTGGTAAGCAACCGCGCCGTGAACCTGGTGGAAGAGGGTATCGATGTCGCACTGCGCGTGCGCCCCACGCTGGATGACAGCGGCAGCATGGTGGTGAAGCGGCTCGATCACACCACGCAGATCCTGGTGGCCAGTCCGGAGTTGCTGATCCGCCAGGGCACACCCAAGACGCTGGAAGACCTGGCCCGGCTGGACAGCATCTCCATGTCTGCGCCAGACGGCAAATCCACCTGGAGCCTGATCGGCCCTGGTGGCGTGCAGCAGATCGTGCAGCACACGCCGCGCTACGTGGCTGACGACCTGCTCACCCTGAAGTTTGCAGCCGTGGCGGGCACGGGCGTGTGCTGGATGCCCGACTACATGTGCCAGGACGAGATGCGCGACCGCAAGCTGGTGCGTGTGCTGCCCGACTGGGCCCCGGCCCCGGCCATCGTGCATGCCGTCTTCCCCTCTCGACGGGGCCTGTCGCCTGCGGTACGCCGTTTTCTGGATTTTTTGGGCGAGGCCATGCCGGGACGCAGTCGCCCCACGCTGCAGGGCATGGACGGCGCGGACATCTGAGTCGCTGCCAGTGCAAGGGGCCCAAAGGGCCGCCCTGGGCGGGAAAACGCTCACGGTCGCGCTCAAGCGCTCACGGGTTATCTGGTCGGGCACTAAAAGACCCGCCACCGCGCTGCATTGCGCCGTTGCGGCCGCGTTTTGGCGCCACAATGCAACGAATTGCAACTGTAAGGGCGGCCTTCCGTACCGCAGGTGGTCCGGCTTCGGCCCGGGCACCGCGAAGGCGGCTGCCGAGGTTTTTTGTGACCGCTGCCGCCTCCTCACACCCCATCGACCAGCACATCCGGCAAGCTCGGGTGCACCCCGCGGTGCGTGCCATCGTGATCCCGCCGTGTCCGGAGTCGCTGCTGCGGCTGCAGGCCATCATGGCCGAGCCGGAGCTGGATTCGGTGGCGCTGGACCAGCTGGCGTCATCCGATGTGGCCATGGCCGCAGCGCTGATCCGGCTGGCCAACAGTCCCATCTACGGGCTGGCCCACCCGGTGCAGACCGTGGGCATGGCCCTCACCGTGCTGGGCCTGCAGCCGTCGGTGGAACTGCTGTCGGCCTTCATCACGCGCAATGCTCTGATGGTGCGCTCGCCGCTGCTGGAGCATTTCTGGGAGAGTTCGCAGCGCCGCGCCATTGCGTGCGAGCACATCGGCCACCAGCTCTACAGCCTGGACCCGGGCCTGGGCTACAGCTTCGGCCTGTTCTGCCACGTGGGCATGCCCGTGCTGGTGAAGGCTGTGCGCGGCTACGGCAGCACGGTGACCGAAGCGCTGGCCCGCAAGGACCGCACCTTCACCCAGACCGAAAACGCCAACCACCGCACCGACCACGCGGTGATGGGCGCCATCGTGGCGCGCACCTGGCACCTGCCGGGCGATGTGGCCCAGGCCATTTGGCTGCACCACGACTTTTCGTGCCTGGGCGAAGACCGCTTTGCCCCGACCGTGCGCCACTTGGTGGCGCTGGGCCTGCTAGCCGAGTACCTGGTCAACCACCATGACAACCTGGCACCCACGCGCGAATGGCAGGAGCATGGCGAGGCCTGCATGCAGCACCTCGACGTGTCGGAAGACGAGCTGAATCACTGGATCGACGCGCTGCACCCGCAGTTCGAGGCCGTGCGCTTCTGACGTCGGCCCAGGGGCACCCCGCGTTGATGGCCGTGTAGGTGGGCCTGCCCGCCGTGCGGGTCAGCGCGCAGCATCAATCAGGTCTGCAATGCTGCCGTAGCCCCAGCGGCGGGCGTGCTGCGATGCACTCAGGCCTTCTCCATCAACCAGCGTGGTCTGGGCTCCCAGCGCCAGCAGCGCCTGCACGGCGGCTGTATGGCCGTTCAGCGCAGCAATCATCAGGGCCGTGCGGCCGGCCGTGTCGCGCCCGTCCACAGGTGCGCCTTGGGCCACCAGCGCTTCCACCTCGCGGGCGTTGCCGGCGCGGGCGGCGTCTCGCAACGCGATGGGCAGGGCGATGGCTCGCGACTTTGGGGCGGCCTGGGCATCGCCCTGACTGCGGTCGGCGGGCGCTGTTGCGGCTGCCGGGGCGGCTGCGGACGGCGGCGACACTGCGTGGGCCCGCGGGGCGGCTTGCTCCTGCAATACCGCGCGTTCGTCTGCATCGGCCCGCGCGGCGGGCCGCGGGGCCGCTGGCTTGGCGGGCGATGCCGGAAAGCCTGACAGGGCCTCGGCCGCACGGCTGCGCTGGGCCGGGGCCTCGGCCTCGGCCACCACCGGCGGCAGAGCAGGCGCGGGTGCGGCCGAGGGGGCGGCCTTGGCGAGGGGTTTTGCAGGCGATTCGGCTGCGTGCGGACTTGCCGGTGCGGGCGAGGGCGACGGGGGCGGCTGCAGGGTGCGGCTTTGTGCGCGTGCGGCGTCTTGCGCAGCGGTGGCGCCGCCGGATGGAGCGGGTGTTGCGGGAGTTGCGGGAGTTGCGGGAGTTGCGGGAGTTGCGGGAGTTGCGGCCGGGGCGGGTGGCGTGACGGCAGGCGCCGGCACCTCGGCGCGCCGCGTGCCAAAAGCGGTGTCTCGCTCCTCTGGTGTGCCGCGGTCAAACTGCAGCATCAGCAGGCCCGCCAGGCCCACCACCGCCACGGTCGCCAGGGCCGACATCTTCCAGCGCGACTGGTTGGCCGCGGGCCGCGCAGTGGTGGGGGTGATGGACGGCGGTGCATCGGCGGCCTTGGCCTGCGCTGCGGCAGCCGCGGCCAGCATCTGCGCATGGGCGCGCACGGCCTCCCGCACCTGGGGGCCGGGGCGGGCGCCTTCCTGTTCGCTGGCCTCGTGGTAGCGCCGGACCAGCTCGTCGTCCTGCCGCGTCATGCAAACTCCTTGAGGTGCTGGCGAAGGCTGGCCCGCGCATATCGCAGGCGGCTCTTGGCGGTTTCAAAATTCACGCCGGTGGCATCGGCAATCTCCTGCACGCTGAGGTCGCCTTCGGCCTGCAGCAAGAAGGCCTCGCGCTGTTCCAGGGGCAACTGCTCCACCGCCGCAATCAATGCGGCCGCCTGCTCCCGCGACTGCAGCTGCCGCACGGGCCCGAAGCCCGAGTCTGCCACCAGCGTGTCGGCCAACGTGCGCGCGTCGTCTTCCCTGGCATCCAGGGTGGCGTGGTCCCTGGCTGTGCGCAGGTGGTCCACCAGCCGGTTGTGCGCCAGCGTGAACAGCCAAGTGCGGAATTTGGCCGTGGGCTGGTAGCGGGCGGCGCTGCGCGCCACCGCAAACCACACGTCCTGCAGCAGGTCGTCCGCCAGGGCCTGCACCTTGATGCTGCGAAACACAAAGCGCCAAACGGCCAATTCATGCCGCGCATACAGCAGGTCAAACGCGCCCATGTCACCCGCGGCGTAGCGCAGCATCAGCGCTTCGTCAGCGGGTTCGGTGTTGTTGGCATTGGCGGGAGGGGTGGCGGGCACCCGGGCATTATGCGAGGGCCCCATGAGTGACCGGAGTCCGCCCTTGCGCCGTGTTCACCGGGGGTCTGGCACGTACGAATAGCTGTCCGACCTGGGAAACGCGCGCGGTACCTGCGGACCTGCAATGGGCTCGCGGATGATGCCCCGCGCAATCAGGTTGGCCATGCTGTCGTAGCGGATGCTGATGATCTCGTTGGGGTGGCTTTGCAAGCGCGTGAAGGTGGTGTGGGTGACCACCGACGTCTCGCGCTGGCCGTGGGCCGTGCCCAGCTGGGGCGCGGGCAGTGGCCCTGCCTTGGCCAATCTGTCGGCGGACTGTGCACGCGCGGAGGACTCCTCCGCGGCCGAAGGCGCCGGTGCGGCGGGCAAGGCTGGTTTGGCGGGTTCTTCGCGCAGGCGCTCCAGGCTTTTGGAAGGGGCGTTGCTGCCCCCTTCGATACTGCTGTCGCGGCGCTGGCTGTAGGGCTCGGGCACGACGGACGGGTATCGTGGCGTGGGCGCCGGCTGCTCGCGGAACAGCGCCACGCCGATCACGCCCACATGGGCGGGTCGACCCGTGCGGCTGGCGTACGAGTCGCCAATGCTGGAGAACTCGAACGCCGCCACCTCCGTGCTGCTCTTGCGCCAGCCGGTGATCTCATAGCGCTCGTACGGCGAGAAGACATAGCCGCGCTGGTCCCACGCAGCGGTCTCGCCGCTGAGCACATTCACGCCGTCCACCGACGGCACGGCCAACACGCGCTCGCCCAGCCGGTTGCGCACGGTGATGGCGTAACGCGCGCCCGGGCGGCCCGCTACCCAGTATTCGCCCTTGGCCCGGTGCACCGGCAAGGTGGCGCCGGTGTCCCGGTCCACGATGGTGACATCCGCGAGTTGGCCGACCGCCTGAGCGTGCAAGGGCGCCAGACCCAGCACCGCAGCAAGCGCAGCGAGGGTGGTGGCAACGGGCAGGGGGCGTGAACGGTGTTTCATGGCAGCTCCATCAAAGAAAAGTGGTGGTGCTGGGTGAAACGAACGGGGCGGGCGAACGGGGTTAACCGGGTGCAAAAAAAATCCACCAATTGCTGCGAGGATTGATGCGGTGGCGTCAAGCGGGCACAACCGGCACAACCGGCGAAGGCGTGTCCGGCGACCCGATCGGTCGGTGCGCCATCACCCCGTTAGCATGCAGCCCATGCTTGCTGCCAAACCGTACTTGCAAAGCGCGCGCATCCGCCCCGACGCGGAGGTGGACTACGACGCCTACCCCTACAGCATCCCCGCCGTGCGGGAGCTGGGCCTGCTGGAGTTCCATCGCGACGTGACGTTTTTCGTCGGCGAGAACGGCTCCGGAAAGTCAAGCTTGCTGGAAGGAATTGCGCTGGCACTGGGTTACAGCCCGGAGGGGGGTACACGCAACTTCCAGTTGGCGACAACGCAGTCGGTGTCGCCGCTGCACGAGGTGCTGCGGCTGGCACGCAGTTTTCGCAAGCCGCGCGACGGCTACTTTCTGCGGGCAGAAAGTTTTTTCAACGTGGCGACCTTCATGGATGAAGTGGGCTACCTGGAGAGCTATGGCGGCCAGTCGTTGCATGCCCGCTCTCACGGGGAGGCGTTCATGGCGCTGCTCACGCACAAGTTCCGGGGCAAAGGCCTGTATCTGCTGGACGAGCCCGAGGCCGCCCTGTCGCCCAGCCGGCAGCTGGCCGCGCTGTCGGTCATCCACCAGTTGGTGCAGGACGATTCGCAGTTCATCATCGCCACGCACTCGCCGATCCTGCTGTCCTACCCCCACGCCAAGATTGTCCAGTTTGATGGTTCGGGCTTGTCGGAAGTGGCATTCGAGGACACCGACCACTTTGCGGTCACGCGCGACTTCTTGAACAACTACCCCAGGCGACTGGAGCAGTTGCTGGCGGACGACGAGAGCGGCTAAGCCCACGTTAGTGCCGCTGCGGCTCTCCTGCGGGGCGGGGCGCTGGCCCTCGCCCCCACCGCCCAGTTGTCAGTGCGCAAGACGGCGCACTGCGCCCGGCATGCCTGGCGCGCCGGGCATGGGTGGGACGCTGCCCCGCGGTCCCGGTGCCGATGCAGCGCGCGGCGTGTTCACCAGGTGCGCCGCAGTGCTAGCCGGGCTGCCGCCGGAGACATGGAACACCGACACCAGTTCGGCCAGGCGCTGGGCCTGTTCACGCAGGTTCTCGGCAGACGCGGCGCTTTCGCCCACCAGGGCGCCGTTTTGCTGTGTCATCTGGTCCAGCTGGGTCACGGCCACGTTGATTTGCGAGATGCCATCGCTCTGCTCGGAAGCAGCCGTGCTGATCTCGCCAATGATGCCGTTCACCCGCTGCACGCCTTGCACGATCTCCTTCATGGTCTCGCCCGCGTTGGCCACGAGCTGGGTGCCCGAGCCGACCTTTTCGACGCTGGACTGGATCAGCGCCTTGATCTCCTTGGCGGCCTCGGCGCTGCGCTGCGCTAGGCTGCGCACCTCGGTGGCTACCACGGCAAATCCACGGCCTTGTTCGCCCGCACGGGCAGCCTCGACGGCGGCGTTGAGTGCGAGGATGTTGGTCTGGAACGCAATGCCGTCGATCACGCCAATGATGTCGGCGATCTTCTGGCCGCTGTGGTGGATGTCCTGCATCGTGCTCACCACCTGCTGCATTACTTCGCCGCCCTTGGTGGCGGTGCTGGCGGCGGTGGTCGCCAGCACATTGGCCTGGCGGGCCGAGTCAGCGCTTTGGCGCACCGTGGCGGTCAGCTCTTCCATGCTGGCGGCGGTCTGCTCCAGGCTGCTGGCGGCTTGTTCGGTGCGGTTGCCCAGGTTCTGGTTGCCGCTGCGAATGTCGTCGCTGGTGGCGCGCAGTTGCGCGATGTTGTCGCGCACGGCCGAGACCAGTTCATGAAAGCGCTGCTGCATGTCGCGCACGGCCACCATCACGCTGCCCGTGTCGCCCGCTTTCACCTGCACCGGGGTGGTGAGGTTGCCTTGCTGGATGGCTTGCACCACCGCGCGCACTTCGCTGGGCTCGGCGCCCAGTTCGCGGCTGATGCTGCGCGACACCAGCACCGTCACCGCAACGCTGATCAGCACTGCCAGCAGGGTGATGGACAGCATCACGCCAGTGAACTGGCTCGCGTCCTGGTTGGCCGTCTGGCTGTTGTTGATGATGCGCGCTTCTTCGTAGTCGATGAGCTTGTTGGCTGCAGCGAGCCACTGCTCATACTGCGGCTTGGCCTCGGTCCAGAGCAGGGTTTCGGCGCCAGCGCGGTCGCCGGCCTGCACCAGGGCAACCACCTTGCTCGTGGTGGCCACCGTGCGCGCCTCAATGTCCTTGAGCGCCTGCACCATCGGGGCCACTTCGGGGGGAATCTCTTTAGCGGTTTTCAGCACGCTGTCCAGCTGATTTGCAGACTGGGCATAGAAGTCTGCCAGCCGTGCGATGGATTCAATTTCTTTGAGCCGAGCATGGTCGTTGGGTGCCAGCACCACATCCCGTACGGCGATAGAGCGGTCATGGGCCGAGCCGCGAAAGTTGATGGCCGCGCGCTGGATGACGGCGTTCTGCGTGGCGTTGGCCGTCAACGCGCTATCGATGCCACGGGCAATCAGCATGCTGTAAACGGACATTCCGAGCAAAGTCACGATGACCAAGCCGAAGCCTGCCATCAATCGGTGGCTGATTTTCCATGTGTGCATTACGCTGCCTTTCGGGGTGGGGGTCAAAAACGAGGGGGCAATGCGAGCAGCGGCGTAGTCACGGAACGGCGAACAACGGCGCAGTGTTTTGCATTTCGTTACATTGTACTAAATGGTTGTAATTTGAACTGTTTGGTTTAATTTGTTTGCGTCATAGTAGTTTTGTGACTGGACGCATGTGGTGATCGTTTTTTAGATGTTTTCGCCATTAAATAAAAAGAATTAATTCGTTTGGGTTTTAAAGAGCGACTTGCAGAATGCCTGCACTGTGTCTTCACCCACTTCCATCCTTATCGTGCCCGGTTGGCGCGACTCCGGCCCTGGCCACTGGCAGAGCCTGTGGGCCGAGCGCCTGCCCAGCGCGCTCCGGGTGGTGCAGGACGACTGGATCACGCCCACGCGGTCTGCGTGGGTAGGGCAACTGGAGAAAACCGTGCTGGTCGCCCCGCACCCGGTGGTCATCGTGGCGCACAGCCTGGGCTGCATCGCCACCACGCACATGGGCGCGCAGGCGGCGGCTAAGGTGTGTGGTGCACTGCTGGTGGCACCTGCGGACCCGGAGCGCCGCGCCATCCTGAGCGACTTTGCGCCCGTGCCCTATGCACCGTTGCCCTATCGGAGCATCGTGGTGGCCAGCAGCAACGATCCGTACTGCCCCATCCGCTTGGCCGGGGCCTATGCGCGCGCCTGGGGCAGCGAGTTTGTGCGCCTGCAGAACGCCGGGCACATCAACATCGACTCGGGCCAGGGCGAATGGCCGCTGGGCTGGGCGCTGCTCCAGTCCCTGGACGGTAGCGGAGCGCAGATGGACGTCGTACATGCGGCCGCCGGGCTGTAGAGAACTCCTCTTTTGATAGCTGCTAGCGCTTGCTGAATAAGCGATGGCAGCACTTTTTGCTTGAATTTTCTTCGGCATGCCGTGCTCGCAGAAGGATCAGCTCGCCGCTCTCACACTTCTATATGCTCAATTTCGATTAATTTAAAAGAATATATTCTTTTGAGTTTTAAAGGCAGCTGCGCACAATGCGCCATCCCAGCTATACACCCGGCAACGCACCATGACTTCTTTGAAACTCAAGACCCTCCTGGCCACCCTGGCCCTGGCCACCAGCGGCATGGCTGCAGCGCAGAACACCCTGCTCAACGTCTCGTACGACGTGGCGCGCGAGTTCTACAAGGACTACAACGCTGCCTTTACGGCCCACTACAAGAAGACCACAGGCCAGGACGTGAAGATCGATCAGTCGCACGCTGGCTCTAGCGCACAAGCCCGCGCCGTGAATGACGGCCTGGCCGCCGATGTGGTCACCATGAACACCACCACCGACGTGCAGTTTCTGGCCGACAACGGCGTGGTGGCCAAGGACTGGGCGCAGAAGTTTCCGCACGATGCATCGCCCACCACGTCCACCATGCTCTTCCTGGTGCGCAACGGCAACCCCAAGAACATCAAGGACTGGGACGACCTGATCAAGCCCGGTGTGCAGGTCATCGTGGTCAACCCAAAGACGGGCGGCAACGGCCGCTATGCCTACCTGGCCGCCTGGGGCGCGGTGCGGGAGAAGGGCGGCACCGAGCAGCAGGCCGCCGAATTCGTCGCCAAGCTCTACAAGAACGTGCCCGTGCTGGCCAAGGGCGGCCGCGACGCCACCGCCACCTTCCTGCAGCGCAACCAGGGCGATGTGCTGATCACGTTCGAATCCGAAGTGGTCTCCATCGACCGCGAGTTTGGTGCCGGCAAGGTCGATGCCATCTACCCCTCGGTCAGCATCGTGGCCGAGAACCCCGTGGCGGTGGTCGAGCGCACCGTGGCCAAGAAGGGCACGGCTCAACTTGCCAAGGCCTACCTCGACTACCTGTACTCCGATGAAGCGCAGGAAATCGCGGCCAAGCACGCCATCCGTCCGCGTTCTGAGAAGGTGCTCAAGAAGTATGAAAGCACCTTCAAGCCGCTCAAGCAGTTCACGGTGGCCAAGTACTTTGGTTCGTTGACAGAAGCGCAGAAGGTGCACTTCAACGACGGCGGCCAGTTCGACAAGATCTACAGCAGCAAGTAAGCACGCCATGACCGTCGCGACCTCTGCGGCCGCGCTCGGGGCCTCGTCGGCCTCGGCGCAGGCCGGTCGGCGTGCGCCCAAGCGGGTGCTGCCTGGCTTCGGCCTCACGCTGGGCTACACGCTCTTTTATCTGAGCATCATCGTGCTGATCCCGTTGTCGGCACTGATCTTCAAGACCTTCACGCTCACCTGGGAGCAGTTCTGGGCCGCCATCAGCGCACCGCGCGTGCTGGCGTCGTACCGGCTCACGTTCGGTGCGTCGTTTCTTGCGGCGCTGGTCAACTTGGTGTTCGGCCTGCTCATCGCCTGGGTGCTGGTGCGCTACAAGTTTCCCGGCAAGAAGATCGTGGATGCACTGGTGGACTTGCCTTTTGCACTGCCTACCGCTGTCGCCGGCATTTCTCTCACCGCGCTGCTGGCCGGCAACGGCTGGATCGGCAGCATCCTGGAGCCCATGGGCATCCAGTTGGCCTTCAAGCCCGCGGGCATCGTGATCGCGCTGATTTTCATCGGCCTGCCGTTCGTGGTGCGCACCGTGCAGCCCGTGCTCGAAGACGCCGAGAAGGAGTTGGAAGAAGCTGCGACCTGCCTGGGCGCCACGCGCTGGCAAACCTTCCGCTTCGTGATCCTGCCCTCCATCATCCCCGCTTTGCTGACCGGCTTTGCCATGGCATTTGCGCGGGCGGTGGGTGAATACGGCTCGGTCATCTTCATCGCGGGCAACATGCCCATGGTGTCCGAGATCACGCCCCTCATCATCATCGGCAAGCTGGAGCAATACGACTATGCCGGCGCCACGGCTGTGGCGGTTGTCATGCTCGTGATTTCCTTCATCCTGCTTTTGATCATCAACGCGCTGCAGGCTTGGCAGCGCCGCCACGCGGGGGCTCCGGCATGAGTGGCAACAATTCTCGAACCATCCGCCGCACCCAGGCGGGCACCACCGAAGCACCCTGGGTGCGCTACACGCTGATCGGCATTGCGCTGGCCTTCATGTTGCTCTTCCTGGTCCTGCCGCTGGCCGCCGTGTTTGCCGAAGCGCTGCGCAAGGGCTTTGGCGCCTACCTGGAAGGTCTGCGCGAGCCCGACGCTTGGTCGGCCATCAAGCTCACCCTGATCACCGCCGCCATTGCCGTGCCGCTGAACCTGGTGTTTGGCATCGCCGCCGCCTGGTGCATTGCCAAGTACGAGTTCAGGGGCAAGGCGTTTTTGACCACGCTGGTGGATCTGCCGTTCTCGGTGTCGCCCGTTGTGGCCGGTTTGATCTATGTGCTGATGTTTGGCGCGCAGGGCTGGTTCGGCCCGTGGCTGGCGGCGCATGACATCAAGATCATCTTTGCCGTGCCGGGCATCGTGCTGGCCACTGTGTTCGTGACCTTCCCGTTCATTGCCCGCGAGCTGATTCCGCTGATGCAGGCGCAGGGCAATGATGAAGAGCAGGCCGCCATCGTGCTGGGCGCCAGCGGCTGGCAAACCTTCTGGTACGTGACCTTGCCCAACATCAAGTGGGGCCTGCTGTATGGCGTGATCCTGTGCAACGCGCGGGCCATGGGCGAGTTTGGCGCGGTATCGGTGGTGTCGGGCCACATCCGAGGCCAGACCAACACCATCCCGCTGCACGTGGAAATTCTCTACAACGAGTACCAGTCGGTGGCCGCGTTTGCTGCAGCCTCGCTGCTGGCCCTGCTCGCCTTGGTCACGCTGGTCATCAAGACGATTGCCGAACACCGCAACGAACAGGCCATGAAGGCCGCCGCCGAATTGCCGCCCGAGCGCCCCGCGCCCGCTGGCGTGTGAAGGAAACAGAACATGAGCATTGAAATCCGTAGCGTCAGCAAGCAGTTTGGCGATTTCCAGGCGCTGCGCGATGTGAGCCTGGACATCGCCTCGGGCGAACTCATCGCGCTGCTGGGCCCCTCGGGCTGCGGCAAGACCACGCTCTTGCGCATCATCGCGGGGCTGGAGACGGCCGATGTGGGCACCATCCACTTCAGCGGCGAGGACACGACCGACGTGCATGTGCGCGAGCGCAACGTGGGCTTTGTGTTCCAGCACTACGCGCTGTTCCGCCACATGACGGTTTTCGAGAACGTGGCCTTCGGCCTGCGCGTCAAGCCGCGCAGCGAGCGCCCTAGCGAAGCACAGATCAAGAAAAAGGTCATGGACCTGCTCAAGCTGGTGCAACTGGACTGGCTGGCCGAGCGCTATCCCTCGCAACTCTCGGGCGGCCAGCGCCAACGCATTGCGCTGGCTCGCGCGCTGGCGGTGGAGCCCAAGGTATTGTTGCTGGACGAACCCTTTGGCGCGCTCGATGCCAAGGTGCGAAAGGAACTGCGCCGCTGGCTGCGCCGCCTGCACGACGAGTTGCATGTGACCAGCATCTTCGTGACCCATGACCAGGAAGAAGCCCTGGAAGTGGCCGACCGCGTGGTGGTGATCAACCAGGGCAAGATCGAGCAAAGCGGCTCGCCCCAGCAGGTGTGGGACCAGCCCGCCAGCCCGTTCGTGTATGGCTTTTTGGGTGACGTGAACCTGTTCCACGGCCGCGCGCATGAAGGCTTGGTGCACCTGGAAGGCATGCAGCTCGATTCGCCCGAACACCAGACGGCCCAGAACGCCAAGGCGTTTGCCTATGTGCGTCCGCACGACCTGGACGTTGAGCGTTATTCCCCCCGCGCGGGCCTGGACGCCGAAGGTCGCCCGCGTGGCATCGTGGCCCAGCTGAACCGCGCCATCGTGGTGGGCCCCATCGCCCGCCTGGAACTAATTCCATCCGACGACCACAAACCAGCGGACAATGCATCCCCAGAATCCTTGATCGAAGCGCAGATTCCTGCGCAGCAGTTCAAGGAAATGGGTTTCAAAGAGGGTGAAACGCTGGTGGTCACACCACGCCGCGCCCGAGTGTTCTTGGATCACGCCGCTGGTATCTGATTCCTCCTGAGCCGCTACGTGTCTTCCCCCTGGGGGGAACGCACCCGGTGGACTGGCGGAGCCAGATCTAAGGGTGCAGTGGCACGGGCCGCACGGTCCCTGCCCAGCGCGTGGCAGTTGCAATTGGATGAGGGATAACAAGATGGTGTTGAAGTGGATCGATCAGGCCCCGCGCCGCGTGCTGGCGCTGATCAGTGCGGCCTGTGTGGCCATGCTTGCGTTTGGCATGTATCTGCAGCACGTGGTGGGCCTGGAGCCTTGCCCCATGTGCATCGTGCAGCGCTATGCTCTCATTGGTGTAGCAATCTTTGCTGGGCTGGCAAGCGCTAGGGGCTCAAAAGGCTGGTGGATGGGCTGGGGCGTGCTGGCCATGATCGCCTCCGGCTTCGGCGCCTTTGTGGCGGCCCGCCAGAGCTGGCTGCAGTGGTACCCGCCCGAAATTGCCACCTGCGGCCGCGACTTCTACGGAATGATCGAGAACTACCCCATCAGCCGTGCCATCCCCATGATCTTCCGCGGATCGGGCGACTGCGCTGCCATTGACTGGACGTTCCTGGGCGGCTCGATTGCCAACTGGTCGTTTGTATGTTTTGTGGGGTTCGCCGTGGTGCTGCTGGCGCTGCTGGTGCGCGGTCTCAAAGTTGGTGGGAAGCAGGGCGGTTCGGGCTATTCGATGGCGTGATACCGCGTGGCTTTGCCGCCGAGACATGCATGTGAAAAAGGCGTTCCTTGGAGCGCCTTTTTCTTTGCGGGTGCACGTGGAGGCCCGCGCGCCGCCTACCCCAACACGGCGTCTCCCGCGTCCAGCGACGGCGGGCGCAGCAGGTCTTTGTTGATGCCCATGGTTTGGCTCGCCCGCTCCACGGCCCGCCACAGGGGTGCAGGCATCTGCAGGATTTCCTCGGGCGAAGACGAGCGAGCAATCCAGTCGCTGATGTCGAGGTGCTGCTCTGCGGTAAGCAGGTCGAGATTTAGCATCTCGTCGATGATTTTCATGGGGAGTGTGGAGTTCAGTCCGCGAGCGTAGCAGTGTGGGGAAAACGTACCCCGTCCGTGCCGTCCACCCATGCGGGCAGCTTGTGCATCACGCTCGCAAAAAGCGCGCTGGCCTGCCACCGAGCCAGCCAGGCTTGCAGGCGGGGCCAGGGCTGCGCGGCCCACCAGTCCGCATCAATGCCGGCAAACTGGCGCACAAAAGGCGCAATCGCCATGTCGGCCAAGGCCACGTGGGTGCCGAACAGGCAGGGCTGGTCTGGGGAGAAACGTGCCTCCAGCGCACCCAGCCACGCCACGGCGCGGGCGCGTTCTGCACCGATGTCGGCATCGGGGTAACGGCTGGGGTACTTGCAGCGGTCTAGCGCCTGTTTGAAGGCGCTATCGCACTCGGCGATCAGTGTCAGCATCTCTGGCAATGTGCCATGGCTTGGAGTAACCCAGCCTTCGGGGTCGTGCTGGGCCAGTGCCCACAGCATGATGTCCAGGCTCTGGTCCAGCACTTGGCCGCCGGGCAGCACTAGCACAGGCACGGTGCCTTTGGGCGAGGCCTGCAGCAGCCCCTGGGGCTTGTTCTTCAGTACCACCTCGCGCAACTCGCAGGCCTGGCCGCTCACGGCCAGGGCCAGGCGGGCGCGCACGGCGTAGGGGCAGCGGCGAAAGGAGTAGAGAACGGGCAGGGCGGTCATGCTTGCACGCTGCTGCTCATGGCTTGCGTGGCGCACCGGGCTGCTGCGCGCCGATGTGCTCTTCGCCGCGCCGGGCAGCCAGTTGCATCTGTCGCTCACGCTCGGCCAGGGCGCGCTCTTGCTCGGGCGTGCGGGTGCCGTGGCAGTAGGGGCAGCTCACGCCCTGCACATAGTGCGGGTGTGCCCGCTCCGCTTCGCCCAGCGGCATGCGGCACGACCGGCACAGCTGGTGGTGGCCGGGCGCCAGGCCGTGGCCCACCGACACGCGCTCGTCGAACACAAAACAGTCGCCGTGCCAGCGGCTGTCTTCTTCCGGCACGGTCTCCAGATATTTGAGGATGCCGCCTTCAAGGTGAAACACCTCTTCAAAGCCTTGCGACTTGAGCAGCGCGGTGGACTTTTCGCACCGGATGCCGCCGGTGCAGAACATGACCACGCGCGGTTTGCCCGCCAGCACGCCGCCGGGCTGCTTCTCGCGTTCGACCCAGGCCGGGAACTCAGAAAAGCTCTTTGTGTGTGGGTTGACGGCGCGCTCAAATGTGCCGATGCCCACTTCGTAGTCATTGCGCGTGTCCACCACCACCACGCCGGGGTCGTCGATAAGCGCGTTCCAGTCCTCGGGCTTCACATAGATGCCCGCATTGCGTGCGGGGTTCAGGCCCGGCACGCCCAGCGTGACGATCTCGCGCTTGAGGCGCACGCGCATGCGGTAGAAAGGTTGGCGATCGGCCACCGCCTCCTTGTGCTGCAGGGCGGCAAACCGGGCGTCGCTGCGCAGCCAGGCCAGTACCGCTTGCACGTCATGCGGCGCACCGGCGATGGTGCCGTTGATGCCCTCGGGCGCCAGCAGCAGCATGCCGCGCACGTTCTTGCTGTCGCACAGGGCTTGCAAGGGCGCGCGCAGGTCGGCGCAGTCCGGCAGGTCCACAAACTGGTAGAGGGCGGCGGTGAGATAGCGGGGCGTGACCGAGTCCACGAAATGAGGCTCAAAGCAATGGAAGGAGGGCTGATGATAGCGGTCACTTTTCGTTACGATGTGCGGGTCCCAACGCTGCATCCAAGGTATCTGTTATGGCCCAGGAACCCACAGTCAATCTGTTTCGACGGCTGGAGCAGCTCAACGGTATCGGGGCGGCCCTCTCGCGCGAGCGCGACATCGACCGCCTGCTGGAGAACATTCTGGAGGCCGCCAAGGCCATTACCGGCGCGGACGGCGGCACGCTCTACAGCGTGACGGAGGACGGCAGCGCGCTCAAGTTCGAGATCCTGCGCACCGATTCGCTCGGCATTCGCCTGGGCGGCACCACGGGCAAGCCGATTGATTTTCCGCACCTGCCCCTGCGCCATGCCAATGGTGCGCCGAACGATTCGCTGGTGGCAGCGTATGCCGCCATCCACGACCGCACGGTGAACATTGCCGATGCCTACAGGGCAGAGGGCTTCGACTTCTCGGGCACGCGCGCGTTCGACGGGCGCACCGGCTACCGGTCGCAGTCGTTCCTCACTGTGCCCATGAAGAACCACGACCACGAGCTGATCGGCGTGCTGCAGCTCATCAATGCGCGGCACTGGGAGACGGGCGAGGTGACCACGTTCTCGGAGGCCGACAAGGGCTTGGCCGAATCGCTGGCCTCGCAGGCGGCCATTGCGCTGACCAACCGGCTGCTCATCACCCAGCTGGAGCGGCTGTTCGAGTCGTTCGTCAACCTCATCAACCTGGCCATCGACGAGAAGTCGCCCTACACCGGCGGCCACTGCCAGCGCGTGCCGGCGCTCACCATGCTGCTCGCTGAAGCGGTGAACTCCACCACCGCGGGCCCGCTGGCCGGCTTCAGCATGACGGACCGCGACCGCTATGAATTGAAGATGGCCGGCTTGTTGCATGACTGCGGCAAGATCACCACGCCTGTGCACGTGGTGGACAAGGCCACCAAGCTGCAGACGCTGTATGACCGCATCGGGCTGGTGGACACGCGCTTTGAAGTGTTGAAGCGCGACGCCGAGCTGGCCGCGCTGCGCCGCCAGCTGGCGCTGCGCCCGGTGGTGGATGCGCGCGCCGAAGGTCAGGAACTGCAGGCGCTGCAGCACGAGATCCACGCGCTGGAAGAAGACCGTGAGTTTCTGCGCCGCAGTAACACCGGCACCGAGGTCATGAGGCCGGAGGACCAGCAACGCGTGCGCGACATTGCCGCCATGCGCCACTGGCGCAACCCGCAGGGGGTGCAGACGAGCTTCCTGAGCGCCGAGGAGGTGGAGAACCTCACCATCCGGTCCGGCACGCTGAACCAGGCCGAGCGCGACACCATCAATTACCACATCGTCGCCACCATCAAGATGCTGGAGACGCTGCCCTGGCCGCGCCATCTGAAGAACGTTCCCGAGTACGCGGGCGGCCACCACGAGCGCATGGACGGCAAGGGCTACCCGCGCGGCCTCACGCGTGACCAGATGTCGGTGCAGGCGCGCATGATGGGCATTGCCGACATCTTCGAGGCGCTGACGGCGGCCGACCGGCCCTACAAGAGCGGCATGACCTTGTCGCAAGCGATCGCCATCATGTGCAAGATGCGCGACAACGGCCACATCGACCCCGACCTCTTTGAGGTGTTTGTGCGCGAAGGGGTGTACCGGCGGTATGGCGAACAGTTTCTGGACGCAGCGCAGATCGACGAGGTGCCGGCGGAGGTGGTGGCCCGGGCGCTGCGCATGGCGGCATGACGTGGGCCGCTGGCCGCTGGGCGCGCAGACAGCGCGGCGCGGCGCCCGCGCACAGATTTGCTCAAGATGCTTCTAAATTTATAGCTGCTAGCGTTTTATGGATAAGCGATAGAGCCTGTTTTTAGGCATATTTTTCTGCGCTGCCGCCTGTTGTCTCCACTGCTTGCTGCTCTTGCGACGCCTGCTCCAGCCACTGCGCGAAGGCAGCCATGGCCGCAGTCTCCGGCCGGGACTGCAGACGCGTGAGCCAGTAGGCGCCGCGCTGCAGCTCCTGCGCAAACGGCTGCACAAGCCGGCCTTGGCGCAGTTCGCGCGTGAACATGCACACGGGCAGCAAGGCAACACCCGCGCCCTGGGCTGCCGCCTCCGCCAGAGTCAGCGACGAGTCAAACACGGCGCCGCGCACCACGGGGCAGGGGGCGCCTGCCGCGTCAAACCAGGCAGTCCATTCGTCGGTGCGGTAGCTGCGCAGCAGCGGCAGGCGAGCCAGATCGGCAGGCGTGCGCAGGCCGTGGGCCAGTGCGGGGGCGCACATGGCGGACATCGGCGCGTCCATGATGCGCTGCGCGTGGGTGCCGTGCCAGGCGCCATCGCCAAAACGGATGGCACAGTCCAGCCCCTCGCCCGCCATGTCCACGCGGTTGTTGTGCGTGAGCAGGCGCAGGTCCACAAACGGGCAGGCCTGCTGAAAACTCCGCAGCCGGGGCAGCAGCCAGCCCACGGCAAAGGTGCCCACGGCACCCACCGTCAGCACTTCGCGCGGGCGGGTGTCGGCCAGCTTTTCCAGTGCACGCTCCAAGTTGCCAAACGACTCCACCACCACGGGCAGCAGGGCCTGGGCTTCGTCCGTCAATGCCAGGCCGCGCGGCAGGCGGCGAAACAGCGGCTTTCCCAGCCGGTCTTCCAGCTTACGGATGTGCTGGCTCACCGCAGTCTGCGTCACGTGCAACTCCTCGGCCGCCCGGGTGAGGTTGAGGTGGCGGGCCGACGCTTCGAACGCGCGCAAGGCATTGAGGGGCAGATACATAAGTTTTTCTGGGGTCTGGCGGCAATTATTGTCGATGGTGCAGGCGGGTGAATGTCCGTATCGTCCAGGCCTTGTTTCCATTCACCTGCTTTTTCCTATGCAAAGACGACAGTTTTCCTTGGGCCTGATGGCCGCTTCCACCGTACCGCTGTGGGGCTGCGCCGCCAGCAGCAGCGCCGCCAATGCGGCTTCCCGTGACCAGGTCTCCCGCCAATGGGCAGACACCCTGGCCGGTATCGAACGCACCGCCCAGGGCCGCCTGGGCGTGGCCATGTTGGACACCGGATCGGGCTTGGCGCTGGGCTGGCGGCAGGACGAGCGTTTTGCCATGGCCAGCACCTTCAAGGCCGTGCTGGCGGGCTGGATGCTGGCGCTGGTGGACCAGGGCCGGGAGCGGCTGGACGCGCGCGTGCATTACGCCGCCACCGACGTGGTGGCCTATTCGCCCGTGAGCGGCCCGCGCGCAGGCAACGGCGGCGGCCTGACGGTGGGCGAGCTGTGCGCGGCCACCGTGAGCCTGAGCGACAACACCGCCGCCAATGTGCTGATGGCTCGCCACGGCGGCCCGGCCGGTTTCACTACGTTCGTTCGCTCGCTGGGTGACCCGATCACGCGGCTGGACCGCACCGAACCGACGCTGAACGAAGCGGCGGTGGGCGACCCGCGCGACACCACCACGCCGCTGGCCATACTGCACACCCTGCAAAAGCTGGTGCTGGGCGACGCGCTTTCCCCCCCATCCCGCGCCTGGCTGCAGCGTTGGCTGGTGGAGACGAGCACGGGCGACAAGCGCCTGCGTGCCGGTGTGCCGGGCTGGAAGGTGGGCGACAAGACGGGCACGGCGGGCGACAGCGGCACGGCCAACGACATCGGCGTGTTGTGGCCCCCGGGCGGAGGTGCGCCTGTGCTCGTGACCTGCTACCTCACACGCTCCACGGCGTCTGCCGAGCAGCGGGATGCGGCAATTGCACAGGTGGCGCGCGCCGTGGCGGCGGCGCGCGAGACTTTCAACCGTGCTTAAAGCTTCTTGACCAGCACCTGGCTCTTGCGGTCCCAGTTGTACTTGCGCTTGCGGGCGTCGGGCAGCCAGTCCGGGTCCACGGGCGAGAAGCCGCGCTTGATGAACCAGTGCATTGTGCGGGTGGTCAGCACGAAGATGCTGTCCAGCCCCAGCAGGCGCGCCCGCTGCTCGATGCGCTTGAGCAGCTTTTCGCCGTCGCCCGTGCCCTGGCTTTGTGGCGATACCGTCACGGCGGCCATCTCGGCCGTCTTGGCCTCGGGGTAGGGGTAGAGCGCCGCGCAGCCGAAGATCACGCCGTCGTGCTCGATGATGGTGTAGGTGGCAATGTCGCGCTCGATCTCGGTGCGGTCGCGCTTGACCAGGGTGCCGTCCTTCTCGAAAGGTTCGATCAGCTGCAGGATGCCGCCCACGTCGTCAATCGTGGCCTCGCGCAGCTCTTCGAGCTTTTCGTCGATCACCATGGTGCCGATGCCGTCGTGCACATACACCTCCAGCAGCAGCGATCCATCCACCGCAAACGGCAGGATATGGCTGCGCTCCACGCCGGCCTTGCAGGCCTTCACGCAGTGCTGCAAATAGAATCCCGTGTCGGTAGGCTGCTGCGCCGGTGGCAATTGGGCCAGCAGCGCCTGGGCGGCGGCCAGCGGCAGCTCGGTGTCGATGGGGTTGTCGTCGCTCTCGGGTTCGGTCGGCGACATGCGAATGCCCTGCACCTCGGTCAAGAAGATGAGTTTGTCGGCGCGCAGCGCAATGGCCACGCTGGTGGCGACTTCTTCCATGCTCAGGTTGAAGGCCTCGCCCGTGGGCGAGAAGCCAAACGGCGACAGCAGCACCAGCGCGCCCATGTCCAGCGTCTGGCGGATGCCCGCCACGTCCACCTTGCGCACCAGGCCCGAGTGCTGAAAATCCACCCCATCCACAATCCCCACGGGCCGCGCCGTGAGGAAGTTGCCCGAGATCACGCGCACCGTGGCGCCCGCCATGGGCGTGTTGGGCAGGCCCTGGCTGAAGGCGGCCTCGATCTCATAGCGCAGCTGGCCCGCAGCCTCCTGCGCGCAGTCGAGCGCGACCGAATCGGTGATGCGGATGCCGTGGGAGTATTTGGCCGCATGGCCCTTGGCGGCCAGCTGCTCGTTCACCTGCGGGCGGAAGCCGTGCACCAGCACGATCTTCACGCCCATGGCCTGGATCAAGGCCAAGTCCTGCGCAATGTTGTGCAGCTTGCCCGCTGCAATCGCCTCGCCCGTGAGCCCGATCACAAAGGTCTGGTTGCGGAACTTGTGGATGTAAGGCGCCACCGAGCGGAACCAGGGCACGAAGGTGAAGTTGAAGACGGCGGACATGGCGGTGCAAGCGGTGGGGCGGGCCTTGGAATGACGGAAAAAGCGGCAACGGCAGGCGGCCCCGTGGGGCCGCCAAACCGCGCATCATAAGCATGCTGAGCTTTGCCGCGCCACATCCGGCGCCACAGCGGGTTCAGCGCTGCCGTCTGTGTGGCGCTGAAACGCCGCCAGGCGCGCCGCAAAGGGCTCCAGCACCAGGGCTTCGTCGGGCCCCGACGCGGGCGGCAACGCGATGGCGATGCCGCTCTGTGCCATCAGCGCCTGCATTTCGGGGCGGGCGATCATGCCGTGGTCCATCAGCGCATGCACCAGCCGGTTCAGCGCGCCCTGATGCTGGCGCAGCAGGGCGCATGCGCGCTGGTATTGGGCCTGCAGCAGCTCTTCGATGGCGGCGTTGCTGGGCCCCACATCGGTGTTGATGTGGTTGTCCATCTCCACAGTCACGTCGGTGCGCGCCAGGCGTTCGCCAAAGCCATGGTGGCGGATGTAGCGCGCGGCCTCGGCCGTCACCTGCTTGTAGTCCTGCTCGGCGCCGGTGGTGCAGGCCATTTCGCCAAACACCAGTTCTTCGGCCACACGGCCCGCAAGGCCCACGCACATCATGTCCAGCGCGTTCTGGCGCGTGGTGACCTTCAGCCCCGCAAAGCTGTTGTAGCCGCCTTCGAAGGAGGCGATATTGATCTTCACCTCTTGCGGGGCCTGGCCCAATAGCAGTCCGTACACCAGCGCATGGCCGGCCTCATGCACCGCCAGCAGCGCGCGGAAGTCGGCGTTGGCGCGTTGCTTGAGCCGGTTCAGCTCCAGCGTAACGGCAAACAGCGCCTGCTGTGCACCGGCCTGTACCACCAGGTGGCGCTTGTCCGCTGCAAGCGTGATGGGGTAGGTGGTGCCCAGCGGCAGCGCCTGCTCCAGGACCCACAGCGCGGCCTTTACCAGGTTGGCGCTCAGAATCGCGTGCACCGACGAGAACAGCGGCCGCGTGCCCTGGGCCGGGAACACGGCGTTGGCATACAGCTCGTTGTGCACGCACTGGGCGATGGCAAAGCGCACGCCACACTGGGTGGCAATGTCGTCGCAGTAGCGTGTGCAGAGGTTGCGGATGAGCTGCTCATAGGTCGCCTTGTTGAACGATGGGTACACCACATGCTCGTTGCCCAGCCGCGCGATCTGCTCGGGCTTGAAGCGCTCGCTCAATGCCTTCTTCACATCGATGAGCGACAGCTTGCGCGTGAGGCGGTGGAAGATGTCTGCATCGGTGTCGCAGTCTTCCACGCGCTGCGCGGTCTCGTGGTACATCTCGTCCAGGTTGCCGCACACAAACACCAGCAGCTTGCTGTAGTCGGTCTCCCACGCGTGGTGCGACTGCTGGAACCGCGTGAACAGCGCCTGCACCTGGGTGGGCGGCCACTGCATGATCTCGGCCAGGGGCTCCTGCAGCTTGAGCATGCGCTTGAGTTCCTGCGCATCCCAGGCATCGAGCTGGAAGCGGTAGGGCTTCTTGCCTGCGCGCTCATCGTCGCCATCTTCGGCGCGCTCGGCCTCGTAGTGCGCATCGGCCAGCTTGCGCTCGATGTTGGTGAGCGCGCTCAGGGCCGGGGGCAGGCGCCCGTCGGAGAGCAGCGTCCACACATCCTGGTAGCGCTCCACCTTCACGTCTTCGCCCTTGCGGTCCACCGTGCGAAAGCGCTGGAACTCGTCCAGTACGAGGATGCCGGGCGCGCCCTCGTGGATGCCCGAGTCGCCGAGCATGCCCGAGATGGACGAGCTGCGGTAGCTTGCGCCGTGACTGAAGCCGTCCATCTGCACTTCGACAAAGCGGTCGTAAAAGCCCAGAAGCTGCGCCAGGCGCCGCGTGAGCTGCGTCTTGCCCGTGCCCGTCAGGCCCCACAGGCAGACGATGACGGGCCGGGTGATGAGCTGGGGCAGCACATACCAGGCGCGGATGGCATCGACCACACGGTCGATCACGTCGTCGATGCCAAACAGCTCGGCCTTGAGCTGCTCGGCGGCGTGGGCCAGCGCCTGCTGGCGCTGGGCCAGCAGGGCCTGGTGTGCTCCGGTGGGCGGGTGCTGCCCATGCGGCAGCGTCGGGGATTGGGTTGAAAGGTCCATATGTTCAATCGTTCTTGTCAATCGCTCTCGGTAAAGCGAGCGTTCAGGGTCGCCTTGCGCAGGGCGACGGTGTCCGCACGGCGCTGGGCGCCACGGGCTCGGATGTGTTTGCCTGCTGCGCTGGACAGGCTGCGTTGGGCCAGTGCGGCGGCCACAGGGTTTCGGGGCGGGCCCGAAGGTTCGAGTTTCAACACCAGGGGCTGCTTCATACGGCGCAGCTTTTTGATTTCACCCTGGGCGAAGGCCCGAGACAGTTTTTTGGCACTCATGTGTGCGTTCCACAAATAAAAAACCCCGGCAAAGTAGCCAGGGCTTGTGGAGCACTGCACTGGGGTGCAGGAGGTCGCTTGTCTGCCGTGGCTGGATGCGTGAAAACACAGTCCAGCCGGGGCGGTGGACAGTGGTCAGGCGGGAGCGAACAAGGGGACAAACATAGCGGCGACCTCCAGGGTGGTTTCAGCGGTGGGCGACGCGCCCGGTGCGGGCTGAAACAAGAAAGGCGCGATTGTGTCGACGTGTTTGGAGCCTGACAAGCCCAAGATGAGGGCCAAGGCCCATCTGTCGCGTCAAAAGCACACTGCAGCCCGATAATTGCGTCCCATGTCTTCTCCCGATCAGCGGCCGCCAGAGCCTTCTTCTGCTTCGTCTTCCCGTCGCGCCTTCACCATAGAGTTCCCCGAATCCCTGCCCGTATCGGGCAAGCGCGACGAGATCATGGAGGCCATAGAGAAGCACCAGGTCGTCATCGTGTGCGGTGAAACCGGCTCGGGCAAGACGACCCAGCTGCCCAAGATTGCATTGGCTCTGGGTCGGGGAAAGTGCAATGCCAAGCCCGGTCAAAAAGGCCAGCTCATCGGCCACACCCAGCCGCGCCGCATTGCCGCCAGCAGTGTGGCCAAGCGCATTGCGGAAGAGCTGAACACGCCGCTGGGTGATGTGGTGGGCTACAAGGTGCGGTTTCAGGACCGCTTGAGCCGCGATGCCTCCGTCAAGCTCATGACCGACGGCATTTTGCTGGCCGAAACGCAGACCGACCCGCTGCTCAAGGCCTACGACACCATCATCATCGACGAGGCGCACGAGCGCAGCCTCAACATCGATTTTCTGCTGGGCTACATCCGCCAGATCCTGCCGCGCCGTCCGGACCTCAAAGTCATCGTCACGTCGGCCACCATCGATGCGGACCGATTTGCCAAACATTTCGAATCCGCCAAAGGCCCCGCGCCCATCATTTACGTGTCGGGCCGCACCTTTCCGGTGGAGCAGCGATACCGCCCGTTTGAAGAGACGCGCGACTACGGGCTGAACGAGGCCATTGCCGACGGCGTTGACGAGCTGTGGGCCGGTAACGCGGCGGGCGACATCCTGGTTTTTTTGCCCGGCGAGCGCGAGATCCGCGAGGCCGCTGACCACCTGCGCAATCACCTGTCGCACCAGCCGGTGATGCGCAACGCCGAGGTGCTGCCGCTGTTTGCCCGGCTGAGCCAGGCCGAGCAGGACCGCATCTTTGACGGCCACACGGGCCGCCGCATCGTGCTAGCGACCAACGTGGCCGAAACCTCGCTCACGGTGCCGGGCATTCGTTACGTCATTGACGCAGGTACGGCGCGCGTCAAGCGCTACAGCTTCCGCAGCAAGGTCGAGCAGCTTCTGGTCGAGCCCGTCAGCCAGGCCGCCGCCAACCAGCGCTCCGGCCGCTGCGGCCGCGTGGCCAACGGCATCAGCATCCGACTGTATGACGAGGCAGACTTCAACAGCCGCCCGCGCTTTACCGACCCCGAAATTTTGCGCAGTTCGCTAGCAGGCGTCATCCTGCGCATGAAGTCGCTGCACCTGGGCGATGTGGCGCAGTTCCCGTTCATCGAGGCGCCTTCGGGCCGTGCCATTGCCGACGGCTACCAGCTGCTGGCCGAGCTGGGCGCCGTGGACGATGCCAACGAGCTGACCCCCATGGGCGTGGAGCTGTCGCGCCTGCCGCTGGACCCGCGCGTGGGCCGCATGATCACCGAGGCGCGTGACCGCAAGGCGCTGGACGAGGTGCTCATCATCGCCAGCGCCCTGAGCGTGCAGGATGTGCGCGACCGCCCGCTGGAGGCGCAGCAGCAGGCCGACCAGGCCCACGCCAAGTTCGACGATGACAAGAGCGAGTTCAGCGGGTACCTGAAGCTGTGGAAGTGGATCAACGAGGCCCGGGGCGGCGCCCCCAGCCTTCCGTCGGCCCGTGCGCAGAAGGCCATGGCGGCGCAAAAGTCGCCTTCGCAGGCCTACCTGCCGGTGGATCGGCGCGGCGGGGCGCCAGCCCCTTCGCCAACGGTGCCAGCGGTACCTGCCGCCACCCACAAGCTCAGCAACCGCCAGTACGAGCAGCTGCTGCGCCAGAACTTCATCAGCATCCGCCGCCTGCGCGAGTGGCGCGACATCCACACCCAGCTGCTCACGGTGGTGACCGAGCACAAATGGCAGATCAACACCCAGCCCGCCAGCTACGAGCAACTGCACCTGTCCATGCTGGCCGGGCTGCTGGGCAACGTAGGCTGCAAGAGCGACGAGGAAGACTGGTACCTGGGCGCGCGCGGCATCAAGTTCTACAAGCATCCGGGCGCGCATCTGAACAAGAAACCCGGCCGCTGGATCATCGCGTCGGAACTGGTCGAGACCACGCGCTTGTTTGGCCGTGGCATCGCTGCGATTGAGCCGCAGTGGCTGGAGCAGATCGGCGGCCATTTGCTCAAAAAACAGCTGCTGGACCCGCACTGGGAGAAGAAGTCCGCCGAGGTGGTGGCGCTGGAGCGCGCCACGCTGTACGGCATCGTGGTCTACAACAACCGCCGCGTGAACTTTGGCAAGGTGGACCCGCACGCTGCGCGCGAGGTGTTCATCCGCGAAGCCCTGGTGGGTGGCAACTGGGAGACGCGCCTGCCGTTTCTGGCGGCCAACCAGAAGATGATCGCCAAGGTGGAAGAGCTGGAGCACAAGTCCCGCCGCCAGGACGTGCTGGTGGACGATGAGCTGATTTACGCCTTCTACGACCAGCAGCTGCCGCCCGAAGTGTGCAGCGGCCACAGCTTTGAGGCGTGGTACCGGGACGAATCCAAGAAGCAGCCCGATCTGCTCAAACTCACCCGCGAGGAGCTGATGCGCCATGAGGCTGCAGGCATCACCACCAACGCCTTTCCCAAGACCGTGCGCCTCGGCGGCGTGGACTGTGCTGCCAGCTACCTGCACGAGCCCGGCGATGCGCGCGACGGCATCACCGTGACCATCCCGCTCTTTGTGCTCAACCAGGTGAGCGAAGAGCGCTGCGAATGGCTGGTGCCCGGCATGCTCAAGGACAAGATCCAGGCCCTGCTCAAAAGCCTGCCGCAGCGCCCGCGCAGCCGCTTTGTGCCGCTGCCCGAATCGGCTGCGCGCCTGGCCGAGCTGCTGGGCGCGCCCGAGCGCTTTGGTACCGGCAGCCTGACCGATGTGCTGCTCAAGCAAGTGCGCGATGAGACATCGCTGGACGTGAAGCGCGCCGACTTCAAGCTCGACATGCTCAGCCCGCACCTGTTCATGAACTTCCGCGTGGTGGACGAACATGGCCGCCAGCTGGGCCATGGCCGCAACCTGGGCGCGCTTAAGGCCGAGTGGGGCGCCAAGGCGCGGGGCGCCTTCCAGGCGCTGGCGGGGCTCAAGTTGGGTGGTGGCGAGGCTGAGAAAGAAAAATCTGAGCCATATATGCTTCCAGCGCTTGATGGTAAAGCGCCAGCAGCTATCAAAACAGGAGTAAGGGGCCATGCACCCGCCTCGGCGAAACCTTCAAACACCACGCCATCCGCCCCCGCGGGCCAGCGCTACACGGCCTGGACGTTCGGCGAGTTGCCCGAACTCATGGAGATCAAGAAGGCCGGCCAGACGCTGATCGGCTTTCCCGCGCTCATCGACGGTGGCGACGCCGTCACCATCGAAGTTTTCGACGAGCCCGAGGTGGCCGCCGCCAAGCACCGCGCCGGCCTGCGCCGCCTGTTTGCGCTGCAAATCAAGGATGCGCTGAAGTATCTGGAAAAGAACATTCCCGATCTTCAGAAAATGGCCGTGGCCTACATGCCCCTGGGCACGCAGGAAGAGCTGCGCACCCAGATCATCGACGTGGCGCTGGACCGCGCCTTTCTGCTCGACCCGCTGCCCACCGACGAAGTCGCCTTCAAGCGCCGTGTGGAGGAGGGCAGGGGCCGCCTCACGCTGATTGCCAACGAGGTCGCTCGCCTGGCCGCCACCATTCTTACCGAATACGCAGCTGCCGCCCGCAAGATCAAGGACACCAAAAACGCGCCCGAGGCCACGGCCGACGCGTTGCAGCAACTGCAACGCCTGGTGCCCAAGAACTTCATTGCCGTGGCGCCGTGGGCGCAACTGGCGCACTACGCCCGCTACCTCAAAGCCATCACCTTGCGGCTGGACAAATACCGGGCAGACCCCGCGCGCGACGCCGCCAAGCTGGGCGAGCTGCGCCCGCAAGAGCAACGCTACTGGCGCTTGGTGGCCGAGCGCAAGGGTGCCGTGGATGCGCGCATGCAAGAGCTTCGCTGGCTGCTGGAGGAACTGCGTGTGAGCTTTTTCGCGCAAGAGTTGCGCACGCCCCAGCCGGTGAGCGTGAAGCGGCTGGACAAGCTGTGGGCGCAGGTCAATAGCTAAGCATTTACGAAGCGGAAAAGCACATGAGCGAGTTTTTAGAAATCGGCGGAAAGAGCTACCCGGTGGCGCACTCGCCGAAAGGGGTGACCCTGCTGACGGGCGGTGAGCTGTTTCTTGCGGACGTCCGGGACGAAGAATTTCCGCAAGAAATCCACTGGGTGGACGGCAACCTGCACCTGTACCACTGCGCGTTCCGAAAACTGCCATCGCCGCTGCAAGTGAAGGGCGACCTGGTGGTCTGCGATTGCCCTGGTCTGGAGCTGCCGGCCGACCTGGAAGTCACCGGGAATCTTTCGCTTTCCGACAGCAGAATGCGGAGCGAAAACCTGCCCGCCGGACTGGCCGTGGGCGAGTCTTTGTACATGGCGAACTGCGGGTTCCGCAAGCTGCCCAGCGATCTGAAAGTCGGCCGGAGCATCATTGCAGACGAAAGCGGTTTGCAGGAGCTTCCCCATGGGCTCTCGCTTCCCGGGTCGTTGATTGTCAGCGGCACCGCTATTGCTCGGTTGCCTGAACGGCTGCGCATTGGCAGCGCGTTAGTGCTGAAGGACTGCCCCATCTCGGAACTGCCCGACGATCTGTGCGTTGGGGACAGTCTGGACTTGAGCGGCACTGCGGTCAGTCGGCTGCCGGATGAGCTCACGCTCCAGGCAGACCTTTTCCTCGAAGGCTCGCAGGTTGAGCAATTGCCCGACAGGCTCTCGGTGAACTACTTGAGCATCACCAAAACACGTATTCGTGAGATACCTCCTACCACCCGCGTGACTGTAAGCTTGTTTGCGAATTTCACCCAGGTACGCAGCCTGCCGGATTCGCTGTCGCAGCTCACAGAACTTGCCTTGGTGGGCAGCGCGGTGGAGCGCCTGCCAGAGAACTTACAGATTGACGGAGACCTGTTCTTGGCGGACAGCGCCCTGCGGGTCCTTCCGCGCAAGCTTTCCGTGCGCGGCACCATTTACCTTGGCGGGACGAGCGTACCGAAGGACGGTGTGCCCCAGGATAGCCGGACCGGCGCGGACCTCACGGTGGACTGGGATTGGCGCCCTTGAGACCTTTGGCAGGTACGCGTGGTGCAGGCGATCCTTGGCACAAGCGGCCTTCACCTCTCGTCTCGCAAGCGTTGGGACCTCGCAAAAGAGTGGTAGTCGGCTTTCTGCGCCGCTGCAAAGCTGTGCGCTTTTGCATCGCAGATGTGGGTCAGGCATGCATCCCACAGAGCTTTTGGGACGTTCCGACCAACGAACCCAGAGCTGCTTGCGAGCACGTTTCAATCCCGAGTCCAGATCTTGACCGAAACGTACATCGCATAGCCCAAAGCGACCACCATCCACACTACAAAAAACAGATTGGCCCAGTACTGGCCTGAATGTTCTGCCAAGGTGTAGATCTGATTGGCGCAGCCTTTTCCGACACAGGGGATTTCACCCAGCACCACAGCGCGCACGGCTGCAAACAGCAAGTACGCGGCTATGCCACTGATAAGCAGGAAACCCACCGGTCCGACAGGTGGTTTGGTGAATTCATCGTTTTCATCGCGCAGGCCCTGGTTCAACAGTTTCTGACCATAGCGATACCACACGTATCCAACGAGGAGCATGAGCGCGTAATAAAGGAGAGTCAGCATGGTGAGGACTTTGGCCGTGCACGCAAATGCGCGGTGCGGCGATGGTAGCCGAGGCATTGTCGGGCAACGGACTTTGCGGCGGCGCGGCGCGCGGCGGGTCTAAAAGATTCTGTGCAAGGTGTGTGGTGAGAACGCTCGGGCGGACGCGTATCGCCGCCCATCTCCTACAGCGGCGAAGCGCCGCGTGGTCAACGCTACGGTTTTCATCAGGAGTTTGACTTATGCGCAAGATGATTTTGATGGCCGTTGCGGGATACCTTTGGAAAAAGTACCAGGCCAAGAGGGCTGCTGGCAGTAGCACTCTGTCCCGTCAGCGGTAAACAGTCGAGCGCCCACTCATTCTTCTATCACCTCGCCAAGGTCGCTGCAATCTGCCTAGACGCCGGCCTGCGCCAGTTCGCGCCGAGCCTTGACCTGCGGCAACACGGTACGCGGTAACAACAGTGCCTTGCCGAGTCGGTTCTACCTTTCGACGATGCGCAGGCCGCCGGGGTCGTCTTCTGCTATCAAGATGCGGAGATAGCCGTCACCTGGGTGACCGCGCACCGGGCCTTTCCCCTTGCTTGCGTTGCAGGCGGGCTCTAGGCTGGAGGGCACAAGGAGACTCTCTGCCCCATGCGCCCTCACTACAAGTTCTGGCCCCAGCGCCTGCCCAAGTCCATCACCTTGCCCGCCACCTCGCTGTGGGACAACCTGGCCATCAGCGCGCGCCGCTACCCGGACAAGGCGGCACTCGTCTTTTTTGGCAGCACGCTGAGCTACCGGCAACTGATGGAGGGCGCCGAGCGCCTGGCCGCGCGGTTGGTGCAGTTGGGGGTGCAGCGGGGCGACCGGGTGGTGCTGTGCATGCAAAACTGCCCGCAGCTGGTGATGGCGCACTTTGCCTTCCTGCGGGCCAATGCCGTGGTGGTGCCGGTCAACCCCATGAACCGGGCTGAGGAACTGAAGCACTACATCACCGACCCCGACACCAAGGTGGCGATCACCACGGGTGACCTGGCGCCCGAGCTGGCCAAGGCCAGCAATGCGCTGCCCGCTGCCCAGCGGCTGGCGCACCTGATCGTGACGCAGTTCTCCGACGCGTTTGACGTGCAGGTGGAGGGTGCGGATGCGCCGCCCGACGCGTGGCGCGACTGGCTGGGCACGCGGCACGCGCTGCCTGCGCTGGAGGGCGGCGAGGCGCACGACTGGACCAGTGCGGTCGCCTGCACCGATGCGCCGCCTGCGCTGCAGGTGGGGCCGGGCGACCTGGCGCTGCTGCCCTACACCAGCGGCACGACCGGGCTGCCCAAGGGCTGCATGCACTTGCACAAAAGCATCATGCACAACGCGGCGGCGGGGGCGTTGTGGGGCAGCGGGTCGGTGGACAACGTGACGCTGGCGGTGGTGCCCATGTTCCACATCACCGGCATGGTGAGTGTGATGCACACGGCCATCTATTGCGCGGCCACGCTGGTGATCATGCCGCGCTGGGACCGCGACCTGGCCGGGCGCCTCATCTCGCGCTACGGCGTCACCACCTGGACCAACATCCCCACCATGGTCATCGACCTGCTGGGCAGCCCCCACTTTGCAAGCTACGACCTGTCGAGCCTGGCGTACATCGGCGGGGGCGGCGCGGCCATGCCGCAGGCGGTGGCGCAGCGGTTGCTGGAGCAGTACGGCCTGCGCTACTCCGAAGGCTATGGCCTGACCGAGACGGCCGCACCGTCGCATTCCAACCCCCCGGACCACCCCAAACAGCAGTGCCTGGGCATCCCGTTCATGAGCACCGACGCGCGCGTGGTGGACCCGGACACACTGCAGGAGGTGCCGGTGGGAGAGCAGGGCGAAATCATCATCCACGGGCCCGAGGTGTTTGAGGGCTACTGGAAGCGGCCGGACGCTACGGAGGCGGCGTTCATCGAATTCGAGGGCAAGCGCTTCTTCCGCTCTGGCGACCTGGGACGCATGGATGAGGACGGCTATTTCTTTCTGACCGACCGGCTCAAGCGCATGATCAATGCGAGCGGGTTCAAGGTGTGGCCGGCCGAGGTGGAGGCGCTGATGTTCCGCCACCCCGCCATCCAGGAGGCCTGCATCATTGCCGCCAAGGACAGCTACCGGGGCGAGACGGTGAAGGCCGTGGTGGTGCTGCGTGCCACGCACAAGGACAACACGAGCGAGCAGGACATCATCGACTGGTGCCGCGAGAACATGGCGGTGTACAAGGTGCCGCGCATCGTGCAGTTAGTGGACGCGCTGCCCAAGAGCGGCAGCGGCAAGGTGATGTGGCGGGCGCTGCAGGAGGCCGAGGGCCAGGGTAGCTAGGGATCCTCTGCACGAATCACCGCGCCGTGTGCATCTGCGAGCTAAGGCTATTGCTGCGTTTTGCGCCTTGCCGCCCATCCCGACCCGCAGCGCACACTTCCCGCTCGATTCGTGCAGAAGATCCCCAGAAGAACCTGGGCGGCTGAGCAGGGCGGTCAGAGCCGCTCAGGCGCTGACGAGCTCTCCCAGGTCCCGCTCCAGCAGCGCCGGGTCGCCCAGCTGCAGCTCGATGAGGCGGCGCAGGTGGGTGACGCTGTCCAGGTCGATGCCGCGGCAAAGCAGGCCGGTGTGCAGGCCTTCCACGTGGGCCACTTCGGTGGACATGGCGATGTGGTTGCCGGTGTCCGCAAGCGGGATGGTGATCTGGCAGAGCATGCCGGTCTCCAGCTCGGCCTGGGCGGGCGCCATGATGAGGGCGCCCTTGAGCGAGAGGTCGATCACATGCACGCTGAACGCGTCGGTGGCCGTGGTCAGCAGGGCCGGGGCGTCGAACCCTACGCGGACGAAGTGGCGGCGTTCGTGGGGCATCGCTGTCTCCTTGGGGGAAGCGGGGGTCCGCAGATGCTACTCCAACGGGCGGGGGGCCGCGTGCTCCGAATCCCTTTGGTGGTTTTTGCAAGCATTCGTTACCATGGGCTTTCCGTCACCTGAGGGGGTCTGTGTTGAATCCTGGCGCGTACCGGTGGGGTGCCTTGGGCTCTGGCAGCCTGCGCTGCTCGGCTTGCCGTTCCCTTGTGCTGGCCGTTCTCTGCGCTGGTGCGATGGCGCAAGCGGCCCCGCGCGAGCTGCGGGTGGGCGTGTACTCCAACGAACCCAAGATCTTTGTGGACGCCCAAGGCAAGCCGTCCGGAATTTTTGTGGACCTGCTGCAACTGGTGGCAGAGCGCGAGCAGTGGACCCTCAAATATGTGCCCTGCCAATGGCAGGACTGCCTGGACGCCGTGCGCGCCGGGCACCTGGACTTGATGCCAGACGTGGCCCGCAACCCCGAGCGGGAAGGGCTGTACGACTTCCACACCCTGCCGGTAATGCACAGCTGGTCGCAGGTCTACCGTGCACCGGGCGCCGACATCCATTCGCTGTTTGACCTGCAGGGCAAGCGGGTGGCGGTGCTGCGCGGTTCGGTGCAAAGAGCCACCTTCCAGCAGATGGTGGACAGCTTCGGCATCCAGACCTCGCTGGTGAGCGCGCCCAGCCTCGTGGAAGCCTTTGCGATGGTGCAGCGCGGCGACGCCGACGCGGCAATTGCCAACCACCTGTTTGGCAACTTCCAGTCCGCGCGCTATGGGGTGGCGGACACGGGCATTGTGTTCCAGCCTGCCACGCTCTACTTTGTGACGGGCCTGGGGCGCAACCCAGAGGTGCTGGCCGCCATCGACCGCTCGGTCAAGGACTGGCGCAGCGGCGCAGACCCGGCCTATGCGCGCGTGCTGCGGCACTGGGGCGGGCAGGAACCAGAGGGGCGCATGGCACCCATGGTGTGGTGGGTGCTGGGCGGACTGGCGGCCTTCAGCCTGCTCGCGCTGTTGATGGTGGTGCTGTTGCGGCGACAGGTGCAGGAGCGCACACGCCACCTTCAGGCCAGCGAACACAAGCTGGCCACCATCCTCGACAGCGTGGGTGCGTTCATCTACATCAAGGGCCGCGACTACCGCTACCAATATGCCAACCGCCAGGCGCTGACACTGCTCGGTCGCACCGGGCACGAGGTGGTGGGGCAGGAGGATGCAGCCTTTTTTGATGCTGCCACGGCCGCGCAGCTGCGCGCTAACGACCGCCGTGTGATCGAGGACGGCGAAACCCTGGAGGCCGAGGAGGTGAACACGCCGCAAGGCGGCGGCGAGACCCGGGCCTATCTGTCCGTCAAAATCCCGCTGCGCCACGCCGATGGCCGGATCCACGCGCTGTGCGGCATCTCCACGGACATCACCGAGCGGCGGCGCTCTGAAGAGTCCCTCCAGATCGCCGCCACGGTGTTCGAGTCCTTCGAGGGCATGATCGTGACCGGACCCGACCAGCGCATCCTGAAGGCCAACCAGGCGTTCGCACGGCTGACGGGGTATTCGGTGGACGAGCTGGTGGGCAAGACCGCCCGGCATCTCTTTTCTGACCGGCACGACGAAGCGTTCTACTCCGCGCTGCAAAGCACGCTGCGCACGCAGGGCGTGTGGCAGGGGGAGGCATGGAACCGGCGCAAGGATGGTCAGGAGTACCCCGCATGGGTCACCATCACCGCGGTGCGCTCGCCAGACGGTGACATCACCCACTACGTGGGCACGCAGACCGACATCTCCAGCCGCAAGGCGGCCGAAGAGGAAATTCGCCTGCTGGCGTTCTACGACCCGCTGACCGGCTTGCCAAACCGCCGGCTGATGACCGACCGGCTGCAGCACAGCCTGGCTACCACCGCGCGGTCCGGCGCAGGCGGGGCGCTGCTGTTTGTGGATTTGGACAACTTCAAGGACCTGAACGACACACAGGGCCATGAGGTCGGCGACCAGTTGCTGCGCCAGGTGGCTGCCCGCCTGAGCGGCTGCGTGCGTACGGGCGACACGGTGGCGCGGCTGGGCGGGGACGAATTTGTGCTGCTGCTGGAGGGCCTTAGCCCCCACGCTCACGAGGCGGCCGCGCAGGCCGAAGGCGTGGGCCGCACCGTGTTGCAGGCGCTGGGCCAAAGCTACCTGCTGGACGGCCACGCGCACCATAGCTCGTGCAGCATTGGCGTGGCGCTGTATGCCGACGCGTTGGGCTCGGTGGACGAGCTGCTCAAGCGCGGCGACCTGGCCATGTACCAGGCCAAGGGCGCGGGTCGCAACACGCTGCGGTTTTTTGACCCGCGCACACAGGCGGCCGTGGCGGCCCGCACGGCGCTGGAGGCCGGCCTGCGCGATGCGCTGCACAGCGGCCAGTTCCTGCTGCACTACCAGGTACAGATCAGCCAGCACCAGGGCATCGTGGGGGCCGAGGCGCTGGTGCGCTGGCAGCACCCGCAGCGCGGCCTGGTGTCGCCGGCCGAATTCATCCCGGTGGCCGAGGCCTCGGGCCTTATCGTGCCGCTGGGCGCATGGATCTTGCGCACCGCCTGCCAGCAACTGGTGGAATGGGCGCAGGACCCGCTGACCGCGCACTGGACGCTGGCCGTTAACGTGAGCGCGCGGCAGTTCCGCCACCCGCACTTTGTGGACGAGGTGCTGGGCCTGCTGGAGGAAACCGGCGCCAATCCGCGCCGCCTGAAGCTGGAGCTGACCGAAACCCTGCTGCTGGACGACGTGGAAGACACCATCGAGCGCATGACCACGCTGCGCGCGCTGGGCCTGGGCTTTTCGCTGGACGACTTTGGCACCGGCTATTCGTCGCTGGCCTACCTCAAGCGCCTGCCGCTTACCCAGCTCAAGATCGACCAGGGCTTTGTGCGTGAACTGCTCACCGATGCCAACGACGCCACCATCGCGCGCACCATCGTCACGCTGGCGCAAAGCCTGGACCTGGGCGTGATCGCCGAAGGGGTGGAAACCGAAGCCCAGCGCGACATGCTGGCCAGCCTGGGCTGCCACTTCTGGCAGGGCTACCTGTTTGGCCGCCCTGGCCCGGCCAGCGCACTGCGGCAAGCGGCCGAGGTCGCCGCGCAAAACTGACCGCTCCGAATCGGCCGACCACTCATGTTTTTATAGCTGCCAGCGCTTTATGGCTAAGCGCTAGAGCCCGATTTTTATCAAAAATCTAGAAGCGCCACTGCGTGAGAGTGGCCGCCGGGCACAAGCTGCGCACGCCCTGCGCCGCCGGCAGCGATGGCCTACACTTTGCGGCTTCGTCGCCCCCCTGCGGCCACCCGCTCCGTTCATGATCATCACCAGCCTGCTCGACACCGACCTGTACAAGTTCACCATGATGCAGGTGGTGCTGCACCAGTTTCCGGGGGCGCAGGTGGAATACAAGTTCAAGTGCCGCAACCCCGGCGTGCAGCTGGCCCCGTTTGCCAACGAGATTCGCGACGAGATCCGGTCGCTGTGCAGCCTTCATTTCCAGGACGCCGAACTGGCCTACCTGCGGTCCCTGCGCTTCATCAAGAGCGACTTTGTGGACTTTCTGGGGCTGTTCAAGCTCAACGAGAAATACATCACCGTCACGCCCCAGCCCGATGGCGAGCTGGACATCGCCATTCGCGGGCCCTGGCTGCACACCATCCTGTTCGAGATTCCGGTGCTGGCCATCGTGAATGAGGTCTACTTCCGCAACACGCAGAAGGTGCCCGACTTTCCCGAAGGCCGCCGCCGGCTGGACACCAAGATCGCGCAGCTGCAGGGCGAGGGGCTGGCCGACCTCAAGATTGCCGACTACGGCACGCGCCGCCGTTTCAGCCGCGCCTGGCATGAAGAAGTCCTGCGCGTGCTGGTGGCGCGCCTGGGCACCGGCGACCGGCGCCCGGGTTCGCCCGCTGGGCCGGGCCAGTTTGCCGGCACCAGCAACGTGCTGTATGCGATGAAGCTGGGCGTGACCCCGCTGGGCACCATGGCGCATGAGTATCTGCAGGCCTGCCAGGCGCTGGGCCCGCGCCTGCGCGACAGCCAGGTGTTCGGCTTTGAAATGTGGGCCAAGGAATACCGCGGCGACCTGGGCATTGCGCTGTCGGACGTGTACGGCATGAGCGCCTTTTTGCGGGATTTCGACCTGTACTTCTGCAAGCTGTTTGACGGCGCACGCCACGACAGCGGGGACCCCTTCGCCTGGGGCGAGCGCCTGCTGGACCACTACCGCAAGAACCGCGTGGACCCGCTGACCAAGACGCTCATCTTCAGCGACGCGCTTACCGTGCCGCGCACCATCGAGCTGTACCAGCAGTTCCGCGGGCGCTGCCAGCTGGCCTTTGGCATTGGCACCAACCTGACCAACGACCTGGGCAGCCCGCCCGCGCATGAGCCGCTGCAGGTGGTCATCAAGATGACGCGCTGCAACGACCAGCCCGTGGCCAAGCTGTCGGACACGCCCGGCAAAGGCATGTGCGATGACGAGAAATACCTGGCTTACCTGCGCCAGGTGTTCGACATCCCCAGCACGGCGTAACGCTCACTGCGCCCCTGTGCGCCACCCGGCGCGCTGCCGCAGGCGGGCCGCCGTGCCACCGGGCAACCGCGCTTTCAACAGCTCCCGCATCCACACCCTGCTATCCACACCCTTGCCATGACCCAGCCCCGCATTCTTGTTGCCCGCGCCATCTTCCCGGACATCGTGGACCGCCTGCGCCAGCACTTTGAGGTGCAGGACAACCCCGACGACGTGGTCTGGACGCCCGGCGAGCTGGCCGCGCGCTTGGCCAACAAACATGGCGTGCTGACCACCGGCAGCCAGCGCATCGACGCAGCCCTGCTGGCGGCTGCGCCCCAGCTGCGCATTGCAGCCAACATGGCCGTGGGCTACAACAACTTTGACGTGGACGCCATGGCGGCCGCAGGCGTGCAGGGCACCAACACACCCGACGTGCTGACCGAAACCACGGCCGACTTCGGCTTCGCCTTGCTGATGGCCACGGCCCGCCGCATGGCCGAGAGCGAGCATTTCCTGCGTGCCGGAAAGTGGACGAAGTGGAGCTACGACATGTTTGCCGGCAGCGACGTGCACGGCAGCACACTGGGCATCATCGGCATGGGTCGCATCGGCCAGGGCATTGCCCGGCGCGGCGCGCACGGCTTTGGCATGAAGGTGGTCTATCACAACCGGTCGCGCCTGCCCGCCGCACTGGAGGCCGAGTGCAAGGCCAGCTATGTCGGCAAGGAAGAGCTGCTGCGCACGGCCGACCACGTGGTGCTGGTGGTGCCCTACACCGCCGAATCGCACCACACCATCGGCGCGGCCGAGCTGGCGCTGATGAAGCCCACGGCCACGCTGGTCAACATTGCGCGCGGCGGCATTGTGGATGATGCCGCGCTGGCCGCCGCTCTGCGCGCAGGGCGCATTGCGGCGGCGGGACTGGACGTGTTTGAAGGTGAACCCAGCGTGCACCCCGACCTGCTGGCCGTGCCCAACGTGGTGCTCACTCCGCACATTGCCAGCGCCACTGTGCCCACGCGCCGCGCCATGGCCAACCTGGCGGCCGACAACCTCATTGCATTTTTTGATGGGCGCGGGCCGCTCACGCCCGTCAACACGCCGCTGCCGGCCGCCGCCGCAGCGCGTGCGTTGGCGCACTGACGGCTGGCTGTGAGGAAAATTTTTAATCAAATTGGCTGCTAGCGCTTATCCAGTAAGCGCTAGCAGCTATCAAAAATATAGTATCTGACCTTGACTTCTGAGACCCTTGTATTGCTGGCGGCGCTTGCCCTGGTAGTGGTATTGCTCGTCCTGGTGTTGCTGCGCCGCCCGCGCGTGGACCTGCCTGCCGAGTGGCTGGCGCGCCTGCAGGCGCTGGAGGCCACGGCGCAGGCCACACGCTTGGCGGTCGCCCGCAACGACGGCGCCATGGACGCCCTGGCCCAGCAACTGTCGGGCTTTACGCAGGCCACGCAGCACCAACTGGAGGCGCTGCGCAGCGCGGTGGACGAGCGCCTGGCGCAGGCCGTGGGCGAATCGCGCACGGGCCGGGCGGAGCTGTTGGCCGCGTTTGGCGCGTTCGAGGGCCGGCTGGAGCAGCGGCTGGCCCAGGGCCAAGCCGAGGCGGCGCTGGCGCGCAAGGAGCTGTCAGACACACTGGCCGGTTTTCGCACGGAACTCACCGCCACCACCGGTGCGCTGGCGGGCGAAAGCGTCAAGTCGCGCGAAGCCATGGCCGAGAGCGCGGCGCTGTTTGAAAAGCGCATCCAGGAGCGCTTTGAGGCGCTGCAGGCTGCCACGCGCGGCACGCTGGATTCGCTCAAGGGCGACATCCACACGCAGCTGGGCGCCATGTCCTCTGCGCTCAAGGACCAGCTCGAAGCCAACGGCAGCCAAATCAGGAACCAGTTTGCCGTGCTGCAAGACGCCGTGTCGCAGCAGCTGGCCGGCATGGTGCAGGGCAGCCAGCACAACGCCGAGCAGCTGCGCACCGCGCTCAACGAGCGCCTGGGCGCCATCCAGGCCGACAACGCCACCAAGCTGGAGGAAATGCGCCGCACGGTGGACGAAAAACTGCACGCCACGTTGGAGCAGCGCCTGGGCGAATCCTTCAAGCTGGTCAGTGACCGGCTGGAGCAGGTGCACAAGGGCCTGGGCGAGATGCAGACCCTGGCCGGCAGCGTGGGTGACTTGAAGCGCGTGATGACCAACGTGAAGACGCGCGGCACCTGGGGGGAGATGCAGCTGGGCGCCATCATCGACAACGTGCTCACGCCCGAGCAGTTTGCGCGCAACGTCAAGACCGTTCCGGGCAGCGACGAGCTGGTGGAGTTTGCCATCCGCCTGCCGGGCAGGAGCGACGAGCACCCGGTGTGGCTGCCCATCGATTCCAAGTACCCGGTGGAGCAGTACCAGCGCCTGCTGGACGCGCAGGACGCGGCGGACAAGGCGGCCGTGTTGTCAGCGGGCAATGCGTTCGAGGCGTCCATCCGGCTGGAGGCGAAAAAGATCTTCGCCAAGTACGTGTCGCCCCCGTACACCACCGACTTTGCCGTGCTCTACCTGCCCACTGAAGGTTTGTTTGCCGAAGTGATGCGCCGCCCCGGTTTGGTGGAAGCCGTGCAGAACGAGTGCCGCGTGATGATCACCGGCCCGGCCAACCTGGCTGCCATGCTGAACAGCCTGCAGATGGGCTTCAAGACCCTGGCCATTGAAAAGCGCTCGTCCGAGGTGTGGAGCCTGCTTGGCGTGGTGAAAACCGAGTTCGCCAAGTTTGGCGACGTGGTGGAGGCGACCAAAAAGTCCATCGACGCCGCCGCCCGCAAGTTTGACGAGGTGGGCGTGCGCACGCGCGCCATCCAGCGCCGCCTGCGCGATGTACAAGAGCTGCCCGCACCAGGCACTGCGGCCAACCCAGCCCTGCCGGGCGTGGACGACGCTGCGCTGCCAGGCCCGGACACCGAGGGCGACCTGCCGTGAACTGGGCGCTGGCCCGCTTGATTCTGGGGCAGGTCTGCATCCACGCGTGCATGGCCGGCATGCGCATGGCCGCGCCGCTGCTGGCGCTGCGCGAGGGCTACAGCGCAGCGGCCGTCGGCGTGCTGCTGGCGCTGTTTGCGCTGACACAGGTGTTTTTGGCACTGCCTGCAGGCCGCTACGCCGACCGCCACGGGCTGAAGCGGCCGGTGGGTTATGCGGTGGCGGTGGCGGCAGCGGGCGCGGGGTTGGCGCTCGTGTTTCCGGTGTTTGCCGTGCTGTGCCTGGCGGCGCTGCTGACGGGTGGCGCCACAGGCGCGGCCACCATTGCGCTGCAGCGCCATGTGGGCCGCGCCGCGCACGACGCCACGCAGCTCAAGCAGGTGTTCAGCTGGCTGGCCATCGGGCCGGCGGTGTCCAACTTCATCGGTCCGTTCTGCGCGGGCCTCATGATCGACCACGCCGGGGCCTTGTCGGGCGCTGCGGCGGGCAGCACCGAGGGCTACCGCGCGGCCTTTGCGCTCATGGCCATCCTGCCGCTGCTGACCTGGTTCTGGGTGCGCGACACGGTGGAGCTGCCGCCGGTGATCGCCGCAGCCGGCGGTCCGCCCCAGCGCGCATGGGACCTGATGAACGAGCCGCCGTTCCGCCGCCTGCTCATCGTGAACTGGCTGCTGTCGTCATGCTGGGACGTGCACACCTTCGTCGTGCCGCTGCTGGGACACGAGCGGGGACTGTCGGCCTCGGTCATCGGCTCCATCCTGGGCGCATTTGCCGTCGCCGCGGCCGTCATCCGCGTGCTGATGCCCCTGGTGGCCGAGATGCTGCGCGAGCGCGTGGTGGTAGCTGGCGCCATGGTGGTGACGGCCGTGCTGTTTGGCGTGTACCCGTTTCTCGGCAGCGCGCTGGCCATGGGCGTGTGCTCGGTGCTGCTGGGGTTTGCATTGGGCTCCGTACAGCCCATGGTGATGAGCCTGCTGCACCAGATCACGCCATCACACCGCCACGGCGAGGCGCTGGGCCTGCGGCTCATGGCCATCAACGCGTCCAGCGTGCTCATGCCCATGCTGTTCGGCACGGCTGGAGCGGTCATCGGCGTGGGCGGCCTGTTCTGGGTGGTGGGCGCCACAGTGGGGGCGGGCGCCCGCATGGCCTGGCGCATGGGGCCGGTGTCGCCCGGGGCAGGGGGCCACCCGCACTGATGCAGTCCCTGACGCCGCAGGCAACGGCCCCGTCGTGCCGGATGCTCATTGTGGTGAACAGGGGTAAGCAAATGCTTCAAAAAGGAGTAGATTGGCGCCATTCACAGAGGGGGCAGTCCATGCGCAGCGTTACATCGTGGTTAAGGCCCGTTCGTCGCCTGGCGCTGGTGCCGGTGCTGGGCCTGCTTGCCGCCGCACCGGTGCTTGCCGACGACACACTGGTGCAGCAGGCGCAGGCCCTGGTGCAGCGGGGCGATGCACTGGCGGCTTTTCAGCTGCTGGACGCGCAGGAGGCCGAGCGCGCTGGCGACCCTGCCTTTGACACCGCCATGGGACATGCCGCGTTTGCCGCGGCGCAATACAGCCGAGCGGTCATGGCTTGGGAGCGGGTGGTGGCGACCCAGCCCGACAACCTGGCCGCCCAGGTAGAACTAGCCCGCGCACTGCATGCCGTGGGCGACCGGCGCGGCGTGCAGGCACTGGCCGAGCAGGTGCGCATGCGCGCTATCCCGGTGGATGCGGCGCTCAGCATCGACCAGTTTCTGGTGTCGTACGACCGCATGGGGCATGAAGGCCTTTCGACCTGGAAGGGCCACATCGACTTCACTCTGGCGCGGGATTCCAACGTCAACGTGGGACCGGGGCCGGACGCGCCTGCGCTGTCGCCCCCCGGCACGCCGCCGTGGGCGCTGGCGCCCGGTTCTGCCGAGCAGCGCGCCACCTATGCGGCACTGCTGGGCAATGTCCGTGGGCGGCATGTGCTGGACGCGCGCTGGTCGCTCATCGGCGCTGCCACGGCCGAGGTACGCGGGCATTCCGGCGCGGGCAGGCCCTACGACAGCCAGCAACTGGACGTGAATGCCGGCGTGTCGTACCGCATCGAGCGGCACGAGTGGATGCTGAGCGCGCAGGGCGCCACCTACCGCCAGGACGGCGACACGCTGCGCAACATCGGCGGGCTGCTGGGCGAGTGGATCTACCGGCTCGATGGCTTCCGGCAGTGGGACACCTTCTTGCAGGTGCAAAGCCTGCGCTACCCCGCTCAGGGCCTGCGCAACGCGCGCCGCACGGTGGGGGGCACCTCATACGTGCATGTCATGCGCAATGGCAGCCTATTCTATGCGGGGCTGTACGCGGGGCAGGAATCGCCGAGCGCGAGCGGCGTGGACAACCTGGGCTACGACCTGGCGGGTTTGCGCGGTGGCGTGCAGTGGGCCATCAGCCCGCAGTGGGCGGCGTTCACGCACCTCAATGTGGAAGAGCGCCGCTATGGCGCCACCGATCCATTCTTCGGTGTCACCCGGCGCGACCGCCAGACGCATTGGGTGCTGGGCGTGTCGTGGCTGCCCGCGCCGGGCTGGCGCATCACCCCCCAGTGGGCGCTGACGCACAACGACTCCACGCTTCCCATCACCGACTACGACCGCCGCGTTTTTTCCGTCACGCTGCGGCGCGAGTTCTGAACCAGGCATGACCCCGAGGGAGCGCGCGATGCAGCAGTCCAACTTTCCTTCTTCCCGGCTCGCCGTCTGGATGGCGATGGTGGCCGCCTGGCCGGTGCAGGGCTTTGCGGCCGCGGGTGCCGTGCAGTTCGCCACCGGAGAGGTGCAGCTGCGCCGCGGCTCTGAGGTGTCCGCCGTCGTCCAGGGCGTGGCCGTGGAGAGCGGCGATGTGATCCTGACCGGCTCGGCAGGGCGTGCGCAGATCCGCTTTTCGGACGGCGGCCTGGTGGCGCTGTACCCGGACTCGCAGTTCACCGTCACCCGCTATGCCGATACCGGCAACCCCGCGGAGGAGAACTTTGTCGTCAACCTGCTGCGCGGCGGCATGCGCGCGGTGACAGGCCTCATCGGCAAGCGCAACCCGCAGAACTACAAAGTCATCACGCCCACAGCCGTGGTGGGCATCCGCGGCTCCGCGTTCCTCATCGCATTCAATGCCCAAGGCGAGTTGCTGGTCTCTGGCGAGCAGGATGAGGTCGAGGTATGCACCCAAGCCGGCTGCGTGGGCGTAAAGGCCGGCGAATCGGTGCGCGTGGTGGCCACCGACCAGCTGCCGCTGTACACCCACACCCGCGCTGTGCTCCCCTTGCCGCTGCCGCCCGTGCCCTTCATGGTGGGCGAGCAGCTGACGGCAGGATCGCGCGGAGGGGCTGACTTGACGCCCGTGCCTCCGCCGCCTGCACCCGAGCCCGCCCCAGTGCTAACACCGCCCGCGCCGACGACCCCGACGGTGCCGCCGCCCGCGCCCGGCCCGGTGCCCACCCCCGACCCGCGCGACCCTTTTGTGCCGCCGCCGCCAGCCACCGGGGCGCCGACGCAGCCCCCCGCCACGCGCCCGCCAGCTCCGACGACACCGCCCACCACGGCGCCACCCACCACCGCACCGCCGACGACAACGCCGCCGCCGCCCACGACAAGACCGCCGATCTTTGTGCTGCCCCCTATCGTGCGGCCCATCATCGTGCTGCCGCCGATTGCGATCCCCCCGCCGCCACCGGTCATTCGGTAGAAGGGCGAAGGATGGGCGTGAGGGCGCGGCGCCCGCCCATCGGGGCTCGGGCTTTGCTTACAACTGGTAGAACGACTTGATCAGCTCCCAGGCTTCCTGGGAATCGTCGGTGTAGTGGAACAGCTTGAGGTCCTGGGCGGAGATCGTGCCTTCTTCCACAAGCACCTCGAAGTTGATCAGGCGCTTCCAGTAGTCGGTGCCAAACAGCACGATGGGCACGGGCTTGGCCTTGCCGGTCTGTACCAGCGTGAGCACTTCAAACAGCTCGTCCAGCGTGCCGAAGCCGCCCGGAAAGGCCACCAGTGCCTTTGCGCGCATCATGAAGTGCATCTTGCGCAGCGCAAAGTAGTGGAACTTGAACGACAGCGATGGTGAGATGAAGCGGTTGCCGCTTTGTTCGTGGGGCAGGGCGATGTTCAACCCCACGTTCAGTGCGCCGGCCTCGTGCGCGCCCCGGTTGGCGGCTTCCATGATGCCGGGCCCGCCGCCTGTGCAGACGTAGATGCGGTCGCCAGGCCGCTGGCGCTCGCTGTATTCGGCAACGAGTTTGGCGAACTGGCGGGCCAGGTCGTAGTAGCGCGCATTCCGCACCGCCAGACGCGCCCGCGAAAGCCGCACTTCATCGCCACTGGCTTCGGCGTCTGCCAGCTGTGCTGCTGCCTCGTCGGGCGCAACAAAGCGGGCGCTGCCGTAGACGACAACCGTGTTCTCGATGCCTTGCTCGGCCTGGCCCAGGTCGGGTTTGAGCATCTCGAGTTGAAAGCGGATGCCCCGCGTCTCGCGGCGGAAGAGGAATTCCGGGTCGGCGAACGCCAGGCGGTAGGCATCGGCATGCAGCGGGTTGCCGCTGGCCGAGTGGTTTTGCAGCTCGGCCCAGGCATCGGCCAGGCGGCGTTCGTTCAGTTGGGTGTTGGCATCCATGGGCGAAAATATAGGTAAAAAGTGCCTCTGGCGCTTATCTAGCTTGCGCGAGATGCTATGAAATATGAACTTGTTGCAATGCCCAGCATGGTGAGCGACAGCGAGCCTGCAAGGTGCAGGCCCACGGTACCCAACGCGAGGCCATAGCGCTGCGCCATCAGCATGTCGACCACCTCGGCCGAAAAGCTGGAGAACGTGGTGAGCGCGCCGAGAAACCCGGTGATCAGCGCCAGCCGCCAGACCGGATCGAGTTGCGGCATGGCATGAAAGAACGCCACACACAGCCCCACCAGATAGCCGCCCATCAGGTTGGCGGCCAGGGTGCCCCAGGGCAGCAGCCCCCCGGGGCTCAGCCACAGGCCCAGGCGCCAGCGCAACAGCGCGCCAGCACTGGCTCCAAGGCAAATGGCAAGTACATGCAACATGGCGGCATTGTCTCTCAGGCCCCGGGCCTGCCGGGCCGGGCGATGGCGCAGATGCGGCTCAGCGGGCGGCCATCTGCGTGGGCAGCCAGGTGACGATGCCCGGGAACAAATAGATCAGTGCCACGGCCGCGCACATCAGAAAGAACATGGGCATCGTGACCTTGGCGATCCAGGGCAACTGGCGCCCCGTCATGCCCTGCAGCACGAAGAGGTTGAAACCCACGGGCGGCGTGATCTGCGCCATCTCGACCACCAGCACGATGAAGATGCCGAACCAGATCGGGTCAATACCCGCAGCCTGCACCGTGGGCATGAGCACGCCCATGGTGAGCACCACCATCGATATGCCATCGAGGAAGCAGCCGAGAATGATGAAGAACACTGCCAGCGCCGCAATCAGCTGCGCCTGGTTGAGGCCCAGCGAGGCAATCCATTCGGCCAGGTGCCGCGGCAGGCCGATGTAACCCATCGAGAGCGTGAGGAAGGCGGCGCCTGCCAGGATCAGCGCAATCATGCAGTACAGCCGCGTGGCACCCATCAGCGAGGCCTTGAATGTTGCCCAGTTCATCGAGCCCTGCACCGCAGACAGCACCAGCGAGCCCACCACGCCCACGGCGGCGGCCTCGGTGGCCGTGGCGAAGCCGGAGTAGATGGAGCCCAGCACTGCTGCAATCAGCAGGACCACCGGGATCAGGCTGCGCGACTCCGACAGCTTCTGCATGAAGGTCATGCGCACATCGGCGGCAGGCACCTGATCGGGGTTGCGCAACGCCCACAGCATGATGTAACCCGAGAACAGGCAACCCAGCAGTAGACCGGGCAGTACCCCGGCAATGAAAAGCTGGGAGATGGAAACTTCGGCCGATACGCCGTACACGATCATGATGATGGACGGCGGAATCAGCAGGCCCAGCGTGCTGGCGCCGCCGAGCGTGCCCACGATCATGTTGTCGGGATAGCCGCGCCGTCGCAGTTCGGGCAGCGTCATCTTGCCGATGGTGGCGCAGGTGGCCGCGCTGGAGCCGGACACCGCGGCAAAGATCGTGCAGCCCACCACGTTGGTGTGCAGCAGGCGGCCCGGGAGGGCTTGCACCCAGGGCGCCAGCCCCTTGAACATGTCTTGCGACAGCCGCGTGCGAAACAGGATCTCGCCCATCCAGATGAAAAGGGGCAGGGCGGTGAGCGTCCAGCTGGATGCCGAACCCCAGATGGTTACGGCCATCGCATCGCCCGCCGGGCGCGACGAAAACAGCTGCATGCCGATCCAGGCCACGCCCGACAGCGTGAGCCCGATCCAGACCCCGCTGCCCAGGATCAGGAACAGCGAAAGCACCAGCAGGCCGGTAATGGCAAGGTCACTCATGATCAGGGAGCCGCGGGGCGTTGAATGTGGGGGGCGTTGCGGTGGTACTGCGAGGGCGGTGCGCGCTATGGCTATTCATTGCGCAGCTGCTCGTCGGGGTTCTGGCGCGCGCGACGGCCCAGCAGCTCCATCACGAGCTCGTCCACAAAGGCCAGCGCCAGCACCACGGTGCCCAGGGCCATGGCGATCTGCGGAATCCACAGCGGTGTGGCATCGCTGCCGGTGGAGATGTCGTGGAACTCGTGCGACTGCCAGGCGAGCTTGCAGCTGTAGTAGGCAAACAGCACGGCCAGCAGGGTGGCAATGCCCAGAGCCCACAGCTCGAAACCGCGTCTCCAGCGCCCCCTGAGCGCGTTGAGCAGAAGCGTCACACGGATATGCTCGCCGCGCTTCAAGGTATGGGCCAGCGCCAGGAACCCGGCGGCGGCCATCAGGTAGCCTGCATACGCGTCGGTGCCCGGCACATGAAAGTGCAGCTGGCGGCTGATGATGGACAACAGCACCATGCCCAAGAGGCACACCATGAAAAGTGCTGCCACAGCGGCCGCACCGTCATACACAAAATCGAGCAATCGACGCATGGGGCAGGCGGGCTTTTTACTTGCGGTAGGCGTCGATCAGTGCCTTGCCCTCGGGGCCGGCCTTGTCGAGCCATTCCTTGAGCATGGTGTCGCCTACCTTGGCCATGTCGGCCTTCAGCTGCGCAGGCGGCGCCTCGACCGCCATGCCATTGGCCTTGAGCTTGGCCACGGTGTCGGTGTTGACCTTGGCGCTGTTGGCCCAGCCGCGTGCTTCGGCGTCGGCTCCGGCCTTCAGCAGCGCGTCCTGGCTCGCCTTGTCGAGCGCGTCAAACGCCTTCTTGTTCACCAGCACGGCGTTCTTGGGCAGCCAGGCCTGGGTGTCGTAGTAGAACTTGAGGTGCTCGTACAGCTTGCTGTCCACACCGGTGGCGCCCGAGGTCATGGTCGATTCGACCACGCCCGTGGCCAGGGCCTGCGAGAACTCTGCGGCCTGCACCGTGACGGGCTGGGCGCCCACCAGCTCGGCAATGCGGGCGGTGGCAGGGCTGTAGGCGCGCCACTTGATCCCCTTGAGGTCGGCCGCAGAGGCCAGCGGCTTCTTGGTGTAGATGCCTTGGGGAGGCCACGCCACGGCATACAGCAGCACCATGCCTTGCTCGGCCAGCTTCTTTTCAAGGAAAGGCTTTTGCGCGGCGTAGAGCTTCTTGGAGGCGTCGTAGCTGTCGGCCAGGAAGGGCAGGCCATCCACGCCGAAGAGTTGCCATTCGTTCTGGAAGTTGGCCAGCAGGATCTCGCCCATCTGCGCCTGCCCGCCCTGCACGGCGCGCTTGATTTCAGGGGCCTTGAACAGAGCGGCGTTGGCGTGTACCGTGATCTTGAGCTTGCCGCCGGTGGCCTTGTCCACGTCGTTGGCCAGCTGCACCATGTTCTCGGTGTGGAAGTTGGTGGCGGGGTAGGCGGCGGCCAGGTCCCACTTGGTCTGCGCAAAGGCCGAGGTGGCGGACAAGCCGGCGGCCAGGGCCAGACTGACTGCGGTGACGGGGAAGATTCGACGCTTCATGGATATTGCTCCGCAAAGATGGATGTAACAAATCACTGTATCGGAAGCCGGTCAAATTGCGATAGGTGTTTTGCCTAAACGCTGACAAATTGCCAACAAATTGCCATCGACTTGCCTACAATGCCCCATGCATATCCCGTGCCAATAGCGCAACCGACAGGCCGCATCCGCCATGAAACCTGAAGCCAAGCCGATCGCCGGAACCAAGGCCAAACACAAGCCCGACTCCGGGCCCATCGTGTCGTCGGCCCACCTGGTGTCGGCGCAGAGCGCGGAGATGAGCGAATTTGAATTCGGCCTCATCGTCGCGGGCAACGCGTTCCACCGCTGGGTGGTGCACTGCATGGCGGCGGCAGGGCTCAAGGATCTGACGCCGCTCGATGTGCTGGTGCTGCACCATGTGACACATCGCGCGCGCGACAAACGCCTGGCGGACATCTGCTTCATCATGAATGTGGAAGACACGCACCTGGTGAACTACGCGCTCAAGAAGCTGCAGAACCTGGGCGTCGTGGCCTCGCAAAAGAACGGCAAGGAAGTGACCTACGCCGCCACCGACACCGGCCGCGCCTACGTCCAGCGCTACCGCGAGATCCGCGAGAGCTGCCTCATCGACGCGCTGAACGCCGACGATGCGTTGAACCGCGATATCGGAGAGCTGGCCCGTTTGCTGCGTGTGCTCTCGGGCATGTACGACCAGGCAGCGCGCTCGGCGGCGTCGCTGTGAACCGGCGGTCCTTTCGGTCTTTTGGCAGATGAAATTTGAATAAAAAGCCGCTGCAGCGCTTATATTTAAAGCGCTAACAGCTATCAATAGAGTAGCAAAAACATGTCCACCCAAACCCATTCCATGTCCCGCTGGCAGTTCTGGATCGACCGGGGCGGCACCTTTACCGATGTGGTGGGCAAACGCCCGGATGGCACCCTGGTCACGCACAAGCTGCTGTCGGAGAACCCCGAGCAGTACAAGGACGCGGCGGTGGCTGGCATTCGCCACTTGCTGGGCCTCAAGCCCGGCGAGCCGGTCACGCCGGATCTGGTCGAGTGCGTGAAGATGGGCACGACCGTCGCCACCAACGCGCTGCTCGAGCGCAAGGGCGAGCCCACGTTGCTCATTTCCACCAAGGGCTTCAAGGACGCGCTGCGCATTGCGTACCAGAATCGCCCGCGCCTGTTCGACCGCCACATCGTGCTGCCTGAGCTGCTGTACGAGCGCGTGATCGAAGCGCAGGAACGCATCGGCGCGCAAGGCGAAGTGATCGAGCCGCTGGATGAAGCGCACCTGAAGGAACGCCTGTGGGCGGCCTACGACGCGGGCCTGCGCAGCGCGGCCATCGTGTTCATGCATGGCTATCGCTACACCGCGCACGAAGAAGCCGCCGCCCGCATCGCACGCGAAATGGGCTTCACGCAGGTGAGCGCATCGCACGCCACCAGCCCCATGATGAAGCTGGTGAGCCGGGGCGACACCACCGTGGTGGATGCGTACCTGTCGCCCATCCTTCGCCGCTATGTGGACCAGGTGGCGAGCGAAATGCCGGGCGTGAAGCTGTTCTTCATGCAGTCGTCGGGCGGCCTCACGGACGCGCAGGTGTTCCAGGGCAAGGACGCGATCTTGAGCGGCCCCGCAGGCGGCATCGTCGGCATGGCCCGCACCGCCGGTTTGGCAGGTCACGACAAGGTCATCGGCTTTGACATGGGCGGCACCAGCACCGACGTGAGCCACTATGCGGGCGAGTTCGAGCGCGAGTTTGAGACGCAGGTGGCGGGCGTGCGCATGCGCGCGCCCATGATGAGCATCCACACCGTGGCGGCCGGTGGCGGCTCCATTCTCGGCTTTGACGGTGCGCGCTTTCGCGTAGGCCCCGAGAGCGCGGGCGCCAACCCCGGCCCCGCCAGCTACCGCCGCGGCGGCCCGCTGGCCGTGACGGATGCGAACGTGATGGTGGGCAAGATCCAGCCCGCGCACTTTCCCAAGGTGTTTGGCCATGCGGCCAATGAGGCGCTGGACGGCGACGCGGTGGCGCAGAAGTTTGGCGAACTTGCCACGCAGACGGGCCGCAGCGGGGAGGACGTGGCCCACGGCTTTATCCAGATCGCCGTGCAGCAGATGGCCAACGCGATCAAGAAAATCAGCGTGGCTCGCGGGTATGACGTGACGCGCTACACCCTGCAGTGTTTTGGCGGCGCGGGCGGCCAGCACGCGTGTTTGGTGGCCGATGCTTTAGGCATGACGCGCGTGTTTGTTCACCCGCTGGCCGGTGTGCTCAGTGCCTACGGCATGGGCCTGGCGGACCAGAACGTGATCCGCGAACAGGCCGTGGAAACCAAGCTGGTGCCTGATGCGCTGGCTGGTATCGAAGCCACTCTGGAGCAATTGGCCACCACCGCACGCACCGAGCTGGAGCGCCAGCAGGTGGGCGCGGGCACAGCCGTGGTGCACCGCCGCGTGCATGTGCGCTACGAGGGCAGCGACTCGGCGCTGATCGTTCCGTTTGGTTCGCAGGCCGAAATCACCGCCGCGTTCGAGAACGCTTACCGCCAGCGTTTTGCTTTCCTCATGCAGGGCAAGGGGCTGGTGGTGGAAGCCGTGTCGGTCGAAGCGGTGGTGCCCGGCGATGCACCCGTGGAGCCGCGCCACGCACTGCAGCCCGTCCGCGAGGTACCGCGCCGCAGCACCGTGCGCATGTACACCGGCGGCATCGACGGCGTGGCGGCATGGCACGACGCCGCCCTGGTGGTGCGCGAGGATCTGCGCCCCGGCGATGTGATCCCCGGCCCGGCCATCATTGCCGAGAAGAACGCTACAACAATAGTCGAGCCCGGCTGGGAGGCGCAGCTGACCGAGCTGGACCACCTGCTGCTTAACCGCCGCGTGGCGCGCGCCGTGCAGCATGCCGTGGGCACCACGGTGGACCCGGTGTTGCTGGAGGTGTTCAACAACCTGTTCATGAACATCGCCGAGCAGATGGGTCTGCAGCTGCAGAACACAGCGTATTCGGTGAACATCAAGGAGCGGTTGGACTTCAGCTGCGCGCTGTTCGACGCCGAGGGCAACCTGATTGCCAACGCGCCCCACATGCCCGTGCACCTGGGCTCGATGGGCGAGAGCATCAAGACCGTGATCCGCGAGAACAGCGGCAAGATGCAGCCCGGCGACGTGTTTGTGCTCAACGACCCTTACCACGGTGGCACGCATTTGCCCGACATCACCGTCATCACGCCGGTCTACATTGCCGATGAAGCGACACCCACGTTCTATGTGGGCAGCCGGGGCCACCATGCCGACGTGGGCGGCACCACGCCGGGTTCCATGCCACCGTTCTCCACGCGCATCGAGGAAGAGGGCGTGCAGATCAACAACGTGAAGCTGGTGGAGCGCGGCGTGCTGCGTGAGGCCGAGATGATTGCGCTGCTCTCAAGCGGCGAATACCCCAGCCGCAACCCGCAGCAGAACATGGCCGACCTGCGCGCGCAGATCGCAGCGAACGAGAAGGGCCAGCAGGAGCTGCGCCGCATGGTGGCCGAGTTTGGGCTGGACGTGGTGCAGGCCTACATGCGCCACGTGCAGGACAACGCGGAAGAGTCCGTGCGCCGTGTTATCACGCGGCTGAAGGACGGCGCGTTCACCCTGCCGCTGGACAACGGCGCACAGATCAGCGTGGCCGTGAAGGTGGATGCAGCGAGCCGCAGCGCCACCATCGACTTCACCGGCACCAGCCCGCAGCAGACCAACAATTTCAACGCGCCCACGGCGGTGTGCATGGCGGCGGTGCTGTATGTGTTCCGCACGCTGGTGGATGACGACATTCCGCTGAACGCCGGGTGCCTCAAGCCGCTGAACGTGATCATCCCGCCCGGCAGCATGCTCAACCCCAACCCTCCGGCGTCGGTGGTGGCGGGCAACGTGGAGACCTCCACCTGCATCACCAACGCGCTGTACGGCGCGCTGGGCCTGATGGCGGCGGGACAGTGCACCATGAACAACTTCACCTTTGGCAGCACGCGCTACCAGTACTACGAGACCATCTCGGGTGGCAGCGGCGCGGGCGGGGTGTGGGATGCCAATGGGCAACTGGCGGGCGGGTTTGACGGCACCAGCGTCGTGCAATGCCACATGACCAACTCGCGCCTCACGGACCCCGAGGTGCTGGAGTTCCGCTTCCCCGTGCGGTTGGAAGGCTACGAGATCCGCAAGGGCTCGGGCGGCGCCGGGCAGTGGAAGGGCGGTGATGGCGGCATCCGCCGTGTGCGCTTCCTGGAGCCGATGACGGCCAGCATCCTGTCGAACGGCCGCCACCATGGCGCGTTTGGCATGGCGGGTGGTCAGCCGGGTGCTGTGGGCATCAACAAGGTGGTGCGCAGCGATGGCCGGGTGGAGCTGCTGGACCACATCGGCCAGGCCGAAATGCAGCCGGGTGATGTGTTTGAAATCCACACGCCGGGGGGCGGTGGTTTCGGCGCTACGGGTTAAAAATGCAAGCCGAAATGGCTGTTAGCGCTTCCTGGGTAAGCGCTAACAGCTATCAAAACAGGAGTTGTTGACTCGACCGGGTCACGCACCACCCGGTGCCTGGGGCGTTTCACGTGCGGCGTCGGGTGGCGTCGTGAAGGCCGTTCCGGGAGCGGGGGGCTCTGCTTTGGGCTGGCTCAGGCTGGGTGGCACATCCTGGCCCATCTGCCGCGCACGGAACAGCGCCGCGCGCATCAGGAAGATCGACATGATCGGCACCGTGATGGCCACGAACACGGCGATCAGCAAGGCATGCAGCGCAATGCTGCGGTCTGCTACGGTGAAGTAAAGCACCGTGCCATGCATGATGAGCCAACAGCCTAGCGTGGCAATGATCGCGGGCGCATGCACACGCTCGAAAAAAGTGGGCAGGCGCAGCAGGCCGCTGGAGCCCAGCAGTGCGAGGCTGGCGCCCCCCAGCACCAGCACGGCCACGATGATCTCCAGCCACAGGGGCAGCACAGCGGCGACATCGGTTTCGGTCATTCGATCACCTCGCCGCGTAGCAGAAACTTGGCCATGGCCATGGCACCCACAAAGCTGAACAGGGCCAGCAGCAGGGCGGCCTCGAAGTAGTTCTTGCTGCTGTAGAGCAGGCCCAGCACCAGCATCATGAGCATGCCGCTCAGGTACATGCAGTCCAGCGCCAGAACCCGGTCTTGCGCGGAGGGGCCGCGCAGCAGGCGGATCAGTGCGCAGCCCATGGCCAAGGCCAGCATGAAGAGGGCGATGGGCAGCGCCCAGTCGAGCACGGGGGTCATTCAAAAATCTCCATCAGCGGGCGCTCGTAGCGCTCCTTGACGTGGGCGGCGATGGCTGCAGGGTCGTCGACCTCCAGCACATGCAGCAGCAGCATGCTGCGGTCCAGCGCCAACTCGGCCCAGGCGGTGCCGGGCGTAATGCACACCACCATGGCCAGCACGGCCAGGCCGTTGGGGTCCCGCAGGTCCAGCGGAATGTGAACAAAACCGGGCGGGTGGTGCCGACGGCCCGGCGCCAGCAGCAACCGCGCCACGGTGAGGTTCGACAACACGGTGTCTTTGGCCACCGTGAAGCCCAATTTCACCACCGCACCCGGCTTGCGAATGCGCACCGGCAAGGGGCGAAGTCCGGCGGTGACCAGAGGGATGGCCAAACCCAGCAGCGCACCCAGCACGATGTGCCCGGGGCTCAGCGTGCGGTTGAGCACCAGCCACAGGCCCAGAAGTGCCAGGGACAGCAGGGGGGCCGGCACCGCCCGCTGCAGCGGGCGCCGCCGCCGAGGGGCGCTGGGCAAGGTTTGGCTGCCTTGCTCCGCAGTGGAAGGGTTGTGGCCCATGGAATCGCTGAGGGGCTTGTTCATGGCGTGGGCCCCTTGGGTGCTGTTGCCGGGTCGCGCGGCGGAGTGGGGACGGGCGCAGCCGACATGATGGCGCGCACATAGGTGGCGGGTGCGTGCAGCGCATCGGCGGTAGCCTGGGTGTAGCGCATCACCGCACCAGCCTGCCACACCAAGGCAGCGCAGCCCACCAGCAGCAGCGCAATGGGAAAGCCCTCCAGCACCAGCAGCCGGGGTGATGCCCGCCCCTGGACTGACCAGAAGTGGCGGATGCCCGAACGCGTGAGTGCGATGAGCGCCAGCAGGCCGGACACGACCAGCAGCGCTACCAACGACCAGCCTGCGGCGCCCAGCGGGTACCCATGGGACGCACCCAGGCCCAGCGGATTGAGCAACGCGTGGACCATGGCGAACTTGCCCACGAAACCGGGCAGCGGTGGCAGGCCTGCAATCACCAGCGTGCACGCCATGAAGGCCAGGCCCAGGAAGGCCGCAGCGGCCGGAATCACCTGGCCGATCAGGGCCTGCTCCTTGTCGTCCAGGTTCATGCCTTCGGTGGGCACCAGATCGGCCGAGAGGAATGGCGCGTCATCGGTCTGCTCATAGGGCGCTAGGTTGGCGCCGTCGTTGCGCCAGCGATCGATCAGGTCACTCAGCAGGAACAGTGCGCTCACGGCCAGCGTGGAGCCCAGCATGTAGTACAGCAGGCCGGCGGTGAGCAGGTTGTGCCCAAAGCCCACGGCCGCCAACAGCGTGCCCGACGAAAGAATGGCGCTGAACCCCGCCAGATGCCCCAGCCGCTGTGACCCCAGCATGCCCACAGCACCAAACGCCATGGTCAACATGCCGCCGCCGATCAGCCACTGGCTGCCGAACAAGGCCGACTCACCGGCCTCGGCACCGAACAGCAGGGTCCACAACCGCAGCACGCTGTACATGCCCACTTTGGTCATCAGTGCAAACAGGGCACCGACGGGGGCCGTGGCTGCGCTGTAGGCGGGAACCAGCCAGAAGTTGAGCGGCCATACGGCAGCCTTGATGAGGAAGGCCACGGCCAGGATGGCGGCGGCCGCGTGCAGCAGCCCGCGGTCTGCCGGGGCGATCTCGGCCATGCTTTGGGCCAGATCGGCCATGTTCAGCGTGCCGGTGATGCCATACAGCATCGACACACCGATCAGGAACAGCGACGAGGCTGCCAGATTGATGGCGATGTAGTGCAGCCCCGCTGAAACGCGCTGCCGCCCCGATCCGTGCAGCAGCAGCCCGTAGGAGGCGGCCAGCATGATCTCGAAGAACACGAACAGGTTGAACAGGTCGGCCGTGAGAAAGGCGCCTGCCAGACCCATCAGCTGGAATTGGAACAGCGGGTGAAAGTGCACTCCTGCCCGGTGCCAGCGCGCAGCGGAAAACAGCACCGTGGCCAGCGCAATGGTGCTGGTGAGCACCAGCATCATGGCCGACAGCCGGTCGATGGCGAGCACGATGCCGTACGGAGCGGGCCAGTTGCCAGGCAAGTAAACCCCCAGGCTGGTCTGGACGCTGGGGTCCTTGGCCTGCACCAGCAGCAGCACGGCCACCACGAGGCCAAGGAACGTGGCCGCGATGTTGAGCGCTGCCTTAGTGCGCTGGCGTTCTTCGCGCAGCAGCAGCATGAGTCCGGCGGTCACCATCGGCAAAGCGATGGGCGCAAGGATCAGGTGCGGCATGAGCAGCGCCGTGACGGACGCGGTGAAGCTCGTCTCCATCATGGCATCTCCTGCGCATCTTTGGCACGGACGCCGTCCACGTGGTCGGTACCCGACATGCCGCGCGAAGCCAGCAGCACCACGAGGAAAAGCGCAGTCATCGCAAAGCCGATCACGATGGCCGTGAGGGTGAGCGCCTGGGGCATGGGGTCGGCATAGTGCATCAGGTCTTGCGGCACACCATCGCGCAGCACGGGTTCCTTGTCGATGGCCAGCCCCAGGCGGCCCATGCTGAAGATGAAGAGATTGACCGCATAAGACAGCAGCGACAGCCCCATGATGATCTGGTAGGTGCGGGGGCGCAGCAGCAGCCACACGCCCGAGCCCGTGAGCACGCCAATGGCGAGGGCGAGTATCAGTTCCATGCGCCTTCTCCCCGTGCAGCGTTGGTGGCAGGCGCAACGGCCTCCTGCGCGGCCTGGGCCTCTTCGGCGGCGCGCGTGTTGTTGTAGCGGTGGCTGCGCACCGATTGGTGGGCTATGCCGGTGAGGATGAGAAGGGTTGAGCCCACCACCAGGGTGAACACGCCGATGTCAAAGAACAGCGCGCTGGCGACGTGGACCTCGCCAAGCCACGGCACTGTGAAGTGTGCGGTGTGGCTGGTGAGGAACGGGAAGCCCCAGACCAGTGCGCCCAGCCCAGTTGCCAGCGCCGTGAGCAGGCCTATGCCGATCCAGCGGCGCGGGTACAGCGGCAGGTGGGCCTCAACCCACGAGGTGCCTGACACGATGTATTGCAGCAGCAGCGCCACAGAGAACACCAGCCCCGCCACAAAGCCGCCACCAGGCTCGTTGTGGCCACGCATGAAGATGTACATGGACACCAGCGTGGCAAACGGCAGCAGCAGTCGCACCAGCACGGCAGGCACCATGAGGTAGCCAATGGCCGTGTCGGCCGTCTGGCGCGGGTTGGCCAGGTCGGTGTCAACGTCGGCGGGCAGGGCGCGCTGCTGGGGTGGCAGGTCCATCACTTCGCGCGCAGGGCGGAAGCGGCGCAGCAGCGCATACACGGTGAGCGCCACGATGCCCAACACCACGATCTCTCCAAAGGTGTCAAAACCGCGGAAGTCCACCAGCATCACGTTGACCACGTTGGTGCCGCCGCCGCCCGTGAGCGCGTTTTCCAGGAAGAAGGTGGACGTGCTGTCTGGGAAGGGGCGGCTCATCATGGCAAATGAAAGCAAGGCCATGCCCCCGCCGGTCACCAGAGCCAGGGTCATATCGCGGTAGCGGCGCAACTGGGTGCGACGCGCTTCGGCCAGGGTGGGCAGGCGCAGGCTTTCATCCCGCCGGGGCAGCCAGCGCAAGCCGAGCAGGATCAGGATGGTGGTGACGATCTCCACCACGATCTGGGTGAGGGCGAGGTCAGGCGCAGAGAACCACAGGAAGGTGATGCACACGCACAGGCCTGAGCCGCCGAGCAGCGTGAGGGCGGCGAGCCGGTGGTATTTGGCCTGCCAGGCAGCCGCCATGGCGCACAGGGCGCCAAGCAGCCACAACAGGGCAAATGCAGGCGACAGCGGCAATTGCGTGCGGTCGCCGATCGGCAGGCCCCGCGACCACAGCGGCAGCACGCCAGCCAGCAACGCAGCGCTGACCAGCCACAGCATCTGCCACTGCAGACGGTTCGTGCCCAGCCAGAAGCGCCCTTTGCGCCCCGCTTGCGAGACCAGTGCCAGCAGCCCTTCAAACAAACGCTGGCCGTTGATGTATTGCATGAGCGGGGGAGCATCCAGGGCCCCTCGGGCGCGCTGCCAGCGAAGCAGGCCGTACAGCGCAATGCCCCCGCCCAGCGCCACCAGGCTCATGACGAACGGTGTGTTCAGGCCGTGCCACACGGACAGGCTGTACGTGGGCAGCTCGCCACCCACCACAGGCTGCGCTGCAGCGGCCAGATACGCGCCCACGGACCAAGCGGGCAAGGTGCCCACCACCAAGCAAGCCAGCACGAGCAGCTCCACCGGCACGCGCATCCAGTGCGGTGGCTCGTGCGGTGGGCGCGGCAGGTCGGTGGCGGGTGGGCCAAAGAACACATCCACCGTGAAGCGCAGCGAATACGCCACGCTGAACATGCCGGCCACCGTGGCGGACACGGGCAGCAGCCATTCCAGCAGCGGCGTGGTGTTCACGTACACGGTTTCGGCAAAGAACATTTCCTTGGACAGGAAACCGTTGAGCAGTGGCACGCCCGCCATGGCCGCGCTGGCCACCATGGCCAGCGTGGCGGTGATCGGCATCATCTTGCGCAGGCCTGAGAGCCGCCGGATGTCGCGCGTACCGCTCTCATGGTCCACGATCCCTACAGCCATGAACAGCGAGGCCTTGAACGTGGCATGGTTCATGATGTGGAACACTGCGGCCACGGCGGCAAGCGGGCTGTTCAGGCCCAGCAGCAAGGTGATGAGCCCCAGGTGCGAAATGGTGGAGTACGCAAGCAGCCCCTTGAGGTCGTTCTGGAACATGGCCGCATAGCCGCCCACCAGCAGCGTAGCCAGGCCCGCGCCGCCCACCAGCCAGAACCACTCTTCCGTGCCCGACAGCGCAGGCCACAACCGGGCCATAAGGAACACGCCTGCCTTCACCATGGTGGCCGAATGCAGGTAGGCCGACACCGGCGTTGGCGCGGCCATGGCGTTGGGCAGCCAGAAGTGGAAGGGGAACTGCGCGCTTTTTGTGAGCGCGCCCAGCAGTATCAACACCAGTGCCGTAAGGTACAGCGGGTGGTTCTGGATGAGCTGCCCCGCCACCAGCACATGGTCCAGGTCGTAGCTGCCCACGATGTGGCCCAGCACCAGCATGCCCGCCAGCATGGCCAGGCCGCCCGTGCCTGTGACGGTGAGCGCTATGCGTGCGCCGCGCCGGGCGTCCTTGCGGTGATGCCAGTAGCCGATGAGCAGAAACGAGAACAGGCTCGTCAGCTCCCAGAAGAACGCGATCTGGATGAGGTTGCCAGACAGCACCACGCCTGTCATGGCCCCCATGAAGGCGAGGAAAAACGAGAAGAAACGTGGGACCGGGTCGGCCGGCGACATGTAGTAGCGCGCATACAGCACCACCAGGCTGCCCACGCCCAGCACCAGCATGCAGAACATCCACGCAAAGCCGTCCATGCGAATGATCAGGTTCAGCCCCAGCGCGGGAATCCACGCAATCTCTTGCCGCAATACGCCCCCGTTCGCAATCTCCGGAAAGTAAAGCGCTGCCTGCACGGTGCAGAAAAGCGCGATGAGCCCACCCAGCGTGGACTCGGTATTGCGGGCGTTGGACGGCAGAACCGCTGCCAGCAGGCTGCCGATGAAGGGGAGAAGAATGAGGGTGATCAGGGGCATGCGCCGAAGATTCTATGCGGTGATTTCAAAGGCCTTTCATCGCAACGGACCTTGTTCGCAAGGGGGCGGCAGGCCGCGCACGCAAAAAAAGCCCGCCAAAGCGGGCTTGCACACTGCATGGCGTGCTTACTTTTTTGTAGCGCTGTCGGTTGCCGTCGACGTGGCGGCAGGTGCCGCAGCGGGTGCTTGCGCGACGGGCTTGGCGGGAGCGGTGGCCTTGTCTGCCTTGTCGCTCTTGGTTTTCTTCTCGGCGTTCTTTTCGGCCTTCTCGCCACCCGTCGCCGTCTTGCCGTCCGATTTGGCGGTGGCCGCAGCGTTGAATTTCTTGCCATTCACGGTCAGGCCTTCGCTGGAGAACTTCGCAGCGGTCTTTTCGCCCACCCCGCTCACGCGGGCAATGAAGTCGTTCCAATCCTTGAAGTTACCGTTCTTGCGCTCATCAAGGATCTTGCTGGAGAGGCCGGGGCCAATGCCTTTGATGCCGTCGAGTTCAGCTTCGGTGGCCTTGTTCACGTCCACTGCAGCAAAGGCCGCTGCGGCGTACAGCATGGTGATGATCAGCAGGATTTTCTTGAACATGATGGGACTCCCTCAATGTGTGGATGATGAATGAATCAACGGGCGAACTGGCCCTGTGTGCGCGGCGCACCCTGCGCCGCGCGGCCATCTTATCCAGTGCTGGAAACGCGCTGTTGCCAGTTGTTTCAGAGCTCTTCCACGCGCCGCGCGGGGTAGCTGTCCCAGGTCTGGCAGCCGGGGCATTGCCAGAAATGCTGTCGTGCCTCAAACCCGCAGGCCGCGCAGCGGTAGCGTGTCAGCGGCTTGACGGCATGGTCCAAAGCGCGCTGGATCTGTGGGTGAAATTCCTCATGCTCCAGTTTCTCGGTCGCCAGCCACTTGGCAGCGGCCACCAGCGAGCGTTCCCTGTCGAGGTGCTGAACGTAGCGCTGCCGCGCCGTGTCGGCCGTAGCCTCGTTCGCCAGTTCCATGGCCACCAGGCTTTCCAGCACGTCGAGCGACGGGGCCTGCTCGTAGTGCGCCTGCAGCAGTGCCTGCACCTGCGGCACCTGCCCGGTGGCCGTGGCAGCCTCCACCATCAGCGGTGCTGCCAGGGGCAGGGCGGCGGGGTTGCGGTCGCCGAGCGTTCGCAGGGTGGCCAGCACATCGGCCGGACGCCCCATCAGCCGTTGCAAGCGGGCCATCTCGACACGAGCGCGCGCAGCGTCGGGCGCTGCGGCCACCGCTTGTTGCAGCAGGGCCAGGGCGCCCGGCAGGTCGCCCTGGCCGCTGAGGGTCAGCGCCTGTTCGCACAAGTAGTGCGCCTGGCGGGTGCTGAAGTCGCCCTGATCCGCAGCATGCATCTTTTGGGCGATGGCAGCGGCATGCGGCCAGTCGCGCGAGCGCTCGTAGATCGCCAGCAGCGCCAGCCGGGCCTGGGCTTCGAAGGGCGTGCCTTCCAGGCGATGCAGTGCGTCTTCTGCACGGTCCAGCAGGCCGGCCTTGAGGAAGTCGAGCGCCAGGGCATGCTGCGCGCGTTCGCGGTCGGCGCGAGAAAGGTCACCGCGCGACAGCAGGTGTTCGTGCACGCGCACGGCGCGGTCGTATTCGCCGCGGCGACGGAACAGGTTGCCCAGGGCGAAGTGCAGCTCCGAGGTATCGGGATCGTTTTGCACCGCCTCGATGAAGGCGTCGATGGCCTGGTCCTGCTGCTCGTTGAGCAAAAAGTTCAAGCCCTTGAAGTAGGCCTTGGGGGCACGGCGGTTTTCGGCGCGCAACTGGCGCAGGTCGAAGCGCGACGCCAGCCAGCCCAGCACAAAGGCCACCGGCAGGCCCAGCAGAACCCAGCTGAGGTCAAATTCCATGAACGGAGGGCAGTTCAGACACGGGAGAAGCGGCCGGGGTGGTGCCAGGGCCGGCGGCGGTGGTTGTTGTTGCCGTCGCAGAGGTGGGCGCTGCGACCACCGCTTTCTGAGCGCGCCGCGCGGCATTGCGGTGGCGCCACCAGCGCGGCACCATGCCCAGCACACCCACGGCCAGCCCGGCTGCAAAGGCGGTTAGCACCACCAGCACCAGCGGCGCGCGCCACTGCGTGCCAAAGAAAAAATGCACCGTGGCGTCTTGCTGGTTGTTCAGCGCAAAGGCAAACAGCGTAAAAAAAATGGCTGCCTTGAGCAGCCACAGGAGGTATTTCATCGGTCTCCCCAGTGGTGGGGCGATTCTAGGCGGTGTCTCCACCTGGGTTCACGTGGCGGTTGGCATGCCACATTTCACGTAAAAAATGGCTCCAGCGCTTGTCCATCAAGCGCTGGCAGCTATCATTTTTGAGTCGGTGTGGCGCCGCGTGTGCCCGAGATTTCTTCCATCTCAGCCGTGCGTTTGTCTACCGCTTCGCGCAGTGCCTTGCCGGGCTTGAAGTGTGGCACGCGTTTTTCCGGAATCGCCACAGCCTCACCGCTGCGCGGGTTGCGGCCCATGCGGGGTGGGCGGTGGTTGACCGAAAAGCTGCCAAAGCCGCGGATCTCGATACGGTGCCCGCGCACCAGGGCGTCTCCTACCGCGTCCAGGATGGTCTTCACGGCGTATTCAGCATCGCGGTGAGTGAGCTGGCCAAATCGTGCGGCCAGTTCCTCAACAAGGTCTGAGCGGGTCATGGAATCTTGGGACATAGGCGGGTTGCCCGGGAAGGGCAAGGTTGTCTCTCTTCTTCTAGAAAAAAGAGCGGGCGCACAAGGCGCCCGCTGTCTGGCCGGGTAAGGAATCGCTCCCTACCGGGTCAGCGCTTTACTTTTCCGAGTTGTCCAGCTTGGCACGCAGCAGGGCGCCCAGGCTGGTCGTGCCGGCGCTTTCGCGAGCAGATTGCTGGGACAGCGAAGACATGGCTTCTTGTTGGTCGGCCATGTCCTTGGCCTTGATCGACAGCTGGATGTTGCGGGTCTTGCGATCCACGTTCACCACCACGGCCGTGACTTCGTCGCCTTCCTTGAGCACGTTGCGGGCATCTTCCACGCGGTCACGGGAGATTTCCGAAGCGCGCAGGTAGCCCACGATGTCTTCGCCGAGGTCGATTTCAGCTCCGCGGGCGTCCACGGTCTTGACCTTGCCGGTCACCGTCTGGCCCTTGTCGTTCACGGTTACGAAGGTCGTGAATGGGTCGCCGTCGAGCTGCTTGATGCCCAGCGAGATGCGTTCGCGGTCCACGTCCACGGCCAGCACGATCGCTTCCACTTCCTGGCCCTTCTTGTAGTTGCGAACAGCGGCTTCGCCGGGTTCGTTCCACGACAGGTCAGACAGATGCACCAGGCCGTCGATACCGGCAGCCAAGCCCACGAACACGCCGAAGTCGGTGATGGACTTGATGGGGCCCTTCACGCGGTCGCCGCGCTTCGTGTCCTGTGCGAATTCTTGCCATGGGTTGGCCTTGCACTGCTTCATGCCCAGGCTGATGCGGCGCTTGTCTTCGTCGATTTCCAGGACCATGACTTCGACTTCGTCGCCCAGCGAAACCAGCTTGGCGGGAGCGATGTTCTTGTTGGTCCAGTCCATTTCGGAGACGTGCACCAGGCCTTCGATGCCGGGTTCGAGTTCCACGAATGCGCCGTAGTCGGCGATGTTCGTGATCTTGCCGAACAGGCGCGTGCCTTGGGGGTAACGGCGGTTCACGCCCATCCAGGGGTCGTCACCCATTTGCTTCAGACCCAGCGAGACACGGTTCTTCTCGGTGTCGAACTTCAGGATCTTGGCGGTGATTTCCTGGCCAGCAGTCACCACTTCGGAGGGGTGACGCACGCGGCGCCATGCCATGTCGGTGATGTGCAGCAGGCCGTCGATGCCGCCCAGGTCCACGAACGCACCGTATTCGGTGATGTTCTTGACCACGCCTTGAACGATGGAACCTTCCTTCAGGGTTTCCATCAGCTTGGCGCGCTCTTCGCCCATGGAGGCTTCCACCACAGCGCGGCGGCTCAGCACCACGTTGTTGCGCTTGCGGTCCAGCTTGATGACCTTGAATTCCATGGTCTTGTTTTCGTACGGCGTCAGATCCTTGATCGGACGGGTATCGATCAGCGAACCGGGCAGGAATGCGCGGATGCCGTTGACCAGGACAGTCAGGCCGCCCTTGACCTTGCCGGACGTGGTGCCGGTGACGAATTCGCCGGATTCCAGGGCCTTTTCCAGGCTCATCCACGAAGCCAGACGCTTGGCGGTGTCGCGCGACAGGATGGTGTCGCCGTAGCCGTTTTCGATGGAGCCAATGGCCACCGACACGAAGTCACCCACTTGGACTTCGACTTCGCCCTTGTCGTTCTTGAACTCTTCCAGCGGCACGTAGGCTTCGGACTTGAGGCCAGCGTTCACGACCACGAAGTTGTGCTCAACGCGCACGACCTCAGCGGTGATGACTTCGCCTGGGCGCATTTCCGTGCGCTGCAGAGATTCTTCAAAAAGGGCGGCAAAAGATTCGGACATGTGTTTCCTTGCCACAAACAGGATTCCGGCAGCACCATTGCTACCGTTTTTATAGCTGCTTGCGGTGGTTTTTTGCGGCTGGGCCGCGGGTTAGATTAACGATCCACACTGCCGGTGCGCTGGCGCGCGAGGGGGGGCGTGTGGGCCTGTGGCAGGGCCTTGCAGCCTTGCCTGGAGCCCGAAGGCTCCACGGGGTCAGCCCTGTGCAGCAACTGCTGCGAAAGGCTGGCGCTCTTGCCACCAGGCAAGCACCTTTTCAACGGCTTGTTCAATCGTCAAATCGGAGTTGTCCAGGACCAGAGCGTCCTGCGCGGGCTTGAGCGGTGCCACCGGGCGGGAGCTGTCCCGCAGGTCGCGCGCTTCGAGGTCCGCACGAAGGTCGTCGATATTAGCCGAAAAACCCTTTGAAATCAACTGTTTATAACGGCGTTCCGCGCGGCAGGCGGCGCTGGCCGTCAGGTAGACCTTCAAAGGCGCGTCCGGAAAGATCACTGTGCCCATGTCGCGCCCGTCGGCCACCAGGCCCGGCACGCGCTGGAAACTGTGCTGCAGCGCCACCAGGGCCTGCCGGACGGCGGGCAGGGCTGAGACACGCGAGGCATTCATGCCGGCCTCCTCGGTACGGATGGCGTCGGTCACGTCGTCGCTGGCAAGCCACACCCGGCCGCCCTCGAAGCGCACGGGAAGGGTCTCTGCCATCTGGGCAATCCGGGCCTCGTGCCCAGCATCAATCTGCAGTCCGGTGCGGATGGCCGCCAGCGCGGTGATGCGGTACATGGCGCCAGAATCCAGGAAGCGGTAGCCCAGTCGCTGCGCCACGGCGGCCGCCACCGTGCCCTTGCCAGAGGCCGTGGGACCGTCGATGCAGATCACCGGGACCTCGTCGATAGCTGCTTGCGCCACAGAAAACAGTGTCTCGAAATAGTCCGGAAAGGTCTTGGCGACGCACTTGGGGTCTTCAATGCGCACAGGCACCCCCGCCGGGTTGAAGGCCGCCAGTGAAAAGCACATGGCCACGCGGTGGTCGTCATAGGTGTGGATGCTGGCGGCGCGCCAGTCCTCCACCCTGGCGTGCGGCGTCACGCGGATGAAGTCCGCGCCTTCCTCGACGGTGGCGCCGAGCTTGCGCAACTCGGTGGCCATGGCGGCAATGCGGTCGGTCTCCTTCACGCGCCAGCTGGCGATGTTGCGCAGGGTGGTCGTCCCCTGGGCGTACAGCGCCATCACGGCCAGCGTCATGGCCGCATCCGGAATGTGGTTGCAATCCAGATCGATCGCGGTGAGGGGCCAAGCGCCGCGCTCGATCTGCAGCCAGTTGGGGCCGCCGGTGACCACGGCGCCCATCGCGCGCGCACCCTCTACAAAGCGGATGTCGCCCTGGATCGAATCCAGGCCTACGCCCTGGATTTTGATGCCATTTTGGCCTCCAGCGCTTGCTGCGATTGCGCCAAGTGCTATGAAATAGCTAGCGGATGAGGCGTCTGCCTCAACATGGATGCTGCCAGGCGACTCATAGTGGCTGCCGGCCGGTATGGTGAAGCGCTGCCATTGATCGTGCTGCACAGTGATGCCAAAGCGGGTCAGCAGCTCTAGCGTGATGGCGATGTAGGGCTTGGAAATCAGCTCACCCACCACCTCGATCACCACGTCCTGTGAGGCCGCCGCCAGCGGTAGTGCCATGAGCAGCGCGGTGAGGAACTGGCTGGAGACATCGCCGCGCACGCGGATAGGCGCGACCAGCGCAAGGGCCGGGACGCCCTGGCCATGGGCAATGCGCAAGGGCGGGTAGCCCTCGTTGCCGAGGTAGTCGATCTGGCAGCCCAACTGGCGCAGCGCATCCACTAGGTCGCCAATCGGCCGTTCGTGCATCCGCGGCACGCCGGCGAGTTCAAATTCGCCACCCAGCAAAGCGAGCGCCGCCGTGAGTGGCCGCATGGCCGTGCCCGCATTGCCCATGAAGAGCTTCGCCGGCGAGCGGGGTGTGCGCCCGCCAAGCCCTGTGATGTGCACCGTGCCGCCGCCCACTTCGTCCACGGTGCAGCCGATCTGCCGCAGGCCATCGAGCATCACCCGGGTATCGTCCGACGCGAGCAGGTCATGCACGGTGGTCGTGCCTGCGCTCAACGCCGCCAGCAGCAGCACACGGTTGGAAATGCTTTTGGAGCCCGGCAGATGGACTTCGCCGGCAGCGGCTTGCAACGGGGGCAGGTCTAGGAATGCGGTGCTGTACATCGGTCAAATTCGTCCATTGCAGCTCAAAGAGCAAAGAGCGTTCGCGCGGCCAAGGGCTGTGCAACTGGCGCGTTCACACCAGTGCACCCGTGGAACTGGCTCCGCCAGGCCACCGGGTGCGTCCCCCTCAAGGGGGAAGGCGCCGAAGGCGATTCAGGGGGCTATTTTCTTTTTGCACCCATGCGCCAATGCGCACGCGTTTCGCTCGCCAGAGTCACCATGTCTTCCAGGGCCTGCGCGTCGCCGTCCTGCATCGCCTTTTCAAGATTGCGCAAGGCCTGCTGGAACAGCTTGGACTGGGCGATCAGCTCTTCGCGGTTGGACAGCAGGATGTCGCGCCACACCTTGGGGTCGCTGGCCGCGATGCGCGTGAAGTCGCGGAACCCCGGTCCGGCCAGGGACAGGAAGTCGTCACCCGAGGACTGACCGGTGATGCTGTTCATCATGGCGAACGCCAGCAGGTGCGGCAAGTGGCTGACAGCCGCAAAGGCGGCGTCGTGCGACTCGGGCGACATGCTGGAGACGCGGCTGCCCAGAGCCGCCCAGATCTCTTCCGCCTTTTGCAACTGCGCGGTGTAGGTACGCTCGGTGGGCGTCAGGATCACTTGGCGCCCGCTGTAGAGATCGGCCTCGGCGTGCTCCACACCAGAGACTTCGCGACCCGTGATGGGGTGGGCGGGCACAAACGAGCCCACTTGGTCGCGCAGCGCCCGGCGGGCGGCCTGCACCACGTCGGCCTTGGTGGAGCCCACGTCCATGATGAGCATCTGTGGCGTGACCAGGTGCTTGATGGCCTTGAGCGTGGCTTCAGTGGCAGCCACCGGCACAGCTACCAGCACGATGTCGGCCCCCGCCACAGCGAGCAGGGCGGACGGCGCCTCCACGTCGATCACCCCCAGCTGGCGGGCGCGGTCGGTAGTGGAGGGCGATTTGCTGTAGCCCACCACGCGCTTGACGAGGCCTGCCTTCTTCATGGCCAGCGCAAATGAGCCGCCCATGAGCCCGCAGCCGATCAGTCCCAATTGTTCAAACATGGCGCTGCTCCTCAGGACGACACGGGGTAGGTGCCCAGGACCTTGTAGAACGCGCACAGCCCGCGCAGTTCTTCCAGCGCCCGCGCCACATGGGGCTGGGCGGGGTGGCCGTCGAGGTCTATGTAGAAGTAATACTCCCACTGGCCCGTGCGAGCAGGGCGCGACTCAAAGCGCGTCATGGACACGCCGTGGTTCTTGAGTGGCACGAGCAGGTCGTGCACAGCGCCGGGCCGGTTGGGCACCGACACCACGAGGCTTGTACAGTCCTTGCCCGACGGGGGAGGCGTCTGCAGCGTGTGCGGCAGGCAGATGATGGCGAAACGCGTGCGGTTGTAGGCGTCGTCCTGGATCGCGTGGGCCACGATGTGCAGGCCGAACTGGGTGGCCGCGCGCTCGCTGGACAGGGCGGCCCAGGCCGGGTTGGTGGTGGCCAGGCGGGCGCCTTCGGCGTTGCTGGATACCGGGCGGCGCTCTGCATGGGGCAGGTGCTTGGACAGCCACGCCTGGCACTGCGCCAGCGCCTGCGGGTGCGCCAACACCACCTCGATGCCGTCGAGCGAATTGCTGGTGCGCAGCAGGTTGTGACGTACCAGCAGGCTCACTTCGCCGACCACGTGAGTCGGTGTGTGCAGAAAGAGGTCGAGTGAGCGCGTGACCACGCCTTCCGTCGAGTTCTCCACGCCCACCACGCCGTACTGCGCGCTGCCTGCGGCGGTGGCGTGGAAGACTTCGTCGAAGTTGGCGCAGTACATCAGATCAGCGGCGCCGCCAAAAAATTCGATGGCGGCCTGCTCGCAGAACGTGCCCTCGGGGCCCAGCACGGCCACGCGCTGCGGCGACTCAAGCGCCAGGCAGGCCGACATGATCTCGCGCCAAATGGCGGCGACATGTGCGCCCTTGAGCGGGCCGGGGTTGGCGTGGGTGATCTTGTCGATGACCTGGGCCACGCGGTCGGGGCGGAAGAACGGGGTGCCCTCGCGTTTCTTGACCTCGCCCACCTGTTCGGCCACCAGCGCCCGCTGGTTCAGCAGGGTAAGTAGTTGCTGGTCAATGCTGTCGATCTGCACGCGCAGGCTGGCGAGGTCGGGTGAGGCTTGCGGGTTGTTCATGGGACGATGGGTTGCGGGCAGGCGTTGGGGTCAACAATGGTGCGAGGGCCGGGGTGGTCTGGGTACCGGCTCCACGGCGCATCAGGCCTGCTTTTGTTCAAATTCTCGCATGTAGTCCACCAGCGCCTGCACGCCTTCGATCGGCATGGCGTTGTAGACGCTGGCACGCATACCCCCCACGGACTTGTGGCCCTTGAGTTGCAGCAGGCCGCGCTCCTTGGCGCCGGCCAGGAACGCTTCGTTGCGGCTTTCGTCGCGCAGGAAGAACGGGATGTTCATGCGCGAGCGGCAGGTGACGGACACCTTGTTCACATACAGCTGCGACTGGTCGATGGTGCTGTAGAGCAGGGCAGCCTTGGCGATGTTGCGCTGTTCCATCGCGGCCACGCCGGTCAGGGCGCCTTCTCGCTGGCGCTTGAGCCACTGGAAGGTCAGCCCGGCTACATAGATGCCCCAGGTCGGCGGCGTGTTGTACATAGAGTGGTTGTCGGCCACCGTCTTGTAGTCAAAGGCGCTGGGGCAGGCGGGCAGGGCGTGGCCCAGCAGATCTTCCCGCACCACTACCAGTGTCAGCCCAGCCGGCCCCAGGTTCTTCTGTGCACCGCCAAACGCCAGCCCCACACGGGACCAGTCCACTGGGCGCGAGGCGACGTGGGAAGAGAAATCAATGACCAGTGGCGCGTCGCTGCCCAACGCCTTCAGGTCGGGCAACTGGTGGAACTCGATACCGTTGATGGTTTCGTTGCTGCAGATGTGCAGGTAGCTGGCACCCCGGCTCACGGTCCAGGTGGCCGGGTCAGGCAGGGTGGTGAAGCTGGTTTCCTCGCCAGAGGCCACTACGTTGACCTCGGAGGCGTACTTGCGCGCTTCCTTCTGCGACTTCTGGCTCCAGCTGCCGGTGACGACGAAGTCCACAACGCCTGCCCGCGAAAGGTTCAGCGGCACGATGGCGTTCTCCGCCAGGCCGCCGCCCTGCATGAAGAGGATCTTGAAGTGCGAAGGCACGGCAAGCAGTTCGCGCAGATCGGCCTCGGCCTGTTCGTAGATGGACAAGAACTCCTTGCCCCGGTGGCTCATTTCCATCACGCCCATGCCGCTGCCATGCCAGTCCAGCATCTCGGCCGCAGCCTGCTCCAGCACTTCGGTGGGGATGGCGGCCGGGCCGGCCGAGAAGTTGTATGGGCGTGTCATGAAATTTGAGTAAAAAAGGCTGCTAGCGCTTATCCAGCAAGCGCTAGAAGCTCTGTATTTGATAGCATGGGCGGAGCTGCTTGCAATGCCGCCCGCGCCTTCGGTGTGTCAGGCGTCTGGCGATTCTGTCGGGTCGTTCGGCGTCGGCGCTGCACCGCTGACGGTGTCATCGCCCTCGGCATCGGCGCCCGTCACGTTGGCATCGTTCTCCACAATGCGCTGCAAGCCACTCAGCTTGGACCCCTCGTCCAGTGCAATCAGGGTCACGCCCTGCGTGGCGCGTCCCAGTTCGCGGATTTCGCTCACGCGGGTACGTACCAGTACGCCCTTGTCGGTGATCAGCATGATTTCGTCATCGGCATGCACCAGGGTGGCGGCCACGACCTTGCCGTTGCGCTCGCTTTGCTGGATGGCGATCATGCCCTTGGTACCGCGGCCGTGGCGCGTGTATTCGGTGATGGGCGTGCGCTTGCCGTAGCCGTTTTCGGTGGCCGTAAGCACGCTTTGCTGCTCGTCTTCCGCCACCAGCATGGCGATGACGGATTGGCCGTCCGGCAGGTCCATGCCACGCACGCCACGGGTGTTGCGGCCCAGTGCACGTACGTCGTTTTCGTCAAAGCGCACGGCCTTCCCGCCGTCGCTGAACAGCATCACGTCGTGCTTGCCATCAGTCAGTGCAGCGCCGATCAGGTAGTCGCCCTCATCCAGGTTGGCAGCAATGATGCCGCCCTTGCGGGGGTTGCTGAACTCGTCGAGCGCCGTCTTCTTGACGGTGCCCATGCTGGTTGCCATGAACACATAGCGGTCGGCCGGGAAGGTGCGCATGTCGCCCGTGAGTGGCAGCACTACGTTGATCTTCTCGCCTTCCTGCAGAGGGAACATGTTGACGATGGGACGGCCCCGCGATCCGCGCGAGCCTGCCGGTACTTCCCACACCTTGAGCCAGTACAGCCGGCCCCGGTTGGAAAAGCACAGGATGTAATCGTGGGTGTTGGCGATGAAAAGCTGGTCGATCCAGTCGTCTTCCTTGGTCGCCGTGGCCTGCTTGCCGCGGCCGCCGCGTTTTTGCGCCCGGTATTCCGACAGGGGCTGGCTCTTGATATAGCCCGTGTGGGACAGGGTCACCACCATGTCGGTGGGGGTGATCAGGTCTTCGGTGGAGAGGTCCTGGGCGCTGTATTCGACGATGGAGCGGCGCGTGCCCAGCTTGTGCTGGCCAAACTCCTGCTTGATGGAGGTGAGCTCTTCCCCAATGATGGTGGAAACACGCTCGGGCTTGGCGAGGATGTCCAGCAGGTCTTCAATGACTGCCATGACTTCCTTGTACTCGGCGACGATCTTGTCCTGCTCCAGGCCCGTAAGGCGTTGCAGGCGCATCTGCAGGATTTCCTGGGCCTGGGTGTCCGACAGGCGGTACAGGCCGTCCTGCCCCATGCCGAACTCGCGCTCCAGCCCTTCGGGGCGGTAGTCGTCGGCGCTGACTACGCCGCCGTCCTCGCGCGTGCGGGTGAGCATCTCGCGCACCAGCTTGCTGTCCCAAGACCGGCTCATCAACTCGGCCTTGGCCACGGGCGGCGTGGGCGCGTTGCGGATGATGGCGATGAAATCGTCGATGTTGGCCAGCGCCACGGCCAGGCCTTCGAGCACATGGCCGCGATCGCGCGCCTTGCGCAGCTCGAACACCGTGCGGCGGGTTACCACCTCGCGGCGGTGTTGTAGGAAGACGCTGATCAGGTCCTTGAGGTTGCACAGGCGGGGTTGGCCGTCGATCAGCGCCACCATGTTCATGCCGAACGTGTCCTGCAACTGCGTCTGCTTGTACAGGTTGTTGAGCACCACCTCGGGCACTTCGCCGCGCTTGAGCTCGATCACCAGGCGCATGCCGGACTTGTCCGACTCGTCCTGTATGTGGCTGATGCCTTCGATCTTCTTTTCGTGCACCAGCTCGGCCATTCGCTCCTGCAGCGTCTTCTTGTTGACCTGGTAGGGCAGCTCGTCCACGATGATCGCTTGGCGCTGGCCGCGGTCGATGTCCTCAAAGTGGCACTTGGCGCGCATCACCACCTTGCCACGGCCTGTTCGGTAGCCGTCCTTCACGCCATTGATGCCGTAGATGATGCCAGCGGTGGGGAAGTCAGGCGCCGGGATGATCTCCATCAATTCGTCGATGGAGGTGTCCGGGTTGCGCAGCATGTGCAGGCATGCGTCCACTACTTCATTGAGGTTGTGGGGAGGAATATTGGTGGCCATGCCCACCGCAATCCCTGACGAGCCATTCACCAGCAAATTGGGGAGCTTGCTGGGCAATACCAGCGGCTCCTTTTCGCTGCCGTCGTAATTGGGTCCGAAATCGACGGTTTCCTTGTCAATATCGCCCAGCATTTCATGGGCGATTTTGGCCAGGCGGATTTCCGTATAACGCATGGCCGCCGCATTGTCACCATCCACAGACCCGAAATTGCCCTGGCCATCCACCAGCATGTGGCGCAGCGAGAAATCCTGCGCCATGCGAACAATGGTGTCGTACACCGCTGAGTCGCCGTGGGGATGGTATTTGCCGATCACGTCGCCGACGATACGGGCCGACTTTTTGTAGGGCCGATTCCAGTCGTTGTTGAGCTCGTGCATGGCAAACAGCACGCGCCGGTGCACGGGCTTCAATCCGTCTCGCGCGTCGGGCAATGCCCGGCCCACGATCACGCTCATTGCGTAGTCGAGATAACTGCGACGCATCTCCTCTTCAAGGCTGATGGGCAGGGTTTCTTTGGCAAACTGGGTCATTGGAGACGGCGGTGGCGGCAGGAGGCGATCATTTTAGAGCTAAGACCGTGTAGCGACCGCGCAACATATCGAAGCAATTCAGGTTTTGTCCTACGGGCCCCACACGGGTGCCCCCGCTTTTGCGCTGTTACGTATGGCACAATCGTTTGAACGTTTCGGGTGGTGGTCACCCCAGGCGTCCTGATTCGCAGCGCGGCTGCGGCTTTTTCCCCAAGAGGAGAACCATGAAGAAACTGAACAAAGTGGCGATGTTGTTTGCCTCTGCAGCGCTCGCAACCGCCGCTGGCGCACAAACCGTTGACAACTGGAGAAACGCTTCGGGCGTGGTCTGGAAGAACGGCACCAACGAATACTGCTGGCGCAATGCCAACTGGACGCCTGCAACGGCTGCTCCTGGTTGCGACGGTGCCATCGTTGCCGCTGCTCCAGCTCCCGCCGCTGCCCCAGCACCTGCCGCTGCTCCAGCACCTGCCGCTGCTCCAGCAAAGCCTCCTGCTCCTCCGGCAGTAGCCACCAAGGTGACTTATGCTGCAGACGCTTTCTTCGACTTCGACAAGTCTGTACTGAAGCCCGAAGGCAAGGCAAAGCTGGACGATCTGGTTTCCAAAGTCAAGGACATTAACCTGGAAGTGATCATTGCTGTGGGTCACACCGACTCCATCGGTTCGGACGCTTACAACCAGAAGCTGTCGGTGCGCCGTTCGGAAGCCGTGAAGGCTTACCTCGTGTCCAAGGGCATTGAAAAGAACCGCGTCTACACCGAAGGCAAGGGCGAAAAGCAACCCGTGGCCGACAACAAGACTGCTGAAGGCCGCGCCAAGAATCGCCGCGTGGAAATCGAAGTCGTGGGTACCCGCGCTTCCAAGTAATCCGTTCCACGGTTACCTTGAAAAAAGCCCCGGAAACGGGGCTTTTTTACGTCTGGAGTATTCACATAGTCGGTGCTACCACCAGGAATTTGCTGGCTCACGCCACCTGCTTGTCGGCCATGCGCGTGCCAAACATACTTCAAGGACAATGAACCACATGACTGACGCAATTAATGCAGATCCTGCCGAACTGGCAAAATTCTCGGAACTGGCGCATCGCTGGTGGGACCCTGACAGCGAATTCCGGCCTTTGCACCAAATCAACCCCCTGCGGTTGGATTGGATTAATGGGCTGGCAGCACTCCCGGGCAAAAAGGTGCTGGACGTGGGGTGTGGGGGCGGAATATTGGCCGACTCCATGGCCCGCAAGGGAGCAGATGTATTGGGTATTGATCTGGCCGGCAAGGCATTGCGCGTGGCACAGCTGCATGCGCTGGAGGCGCAAACTCCCAACGTGCAATACCGCGAGATCAGTGTGGAGGCTCTCGCCGCCGAGCATCCTGCTTCGTTCGACGTCGTGACCTGCATGGAAATGCTGGAACACGTTCCGGATCCCGCATCTGTGGTGCGAGCCTGTTCCCAGTTGGTAAAACCGGGCGGATGGGTATTTTTCTCCACCATCAACCGCAACGCCAAGGCTTTCATGCTCGCAATTGTGGGTGCCGAGTATGTGCTGAACATGCTCCCGCGGGGCACGCACGAGTACGCAAAGATGATCCGTCCGAGCGAGTTGGCGGCCAGCTGTCGCTCTGCAGGGCTGGACGTCCTGCACACGCGGGGCCTGGAGTACAACCCGGTGACCCGCCGATACTGGCTCAGCGGTGACACCAGCGTGAACTACCTTTTTGCGACCCAGCGTGCCATGTGATGGGGGCAAGTTACATGTTCGGCAATATCCGCGCCGTCCTGTTCGACCTGGATGGAACCTTGATCGACAGCGCCCCAGACCTTGGCGCCGCTGCAGATAAGATGCGCACCGACCGGGGCCTGCCGTCGTTTCCCTTGGAGCGGTATCGGCCCATGGCGGGCGCGGGTGCTCGCGGCATGCTCGGCGAAGCATTTGGCATGACGCCGGATCACCCTGATTTTTCGGTTCTGCGCGAAGAGTTCTTTTTGAACTACGAGTCGCAGATGACGCTCCGCACGCGTGTATTCGACGGCGTGGCAGATCTTGTCAACGCGCTGGTCGACCGCAATCTGGCTTGGGGTGTGGTGACCAACAAGGCGGAGCGCTTTACAGTCCCATTGACCCGTGCCATCCCACTTTTCCAATCAGCCGCTACGGTGGTGAGCGGAGATACCACGCCCCATTCCAAACCGCACCCGGCACCCTTGCTGGAGGCTGCCTTGCGCCTTCAGGTGCTACCCGGCGAGTGCATCTACGTGGGAGACGATGAGCGGGACATCATTGCTGGCCTCGCTGCCGGTATGGGTACGGTCGCGGCGACTTATGGATACCTTGGTGCTAGATCTGACGCAGCAAGCTGGGGTGCCCACGCCGCAATAAAAAATCCGCTGGAGCTCTTGCAATTGCTGGCAGCACCTTAAAATAGAAGACTTGGGGCTGTCCTGGTTTCGACGTGGGTTCGGAATCGGTGTGGTGCATGTCGAGCTTGAGTCACGCTCGTAAATCTCGATTTAACAAACTAACTGCAAACGACGAACGTTTCGCACTCGCTGCTTAATTGCCAGTGAGCCTTGCAACAGTTGGCCTATGGGCTGGGCAAGGGGGTTCTGAGCAATCAGCGCCTCCCGGCTGCAAGGATAATTACATGGGCTGGCCTTGATCCGGGTACCTTGGACCAAGGCGAGAAAATAGGGTGCTGGCGGCCTGTGTAGCGTGCGACTGCGCGACACAGGCAGCGAGATTCAAAACAGACCGCTAAACATGTAGATCTGCCCGATAAAGGCTTGCGGACGCGGGTTCAATTCCCGCCAGCTCCACCACCATAGTGTCAAAAGGGCGTTCGCTGGAATACGGCGAACGCCCTTTTTATTTTCACGAGCGCGCAGGCGAGCTAAATCTGCGGCTGCCTCCCCTTGGGCCCTGGCTTTACATCGACAACAGCGCTGCGGCAACTGTTACCGCAATGATTTGTACGCCGAGGAATAGCACCACAATGGGCATCTCTGGACTCCAGTTGGTGAAGAAGGTGGCAGAAAACACAAAGTTATTTTTCGCAGCTTCTCGTGACAGTAGGAAGTCCAAGGCTTTTGTTGTAGGACGTTTCTGATGGGTAGACACCGGTGGTGAAGGGCGCGCGTGGATGCCTATTTGTACCTTCGTGTATCAAAGGTTGAGCAAGCTGCGGGACGGTCGGACAATGCGCGCTCCATTCGCCGGGAGGCTGCCATGCCAATGGAGTATTTGCTGGGCTTGCATCGGGACGAGCTCCCTCTGCTGGAGTCGGACATCCGCAACATCGACAAATTGCGGATTCTGCGTGCCGCAGGCATGGTCGAAGTCCGATTGCCGCCTCCGGATGCCCAGCAGCAACAAGCTCAAGTGCTATATATCACCGGGCTGGGCTGCGCCACGCTGCGAGCGCGTGGTGCGCGGCGTGCGACAGCCAAGCCGCCGGTGCACTGGGATCTCGAGGCGTCGCTCGACTAAAGCCTAGCCTCTCTTACGCATTGCGTGTAAGTGCGCCTTGCCGCGTCTCTGCTCAATGGGGGCGCCTCCATTTTCTTGGCCTTTTCGCTTTCGTCCTACAGGTTGATGCGCCGCAGCAGAAGCGAGGTTTTTCCAGTAGAAAAATACCATCGACTCATGTGGATTACTGGCAGGACCAGTTGAGGAAAGGCACATATGAGCACTTGGTACAAACTGGATTTGGGTCACGATGATCAGGCCTTTGAGCCCACCCTGCGGATTCAGCAGATGTTCATGTCCAAATTTCTGATGTGTGCCCCTGGATCCGGGCGCGCACTCTTTTCTTGCTATGACAAGGACAAGGACCGGCTGTGGCTGTACTTCTCGCCCGCGGCTGCTGATATCGCTGTGCGGGTATATGCCGAACCGTGCGATCCCCCAACCGCTCTGGACTGCATTGGCCTGCTGGCTGGTGAAGGTGACGCCCTCGGAATTTCGACGCCTGAACTGGCCAAGGCGGCGTAGCCATGTACTCGCGTACCTGGTTGCCAGCTTCGCTTTGGCGTAACGAGCCTGCCCTACGGGTTCTGCAGATGGGGCAGGAGCCTGTTGGCACCCTTGCGCATCAACGCCAGCAGGCGGATCCCGACGTGCTCTCTCATGAAATCTCGGACGTCGGCTGCTTAGGCGTTCAAGAGAGGGATATGCAACTGCAGTATGGCGACTGTGGTGGGAACCCGCGGCAAGCGTGGGGATGAAACGAGCCATCACTCACTAGCACGCAAGTCCTGTCCCAAGCACGACATGATCCTGACACTGCACATTCATCATGACGGATCGCACCGCTACGTAGCACGTGTGCGGAACGGCGAATCCGTCATTGGCGCTTCTACATGCCATGAGCGGATCGACGAAGCCATCAGCTTTTACGGGCGTGACGGTGCCTTGCTCTTCCCCGGCGTCACGGCGTTCGCTATCTGGTATGGGGGCTGGAGTGTGGGGCAGGTGAGCTTGCCGGCGATGCGAGCCGAGGCATCAGACCTCGCGGTAAGGCTGTTGGCACTCTCTGCCGTTTTGCGCTAAGGAAGCTCTTCACGAATCGGTTCTGGCAGTGCCGTAGTGATGCCCGAACTAAGACAGCCCTTGCTTTCGAGAATTGATCGCCCCCAGCAGGCGCTGTGCGCGGGCAATTGCCCGGCG
>NZ_JBKBKQ010000018.1:0-104478 GCF_046294525.1 Acidovorax sp.
GAGCGGCCGATGCCCACCGCGAAGCGGTATCAAGGGTTGGTCAAACAAGCCGTTTGCTGAGCGCCTTCAACTTAAAGCGGGGGCGTTCGGTGGCAAGTAGTGAATTTCAACAGCCTGCTAAGGTGCGGGGCACAGCCACCTTCCCGACTCCCCGCGAACCGCCCATGCTGACCGACGACGAGCGCTCTGCCTTCCTGCAATCCATCGCCCGCGTGCGGCAGCGGGCAGCACAGGTGCTGCGGCAGACCCAGGGCGCCGATGGTGCGGATGGCGCCGTGGCTTTCATCGCGCAGCTGCATCGGGGCCTGGACACCGTGGCCGAGCAGGCCCGCGCCACCGGCCCCCAGCACGCCTGCCAGGCCGGTTGCGCCCACTGCTGCCACTTGCGGGTCGAAGCGACCGAGCCCGAGGTCTTCAACATCGCCCAGCACCTGCGTGCCCAGCCAGCAGAGGCATTGGCCGATGCCCTCAGCGCTCTGCAGCGGCATGTGACCACCGCCGCGCTCAACCCCACCAACCCTGCACGCCAGGCCTGCAGCTTTCTCGTGGACGAGCGCTGCAGCATCTACCCCGTGCGCCCCGCCGCCTGCCGCAAGGCGCACTCGTTGTCAGCCAAACACTGCGCAGAACAATCCGCCACCATCCCGCAAAACCTGCGCCTGCTGGTGGACGCCGAAGCCCTGATGGCAGGCACAGCCCTGGCCTACCGCGACCAGCCCCTGCCCGCCAGCGCCCACGAGCTGAACGCCGCCGTGCTCGCCGCACTGGCCGACCCCACCGCACTGCACCGCTGGCACCAGGGCGACCCGGCCGCGCTGGTGCCCACACCCGCGCCAGCGCAAGACCCGCACACCCCCAGCGCACCGCCACGCCCTTGACATCCATCAAGCCCCAGCCCGCCCACCGGCCCACAATGCCGCCCATGAGGTCCTTGCACAACACACCCGCCGCGCGCCGCAGCGCCTGGCCCCGCCGCTGGCCTGTCACCCGCACACGCGTGCGCGCTGCCCCCCTGTTGCTCGCCCTGCCCCTGGGGCTGCTGGCAGGCTGCAGCAAGCCCGAGCCCACCGGCCCGGCCCAGACATCATTTGCCGCGCTGGCCAGCGCCTGCACCCAGTTCCTCGCCGCCCGCCAGCCCCACGTGCGCCCCAGCGGCCCTGGCGAATGGACGCTGACGGGCTACAGCCCTGCCCTGGTCCAGCCCGAAGTCACCCGCACCGAATCGTCCGTGACGCCCTATGTGGGCAAGCTCGTCATCAAGGACAACGAAGCCCAGGCCCACGCCCCCACCGAAGCCGCTGCCCAGGCCATCACCCTCACGCCCGCGCACCTGCTCTCCAACCGCACGCACACCTTCATCTACAGCTTTGACGGCCAGCAGTGGCGCTGGCAAAACGGCCAGCGCCTGACGAAGGTGCCGGGCCAGAACGACAGGCTGGAAGGGGTGACGCTGAAAGAAGTGTCGGCTGCGGGGGCGAACGGGTTTAGCGGTTGTTTGCCGCGCTGACGACAAACAAAAGCTATATTTTTAATAGCTGCTATCGCTTTCTGAACAAGCGTTAGAAGGCGATTTCCTAACAACCTCAGGAACATGAGGTCCAAAGCCGGGCGATGCCTGCCCTGCCCCGGGTCCGCAGCGTGGGAATAGGGTGCGGCAGGAAGCTATAGTCGCGTGCACCGCCCGACCGACTCCCCGGCCTGCTTTGACTTGCAGTGCTGGAGCCCGTATCGCTGAACGTACCTCAACATGGCGGCGGCGCCGCCTGAAGCCCTGCGGCGCGCTCGCCAAGCTGAATCCAAAGACTTCAGTGGGGGGGATACCCGCCCTATAACCTCCGCCTCTGGCGATGATCGTTGTCCATGCGCTTCAAAAGTCAACTGTTCGCCCTTGTGCTATCCGTTTTGCTGCCAGCCTGCCTCGCCGCCATGCTCGCCATCTGGTACGTGTACGAAGAGGAAAAGAACGCCCAGGAGACCGGCCTCAAGGAGGCCGCGCGCACTTTCTCTCTGCTGGTGGACAACGAACTGCAGTCGCGGCAGAGGATTCTGCGGACCATTGCCAACTCCCCGTCGCTGGCAAACGGCGACCTTGAACAGTTCTACGAGTTTGCCAAGAGGAATGCGCCCACGCCGGACACCACCATCATCCTCTTCGACCCCGATGGGCGCCAGCTGCTGAACACGCGAGTGCCTCTGGGGACAGCGCTTCCGACGCAGCGGGCTTCGGGTATCAACGAGTTGATGCAGCGCGACGGGGGCATGACGCCCTTGGTGTCGGACGTATTCTTTGCTCCCCTGGGCAAGCGCTATGACTTTGTCGTGCAAGTCCCGTATGTCGAACGCGGTGATATCCGCTACTTTGTGGTGATGGGCGTCAACGCCGCCGCCATCCAGGCGTTGCTGGCCCAGCAGAAGCTGCCCGAGCAGTGGCTGGGCGCTATCGTGGACCGCAAGGGCGTACTGCTGGCCCGTTCACGCAACCCGGCGGAATTTATCGGCCGCTCGTCGGACGAGCGCCTGCAGCGGCTGTTTTCCTCGACCTCTCAAGGCGTGACCCGCTCGGTCACGTTGGATGGGGTGGAAGTGAAGACGTTTTTCCACCGCGTGGCCAGTTCGGACTGGACCGTTATCCTGAGCATCCCAGAGAACGAGATCCGCAGCTCGGCCGTGCGGGGCGCCATCATCTTTGCATCGGCCGCGCTGCTGCTCCTGGTGGTGGCCCTGCTGTTGGCCCGGCGCATCGGCTCGGGCGTCATCCACCGCATGGAGCGGCTGGAGGACGCCGCGCAGGCGCTGGGCCGCGGCGACCCGGTGCACTACTCTTCGCAAGGGCTCTTGGAGGTGGATGCGGTGGGCATGCGCATGGCCGAGGTCAGCAACCGACTGCTGCTGGGGCAGCGCGAGATGGAACTGCGCGTTGCCCAGGCGGTGGCCGACACCGAACGCGCGCAGCGCGCGCTGCTGCAAAGCCAGAAGATGGAAGCGCTGGGCCGACTGACGGGCGGCATCGCGCATGAGTTCAACAACCTGCTGCAGACGCTGTCCACCTCGCTCCAGCTGGCCAAGCGGAGCAGCAACGACACCGCACGTGTCCACAGCCTGCTGGACACCTGCACCAAGGCGATCAAGCGCGCCAAGACGCTGACGGGCCAGCTCAGCTCGTTTGGCCGCACGCAGGATGCACGGCTGGAAACGGTGAGCCTGCACAAGCAGATCCACGAGTTCCGTCAGCTGGTTGACAACGTACTGCCCGCAAGCATCGCGCTGGACATTGCGGTGGACGAAGACCTGTGGCCGGTGACGATCGATCCCACGCAGTTCGAGCTGGCCTTCCTCAACCTGGCCATCAATGCCAAGGACGCCATGCCCGCCGGCGGGGCCATCCGCGTGCAGGTGCGCAATGAAGAGGCCGTGGTGCCCACCGCAGGCCTGCCGCCCGGCGACTACGTTTGCGTGAGCGTGGCGGACTCGGGGATTGGCATGACGGAGGAGGTCATGGCCAAGGCGCTGGACCCCTTCTTCACCACCAAGAAGGTTGGCCAGGGCACGGGCCTCGGCCTGCCGCAAGCCTTTGGTTTTGCCAAGCAATCCGGCGGCGCGCTTGTGCTGCACAGCCGGGTGGGCGAAGGCACGCGGGTGGACATCTTTCTGCCGCGCGCTCAAGGCGTCGATGGCGCTGTGCACTCATCCAACGCGCGGGGGGCCGACGCGGCGCTCAAAGCCCGAGGCACCCTGCTGTTTGTGGAAGACGACCCGCTGGTGCGCGAAAGCGTTGCCCCCGCCCTGGAAGCCGCAGGCCTCACCGTGGTCATGGCGGAAAGCGCCGATGCTGCACTGGCGCACCTGGAGACCGGCAAGGCCGTGGACTACGTTTTCTCGGACGTGGTGATGCCCGGCGCCCTCAACGGCATCGACCTGGCCCGTGCGGTGGTCAGCCGCTTCCCCCACGTGAAGATGGTGCTGGCCACAGGCTATTCAGAACACAGCGTGGCGATGCCAGGGGTGCAGGTGCTGGCCAAGCCGTATGACCTGGCAGATGTGCTGCGGCTGCTGGCGCGGCAAGGTTGAACATCCCTGGGCTGCCGCAGGGGTCAGCCAAACCCTGCACAAATCTGCAGCGCCCGCGTCCACCCACTTCCCGCAGAGAACCGTGGCCGCCCCCCCCGCGTCATGCGCCACCCCACACCGCAGCCGGGTTGGGATGGCTAGGCGGGCGTGGCGCACCCGCCTTGACACGGCGCACTGGCATGTCGGTAGCGAGTCGTTCGATGGCTGCACAGCGGGACGCGGGCTGAAAACCATGGGGCACCATCAGCACATCTGCGCAGGCCCTGCGCAGGATGCGTTGCGCAACGCTCTCGAGGAGCAAGTCTGCCCACAGGGACGCGGTATGTTTGCCCACCACGATCAGGTCAGCACCTGCGTGCTGCTGAGCCACCAACACCTCTCGTGCTGGGTCGCCACGACCGATGGAGGATGAAAGCCGGTTGCGCCGTGCATCGTACGAGTCGGTCAGCGTGAACATCCTGTCTTGCGCATGGCGCCTGCACTGCTCGCGGTAGCGCCGGATGGCTCGCTCAGACACTTCGGCATACCGCAGCTTGCCCTCGTTGGCGGTGCTGATGGCATGGAACAGTTCCACGCGTGCGCTGGGATCGAGCGCCAGGCCCAGCTCGACCATGCGGTGCGACGCATCTGAAAAGTCCACGGCCACCAGCAGACTCCGGTATGGGTAGGCCGCTGCGGTGCACACCGCGACCACGGGACGCTGGCAATCACGCAGCAGGTGGATGGCCGGATGCACGCCCCACCAGGCCCGCAGCCCGCGCAGCGGTGCCGTGCCCCACACCACCAGATCGTGCCCCGCTGCCGCGCGGGAGATATCGGCCACTGTGCAATCCACGCGCGTTATGGCATGAACGGGAACCTGATGGCGTTGCCTGAGCTGAAGCGCATGGTGCGACAAGCGCACGGCCACGTCGGGAGGGGCAAGCTCGCCCGGCTGTGCGAGGTAGACCAACTGCAATGCGGCGCGGTGCTGCGCACAGAGCAGCGCGGCACGGGCCAGGGCGTGCCCTCCCTGTTCAGAGAAATCGGTCACGGCAAGGATGGAGCGAGGGGTCATGTGAGAACGTCCTTTCTGAGTGCACAGCGCGCAGCTGTCCCGCAACGCCGCTGCGAGACGGCGCCGGGGCAATGGCAGGGATGGGGAGCGCAGCCGGGGGCGGGCCGCAGGCTAGAGGTACGGACTACGTGACGTAGTCACCCGTGGCTTCGGGTTGGAACTGGATGCTCTCAATCATGGCAGCGCACTCTTCGCCATGGGGCGTCTGCCACTTGGCGACATCTCCCACCTTCAGACCCAGCAGGCTGATACCCACGGGCGAGAGCACCGAGATGAAACCTGCTGCGGGTTCGGCGTCCTGCGGATAGCAGACCGTAAGTACCTGGCGCCGGTGGGTGTGCGCGTCCACCAGCTCAACGCGGGAATACATCGTGACCACATCGGGCTGCACCGCGCGGGAGCTGGTGATGTCTGCATTGGCAAGCAGATGCTCCAACACAGGAGGAACGTGATGACCCACCAGTTTTGTCAGACGCGAAAAATCCAGATCGGTGAGCATCCGCTCGCCGTGAACGTTAACCATTGCATGCATGAAAGCACTCCATCGAATGCGGCCGTGCCCATGCAAACAAGGCGGCCGCTACCGCGCCTGGCTGGTGCCCGGCGGTAGATGGTTTGCGCTGAAAGGGATGAGGAGGAGAGATGTGCCGCCGGGCTCAGGAATGTGCTGGCGTCAGTTGACGACGCGCGTTCTTCTTGGCCACCGCTCGCGCACAGGCCGCTGCGCGGGGCAGCGCAGCCAGGGCAGTAAAAGGGCAAACCAGAAGGGTCGTCATGGGCCGAGTGTAGGCAACGCGGGCTGTTTCGGGGGCAATAGCCCCAGGGTTCTTGCCAGATACCCTGCGGCCTGGCCCTGCGATTTCTGACGAGGGTCGGGGCACGCTGGTCTCGGCCACCTTGAAGCCGCGCACACAGCCCGCGTCAGATCACAGCTTGGCGATGGACACCTCGGTGGACTTGACCAGCGCGACCACGTCGGAGCCCACGGCCAGGCCCAGGTCGTCCACCGAGCGGGTGGTGATGACGGAAGTGACGATGCCCCAGGGGGTTTCGACATCGACCTCGGAGACAACATCGCCGCGAATGATCTCGCGCACTTTGCCCTTGAACTGGTTGCGTACGTTGATGGCTTGGATGGACATGGGGTTCTCCTAAAAAAAGTCCGTTGACGAAAACAATGAGGAATTCCGGATCACTCAGCGTTGAACGCTGCGCTCGGAACTGGCACGCTCCAGGCCAGTGCCACCGTGGAACTGGCTTTGCCAGGCCACCGGTGGCGTTCCCCTCCCGGAGGAGAGGGGGAAGGTGCGAAGCGACTCAGGGGTGCTTCTTTCATTCACACTGCCCAGCGCAGCCCATGCGCAGGCACGCCGGGCCAGGTGGGTTCGGGGGTGGGCTCCACATCGGGCTTTTGCAGCACGCGGTCGAGGATGCGCTTTTCAAGCTGGGCGAACGCTGCATCGCCGTGCACGCGCGGGCGCGGCAGGGCTATGCGCTGGTCCAGCGCAATCTGGCCGTCTTCGATCAGGATCACGCGGTCGGCCAGGGCCACGGCCTCTTGCACGTCGTGGGTGACCAGCAGCGCGGTGAAGCCCGACTGGCGCCACAGGCCTTCGATGAGGCGGTGCATCTCGATGCGGGTGAGCGCGTCGAGCGCGCCCAGGGGTTCGTCGAGCAGCAGCAGGCGCGGGTCGTGCACCAGCGCACGCGCCAGGGCCACGCGCTGGCGCTGGCCGCCGGACAGGCGTGCGGGCCATTCGCCCAGCCGGTCGCCCAGGCCCACGCGGGCCAGCACGTCGGCCGCGGCGCCGCGCCGCTCGGGCGGCAGGCCCAGGGCCACGTTGTCCTGCACGCGCTTCCAGGGCAAGAGGCGCGCGTCCTGGAACATGATGCGGGTGCTGCCGCTTTGCAGGCCGTCCACGCGGTTGCCGTCGATGCGGATGTCGCCAGCCGACGCCGGCTCCAGCCCCGCCACCAGCCGCAGCAGCGTGCTCTTGCCGCAGCCGCTGCGGCCCACGATGGCAACGAACTCGCCAGGCGCGATGACCAGCTCCGCCTTCTTGAGCACGTCGCGCGTGCCGTAGCGTTTGTCCACGCCGCTCACTTCCAGGCGCACGCCTTGGGGTTGTTGAGATGATTTATTGGTCAAAATGGCCTCCTGCGCCTGTCCATCAAGCGCTAGCAGCTATAAAAAAGTGAGTATCTGGGTGCAATGACTGCGCTGGGCGGGGCCCAATGCCAGGGACGCCGCGCAAGGGCCGCCCCGCCGCGCTGGCGTCGTCCCCCTTCCCGTAGCGCGCAGCGCGTAGAGAGAAGGGGCCGAGGACTACGGCTCCAAGCCTGCCCGCGCAGGCTTGGACAGTCCGAGGGGCTGCCGCCTCTGGCGGCTGCACCGAGCGGTCGCCGCTCAGGGGGATGCTCATGTCTGATAACCGGGATGCCAGCGCAGCCAGTACCGTTCGAGGCCTTTGGCAAACACATCCGCCAGCTTGCCCAGCAGCGCATACAGCAGGATGCCCACGAGCACGATGTCGGTCTGCAGAAACTCGCGCGCGTTCATCGTGAGGTAGCCGATGCCCGCCTGCGCCGAGATGGTCTCCGCCACGATCAGGATCACCCACATCAAACCGAGCGAGAAGCGCAGCCCCACCAGGATGCTGGAGAGCGCACCCGGCAGGATGATTTGCTTGTAGAGCTGCCAGCGGCCGAGGCCATACGTGCGGCCCATCTCGATCAGCCCCGCATCCACGTTGCGGATGCCGTGGAAGGTGTTGAGGTAGATCGGGAAGAACACCGACACGCTGATGAGGAACAGCTTGGCCGACTCGTCGATGCCGAACCACAGGATCACCAGCGGAATCAGCGCCAGCGCAGGGATGTTGCGCACCATCTGGATGGTGGAGTCGAGCAGCGTCTCGAACAGCTTGATGGAGCCGGTGAGCAGCCCCAGCAGCAGCCCCAGCAGCAGCCCCAGCAGCAGCCCCAGGCCGCCGCCCACCGCCAGCCCGGCCAGCGCGCGGCCCGCGCTGACCTTGACGTGCGTCCACAGCTCGCCCGACGCGGAAAGCGTCCACGCGGCCTTGACGACTTCCAGCGGCGCGGGCAGCACGCGCGTGGAGAGCCAGCCTTGCGACGACGCGATCTGCCACAGCACGATGAGGCCGATGGGCACGGCCCAGGGCAGGAGGCGCTGTGCGACGCTGGTGAGAAAGCGGGTCACGGGTGCGGGCAACAACGGTCCTTCGATGGGCAGGTCCACGGCGTCGGCCACCGGGGATACCTGCAGTTCTCTTACGGTGTGTGTCATGGCGGGTTCCGGTTCGGGGATGAATCAGCTTTGCGACGCGCGCGGCACAAAGTCGTTGGCCACGGTTTCGCCAAACGGGCCCAGCGGGTTGCCAAACAAGGGGTTGCCGCTGGCCAGCTGGTTGCGCAACGGCAGGGGCAGCAGCGGGAACACCAGCTCGGCAAAGCGGTAGGCCTCGTCCAGGTGCGGGTAGCCCGACAGCACAAAAGTGTCCAGCCCCAGCGCGGCGTATTCCTCGATGCGCGCAGCCACGGTCTGGGGGTCGCCCACCAGGGCGGTGCCCGCGCCACCACGCACCAGGCCCACGCCCGCCCACAGGTTGGGGCTGATCTCCAGGTCCTTGCGGCTGCGCTTGGCGCCGCCCGCATGAAGGGAGGCCATGCGCCGCTGGCCCTCGGAGTCCATGCGCGCAAACACGGCCTGGGCGCGCACCACGGTGTCGTCGGTCACATGGCTGATGAGTTCCTCGGCGGCGGCCCAGGCCTGTTCTTCGGTCTCGCGCACGATCACGTGCAGGCGGATGCCGAAGTTGACGGTGCGGCCATGTTTTGCGGCCCGGGCGCGCACGTCCGCCACCTTCTTCGCCACTTCGGCCGGTGGCTCGCCCCAGGTGAGGTAGGTCTCGACCTGCTCGGCCGCCAGGTCGTGCGCGGCGGCGGACGATCCGCCAAAGTACACCGGCGGGTGCGGATGCTGCACGGGCGGAAACAGCAGCTTGGCCCCTTTCACCGACAGGTGCTGGCCTTCGTAGTCCAGCGCTTCGCCGCGGTGGCTGCGCGTGAGGATCTCGCGCCAGATGCGGATGAACTCGGCAGACTGTGCGTAGCGTGTGGCGTGGTCCAGGAACACGCCGTCGCCCTCCAGCTCGGCCTGATCGCCGCCGGTGACCAGGTTGATGAGCAGGCGCCCGCCGGACAGGCGATCGAACGTGGCCGCCATGCGTGCAGCCAGCGCGGGCTGGTGCAGGCCGGGGCGCACTGCGACCAGGAACTTGAGGTTGCGCGTGACGGGCAGCAGGCTGGCGGCCACCACCCACGGGTCTTCGCACGAGCGGCCGGTGGGGATGAGCACACCTTCGTAGCCCAGGCTGTCGGCAGCGATGGCGACCTGCTTGAGGTAGTCGTGGTTGAGCTGGCGGGCGCCTTTGGCGGTGCCAAGGTAGCGGCTGTCGCCGTGGGTGGGGATGAACCAGAAAATTTTCATGAAGACCTCTGAGAAGTTGGATCGAGCAAAAAATCAGGACCGGGCATCAGGCCGCCACACGATGTCCGCCACGTTCACGGGTTTGGGAATCAGGCCGAGCTTGAAAAACGCATCGGCCACGCGCTGCTGGTCGGCCACGGTGTCCTTGCCCAGCAGCCCCACGGGCGACGACGGACGGCGCTGGATGAACAGGCTCACGACACCCGCGTCCAGGCCACTGAAGTCGGCAATGAGCTTGATCGCATCCTTGCGCGCCTCTTGCGCCAGGCGGTCGGCGCGGCTGAGCTCTTCAAACAGCACGCGCAGCACCTGCGGGTGGGCTTGCACAAACGGGCGGGCCGCCAGGTAAAACGAGTTGTTGCTGCTGGCCAGGTCGCGGCCGGTCGCAAGGACCCGGGGCTGGATGGCCAGTTCGGTGGCGGCGTAGAACGGGTCCCAGATGGCCCAGGCGTCCACGCTTTTGCGCTCGAACGCGGCGCGGGCATCGGCCGGGGCCAGGTAAACGGGCTGCATGTCGGACCACTGCAGGCCGGCCTTGTCCACCGCGCGCACCAGCAGGTAGTGGGCGCTGCTGCCCTTTTGCACGGCAATGCGGCGGCCCTTGAGGTCGGACAGGGTGCGCAAGGGCGAGTCCTGGAGCACCAGCAGCGCGGAGCTGTCGGGCTTGGGTGGCTCGGCGCCCACGTAGAGCAGGTCTTTGCCAGCGGCCTGGGCAAACACGGGGGGCGAGTCGCCGGTCAGGCCGAATTCGAGGCTGCCAACCGACAGCGCCTCCAGCAGCTGCGGCCCAGCCGGGAACTCCAGCCAGCTGATTCGCGTGCCCGGAAAGCGCTTTTCCAGCACGCCCTGCTGCTTCAGGATGACGAGGTTGACGGGCGACTTCTGATAACCAATGCGCAGTTGCTCAGGCCCTTGCACGGCGGCGCTTTGCGCGTGGGCATAGCGGCCGGCCAGCGCCCAGCTGAAAGCGGTAACGCCCAGCAGCTGCAGTGCGCGGCGGCGCTCTGCGTTGACGGTGAGGTGGGTCATGGCGATGTGTCCTTTCATGGCCCGGGTCACAGCAGATCCACCGGCGCGGCGTGTAGCAGGTTGAGCTTCTTGGGGATGAGCTTGAGGTCGAAGAAGGTGTCGGCAATCGCCTGCTGCTCGGCCAGGATCTCGCGCGTGACGGGCGCGGTGCCGAAGCGGGCGCGGCTCAGGTACAGGTCGGTGATGGATTTGTCCAGGCCCAGCACGGACGACAGCTCGGCAGCAGCGGCTTCCTTGTTCTTGGACGCCCAGGTGTCGATGGCATTGACCTCTTCGATGGCGATGCGCAATACGTCGGCGTTCTTGGTAGCGAAGTCGCGCGAGGTGAAGTAGTAGGCGCGGTTGTTGACCACGCCCGTGGCATCGACCAGCAGGCGCGCGTCGAGCTGCTTTTGCGCGGCGGCGAGGAAGGGGTCCCAGATGATCCAGGCATCGATCGCGCCGCGTTCAAACGCGGCCCGCGCGTCGGCCGGGGCCAGGAAGATGGATCGCACGTCGCCGTATTTCAGGCCGTTCTTCTCGAGCAGCTTGACCAGGAAATACTGCACGTTGGAGCCCTTGTTGTAGGCCACGCGCTTGCCCTTGAGGTCGGCCACGCTGCGGATGGGCGAATCCTTGGGCACGACCACGGCCTCCAGTGCGGGGCGCGGCACAGTGGCACCGGCATAGACCAGCGGGGCGCCTGCCGCCTGGGCAAAGATGGGCGGGGCTTCGCCCACGTCGCCGAAGTCGATGGAGCCGACATTGAGGGCTTCAAGCTGCACGGGGCCGGCGTTGAACTCTGTCCAGGTCACCTTCACGCCCAGCGGGGCCAGGCGCTTTTCGAGCGTGCCGCGGCCCTTGAGGATGGAGAGCCAGCCCTTTTGGTGGCCCACGCGCAGCACGCGGCCAGCGTTTTGCGACCAGGCCTGGGGCGCTGCGACTGCTGCGGTGCTGGCAGCAACCGCAGCCAGCAGTTGGCGGCGTTGCAGGGAGAAGCGGTTCAGTTCGTTCATGGTGCGGATTCCAGATTCAAAACAGGTGAGGGACTGACGACCGGACTGGGTTGGCAGCAGGCGGCACACCGCCCTGCCCGCGCACCCGGCGCAGCAACAAAATCAAAAAAAGACGAAGGGGTAGGAAGGCAGGCGCTGGCACCACGGCAGGGCCGCAGCGCCAGGCCGGTGTCAGACGCTACATCGCACCTGCGAGAACGGCACCGGCGCAAACCGCGTGGCCTGGGCGGGCGACGGGCGCAGGGTTTCGGTCACCAGCACGTTCACCGCATCGTCCAGCCGGGCGGCAATGTCGGCCTGCACGTGGTAGCGGCCCTCGGGCGTCAGCGTGACCTGGGCATCGGTGGCGTAAATGCCAGGCAGGATGCTTTTGGCACCCAGCGACTGAAGCACGGGGCGCAGCGCGTAGTCGAGCGCCAGCATGTGGTGCGGGCTGCCGCCCGTGGCCAGGGGCAACACGGTCTTGCCCTTGAGGGCCGTTTGCGGCAGCAGGTCCAGAAACACCTTGAGCACACCGCTGTAAGCCGCCTTGTAGACCGGGGTGGCCACCACCAGCACGCTGGCATCGGCCACCTGGTCGATGGCATGCACCACCGTGGGGTGGCCAAAGTCGGCCAGCAGCAGCGCCTGGGGCGAGAGGTCGCGGATGTGGATGCGGTCCACCAGCGCACCGCGCACCGAAAGGCGCTGGGCCACGGCATCCAGCAAGGCGGCGGAGCGGGAACGCTCGGAGGGGCTGCCAGCGATGAGCAAGGCGGACATGGTGTGGATTCCTTGACTACTACTGTTTTGATAGCTATCAGCGCTTGATGGAAGCGCGCAGAAGGCTGTTTTTTCTAATAAGAAGGACGTACAGCGCCCTACCCGGCCCGCCCGGGCTGGGTTTTGTTCATGGAGACTGGGACGCCTTCCACCCGCGCACAGAGGCGGGCGGGCTTGCTGGCTTACTTACTTGCGCGTGAAGATCTGGTCAAAGCTCGCGTTGTCGGCAAAGTGGTCCTTGGCCGCCTTGTCCCAGCCACCGAACGCGTCGTTGATGGTGAACAGATTCAGCTTGGGGAACTGCTTGGCGTACTTGGCCTTGGCTTTGTCAGAGACAGCGGGGCGGTAGAAGTGCTTGCCCGCAATGTCCTGGCCTTCCTCGGTGTAGAGGTACTGCAGGTACGCCTCGGCCACGGCGCGGGTGCCCTTCTTGTCCACGTTCTTGTCCACCACCGTCACAGCGGGTTCGGCCAGGATGGAGATCGACGGCGCGATCACGTCGAACTTGGCGCCGAATTCCTTTTCCAGCAGGTAGGCCTCGTTCTCCCACGCAATCAGCACGTCGCCCTGGTTGCGCTGCGCGAACGTGATGGTGGAGCCGCGCGCGCCGGTGTCCAGCGCAGGCACGTTGCCATACAGCTTGGCCACGAACTCCTTGGCCTTGGCGTCGCCACCGTACTTGCGCTTGGCGAATTCCCACGCGGCCAGGTAGTTCCAGCGCGCGCCGCCCGAGGTCTTGGGGTTGGGCGTGATCACCTTCACGTCGGCGCGCACCAGGTCGTCCCAGTCCTTGATGCCCTTGGGGTTGCCCTGGCGCACCACCAGCACGATGGTGGAGGTGTAGGGGGAGCTGTTGTGCGGCAGGCGCTTTTGCCAGTCCTTGGGGATCCAGCCGCCGTTGGTGTGCAGCGCGTCGGTGTCGCCCGCCAGGGCCAGCGTGGCCACATCGGCCTCCAGCCCGTCGATGATGGAGCGCGCCTGCTTGCCCGATCCGCCGTGGCTTTGCTTGATGGTCACGTCCTGGCCGGTCTTGGCCTTCCAGTGCTTGGCAAAAGCCTGGTTGAAGTCCACGTACAGCTCGCGGGTGGGGTCGTACGACACATTGAGCAGCGTCACCGACTGGGCGAGCGACGGCAATGCCGTCAGGGCCAAACTGCCCACCAGGGCGGCGGCGAAGGGAAACTTGATAAAGTCGCGGCGAAAGTTCATGGAAGAGCCTCTTTTGTGAATGTGTTGCGGTGCCAGACACCGATGAAACGCATTCTGGAAGGCCGTCTTCAAAACTGGAACTACTGAGATTTCAGTTCTTTATACCTAAAACATCTGAAGACTGACCCGCGCAGCCTTCGCATCCACCCCATCACGAGAAGGAAACACCATGGCACGCACCGTCCAATGCATCAAACTCGGCCAAGAGGCAGAAGGCCTGGACTTTCCGCCCTACCCGGGCGAGCTGGGCAAGCGCATCTGGGAAAACGTCAGCAAGCAAGCCTGGGCCGACTGGCTCAAGCACCAGACCATGCTGGTCAATGAAAACCGCCTGAACCTGGCCGACGCCCGCGCCCGCCAATACCTGGCCCGCCAGATGGAAAACCACTTTTTCGGCGGCGGTGCAGACGCCGCGGCGGGCTACGTCCCGCCCAGCGCATAACGGAGCAAAGCGAAGTGCAGCGCTGCAAAAAGTGGTTTCGCCAAAACCATTTCTTTGGCAGCGGCGCAGACGCTGCGGCGGGCTACGTCCCGCCCAGTGCGTAGTGGAGCGCAGCGCGGCATTGCAAAAAGGGGTTTCACGCAAGCTTTGTTTTGGTAGCGCCGATCATTTCAAGCATTCACCGCCAGTGATCTAGAACAACGGCTGTTCTGCCAACTTGCTGTAAAAACCAGCCTCAGCACGGCGCCCTTGTGGCGCCCTTTGTTTTTCTGGGCCACGCGCAAGGCTTGCACGGGCCCGGTGTTCAGCACTTGCATACCCCATGTCCGAGCCCATCGACTGGCTGCCCGACGGCACCCCCTACAGCCCCCGCTTTGGCGACCGCTACCACAGCGAGAACGGCGGACTGGACCAGGCCCGCCGCGTGTTCCTGCAAGGCTGCGGCCTGCCAGCGGCCTGGGCGGGCCGGCCCCAGTGGCGGGTGCTGGAAACCGGCTTTGGCTTTGGGCTGAACTTTCTCGTCACCTGGGCTGCCTGGCGCGCCGACCCGCAACGTCCGCGCCTGCTGCACTTCATATCGACCGAAGCCTGGCCTGTCAGCGCCGCCGACCTGCTGCGCGCCACCTCCGCCCACGCTGAGCTGGCACCGCTGGCCGAACAACTGCACGCCCAATGGTGGGGCCTGCTGCCCGGCGTACACCGCCTGGCCTTTGAAAAGGGGCGCGTGCTGCTCACCCTGTACGTGGGCGACGCGCAAGAAATGCTGCGCCAGCAGGCGCCCACGGCCGACTCGGTGTACCTCGACGGGTTCAGCCCGTCAGTCAACCCCGAAATCTGGAACATCCACACCCTCAAAGCCGTGGCGCGCTGCTGCCGCAGGGGTGCGCAACTGGCCACCTGGACCATTGCCCGCGCCGTACGCGATGGGCTGGCCGAGTGCGGCTTCGAAGTGCAGCGTGTACCCGGCGTGCCCCCCAAACGCGACAACCTGCACGCCACCTACAACCCCCGCTGGGAACCCCGCCCCCGCACAGCCACCTTGCCCAATGCCGTCCCCCAGGCCAGCGCGCAGCATCCGCATTGCCTGGTGATTGGGGGCGGGCTGGCCGGGGCTGCCGCCGCCGCCAGCCTGGCCCGCCGGGGCTGGCAGGTACAAGTGCTGGACCAGGCGGCCGAACCCGCAGCGGGCGCGTCGGGCCTGCCGGCGGGTGTGTTTGCACCGCATGTGTCGCCCGACGATGCCGTGCTGTCGCGCCTGTCGCGCAGCGGCGTGCGCACCACCTTGCAGCAAGCCAGCCAGCGCCTGCAGGCGGGCCAGGACTGGGGCCCCACCGGCGTGCTGGAACACCGCACCGACGGCACCCCCGGCTTGCCCACCGACTGGCACGAGGGGCCGGGCGCTGACTGGAGCATTCCCGCCCCCCCATCGGCCCGTGAACAAGCGGGCCTGCCGCCAGACGCCCTGGCCTGCTGGCACACCCGGGCAGGATGGGTCCGCCCACCCCAGCTTGTGCGGGCTCTGCTGCGCGAGCCGGGCGTGTCCTGGCGAGGCCAATGCGCCGTGGCCAGCCTGCGCCCCATCCCGGGGGCCGATGCCGCCACCCCCACCGAATGGCTGGCGCTGGATGCGCAAGGCCAGGTGCTGGCCCAGGCCCCCGTGGTGGTGATTGCCGCAGGCGCGGGCAGCCCCCCCCTGTTGGCCGAGCGCTGGCCTTTGCAACCCGTGCGCGGGCAGGTGTCCTGGGGCCGCTATGGCACAGACTTGCCGCCACCCGCGCCCTTCCCGGCGAATGGACATGGCAACCTGGTGCCGTCGTTTGGCGTGGGGCAGAACACCAACTCCACGGAACAAGCCACCGAGCGCGCCTGGATCATGGGCTCGACCTTCGAGCGCAATGTGACCGAACTGCCCGCCAGCGCGCCAGACCAGCTCGTAGCCCACCAGGGGCAATGGAACAAGCTGCAGACCCTGATGCCCACGGCCGCCCGCGCACTGGCGCCCCGTTTCGAGGCCACCCTGGCGGCTGGTGAGCAGGCCGATGGCGCAGCCGCCCCGGTTGAACACTGGGCCGCCGTGCGCTGCACTGCGCCGGACCGCCTGCCCATCGTGGGGCCGGTGGATGCCGCAGCGCTGCCCGGGCTGTGGGTATGCACCGCCATGGGTGCGCGGGGCCTGACCCTGGCCTTGCTGTGCGGCGAACTGCTGGCCGCCCGCCTGAACGGCGAGCCCCTGCCGCTGGACGCCAAGCTGGCCCGTGCACTGGCGAGTGAGCGGATGTAACAAACGCTGCGTGGACTGCCGGAAAACTGATTGGCCACCAGCTTGGCGCCTCTTACAACACGTCTTTATATCTATATTTGCATATTAGAAGCACAAAACAATAGTTTGCTTCCATAAGAAGCCCCTCTACATTCGCCGCCATGCAGGAATTGGCGTTTGTCTTTGCGGGTTTCGCGGTGGGTCTGATCGTCGGACTCACAGGCGTGGGCGGTGGCTCGCTGATGACGCCCATCCTCATCTTCTTTTTCGGCATCAAGCCCCACATGGCCGTGGGCACCGATTTGCTGTTTGCGGCCTTCACCAAGATGGGCGGCACCGTCAGCCTGGCCCGCCAGCGCCTGGTGCCATGGAAAGTGGTGGGCCAGCTGTGCGCGGGCAGCATTCCGGCTGCCCTGCTGGCGCTGTGGGCGCTGCACACCCTGGGCCCGGCCAGCGCCACCGCGCAGCGCATCATGACCACTACGCTGGGTTTTGCCCTGCTGCTCACAGCCGCCGCCACGCTCTACAAGGCCATTGTTTTTTCTGCCCAGCGCCAGGCCGCACAAAACGCCGCACGCAAGGCCCACACGGGCGACGCCACCCGCCCCCGCCACTGGAGCCTGCCCATGCTGCTGGGCGCGGTGATCGGCACGCTGGTCACGTTCACCTCGGTGGGTGCGGGCGCCATCGGCGTCACGGTGCTACTGCTGGTGTACCCCCTGCTGCCGCTGCCGCGCATCATCGGCGCCGACATTGCCTACGCCGTGCCATTGACCCTGGTGGCCGGGCTGGGACACGCGTCGCTGGGCTCGGTGGACTGGCCTTTGCTTGCACAATTGCTGGCTGGCTCGCTGCCGGGTATCTGGCTGGGCTCGCGCCTGGTCACCCGCACCCCTGAGCGCCTCATCCGCTCTGCCCTCTCCCTGCTGCTCGCCTGGGCGGGCTTCAAATTGATTCTGATCTGAGTGCTCCACGATGTACCAATACACCGACTTTGACCGCCAATTCATCCGCCTGCGCGCCGAGCAGTTCCGCGACCAGCTCGAACGCTGGCAGGCCGGCAAGCTGCCCGAAGAACATTTCCGCCCCCTGCGCCTGCAAAACGGCTGGTACATCCAGCGCTACGCACCCATGCTGCGCGTGGCGGTGCCCTATGGGGAGCTCTCCAGCGCCCAGTTGCGCGTGCTGGCCCGCGTGGCCCGCGAATACGACCAGCCCGAGCCCGCGTTGCTGGCCGAGGCCCAGGCCACGCAGGAAAAGCTGGGTGCCATTCCGCTGGCCGACGGCCGCCGCATTGGCACCAAGCTGAAGTACGGCTATGGCCACTTCACCACGCGCACCAACGTGCAGTACAACTGGATTCCGCTGGCAAAGGCCGCGGACGTGATGGACCTGCTGGCCACCGTCAACCTGCACGGCATCCAGACCAGCGGCAACTGCATCCGCAACATCAACAGCGACGCGCTGGCCGGCATTGCCGCCGACGAGATCGCCGACCCGCGCCCCTTCACCGAGATCCTGCGCCAGTGGAGCACGCTGCACCCCGAGTTCTCGTTCCTGCCGCGCAAGTTCAAGGTGTCCATCAACGGCGCCCGCGAAGACCGCGCTGCACTGGGCTGGTATGACGTGGGTCTGCAGCTCGTCAAGAACGACGCGGGCGAGCTGGGCTTCAAGGTGCGCGTGGGTGGCGGCATGGGCCGCACCCCCACCATCAGCCCGGTGCTGCGCGAGTTCCTGCCATGGAACCAGCTCATGAACTACCTGGAGGCCGTGATCCGCGTGTACAACCGCTACGGCCGGCGCGACAACAGCTGGAAGGCGCGCATCAAGATTCTGGTGAAGGCCGAGGGCCAGGCGTACGTGGACCAGGTGGAAGAAGAGTTCCGCCAGATCGTGGAGATCGAAGGCGGCCCCCACACCATCACGCAAGCCGAATACGACCGCGTGGCCGCCAACTTCCGCGAGCCCGACCTCGACCTCTCGCCCGCCAACGCCGAGGCCGAAACCCTGGCCCTGCTGCGCACCGCGGCAGAGGAGGACAAGGACTTTGGCCGCTGGCTCACCCGCAACGTGCTGCCCCACCGCCACCCGCAGCTGCGCGCGGTGATGCTGTCGTTCAAGCGCCTGGGCTACGCCCCTGGCGACGCCACCGCCGAGCAGATGGAAGCCGCCGCCGACCTGGCCGACCGCTTCTCTGCCGGTGAGATGCGCGTGACGCACGAACAGAACCTGCTCTTGCCCTGGGTGCGCCGCGACCAGCTGCCCCAGCTGTACCAGGCCGCCAAGGCCCTGGGCCTGGCCAAGCCCAACATCGGCCTCTTGACCGACATGATTGCCTGCCCCGGCGGCGACTTCTGCTCGCTGGCCAACGCCCGTTCGTTGCCGATTGCCGAAGCCATCACCGAGCGCTACCAGGACCTGGACGAGCTGTGGGACCTGGGCGAGATCGACCTGCACATCAGCGGCTGCATCAACAGCTGCGGTCACCACCACAGCGGCCACATCGGCATCCTGGGCGTGGACAAGGATGGCAAGGAGTGGTACCAGATCACCCTGGGCGGCGCTGATGGCTCCAACCTGTCGGGCCCTGCCACGCCGGGCAAGATCATCGGCCCCTCGTTCAGCGCCGCCGAAGTGCCGGGCGTGATCGAGGCCTTGCTGAATACCTACCGCACCGAGCGGCAGCTGCTGGCCGATGACGCGCAAGGCCCGCGCTACGAGAACTTCATCGACACCGTGCGGCGCGTGGGGCTGGAGCCCTTCAAGACCGCCGCCAATGCGGCCCGCCACCCCGTTGAAACCGAAACCGCCTGAGGGTTCATAACTATGAAACTAATAGCTGCTCACGAGCACCAGCCAAGCCCTGCAGGCCTGAAAGTCATCGAACTTCCCAACGACGCCAACCCGTTCGAGCTGGACCTGGCGGGCGTGGACCGCATTGACCTGCAGTTCCCCAAGTTCACCGATGGCCGGGCCTTCAGCCAGGCCCGCCTGCTGCGCGGCCGCCTCAAATTTGCGGGCGAGTTGCGCGCCACCGGCGAAGTGCTGATCGACCAGCTGGTGCAGATGGCCCGGTGCGGCTTTGACGTGGCCGTGCTGCGCGAGGGTGTGGACATGGCCGACGCCCAGCGCCAGTTCGACCGTTTCAAGGGCTTCTACCAAGGCGACGTGACGCACCCCCTGCCCCACTTCCGCGAGGCCGCCTGATGAACACCAGAGCCCCCCAAGCCGTGAGCCAGCTCGATCTGGCCACCGTCAACGCCGACCTGGGCCACAACGCGCCCGCCCTGGTGGAATGGGCCCTGGGCCTGGGCAAGACCAGCATCGTCACCACCAACTTCCGGCCTTTTGAAGCCGTGATCCTGCACATGGTCACGCAGGTGAACCCGAAGGTGCCCGTCGTGTGGATGGACAACGGCTACAACACCGAAGCCACCTACCGCTTTGCGGACGAGGTAACGAAGCAGCTGGGGCTGAACCTGAAGATCTATCTGCCACTGCGCTCGCGCGCCCACCGCGAGGCGGTGGAAGGCCCCACGCCCGCGCTGGACGACCCGCGCCACGCCGCGTTCACCGCCGAAGTGAAGCTGGAGCCCTTTGCCCGCGCCCTGCGCGAGACCGCGCCCGAGGTCTGGTTCACCGCCCTGCGCGCCACCGACACCGCCGTGCGCGCACAGATGGACCCGGTCAGCATCAACCCCGATGGCCTCATCAAGGTGGCGCCGCTGCTGCACTGGTCGTCCAAAGACCTGCACGAATACTGCGTGAAGCACGGCCTGCCCAACAACTTTGACTACGTGGACCCGACCAAAGGCGAAGACAACCGCGAGTGCGGCCTGCACATTGCGCACTGATCCGCCCGCCCAAGGCCCGACCATGAACGCCCGCACCGACTCAGCGCTGCTTGAGAAAACCAACAACATGAGCTACCACCTCAACAACTCGCACCTCGACGCCCTGGAAGAAGAAACCATCTTCATCTTGCGCGAAGTCGCCGCCGCCTTCGAGCGCCCCGCCCTGCTGTTCTCGGGCGGCAAGGATTCGCTGGTCATGCTCAAGTGCGCCGAGAAAGCGTTTGGCGCGGGCCGCATCCCCTACCCGCTCTTGATGATCGACACGGGCCACAACTTCCCTGAAGTCACGGACTTCCGCGACTTCCGCGCGAAGGAACTGGGCGCCGAACTCATCGTGCGCAGCGTCGAGGATTCGATGGCACGCGGCACCGTGCGCCTGGCACACCCGGGCGAGTCGCGCAACGTGCACCAGTCGGTCACGCTGCTCGAAGCGATTGAAGAGTTCCGCTTTGACGCCTTGATCGGCGGCGCCCGCCGCGACGAAGAAAAGGCCCGCGCCAAAGAGCGCATCTTTAGCCACCGCGACAGCTTCGGCCAATGGCAGCCCAAGGCCCAGCGCCCCGAGCTGTGGACCCTGTTCAACACCCGCCTGCAGCCCGGCGAGCACTTCCGCGTGTTCCCCATCAGCAACTGGACCGAGCTCGATGTGTGGCAGTACATCGACCGCGAGCAGATCGGCCTGCCCAGCATCTACTACACGCACAAGCGCCAGGTGGTGGACAAGAAGGGCCTGCTGATGCCCGTGACCGAGCTGACACCAGCGCGCGAAGGCGATGTGGTGGAAACGCGCGACGTGCGCTTTCGCACCGTGGGCGACATCACCTGCACCGCACCGGTCGAAAGCACCGCAGCCACCCCGGCCGAGATCGTCATCGAGACCCTGGCCGCCGACGTGAGCGAGCGCGGCGCCACGCGCATGGACGACAAGACATCGGATGCTTCGATGGAGAAGCGCAAAAAGGACGGGTACTTCTGATGACCACTACCAATTCGATAGCTGCCAGCGCTTATTCAGCAAGCGCTAGCGCCCCAAATGACCATATTTCCGCACTCAAGTTCATCACCTGCGGCAGCGTGGATGACGGCAAGAGCACACTGATCGGCCGCCTGCTGGTGGACAGCAAGGCCGTGCTGCAAGACCACCTGGCTGGTGTGCAGCGCCAGGGCGAGACCGACTTGGCCCTGCTGACCGACGGCCTTAGCGCCGAGCGCGAGCAAGGCATCACCATTGACGTGGCCTACCGCTACTTCGCCACCGAAGAGCGCAAGTTCATCATCGGCGACGCCCCCGGCCACGAGCAGTACACCCGCAACATGGTGACGGCCGCGAGCAGCGCTGACGCCGCCGTGGTGCTGGTCGATGCCACCAAGCTCGACTGGAAGAACCCCGGCCTGGCGCTGCTGCCGCAAACCCGCCGCCACAGCCTGCTGGTGCACCTGCTGCGCGTGCATTCGCTAGTGTTTGCCGTGAACAAGCTCGACGCGGTGGAAGACCCCGCGCTGGCCTGGAAGCACATCCAGGGCGCGCTGCAAGCCTTTGCCCAGGCGGCAGAAATCACCGTGCGCGCTACGGTGCCCGTGTCCGCCCTCAAAGGCTGGAACGTGGTCGATGCCCATGCGGGCTGGTGCGGCTACACCGGCCCCACCCTGCTGCAGGTGCTGGAAGAACTGCCCAACACCCCCGCCGACACGGCGCTGGCCCCGGCCTTCCCGGTGCAGTGGGTCGAGAAATTCTCGTCGTCCTCCGACACCAGCCAGGGCCGCCGCGTGTTCTGGGGCCGCGTGGCTGCTGGCAGCTTCGCACCTGCCACCGCCGTGCAGATCTTTCCCAGCGGCCAGCTGGCCACGGTGGCGCAAGTGCTAGACCATGCCCGCCGCCCCAAGGACGTGCCCGCGGGCACGAGCGCCGGCATCATCCTGGACCGCGAGGTAGACGTATCGCGCGGCGACTGGATTCTGGCCGCGCCCACGGCTGCTGCAGCGCCAGCTGCCGACGACGACTTTGGCGACACGCCCGCCGCCACCCCCGCCTGGCCCGCCAGCCGCGAACTGCGCACCACCATCGCCTGGATGGACGATGAGCCTCTGGTCGCTGGCCGCGTGTACTGGGCGCTGCATGGCCACCGATGGGTCAAGGCCAAGGTCAAGGCCGTGGTGCACAAGCTCAACATCAACACGCTGGCCGAAGAAGCCGCCACACAGCTCGACCCCAATGCGATTGGCCATGTTCAACTCGTGCTGCAAGAGGCCATCCCCGCTGCGCCGTTCACCCAGGCCCGCGTGCTGGGCTCGCTGATCCTGGTGGATACGGCCAGCCACAAGACGGCCGGTGCCGTGCTGGTCAACTGACCTGGATCAGCGCCTACCGACCCGACATCTCCCCCGCGAGAGGCCCCTGTAACCAAAGGGCGGTGAAAGCCTTAAAATCGAGGGTTTTCACCGACCCACACAACTCCTGTCATGACCCACGTCGTTTCCGAAAACTGCATCAAGTGCAAGTACACCGATTGTGTGGACGTGTGCCCCGTGGACTGCTTCCGCGAAGGCCCGAACATGCTCGTCATCGATCCCGATGAGTGCATCGATTGCGCCGTCTGCATCCCCGAGTGCCCGGCCAACGCCATCTTTGCCGAAGAAGATCTGCCCGCAGACCAGATCGCCTTCATCAAGCTCAATGCCGACCTGGCCTTTGCCGACGGCTGGAAGAGCATCACCAAGCGCAAGCCCGCACTGCCCGACGCCGACGAGTGGAACGGCAAGCCGGGCAAGGTCAACGAACTGATCAAGTAACCCGCCGCGCGCCCCGCTTGTGACTGAGACTTTGCAAGCGCCCGCAGTCGTAGAAACCGATGCCGTCGTCATCGGCGCGGGTCCCGTGGGGCTGTTCCAGGTCTTCCAGCTGGGCCTGCAAGGCATCACCGCCCACGCCATCGACGCCCTGCCCCATGCGGGCGGCCAGTGCGTCGAGCTGTACTGCGACAAACCCATCTACGACATCCCGGGCATCCCCGTGTGCACCGGGCGCGAGCTGGCAGGCCTGCTGCTTCAGCAGATCGCGCCGTTCAAGACCCAGTGGCACCTGAACACGCTGGTGTCTGCCCTCACCGTACAAGCGGACGGGCGCATGCTGGTCGAAACCTCGCAAGGCGCACAACTGCTGGCCCGCAGCGTGTTCATCGCCGCAGGCGTGGGCGCCTTTGTGCCACGCACGCTCAAGGTGGACGGCATCGAGCGCTTTGTGGGCACCCAGCTGCACTACCAGAACCTCCCCGCCAGCTTGGATGTGGCCGGGCGCCACGTGGTCGTGCACGGCGGCGACGAGCCCGCCGTGGCCCGCGCCGTGGAACTGGCCGAGCAAGGCCAGGCCGCCCGCGTGAGCCTGCTGCACCGCCGCGACGTCTTCCAGGCGCCTGAAGACTTGCTGCAACGCCTGCAGCAATTGCGCGAAGCATGCCGTATCCACGTCGAGGCCGCGCAGATCACCGGCATTGACACCGTGCGCGACCGCCTCACCGCACTACAGGTGGTGGATGCGGACGGCAGCACCCGGGCCCTGACGCTGGACCTGCTGGTGGCCGTGCTGGGCATCTCGCCCCGCCTCGGGCCCATTGCGGACTGGGGCCTGGCCATGGACCGCAAACAGCTGGTGGTGGACACCGAGGCCTTCCGCACCAGCGTGCCCGGCATCTACGCCGTTGGCGACATCAACACCTACCCCGGCAAACGCAAGCTCATCCTGTGCGGCTTCCACGAGGCCACGCTAGCCGCCTTCGGCGCCGCCGAGGCGCTCAAGGGCGACAAGGTGGCCCTGCAGTACACCACCACCAGCCCACGGCTGCACCAGTTGCTGGGTGTGGCACCCGCCCCTGCGGCTGCCTGACCGGGCGCGCAGCGGCTACACACGCCACTACAATCCGCAGCGCGCTGCTTTTGCAAGCGCTACCGCTAGGGGTGTCGAAACGGGCCCGCCTGTTTCGACTGAGAGAGTCCCTTTGAACCTGATTGAGATCATCCTCGCGCAGGGAAGCAAGTCCGCCATTGCACGGCTCTGAACACGTCAGGGCGCGCCGGCGGGCCGCCCCTGCTCTGTATCTGCTTACGGAGCCAATCCATGTCCTCATCCCCCGCCACGCACGCTACCAACGAAGCGCTGGCCCCCGTCTCCCCAGACCGCCGCGTCTTCCAGTGGCATGACCACGCCTCGCTCTGGTTCAGCCTGGGCGTGGGCCTGCTGGTCATGCAGGTGGGTGCGTACCTGATGCCCGCGCTGGGCACCAAAGAGGCACTGATTGCCATCGTGGCCGGTTCCATCGTGGGCGCGGGCCTGCTGGGCTGGGTGGCCAAGCTGGGTTGCGACAGCGGCCTGGCCAGCGCGGGGCTGATGCACGCCGTGTACGGCCGCACGTTTGCGAGCCTGCCCATCATCCTGAACATCGTGCAGCTGGTGGGCTGGGGCACATTCGAGCTGGTGGTGATGCGCGACGCCACCGTGGCCATCGGCCAACAATCAGGGGCCATGGCCGGCGCCCAGTGGCCCGTGCTGGCCACGCTGCTGTGGGGCGGCGTGGTGATGCTGCTGATCAGCGGATCGATGGTGCAGCTGGTGCGCAAGGTGATTGCGCGCGTGGCGCTGCCGCTGGTGGTGCTGTCGCTGCTGTGGCTGTCGTGGCAGTTCTTGTCGCTGGCTCAGGCCCAGGGTTTTGAAGCGCTGTGGACGCGCCAGGGTGCAGGCGGCATGGGCGTGTTGCCCGCGCTGGACCTGGTGATCGCCATGCCCATTTCGTGGCTGCCCCTGGTGGCCGACTATGCGCGCCATGGCAAGAACGGTGGCTCGGCATTGCGCGGCACCTGGCTGGGCTATGCGCTGGCCAACATGTGGTGCTACAGCCTGGGTGTGCTGGTGGCGCTGACCTTGCCGAGCAAGGACCTGGTGCAGGCGCTGCTGCTGGCCCAGGGCGGACTGATTGCGCTGTCGCTGATTCTGATTGACGAGGTGGATAACGCCTATGGCGATACCTATTCGGGCGCCGTGTCGGCCCACAGCCTGCTGCCGCGCTGGGGCGTGCGCAAGTGGGGCCTGGCCATGGCGGCGGTGTGCACGGCCCTGGCGCTGGTGCTGCCCATGCACAGCCTGGAGCCTTTCCTGCTGCTCCTCAGCTCGGTGTTTGTGCCTCTGTTTGGTGTGATCCTGGGGCGTCTGGCCTTTGGCACCAATGCGCCCGCGCTGCTTGCCGCAGCGGGTAAGGTCAATTGGGTGCCAGTGGCTATCTGGCTGGCGGGCATTGCGTTGTACCACCTGGCACCCAAGGTATTGCCAGGCGCAGGGTCGGCCCTGCCAGCGCTGGCGTTCAGCTTTGCGCTGGCCTTTGCCACACGGCCGAAATCGCGTTGATACGCTATGGAATTGTGAGCTGCTAGCGCTTGACGGACAAGCGCTAGAGCCCATAACGACTGAAATTTCTAAAGCACCAGCTGCGCGACGGGCGCGTAGCCGTGGTTGAGCGGGCCATGGCCACGCCCTGTGGTCACATCAGCGCCCGCTGCGATGGCGCCCAGGATGTAGGCACGCGCGCTCTCCACGGCCTGCTGCAGGGGCAGGCCCTGCGCCAGGTGGGCCGCAATGGCCGATGACAAGGTGCAGCCCGTGCCGTGCCCGTTGGGTGTGGCAATGCGTGCGGACTCCAGCCGCTGCCGCACGCCGCTGCGGGTGGCCAGCACGTCCACCACCCAGTCTCCGGGCAGGTGGCCGCCTTTGAGGAGTGCCGCGCGGGCACCCAGCGCGCACAGCGCCTGCGCCGCTTCATCCAGCGTGTTCACGCCCTTGATGCTGCGCCCCAGCAGCCACCCGGCCTCGTCCAGGTTGGGGGTGATCAGCTCGGCCAGCGGGAACAGCTCCTGCACAAGTACGCCCACGGTTTCCTGCGCGATCAGCCGGTCGCCGCTGGTGGCCACCATCACCGGGTCCAGCACCACATGGGGCAGCTGGTAGCTGCGGATGGCATCGGCCACCACGCGCACCACCTCCGGCGAATGCAGCATGCCGATCTTGACGGCGTCCACGCCGATGTCCTGCACCACGGCGTCGATCTGGGCCTTGAGCATCTCGGGCGGAACGCCGTGGATGCCGGTGACGCCGCAGGTGTTCTGGGCGGTGATGGCCGTGATGGCGGTCATGCCATAGCAGCCAAGGGCTGCAAAAGTCTTGAGGTCGGCCTGAATGCCTGCGCCGCCGCCGCTATCGGAGCCCGCAATGGAGAGCACACGCACATAGCGGCGTGTGGAAGGCTCGGATGGTGAGGAGGACGGCGGGGTCAAAGAAGTCATGGCAAAAATTATGGCCTATGCGCCAGCGCAAAAAGGGCGGCGCGGGCTTGTGCTGTAATTTGATTTTTCCGGACGAAACAGGGGTGTCCCGCCATTGAGAACCTGTTCTTGGGCGTGCGACTGAGAAATACCCTGGGGCTGCACAGAACCCTGCGTTGCGTTGCGCGCAATGGCCCCGCTACCCGATCCAGGTCATGCTGGCGTGGGGAGTTTCTTTTCAAGCGGCACAGCCCCGTTTTGTCCCTATGCACCTTGCTCGCGCCTCGCCTGCAGCACACGGACAGACCACAACGCCTATGCCACTGCCACCCTCCTCCTTTGCCATCCTGGGCGCAGGCCTCATGGGCCGCCTGCTTGCAGTGGAACTGGCCCGCCAGGGCCACCGCGTGGACATCCATGACGCGGGCAGCCCCGCCGCCGAAGGCTCGGCCGCCACGGTGGCCGCCGCCATGCTCGCGCCCCTGGCCGAATCGGCGATCACCGAACCCGGCGTGGTGCGCATGGGCCACCATGCCCTGGCCCGTTGGCCGCAGCTGCTGGCGCCGCTGGCCGAGCCGGTGTTCTTTCAGCAAGCAGGCACGCTGATCGTGTGGCACCGGCAGGACGCCGCCGAAGCCCAGCGCCTGACGCGCCAGCTGGAGGCCAACCAGCACACCGTGCCCGAGCTGCCCCGGCTTGAAAAGCTGGGCAGCGACGGCCTGGCCCAGGCCGAGCCCACGCTGGCCCACCGCTTTGCCCAGGGCCTGTACCTGCCCGGCGAAGGCCAGCTGGACAACCGCCAGCTGCTGGCCGCGCTGGTAGTGGAGATGGAGCGCCTGGACGTGCGCGCGCACTGGCACAGCCCCCAGTCGCCCGACACCTTCACCCCCGGCGCCCCGGGCCAGCCCGACTGGGTGCTGGACTGCCGGGGCCTGGGCGCCAAGAGCCAGTGGAGCGCGCTGCGCGGTGTGCGCGGCGAGGTGGTGCGCATCCACGCGCCCGATGTGACGCTGCAGCGCCCCACGCGGCTGGTGCACCCGCGCTACCCTATCTACATCGCGCCCAAACAAGATCACCTGTTTGTCATCGGCGCCACCGAGATCGAGTCCGACGACCTCTCGCCCGCCAGCGTGCGCTCCACGCTGGAACTGCTGAGCGCTGCTTACGCCGTGCACCCCGGCTTTGCCGAAGGCCGCATCCTGGAGCTGGCCACGCAGTGCCGCCCCACGCTGCCCGACAACCTGCCCGCCATCCGCCAGACGCAGCCGGGCGTGCTGGAGATCAACGGCCTGTACCGCCACGGTTTCATGATCGCCCCAGCGATGCTGGATGTGACGCTGGAAGTGCTGAACACAGGACAATCACAGCTTTCGCAGCGTTTTGATATGGCGTTGGACCTGGCACCAGCATCCGAGCCCACCCCCAACGTCGCCGCCGCCCTCGCATGAACATCACCATCAACCAGACCCCGCACGACCTGCCCGACGGCGCCACCGTGGCCGATGCCGTGGCCGCCATCGATGCACGCCCGCCTTTTGCCGTGGCCGTGAACACCACCTTTGTGCCCAACACCGGCTACACCGCCCGCACGCTGCAGCCCGGCGACAGCGTGGAAATCATCTCGCCGGTCACCGGGGGCTGATCCCGTACAAAAAATTTGAATTAAATTGGCCTCTAGCGTTTATCCATAAAGCGCTAGCAGCTATCAAAACCATAGTAAACCCATGACCACTCCGACGCCGCAAGACCCGCTGGTGCTGTACGGCCAGACCTTTGCCAGCCGCCTGCTGCTGGGCACCTCGCGCTACCCCTCGCCCGCCGTGCTCGAAGCCGCCGTATTGCGCGCCCAACCCGCCATGGTCACCGCCTCGCTGCGCCGCCAGGGCAGCAACTCAGCCGAAAGCGGCAGCAGCTTCTGGGAGCTGCTGCGCAAGCTCAACGTGCCCGTGCTGCCCAACACCGCTGGCTGCCACAGTGCGCAAGAGGCCATCACCACCGCACAGATGGCGCGCGAAGTGTTCAACACCCCGTGGATCAAGCTGGAGCTGATCGGCGATGACTACACCCTGCAGCCCGACACGCTGAACCTGGTGGGTGTGGCCGAACACCTCATCAAGGAGGGTTTTCAGGTGCTGCCCTACTGCACAGAAGACCTTGTGCTGTGTCAGCGACTGGTGGATGTGGGCTGCCAGGCCGTGATGCCCTGGGCAGCCCCCATCGGCACCGGCCGGGGCCCCGTCAACCCCTATGCGCTGCAGACGCTGCGCGATCGCCTTCAAGTCCCGATGCTGGTGGACGCGGGCTTGGGCCTACCATCACACGCCTGCCAGGTCATGGAATGGGGCTTTGACGGAGTGCTGCTGAACACCGCTGTGGCCCTGGCCCAAGACCCCGTGGTCATGGCCGGTGCGTTTGCCGACGCGGTGAACGCCGGCCGCGCCGCGCACCGGGCGGGCGCCATGTCGGCACAAGACGCCGCACAGCCCAGCACACCGGTGCTGGGCACCCCTTTTTGGCACCATGCACAACATGGCTGATACCTCTCAAATCTCTCAACTTGCGCAAGACATTGTTGCGCACCATGCAGCCACGTTTGCTGGCTTTGCACCCGAGCCCATGCCTGCGCCCACCCGCGACGACGCGACCTATCTGGCGGCCCTGCAGGCGTGCAGCACCCTGGGTTTCATCGCGCACGATGCCGAGTGCGTGGCGCAGGCCTGGCAGGCACGCGCCGTACGCACCGGCAGCGCGCAGCCCGAGGCCTGGCCCGACGCGCCAGAAGACTTCGGCCTGCAGCCCGTACCGCGCGCACAGGCGTTTGCGGCCTGCCCGCACAATCTGGGCCTGTACGCCGTTCTGCCCGATGCTGCCTGGGTGGGCCGCATGGCCCGAGCGGGTGTGCCCACGGTGCAGCTGCGCTTCAAGTCCGACAACGCGGCAGCCATTGAGCGCGAAGTGCGCGCCGCAGTGCAGGCGGTGCAAGGCACCGGCGCACTGCTGTTCATCAACGACCACTGGCGCGTGGCGATTGACGCAGGCGCGTATGGCATCCACTTGGGTCAGGAAGACCTCGACGCGCTGAGCGCGGCGGATTTGCAGGCCCTGCGCGGCTCCGGCCTGCGCTTGGGCGTCAGCACCCACGGCTATGCCGAAATGGTGCGCGCCGACGCTGTGGGCCCCAGCTACATCGCCATGGGGGCGGTGTTCCCCACCACGCTCAAGAAGATGGCCACGGCCCCGCAAGGCGTGGGCCGGCTGGGGGTGTATGCGCGCCTGATGCGCCACTACCCGCAGGTGGCCATTGGCGGCATCGGCGCGGAGCAGTTTGCGCAGGTACTGGCAACGGGCGTGGGCTCTATCGCCGTGGTGCGCGCCCTGGTGAACGCGCCTGACCCGGAGGCCGCGGCGGCGCAGCTGCTGCGGCACATGAGGCCTGCGGTTGCGCCGTGACCATGAGAGCATGCGTGTGCCGGCGGTTGTAAGGTAGCGTCACACACCAAGATGGGAGCGCCGATTGAACGCTCCAGCACCATCCGAGCAACAACCAAGCAGCGCCCGTGTTGGTGTTACTTGGGTTGCGTCTTGCGCAGTTGCTGCTGTTGCTGCTCCAGCTCCAGCCGCAGCTCCATGAGGTCGTTGTCCATGCCAAATCCCACAGGCTGGCCCGCCGGTGGAGGCGCAGTCACCGGCACCGGGGGCAGGTCGCTAAGGGTGAGGTGTGGCGGGTCAGACAGGTCCAGGTCCAGCGGTACGCTGCGTGAATCCGGGTCCAGGGCCGCAGGCGCCGTAGCTACCTGGGCCGCAGCAGCCTGCCGCGCCACCTCTGAAGGCACCAGGTCAAAGTCGAACTCCAGACTGGAGGCCATAGAGTCTGGCGGCCGGTCGTCCTTGCGGCGGTGGCCGACCGGAGCTTCTACCACCAGGGTTTCGGTGCGCGGCGGTGCCAGGGGCGTGGTGCGCTTGCGCGGCGGCGGTTCACCGCGCGCACTGGCCGGCGTGGTCTGCGCAATGGACAGCAGCAACAGCAGGTCATCGTAGGCAGCCAGGTCAAAGGGCTCGACCGCCTCTCCGCCGGGACTGCGGAACAGGAATTTCTCCAGCAGAATCAACACCGACGGCGACGTCCATTCGGCTTCGATCTCGGCCAGCGCATCCGTGTAGTGGTACAGCATGCGGCCCGTGCGATGAAAGCCGGTGAACTCCGGCACCTGCGCGTTGAACGACAGCATGAACTGCTTGCGCAACTGCGTGAACTCGTCCACCCGGCTGAGCGTGTGGTACAGCCGCAGAAGCTCAAGGTACGCCAGCGGTGACGATTCGCGGTGCTCAGCGATGTGCTTGCGAAGTACATCAATGGCTTGCTGGTGCTCACCCACCGACACAAAAAATTCAGCCTGCTGCTGCACGTCGAACAGCTCTTCGGGGTTGACGATGTGCATGGCCGCAGCGGCGGCTGGCGCCGACGAGGCCACTGACGTGGGTACAGAGGCTGCGCCAGTCGGCACGGCACGCAAGGCAGGCTTGGGCGCCGCCGCGGGTCTGGCAGCATCATCCCGCGGCGCATGGCCGCTGACGGCGGGGGATGTGGAAACAAAGGGCTCGTACACCGGCACCGGGGCCGACACCGGGACCATGCCTGAGGGGGTGGGTAGCGCGTCGGACGGCGTCCACGTGTCGTTGGGGTGCGGTGTGAGGCCCATGGCCGCATCGTGCGCCGCCTGCGCCTCGCGGTTGCCCAACGCCACGGAGTCGCGCCAGGCCGCCACGGCTTTGTCGGACGCACTGCGCAGGCGGACCCAGGTGCGTGCAAGCGCCAGCAGCGCCAGCAGCAGCAACGCCGCCAACGCATACACCACGGTGGCCGGGAAGCGCTCTTCCTCGGCCTGCGCGAGTTGCTGCTGCAGTTGAGCAGCGGCAGCGCGGTCTCGGCTGGCCTGGTCGCGCAGCGCGGCGGCTTCGGCCTCCAGGGCCTTGACCCGGTCCGTGTCTTGCAGGTCTTGCAGGTCCTGCGGCTGCACGTTCAGCGCCTTCCACTGTGCGGCAGCCTCGGCGCGTTTGGCTGTGGCCTCTTCAGATGGCGTAGTCAGCAATTCCATCGATGGCCGCAGCGTCAAGGGGCTGTCGAGCCAGACATCCAAGGGCTCCACCACCAGCCGCGACCGCGGAGTGGCCTGCTGCGCGGCCCGTGGCGCAGTTCGCGCGGGCGGCACAGCATCGGCGCTTTGCGGTGGGCGCACAGCGGGGCGTTGCGGCACACGGGGCGCGGCACGTTCGGCGGGTGCGGGCTGAGGGGGAATGCGTGGTGGGGATGCAGTTTCGGTAGACGGCGCGGCGGCGGGCGCTGCGGCGCCACCTTGCGCCGCCTGCGCCAGCCGCGCCACATCCACAGGCGCTGCGGTTCGGGGCACGGCCAGCGGAAAGTCGGCTAAAAAGGTATAGGTCCGCGTGGTCTTGCCCGCGCAGCCTGCGGTCAAGGTCACCGTCAGCACAGGCTCATCCACCGCCACTGCGGCTTGCACCCGCACGGCAGGCGTGCGCCCGGGTGCACCGGGTGCATCAGCCAGCGGCGTCACGCGGACCTTGGCTGCGCCAATCGGTGTGTCACCGGCACGCAGCGCAGCGTCAATGCATGACGAGGCCACGTCGGAGCCCGGATCAGGCTGCACTTCGAACGTCAGATCCACCGGACCACCCAACACCACAGCCCCTCGGCTGGCGCCCAAGGTCAGCGCCGAAGCGCCGGTGGCAACCACCCAAAGACCGGCGCCAAACATGGTGTTACGGATATTCACAATAAATTCTGGTCCAGGTTGCGGAGATTCTTGCACATAAGTCCTGCCCAAGGCCAGAGCCATAATGGCGCTATGAAAATTCAGTATTCCAACATCGCCGTCGTCGGCGCCGGCGCCATGGGCCGGGGCATTGCGCAAATTGCAGCCCAGGCCGGAAGCCAGGTTTTTTTGATGGATGCCAACCCCGGCGCTGCAGACGCCGCGAAGGCGGCACTGAACGAACAATGGGGCAAGCTGGTCGCCAAGGGCCGCATTGACGAAGCGCAGGCCGCCGCCTGGGGCGCACAGCTGCACACGGTGCAGGCGCTGGGCGACTTGGCCCATTGCGACCTGGTCATCGAGGCCATCGTCGAGCGGCTGGACGCCAAGCAGGGATTGTTCTCGCAACTGGAATCAGTGGTCCGCGAAAATGCGGTGCTCGCCACCAACACTTCGTCGCTTTCTGTGACCGCCATCGGCGCTGCGCTCAAGCACCCCGAGCGGCTAGCGGGGTTCCACTTCTTCAACCCCGTACCGCTGATGAAGGTGGTGGAGGTGATAGCGGGCCTCAAGACCAACCCCGCCTTGTGCACCGATCTGGCCTCCTACGCACGGCAGATGGGCCACACGCCCGTGCAGGCGCAAGACACCCCCGGCTTTATCGTGAACCATGCGGGGCGCGGCTACGGCACCGAGGCCCTGCGCATCGTGAGCGAAGGCGTGGCCGACTTTGCCACCGTCGACCGCATCCTGCGCGACCAGGTGGGCTTCAAGCTGGGGCCCTTCGAGCTGATGGACCTGACGGCGCTGGATGTGTCGCATCCGGTGATGGAATCCATCTACCGCCAGTACTACGACGAACCCCGCTACCGCCCCAGCGTGATCACCGCGCAGCGCCTCGCCGGCGGCGTGGTGGGCAAAAAGGTGGGCGAAGGGTTTTACCGCTATGTGGATGGAGCGGCACAGGTGCCTGCTGAGCCCCCCGCGCACGTGGTGGCGGACATGCCGCCGGTGTGGGTGTCGCCCCGCGCGTCCCGCCGCGCAGAGCTGTACCAGTTGCTCAAGGACCTGGGCGCAAGCATTGAAACCGGCCAGTCTCCCTCGCCGGCCGCAATCACCCTAGTGGCACCGCTGGGCTTTGATGTGACCACGGTGGCCGTGGTGGAGCGGCTGGATCCGGCGCGCACCATTGGCATCGACATGCTGATTGACGACGCCGCCACCAAGCGCCGCGTGCTGGCCACCAACCCTGCGACGCGGATTGACATCCGAAATGCCGCGCACGCGCTGTTCGCCCGCGACGGCAAGGCCGTGAGCGTGATCCGCGACAGCGGCGGCTTCGTCACCCAGCGTGTGGTGGCCACCATCGTCAACATCGCTTCGGACATCTGCCAGCAGGGTATCTGCTCGCCCAAGGACCTGGAAACCGCCGTGACCCTGGGGCTGGGCTACCCGCTGGGCCCGTTGGCCATGGGCGACCGCTGGGGCCCCACCAACATCCTCGAAGTACTGTTCAACATGCAGACTGTGTACGGCGACACACGCTACCGCCCCAGCCCGTGGCTGAGGCGGCGTGGCGCCATCGGCCTGAGCCTCACGCATGTAGAAGAAAACTGAACTCCCGTACCAAGGCCACCCATGCCCGCAGAACTCCGAAGCACCAGTCAGGGCCAGACCCTCATCCTGACCCTGAGCAACCCCGAGCGACGCAATGCCATCGACCCGTCGATGTACGCGGCGGGTGTGGAGGCCCTGAGCGTGGCCGAGAGCAGCGCCGACATCCGCAGCGTGGTCATCACCGGGTCGGACGGCATGTTCTGCTCTGGGGGCAACCTGCAGCGGCTGCTGGCCAACCGGCAGCAGCCGCCCGATGTGCAGGCCCAGAGCATTGAAGGGCTTCACAACTGGATCGAGACCATCCGCACTTACCCCAAGCCCGTGATTGCAGCGGTGGAAGGCGCAGCCGCCGGTGCGGGCTTTTCGCTGGCACTGGCTTGCGACTTCATCGTCGCGGCACGCAATGCCGTGTTTGTAATGGCCTACAGCAATGTGGCCCTGTCGCCCGATGGTGGCGCCAGCTGGAGCCTGTCGCAGGCCCTGCCCCGCCAGATCGCCACCGAGATCCTCATGGCCGGGGACCGCATTGGCGCAGAGCGGCTGCATGCACTGGGGCTGGTCAACCGCGTTGCCGAGGCAGGCTCGGCACTCGACTCCGCGCTGGCGCTGGCCGCGCAACTCAACACCAAGGCGCCCAACGCGCTGGCCAGCATCAAGGAGCTGCTGAACGAAGCGCCGCAGGCCAGCCTTGCGCAGCACCTGGGCCACGAGCGCGACCACTTCGTGAAGAACCTGCACCACATCAACGGTGGCGAAGGGATCTCGGCTTTCCTGGAAAAGCGCGGGCCACGCTACCAGTAGCCCCGCACAACTGCGCCCTTCCCTGCAAACCCCTGGCCGCGCCCTTTGCGCCCAGGGGTTTTTTGTTGCGTGCCTGGCTGCAGACAGGTTACGCCGCGCTCACAACACAGAGCCCACAGACCACAGACGCGCAGGTGACAACCCTGACGCAGCATGCAGGTCCCTGACGTGACAATGGACCTGTTTCCAGTCACCCAAAAGACAGACCATGGACGACCCGATTCTTACTATCGAAGAACGTGAAGCGATCAACTCCGGTCGCTGGTTCTCATCCCTTTCACCTTCGCTACGCCACGACATCCTGCGATGTGCCTACGTCAAACGTTACAAGGACGGCGCCCTGATCTGCGCACGCGGCGATCCACCCGAGGAGTGGATCGCCTGCGCACGCGGCGCGGTGCGGGTGAGCTCCACATCCATCTCCGGCAAGCAGATCACGCTGACCTATGTGGAGCCGGGCATCTGGTTCGGCGACGTGGCAATCTTCGACGGGGACCGGCGCACGCACGATGCGTATGCGCATGGCGACACCACGATCCTCTGTGTGGCCAAGTCCGACTTCAAGAAGATCCTGGCATCGCACGTGGAGTTCTACGAAGCCATGTTGCGCCTGCATGCGCGGCGCATCCGCCAGCTGTACGGCCTGGTGGAAGACCTCAACACCCTGCCCTTGCGTGCACGGCTTGCCAAGCAGTTGGTGCACTTGGTGCGCAGTTACGGCATTCCCAGCCTGTCGGACGGGCGGGAGATGCGCATCGGTCTGCAGCTGGCACAGGAAGAACTGGCGCAGTTGCTCGGCGCGTCGCGCCAGCGGGTGAACCAGGAACTCAAGGCCATGGAACGCGAGGACGCCATCCGCATCGAGCCGGGCGGGCTGGTGGTGCGCGACCGCGATGCGCTCATGCGCATTGCGGAGACCGACAACTGAAGAACAACAACATCCTTTGCCATCCATGAGCAACTTCGATCACTTTGTCGGCACCCGCCCCGTTACCGAACAGCACGCCTTCGACACCGAAAAGCTGACCGCCTGGCTTGCGCAGAACATGCAGGGCTTTGCCGGCCCGCTGACGGTGGAGATGTTCAAGGGCGGGCAGTCCAACCCCACCTACAAGCTCATCACGCCCACCACCAGCTATGTGATGCGTGCCAAGCCCGGCCCGGTGGCCAAGCTGCTGCCTTCGGCCCATGCCATCGAGCGCGAGTTTGCCGTGATGAGCGGCCTGTACGGCACCGACGTGCCCGTGCCGCGCATGTTTGTGCTGTGCGAGGACGAGTCGGTCATCGGCCGCGCCTTCTACGTCATGGAATGCATGCAGGGCCGCGTGCTGTGGGACCAGTCCCTGCCCGGCATGTCGCAGGCAGAACGCGGTGCCATCTACAACGAGATGAACCGCGTGATTGCCGCGCTTCACACCGTGAAGTTTGCAGACCGGGGCTTGGCCAGCTACGGCAAGCCCGGCAACTACTTCGAGCGCCAGATCGGCCGCTGGAGCAAGCAGTACGTGGCTTCCATCACGCAGCCCATCCCCGAGATGGACAAGCTCATGGAATGGCTGCCCGCCCACATGCCCTCCAGCGCACGCGACGAGAGCCAGGTGTCCATCGTGCATGGCGACTATCGCCTGGACAACCTCATGTTCCACCCCACAGAGCCGCGCGTGATTGCGGTGCTGGACTGGGAGCTGTCCACCCTGGGCCACCCGCTGGCCGACTTCAGCTACCACTGCATGAGCTGGCACATCCCCGCCGCCATGGGCCGCGGCATCGCGGGCCAGGACCTGGTCGCGCTCGGCATCCCCAGCGAAGACAGCTATATCCGCCTGTACTGCGAGCGCACTGCAATAGCCACGCCCGAGGCGCTCGCCGCCGACTGGAACTTTTACCTCGCCTACAACATGTTCCGCATCGCGGCCATCCTGCAGGGCATTGCCAAGCGGGTGGAGGCGGGCACGGCCTCCAGCGCCCAGGCCAAGGCCTCGGGGGATACCGCACGGCCCATGGCCGAGCTAGCCTGGTCGTTTGCGCAGCGCGGGTAGGCATCCCCACGATTACCAACGGAGAAGAGACCCATGGACTTTGACTACTCGCCCAAAACCAAGGAGCTGCAAGCGAAACTGCTGCAGTTCATGGATGACCACATCTACCCCAACGAGGTCTCTTACAAGGATGAACTGGCGGCCAACACCGCCGCAGGCAAGCGCTGGAGCGCTCTGAACACCATCGAGAACCTCAAGCCCAAGGCACAGGCCGCAGGGCTGTGGAACCTGTTTCTGCCTGTCGACAGCGCTGCCGCGTCGGGCTACGAAGGTGCGGGCTTGACCAACCAGGAATACGCACCCCTGGCCGAAATCATGGGCCGGGTGCCATGGTCCAGCGAGGTGTTCAACTGCTCGGCGCCCGACACCGGAAACATGGAAACCATCGCCCGCTACGGCGATGAAGCCAACAAGGCCCGCTGGCTTAAACCGCTACTGGAGGGCAAGATCCGCTCGGCCTTTGCGATGACCGAGCCCGACGTGGCATCAAGCGACGCCACCAACATTGCCACCCGCATCGAGCGCCAGGGCGATGAGTACGTGATCAACGGCCGCAAGTGGTGGATCTCCGGCGCTGCGGACCCGCGCTGTGCCGTGTTCATCACCATGGGCAAGACGGACCCCGAGGCGCCCAAGCACTCGCAGCAAAGCATGGTGCTGGTGCCGGCCGACACCAAGGGCATCACCATCATCCGCCCGCTGAACGTGATGGGCTATGACGACGCGCCCCATGGACACGTGGAGATGACCTTTGAGAATGTGCGCGTGCCCGTCTCCAACATCCTTTTGGGCGAAGGGCGTGGCTTCGAAATTGCACAGGGACGCCTGGGGCCTGGCCGCATCCACCACTGCATGCGCCTGATCGGCCTGGCCGAGCGTGCGCTGGAGCTGATGTGCAAGCGTGCCTCCTCGCGCGTGGCCTTCGGCAAGACAGTGGCCCAGCAGACCGTGACGCAGGAACGCATTGCCGAGGCCCGCTGCAAGATCGATATGGCTCGCCTGCTCACGCTCAAGGCGGCCTGGCTGATGGACGTGGCCGGCAACAAGGTCGCCAAGACCGAGATTGCCATGATCAAGGTGGTGGCGCCCAGCATGGCCTGCCAGGTGATCGACTGGGCCATGCAGGTCCATGGCGGCGGCGGCATGTGCGACGACTTCCCGCTCGCATCCGCGTACGCCAACGCACGCACACTGCGTTTTGCCGATGGCCCGGACGAAGTGCACCGCAACGCCATCGCCAAGTGGGAACTGGGCAAATACGGTACTTACGGCCGCGACGCGGCCGTGCCCATCACGCGCGGCAGCTGAGGCGGCCTCGCGGGTTCGTAGCCCGAACGCCCAGCGCCGGGTTGCGCCGGGTTGCACCGGGGGCAGTCTTGCTCACTCGCGTTCGGGTCCCTCTGAAGGCGGTGGCACGTTCTGCATCGCACTTTGCGCCGCGGCCAGCAGCACCTGCGTGGCGTGTGCAATTTCCGGCAGGCTGCGGCGCGTGTGCTCCATGCGCAGGTAGACCTTGCCACGCACCAGCATCAACAGCAGCGGCGACTCGGCGCGCACCGCGCTGCTTGTTGCATCACCCTGGCCCCCCGCTTCTACCGCATTGAGCAGCTGCGACACCACGGGCGCGTGGATCCAGTGCTGGGCGGTCTCTATGCGTTCTGCCACCACGGCAAAGTGGCGCCGAAACGAGGCGGGCAACTCTGGCCAGGCCACCTCTTCGTACATGGCCAGCCAGCGCATCTCCTCGGGCATGCGGGCGTCCACGGTGGTCTGCAGCGTGTCTGTGATGGCGCTGTAGGCATTGCCTTCCAGCGCCTCCTGCAATGGCCGGTTCAGCACCATCACGGCGGCATCGGGGTCAGCGCCTACGTCTGCACGGCCGCGCAGTTCCAGCCCCCGCACATAGTCGCGCGTGGAGGCCCCACACTCCAGCCGCCACGGTCGGCCGCCCAGTTCGCCCCCTAGGTCGAAGTGCACATCAACGGCTTGCGCCACGATGGCCAAGCGCTGGGCGGCGGCCCAGCGCACCACTTCCGTATTGGTCACGGGTTTGTCGGCAGGCGACAAGCCCGTGGGCTGCAGTGCTTTTCGGATGCGATCAAACATGGCAGGTTCGGAGCGGGGCTCCGCCAAAGTCGCTGGGCGCGGATATCGGGATTATTGGAGGCATTGGCCGCGGCGGCAAACCGCTACCATCCCGGCGTGTTCCGCACCACCCCGCATCCCGTGCACCCTCAACTGTCTTTGCCCGCTCTTCCGTGGAGCCCAACCCGCCGCCGCCTGCTGGTATGGGCCGCGGCGGCCACTTGCGGCCCCGTGGGGGTGCCAGTTGTTTATGCCTCTGCAGGCAGCGATGGGTGGCCGACAACGGACGCGTCCCCCGCCGCGCAGCGGATCGTGCGCTGGGCGGCAGCCACGGCAGACAACCAGGGCATGCCCTTTGCCGTCATCGACAAACCAGCCGCGCGCATCCACGTCTTTTCAGCACGGGCCCAATGGCTGGGCAGCGCGCCCGTGTTGCTGGGCGCTGCGCTGGGCGACCGATCCGCGCCCGACATCGGCACGCGCCCGCTGTCCAGGATTCGGCCCGAGGAGCGCACCACCCCTGCCGGGCGTTTTGTGACCGAGCCCGGCCACAACCTGCGGGGCGAAGACATTGTGTGGATCGACTACGAGTCTGCCGTGTCGCTGCACCGCGTGCGCAGCGTGCATGCATCCGAACGCCGCCTGCAGCGTCTGGCCACCCCCGGCACGCGCGACAAGCGCGTGAGCTACGGCTGTGTGAACGCGCCCGAAGCGTTTTACAACCAGTGGATTGCGCCGCACTTCGGCAAGGTGGCAGGCGTGATTTATGTGCTGCCCGATACCGAGCCGTTTGCTTCAGTTTTTGCAGCTGCTAGCGCTTACTGAATAACAATTTCAGGTAGAAAAGTGCATCAAACGCTTTAACGGCAAGCGCTACCAGCTATCAATTACGTAGCGCCACGGCTGCTGGTGCTTTCAACCTACACCGAAGCCGCCAGCGGCAGGTTCAGCAGCAGGTTCTGTGGCTTGATGCGCAGCGTGCCGTCCGCGCGCGTGGCAAGACCCAGGTACACCGGCTTGCCGGCCACGTCGGCGCGCATCTCGGCCGGTTCGGCAAACGTCAGCGTGAACAGGCTCACCAGACGCTGCATGCGCTCGGCCTCCACCGGGCGGTCTTCGTACAGGTCGTTCAGGATGGCGGTGGATTCCACGTCCAACCCCACGTGCCAGCGCCATGCGCTGTCTTGCACCTGGTGCGCGGGCTCGATCTGTACATGCACGCCTAGGAAATGGGCCACCCACTGCTCAAGCACCCGCGCCAGGGCCTTGAGCCCGGACCCTGCGCGGGTCATCTTGAGCGTGAGGCCGTGGCTCAGGTCCTGCGACACCTCGTGCGTGAGGTCCAGCAGAAAGCGGTGCCGGCCGCTGTCCTGCCAGTACTGGGCAGCGTTGTCCGCGCTCAGCACCTGCAGGTCGATGCGCGGCTGCAGGGCGCCGCTTTCCAGCAGCAGACGCCCCACGTCGCCCAGGCCTGCGGTTTCGTTCAGCATGTCCAGCGTGGCGCTGTCGCCCGCCAGTATCCGGCCTTCATGCTGAGTGATGCGCTGCGGTCTGAACAACATCTCGGCCGCCCGCACCTGCGTGGCGTCGCGGCAGTCGGCCAGCAGGCTGCGCAGCAAAGCCTGCACCACCGCGTCGATGAACACCGCAGGCACATCCACCGCCCCGCTGCGCATGAGCTGAAGGTAGTACGCCTCCAGCGTGCCCGCAGCCAACAGGCCGTCACGCACGCGCAGGAACACGGCGTAGTTCTCTCGCGCATCCCCGTCCATCACTGCGGCCAGCTCTGCGGGCAGCACGGCGCGCGCTGGGCGCACTTGCAGCGATTCATGCAGCGCGATTTCTGCCGGACAGGACTCTTCGACCAGGGCCAGTTCTGGCCGTGCCAGCAGGTGGCGCAGAAAGTCGTCGGTCGGAAGCAGCCAGCCGCGTTCGTTGCGCGCCATGGGCGCCACGCCGATGCCGGGCCAGAAGTGGAGGTGTGGGGTGGAAGTCATGAGAAGGCGCACAAGGCCGCAGTTGCAAAACGTGCATACGCGCTGCGCCCGATATTAGCGGCAGCGGTGTTCTCTCTTAGACGCGCCGGTTCGGATGCCGCAAAGGGCCGCCCTGGCCGTTCGGGAGCCCACCCACCAGGTAAGGGGCCAGGGCATGGGCCAGGCATTGCACCAAGGCCCGGTACGCTCCGCAAACCACTCGGTGGTTGGCGCGGAGCATCCCATGCGGTCAATACGGCGAGTCGGGGAAGTAGAACTTGGACGCGTTGTCCTTGGTTACCAGCACCGACGGGATGATGGTCTTTTCTGGCAAGGCCTTGCCGGCCACGCGCGCCTCGGCGGTCATTTTCATGGCGTCGGCAATCATGCTGGGCGAGTAGGTGACGTTGGCCGTCACCAGCTTGTCGCCGTCCATGACCTTCTTGATGTAGTCCTTCGCACCTGCGCCGCCCACGATGAGCTTCACGTCGGTGCGCTTGGCCTGCTCGATGGCGCGTTGCACGCCCACGGCCATGTCGTCGTCAGAAGCCCAGACGGCGTCGATCTGCTTGAAGCGGGTCAGGTAGTCCTGCATCACCTTGAAGGCATCGTCGCGGTTCCAGTTGCCATGTTTGGCGTCCAGCACCTTGATGTCGGGGTGTGCCTTCATGACGGCGTTGAAGGCGTCCACGCGCTCGTTGTCGATCACGGTCGGAATCCCGCGCAGGATCACCACGTTGCCCTTGCCCCCCATGGCCTTGGCCATGTATTCGCCTGCCACGCGGCCAAAACCGGGGTTGTCGCCCGCCACATAGGCGTTCTGCGCGGTGGGGTCCGTCAGGCCGCGGTCCACCACGGTCACATACACGCCCTTGCTCTTGACCTGCGCCACGGGCCGCGTGAGGGGCGCCGATTCGAACGGCAGGATCACCAGGGTGTCGATCTTGTTGACCGCTTGCAGATCCTGCACCTGGTTGGCCTGCTCAGTGGGCGATCCTGCGGTCTTGACGATGACCTTCACGCCAGGGTACTGCTTTTCGATCTCGTCCTTGGTGCGGTTGGCCCAGTACACGACCCCGCCGGTCCAGCCGTGCGTGGCTGCTGGTACGGACACGCCGATGACGGGCTTGTTCTGCGCCATGGCGGGCGCGGCAAAAACGCTGCCGAGCGCGATCGCGGTAAGGGCGAATAGTCTGCGTTGCATGCTTGTCTCCTGAGGGTTTCTTCTTGGGTCACAGGTATCCACAGGGCACGCGGGTGCGGCCTGCGGTTCGTCTCACCGCCGCCCTCTTTGCAAAAAGGCCACGATGATGATCACGAACCCCTGCACCGCCGCGTTCAGGTACACGCTGATGATGCTGGTGAGGTTCAGGATGTTGCTGATGACAGAAAGCAGCACGGCGCCCACGACGGTGCCGAAAACGCGGCCGCCACCGCCCTTGAGGGCTGTTCCCCCGACGATGACGGCGGCAATGGCTTCCAGCTCCCACAGCAGGCCCGTGGTGGGCGATGCCGAGCCCAGGCGCGGCACGTACAGCAGCGTGGCCACCGCAACGCAACCGCCCAGCAGCACGTAGGTCAGCACCTTGACCCGGTCGACCGCCACAGCCGAATAGCGCGCCACCTGCTCGTTGGATCCAATGGCCTGCACGTAGCGGCCGTATCGGGTGCGGTTGAGCAGATACCCGCCGACCAGTGCGATGGCGGCAAACACCCAGATGGGAATCGGGACACCCAGCCAGCTGGCGTAGTAGACGGGGCTGTAGACATCCACCAGCGCGCCATCCAGCGTGATGGCGCCGCCGTTGGAGAAGTACGTGAGGTACGCGCGAAAGATGCCCAGCGTGCCCAGCGTGACGATGAAGGGCTCGATACGCCCTTTGGTGATGAGCAGCCCGTGCGCAAGGCCGAACACCGCGCCCAGCACCAGCGCCACCGCGGCCCCGAGCAGCACCGCCACCAGAGGCGATCCCACCATCGGCGCCAGCTTGTTCATCACGAGAATGGTGCTGCCGGCGATCAGCGCGGCCATGGACCCCACCGACAGGTCGATGCCCCCGGAGATGATCACGAACGTCATGCCCACGGCGATGATGCCGATGAAGGCGGTGCGTGTGAGCACGTTCATCCCGTTGTCCCACGTGGCGAAGTCCGGGTTGAGCAGCGTGCCCGCCAGGCACAGCAGCAGCAGGCCCGCCAGCGGCCCGAACGCAGACAGGCGCGCCGCCAGGCTCCCGCGCCGGCGCGCGGCGATGGTGGGCGCATCGGACTGCGGGGCGGCGTGGGCGGGCGACGCCATGGGGTCAATGGGTACCGGTGGCATGGGCAATAAGCTCCGCTTCGTTCAGTTGGTCTCCGGCCAGCGTGGTCTGCACCCTGCCCGCGCGCATGACGACCACGCGGTGGCACAGGCCGATGAGCTCGACCAGCTCGGACGAAATGACGATCACGCCCCGGCCCTGGGCCGCCAGCTGCGCGATCAGAAAATAGATGTCGCGCTTGGCGCCCACGTCTACGCCCCGCGTGGGCTCATCCAGCACCACCACGCGCGGGCCGGGCTGCAGCACCTTGGCGATGGCCAGCTTTTGCTGGTTGCCGCCCGACAGGGCGCCCGCGCGGACGTCCAGGCTGCCGGTGCGCAGCCGAAAGTCCCGCACGGCCTGCTCCAGTGCGGCGCGCTCCGATGCGCGGTCCAGCCAGGGGCGCGCGTGCCGGTCCAGGTCCATCAACGTGACGTTGTCCTGCAGCGAAAGGCCCACGTGCAGGCCGCGACCCTTGCGGTCCTCGCTCAGATAAGTCATCCCGGCGCGGGCAGCGGCGCGCGGGTCGGCGAACGCCACGGCTTGACCTGCCAGTTGCATCTGGCCGCCCGCAGCGCGGGGGCGCAGGCCCAGCAGGCCTTCGAACAGCTCGGTGCGGCCGGCGCCGACCAGGCCCGCAAACCCCAGGATCTCGCCCGGCCGCACCTCAAAGCTCACATCGTGCGCCCAGCCGGGCACGCTGACACCCTGCACGGAAAAGAGCGGGGCAACATCCGTCGCCACGGGCGCCTTGGGCGGGAACATGTCGGTGAGCTCTCGCCCCACCATGAGGTTGGCCATGGCGTGGCGCGTGTACTGCGCGGTGGGGCCCCGGGCCACGAAGCGGCCATCGCGCATGACCACGATCTCGTCGGTGATCTGCTCCACCTCGTCGAGCTTGTGCGAGATGTACACGACGGTCACGCCCCGGTCGCGCAGCTGGCGGATGAGCTTGAACAGCTGCTGCGTCTCGCCGGGCGTGAGGGTGGCGGTGGGCTCATCCATCACCAGCAGCCGGGCATCGCGCGCGACGGCCCGGGCAATTTCCACCATCTGCTTTTCGGCCACGATGAGATCGCGCGTGCGGGTGTGGGGGTCGATGTCGAGGCCCACGGCGGCCAGCGCCTCGCGTGCCGCGGCCGCCATGCCGCGGTCGTCCAGGCGCCAGCCCCGGCGCCATTCGCGGCCGAGAAAGATGTTCTGCACCACCGTGAGGTCGTCCGCCAGGTTGAACTCCTGGTGGATGAGCACCACGCCTGCAGCCTCGGCCTCGCGCGAGTCGGCAAAGCGGCAGGGCCGGCCCTCGATGCTGAAACCTCCCTCACCAGCCTGCTCATAGCCGCACAGGATTTTCATGAGCGTGGACTTGCCCGCGCCGTTTTCGCCCAGCAGCCCGTACACGCGGCCCGGAGCAAGGTCAAAGCTCACACCGTGCAGCACCTGCACCGGGCCGAAGTGTTTGCACACCCCGTCAAAACGCACGGAGAGGCTCACGCTACAGCTCCACCCAGGCAGCACCCGCAGCCGCAGAGCGCACCGCCGCCTCGATGAAGGCCACGCCGTGCACACCGTCTTCAATGGTGGGAAATTCAACTTCATCGGGCACCGGCCGACCCTCACGCGCCGCATGAATGGCCTGGGCGATCTCGGTGTAGACCGTGGCGAAGCCTTCAAAATAGCCCTCGGGGTGCCCCGACGGCAGGCGCGTGACGCGGGCCGCAGCGCTACCCGCAGAGCTGGTGCCGCGCGACAGGGTGCGTGGCGCCTCGCCAAAGGGAGAAAAGCGCAGCTGGTTGGGGTGCTCTTGCTGCCATTCCAGCCCGGCCTTGCTGCCGTAGACGCGCAAGCGCAAGGCGTTTTCATTACCCGGCGCCACCTGGCTGGCCCACAACATGCCGCGCGCGCCGTTGGCGTAACGCAGCAGCATCTGCACGTTGTCGTCGAGGGCGCGGCCGGGCACCAGGGTGCTCAGCTCTGCACACAACTGGGTGGGATGCAGGCCGGTCACAAAACTCGCCAGTTGGTAGGCGTGCGTGCCGATGTCGCCCACGCAGCCTCCCGCCCCGGCGCGCGCCGGATCGGTGCGCCAAGCGGCCTGCTTTTGCCCTGTGGTTTCCAGCAGTTCGGTCAGCCAGTCCTGCGGGTATTCCACCTGCACCAACCGGATGTCGCCTAAAGCGCCCTCCCGCACCAGCTGCCGCGCATGGCGCACCATGGGGTAGCCGGAATAGTTGTAGGTCACGGCGAACAGCCTGCCCATGGCGCGCGCCAACGCGCGCAGGCGCTCTGCATCGACCACGGTGGTGGTGGCCGGCTTGTCGCAGATCACGTGGATGCCGGCCCGAAGAAAAGCTTCGGCGGCCGGAGCATGCTGGTCGTTGGGCGTGACGATGGCCACCGCCTCGATGCCGTCGGGCCGCGCGGCCTCTTCGCGGGCCATGGTGGTGTAGTCGGCATAGCTGCGCGGCAGGCCGATGGCGGCAGCCGAGCGCATGGCCTTGTCGGGTGTGGAAGACAGGGCGCCCGCCACCAGCTCGTATTGGTCGTCCAGCCGCGCCGCGATGCGGTGCACGGCGCCAATGAAAGCGCCCTCCCCACCGCCCACCATGCCCAGGCGAATGCGGCGGCGGCCCTCAGGTGCCGGTCCGCTGGCTTCGATGGTCATGCGGCCTCCGAGGTGATGCCCAGCATACGGCGCAGCTGTGCGGCGTCGGTCTCTGCGCCGGCAAAATCGTCAAACGCCTTTTCGGTTACGCGGATGATGTGATCGCGGATAAAATCGGCGCCCTCGGCTGCACCTGCTTCGGGGTGCTTGAGGCAGCACTCCCATTCCAATACTGCCCAGCTGTCGTAGCCGTACTGCGCCATCTTGGAGAAGATCGCGCCGAAGTCGATCTGACCATCGCCCAGCGAGCGGAAGCGCCCCGCGCGCTGCACCCAGGGCTGGTAGCCCGAGTACACGCCCTGGCGCCCGTTGGGGCGGAACTCCGCATCCTTGATGTGCAGCGCTTTGATCCGCTCGTGGTAGATGTCGATGAATTCGAGATAGTCGAGCTGCTGCAGCAAAAAGTGTGAGGGGTCGTAGTTGATGCAGCAGCGCGGGTGGTTGTTCACGCGCTCCAGAAACATCTCGAACGTCACGCCATCGAACAGGTCCTCGCCCGGGTGCAGCTCAAAACATACGTGGCAATCCGCATCCTCGAAGGCGTCGAAGATGGGTCTCCACCGGCGTGCGAGTTCGTCAAATGCGGTTTCTATCAGCCCAGCAGGCCGCTGCGGCCAGGGGTACAGATAGGGCCACGCGAGCGCGCCGGGAAAGCTAACATTGCTCTTGAGACCGAGGTTCTTCGATGCCTTGGCAGACAGCATCATTTGCTCCACCGCCCAGGCCTGACGTGCAGCGGGCTTGCCGCGCAGCGGCTCGGGCGCAAACCCGTCGAAGGCTTCGTCATACGCTGGGTGCACGGCCACCAGCTGCCCCTGCAGGTGCGTGCCCAGTTCGGTGATGGCCACACCATTCTCGTGCGCAATGCCGGCGATCTCGTCGCAATAGGTCTTGGACGCGGCCGCCTTCTCGAGGTCGAACAAGCGCTTGTCCCATGAAGGTATCTGCACGCCCTTGAAACCCAGGCCACCGGCCCAGCGGGTGATGGAAGCCCATGAGTCAAACGGCGCTGCATCGCCGGCAAACTGTGCCAGGTAGATGCCCGGGCCTTTGATGTTGGTGGCCATGTCTCGCTCCTTGTGTTTTCAGAGATAGCTGTTGACGAGGTGCTCCAGCCGCTCTTGCTGCGCGGAGCGCGGCTGTGGATCGAGCCCCCGTGCATCCACGTCGCTCGCGAGCTCTTCCAGCGAACGCTCGCCGCGCAGGATGGCTTGTCCGCCGTCTTCATCCCATCCGGCGTAGCGCGCTTGCACGTGGCGCTGCAGCGCGCCGTCCTGCAGCATCTGCTCTGCCACCAGCAGCCCGCGCGCGCACAGATCCATCGCCGTGGCATGGGCCCACACCAGGTCGTCCGGATCAATGGACTGGCGGCGCAGCTTGGCGTCAAAGTTGAGTCCGCCCAGGCCCATGCCACCGCCCTTGAGCACTTCATACAACGCCAATGCCAGCTGCGGCAGGCTGTTGGGGAACTGGTCGGTGTCCCAGCCCAGCTGCTCGTCGCCGCGGTTCATGTCCAGCGATCCGAAGATGCCCAACGCATGCGCCAGAGCAATTTCGTGTTCGAACGTATGGCCCGCCAGCAGCGCGTGGTTTTGCTCGATGTTGACCTTGACCTCGCGCTCCAGGCCATGCTCGCGCAAAAATCCGAACACGGTCGCCACGTCGTAGTCGTACTGGTGCTTGGTGGGCTCGGCCGGCTTGGGCTCGATGAGGATTTGCCCCTTGAAGCCGATCTTGTGCTTGTGCTCCACAACCAGGTTCAGGAAGCGCCCCAGCTGGGCCAGCTCGCGCTTGAGATCAGTGTTGAGCAGTGTCTCGTAGCCCTCGCGGCCACCCCACAGCACGTAGTTGTCTCCACCCAGCTGGTGCGTCAGCTCCAGCACACTCTTGACCTGGCCTGCTGCATAGGTGAACACCGCCGGGTCGGGATTGGTGGCCGCTCCGGCCATGTAGCGACGGTGCGAAAACAGGTTGGCCGTGCCCCACAGCAGCTTGATGCCGGTGTCCTGCATCTTTTTGGCGAACACGTCGCCGATACGGCGCAAATTGGCGTTGGACTCGGCGAGGGTTGCACCCTCGGGCGCCACGTCACGGTCGTGGAAGGTGAAGAATGGCGCATCGACAGTCCGAAACAGCTCAAAGGCCACGTCGGCCTTGGCCACCGCCTGCTCCATCGGGTCGCCAGCTGCATGCCATGGTCGCTGGAAGGTCGCATCACCAAAAGGGTCGGTACCGCCCCAGCCGAAGCTGTGCCAGTAGCACACCGCAAAGCGCAGCTGCTGCTCCATGGTCTTGCCCATGACCATCCGGCTCTTGTCGTAGTGCCGGTAGGCAAAAGGTTCTTGCGCGGTGGGCGTGAAGCCGGGGCCGCGGTAGGCCAGCGGCTGTGCAAAGCTGAAGTACGAAGGGCGTTGACCGCCTGCGGGCTCGTGTCTCATGCGGACTCCGGTAGGGGTGAAGGAAGTGGGAGCTGGCGCAGCCGTCCGTACAACTGCTGCCATTGGCTGAAAGCGCGGTCATGGTGTTGGGCGCGCGTGGCATGAGGCTCAAATGACCGCTGCCGCGCCGGCTTGTCGAAGAGCTGCACGCCATCTGCGGCCACGCGCGCCAGGCGCGCTGCCCCCAGGGCACAGCCGTGCTGCGAACCAGTGACCTGGTGCAACGGCATGCCCAGGACATCGGCCATCGTCTGGCACCAGAGGTCCGACCGTGCACCGCCGCCAATGAGGTCCGCCTCAGAAATTACGGTGCCGGCACTACCGAGTGCATCGCGCATGTCGCGGAATGCAAAAGCCACGCCTTCAAGCAGTGCGCGCGTCATGTCGGCGCGGCTCGTGTTGGGCGTCAGGTGAAGAAAGCCGCCGCGCACTGCAGCGTCGTTGTGCGGCGTGCGCTCGCCAGACAGGTACGGCGCGAACCAGCAGGCGCCATCGCTGCGCGGGCTGGCGTCCACTTCCTGCAGCAGCGCCGCCTCCGTGTAGCCGGAGACTCCGGCCCACCAAGAAAGGCTGGCAGCGGCCGAGAGCATCACGCCCATCTGGTGCCAGGTGTGAGGGATGGCATGGCAAAAGGCGTGCACTGCGCGGTCCGCAGCGGGCATGAAGCCGCTGGTAGTCGCCCACAACACTCCCGAGGTGCCCAGGGATACAAAGGCATCGCCCGGCGCGACAGCGCCCACGCCCACCGCGCCTGCCGCGTTGTCGCCCGCGCCGCCGGCAATCACCGGTGGTTGTGCAAACCCCCAGCGGGACACCCACTGCTGCTGCAGCACGCCCGTAGGCTCCACCCCCTCAACGAGGCGTGGCATCTGGCGCTCATCCAGACCACAGGCGGCGAGCAACGGAGCGCTCCAAGTGCGCGCCCCCACGTCCAACCACAGCGTACCGGATGCGTCGGACATGTCCTCGGCGAACTCACCACACAACCGATACCGCAGCCACGCCTTGGGCAGCAGCACCTTGGCGATACGGGCGAAGACGTCTGGCTCATGCTCGCGCACCCACAACAGCTTGGGCGCGGTGAAACCAGGCATGGCGGGGTTGCCCGCTCGCTGCCGCAGGTGGAGTTCGGGCACCTCGAGGGCGGCACATTGGGCTTCGCTGCGCCCGTCGTTCCACAAGATGCAGGGGCGCAGCAAGGCACCGTCTGCACCCAGCAGCGTGGCGCCATGCATCTGGCCCGACAAGCCGATCGCGCGCACGGCGGCAAGCGCGTGAGGATGCTCGGCCTTCAGTGCATCCAGGCAGTCACACGTGGCACGCCACCAGTCGGCAGGGTCCTGTTCGGACCACCCAGGGTACGGGCGGCTCACTTCCAGCGCGGCTGCGGCCACCGCGATCTGTCGGCCGTCGTCCAGCAGAAGCGCCTTCACACCCGAGGTGCCCAAGTCGATACCAAGGGCGATCACGGCAGGTTGTCCTTTACGTAGATGTCGATGCGAATACGCTCTTGGTCGGCGTGTACCGGCTCTTGGGTGACGCGCGCAAGTGCCTGGCGCAGCGTGGATCGGATTTCATGCCCGGCGTCCTGGTTGATGACCGCGTCCATGGTCCCATCCAGCAGGTCCGCACGCGCAGCAGGCGTCAACTCGTGCCCCACGAACACCACCTTGTCGGCACGCGTAGCGGTTTTGAGCGCCGCCGAGATGCCCTGGTTGCCCGCGCCAATGCTGTAGATGGCACGCAGCTCCGGGTGCTGCGCCAGCAGCTGCCCGGCAAGCGTCTCATTGAGCGCCGACGAATCTTTGCCCTGCAGCGTGGGCAGCACCGTGAGATGCGGGTACTCAGACGACATCACCTGGTTGAAGCCGAGGTTGCGCTCAGCGTGGTCGCGCAGCGAAAGGCTGCCCGCGATCACGCCCACCTCGCCCGGCTGACGCCCCACGAACCGGCCCAGCAAGGTCGCGGCCGTGCGGCCCGCAGCCACATTGTCGATGCCCACATACGCATGGCGACGCGACCGGGGCACGTCGGAGACCAGAGTGATGACGCCGCAACCATGCTCTACCAGGGAGTCGATGGCGGCCTGCACCTGGGGGTGATCAAGCCCCATCACGACCGCTGTATCGCACTCGTCCCTCAGCCCTCTAAGGAAGTCCGCGAGGTGCTGAGGTTCGAAGACATCCACCTCGCGGATGAGCGCACTCACCCGATGGTCTTCCAGCCACACGCGGCTGGCGTGGAGTTCGGCCTGCAGTTGCGCCACGAACGGGTTATCGCCCGAAGGCAGCACAAAACACACACGGTGCGTGCGGCTGCGCGCCAAGCGCGCCGCCGCAGGGTCGGGCCTGTAGCCGAGTCTTGAAACCGCTTCCCGGACGCGGGCGATGGACTTGGCATGAACGCCGGCGCGGTTGTTCAACACGCGGTCTGCAGTGGCCAGACTGACGCGGGCCTCGCGCGCCACATCGCTGAGCGTGGGACGCGTAGAGGATGACTCGAATGCAACGGACATGCACCCATTTTGATGTGCGCACCTCAAAAAATAGCATAGGGTTTACGCTTGAATAGACTTAGAAAAGATCCGCACTAACAATTCATGCACTCCTGGCCACCATCGAAATGATGTTCGAACATCAATTTGCCGAGCAACGCTGTGGAGCCAAGAAAAATGCCGCCAGCGAAGACCGGTGGCGGCATACATTGCAAGGCGCCCCACTCCACATCGGAGTGCGTCGCATCCGGCTTTGATCAGCCGGGCTGTAGGGGGCTGCTACATCACTCCCACTCAATCGTCGCTGGCGGCTTGCTGCTCACGTCGTAGGTCACGCGGTTGATGCCACGCACTTCATTGATGATGCGGCCTGACACCTTCTTGAGCAGCGCGTAAGGCAGCTCGGCCCAGTCGGCGGTCATGAAGTCGCTGGTCTGCACGGCGCGCAGTGCCACAACGTAGTCATACGTGCGGCCGTCCCCCATCACGCCTACGCTCTTGACCGGCAGGAACACGGTGAAGGCCTGGCTGGTCAGGTCGTACCAGGTCTTGCCAGTGGCTTCGTCCACAAAGTTGCGCAGCTCTTCGATGAAGATCGCGTCGGCGCGGCGCAGCAGGTCGGCGTATTCCTTTTTCACTTCACCAAGAATGCGCACGCCCAGGCCGGGACCGGGGAAGGGGTGGCGGTAGACCATGTCGGGCGGCAGGCCCAGAGCCACGCCGAGTTCGCGCACTTCGTCCTTGAACAAATCGCGCAGCGGTTCCAGCAGTTTCAGGCCCAGTTGCTCGGGCAGGCCGCCCACGTTGTGGTGGCTCTTGATGGTGACGGCCTTCTTGCTCTTGGCGCCGCCGGATTCGATCACGTCGGGGTAGATCGTGCCCTGGGCTAGGAAGGTGGCGCCCTTGTGGCCGCCGGTGCCCGCCTTGAGCTTGGCAGCCTCGGCCTTGAACACGTCCACAAACAGGCCACCGATGATCTTGCGCTTTTGCTCGGGCTCGCTCACCCCCGCCAGCTTGCCCAGGAACAGGTCGCTGGCGTCCACGCGGATGACCTTGGCGTGCAGCTTGCCTTCGAACATGTCCATGACCATGTCGCCCTCATGAAGGCGCAGCAAGCCATGGTCCACAAACACACAGGTGAGCTGGTCGCCGATGGCGCGGTGGATGAGCGCCGCAGCCACGGACGAATCCACACCACCCGACAGGCCGAGGATCACTTCCTCATCGCCCACCTGTTCGCGGATTTTCTGCACGGCTTCTTCGATGTAGTCGCCCATGACCCAGTCGGCACGGGTGCCGCAGATGCCCAGCACAAAACGCTCCAGCAAGGCGCGGCCCTGCACGGTGTGCGTGACTTCGGGGTGGAACTGCACGGCGTAGTAGTGGCGGCTTTCGTCGGCCATGCCAGCAATGGGGCACGACGGTGTGGAGCACATCACCTTGAAGCCAGGCGGCAGCGCCGTGACCTTGTCACCGTGGCTCATCCACACCTTGAGCATGCCGTGGCCCTCGGGCGTGGCGAAGTCTTCGATGCCCTTGAGCAGCTCGGTGTGGCCATGGGCGCGCACTTCGGCGTAGCCAAACTCGCGGGTGTTGGAGCCCTCGACCTTGCCGCCCAACTGCTGGGCCATGGTCTGCATGCCGTAGCAGATGCCAAGCACGGGGATGCCGAGTTCAAACACCGCATTGGGTGCCTTGTCATCCACCTCGTACACGCTGGCGTGGCTGCCCGACAGGATCACGCCCTTGAGCGAGCCGTCCTTGGCGTAGGCACGGATCCACTCGTCGTTCACGTCGCAGGTGTGCACTTCGCAATACACATGGGCCTCGCGCACACGGCGGGCGATGAGCTGGGTGACTTGCGAGCCGAAATCGAGGATGAGGATTTTCTGGTGTTGCATGCTGGTGGTCCGTCAGAGGCTGGAGAGATCAAGAAGCGGGACGCCGCTGCGCTGGGCGGCAGCAATCTGCTGGGGGTCGAAAGTGGCCAGCGGCAGGCGCAGCGAGCGCGCCAGCCACAAATAGGCGGCATCAAAGGTGGGCAGGCCGGTGTCGAGCGCCACGTCCATCACGGCTTTGTGCTGTGCAGGAGCCAAGTCGTGCAGCTCGACACGGTGGCGAATCGCTTCGAGCACGCCCCACAGGCCTTCAACCGATGCGGATGGGATGCGGCCGCTGTGCACGCCGCTGCTGATGAGGTTGCTGCATTCCCACTGCCAGAGGTTGGGCGCCTGCGGCTCAACCTCGTCGCGGCGGATCAGGGTGTACAGGCGGCGGGTGTGCTCGCTGGCTGTGTCGGGCAGCAGCCAGGCGGCGGTGACGGAGGCGTCGAGGACGAAGGCGGTCATGCGGCGCTCCGGCCCTTGCGGCGCAGGGTGTCGGGGGTGGCAACAGCTTCACCTGCAGGGCGGACGGTGGCGTGCAGCGCGTCGATCTGGCCCAGCTCGCGGGCGATCTGCTCGTCAGTGATCACGGGGCGGCGGCGCACGGGCAGCATGCGCACCACCTCTTTGCCGTGGCGGGTGATGCGCACTTCCTCACCCTGCTCGACCAGTTCGATCAGGGCGGAGAACCGGCTCTTGGCTTCGTAAATACCGACGGACTGCATGGAAATGCGGACCCCAAAAAAGAAAAGTCTGGCCTGAACAATTAATTCAGACCAGACTATATCAGTCTGACCAGATTTTTTCAATCAGGCCAGACTCCGGATCTCCGAGGGTCGAGCAGACCCATGGCTTGCGAACATCGACAGCGCAAGCCAGGGAAGCCGTGCAAGGGCCGCCCTGCCGCACTGGCTGCGTCCCCCTTCCCGAATGGCGCGGCCATTCGAGAGAAGGGGGAAGGCGCGAAGCGACTCAGGGGGTTGTCACTTAGTCAGCGCGGTAGTTCGGCGCTTCCTTAGTGATCTGCACGTCGTGCACGTGGCTTTCGCGGATACCTGCGGTCGTGATCTCGACGAACTCGGCCTTGTTGTTCATCTCTTCAATGGTGGCGCAACCGCAGTAGCCCATGGAGGCACGCACGCCGCCCGCCATCTGGTAGACGATGGAAACCATCGAGCCCTTGTAGGGCACGCGGCCCTCGATGCCCTCGGGCACGAGCTTGTCGGCATTGGGGTTGCCGGTGCTCGACTCCTGGAAGTAGCGGTCCGCACTGCCCTGCTGCATGGCGCCAATGGAGCCCATGCCGCGATAGCTCTTGTAGCTGCGGCCCTGGAACAGGATCACTTCGCCAGGTGCTTCTTCAGTGCCCGCAAACATGCCGCCCATCATCACCGTGCCTGCGCCAGCGGCCAGGGCCTTGGCGATGTCACCGCTGTAGCGAATGCCGCCGTCAGCAATCAGCGGCACGCCGGTGCCTTTAAGGGCTGTAGCCACGCTGTCAATGGCCATGATCTGCGGCACCCCCACACCGGCCACGATGCGGGTGGTGCAGATGGAGCCAGGGCCAATTCCGACCTTGACTGCGTCGGCGCCCGCCTCGACCAGCGCCAGCGCTGCCGCGCCCGTGGCGATGTTGCCGCCAATCACGTCGATCTGTGGGTAGTTCTGCTTGACCCAGCGTACGCGGTCTATCACTCCCTTGCTGTGGCCGTGGGCCGTATCCACAACGATGGCATCGACACCGGCCTTGACCAGCGCTTCGACGCGCTCTTCGGTGCCCTCGCCCACACCCACCGCCGCCCCCACACGCAGGCGGCCTGCGGCATCACGCGCGGCATTGGGGAAGCTGGTTTGTTTGGTGATGTCCTTCACCGTGATCAAGCCCTTGAGTTCGAAGGCGTCATTCACGACCAGAATGCGCTCTAGCTTGTGCTTGTTGAGCAGCGCCTTGGCTTCGGCAGGCGTGGTGTGGTCCTTTTCGTTGACCGTGATGAGCTTCTCGCGCGGTGTCATGATCTGGTGGACCTTGACGTCGTAGCGCGTTTCAAACCGCAGGTCGCGACCCGTCACGATGCCGACCACCTTGCCACCATCGCACACCGGGAAACCCGAGATGCCCAGCTGCTCGGACAGCTGCAGCACCTGCAGCACCGTGTGCTCGGGGGTGATGACCACGGGGTCGCGCAGCACGCCGGATTCGTAGCGCTTGACCTTGGCTACATGAGCTGCCTGCTCTTGCGCCGTGAGGTTCTTGTGCACGATGCCGATGCCGCCCTCCTGGGCAATGGCAATGGCCAGACGCGCCTCGGTCACGGTGTCCATGGCAGCAGACACGAGCGGCAGGTTGAGTTGGATGTTGCGGGAGAGTTTCGTCGCGAGGGACGTGTCCTTGGGCAGGACCTGGGAGTACGCTGGCACCAGCAACACATCGTCGAAGGTGAGCGCTTTTCCAAGAAGGCGCATGAGAAAGCTCCAAAAAACGGATTGTACCCGTGCCCAGCAAGCCCGGGCCTGCCGCGCCGATGGCTGAAGTCGCCGTCAGCATGCCCTGCCGCCTCCGAGTGTGGCGTAAACGCGCCCACCGGTCGTATCCGCACTGGCGGGCGGGTGACCGCAGGGATAAACTTGTTCGGATGAAAACGCACAAGCTTCTCCTGCTGGCCGTGGCCTGCACCTGGGCCATGGGCGCTTCGGCGCAATGGCAGTGGATCGATAAAGATGGCCGGAAGGTGTTCAGCGACCGCCCTCCCCCACAGGAAATCCCTGAAAAAAGCATCCTGAAACAGCCCGGCGGCACCCGCGCTGCCCGCACCGCACCCGTTGCAGCGGCGCCGGCCGACTCCGCATCCGCTCCTGCTGCGGCCGGTGCGCCGCGGGCAGCGGCCAGTGCAGCCGGCGCCAGCAAGGACAAAGAACTGGAAGCCAAGAAGGCCCAAGCCGACGCCGCAGAAGCCGCCAAGAAGAAGGCAGAAGAGGAAAAAGTCGCCAAGGCCAAGGCTGAAAACTGCACCCGAGCCCGCCAGGCCAAGGCCACGTTCGATAGCGGCCGCCCCATCACCCAGTCCAACGCCCAGGGCGAACGCATCTTCTTGGACGAGGCCGGGCGCGCTGCGGAGATCAAGCGCATTGACGGCATCATTGCCGCGGATTGCGCGCGTTGACTTACGCGGGTTCCAAGCGCCCCGCGTCACGTGGTGAGCAGGTGTGCTCAGCCCGCGGGCTGCGCACTACCGCCGCTGCCGCTAGCGATCATCAGTAACCGGACTTGGCACCGGGCCTGCGGCGGGCGAACAGACCGGTCGCACGGGCGCCCTGGCGTGCAAAGCGCTCGCGCCGCGCCACCTTGGGATCTACCTGCAACGGACGGTACACCTCGACACGATCTTGCGGTTTGAGCATCAGGTCTGCGCCCGCAGGCCTTCCCCACACCCCCACGGCATTTGCGTCCGCGTGTTCGGCCAGCCCGCATGCCCGCAGCGCATCACCCACGCACGCGCCCAAGGGCAGTTGCAAAGCCCATTCACGCACTTGGCGCGGCGCGACACACAGCACCACAGTCACGGCCAGTTCCGCGCCTGGGTCACCGGAGACACCGACAGCCCCAGTGGAAGCGCAAGCGAGCCCCGTGCTAGGTTGCTCAGCCATACACTTGCTCGGCGCGCTTCACAAACGCATCCACCATGCTGCCCGCGATGCGGTCAAACACCGGACCCACCAACGCGGCCAATGCCGTGCTGCTGAAGCCATAGTTCAGCAGCAGTTCCACCTTGCAGGCGCGCTGCGTGCCGTCGCCCACGGGGTGAAAGTGCCAGTCGCCGTCCAGTCGAGAAAACGGGCCCTTGACCAAGTGCATCTGCACACGCCGTCCGGCTTCGTGCACATTGCGCGTGACAAAAGTCTGGCGGATCCCGCCGAACGAGATACCGACCTCGGCGGTCATGCCTGCGTCAGAGTGCTCCAGCACCGTAGCATGGTCGCACCAGGGCAGAAACTGGGGGTATTGGTCCACCCCGGTGACCAGGGCAAACATCTCTTCGGGGCTGTACCAGATGAGGACGGACTTGTGAACGGTTTTCATGCAGACGGGGCTGCAGTGCGCCAAGGCACCGCGCCGGGTGAAATTAGAATCGCTGCCAGCGACACCCGAGCATTGTAGGGAGGCCTTTTAACTTCCGGTCGGTGCCGCATCTATACCCAATGGCCAAAAAACCCGATCCCTCGTCCCGCATCGCCGACAACAAGAAAGCGGCCTACAACTATTTCTTTGAAGAACGCCACGAGGCGGGCATGGTGCTGCACGGCTGGGAGGTCAAGGCACTGCGCGAAGGCAAGGTGCAACTCACCGATGGCTACGTGCTGATCCGCGACGGAGAGCTGTATTTGCTGGGCTGCCTGATCCACCCGCTCAAGACTGCGTCCACCCACGTCAATCCCGAGTCGGCGCGAACTAAGAAGCTGCTGCTCAAGAAAGACGACATCAAGCGCCTGATTGGCAAGGTCGAGCAGAAGGGCTACACCTTGGTGCCCATCAATCTCCACTGGAAGAACGGCTTCGTGAAATGCGAGATCGCCTTGGCAAAGGGCAAGGCCGAGCACGACAAGCGCGACACCATCAAGGATCGCGAAGGCAAACGCGAGGTGGAGCGGGCGATGAAGAACCGCAGCCGCTGAGGCTGCAGCGCTTCAAAAAGAGGAGCTGGCAGCGCTTGCAGGTTCTCACCTTCGCTGGATTTCCATCTGCAAGCGCCATGTATCAAGCGCTAATCGCTCCTTTTATGATAGCGCTGCCAGCGGATGTGCATGCACAGGCCATGGGCTCTCAAAGAATGGCGCCACCATCTCGGGCGTCACGTCTTCAATGCGTGCGGGGTTCCATCTTGGCGCGTGGTCCTTGTCGACAGCCAGGGCGCGGATGCCTTCTACGGTTTCACTCTGGCCAGGGCGCAGGTTGAAGCAGTGGCGCACCATGTCGCGCTCCATGCGCAGGTCGTCGGCCAGACTCATGCCGCGCGCGCGGCGGATTTGTTCCAGGACCACGTGCAGCATCAGTGGCGAGCGCTTGCGCAGCGTGGCGGCGGTGTTGCGGGCCCACTCTGAGTCGGCCGCTTCAAGGCCTTTAATGATGTCCGCGACGGTGGGTAGCGAGAAATATTGGTCAATTTGGTCTCTAGCGCTTGTGTGGTGAGCGCTGGCAGCTACAAATTTTGAATCAACAAAGGCTTTGATGGCGTTGCCGTCGGCAAACTGCTGCGTGGCCAAGGCTTCCCAGACCGGGGCTTGCTGGTCGGCGGGCAGGCAGCCGTCGGCCAGGCTGCTCTCAATGGCGTCGCCCGCGCCAATGGTGTCGCCCGTCAGCGCCAGCCACTCACCCACGTGTCCGGGACAGCGGCTCAGGAAGTAGCCGCCACCCACGTCCGGGAACAGGCCGATCGCCGTTTCGGGCATGGCCATCTTGGTGCGCTCGGTCACCACGCGCAGCGCGGCGCCCTGGCTGATGCCCATGCCGCCGCCCATCACGATGCCGTCCATGAAGGCGATGTAGGGCTTGGCGTAGTTGTGGATCAGGTGGTTGAGGGCGTATTCCTCAGTGAAGAAGTCTTCCAGCTGCGGGTTGCCCTGGCTGCCGGCGGCATGCAGAAAGCGGATGTCGCCGCCCGCGCAGAAGGCGCCGAACGGGCCTTCCTTGTTGCTGCCGCGAATGGCCACGGCCAGCACGCGCGCATCGTTCTGCCATGCGAGCAAGATGCCCATCAGCTCGCGCACCATGCCCAGCGACAAGGCATTGAGCGCACGCGGGCGGTTTAGCGTAATGAATCCCACCTGCCCACGCACTTCGCTCAACACGTCTGGCACTACCGTCTCCGTCATTTTTGTTCCTTCCAACCTAAGAGTTCATTGAAAACCAGCGCGCCAATCACCAGCGCGCCGCCCGTCAGCACCGCGGGTGCGGGCTTTTCACCGGCACCGAGCCATGCGAGCAAGATGCCAAAGATGACTTCCAGCAAACCCAGCAGCGCCATCTCGGGCGCCTTGAGCACCCGGCCGCAGCGCACGGCCAGCACGCAAGGAATCGCCAATTGCACCACGCCCAGCAGCGCCAGCAGCGCAAGGTCGTGCCCCGACGCCTGAAACGGCGTCGCCAGCGGCAGCGTGGCCACCACCGAAATCACTGCACCTACCAGCACGGCGGGCACCAGGTCCACCGCTTGGCCGTGGCGCTGCGAGTGCTGCACCACCGTCCAATTGACGGCAGCGGCCACCGGCACGCACAGGGCCACCAACGTGCCGGCCAGCGGCAAGCCAGCCATCTGCGAGCCGTACATCCACGCGATGCCCAGCCCCGCCAGTGCAATCGCCACCCAAGTGCGCGGCGCGATGCGGTGCCCTATGAACAGCCACGAGAACAGCGCTGTGAGCAGCGGGCCCACCGCCATCGTCACCAGCACATTGGCCACGGGCATGAGCACCAAAGCCACCATGAAGGCCGTGAACATCACGCTCCAGCACACGCCCGAAATCCACAGCGCCCTGCCGCTGTGCCGCATGGACGTGAACACCGCCCGGCCCTGCAGCGTGGGCAGAATGACCAGCAGCGCAAGCAGCGTGAAGAAGCTCCGCCAGAAGGTCACCTCAAAGCTGGCCGCGTGCTCCAGGTGCCGCGTGACCACGCCGGCAATCGACCACATCAGGGTCACGGCCACCATGAGCAGTACGGCGCGGGAATGCGTGAGTTTCAACATGAGGTTCCGGGAAATTCAGACGGAAAAAAGGCCACTGCGTGGCAGTGGCCCTTTCATAAGCGCAGAGCTTATCAAGAACGGGCGGCGCGCTTGCGCTCGTTTTCCGTGAGGTGGCGCTTGCGCAGACGCACGGACTTGGGCGTGATCTCGACCAGTTCGTCGTCCTCGATGAACTCCACGCCGTACTCTAGCGTGAGGTCGATCGGCGGCGTGATCTTGATCGCGTCTTCCTTGCCGGACACGCGGAAGTTGGTCAGCTGCTTGGTGCGCGTGGCGTTCACCACCAGGTCGTTGTCACGGCTGTGGATGCCGACGATCATGCCTTCGTACACGGGGTCGTTGGCCTTCACGAACATGCGGCCACGGTCGTCCAGCTTGCCCAGGGCGTAGGTGAAGATTTCACCGTCGTCCATGGAGATCAGCACACCGTTCTTGCGGCCGCCGATGTCGCCCTTGTGCGGCTCGTAGCTGTCGAAGATGTTGCTGATGAGGCCCGAACCGCGCGTCAAGTTCAGGAATTCGTTGGTAAAACCGATTAGGCCACGGGCCGGGATGCGGTATTCCAGGCGCACGCGGCCACGGCCGTCGGACTCCATGTTCACCAGTTCGCCCTTGCGCTCGCCCAGGGCTTGCATCACGCCGCCCTGGTGGCCTTCTTCGATGTCGGCCGTCACCAGCTCGATCGGCTCGTGCTTCACGCCGTCGATGTCCTTGAACACCACGCGGGGCTTGGACACGGCCAGCTCGTAGCCTTCGCGGCGCATGTTTTCCAGCAGGATGGTCAGGTGCAGTTCGCCCCGGCCCATCACTTCGAACACGCCTTCTTCGTCGGTTTCCTTCACGCGCAAGGCCACGTTGTGCTGCAGTTCCTTTTGCAGGCGGTCCCAGATCTGGCGGCTGGTCACGAACTTGCCTTCGCGGCCGGCCAGCGGGCTGGTGTTCACGCAGAAGTTCATGGTCAGCGTGGGCTCGTCCACCTTCAGCATGGGCAGCGGCGCGGGGTTGGCGGGGTCGGTCACTGTCACGCCGATGCCGATGTCTTCAATGCCGTTGATCAGCACGATGTCGCCCGGGCCGGCCAGGGGGGTCTGCATGCGGTCCAGGCCCTGGAAGGTCAGCACCTGGTTCACGCGGCCCTTGGTGGTCTTGCCATTGGGGCCTTCCATGACCAGCACGTCCTGCGCGGGCTTGAGCGTGCCTTGGCTGATGCGGCCGACACCGATGCGGCCCACGAAGCTGGAGAAATCCAGCGCCGAGATCTGCAGCTGCAGGGGGGCGTCAGGGTTGCCGGAGTTCGGTGGCACGTGCTTGAGGATGGTGTCGAACAGGGCCGACATGTCGGGGCCCCACTGCTCGCCCGGTGCGCCTTCTTCCAGCGACGACCAGCCGTTGATGCCCGAGGCATACACCACGGGGAAGTCCAGCTGCTCGTCGGTGGCACCCAGCTTGTCGAACAGGTCGAACGCGGCGTTCACCACCTTGTCGGGGTTGGCACCGGGCTTGTCCACCTTGTTCACCACCAGGATGGGGCGCAGGCCCAGGGCCAAGGCCTTCTTGGTCACGAAACGCGTCTGGGGCATGGGGCCCTCTTGCGCGTCGATCAGCAGCACCACGCTGTCGACCATCGACAGCGCACGTTCCACTTCGCCGCCGAAGTCCGCGTGGCCGGGGGTGTCCACGATGTTGATGTGCGTGCCCTTCCAGCTCACGGCGCAGTTCTTGGCCAGGATGGTGATGCCGCGTTCCTTTTCGATCGCGTTGTTGTCCATCACGGTGTCCACGACCTTTTCGTGGTCGGCGAAGGTGCCGGACTGGCGCAGCAGCTGGTCGACCATGGTGGTTTTGCCGTGGTCAACGTGGGCGATGATCGCGATGTTGCGGATTTGTTTCGTCGTCATAGTTTTTCCAATGTGCCGCTGGCTTGAGGGTGCGGCATGCCTTCCAAAATTTGTTGAATTTCCAGCGGACTCAGGAGCCTGTCCGGCACCAGCTCCCCGCCCACGATGTGGCCTACCCCCAGCAGCGCCGGAGGATTCTCGCCAAACACCGCCACGGCACTGGCATCGGGCCAGTTGCCACGGCGACGCACGCCCGACAGGAATCGGGCTGCATTCTCACTGTCCAACGTGACACGCACGTGTTGTGCCAACAGAGACTCGGGCGCCTCCAGAGCGGCCAAGCGATCGGCCTCGGGCATGGCCTCCAGCTGCGCCAGCGTGACGCAGCGCTCCACACCCAGACCGCCGGTGTCGATGCGGCGCAGAAAGGTCAGGTGCGCGCCGCAACCCAGCGCAGCGCCGATGTCTTCACCCAGCGTGCGGATGTAGGTGCCCTTGCTGCATTTAACTATCATTTTGATAGCTGGTCGCGCTTGATCAGTAAGCGCCAGAGCCAGTTTTAATGCATGAATAACAACATCGCGGGCCTCGCGCTCGACCGTGACGCCAGCGCGTGCATATTCATACAGCGCCTTGCCGTCCTTCTTGAGTGCGCTGTGCATCGGCGGCACTTGGCGAATGGGGCCCGTGAACTGCTGCTGAACAGCCGCCAAGCGCTCCGGGGTGATGTGCTCAGGCAGCACCTCGCGCCGTTCGAGCACATCGCCTTCGGCGTCGCCAGTGGTCGTCGTGGCGCCCAGTAGCGCCACGGCTTCGTAGGTCTTGGGGGCATCCAGCTGCAGCTGGCTGAACTTGGTGGCGGCCCCGAAGCACAGCGGCAAAACGCCCGTGGCGAGGGGATCGAGCGTGCCGGTGTGGCCCGCTTTTTCGGCGCGCAGCAGCCATTTCGCCTTTTGCAAGGCGTCATTGCTCGAAAGGCCGAGCGGTTTGTCGAGCAGCAACACCCCATGCACAGGGCGCCGCTGCACCCTGGTGCGTGGCGCGTGCATGGACTAGTCCTCTTTCGCGCGCGAGGACACCGCCTTGGCGATCAAGGCGTTCATGTCGGCCGCACGCTCGGAGGTGCGGTCGAACATGAAATGCAGCGTAGGCACGGTGTGGATGTGCAAGCGCTTGAACAGACCGTTGCGAAGGAACCCAGCCGCCTGATTGAGCGCCGCCTGGGTTTCCACCGGGTCGCCCGTCAACAGGCTGAAGAACACCTTGGCATGGGCGTAGTCGGGAGTGACTTCCACGCCCTGCAGCGTCACCATGCCCACGCGCGGGTCTTTCAGCTCGCGCGCGATCAGTTCCGTCAGATCGCGCTGGATCTGATCGGCCACCTTGAAGGCGCGATTGGGGGTGGCGGATTTCTTTGCAGCCATGTCGTCGTCGTTTCCGCCGCTTACAGCGTCCGGGCGATTTCCTTGATTTCAAAGAACTCGAGTTGATCGCCTTCCTTGATGTCGTTGTAGTTGCGCAGCTTGATACCGCACTCGAAGCCTTCCTTGACTTCCTTGACATCGTCCTTGAGGCGGCGCACGGACTCGACTTCGCCGGTGTAGATGACCACGTTGTCGCGCAGCAGGCGGAACTTGCAGTTGCGCGTGACCTGACCGGAGGTGACGTACGAACCCGCCACCGTGCCGATCTTGGAAGCCACGAACACCGTGCGGATCTCTGCGGTGCCCAGGGCTTCTTCGCGCTGCTCGGGGGCCAGCATGCCGGACATGGCGGCCTTCAACTCATCCACGGCGTCGTAAATGATGTTGTAGTAATGCAGGTTCACATCGCTCGACTCGGCCAGCTTGCGCGCACCGGCATCGGCACGCACGTTGAAGCCGATCACGATAGCCTTGGAGGCAATCGCCAGGTTCACGTCGGACTCGCTGATACCGCCCACGCCGGCATAGACCAGCTGCACGCGGATCTCGTCGGTGGACAGTTTGAGCAGCGACGCTGCCAGCGCTTCCTGCGAGCCCTGCACGTCCGCCTTGATGATGATGGGCAGGGTCTGCACCTCGCCCGCAGTCATCTCGTTGAACACGTTCTCCAGCTTGGCAGCCTGTTGCTTGGCCAGCTTGGTGTTGCGGAACTTGCCAGCACGGTAGGTCGCGATTTCGCGTGCACGGCGTTCGTCGGACAGCACCATGAACTCGTCACCGGCCTGCGGCACATCCGACAGGCCCTGGATTTCCACCGGGATCGACGGGCCAGCCGTCTTGGCGGGCTTGCCGTTCTCGTCCAGCATGGCGCGCACGCGGCCCGAGGTCTGGCCAGCCAGCACCACATCGCCTACCTTCAGCGTACCGGACTGCACCAGCACCGTGGCCACAGGGCCGCGGCCCTTGTCCAGCTGGGCTTCGATGACCAGGCCCTTGGCCATGGCTTCGACCGGCGCCTTCAGCTCCAGCACTTCGGCCTGCAACAGGACCTGCTCCAGCAGGTCGTCGATGCCCATGCCGGTCTTGGACGACACGGCCACAAAAGGCGAATCGCCACCGTATTCTTCAGGCACCACCTCTTCCACCACCAGCTCTTGCTTGACGCGGTCGGGGTTGGCATCGGGCTTGTCCGCCTTGGTGATGGCAACAACGATTGGCACCTTGGCAGCCTTGGCGTGCTTGATGGCTTCCTTGGTCTGGGGCATGATGCCGTCATCGGCAGCCACCACCAGAATCACGATGTCGGTGGCCTGGGCACCACGGGCACGCATGGCCGTGAAGGCCTCGTGACCGGGAGTGTCGAGGAACGACACCATGCCGCGTGGCGTTTCCACGTGGTAGGCACCAATGTGCTGCGTAATGCCGCCGGCTTCGCCCGCCGCCACCTTGGCGCGGCGGATGTAGTCCAGCAGCGAGGTCTTGCCGTGGTCCACGTGACCCATGACGGTAACCACCGGAGCGCGTGGCAGCAGTTCTGCGTCTTTTTGACCGGCATCTTCGTCGGTGAAGGCTTCTGGGTCGTCCAGCGCCGCCACCACGGCCTTGTGGCCCATTTCTTCCACCACGATCATGGCGGTGTCCTGGTCCAGCGGCTGGTTGATGGTGACCATCTGGCCCATCTTCATCAGCGACTTGATGACCTCGGATGCCTTGATGGACATCTTGTGCGCGAGCTCAGCCACCGTGATGGTCTCAGGCACGTGCACTTCAATGATCCGCGCTTCGACCGGCGCGGCCTGCTGGTGATCATCGCGGTGATCGCGACCGTCACCACGGCGGCCACGCGGGCCACCACGCCAGTTGTTGCGGCCCACGCCGCCACTGCTGTCGCCGCGGGTCTTGATTTCCTTCTTCTTGGCCGGATCGCCCGCCCAGCTGGAAGACAGCTTGGCAGACTTGACCTCTTTGCCAGCGCCCGGCGCAGCCGCTCCGGCCGTGGCCGATGCGCCGGCGCGCGCAACGCCGGTGCCCACCGCAGGCTTGTGCAGCGTGCCCTTTTTGGCGTCGCCCACAGCAGCGGGCTTGGCCGCAGGCTTGGGTTCCTCGGGCTTCTTGGCGACCATGACCGCCTTCTTGGGCGTGGCCATCATGGCGCGGATGGCTTCTGCCTCGGCCAGGGCCTTGCGGCGGCGCTCTTCCAGATCGCGGGCACGGGCAGACTCTTCGTCCGCACGGGCCTTGGCTTCTGCCTGTGCCTTTTCGCGGGCTTCGGTCTGCGCAGCAGCACGTGCAGCAGCCTCGGCTGCCTGCTCACGGGTAGCCTCCTGCTTCACGGCGGAGGCCTGGGCCTTCTTTTCGGCCTCCTGGGCGGCATAGGCGGCGGCGCGCTCTTCGGCTTCGCGCTCGCGCTTCTCGCGGGCTTCGCGCTCGGCGCGCTTTTCGGCCAGCTCGGCTTCCTGGCGACGGATCAGTTCGGCCTGGCGGCGGGCTTCTTCCTCGCGGCGGGCCAGTTCCTGGTCTTCCTGAGAGATGGCCTCTTCCACCACAGGCTCACGGGCCTCGGCCACAGCCTCTGCGCCTTCGTCGCGCTGGATGAAGGTGCGCTTCTTGCGCACTTCGACCTGAATGGTGCGGGCCTTGCCCGTGGCGTCGGCCTGCTTGATCTCGCTGGTGGACTTCTTGGTCAGCGTGATTTTCTTGCGGTCGGGCGATGCCGTGCCATGGCTGGCCTGCAGGTAGGCCAGCAGCTTTTGCTTGTCGGACTCGGTCAGCGCATCCGTGGGCGCGGCCTTGCCCACCCCGGCAGCCTTGAGCTGGTCGAGAAGGATTTCGGGCGATTTTTTGAGTTCGGTGGCGAACTCGGCGACAGTGTTACTGGACATATATGGTTCGTGCCTCCCTGACCTTTACTCTTGCTGCCCTGCGAACCAATGTTCGCGCGCCTTCAGGATCAAGGCTTTGGCATCTTCTTCAGACTGTCCGGTCAGGTCGGTCAGTTCATCAATGGCCAGATCGGCCAAGTCGTCACGCGTGTGCACACCGCCGTCAGCCAGCTTGGCAATCAGGTCGGGCGTGAGTCCTTCGAGGTCACGCAGGTCCTGGGAGACCTCGTCCACGCTTTCTTCGCGGGCGATTTCCATGGTGAGCAGCGCATCCTTGGCTCGGGCGCGCAGTTCGTTCACGGTGTCCTCGTCGAAGCTTTCGATCTCAAGCATTTCCTGCAGCGGCACATAGGCCACTTCTTCCAGGCTGTTGAAGCCTTCGGAGATCAGGATGTCGGCGATTTCCTCGTCCACATCCAGCTTCTCCATGAAGAGCTTGCGGGCCGTGTCGGTTTCGTTGGCCTGCTTCTGGGCGCTTTCGGCGGCGTCCATGATGTTGATCTTCCAGCCCGTGAGATCCGAAGCCAGGCGCACATTCTGGCCGCCGCGGCCGATGGCGATGGCGAGATTTTCCTCGTCCACCACCACGTCCATGGCGTGCTTTTCTTCATCGACCACGATGGAAGACACGTTGGCCGGAGCCAGCGCGCCGATCACGAACTGCGCTGGGTCTTCCGACCACAGCACGATGTCCACACGCTCGCCAGCAAGTTCGTTGGTCACGGCATTCACACGGGTGCCGCGCACACCGACGCAGGTGCCGATGGGATCCACGCGCTTGTCGTGAGACAGCACGGCGATCTTGGCGCGCGAGCCGGGGTCGCGTGCGCAGGACTTGATCTCCAGCAGGCCTTGCTCGATCTCGGGCACTTCGTTGCGGAAGAGCTCGATCATGAACTCGGGGGCGGAGCGCGACAGGATGATGGGCGCGCCGCGCAGCGTCAGGTCCACTTCCATGATCATGGCCCGCACGCGGTCGCCGCTGCGCAGGTTTTCCTTGGGGATCATCTCGGAGCGGCGCAGGCGGCCTTCTACACGGCCGGATTCAACAATGATGTCGCCCTTGTCCATGCGCTTGACGGTGCCGGTGAAGATCTTCTCGCCGCGCGACATGAAGTCGTTGAGCAGCATCTCGCGCTCTGCGTCGCGGATCTTCTGCAGGATGACCTGCTTGGCGGCCATGGCGCCGATGCGGCCGATAGGCACGGACTCCACGCTTTCTTCGATGTACTCGCCCACCTCGATGTCAGCGATTCGGTCCTTCGCGTCCATCAGCAGCTCTTCTGCGTCGGGGTTTTGCAGGCCTGCATCGTCAGGCACGACAAGCCAGCGGCGGAAAGTCTCGTAGTTGCCGCTGTCGCGATCCACGGACACGCGAATGTCCACCTCGCCCTGGTAGAGCTTCTTGGTAGCCTGGGCCAGGGCCGATTCCACAGCGCCCAAGACCACATCACGCTCCACGTTCTTCTCGCGCGAAATGGCCTCAACCAACATCAACAGTTCGCGATTCATGCGACGACTCTCCTATTTCAATCACCCGAGGACGGGGGCGCTTGGCGGCCGCCCATCCCATGTTCACTCAGCAACCACTCAGGCCGGAGCCGAGCCCGACTTGCCCGCGCGCCCCTTGAAGTCCACGATGGGCGCTAGGCGTACATCCCGGCATTCATCCAGGGTGAAGCCCATGGCCTGCAAAGGGGCGGGCACGCGTTTCTTGCTCACTTTTTGACCTGGCTTGACCGGGGGCTCGTCGCTCCAGACGATCTGCCAGCCTCCGGACTCGGCACGCTCCAGCGTGCCGCGAAATTTCTTGCGGGTGGCGTTGACCTGCCCCCCGGCTGCAGCGCCGATGGGCGCCTTCAGGGTGATATCGATGACCGAGCCTTCGAAGCGCACGAAGTCCTGCTCGTGGCGCAAGGGGCGATCGATGCCGGGGGACGAGACTTCCAGGCGCTTGTATTCGACGCCATCCACCTCCAGCGCAAACTGCAGCTGGCGGGTGACTTTCTCGCAATCCTCGACGGTGACGAACTGCTCGATCACAGGCTGGGGCGCATCCGCGGGCGGCTGCACCCAGGGCAAATCGATGGTGACGCGCAGCAGACCGCCGGCAGAGCGTTCGATCTCCACCAGGTCGTAACCCAGGCCCGTCACCACTTGTTCAACGACTTGCTGCAATGCCACGTGTTCAGTTCAATCCCGGAAAAACAAAAAACCCGATAACCCCCGGAGATCGTTCCCCGACAGCTTCGAGCTCCAAAAGCGTTCGACCAAAAAAAACGGGCGGTTGGTACCCGCCCGCTTGGTCGTGAGAGTCGTATTGTAGCGTGCAACGCGTTGATTTGCAAAGACAGCGGTTGCCGCGCCGCCCCCAGGCTGTTGTTAATGCGCCAGCGCCGCGCCGCAAAGCCGGCGGTTACCAAATCAAGGCCCAGCCTTGATGCACCAAGCGTCCGCAGCTACAACGACGATAGCGGCTGCAGCAGCTCGGCCAGATCGCTTTCGGTGAACAGCGGCTCCTTGCGGGCGGCCGCCTCGCTGTACAGGCTACCAGCCAGCTGCGCCTTGCGCTCCTGCAGCGCCAGGATGCGCTCCTCGAGCGTGCCCTGCGCCACCAGCTTGACCACCCACACGCTCTGCGTCTGCCCGATGCGGTGGGCGCGGTCGGTGGCCTGGTTTTCCGCCGCCGGGTTCCACCAGGGGTCGTAGTGGATCACGGTGTCGGCCTGCGGCAGGTTCAGCCCCACCCCGCCCGCCTTCAGGCTGATGAGGAACAGCGGCACCTGCCCGCTGGTGAACTGCTCGATGATGGCGTCGCGCTTGACGCTCTGCCCGGTGAGCTTGACCCAGGGTAGGCCGCGTTTTTTCAGTTCGGCCTCGATGAGCATGAGCATGCTGGTGAACTGCGAGAACAGCAGAATGCGCCGCCCTTCGGCCAGCATCTCTGGCAGCAGGGCCATGAGCTGCTCCAGCTTGGCCGAAGTCTTGACCTTCTTGGCGGCATCCAGCGGCACCAGGGCCGGGTGGCAGCACACCTGGCGCAGCTTGAGCAGCGCGTCCAGGATGGTGATCTGCGATTTGGCCTGGCCCCTGCTCTGCAGCGCCTCGCGCACGGTTTTTTCCATCCCCAGGCGGATGGTTTCGTACAGGTCGGCCTGAGCGCCTGCCAGCTCCACGGGCATGACCGATTCGACTTTGGGCGGCAGCTCGCCGGCCACCAGCGCCTTGGTGCGTCGCAGCATGAAGGGCGTGACGCGGGCGCGCAGCTGGGCCAGGCGGGCCGTGTCGCCCTGCTTTTCGATGGGGTTGCGAAACAGTTCCTTGAAGCGCGCCTGGCTGCCCAGAAACCCCGGCATCAGAAAGTGGAACAAGCTCCAGATCTCGCCCAGGTGGTTTTCCATGGGCGTGCCCGACAGGCACAGGCGGTGGCGCGCCTTCAGCGCGCCCACCACCTGCGCGGCCTGGGTGCTGGCGTTCTTGATGTTCTGGGCCTCGTCCAGCACCACCAGGTGCCAGGGCTGGGCCAGCCAGCGTTCGCGGTCGCGCTGCAGCAGCGAATACGGGGCGATGACGAGGTCGTGCTCGGCCAGCGCATCGGCCACGGCGTGGCGGCCCGCGCCGTGCAGCACCAGGCAGCGCAGGCCGGGGCAAAAGCGCGCTGCCTCGCGCTGCCAGTTGCCCATCAGGCTTATGGGCGCGATGACGAGGGCCGGGTCGGTCAGCCGGCCCGCGTCTTTTTCGACCTGTATGTGGGCCAGTGTCTGCAGCGTCTTGCCCAGGCCCATGTCGTCGGCCAACACGCCGGCCAGGCCCTGGGCGCGGAGAAACTGCAGCCAGTTCAGGCCTTGCTGCTGGTAGGGCCGCAAGGTGGCCTGCACACCCGCAGGCACGGGCACGGTGGGCAGCGCGCTCGCGCCTTTCAACCGCGCCACCAGCGTGTGCAGCGCCTGGGCGCCATCCCACACTGTGCCCTCGCCCAGCGCGGCGCTGGTGCGCAGCGCATCCATGCGCGAGAGTTTCAGGCTGTCGCCTTCGAAGTCGTGCGCGCGGTCACCCACCAAGTCGAGCAGCGCGGCCATCCAGTGCCGCAGGGTGTCGGTGGGCAGGCGCACAAAGCCCTTGCCCGTGGGGGACGGCAGATAGACGTGCGAGGGCAACTGGGGCAGGCCGGTGGCGGGGTCCAGCGGCTGGCTGGCCGCGGCGGCAATCAGTCGGGGCAGCCAGGGCAGGATGTTGTGGCGTGCCCCGTGGATCTCGATGCCGAGCGAGAGTGCGAACCAGGGCGAGGTGGCCTCGTCGTCGCCCTCGGGCTGCAGCGCCACGTCCAGCGCGTCGACATGCTGGATCCAGCCCTGCAGTGCGGCGTCCAGCGAGACCTCAAAGCCCGCGTCACGCAGCACCACAAAGCCGTTGTCCGCCCAATGCATCCAGTCGTTCTGCGAACGCTCGCCAGGGATACCAAACAGGCCTTCGTCGGTGCCCAGTAGCCCCAGGCCGAGCAGGCGTTCGATGGCATTGAGTTCGCTCAAGCCGTCGCGCTGCAGCAGCACCTGGCTGCCGTCGGCTCCGGGCACCAGCACGGCCAGTTCCTGCCCAACCCACCAGCCCATGTGGCCGGCGTAGTCAAACTGCAACTGCGCAGTAATGAGGCCCATGTCGGGCACTTCGTACGGCGGCGTGGGCGCCAGATGCAGCCGGGCCACCGGTTTTGCGCCTTGCACCCGCGCCAGGGGCTTGAGTACCGGCGGCAGCGGAAGCACGCCGCCCAAGCGGCTGGCCACTTCGGCGTGGTGCTTTTGCAGCGCGGCGGTGGCCAGCGGGGGCGCCTGCAGCAGCAGGTCCAGCTGCGCGGGGCTCAGCCCCTCGGCCGACACGGGGCCGCACACGCCCTGGGCCAGGTCCAGGTACAGCGGCGGGCGGTTGGCGCACAGCGTGGCGCTGGGGCTGGGCAGCTGCGCTTGCAGGGACCAGGCGCTGTCATCGCTGGTGCCGCTGTCGCCACCGTGCGAGGTGCTGGTTTGCGTCCAGCCCCAGGTCATGGGCAGCGCATCGCCAAAGCGCAGCGGCACACCCACGGTGGAGCCACCCGCATCGGCAAACAAGCGGCCTGTGGCGGCTGCCTGCTGCAGCGCCAGCAGGCCTACCGCGCCCTCCAGCACGCCCGTGGGGGCGCCGCTGTAGGCGGAGTAGTAACCCACGCTGCGCGGCATGGCGCGCAGCAGCTGCAGCAGCTGGCGGTCGGCATCGGTGGCGCGGTCGTACACGGCCTGGCCGGGGCCGGGCTGCGTGCGGATGGTCTTGGGCTTGGCCCAGCCGCCGGTGAGCTTGGAGTAGGACACTACGGCCTCGATCTGCAGCTGCGGCGCACCCGAGCGCAGGCGGCCGATGGGCGAGAGCAGGTAGAGATAACACTCGGGCCGGTCGGCCCGCGCGCCCGGCAGAGGCGGTGCGGCGTTGTCTGCGGCGCGGTCCCAGTCGTCCAGCCAGCGTACCAGGCGCACCTCGGCCTCGGCGCGGGCCTGGGCGGACACGCGCTCTTGCATGGCTTGCAGCGCCTGAACGGCTTGAGGCGACAGCGGCTTGGATGCCTCGCCGGGCCGCAGCTGCCCGGCCTTTAACGTCAAAGCCACGGCATGCTTGCAGCCTTCTTCCACCGGGCAAGTGCACAGGCCCGACCAGGCAACAACCTGGCCATTGGGCTTCAGGATCAGTTCCACCGACAGCTCATAAGGCTCCAGCTGGGTGCCCTGCACGGCACCCTTGATGATCCAGACACCGTCACCCACTTCGCTCAGGTTGATATCGACCACGGCGGACTGGCGCAGCAGATCCACGCCGCGGGACCAGGCGCCTTTGTCGCACTGGGCCTGCAATGAGTTGATGGAGAAGGTCGGCGTGGCGGGGAGAGACATTCAGAGCAAAAAACGGCACTAGCGCTTGATCGTCAATCGCTAGCAGCTATCAAATTGTGAGCAATCAAAGAATGACGCGAGCCAGCCTGCGGCGCTTACCGACTGCGCGCGGCACGTACCCGCTCGAACACGCCCTGGGCCTCGTCCCCGGCCCCTGCGCCGCCCGGGGCGCCCGCCTGCAAGCTGGCCAGCAGCCGGGCCAGCACGGGCGCCTGGGGCAGCAGCGGGCCTAAAAACAGCGCGCGCTGGCCGTCGGCGATCAGCAGCGTGGGGAAGGTTTCCACATCCAGGTCGCCGGCCAGCTCCGATTCGTCCTCGATGTCCACCCATTCAAACCGCACGTCGGGGTGCGCGCGGGCCAACTCGTCAAACAGGGGGCGGTAGATGCCGCAGGTGCCGCACCATGCCGCACACAGGCACACGGCCCACCAGCCGCCGGGCGGGGTGGCGGCGGAGCTTGCGGGAGCAGACGAAGGCAGAGTGGCGGGGCTGGACATGAAACGGGCTCCTGGGGCTGGTGCAGCAAGCCGTCGACACCAGCGGGCCCGCTACAAACCGCGCCGTTCCCGGGCGCGGTAAACCTCGATGGTACCCACCCCGGCCGCCTGGTTGCCCCACTGGTTGCGCACAAAGGTCGTCACGGCCGCGATGTCTTCGTCTGACAGCACCTGCTGGAACGGCGGCATGCCGTGCGGGCGCGGGTTGCCGGCCGTAGCGGGCAGGTAGCCACCCTGCAGCACCACGCGCACCAGGTTGGTGGGGTCGGCCAGGGTGACGGCGCGGTTGCCCGCCAGGGCCGGGAAGGCGCCGGGCTCCCCCTGGCCCTGCTCGCCGTGGCAGGCGGCGCAGTGCTGCTCGTACATCTTGGCGCCGCGCGCCATGGCGGCGGCAGAGGGTGCGGGTGGCGACGCGCGGTTCACCGCTGACTGCTGCGGCAGCGCCTGCAGGTACAGGGCCATGGCGCGGGCGTCGGCGTCGGTGAGGTACTGCGTGCTGCGGAACACCACCTCGGCCATGGGGCCCAGCACCGAGCCCTGCGGGGCCACGCCGGTCTGCAGCAGCGCGGCGATGTCCTCGGTGCGCCATTCCTTCACGCCCGCCTCGTGCGCGGCATTCAGCGCTGGCGCATACCAGTTCTGCACGGGGATGAGCCCGCCGCTGAAGGCCCGCGCGTCGGTGGTGGCGCCCAGCGCATTGCGCGGCGTGTGGCAGGCCGTGCAGTGGCCCAGGCCGTTGACCAGATAGGCGCCGCGGTTGTATTCAGCCGTCTGCGTAGGTTGCGGCTGAGGCGCCCCCGGCGCAAAGAACAACGCGCGCCATACAGACAGAGCCGCCTGCGTGCTGTACGGAAAGCGCAGCGCATGCGCCCGGTTGGGTTCGGCCACAGCAGGCTGGCTTTGCAGATACGCAAAGATGGCGTCCGAGTCCTCGCGTGTCACCTGCGTGTAGTTGGGGTACGGAAAGGCCGGGTAGAGCAGCCGCCCGTCCTTGCTGCGGCCATGGTGCATGGCGCGCCAGAACTCGGCAGAGGTCCAGGTGCCGATGCCGTGCACCTTGTCGGGCGTGAGGTTGGAGCTGTGCACCACGCCAAACGGCGTTTCGATGCCACGCCCGCCTGCATAGGGCGCGCCGCCCTGCGTGGTGTGGCAGGCCATGCAGTTGCCCACGCGGGCCAGGTAGTCGCCGCGCTGCACCAGCTCGGGGGTGATGTGCAAGGTTTCCGCGGCCGGCAACGGTGCCTCGCCGCGCAGGTTCAGCGTGACGAGTGCAGCGGCCGCAATGCCCAACACGGCCAGCGCGGAAGAGACCGTCCAGAGGATGCGCTTTCGGTTCATCAAACCGCCCTCCTTAGCGCCCGGCCACCGGCACTTCGGCCACGCCGCCGCAGCGGGCGGGCATGGCGGTGGGCAAGGTCCGTGCGGGTTTGCCGCCGGCCACCACGGGCTGTGCCGCCAGCCATGCGGACACGGCACTCACCTCGTCGGGCGAAAGCTGGCGCGCAATGGCCGCCATGCAGTCGGGCGCGTGGGCGCGGCGCTGGCCCGTCTTCCATGCGCCCAGCTGGCTGTTGAGGTAGTCGCGCGGCAGACCCAGCAGGCCGGGGATGGACGGCGCCACGCCGGTCATGGCCGCGCCGTGGCAGGCCACGCAGGCAGGAATGTTGCGCGCCGCATCGCCCTGCTGCACCAGCTGGCGGCCCTGCTCCGCCACAGCGGCGGGCGCTTGGGGTGCGGGCGGGGGCGGGTACGGCAAGTCCAGCGCTGCAAAGTGCTCGGCCATTTCGCGCAGGTAGTCGTCGGTCAGGTGTTCGATGAGGTAAGTCATCTGCGGATAGCTGCGCCGCCCGTCGCGGAAGTTGAGCAACTGGTTGGCCAGATAACCGGCCGGCTTGCCGGCGATGCGCGGGAAGTACCCGTCCGGCGTGGCCCGGCCCTCTTTGCCGTGGCAGACGGTGCAGGCCAGCACGCGGGAGGCCATGCCGGTGGCCTGGACAGAGGCAGGTGGGGAAATCGTGGAGCGCTCGGAAGGTTCGGAGGCAGGTGGCGCGGCCAGGGCCGCCGCACAGGCCGTGGCCGCCAGACCGGGGGCCAGCCAGCGGCGCAATAAATCGATCATGGGCAATGTGAGGTTGAAAAGCACAAGCAGCAACGTTATCCCGCACTCTACGCCGCCCTTCCAGTTCAGTACAGATTCAGTTTCAAACTAAAAATACGGATCAGTTGCGCGCAACCCACCCTAACCCACCTCATGAAACGCTACGAACGCCACGCCGACGCCATCGCGCAGCTCATCCACAGCGGCGCCTTGCGCCCGGGCGACCGTGTGCCCTCGGTGCGCGAAGCCAGCCGCACCCGCGGCATCAGCCCGTCCACCGTGTTTGAGGCGTATTACCTGCTGGAGGCCCAGGGACTGATCCACGCCCGCCCGCGCTCGGGCTACTACGTCAGCGACCGGCTGCCCGGCACGGCCGAGACGCGCCCCGCCGAACCCCTGCCCTCGCAGCCCGCGCACACATCCACCGGCGTCGCGATCAGCGATCTGGTTTTTGAGGTGCTGGGCCTGGCGCGCGACCGCGGCCTGGTGCCGCTGGGCTCGGCCTTCCCGGGGCCGGAGCTGTTTCCGCTCGACCGCCTGGGGCGGTGCCTGGCCAGCGGCATGCGCAAGCTCGACCCCTGGCACATCGTGCAAAGCCTGCCGCCCGGCGACGAACGCCTGCGCCAGCAGATCGCCCTGCGCTACGGCGTTCATGGCATGGCGGTGGATGTGGAAGAAATCATCATCACCAACGGCGCCATGGAGGCGCTCAACCTTTGCCTGGAAGCCGTCACCCAGCCCGGCGATGTGGTGGTGGTCGAATCGCCCACGTTCTACGCCGCGTTGCAGGCACTGGAGCGGCTCAACCTGCAGGCCCTGGAGATCGCCACCCACCCGCGCGACGGCATCGACCTGGCAGCATTGGCCGAAGCGCTGGAGCGCCAGTCTTCACATAAGCCCCACCAGCCTATCAAGGCCTGCTGGCTCATGCCCAGCTTTCAAAACCCGCTGGGCAGCCTGATGCCCGAGGCCAAAAAGCGCGAGCTGGTCGCCCTGCTCGCCCTCCACGGCGTGCCGCTGATTGAGGACGACGTGTACGGCGAGCTACACCACGCCCCCCAGCGCCCGCTGCCCGCCAAGGCGTTTGACACGCAGGGCCTGGTGATGCACTGCAGTTCGTTCAGCAAAAGCTTGGCGCCCGGCTACCGCGTGGGCTGGGTGGCGGCGGGCCGGTATGCCACAGCCGTCCAACGCCTCAAGCTCATGACCACGCTCTCAGCCGCCACGCCGTCGCAGTTGGCGCTGTCAGAGTACTTGGCGCAGGGCGGCTACGACCGGCACCTGCGCCAGCTGCGCCGCAGCCTGGGAGAGCAAAAAGCGATTGCGCTGGCGGCAGTGGCGGCGCACTTTCCGCCCGGCACGCGGGTGTCGCGGCCGGAAGGCGGGTACTTCTTGTGGGTGGAGCTGCCGCCCCAGGTGGATGCACTGCAGTTGCACCGCCAGGCACTGCAGCAGGGCATCAGCCTGGCACCCGGGCAGATCTTTTCGGCCGACCGGCGCTTTGCCCACTGCGTGCGCATCAACTTCGGGCATCCAGCACAGGGCCGGCTGGGGGCGTCGCTGCAGACCGTGGGGGCGCTGGCTTGCGGGCTGGCCAAGTCTTGAAGCCAGCCCCGATGCTGCCAGACAATTTCACTGATCGCTATCAAAAGCAGAGCTTGCAGCGCTTATCCATCAAGCGCTACAAGCGCTTTATGATAAAAAACTTACTGCCCAAGACTTCTCCGCATGGGTTGCACCTGCGCAAAGCCAGCTTGCATACAACTGACAAAACGCCCCAGCGTTGGAAGCGCCCAACCTCGGGTTCTCCCGACCTCGGCACAGCTTTTGCAACGGCATACTGAGCGCCGCCCGGACCCGGGCCCGCCCGCCCGCCCGCCGCCCCGGCACACTACCACCCACCCCATGGCCACACCCCAGCCCGTCCCGTTTCTGACCGTAGAAGACGAAGACGACTGGGTCGTCTCGTTTGCGCTGGGCCCGCTGGGCGCCCACCGGCTGACGCTGATGCGCACGCCCCACCTGGAGTTCATGCTGCGCCCCGAGCAGCGCGGCGTCTCCGTGGGCGCTGAGGCCGGCCAGCGCCCCTCCCTGCTGGTGGCCGTGCAGTGGGGCAGCAAAAGCGTGGACGTGGTGTCTACCGAACGCCGGTACAGCCTGGACGTGAGCAAGGTGGACGGCAACACGCTGGCGGCCGCGCTGCGCGTGCTGGGCAAGATGAACTTTGACCAGCGGTTCCAGCTGGGCGGGGCGGCGTAGGTGTAGGTGGGTACTGCGCTGCGGCTCGCGCCAATCACTCACAAATCTATAGCTTGTAGCGCTTACTGGATAAGCGCTAGAGGCCAAAATTCCTCAAATTTTGCCCCGTTGCGCCATGCGTTGCGGGCATGCGTGCTTGCGAGCAAGCGCGCAGCTCAGCGCATCATCTTGAAGTACGCCGTGGTGACGGCCACCTGAGATTCGTCCAGCCGGGTGGACGTGGTGCTGCCAAACGCCATGCTGTCGTCGATGGGCCAGGGCTGGCCGTGGGGTGTTCCGGGCACGGCGGGCGGCGTCACGTTGTTGGCCAGAGAGATATCGCGGAACCGGCCGAACCGCGCATCGCTGTGCCCGTCGATCTGCTGGTCCAGCGCGCCGGCCAGCGAAAAGGTGACGCCTCGCATCACGATCACATTGCGAGGCCGCGTCACGTAGGTGTTCACGGCCGCCCCGGGTTCCGCCCAGTCAACGCTCTGAAAACACACCTGCACCTCCTGCGGGTTGCCATTGCTGTCCAGGTACACATAGCGGTCCTGCTGGCCTTCGGTGCGGCCGTTGGGCAGCTTGATGCCCGCGGCGAGGAAGGTGTTGATCATCGGGGTACCACACAGCTCGGTGCCCGCGGGCGAGACATTGCCGTTGATGCGCCCCGTGGGGTCGGTGGGGTTGTCGCCGGGCGGATAGCCCACGCCGTTGACGAACGCCTCGTAGGCCAGCTGCCAGCCCTGGACAAAATCGGTGGACAGGCGCTGGTTGGCCGCGGAGCGCTGCAAGTCGCGCCCGATGGCCACGGCACCCACAACGAGGCCGATCACAACGAGGGCAATGCTCAACTCCAGCAGCGAAAACCCCCGCTGGCCGCGCGCGCCTGCTCTGCCTGGGGGAAAAATGTGTAATGGGGTCATGGTGCGTAGCTCGGTAATCAGATAGCGGTTGGCAAGTTGACAAGAAGGCAAGAGCAGGGCCTCGGCTCAGTGGCCGATGGCATCGCCGATCAGCGTGTTGCGATTGACCGATGTGGACAGGACCGTCATCGCGGTGGTCCGCGCCGCAAATTCGTCATGCACGCGCTCGGCCTCTGCCAGCGACGCGATGGCATCGATCTCTGCGTAGATCGCGGCCGCCATGCCCGCTGCGGCGGCCACAATACCTGCGGCCGCCAGGCCAATCTGCACGGCGCGCGCCCCGGCGCTCATGGTGGTGTCGGCCGTGGCAGACACCATCTCCTTGGCCGCATCCGCCACGCTTGCGGCCGCGCCAGCCAACCCTGCCGTGGCGGCAGCCACATCGGACTCGGCCAGTTTGACTGCCACAAAAAGCTGATCGCGGTAGTCGTACATCGCACGCTCCAGCACAAACGCCCCCGTGGCTGCATTGAAGTGCGCATGCGAGATGGCAGACAACGCGGCACCGCAATGCAGTTCACTGAACAGCTCGGCATGGCTGGCAGACAGCACGATGTCGTCATAGCTGCTGCTGACGGCCGTGCCCGGCGACTCGAAGGTGGGATTCGCACTGCTGGCCGTGGCATTGGCACCATCAAACGCGCGGCCGTCTCCGTCCGCATCCAGCATGCCGGGCGCTGCAATCACAAACGCCACGGACTGCCGCGCGCCGCGCATGTTGGTGCCCAGCCGCCCGGCGGGGGCCACCGGTGTCTGGCTTGCGGTATTCAACGCCAGGCAAACATCCACCAGGTTCACCGCCCCCGCCACACCCAAAGGGCACGGCGGGTTCTGCGACAGGTTGCAAGCCGCGTTCAACGGTGCCAGATCGTCGCCTGAGTGGTTCACGCCCAGCAGCGTCGCCGTGGCGGTGGGTATGGGCGGAGCCTCGTCATTGGGGGCATCGTTGTTGCGCGGCACTGGATCGGGCGTGCGCACCCGCAGCGGATTCATGCGGTCGCGCGCTACAGCCAGATCGCGGTCCTGAGGCGCGGTGAGCTGCGGTTCTCGGTACACCCCGTAGCGCAGAGTCCCTGCTTCGGGGCGCGGCAGACCCAAGGTGCGCCAGGGCAGATAGCCCACATGGCGCTCGCCGGTGCCCTCCACACATGCCTCCACGCCTGCCGTGTTGGCAGCCGGGCACGGCAGCCGGTAATGCGCGTGCAGAAAACCCAGCACGGCGTCACGCGACTGCTGCTGCACGTCCAGCTGCACAGTGGTTACGCGCTGGCGCTCCTGCAATTGCCAGAAGACCACAGCGGCGGGCAGTATGAGCCCCAACGCCAGCAGCACTACAGAAAGTTCAACCAGGGTAAAACCCATCATGTGGCGCTTCATGGGTTGAGCCCCTTCGTGTCGAGGCTGATCGCGAGGTTCAGCGTGCTCGTGAATGTGTCGTACAGCGTCACAGCGTAGGCATCGGCCGCGGCCTGCTTCTGCTTGGAAACCTCCAGCGCCTGCTGCGCTTCAGCCAGTTCCTCAGCGGCGAGCACCGTTTCTGCAATCGACACCGCTACGTTGGCGGCTGCCATGACCACAATGAAGGCCGTCACGCCTTCGGTATTGGCAGCCGACGCAATGCTGAGCACCCCGCTGGCGGTGGCGAGCGCCAGCCCCATGGCTGCCAACGCAACGCCCGTCTCCGCGCTTTGCACCGCCGATTCGGAGCTTTCGATGTCAAACACGCGCAGCTTCCAGTACTCCTGCATGACCCTGGCGTTGTCATACGCTGCGTAGGCGCCTTGCGCGACGGACTGCATCTCGCTCAGCCGGGCGGCGCAGCCAATGCGCGCCGCAAGGTCAGTGGGCCCCACGGCCAGCGCGATGTCGTCAAAGTTGTTGTCCTGGGGCCGCCCCGGAAAGTCGAAGCGCCATGACCCCCCTGCGCCCACGGCGTTGTTGCCGTCAAAGGTACCGTTTTCGCCGGGGTGCACCAGCATGAACGCAACCGGCACGCTGTCGGCCACGTTGCCCGCTGTCAGCACCCCAGCAGCCGTGGGGTTTGCCGCAAAGCGGCGCAGCACACGGCACCAGTCGAGGCCGTTTGGAGGGGCGGGAGCGCCGGAAACTAAATCCACTCGACGGGCCTTGGCTGCTGCTATCGCAGCACTCGCTCTGCCCGCAGCCGCGACGACAGCCGCGGAAGCCGAGGTTGGCGTTTCAAGTGTTGGGGGATATTCAGGCAGTTCCGGCATGCCCGTGAACTCAATATTCAAGTCAGGTGACACACCATCAGCAGGGCGGAGCAACAAGTTCGGAATCTCCGCCAGATCCCAACCGCCCCCACGGTTCACGCCATAGTGCAGGCTGCCGAATTCACTGCTCAGCCCCAACGTGCGCCAGGGCAGGCGCACGGCTGCGGCGTCGCCACAAGACTCGTTGCCGTTGGTGCCCGCGGCCGCACAAGGCAGGCGCGCGTTGCGCAACACGAAGCCTTCCACGGCCGCTTGGGCTTCGCTCAACTGATGCAGCATGGCGGGACGCTGCATGGGCTCGCGGGTGGAGACCACCCAACGCCAGACGAAGATGCCGATGAGGCCGATGACGGCCATTGCCACCGCCAACTCCACCATCGAAAAACCGCTCTCGCGGCGCAGGGAGTGCTTCATCATCGGATGCCTCCCTTCTGGTCCACCTGAATGAGGATTCCCATGGATGTAGCGGGCGGCATGGGCGTAACGCCACGGCCCGTGATGTTGCAAGGAGGCGGACTGCCCGCCAATCCTTCAAGGCGGGTCACCAGGTTCTGTGCGTCGGTCACCCGCTTGTTGGCTTCGCTGAGCTGACCCTCGAGCGCTGTGATCGTGCGCTGGATCTTGATAGGCAACAGGTACTTGGAGTCCGGATGCGGGCTGGTGCTGGATGGGCCCATCAGATCATGGATGGCATCACGTATGGCATTGCTGTTGTTGACATCGCCAGGCTGGCATACACCCGCCACCGTGGAGCTGCAACCGACGACGGTTGTGGGCCCACCTCCGATCACAATCGTGTAGCGCCCCGCGTTGCGCAGATTGTTGTAGGCCGTTTGGTAAGCGGTCTGTGAAGCGCTCAGGTTGGCCTGTGCTGTCGTGAGATCGTTCTGCGCTGCGGCGAGATTGCTTTGTGCAGTGTTGCGCGCTGTCACTGCGTCGTCGTACTGCTTTTGCAACTCCACCGGATCGCTGAGAAGAGCGCGCTGTGCGGTCTTCTCCATCCGCAGCCGCTGCAGCGGTTCCTTCGCAGCCGGGGTGGGTGCCGCAGCAATTTGAAGGTCCAACGCCGCAATTTCGGCATCCAACTGCGTCAACATGGTGGACCGATTGGCAATCATGTTCGCGTACGTCGCGATCTGGGCATTCCAGTTGTTCACCGAGGTTTGGTAGTTGTCTCTGCGGCGGGTGGCCGCATCCACGGCAAAAGAGTAGGTTTCCCAGCTGTCCGCCGCCGTCAGCAGTGGCAGGACCCGGTCGTCGATATTCGATGACGTGCCTGGCTGCCTAACGCTTAACCCCAGCGTGTTGATGGCGTTCGTTCGTGCGATGTTGGCTGCGACCAGTTCATTGCGCTTGGCGGCAAGCTCCGCCGCAATGGCATTGCGGTCATTGGTGGCATCCGTAACCTCTGCCCTTGCAGCGGCCAGTGCCTGAGAATAGTCAGCCGATGGGCATGTCAGCGTCGACGCATCCACCGTGCTGTCAGCCAGCGCCAACGCGTTGCCCGCCATCACCGCCGCTGCCACATTCGCAATGATGGAGGCGGCATTGAGGCCGATGGAAACACCGGTCAGCACAATAGCCGCCGTGTGCTGCGGCGCCGCCGCGCACGCATTGACCGCCAGCCCCAGCGTGGCCGCGCACAAGGCCCAGGCAGCCGCGGCATTGCCGGCTTCTGATACTCCCTCTAAGACAGTGGCGGTGGTCTCAATCGCTGTGATGCCAGCCGCAATGGCGGCGAACGCTATGGACTGCTTGGCCGACTCAATGTTGCCCTCTTTCAATTCATCCACCTGTTCCACCACATCGTGGGCCAAGGCCACGGTGTTGATCGAATCGATGAGGGGCTGGCAGTGAAAGCCTATGAACAGGCTGAGGTAAGACTTCTCCAGAACGATGTCGTTGTAGGCCGACAGCAGGGGGCGGCGCGCAGGGTCTTCCACTGCCGGGTCGGCGGAGGCGTTGACACCGTCAAAAGGCGAGTTGTTGCCGTCCGCGTCGTCATTGCCAGGGTGCACCAGTGCATAAGCCACGGTTCGCACTGTGGCGGCCCGCACCTCTGCCATGCCAGGCGCATGGGCTGTGCTGCGGCCAGTATCGATGCGCTGGCACAGGTCGGCCAGAGTCGTGATGCCCGCCTGATAGGTGCCTGCGGGAGGAGTGTCCCGCATGGCCGCAAACGTTCTGCCCGTGTCGTCGTACTCCAGCGGCCGCCAGGAATCGGTGAGCAAGGTCAGGTCGTTCTCACCCCCGCCGCGCTGGACAAGGTAGCGCAGCTGTCCAACGCCCACGCCAGGGTCCGCACCCGCCAGGCTGAGCGTGACCGACGGCAGCCAGCCCTTCTGGTCGCCTACGCCGCAATCCTCCAGACCATCACGGTCCACATCCGGACAGGGCAGTCTTGCCGCCACGCTCGCATAGGTGATGATGGCCCGGTCTGCCTGGGTCAGCGCCTGCCGCTCCTGCCGGGCAGAGTTGATGGCCGAACGCTCGCGCCATTGCATGTACCCCATGGCGGCCAGGCCAGCAACCACGGCGATCAGCAACAGCACCTGCAGCAAGCCAAACCCACGAGAGCGCCTTTGCGCTCGGCAGCCTGCGGGTTGAATGAAGTTGGTTATGGGCATGAATAGTTCAAAAAGCAGGGTCCACTACGGAAGGCTCTTGCGAAGCCATCCCGACAGTTGGGTGGGCGAGTCCGATACCACTACGTCGTCCGTGCCAAACCGCAGCGGTGCCGTAGGGCTGGCGGCGCACAAGCCGGCGTTGGTGTGCGGCGGGTCGAGCCTGTTCCCATCGCCATCTGCGTCCTTGAGCGGCACCACCACCCAATACGCCACCGACATCACTGCATTGCCGCCGCAATCGATGGCGCCCGCCGCGCCAGCGTCGCCGGTGAGGTAGGGGCGGTTGGCCGCAACCGCAGCAGACGCCAGCCCGGCGGCGTTGTTCAACGCCACGATCAGGTCAGTGACGTCCGAGTAGTTGGCTTCGCCTTCTGCGTCGCCCGTCCGCTCCAAGGCGGCGGTGAGGTCGGCGTCTTGCGCCGCGGTGGCCGACGGAGTGCGAAATACGGCATACCGTGCGCGCAATGCCTCTTCCGGCACCTGCAGCCCCACACTCACATAAGGGAACCAGCCCACCTGCACACCTGCAGCGCACACAGTACTGTCCGGTGACGTAAGTGCTTCATAACCGGTCGCCACGGCGGCGGTGTCCGGGCACGGCAGGCGCCCGTGCCGCAAGGCAAAAGACCGCACGATGGACTGCAGCTGCTGGGCCTCGGCACGACCACGCTCAATCTCCTGCTGCGACACCACGGTCTCATATCCACTGAAAGCCGCCCAGGACAACAGCCCCGCCACCACTAGGGCCACCGCAATCTCGAGCAGAGAGAACCCCGCCTGGCGCATGCGCCCAGGCCGAGGCGTCCGGTTCTGGCGCGCGGACACTTTCATGGCGATTTGCCGCCCTGCGCGGCTGGGCGCCGCGCATACGTCTGAAGATTGACGGCCGCCGCGCTGATGCGCGCACTGATGGCTTGCAGTTCCGCCAGGATGGCCTTCTTGCGCGCCTCATCGGCCGGTGCATTGCTGCTCGACAAAGTCTGCAGCTCACGGTTCAGGGCCTGGATCTGGCTGCTGCCCTCCAGCATGTCGCGTAGCGCCTGAAAGTACCGAGGATCAAACTGGCCTGGGGAGAGCGCCTCCAGCTCATTGAGCAGTGCCTGCACCTGCGCTGGCGATGCCTGCGCCCCCTGGGATTGAATGGCGGCAATCTCTGCGCGGATCTGTTTCAAGCGCTTGCGGCGCGCCTCGGCATTCAGCGCCGCGGCCGGCGTGCTCGAAGCTGGATCCACGCGCCCAGTTACGCGCTGGGCAGGCGACCCCAGACCAGGCGTAGCCTCTGGCGATGTGCCCGGCGCAGTGGCAAGCGGCGCGCTTCCCTGCGCAGGAGTGCCGACTACCGCTGCCGGATTGCCGCCCTGCCACACCCACCAGCCCGCCCCCACCACGGCCAGAAACAGCAGGCCCAGAGCACTGCCAATCCATACGTTCTTGTTCATCACTGCCCTGCCCATTGGTTCGGGCAGGCCTCCACAAAGGCCCCAGGGCCCACACGCCGGGTCCGTTCCAGAAGACAAATAAACGATTGCATCCTCGTCACCTTCGCCATCACCCACCCATCGTCTGGTTCACCGACTGCCGCACCAGGTCATAGATCGGCAGCAGCAGTGCCACGATCAGGAACAGGAACAGCCCGCCCGCGATCAGGATGATCAACGGCTTCAGAATTTCTGCCAGCGACTTCACCAGCACCTCCAGGCGCTTGCGGTGGTCGGCCGCAAGGTGCGACAGCTGCAGGTCCAGGCTGCCGGACTCTTCGCCCACCGAAATCATGCGCACGGCCATGGCCGGGAAGCCGCCCACGCGCCGCATGGATGACGACACCGATTCACCGCGCGAGACCGATTCGGCCACGTGGATCAACCGGGTGCGGTAGTAACGGTTCTTGGTGGCGCGCCCCAGGATGCGCAGGCTGGACACCAGGTCCACCCCGGCCCGAACCAGGATCGACAAGTGCTCGGTGATGTGCGCCATGCCGGAGGACACCAGCAGCGTGCGCGCCACGGGCAGACGGTGCAGCACGCTGTAGGTAGCCAGCTGAAAGCGCTCGGACCGCTTGAACACAATGACCCCTGCAGCCACCACCACAAAGGTAACCAGCAGCACCCACGGCAAATGGGCCGACAGCAGGTCGGCAAAGGACACAAGGCCTTCGGTGATGGGCGGCAGCTTGGCCTGAAGCTGCTTGAACAGCCGGGCCATGTTGGGCACCACGTAGTAGATCCAGAAGATGGCCACGCCGATGATGGTGGCAAACACGAAGGCCGGGTAGATGAGCGCGGTCTTGATGTCGCGCTTGATGTTGATCATGCGCTCCACGTGTTCGGCCGCCTCGCCCAGCATGCGGTCCAGCGTACCGGTCTGGTCGCCGATGGAAACAAGGTTGCGCACCGTCTCGGGAAAGATGTTCGGGTGCCGGTTGAAGGCCTCGGTCATGCCCACGCCAGCGTTCAAGTCGTCCAGCATGTTGCGGGCCACGGAGGCCATGGCCGAGTTGCCCACACTGTTGCTCTCGTCCACCAGGGTTGTGAGGGCGTCCATGGCCGGCACGCCCGCGCGCATCATCAGCCCCAGGTCGCGCAGAAAGCCGGCCAGGTCTTCGCTGCGCACTTGGCGACGAAACAGGTGCAGCAGCACATCCGTGACCACGGCCAGCCACACCGGAAACCGCCACAGGCTGATGACTGTGCCGTCCGTGTCCGACTCCAGTCGCATGCGCGCCGACAGATCACGCTTGACGGCGAGCCGCAGCAGGCCGGACCGGACCGATCCGTGCGGGAGCAGCACGCGGTAGTAGTACGTGTTGAGGTGGGCCATGGGTCCTCTCAATCCTCACCCACCGCGCGCAGGATCTCTTCCATGGTGGTCTCACCCGCCAGAACGCGATGACGCGCCAAAGTCAGGATGGGACGCATGCCCGCAGCCAGCGCACGCTGGCGCATCTCGGCACGCGACGCGTCTGCCGCGATGGCGTCGGCCAAGTCGCGGTTGACCACCAGCATTTCGTACACGGGCAGGCGACCCAGGTAGCCGGTGTCGCGGCACTGGTGGCATCCCGCGCCATGGAACACCTGGGTGGTCTCGTCGGCATGGCCGCGGCCCAGCCAGCGGCGTTCATCTTCGGTGGCCAGGCGCGGCTTGGCACAGTGCGGGCAGATGCGCCGGACCAGGCGCTGGTTGATGACCGCGACCAGGTTCTCGGCGATGGTTTCGGTGTCCACACCCAGCAGCTTGAGCCGCGGCATGACCCCAAAGATGGTGCCCACGTGCAGGGTGGACAGCACCAGGTGGCCGGTGGACGAGGCGTCCAGCGCAGCGCGCGCGGTTTCCGAATCGCGGATTTCGCCCACCAGGATGATGTCCGGGTCGTGCCGCAGAAAGTGGCGCATGGCGTTGGCAAACTCATACCCCGCTCGGCGGTTCACCTCGGTCTGGCAGGCCACAGGTACGCGGTACTCCACAGGGTCTTCCACTGTGAGCACGTTACGCTCGATCAGCGGCTGCATGCGCAAAGCGGCGTGCAGCGTAGTGCTCTTGCCCGATCCCGTCGGGCCGGTGATGAGAATGAGCCCGTGTGGGCGCGAGAAGGCCTTGGCCATGACGGCCACGTCGTCTTCCAGAAACCCCAGGTCGGCCAGCTTGTCGAGGTTGCTGCGCTCGGGCAGCAGGCGCAGCACCATGCGCTCGCCAAACTCGGAGATCAGCGTTGACACGCGGATGGTGAAGTTGTGCTCCATCACCACGGCGGTGAAGCTGCCGTCCTGCGGCAGGCGCTGCTCGCTGGCGTCCATGTCGGCCTGCAGCTTGACGTAGACCACCAGGCGGTCCAGCGCAGGGGCCAGCGCAAACACGGGGCGCAGCACGCCGTCCACCCGCAGCAGCACAGAGCGGCTGCGCGCCGTTGGCGCCAGATGGATGTCGGTGGCACGCTCGCGCACGGCCAGGTGCAGCATGTGCTCCAGCAGACGGGCCGGGCTGTAGGCGCGGTCCACGTCCGCTTCGAGCTTGCGCACTTCGCTCTCTATGAGGCGGGCGGGCGGGTGCTCGGCAAAATAATAGTGCTGCTGGATGGCTTGCGCCACGCTGTCGAATTCGCCCTGGAAGAAATGGCAGCCCTTGCCTAGCTTGCGCTGAATCAGCTCCGAGACCACGTCCGGCTGCGCATCGCCCAGCACCACGTCGATCAGACCGTCGTCGTTCTGGCGCACCGGCAGGAAGCCATAGGTCAGGCACAGCGCCCGGTTGAACAAGCCTGCCACTGCCGTATCTGGCTCGGGCATTTCGTCGATGTTGACAAAGCGCAGGCCCCGCTGATCAGCCAGTTGGCGGGCCACTTCGTTGGCGCTGGCAAAGCCCAGTTCGACCAGAAGGTTGCCCATGGGCACCTTCTCGATTTTTTGCTTCTGCAGCACATAGTCGATGGCCACTGCAGAGACCAGCCCGGCGTTGACCAGCGCGGCCCCGAGGGAGGGGCTTTTCTCTCTGAGCACCGCCAGGCGATCAGTGGCAGTAGCGCCAGTGGTTGGCAGCAACTCGCCCGAGTTCTCCTGCACGATTTCAGCGGGGGGATGCATCCTGGTGCTCCAAAAGTAAGAAGGTCAGTTCGTCGGGCTTGCCGGTAACGGGCAGCCCGTGCTGCTGCTGAAAGCGGGCGAGCGCCTCCCCGGTCCTGGTCCCGAAAAATCCGTCATCGGGTTCGCGCAGGTCGAGCAGGCCCAGGCTGCGGAGCTTGCTCTGCACCTTGCGCGTGGCCTGCTGGGCGGCCACGATGTGGCGCGCGTCGCCGCGGCCCAGCCATGCCACCCAGGACTCCTTGCCCACCGCAAAGCGGCACGTGCGCGGCGACGGCTTCCAGGCCGGGCTGGTGCCGTCCGGCAGGCGCTGTACCAGGACGACTTCGTCAGCAGAGGCCAGGGCCTGCAGCTGGCTTTCGCACACGCGCCGCGCGGGCACCTCGGCGTCGGCCGGCTTGACCGCAGCCTGCGCAGAGCCAGCGGCAGACGACGCGGCAGTTTGGATTGCGCCGGTTTCAGCAGGCGCTGGCAACAATGGCACGGCCAGCGCCGACGGCGCCGGTGCCCCTGTGGAGGTGGGGGCGGTCGCTGTCACCATGGCTTCAGCGCCCGCTGCCGTGGCCGTAGCCTTCTGCGCGGGCTCTGGCACCGCAACTTCCTGCACGGCAGGCGCCCCGCCCGTCGCGGCGCTGCCGTCGGGGATGGCCACGCGGCCCCAGTTGGCGATCGCCATGGTGGCCACCGTGGCCGTGGTGCCCGCCAGGAGCCCGGCCATAATCCAGGCCTTGCGCTTGCGGCTGCTGCCTCCGGCGCTCGCCGCGGAAGCAGCCTCGTCGCCCAACGCGGGCAGGTCAGACACCGCGCGTTGTACCAGCGCAGCGGTCACCACCGACCCACGGGTGCTCGCAAGGCCATAAAGACAGCGGTCCAGCACCAGGTGGATGCGGCGCAGGTTGCCACCGGTGGCACGGTGCAATGCATCCACGGCGCTGTTTTCCATGGAAAGCCGGCCTTCGGCGCCGGCCGCGTTCACGCGGAAGTCAAAGTACCGGGCGACTTCGTCATTTTGCAGGCCGCTCAGGCGCGCATGCTTCACGATGCGGCTCTTGAGTTGGCGCAGCCCGGGCTCGGCCAGGGTATCTTCCAACTCGGGCTGGCCCACCAGCAGGATCTGCAGCAGCTTTTCCTGCCCCGTCTCCAGGTTGCACAGCAGGCGCACCAGCTCCAGCGATTCCACGCTGAGGTTCTGCGCATCATCGATGACCAGCAGGCTGATGTCGCCCGCCTGGTGGCGCGCAATCAAAAATTCCGTCAGGCGCGCCAGGCCCTGTTCCACCGAATCGGTGGGCGGCAAGCCAAAGTCCGCCTGGATGGCCGATAGCAGCGCGCTGTCCTGCAAAAAAGTGTTCAGGATGAGTGCCGAATGGCAGTTCTTGTCGTGCAGCGTGTCCAGCAGGCGCCGCACCAGCGTGCTCTTGCCCAGGCCCACTTCGCCGGTCAGCAGCACAAACCCCTTGCGGGCTTCGATGCAATGCACGATCTCCGCAAAGTCTTCCTCCAGACGGGGCGTAAAGAAATACGACCCCGCGTCCGGCGTGGGAGGAAAGGGGTTGCGCGACAGACCGAGCGTCGCGTAGATGGAGCTGGCAGTCATTGTCGGGCGGCAGGGGTGAACTGGCCCAGGGCCGCGCGCAGCGCGGACGAATCGGGCTGCAGGCGCAGTGCGGCGTCCAGCGTGGCACGGGCCTCTTCGGGTTTGTTCTGGCGAGACTGGATGCTGGCCAGGTTGATGGATGCTTCCTCATCACCCGGCATGCGCTCCAGGATGGCGCGGTAGCCGCTGGCAGCGGCAGCATCACGGCCACCGCGCAGATCAAACCACGCCTGTGCACGCAGCAGTCCTAGGGAGCCGGCTGGCAGGCGCTCGCGCAGGGCGGTCAGCTCACGTTCGGCATCGCTGTCGCGCCCTTCGCGCATGGCAGTGATCAGGCGTGCAAAACGCAACTCAACCGGGGTGTCGTCCACAGCAGGCGTAGCGGGGGCGGGCTCCACGGGGGCGGCGGGGCGTGCAGAGCGGGCCTGGCGTACCGGGGCGGCACGCGGCGCAGCAGGCGGCGCGGCTGTGGCATTTGCCGGACCGGCAGGCGCGGTCGCTGCTACCGCCACAGCGGCCGTCGGGGTCACGGGGGCAGCGACTGCCGGGGCAGCGGCAACGGGTGGCACGGGGGTCGATGGAACTGCCGGGGTCGCGTGTACCGCTGCAGCCGGCTGCATGGCAACGGGCGCGGACACCGCTGTAGTGCCGGCGGCGGAAGAGTCCGACCCGGCCACTGCGATGGAAGCGGTGGCCGGGGGCGCTGACACGTCCACCACGGGCGCCGACGCCGCAGCCAGGGGTTGGGGCAAAACCGGCTGAGCCGCCACGGGCTTGGGCGCAGACGAGCGGCTGAGGTTGGGATCAAACCGGGGCTGTGTCTGCGTTTGCCACACATACCAGCCGGCCACACCCGCACCCACCACAATGACGAACGCCAGAGCGGCGTCCACCCATGCGGGGCGCTTGCGGGCCGGCGTGGCTGGCGCGCGCGGCAGCACACGCGGGGCGTCCTGGGGCGCGTCCATGGACTTCAGCGCGTCGTGGATGAGGCTCATAGCACACGCACCCGCAAAACGATGACCAGTTCACGGCTGCCGTGGACCTTGTTCTCGTTGCCGAACAGCTTGCCCAGCAAGGGCACGTCCGACACACCCGGTGCACCGCGGTCGTTGTTGGAAGTGCGCTGGTCGATGAGGCCGCCCACCACCACCACATCGCCGTCTCCCACGTTGAGCGTGGTGGTCAGGCCCTTGTAGCTCACCTTGGGCAACGACACCAGGTTCTCGCCGCCCACGGCCACCAGCTGCAGGCTGGCGGGGTCCACATCGCTTTGCATGGGGTTAAGCATCAGCTCGATGCGGCCATCGTCGCGCACCATGGGCAACACGCCCACCATGACGCCCGAGAACACCGTGTCCGTCTGCACGCTGGACGAGGTGGTGGATGCCCCACCGCCCGGCACCGTCTGCGTGGAGGCCGACTGCGACACGTAGCGCGAGCTGGTGCCTACCGACAGCAGAGCGGGCGTGCCGTTGCGCACCTGCACGTTGGGGTTGGACAGCACCTTGAGGTTGCCGTAGGCGCGCAGCGCATTGATCACGATGCCGTAATTGCTGCCCTGGTACGACATGCCCAGCGCAGGGCCCGACACGCTGCCGATGAGCGCCGCCGGAATGGAGATGGCCCGTGCGGGATAGCCCGTGCCCGCATTGGGCAACGTGCCCGAGCTGCCACCCAACTGCATGGGCGATGAGCCAAACCCCGCAGCCAGGCGGCCGCGCAGATTCGTCCAGTCCACGCCAAATTCGAAGTTGTCGGACAGTTGCACGTCAATCAACTGCGCCTCGACGTACACCTGCTTGCCCAATACCTTGTGCACCTGCGCCAGCATCTTTTCGACGGCGCGCATCTTGGACGGCCGGGCCTTGACGTAGAGCGTGCCCGTCATCTTGTTGAGCGTGAAGCCGCTGTCCTCACCCATGGTGGCCAACGGTGCCTGGGGCACGGCGGGGCGCGTCGATGGAGTTGCTGGCATGCCTGGCCAGGTGGTCGGGGGGGGTGCCAGCGCGCCCGCGGCGGCCAGGCTTTGCTGTTGCTGCTGGGCCGCACGGTCCTGGGCGTTGTCGCCCAGCACGGCCTTGATGGCTTGTTCGATCTCCAGGTACGGGTCGGTATTGCTGCCGCCCGAGCCTGCCATGGTCAGACTGCCCTGCTGCGCGCCCGTGCCGCCGCTACCGCCGCTGCTGCTGCCCCCGCCGCTGCCGCCCGATGTGGTACTGCCAAACACATTGCCGCCCGACCCCATCTGGATGCTGGACTTGGTGTTCAGGAAGTTGAGCGAGAAGAACTTTTCTTCGGTCAGGTTCACGCGCAGCGTGTTGCCGCGGAACTCGCCGGCCACGTCATACGTGCGCAGCACCTCGTTGAAGCCTTCGCGCAGCGTGACCTGGCGCAAGTGCATGTCGGCCAGTTGCCCGCCCTTGAGCACGTTCGGGTCCACGATCAGGTTCAAGTTTCCGGCATCGGCAAACGCGCTGAGGATCTGGCTGATGCTCGCCTTGGACATGGCCACGTTGATGAGCTTGCCTTCCAGCGGATCGAACACCGGGGCCACGGGTGCGATCACCGGCGGGGCCGCGGCCTTGTTCATCTCTGCCAACAGCATTTGCTGGTGGATCAACAGGCGTTGCGACTCCTGCGCGGCATGCTCGCGCAGGTTGTCGGCCGCTTTGGTGTCGGGCGGCGGCAGGCTGGTCGCGCTGCGGGGCGGCTGGCTGGCGCACCCACTGAGCACCAGTGCTGCGCACACCAGAGCCACGGGCTTGAAAAACGGGGTTGTGTTCATATCGCTGTCCTCGGCGCTGCTCGCGTAATGCTTGAAAATTTCATGAAGAAAGGAAGGTGCCTGCACAGGACAGCGCCACGCCTGCACGCGCAGGGTTCGTGGTCGGCCCGCAGGCTGCCAGCGTGTTCATGGAAGGCTCCTGATCGGCCCCGGCTGCCCGCCAGGCAGGCCGGAACGGAACTCCTGCGAATTGACACTGGCCAGCGATCCATCGGCCCAGCGCAGCGTGCCCACGCGCAGATCGCCTTCGGGCAGGGTCAGCGTCTGGCGGCCCAAGCGTTCGGTCACCACGGCTTCGGTCGGCCGCACGCGCACCACGCGGCCACCGCCCTCCAGGCGTGCGCCTTGGCGCGCCAGGTGGCCGTCGATCACGACCGATTGCCGATCCGCTGCTAGGTCGTCCAGATGCAGCGACAGCGAGCGGCGCGGCATTTGCACACTACCCACCACATCGCTGCCGGGCACCGGCAGGGCGATCAGGCTCAGGGGGTCGGTGCCCGCGCTGGAGGCCTGCGCCTGGATGCGCTCCATCGCCCCAAAGGCGTTCACCACACGCGCCTGATCGTTGCGCAGCGCGGGCGGCAGTGGCGACAGCTCGGTAGTGACCGGCCGAACCGAGGGCGTGCGCGCTTGGCTCAGCTGCACCACGCCATACAGGCCCCAGCCCAGCAACAGCACGGCCAGTCCATTCAAAAGCAATGCGGCGTATTTCATGGTTTCACGTTTCCTGCAGAAGCTGCCGGGGTCGCCACCAGCTCATAAGAGAAGGCACCTGGCACGGCGTAGGTGGGCTCCACGGCCTTGAGCGTCCAGCCCGCTGCCGCCATCTGCGACACCCAGCGCGTGACCGAGGCTGACGCACCCAGGGGCGCAACGCCATCCACACGGAAGGCGCGGCCACGTGTCAGGCCTGCAGCAGGCTCCAGCCGCACACGCTGGATCCGGATGTCCCTGCCCGATGCAGACTTGAGCAGCGCCATGAACGCCACCGGGTCGTGCCGCGCGCCTTCGTCCAACGCTTTGGAGAACTCCGCCACCGGCAGCAGCCTTTGGGGCGCCTCTATGGTGGACACGGCCTGGATGCGCACATTCAACGCCTCCAGCTCGCTGCGCTGCGCCTGCCCGCTTTCGCGCTGCTGGTCGGCCATCTGGCCCAAGGTCACGCCGGCAAAGGCCAGCACCAAGCCAACCACGGCGGTCAGCGCGGTAATAGGCGCCACCCAGCGCTCGGACCTCCATGCCACCCGCTCGAGCAGCGGATTCAGCGCATGGCGCCCAGCCGCATTGCGTGCCAGCGTGGGCAGCACGGTGTGCACACGCTCTCCCGCAAACAGCAATTCAGTCGCAGCCATCACCTTCGGGGCGCCGCCCAGCGCGTTGCGCACTGCGGCCACGCAGGTGTCCACATCGGCGGGTTGCGTGCTCCACAGCGTGCCCCACTCCACGGCTTCGGCGCCCAGCCGCGACAGCAGCGCGCTGTGGTTGGACGTCAACACCTGTGCTGCACTGGCCATGGCCGATGCGCCGGAGCCCAGCGCCTGGGTTGAACCAAACACCATGCCTTCGTCCGACTGCGCAAAACACATCAGCCGGCGCTGAGACAACATGACGCGCGCACCGCCCGTGTCCACGCCGTGGCACAGCAGCCCTGCGGCGGTCATCACCAGGCAGTGGTCGGCCTGCTCCTGGGCCCATTGCGTGCAACGCTGCCACAGCTCCAGCGAAAGCGCCGAAAAGTAGACCTGAAAGCCGCCGGGCACCTTCACCAGCCGGTGCACCACCACATGGGCGGCTCCTTCCACCAGGCCCTGGGTGCGCACCCGCTTTTCCACCAGGGCTGCGGCGTACTCCGTCTTGCCTTCAAACCGCCATACGTCGGTGAAGACATCGTCCAGATCCAGCACCACCAGCGCGCTGTGGTTGAGCTGCGGCCAGGCAGGTACGTCCTGCACCTGATGGCCGTTGCAATGCAGCCAGCCGGAGCTGGCGACGCGGTAGATGTGTTCGTTGCTCATGGCTTCACCTTGGGCGCCAGGGCGGACACCGTCTGAAAATGCAGCGTGCCGCTGACGCCCAGCGTCAGCCCCTGATCGCCCGGCTGGGGTGGGTGGAACAGGCTCGCCTCTGGCGAAACCGTGGCCAGGTCGAACATGTCCGCCACAAAGATGGCGCCTGCCCCGCCGCGCCCCAGCTCGCCCAGGAACTGGGCCGCCTCGGCCCGCGTGGCGGGGCCCTGCGCGCGGCGCAGCCTGCGCTCGCCCCACTGTGCGGGGTCAAAGCCCAGGCGCTCCACCTGCTGCGCCACGTCCTTGATGGACCGCACCAGCTGCTCGCGCTGCTGCACCTCGGGGATGAGGCGGCGTGCGTTCTCCACCGCCTGCTGCAACTGCGCCTGCTGCTGCTGTTCAAACGCCAGGCGCTTGAGCCCCTTGTGTGCCATGTAGGCGCCACCACCCAACAGGGCCGTGGCCAGCGCCAGGGACACGAGCTTGAGTGTGCGGGTCGCGTTCAATTACTGCTCCATGATCCAGTGGGCGGTCAGCAGGATGACGCGGTCTTCGTCAAACGTGCGGCCTGTGGCGGTGCCCCCCGCTGTACCACTGTTGTTGGTCACGGTCTGGCGGGTGTCGCTATTGGTCATGGCGCTGTTCGCTGCCGTGTTGGCAATATTGTTGCCTTCGGTGTTGTTGGCCTCCCACTGCGTGCCGGGGGCATTCGCTTCTGCTGCGGCGGTGTGCGCAGGGCGGCTCTGAATGCGGAAACGGCCTTCGCGCGAATCGGGCTTGCCGTCAATCACCTGGTCCATGAAGCGGGCCAAGTCGGGCGTCAGGCCCCGGATCACCATCACGTTGCCTGCACCGCTGGCAGAGCCAGAGGTGTTCCACTGGAAGCACACCTGCATCTCCACCGCGTTGCCGTTGGAGTCGATGTACAGGAAACGGTCTTCATGCCCTTCGCCACGGCCCGGCGGCATGCGCACACCAGCGCGTGTCATGAGGGTGCGCAGGTTCTGGCCAGCCAGGCCGGCGTCGCCCAGGCCCACTTGGTCTGCGGAATAGCCCTGGCCACTGCAAATCTTCAGACCGCGGTTGGTGAAGTTTTCAGGAATTCCGGCCACCGCCATCGAACCTGCACGCGTGCACGCGGGGTTGCCGGCTGGGATCTCCGTTTCGCTGCCATTGACCATGTAGGTCGGCGCCTGCTGGCAGTCGCCCAGCACCACGCCCGTGCGCTGGTAATACTGGTCGTAGGCCATCTTCCACTGGTAGGCGAACTTGTTGATCGCTTTTTGGTACTCAGCATTGCGCTGCACATCCTTGGCGATGGCCACGGCGCCGATGATCAGGCCGATGACGGCCAGCACAATGGCCAGCTCCACCAGGGTGAAACCTTGCTGCACCTTGCGGCCCAGCCTTCGGAACGTTTGCATGTTTTTCATCGAAATCTCCGACGATGGGAAAAGGGTTGATGGGGACGGAACCTGAACGGTGGCTGGCGCGATCACCATCACTGATTCATGCGGTAGATGGCAGTGACGATGGCGACCTGGTCTTCGTCAAAGCTGCGGTCGTTGTTGGTATTGATCAGGTCGCGGTTCGTGGCCTGCCACTCTTGTCCTGGTGCGTTGATGGCCGTGCCCCCAGCGTTGTTCAAAACACCTTGGCGACGGAACCGGCCCTCGCGCTCGTCGGGCTTGCCATCGATCATCTGGTCCAGCGCCCGTGCCAGGTCAGGCGTGAGGCCCGTGATGACCATCACATTGCCAGCGCCATCACCGACGGCATTCGCAGCGGAGCTGTCCGCGAGGGGCACGTTCCATTGAAAGCACACCTGGATTTCCTGGGGGTTGCCATTGCTATCCAGGTACACGTAACGGTCTTCCAGCCCTTCCGCGCGGCCGGGGGGCATGCGGATGCCCACACGCGTCATCAGCACCCGCAGGTCAGGATCGGTGCCGTTGGTGAAACCCCGCGTCATGCCCTGCCCCGCCGCGCCACGGCAGATTGCATTGGGAGGTGTGACACCCGTCATATTCCGGCCAGACCGAGTACCGGCCGCCAGAAATTGCGCACCATTGACCATGTTCTGAGGTGCCGTCTGGTCGTCTCCCAGCACCACGCCCGTGCGCTGGTAATACTGGTTGTATGCCTGCTCCCATTGGTCGATAAATTTGTTCTTGACCTTGGTGTACTCGGCATTGCGCTGCACATCCTTGCCAATGGCCACGGCGCCGATGATCAATCCAATGACGGCCAGCACAACGGCCAGCTCGACCAACGTGAAACCCTGCTGGCGCACGGAGCGCGGGCTGCGGGTGAGGTTCTTGAATACGTTGCTCATGATGTTGTTTCCCTCGCCCTGATTACTGGTTCATCTTGTAGATGGCGGTCAGGGTGATGACCTGTTCTTCGTCACGCGTGTTACCTGCGCCGGCCGCTGTGGTGCCGGCGGCGCCGCGTCCATACGTGTTGTTGGCACTCCACTCCACGCCGGGAGCGTTGTTGGTCGCGTTGTCGATCCCCTGCAGGCGGAAGCGCCCTTCACGCGCATCCGGTTTGCCGTCGATCATCTGATCCAGCATGCGGGCCAAGTCAGGTGTCAGCCCAGAGATCACCATCACATTACCCGCGCCTGCGGGGGTGGTGGGCCGGTTCCACTGAAAGCACACCTGAATTTCCTGCGGCGAGCCGTTGGTGTCGGTGTAAACGTAGAGGTCTTCCTGCCCCTCTGCACGGCCGGGCGGCATGCGGATGCCAGCGCGGGTCATGTAGGCGCGCAGATCGTTCGCGTTGACTGTGAAGGGAGAGTCAGAGCGCATCGCTCCGGGGTCAGGGTTGCGGGCACAGACAGGTAGCGGCTCTGACCCCGCCGCAACCAGCGCTGCCATGTCGCCGCCCGACGTGGGGTTGGTTCCCGTAGCCACATACGCCGCCCCATTCACCATGATCCGCGGCGCCGTCTGGCTGTCGCCCACCACCACCCCCGTGCGCTGGTAGTACTGGTTGTACGCCTGCTCCCACTGGTCGATGAACTTGTTCTTGATCTTGGTGTATTCGGCGTTGCGCTGCACATCCTTGCCGATGGCGACCGCGCCGATGATGAGACCGATGACGGCCAATACCACGGCCAGTTCTACAAGGGTGAAACCACCCTGCGCCGCTCGGGTGCCAGCGAGGCTGTGGGCGCGCCGGGAGGGCAGGACGGAAAGAAGTGATCGCATGATTTCCTCAGGCGTTGAACAAAGAAGTGAGCGCGAGATTACTAAACGTAACGAAAGTAAACAAATTAAAAATGGGGTCAGCAAACGCACGGCGGTAGTGCCTGATGAGCCTGGTTCTCAACGGCTCTGCGCTTCTTCGCCATCGCTCTTCACTCCTCACTGATTTCATCTTTTTTTCTTATGAATCAATGGCTTGCAAGCCAAGCCCGTCTACCGACCCCTCTGCAAGAGAAGGTGCGCAAGCATCGCGCAAGTGGCCTTCGGTAGCCATAGTGCGTATGTATTAGTGACACAACAGCAACAAAAACAAACAATTAGGAATCCATTTCAATAGCTTATGCCTATCAAAAAATTGCGGGTTTTCGGCGGTGTCGCGAATATCGGCCGGTGGTAAGGCTGACGCGCGCTCTCACATCGCAACGCCCTCGCGGGTCATCGCGCGAGGAGCTTGCTCAATCGCTGGGCGCAGACGCGCTGCAGGACCACATCAGCGGGCCCCAAAAAGTGCATGTGTTGAAGTGCAATGCGGTCCGCGACAAGTCGCCAAGACAAGCGGCGGCACGGACGTCTGAAGATGCGGCAGAAGGACTCCAATGGAGCCAGCTGGAGACAACGGCGGCCCATCACCTAACGCGCGATCAGCGCGCCGCGTGCTACTTGGGCGGGCTCAGCTTGAAAAGCAGATGAGTGGGGGACGGATATGTGTGCTTATAGCCGGTGAGCGGAAGGCCTGCACCTCACGTCACGGCCGTCCACTTCTGCGCGCTGGCCGCAGACGCCACCACCTGCTCGATAAAGCGCACGCCGCGCGCACCGTCTTCCACGCGCGGGTAGTCGGCGTGCAGCGGGTCGGCCGCCGTGCCTGCCTGCCGCGCGCGGATGTCGGCGGCCACGCCCAGGTAGACGTTGGCAAACGCCTCGATGAAGGCCTCGGGGTGGCCCGCAGGAATGCGCCCTGCGCGGAGCGCCGCCGGGCTGAGCCAGGGCGAGCCGCGCGTGAGAATGCGGCGCGGGCCGTCCACGGGGGAGTGGATGAGCTGGTTGGGTTCTTCTTGCCGCCAGGTGATGGTGCCCAGCGTGCCGGACACCTGCAGGCGCAGGTCGTTCTCCAGCCCGGCTGCCACTTGCGATGCCACGATGAAGCCGCGTGCGCCGCTGTCGTAGCGCAGCAGCAGCTGGGCGTCGTCGTCCAGCTTGCGCCCGGCACCAAAGGAGGTGAGGTCCGCACACACCCAGGCGGGGTGCTGGCCAGTGACGGTGGCGGCCAGGTTCTCGGCGTGTGATCCGATGTCGCCCAGCGTGCCTGCACTGCCGCTGCGTGCCGGGTCCAGCCGCCAGTCGGCCTGTTTGTTGGCGCCGCCCTCTTCCACCGCAGTGGCCAGCCAGCCCTGGTTGTATTCGACGGTGATCTTGCGGAGCTGGCCGAGCGCGCCACTCTGCACCAGGTGGCGCGCCTCGCGCACCATGGGGTAGCCGGTGTAGTTGTAGGTCACGCCGAACACGGTGCCGGCCTTTTTCACGGCGGCGACGAGTTCGTCGGCCTGCGCGCTGGTGTGCACCAGGGGCTTGTCGCACACCACATGAAAGCCCGCCTGCACAAAAGCCAGTGCCACCGGGTGGTGCATGTGGTTGGGCGTGACGATGCTCACCAGATCGATGCGCTCCTGCGCGGGGCGGCGCAGCTCGTCGGCCAACAGGTCCTGCCAGCTGCCGTGGTTGCGGTCGTCCGCCAGGCCCAGCGCGGCGCCGGAGGCTCGGGCGCGCTCGGGCGAGGACGACAGCGCACCCGCCACCAGCTCGAACTGGCCATCCAGCGCCATCGCCTTGCGGTGCACCGCGCCGATGAATGCGCCATGGCCGCCGCCGACCATGGCGTAGCGGAGCTTTCTTTGAGTGGACATGCAAAAGGCCTTTGCTCGCTGTGTATGTTGTTGGTTTGAAGAACGCGGCTAGGCCTGCTTGTCACGCGCAAACACCGCATCGAAAGCACCGGCCGCCGGCTTGAAGTCGAGCCGCTTGCAGAACGCCGCGCTCTCGGTGGCGCCATGCACACGGTCCATGCGGCTGTCTTCCCACTCCACTGAGAGCGGGCCCTGGTAGCCGATGTCGTTCAGCGCAACGATGATGGATTCGAAATCGATCATCCCGCGCCCCACGCTGCGAAAGTCCCAGTTCCGCCGCGCATCGCCAAAGCTGGTGTGCCCGCCGAACACGCCCACTGTGCCGTCGCCCTTGCCCCACCAAACGTCCTTCATGTGGGCGTTGTAGATGCGATTGCCAAACTGGCGGATGAACTTGACATAGTCCACGCCCTGGTAGGCCAGGTGGCTGGGGTCATAGTTAAAACCGAAGCGCTTGTTGCCGCCCACGGCTGCAATCGCGCGCTCGGCGGAGGCAATGTCGAACGCGATCTCGGTGGGGTGCACTTCGAGTGCAAAGTTGATGTCGTGCTCTTCAAACACGTCGAGGATGGGGCCGAAGCGCTTCGCAAAATCAGCAAAGCCCTTGTCCCAATACGCCTGCGTGGTGGGCGGGAAGGCATAGATCGAATGCCACACCGACGAGCCCGTGAAGCCCGTCACCGTCTTCACGCCAAACGCTGCGGCGGCACGCGCCGTATCGGCCAGCTCGGCAGCGGCGCGCTGGCGCACGCCTTCGGGCTCGCCATCGCCCCACACATGCGACGGCAGGATGGACTGGTGGCGCTCGTCGATCAAGTCGCACACGGCCTGGCCCACCAGGTGGTTGCCGATGGCAAAACACTGCAGGCCATGCTGGGCCAGCAGCGCGTGTTTGTCTTTCACGTACTCGGGCGACGACAGCGCCTCCTGCACATTGAAATGGTCGCCCCAGCAGGCCAGCTCCAGGCCGTCGTAGCCCATGCTTTTGGCAAGCGGCGCGAGTTCTGCCAGCGGCAGGTCGGCCCACTGGCCGGTGAAGAGGGTGACGGGTCTTGGCATGGCGGCTCCAAGGGGCGTTGGGTTGCAGATGCACAGCGGCAAGCAGCTATTCTTTCAATAGCTGCTCGCGCTTGCTGGATAAGCGCTAGAGGCCTATTTGACTCAAAGAATCATCAGAATGGCGAATCAGGGAAGTAGAAGTCCTTCGCCGTTTCCTTGGTGATCAGCACCGACGGAATGATGGTGTTGGCGGGCAGCTTTTCGCCCTTGATGCGCGCCTCGGCCGTGAGCTTGATCGAGTCGTAGATGAACTTGGGGCTGTACGACACGTTGGCCTGGATCAGCGGGTTGCTGCCGTCCATCAGTGTCTTGATCATGCCCTTGGCACCCGCGCCACCAAACACCAGCTTGATGTCCTTGCGCTTGGCCTGCTCGATGGCCTTGAGCACGCCCACGGCCATGTCGTCGTCGGCGGCCCACACGGCGTCGATCTGCGGGAAGCGGGTCAGGTAGTCCTGCATCACCTTGAAGGCGTCGTCGCGGTTCCAATTAGCGTACTTGGCGTCCAGCAGCTTGATGCCGGGGTGGTTCTTCAGCACGCTGTTGAACGCGTCCATGCGCTCGTTGTCCAGCGTGGTCGCAATGCCGCGCATGGCCACCACGTTGCCCTTGCCGCCCAGCGCTTTGGCGATGTACTCGGCCGGAATCTTGCCGAACGCCGTGTTGTCACCCGCCACATACGCGTCCTGCGCGCTGGTGTCGGTCAGGCCCCGGTCCACCACCGTCACGTACACGCCCTTGGCCTTGACCTGGGCCACGGGCTTGGTCAGCGCCGCCGATTCGAACGGGAAGATCACCAGTGCATTGATCTTGTTCACCGTCACCAGGTCTTGCAGCTGGTTGGCCTGCTCGGGCGCGCCACCTGCGGTCTTCACGATGACCTGCAGGCCGGGGTGGGCCTTCTCCAGGTCCTTCTTGGCCTGGTTGGCCCAGTACACGATGCCGCCGGTAAAGCCGTGCGTGGCCGACGGAATGGCCACGCCCACCACCGTCTTGTTGGCCTGCGCCATGGCAGGGGCGGCCAATGCCAAGGCGGCGGCGCCCACGGCCGAGAGGGCCAGGCGGCGGGTGAAGGAAGTAGAAGAAAGTTGGCTGCTGTTCATGCGTTGTCTCCTGTTGCTGCTATTGCTTTGCTGAAATGGCCAGGAAGCTGGCCGGCTGGGGAACACTGAGAAACTCAAAAAAGCTGGTTGGACCGTAGGTCGGGTTAGCCCGCAAGGGCGTAACCCGACGCCCCGAGACCACACTGCGTTGGCGTCGGGTTACGCTGCGCTAACCCGACCTACGCGACTCCCGAAAAACTGAAGATCCATCACCGCTTGCCCCTCTGCATGAAGGCAACCGCAATAATCACCAAGCCCTGCACCGCCGCGTTCAAATACACGCTGATGATGCTGGTGAGGTTGAGGATGTTGCTGATGACCGACAGCAGGATGGCACCAACCACCGTGCCGGTGATGCTGCCCGCCCCACCCTTGAGCACCGTGCCGCCCACGATGACGGCGGCAATTGCCTCCAGCTCCCACAGCAGGCCCGTGGTGGGCGATGCAGAGCCCAGGCGCGGCACGTATAGCAGCGTGGCGATGCCCACGCACACGCCCAGCAGCATGTACGTCAGGATCTTGATCTTGTGCACATCCACCGCCGCGTACTGCGCCACCTGCTCGTTGGAGCCGATGGCCTGCACATAGCGTCCATAGGCCGTGCGGTTCAGGATCACGCCGCCGATGACAGCCACCAGCAAAAAGACCCACACCGGAATCGGCACGCCCAGCAGGTTGGCGTAATACACGGGGCTGTAAATGTCCGATAGGTCGTTCTCCAGCGTGATCGCCCCGCCGTTGGAGAAATACGTGAGGTACGCGCGGAAGATGCCCAGCGTGCCCAGCGTGACGATGAAAGGCTCGATGCGGCCCTTGGTGATGAGCAGACCATGCACCAGCCCGAACACCGCGCCCAGCACCACGGCCAGCAGCATGCCCACCACCACGGCCGCCATCGGCGAGCCCAGCACGGGCGCCATCGCGTTCATGAACAGGATGACTGAGCCCGCGATCAGCGCCGCCATCGACCCCACCGACAGGTCGATGCCGCCCGAGATGATCACAAAGCACATGCCCACCGCGATGATGCCGATGAAGGCCGTGCGCGTGAGCACGTTCATCACGTTGTCATACGTGGCGAAGTTGCTGTTGAGCAGCGTGCCGGCAATGCACAGCAGCACCAGCCCGATGACCGGGCCCAGCCCGTGCAGCTTGCCCCACCAAGCCGCGGCGCCGCCGTGGCGGCCCGCACCGGGTACCACAGGTGGTGCGGGTGCTGCGGCAACCGCTGCGGTGGTAGCGTTTTCAGCGGGTACCTGTGGCATGTGCGATCAACTCCTCTTCGGTCAAATGGGGCTCTTGGAGCGTGGTCTGCAGCCGCCCGGCGCGCATCACCGCCACGCGGTGGCACAGGCCGATCAGCTCCATCAGTTCCGACGAGATCACCACAACAGCAAGCCCCTGCTCTGCCAGGCGCTGCACCAGGTGGTAGATCTCGCGCTTGGCGCCCACGTCCACGCCACGCGTGGGCTCGTCGAGCACCACCACGCTGGGGCCGGGGTGCAGCACCTTGGCCAGCGCCAGCTTTTGCTGGTTGCCGCCCGACAGCGACGACGCGCGTACCTCCAGCGAGCCGGTGCGGATGCCGAACTCCTGCACCGCATCGCGCAGCGCAGCCTGCTCGCCCGCCGGGTTGAGCCAGGGCTTGGCGTAGCGCTCCAGCGCCATCAGCGTCAGGTTGGGCCGCAGGCTGAAGTGCACGTGCAGGCCCTTGCCCTTGCGGTCTTCGCTCAGGTACGTCAGGCCATGGCGCGCCGCATCGCGCGGGCTTTTCAAATTCACCGGCTTGCCCGCCAGCTCCACCGTGCCGGCCGAGCGCGCGCGCAGGCCCAGCAGGCCCTCGAACAGCTCGGTGCGGCCAGCGCCCACCAGCCCGGCAAAGCCCAGGATCTCGCCACGCCGCACGTCAAAGCTCACGTCCTCGGCCCAGCCCGGCACCGAGAGGCCGCACACCTTCATGGCGGGCGCTCCCCCCTCCGGCGCGGGTAGCTTGGGCGGGAACAAATCCGCCAGCTCGCGGCCCACCATCAGGTTGGCCATCTGCCGCCGCGTGACGTTTGCCGTGGCCTCGCGGGCCACCAGCAGGCCGTCGCGCATCACCACCACCTCGTCGGTGGTGCGCTCCACTTCGTCGAGCTTGTGCGATATGTAGATGATGGTCACGCCCGCCGCCTTGAGCCCGGCCATCAGGGCAAACAGGCGCTCCGTCTCGCCGGGGGTCAGCGTGGCGGTGGGCTCGTCCATGATGAGCAGGCGCGCATTGCGGGCCAGCGCACGGGCAATCTCCACCAGCTGCTTTTCGGCCACGATGAGCTTGCGCACCCGCGTGTCCGGGTCCAGCGGCAGGCCCACTTGCGCCAAGGCAGCGCGCGTCTTCTCACGCATCGCCTTGTCATCGAGGAAGGGGCCGCGCTTGATCTCATGGCCCAGGAAGATGTTCTGCGCAATCGTCAAATCATCCGCCAGGTTGAACTCCTGGTGGATCAGCACAATGCCCTGCGCCTCCGCCGCGCGCGATCCGCCGCCCGGGGCGCGCACCGCGCCGTCTACCACCACCTCGCCGGTGGTCGGGCTCTCGTACCCGGCCAGAATCTTCATCAGCGTGGACTTGCCCGCGCCGTTCTCGCCCAGCAGGCCATAGACGCGGCCCGGCTGCAGCGCAAAGCCCACGCCGTGCAGCACGCGCACCGGGCCAAACTCCTTGGTGACATTGCGGAACTCGACGGCTACGCTCATCGCACAGCCCCCACACCAACGCCCGCAGCCGACCCCGACCCGGAGATCGAGCCCGCGCGCGACAGGCTCTCCTGCATCGCCAGCACGCCCGCCCCCACCACACCGGCATCGTCGGCCAGCGGCGCGTATTGAATCTCCAGGTGCCGCGTGGAAAGCGCCAGCGACCGGTGGTACACGCTCTGCCGCACCGACGCGAGGAACAGGGGCCCCATGTCCGTCACCCGCCCCGCAATGAACACATGCGACGGGTTGAAGAAGTTGACGATGGACGCCAGCATCTGCCCCACCAGGCTGCCCGCGCGCTGGATGATGGCGTTGGCCGCTACATCGCCCGTGCGGCTGGCCTGGGCCACGTCTTCAATGGTCAGCGTGCCCGTGCTTTGCAGCCGCTCGGCCAGCAGCGCGCTCTCTCCGCGCTGCGCAGCCTCCATCGCCATGCGCGCCATGGCGGGCGCTGCGGCCATCGCCTCCACACAGCCCTGGTTGCCGCAGTGGCAGCGCGGGCCGTGCTGGTCCACGCAGATGTGGCCCACATCGCCCGCCGATCCATTGGCACCCCGGTACACCTGCCCGTGGCACACAATGCCGCAGCCAATGCCCGTGCCGACCTTGATCACGAGGAAGTTGGGCAAATTGCGCTGCAGCCGGTACATCTCGCCCAGCGCCATCAGGTTCACGTCGTTGTCCACAAACACCGGCGCGGCAAACGCCTCGCGCAGGTAGTCGCGGATGGAAAAGCCGTCCCAGTCGGGCATCAGCGGCGGGTTGACGAGCTGCCCGCTTTCAAAATCCACCGGCCCCGGCACGCCCATGCCGATGGCAATAACCTGACTCGCGGCCAGCCCGCAGCGCGCCAGCAGCTCGCGCATCAGCCCCCGCACTCGCGCCAGGATCACGCCCGGCCCCTGGCGCACATCGATGGGCTCGCGGTGCCGCGCCAGCACTGTCATGTCGGGCCGCATGATGGCAATTTGCATGCTGGTGGCGCCCAGGTCGGCGCCAATCACCACGCCCAGGGTTTCGCTTAATCGAAGGGTTTCGGCCCGCCGACCGCCAGAGGACTCCTGCAGGCCCACCTCGTCGAGCAGGCCCTCGTCCAGCAGGGCCGCCACCATGGCATTGGCCTTGCTCTTGGAATAAGCCAGGCGCTGCGCCAGCGCATTGCGCGACGCGCCAGCGGACCAGAAGATGGTCTGCAAGACGCCCAGGTCTTCGGTGCCGCAGTGACTCCAGCGGGTGGATGGCAAGGCTTGTCTCCTGTCGTTTTCGTATGCAGCACCTCATGGGGGTGGGTGCTTGACAGGGATGCTATGCGGTCTACTTTGGCCGGGCAAGACTTAACTTTGACCCATTTCAAATCGAAGTACCTGTGACGTGGGCCAGTGGCGTATACCATTCTCGACCCATCGCTAGGGAAGCTCTTCACGAATCGGTTCTGGCAGTGCCGTAGTGATGCCCGAACTAAGACAGCCCTTGCTTTCGAGAATTGATCGCCCCCAGCAGGCGCTGTGCGCGGGCAATTGCCCGG
>NZ_JBKBKQ010000019.1:0-101576 GCF_046294525.1 Acidovorax sp.
AGTGAATTCAAATTCCGCAATCAATCGCTACGCGATTCATTGCGGGGAGGATTCGTTTGACTTTTATGGGAAGCCCTTGTAGTAATGTAGACCGCACCAAGCCGCAGGCCATATCTGGCGCTTGCGGTCTAAATTGGCGCGAAGAAAACGCGGAAAGGGGCTTGTAGCCTAGCTTGGCAGCGCGTATGCTGTATGAAAATACAGCACTAAATTCAGCCATAAAACCCGATTCCCCTCCTGTGTTGCGCGCCACACGGTGCTGGATTTGGTCCGTGAGCGAATTCGTTCCGAACACTATAGCTTTGCGCATGGGGTGTGCCATGCCATGGGGTCGTTCATCGTCGAACGACAGCTTTGTGGCTTTGCACTGACCGACAGCTCAGGGCACAAAGCCGCCCCACACACCGCAAAGTCCCATCACACGTTGTGCAGCATCTCACCCTGACGCAGTGCTGCACCTGACCGCACCAGCTCATCCGCCAAGCTCTGCAGCCACGCATCCTCGGCCTGGTCGTCGAAGTGGGTCTGGTGCAGCATGCCGAAGTACGGCGTGGCCAGCGCCCAGGCACTCAGGTCCTGCAGGCTGATCTGCTGCCATTCGAGCAGCTTGTACTTCAGCAGCACCTTCGCCGCATACAGCGCGTGTTTGCCGGGGTTGCGCACAAAGCCGTCCAGCCGGCGCCGGGCGCCGTCGATGGCGCGGGGGGCGTCGGAAAACACGGGGCCGTGGCCGGGGATGACGACCTGGGGCGACAGTTTTTCGATCACGTCCAGCGTGGCGGCGACCTCGGCAAACGCGTTGTCGCCCTCCAGCTCGGGAAACACCACGCCAAAGCCGTTTTCCCACAGCGCATCGGCCGAGATCAACATGCGGCCCTGGGGTTCGAACAGCACCACCGAGTGGGGGTCGTGCCCCGGCGCCGCATGCACCTGCCAGGGCTTGTCGCCCAGCAGCACGCACGAGTCCGGCATCAGCAAGGTGTCGGCACGGAACGGCGGGCACTCCTGCCCCGTGGGTGTGTAGCTCAGCGCATAAGCATCCCACTGGCGCACGTGGTCTGCCTGGCCGGGCGGGATGGCGGTGAGCGCACCGGGCCAGACCTTCTGCAGGGCGGCGTTGCCGCCGCAGTGGTCGCTGTGCAGGTGGGTGTTGAGAATGCGGTCCAGCGTGCGGCCCTGCAGCGCGCTGCGCACCAGTTCCACCGTCTGTTCCGCGTGGCTGCAGTAGCCGGTGTCCACGATGGCCGTGTCGTGGTGGCCGATGAAGAGGATGTTGTTGGCCGACAGCCAGCCGCGTTCGAGGACGGTGATTTCTTGGGGGAGCAGATCGTGGGGGGCGAGGCTGGGCATAGGGCAGGCGAAGCGGTGACGCCCCAGCGTACCGCAGGTGCGCACGGCGGCGCGTTCTCCAAAACCCGCAAGCTATGGCTCCGGGCTGGGGCAAGTAGTGTCAGAACGTGACGCCCGCCACCAGGATCACGTTGGCGTACGGTGTGCACTCGCCTGTGCGCACCATCACGCGGGCTTGCTGAGTCAGGCGCTTGAAGTCCTCGTGCGGCACGGCACTGGGCTGCATCGGCAGCCCGCACCAAGCGGGCAACTGGCCGCCGTTGCGCTCCACGGCTTCGGTGGCGATCACGGCTTTCTCGACCTGCATTTCGTCCAGCACCACCCGCAGCACATCGGCCACGGCGGGGATGCCGGGCGTGAGCGCCAGGTCAATGCGGCGCGGACCGGGCGGGATGGGCAGGCCCACATCGCCAATCACCAGCATGTCGCCATGGCCCAGGGTGGCGATGGCGTGGGAGAGTTCGGCGTGCAGCAGGGCGGTGCGTTTCACAGGGGGCTCCAGGCGGGCGGTTGGGGGCTTTGCGCCACGGCGGCGCGGGTGGGGATGGAGGGCTGGGCGCCAGGCTGCGTGACGCACAGCGCCGAAGCGCGGATGCCTTCGCGCACGGCGGCGTCCAGCGGCTCGCCGCGTGCCAGGGCCACGGCCAGCGCACCCAGGAAGGTGTCGCCCGCTGCGGTGGTGTCCACGGCTTTCACGACGAGGCCAGGGTGGTAGCGGTTGCCTGCGGCATCGGCGGCCACAGCGCCCGCAGCGCCCAGAGTTACTACGACCTGTGCGGGGCCCTTGGCGCGCAGCGCCTGTGCGGCCTGTGCGGCATCGGCGGGGGTGGTCACGTTCTGGCCTGCCAGCGCGGCGGCTTCCACCTCGTTCACGACCAGCGTGTGCACCAGCGGCCACATCGCATCGGGCAGGGGCTGGATGGGGGAGGGGTTGAGCACCACCGGGCAACCCGCCGCATGGGCCATCTCGGCGGCGGCCAGCACCTGGGGCAGGGGCGTTTCAAACTGCAGCACCAGGCCACCAGCGCCTTGCAGGGCGGCACCCAGTGCAGCGGCATCCAGCACAAAGCGGCCATTGGCGCCGGGCACGACCACGATGCGGTTTTGCCCGCTGGCCTCGACGGTGATGGCGGCCACGCCGGTGGTGGTTTCGGTGTCGGTCTGCACGCCGCTGTGGTCGATGCCGTCGGCGTCGAGCCCGGCGCGCAGCGACTGGCCGTAGCCGTCATCGCCCACCCGGCCAAACAGGGCCACCCGGGCGCCCTGGCGTGCGCAGGCCACGGCCTGGTTGCCGCCCTTGCCGCCGGGTACCAGGTGCAGGGCGTCGGCCAGCACGGTTTCGCCGGGGCCGGGTGCGTGTTGCACCTGCAGCACCAGGTCCATGTTCAGGCTGCCGACGACGGCGATGCGGGGCGCGGTGTTCGTGCTCATGCAGCACCTCCGGGCGCATGTGCCGTGGAGGCGCGCACGCGCAGCTCGGGCTGCAGCATCACCTTGCGCGCATCCTGGCGTTTGCCGTCGATGCGCTCCAGCAGCATGTCCACCGCCAGCGCGCCGATGCGCTGCTTGGGCTGCGCCACGGTGGTGAGTGGTGGGCTGGTGAAGGCGGTGAGTTCGATGTCGTCAAAGCCGACGATGGACAGTGCCTCGGGCACGCGCAGGTCGCGCTCGTGCGCGGCGCACAGCGCGCCCATGGCCATGAGGTCGTTACAGACGAAGACGGCAGTGGGCGGCTCGGGCGCACGCAGCACGGCGTGCATGGCTTCGTAGCCGCCCTGGCTGGTGAAGTTGCCGTGCCACAGCAGGCCCTCGCCCGTGCCGCAGCCTGCGTCGGCCAGGGCTGTGCGCCAGCCGGCAATGCGCTGCTCGCTGGGGGCAATGCCTTCGGGGCCGCCAATGCAGGCAATGCGGCGGTGGCCCAGCGACAGCAGGTGGCGCGTGGCCAGCAGGCCGCCCTGCATGTGGGCGGTTTCCACGAGGTCGCATGGCTGTTGTTCGGCGATGTCGATTTCGCGGTCCACCAGCACGGTGGGGATGGACAGGCCCGCGAGCTGCGTGGCCAGCGTGGCGTCATGCCCGGTAGAGACCACGATGAGCCCGTCGATGCGCCGCTCGGCCAGCACCTGCAGGTAGGTGCCCTGGCGGTGCGCCTCATCGTTGGTGTTGCACAGGATGACGTTGTAGCCCGCGCCAAAAGAGCGGTCTTCCACGCTGTGCACGATCTCGGCAAAGTAGGGGTTGGAGCTGTTGGGGATCAGCATGCCCAGCGTGCGCGTGTTGTTGCTCTTGAGGCTGCGCGCGATGGCGCTGGGCACGTAGCCCAGTGCGCGGATGGCGGCCTCTACGCGCTCGCGCCCCTCGGGGCTGACGTGGCGGGTTCCGTTGACCACGTGCGATACGGTGGTGACCGACACGTTGGCGTGGCGTGCAACGTCCTTGATAGTAGCCATGCAGAAAGAAGAATGAGGTCGTGGGTGGTGGGGCGGCTGGATGCGGGGTCAGTCTCTCAGGCCTTGGCGCGGCGCTGGCGCAGCGTATCCACAATGACGGCCGCGACGATCACAAAACCCGTGATGATGCGCTTGCTGGGCTCGCTGGCGCCCACCTGGGCCAGGCCCGCTTCCAGCACCGCGATGATGAGCACGCCAAACGCGGTGTTCACCACCGAGCCGCGCCCGCCCATCAGGCTGGTGCCGCCAATCACCACGGCCGCAATCACCTGCAGCTCCATGCCGGTGCCCGCGTTGGGGTCGGCGGCTTCCAGCCGGGCCGACTGCATCAGGCCCGCCAGGCCCGCGAGCAGGCCGGTCATGGCAAACACGATGACGCGGATGGGGCGCGGGTCCACGCCTGCGAGGCGCATGGCTTCTTCATTGGTGCCAATGCCCACCACGCAGCGGCCAAACACCGTGCGCGACAGCACCAGCTGCGCCACCACCACCAGCACCACGGCCAGCAAGAACGCGAACGATATGCCGCCAAAGAAGGGTGCCGACAGCCACGAGATCGCATCGCCCACGTACTGCGTGCGCGAGTCGGTCACCACATACGCGCTGCCGCGCACGGCTTCAAGCATGCCCAGCGACACGATGAACGAGGGCAGTCGCCACGCCACCGAAATGGTGCCCGTGATGGTGCCGCACACCAGGCCCGTGGCCAGTGCCAGCGCGGCGGCGGCGGGCACCGTCCAGCCCCACTGCAGGATGGCAGCGGCCGAGGTGGCGGCGGCCAGCGCCATCACAGAGCCCACCGACAAATCGATGCCCGCGATGATGAGCACAAAGGTCATGCCCACGGCCATCACGGCCAGGGCCGGGATCTCGTTGGCGATGGTGATGAAGGTTTCGGCGCTCCAGAAATATTCGGACAGCGACGAGAACAGCGCCACCATGCCTGCCAGCACGGCCAGCAGGCCCAGGTAGGTGCCCAGCTGGCTGCGCCAGACCGAGGCAGAGGAGGGCGCCGCAGCGGGTGCGGCAGATGTGGTGGGGGCGTTCATGCGGTCACAGGAGAAGAAGTTGAAGGGGTGGTGCTGGTGCGTCCGCCGGGCTCGGAGAACGCGGCCGCCAGCAGCGATTGCTCGGACCACTCGCCGCGCTCGAACACGGCCACCAGGCGGCCCGCGCTCATCACGCCGATGCGGTCGGCCATGGCCATGAGCTCGCGCAGGTCGGACGACACCATCAGCAGCGCGCGGCCCTCGGCGGCCATGCGGTCCAGCTCGCCATACAGCTCGGCGCGTGCGCCCACGTCCACGCCGCGCGTGGGTTCGTCCAGCAGCAACACGCGGCCTTCGCGGTGCAGCCAGCGGGCAAACACCACCTTTTGCTGGTTGCCGCCCGACAGTTGCCCCACGGGTTGTTCCGGGCCGTGGCAGCGCACGCGCAGGGTGCGGATGAATCCCTGCACCAGGCGGCTTTCGAGCCCGCGCTGCAGCCAGCCGCCGCGCGACACGGCCGACAGGTCGGACAGCGTGGCGTTGATGCGGATGGGTTGCGCCAGCAGCAGGCCCTGGGATTTGCGGTCTTCGGTAACCAGGCCCACACCGGCGGCGATGGCCTGAAGAGGCGAGGCGAAACCACGGGGAATCGTGCGGGGTGCGACCTGGAAAACTGCAGGTTTCTGGTTTGCTATGTTTTGTATAGCTGGTTGCGCTTGCGCATCAAGCGCTAGAGGCTGTTTTTGTTCATGCTCTGGGTGCAGCGTCACGCTGCCACGGTCTGCCCGGTCGGCGCCAAACAGCAGGCGGACCAGCTCGGTGCGGCCCGATCCAACCAGCCCGGCAATGCCGAAGATCTCGCCCGCACGCAACTCCAGGCTTACGTCCTGCACGGCGGTGCCCCGGCCTAGTTTGTCAGCGCTCATCACCACCGGGCCGACGGGGCGGCGCGGGCGGTGGTCCAGGTCGCTCACCACGCGGCCCACCATGCGCTGCACCAGGTCGTCTTCGCTCATGCCCGCCATGGGGCGAACGTCCACCAGGCGGCCGTCGCGCAGCACGGCCACGCGGTCGGCAATGCGGCGCAGTTCTTCGAGCCGGTGCGACACGTAGATGATGGCTACGCCGCGCGCGGTGAGGTGCGCGATCTGCTCGAACAGGTAATTGGTCTCGCGCGGCGTGAGCATGGCCGTGGGCTCGTCGAGCACCAGGATGCGCGTGTCGTCCTGCAGGTTGCGCGCAATCTCCACCATCTGCTGCTGGCCGATGCCCAGCTGCGAGACGGGTGTGGCGGGGTCGATGGTGTCGAGCCCGATCTTGGCCAGCTGCGCGCGGGCGGCGGCGTGCAGCACATCGCGCTGCAGCCAGCCGAGGCGGTGCGGCAGGCGGCCCATCAACAAATTCTCGGCCACGGTGAGCGTGGGCACAAGGCCCAGCTCCTGCATCACCATGCGCACGCCGTGGCGCTCGGCATCGCGGCGCGACGTGGGGGCGTAGGCCTGACCCGCCAGTTGCATGCCGCCGCGTGTGGGCTGTTCCAGCCCGCAGAGGATCTTGGACAGCGTGCTCTTGCCCGCGCCGTTTTCCCCGGTCAGCGCCAGCACCTCGCCCGCAAACAGTTCCACGTTCACGCCATCGAGCACGGTGGCGGTGTAGTCCTTGCCCACAGCCTGGATGGCGAGCAGGGGCGGGGACTGAGGAGCGGGCGAGCGACTGGGCATGGGGGCTTGAAGTGGGCGGCTGCAGGGCGGGGTTTATCGGTTGAGCGGCGAACAACGCCAGAAGGGCCTTGTTCGCCGCTCTCGGATTTACTTGCTGTCTTTCGTCACCAGCACCACATCCGTCTTCACCGTGGCAGGCAGCTGGTTCTGCGGCGTCTTGGCGGCCAGGGCGTTCTGCGCCAGCTCGATGCCGAACACGGCCTGCTTGGCGGCGTACTGGTCGGCGGTGGCCAGCACGCGGCCGTCGGCCAGCATGGGCTTGATGGCGCCGATGTTGTCGTAGCCCACCACCTGCACCTTGCCGGTCTTGCCGGCTGCCTTCACGGCCGCCACAGCGCCCAGGGCCATGCTGTCGTTGCCGGCCAGCAGGGCCACGAGGTCAGGGTGCTCGCGCATCATGCCGGCGGCCACGGTGTTGCCCTTTTCGATCTCCCAGTTGCCGGACTGCACGCCCACCACGGTGATGTTGGCGGCCTTCATTGCGTCCTGGTAGCCCAGGGTGCGCTGCTGCGCATTGAAGGTGGTGGACACGCCTTCGATGATGCCGACCTTGTCGCCCGACTTCAGCGTCTTGGCCAGGTGGTCGCCCACCAGCTTGGCGCCCGCGCGGTTGTCGGGGCCCACGAAGGGCACGGTGATGCTCTTTTCCTTCAGCGCATCGGCATCGAGCTGGTTGTCGATGTTGACCACCAGGATGCCCTTGTCGATGGCCGCCTTGACCACGGGCACCAGCGCCTTGGAGTCGGCCGGGGCCAGCACGATGGCGCTGACCTTCTGCGCCATGGCCTGCTCGATCATCTTGATCTGGGCTGCCGTGTCGGTCTCGTTCTTGATGCCATTGGCCACCAGCGTGTATTCCTTGGCATGGGCCTTCTGGTGCGCCTTGGCGCCGTCTTCCATGGTGCGGAAGAACTCGTTGGCCAGCGACTTCATGATGAGCGCGATCTTCGGCTTGTCCTGCGCGAAGGCAGGGCTGGCCAGCAGGCTGCCCACAACGGCGAGGGCGGCGGCGGTCTGAACGGAACGGCGGGTGAACTGCATGGGTGTTGTCTCCAGGTTGGAATGTGGACAAAGGCGACCGACAGCGTGAAGGGAACTCCCCGGCTGCGTCCCTCAAAGGGGGCGCCTGCGGATCCCGGTGCCTTGTCGCGATCGGGATGATAACGAAAGCAAACGTTTGCGCAAACGTTTGCTAATCGGTGAAAACCCGGAGATGCAGACATCAGGGCGCCCGATGCACGCAGGCGACCTGCAGTGTTTGCGCCCAAGAAAAAGGGCGCCGAAGCGCCCTGGGGGAGGTTGCCGGGTGCGGCGTTCGGGCCGCCGCGCCTATGAACAAGGTCAGGCCTTGCGCAGTTCCCTGCGCAGGATCTTGCCCACATTGCTCTTGGGCAGCTCGTCGCGGAACTCGATGTATTTAGGACGCTTGTAGCCCGTGAGGTTCTGGTGGCAGTAGTTGGCCACCTCGTCCTCGGTCAGGGCCGGATCGTTCTTGATGATGAACACCTTGATGGCCTCGCCCTGTTTCTCGTCGGGCACGCCGATGGCCGCGCATTCGACCACGCCGGGGCACAGACTGATGACCTGCTCCAGCTCGTTGGGGAACACGTTGAAACCGCTCACCAAGATCATGTCCTTCTTGCGGTCGATGATGCGGGTGTAGCCCTGCGCATCCATGATGCCGATGTCGCCCGTGCGCATGAAGCCATCGGGCGTGAAGGCCTTGGCGTTCTCTTCGGGCTGGTTGTAGTACCCCGCCATCACGTTTGGTCCCTTGATGCAGATCTCCCCGGATGCACCCTGGGGCAAGCTGTTGCCCTCGTCGTCCTTGATGGCAATGTCGATGCCTGGCAGCGGCAGGCCGATGGTGCCGCTGAACTCGGTGTTGTTCACCGGGTTATTGGTGCCGATGGCGCAGGTCTCGCTCATGCCCCAGCCTTCGATCATGGTGCTGCCGGTGACCTTCTGCCACTGCTTGGCGGTACCCTCGCTGGCCGCCATGCCTCCGGCCTGCGACACGCAGAGGTGCGAGAAATCCAGCGTGCGGAACTGCGGGTTTTGCAGCAGTGCGTTGAACAGCGTGTTCACGGCAGGCAGCATGTGGAAGGGGCGCTTCTTGAGTTCGGCCACGAACTTGGGGATGTCGCGCGGGTTGGGGATCAGCGTCATGCTGGAGCCCTGGCGGATGGCCAGCAGGCACAGCGTGAGCGCGAAGATGTGATACAGCGGCAGCGCGGCAATCGAATTGGCCTTGCTGACATCGCCGATCTTTGCCAGCGCGGGCGTGAACCACGCCTCGGCCTGCAGCGTGGCGGCCACGATGTTACGGTGCGTGAGCACTGCGCCCTTCGACAGGCCCGTGGTGCCGCCGGTGTACTGCAGGAAGGCAATCGAATCCAGCGTGGCCTGGCTGGGGGCGAGCGACTTGTGTTCGCCCAGCGACAGCGCTTTCTTGAACGTGACCACCTTGCGCCCGTTGGACAGCGGCAGGTCGTACGCGGGCACCATCTTGGCCAGGTGGCGCACGGCGAAGGTGATCCATTTGCCAAACCAGAAGCCCAGCAGGTCTCCCATCGACGCCATCACCACATGCTTGACGGCCGTGTGGTCGATCACATCGGCCAGCGTGTGGGCAAAGTTCTCCAGGATCACGATGGCGGTGGCGCCCGAGTCCTTGAGCTGATGCTCCAGCTCGCGCGCGGTGTACAGCGGGTTCACGTTCACGCAGGTGTAGCCCGCGCGAAGCACGGCGGCCATGGTGACGCCAAACTGCGGAATGTTGGGCAGCATGATGGCCACGCGCGCACCGGGCTCCAGCCCCAGGCTCTGCAGATAGGCGCCTAAAGCGGCCGAGCGGCGCTCCAACTCGCCATAGGTCATCCACTGGTCCATGCAGACCGAGAACGGGCTGGATGCGTGTTTGCGGAACGACTCCTCCAGCAGGTGGGCCACAGAGCGGTATTGCTCGGGCTTAACGTCATGCGGGACGCCCGGGGGGTAGCTCTTGAGCCAGATCTTTTCCATGCGCGTGTTTCCTTCCCTTGTGCTCGCCAAATGCCATTGATAGGTGGGCACAGATTGTGGAAGGCGGGGGCGCAACGGGCTATCGGGCTTGTCCTAGTGTGTTGGCGAGCTCGGTCCCGCAGGTGACAGGATCCGCATCGAACAATTGGTCCATCAGCGTCCGCTCACGCTGCTCGATGGTGGCCAGAAACTGCTCCACCCCACCGCGCTGCCGCGCGAGCTGGCCGAAGGTGTCAAACCCCGTCTCCAGAAACTTCTGCAGCGCGCCCATGCCTGCTGCGTTGGCCGGGCCACGCATCATGCGCAGCATCATCCGCAGGCCTGGTGTGCGGGTGAGGCGCGCCAGATCGGTGCCCATGGCCAGCACGCGCTGTAACTGCTGCTGGCGCGCATGGCGCTGGCCCACTGCGCGCCACGCGGCGGTGTAGCGGGCGGCGTCGTTGGCCGCATCGGCCCCTTCATGCGCAAGCCAGGCGCGGCCCATGTCCTGGTCCAGTTCCTCGGTCTGCGCGTGCAGCACGGCCAGGGCCACGGCCGTGTTGACGACCGGCTGGGGGAACATGGTCTGCAGCGTGCCCGCGATGCGGCCAAACTGCTGGTCGCGGTCGGTGTAGTCGGTGTCGCTGTACAGCTCTTCCAGAAAAAACCGCGCTGCGGGACCGAACGCAGGCGATGCCATCAAGTCCGCATAGGTGCCGCGAAAGCGCCGCGCCTGAAAGGTCTTGACGCTGCCCACCGCCACCCCCAACGCCGGGTCCCCCGTGCGGTGCAGGCGCAGGGCGGTCACGTCGGCAATGGCATCGCGGATGGTCTGGGCGGCATCCATGGGGCGGGGTCCTTTCTGCGTTCTGCGGGGTGCGGTGTCGGGCGGTGGTCAGACCGCACAATGCGGCTGGTCCATTACAACATCTGCCCATCACCACCATGATCGCGCGCTGGCAACGAATCCTGCTCCTGTTCATCCTGCTGACCATGGCCGTCTGGCTGGTGTGGCAATGGCACCATTCACCGTTGCGTGCTGTGCTGGGGGCACTGGTGCCGCTAGGCATTTACCTGGTGGTGATGGCGGTGGAGTTTGTGCTGATGCACATCACCAACCGCACTGACGCTGCACCGCGCGCCCGCCTGTCGCAGGTCGTGGGTGCCTGGTGGGCAGAGGTGTGGGTGGCGCTGATGGTGTTTTGCTGGCGCCAGCCGTTTCGCCACCAGTCATTGCCCGATTGGCTGCCTGCGCAGCCCACCGGAAAGCGCGGCGTTGTGCTCGTGCACGGCTTCATGTGCAACCGGGGCCTGTGGCTGCCGTGGTTTGCGCCATTGCAAGCACGGGGACATGCCTATGTGGCGGTCAATCTGGAGCCGGTGATGGGGTCGATTGACGAGTATGCCGACATCATCGAAGACGCTGTGCGCCAAGTGACGGCTGCCACGGGGCAGGCGCCGGTGTTGTTGTGCCACAGCATGGGGGGCTTGGCGGTGCGGGCGTGGCTGCGGGCGCACCAGGCGGATGGGCGGGTGCACCGGGTGTTGACGCTGGGCACGCCGCATGGGGGCACGTGGCTGGGGCGTTTCAGTCGCGCGGTGAATGGGCGGCAGATGAGCTTGGCGGGGGATTGGGTGGTGGCGTTGCAGCGGGCAGAGCCGGCGGGGCGGGCTGCGTTGTTTACGTGCTGGTATTCGAACTGCGACAACATCGTGTTTCCGGCGACCACCGCGGCGTTGGTGGGGGCGGACAACCGGTTGGTGGAAGGGGTGGCGCATGTGCAGATGGCGTTTGACCCTGGGGTGATGGAGGCTTGTCTGGAGGAGATAGGTCGAGGGTGATTCTGTGGTTTTTTGGCTGCTAGTGCCTGTCTATAAAGCGTTGGTAGCTATTGATTTTGTAGTGTTTTGTTGCGTGCGCTGATTGGGGGGCGTGCCTTTGTTGAGGGCGGAGGCCGGGAGTCGCCCGGCGTGCGAGTAACTTTCTTTTGCTTCGCCAAAAGAAAGTCACCAAAGAAAAGGCGACCCCCAGTCTGCGACCCCTTCGCTGTGCGAAGGGGCAAACCTGCGGCGGGGCGCTTGCGGGGTGCGCCGTGGAACTCGCTTTGCGCCTGCGGCGCGCCGCTCGGACAACCACGGCGAGTCAGTTCACAAGGCATGGGCGCTTCGACGCCCATGCTCACCCCACAACCGCCCCGCCGCAGGCGCAGCCAGCAGGGGGTTGGGCAGTCGAACATCCAACAGCCGAACAGCCAAGCAGCCGCACGGGCCTTTGCTGCGCTCGGCCCCATCTCGTGGGCGCAAGCGCCTCGCGCTGCGCAGGCTGGGCCGAGTGCAGCGATGGCCCGAATGGATGTCCGATTCGCGGGTTCCCTTCTGTATGCGCCTGGGGCGCGCAGGGCGCGGGGTGGGCATGGGCGTCGGAGCGCCCATGCTTCGTGAACTGACTCGCCGCAGTTGTTTGAACGGAGCGCGTCAGCGCGCAGTGAGTTCTGCGGCGCACCCCGTGACCGAGCACCCCAGGTTGCCCCGTAGCGCAGCGAAGGGGTCGCAGACAGTAGGGTCGCCCTTTCTTTGGTGACTTTCTTTCGGCGACGCGAAAGAGAGTTACTCGCATGCCGGGCGACTCCCGGCCTCCGCCCTGAAACACAGGCACGCCTTCCAAACTAGCACGCCAAAGCTTCAAGAGGTTCAGCCCGTACGGGCGCTGAAATACTATGAAAATGGTAGCTATTGGTGCTTTATAGAAAAGCGGTAGCAGCCAATTTCATTCGAAAAGTCAAGCCGCAACAGCTTCCCGCTCATCCGCAGCAAACTCCGGCAACCCCCGCAGCCGCTCATAGATCGGCGCAAAGTCCGCCGCCGTCATCTCGAACAGCTGCTCAAAACTGTCGATCACAAAATACGTCTGCTGGTACGTATCAATCTTGTACCGCGTGCGCATCGTCCTCTCCAGCGCCAGCGGAATCCGCTGCGGCTCCGGGCTTTGCACCGAATACGCCAGCTCGCCTGACGAACTCAGGATGCCAGCGCCATACGCCCGCAACTGCCCCGCCTCGCGGATCAGCCCGAACTCGATCGTGTACCAGTACAAACGCGAGAGCATCTCGCACGACCCCAGCCCCTGCGCCTTCAGCCCGCCCTGGCCATAGCGCCGCACATAGTCCGCAAACACGGGGTTGAACAGCAGCGGCACATGCCCGAACAGGTCATGAAAAATGTCGGGCTCGACGATGTACTCGAACTCCTCGGGCTTGCGGATCCAATCGGTCACCGGGAACTTGCGGTTGGCCAGCAAGGTGAAAAACGGCACCTCGGGGATCAGACCCGGCACTCCCACCAGCTCCCAGCCGGTCGCTTTGTAGAGGCGCTCGTTCACCTCTTCAAAACGCGGGATGCGGTCGCTCGTGCCCAGTGAGGGCAGGGCGTCGATGAACGCCTGGCTGGCCAGGCCCGGTAGCAGGTCGCGCTGGCGCTCGTACAGGCGGCGGTAGGTGTCGTGGTCGGCGTCGGTGTAGCTCGCGTAGTCCTGCGGGCAGGTGTAGTCCGCGTTGGCACGCGAGTAGTCGCCACGCGGTGGGCGGGTGGATTGGCCATAGACGACAGGGGCTTGTCCCATTTTTTTCTCCTTTGCCGCCATGGTCGGCGCACCGCGACGGGGGTGCGCACCAGCCCATGCGGCTGCTAATCGATCTTGATCTTTGCGGCCCGGATCAGGAATTCGTACTTGCTGTTTTCCGAGCGCACAAACTGCGCAAACCCGTCGAGCGTCAACTCTTCGGGCGTGATGCCCATCTTCTTGAACTTCTCTTTGCCCGCAGGCGAATGCATGGCTGCCGTGAACGCGTCGGCATAGCGGCGCGCGTCGGCTTCCGGCAGCGCGGCTGGCGCAAACAAGCCGAACCAGGTGGACACGTTGAAGCCCTGCACGCTTTCGTTGATGCTGGGCACGCTCGGCAGGGCCTCATTGCGGCTCAGCGTCGTCACGCCCAGCGCGAGCAGCTTGCCGGACTGGATCTGCGGCAGCGCCGAAGCGAGGTTGTCGAAAACCAGCAGCACCTGCCCCGATTCAAGCGCGGCCAGCGCCGGCTTGGAGCCCTGGAACGGCGTGTGGCCCATCTTGGTGTTGGTGAGTGACTTGAACATCTCGGCTGAGATGTGGCCGATGCTGCCATTGCCGCCCGAGCCGTACTTGAGCTGGTCCGGGTTCTTCTTGAGGTGGGCGACCAGATCGGTTGTGGTCTTGATGCCCAGCTTGCCGGCCTGTTCGGCGTTGACCACCAGCACATTGGGCGTGCGGGCCACCAGCGCGATGGGCTTGAAGTCCTTGAGCGCGTTGTACGGAATGTTCTTGTACAGCCACGGGTTGACGGCGTGGGTGGCCACGGCGCCCATCAACACCATGTTGGCAGTCTTGGGCGCCTTGGCCACCAGGTCGGCACCGGTGCTGCCGCCGGCGCCCGGCTTGTTTTCGACCGTGATAGAGCCCAGCCCCGTGGCGCCATCGGCCACGATGCGGGCGGAGATGTCCAGCGGCCCACCGGCGGGGTAGGGCACCACGATGGTGAGCGGGGCTGAGGGGCTTTGGGCCAGGGCCAGGGTGGCGGCACAAGCCAGGCCAACACTGAACAGGGTGGTACGGAGCGACATCGGGATCCTTTTGAGTTCCGGGGGGCGCGCAGTATAGGCCCCTGTGCAGGGTTAACCCTGGATGTCAGATGTCTTACGTGTTCAGCACGCCACGGCGGATCTGGTCGCGCTCCAGCGACTCGAACAGCGCCTTGAAGTTGCCTTCGCCAAATCCGTCGCGGTAGTCGCCCTTGCGCTGGATGAACTCGAAGAACACGGGGCCCAGCATGGGGGTTGAGAAGATCTGCAGCAGCAGGCGGGGCGTGCCGTCGGCCGTCGTGCCGTCCAGCAGGATGCCGCGCGACTGCAGCTCGGGCACGGGTTGGCCGTGGCCGGGCAGGCGGGTGTCCAGCATCTCGTAGTAAACGTCATTGGGCGCTGTGGCCAGCGACACACCGGCCATGCCCAGCTTGTCCACCACGTCCAGCAGGTTGTCGCAGATGAGCGCGATGTGCTGGATGCCTTCTCCGTTGAACTGCATCAGGAACTCTTCGATCTGCCCGCCACCCTGCTTGGACTCTTCGTTCAACGGGATGCGGATCTTGCCGTCGGGCGCCGTCATGGCCTTGGAGGTCAGGCCCGTGTATTCGCCCTGAATGTCGAAGTAGCGAATCTCGCGGAAGTTGAACAGCTTCTCGTAGAAGTTGGCCCAGAAGCCCATGCGGCCCCGGTACACGTTGTGCGTGAGGTGATCGATCTCGTTCAGGCCATGGCCCGCGGGGCGGCGGTCCACGCCTTCGATGAATTCAAAGTCGATGTCGTAGATGGACTTGCCGTCTTCAAAGCGGTCGATCAAATACAGCGGCGCGCCGCCGATGCCCTTGATGGCGGGCAGGCGCAGCTCCATGGGGCCGGTGGGAATCTCGATGGGCTGGGCGCCCAGCTCCAGCGCACGCTGGTAGGCCTTGTGCGAATCCTTCACGCGGAAGGCCAGGCCGCAGGCCGAGGGGCCATGCTCGGCGCCAAAGTACGCCGCCTGGCTGTGGGGCTCGCGGTTCAGGATGAAATTGATGCCGTTCTGGCGGTACAGCACCACGTCCTTGGAGCGGTGCTTGGCCACCAGCGTGAAGCCCAGCTTTTCAAACACCGCCTCCAGCACGCCGGGCGTGGGCGATGTGAATTCGACGAACTCGAAGCCCATCAGGCCCATGGGGTTGTCCCAGGCCTCCATCTGGGCGGCTGTTTGTTGCGGCAGGGCTGCGTTCATGGGGTGTCTCCGGCATTCGTTGATGAATGTCATCGACTGTAGGCGCGCGCTGCCTCATGATTCTGGCGAAATCAAGAGGCGTGCCCTCTGGATTTGCAGGAATATTGCGCTTTGGCAATAAATTGTGCAATTAGTCCGCGTCCTGTCCCCTGCGTTCGCGCTGCAGTGCGTTAGGAACCCTGCAGTTTGCGCAGCGCCAGGGCGGCATCGATGCGCTGTTGTTCATCGGCCGAGAAGAGCTGGATGCGCAGCCGGTCAAGCGCCGGGCCTTCGCCTTGCTGGGCGCGGGCCTGGGTGTACTGGTCCAGGCGCTGTTGCCAGTGCTGTTCTTCCCTGTCCAACTGGGCCAGGGCATGTGCGGCAGGCTCGCCGTATTGCGCGCTGCGTGCCGCGTGCCGGGTATAAGGGTCGGTGTTCTGCGCATTGAACGCGGCGCTTTGGGCGGCGGCCTCCATGTGCGCTGTGGCCTCGGCACGTTCGGCGCGGCGTGCGGCGGGCAGTTCGTTGTCTGCATCGCGCAGCGCCTGGGCGCGCTGCTCGGCGGTCATGGCAGGGTTGCGCGCAATCTCCAGCAGGGCCAGTGTGTAGCGGTCCAGTTCGGCCTCGCGGGCAAACAGGGCGTCGTATTCGGGCCCATCAAAAAACTGCAGGCGCACGGCGTGCCGGGCCTGCATCGCCTCGCGCAGCGCATGCGGGTCTGTCGGGTCTTTAGGCAGTCGTAGCCGGCCCAGTGCCACGCGGTAGTCCACATACCGCTCCGCCAGCGCCAGTGCGCGCGTCGCAAGCCCCGGGGCAAAGTGTTTGCCGACCAGCGCGGCCAGGCGCTGCTTGAGCGCTTCCGGGTCGCTGCTGTCGCCGGCCTCCAGCAGCAGGGCCTCCAGCGTGTTGCGCAGTCCGTCCACCAGCAAGGGGTCGTCGGCGGCTGCGGCGCTGGCGGCTCGTTGACGTGCGAAGAAGTCTGCCTTTGCACCTGCACCTGGCCTTCCGCCCGCAAGGGGGGTCCCCTGCAGGGAGGACTGGGCGCGGGCGTTACCGTCGCCCGGCGTCTGCGCCGAGCCGGGCATCGGCGAGTCCGCGGCCAGCAGCCACCACCCCGCAAGCCCCATCACAGACAAGACAAGGGAGATGGCCGCAGCGCGGGCTTGCAGGGGTCGCCGCATGGCTTACAACCCCTGCAGTTTGAGGCGGTTGGCGTGCTGGCGGTACAGCGTCACCGGGTCGGTGGAGAACCAGTCGCGCAGGCCCAGCAGCTGATTGACTTCGTCCAGATGGTTCTGGCGGTAGTCGCCCAGGTGTTTGCCCAGGCGCGACGAGCAGGCCGACACCAGGCCATCGTTGGCTTCGCCAAAGGTCAGGCTCAGCGTGGCGAGCAGGGCGTCGCTGGCGTCGAGCACATTGGTCAGCGGCAGGGTGCCGGTCCAGGAGTAGTAGCGCACGCCGTTCACCAGCTCGGCGCCGTTGCCGCAGCCGGAGGTGGGCACGCCTTGCGGAAAGCGGTTGTTGAACTTGGCCGAGCCTGCCGTGGTCAGCGAGTCCAGCGCGGCCGTGGGCATCTGAGGCAGGCCCGTGCCGCCGGAGGTCAGGTTGATCAGGCCGACCAGCGCCTTGACAGCGGCACTGGCCACGGCTTCAGACACCGAGCCCGCAGGCGCCACACCGCGCAGGATATCGGCCACGCGCGAGCCCCGGTTCACGCCGCCAATCGAGGTGACCGATGCCACCAGCTGCGGCGCCACACCGGCCACATAGCGGGTGGTGGGGCCACCGTGCGAGTGGCCCACGAGGTTCACCTTGGACGCGCCGGTGATGGCGAGGATGGTCTTGACCTGCGCCAGCAATTGCTCGCCACGCACCTCGGTGCTGTTGGCGGCCGACACCTGGGCGACGTAGACCTTGGCGCCGCCCTGGCGCAGCGCGTCGGGGATGCCGTAGAAGTAGTCGATGCCCAGGGCCGAGTCAAAGCCGAACAGGCCGTGCACCAGCACGATGGGGTAACGCGTTTGGGTGTAGCCCGTTTGTGCCTGTGCACCCACGCCCAGCAGCAGCAAGCCCGTCGTTGCTGCCAACACCAGTCGCCGCAAGAAGCGGCTGAAAAATCCGGTCATGTGTTTGTCTCCGTTGGTATGGTTTCTTATGTGTGCAAAAACGAACGACCGTTCTTTTTTGCAAGATCAATTTTTGTATTGACCCCATGGAGTCACTATCGGGACATACCCGCTCGTGCGGCGCACCATGCAGAAATTGCCTGCTTGTTCGTAAAATCCTGCGCCATGAAAGCCTTTGACGCACTCGACAAGCTGGACCGCGCCATCCTGCGCCGCCTGCAGGACAACGGCCGCGAGACGTATGACGTCATCGGAGAGCAGGTGGGCCTGTCGCCCAGCGCGGTGCTGCGCCGCGTCAAGCGGCTGGAGGACAGCGGCGTGATCGACCGCTACGTGGCCCTGGTGCCGCCCGAAGCGGTGGGGCTGGGGCTCACGGCCTACCTCAACGTGCGGCTGGAAAAACACACCGAAAGCCACAAGCGCAACCCCATGGACCTTTTCCGCGCGAGCGTGCAGACCTGGCCCGAGGTGGTGGAGTGCGCATCGCTCACCGGCGAAATGGACTACCTGCTGCGCGTGGTGGTGGCCGACATGGCGCACTACAGCCGCTTCATCATGGACACGCTGCTCAAGCACCCCAGCGTGCAAGACTGCAAGACCAGCTTTGTGCTGGACCGGGTGAAGGCGACGACGGCCGTGCCCGTGTGAGCATCGGCACGCAATCCCAATTGGAATCTCAGTCGGAACCACTAAGCCCAAGCGGAAGGGTTTGCTTGCTGGGGCGGGCTGATCGCTATACCCTTGCCGCAGTGCGTGCCGCCAGGCCACGTCGCCCGGGCGACTGCAGCGCGGTTCCGTATTGGTGAAATGCTCCCAAAATAATAGCTTCCAGCGCTTTTCCCGCAAGCGCTGGAGGCCGTTTTCTCGTGTATTGGACTGAAGACTCTTAATTTGTTGCGACGCAGCAAAAACCGCTGGAAATGATCAGGGAAAACCCTTATATTTGCAGCCATGATCGCAACGAAAGACTGGCTGAAGGCATCCTGGTACGTCAGCAAAGGGATGCTGAGTCCGGTGACGGGTCGCCCGTCTGCCGAAAGCCGTAACCAAGCTCCTGTGATGGTCCCCATCCGCGCCCTCGGCCCCTCCTACCGCGAACGCATTACGCAGCATCTGCTGCAGCTGGAGCCTGCCGACCGCTACCTGCGCTTCGGCTATGCCGCGAACGACGAGCAGATCCGCCGTTACGCCGAGCAGTTGGATTTCAATCGCGACGAGATCTTCGGCATCTACAACCGCCGCCTCGAACTCATCGCGATGGCGCACTTGGCCTTTTCCGAGCACCCAGAGCACAAGCACTGCGCCGAGTTCGGCGTGTCGGTGCTCAAGCAGGCCCGCGGCCGTGGTTTTGGCGCGCGCCTGTTCGAGCGTGCCGTGATGCACGCGCGCAATGAGGGCGTGAACATGGTGTTCATCCACGCTTTGTCTGAGAACACGGCCATGCTCAAGATCGCGCGCAACGCGGGTGCCACCGTGCGCCGCGACGGCTCCGAATCCGAGGCCTACCTGCAGATCCCACCGGCCAGTCTCGACACGCGCATGGCGGAGATCGTGGAGCAGCAGTTTGCCGAGGTGGACTACCAGATCAAGAAGCAGGCCAAGCAGTTCTGGGACTTCCTGGCGAGCGTGCAGGAAGTGCGCAGCGGCGTGCAGCACGCGCGCCACCAGTCTGCCGAGTGACCCTGAGGGCTTCTTCGCCGCGCAGCGCGGGGCGCCGCCACGGCAATCCGCTATCCTAGGGGCCTGATCCACTACCGCACGTCCTGCACTCCCCCAGTGTCTGACCCGCACCCAGCGCGATCTCCTGAAAAGGAAGACAAGCGCTCCTTCCTGCAGAAAGTGGCCGAGTTCATCCATCCCGGCCCGGATTCCAGGGAGGAACTCATCGAAACCCTCGCCGACGCTGAAGACAACGAAGTCATCGGCGCCGAGTCCCGCGTGATGCTCGAACGCGTCATCCGCATGGCCGACATGACGGCCAGCGACGTGATGGTGGCCACCCGCCGCATGGACATGGTCAACATCGAGGCGCCGCAGGAAGAACTGCTGCACCTGGTGATCAGCACGGCGCATTCGCGGTTTCCGGTGTACCAGGGCACTCGCGACAACATCATCGGCATCCTGCTCGCCAAAGACCTGCTCAAGCTGCAGCGGGCGCCCGAGCTGAACATCCGCGCCCTGCTGCGCCCGGCGGTGTTCGTGCCCGAGAGCAAGGGCCTGAACGACCTGCTGCGGGAGTTCCGCGGCAACCGCAACCACTTGGCCATCGTGATCGACGAGTTCGGCCGCGTGGCCGGGCTGGTCACCATCGAAGACGTGCTGGAGCAGATCGTCGGTGAGATCGAGGACGAGTTCGACATCCCTGAAGACGACGGTGACATCTTCGGCCTGGCCGACCGCACCTACCGCGTGAGTGGCGACACGTCGGTGGAGCGGGTCTGCGAAGCCTTCGACACCCTCATCCAGAGCAGCGACGCCGACGCGCACTTCGACACCATCGGCGGCCTGATCGCCCATGAAATGGGCCACGTGCCCAAGCGCGGCGAGCACCTGCAGCTCGGCGGCCTGCACTTTGTGGTGCTGCACACCAAGGGCGGGGCGGTGCGCTGGTTCAAGGTCTCGCGCACCGAAGAAGCCTCCACGCCCTCCGGCAGCGCCAGCGAGTGAAGGCGCCGGCTTCTCCATCGGCAGCGCCCCGGCTGGCGCTGCAGCTTGTGCTGGCGGTGGCCGCCGGGCTCGCGCAGGCGGCATCGCTGGCCTGGCCCGGCACCGGGCAGCCGCTGTGGTGGCTGCAGCTGGTGTCCATGACCGTGCTGGCGTGGCTGGTGCGCCCCGGTGGCGTGCACCCCGTCCCGGGTTGGCGCCGGGGTGCGTTGCTGGGCGGCGTGTTCGCCACGGCCTGGCTGGTCGGCACCTTCTGGTGGCTGTTCATTTCCATGCACACCTATGGCGGGTTGGCTGCGCCGCTGGCGGCGGCGGCCGTGCTGGGGCTGGCGGCCTTCCTCGCCAGCTACTACGCCATCGGTTTGGGGCTCTTTTGCCACCTGGCGCCCACCCATAAAGCGCTGGCAGCTATTCTTTTCGGAGCGGTTTGGCTGCTGGCGGAATTGGCACGTGGCACGTTGTGGACCGGCTTCCCCTGGGGGGCTGGCGGCTACGCGCATGTGGATGGGCCGCTGGCCGTGCTGGCGCGTAGCGTGGGCGTGTACGGTCTGGGCGCCGTGGCGGCGGTGCTGGCCATGGGGGTGGTGCAGCTGCGTGCCGCAGACCTGCGCCTCGTGCGCACCTGGGCAGCGCTGCTGGCGCTGGCCGCTGTGCTGGCCGGCGCCGCGCTGCAGCGCATGTGCGCCGTGGAGCTGTGCCACACGCCCATGCGCCCGCCCGCGCCTGCACTGACGCTGGAGTTGCTGCAGGGCAATATTCCCCAGGACGAAAAATTCCAGCCCGGCAGCGGCGTGCCGCAGGCTCTGCACTGGTACGCCGAGGCGCTGCGCAACGCCGAGGCCGACCTGGTGGTGGCGCCCGAAACCGCCATCCCGCTGCTGCCGCAGCAACTGCTGCCTGGCTACCTGGAAGGCATCCAGCAGCACTACGCGCAGGGCCGGCAGGCTGCGCTTGTCGGCATCCCGCTGGGGGACGACGCGGTGGGCTATACCAATTCGGTCTTGGGCATGAGTGCCGCCACACAGGCTGCGCCCTATCGCTACGACAAACACCATCTGGTGCCGTTTGGCGAGTTCATTCCGCCGTTCTTCAAGTGGTTCACGGCCATGATGAACATTCCCCTGGGCGACTTCAACAGGGGGGCCGTGGGACAGGCCTCGTTCGCGTGGGCGGGGCAGCGCATCGCCCCCAACATCTGCTACGAGGACCTGTTTGGCGAAGAGCTGGGCGCGCGTTTCGTCGACCCGGCCCAGGCGCCTACGGTGTTCGTCAACTTCAGCAACATCGGCTGGTTTGGCAACACCGTGGCCATCGACCAGCACCTGCACATCAGCCGCATGCGTGCGCTGGAGTTTGAGCGCCCCATGGTGCGTGCCACCAATACCGGCGCCACGGCCGTTATCGACCATCGCGGCGCCGTCACCCACCAGCTGCAGCGCCACACCCGCGGCGTGCTGCGCGGCGAGGTGCAGGGGCGCGGGCTGAATGCGGACAGTGGCTGGGCCATTACGCCGTATGCATGGTGGGTGTCGCGTTGGGGGCTGTGGCCTCTGTGGTTTCTGGGGGCTGCCGTGGTCGCAGCATGCGCCGTGGGCCGGCGTGTTCACGCACGCCACCCCGGTTGATCCAGGTCAGGCCCCGCGCGGGTGTCCTGACACTTGACTGGGCCAAAACCAGGGGGCTGTCACCCTATGCCTTGATAATGGAGCCCCTCAAGCGGGGGCTTGTTGGCCTGTATTGCATACAACGATGATTTGAGGCGGGGCCACCCGCCGTTCTGGAGCACGACTGAAAATGGCAGATTCCTTTTCCTACGAACAACTGATTGCCTCTGGCGAGGGGCGGCTGTTCGGCGCTGACAGCGGGCGCTTGCCGCTGCCACCCATGCTGATGTTCGACCGCATCACGCACATCGACAGCGATGGGGGCGCGCACGGGCTGGGAAAGATTCGCGCTGAACTGGACGTCAAGCCTGACCTGTGGTTCTTTGCCTGCCATTTCCAGGGCGACCCCGTCATGCCCGGCTGCCTGGGGCTGGATGCCATGTGGCAGCTCATCGGCTTTTACCTGACCTGGCTGCAACTGCCCGGCCGGGGCCGCGCACTGGGCGCGGGTGAAGTCAAGTTCACCGGCGAAGTGGGCCCGGACGTGAAGCTGGTCACCTACGAAATCGACATCAAGCGCGTGATCAAGCGCAAGCTGGTCATGGCCATCGGCGACGCCCGGCTGCTGGCCGACGGCAAAGAGATCTATGTGGCCAACGACCTGCGCGTGGGGCTGTTCAAACGCGAGGGCGACGACAAGGACGTAGCAGCATGACGACCTCCAAGAAGCGTGTAGTCATCACCGGTGCGGGCATCGTCTCGTGCATCGGCAACGATCTGGCCACCGTGGAAGCCTCGCTGCGGGCCAGCAAGAGCGGCATCAAGGCCGTGGAAAAGTTCAAGGAGCTGGGCCTGCGCAGCCAGGTGGGCGGCGCGCCCGAGATCGACATCGAAGCGCGCATCGACCGCAAGCAGCTGCGCTTCATGGGCGATGCGGCGGCCTATGCGCAGATCGCGCTGGAAGACGCGATCCAGCAGGCGGGTCTCACGCCCGAACAGGTCAGCCACCCGCGCACCGGCCTCATCATGGGCTCGGGCGGTGGCTCGCCCGCCAACCAGATCGAAGCGGCCGACACGCTGCGCGAGAAGGGCATCCGCCGGGTGGGGCCGTACCAGGTCACGCGCTGCATGAGCTCCACCGTGTCCGCCTGCCTGGCGACCAACTTCAAGGTCAAGGGTATCAACTACTCCATTACGTCGGCTTGCTCCACTTCGGCGCACTGCATCGGTGCTGCCGCGCAGCAGATTGCCTGGGGCATGCAGGATGTGATGTTCGCCGGCGGTGGTGAGGAGCTGAGCTGGGGCATGTCGCTGCTGTTCGACGGCATGGGCGCCATGTCCAGCAAGTACAACGAAACCCCCGAACGCGCTTCGCGCGCCTACGACGCGAACCGTGACGGTTTTGTGATCGCAGGCGGCGGCGGCGCCGTGGTGCTGGAGAGCCTGGAGCATGCCCAGGCCCGCGGCGCCACCATCCTGGCCGAGGTGGTGGGCTTCGGTGCCACCAGTGATGGCGAAGACATGGTGGCCCCTTCCGGCGACGGTGCCATTGCGTGCATGCAGCAGGCGATGGAAGGCCTGGACGCCCCCATCGACTACATCAACACCCACGGCACCTCCACGCCGGTGGGTGACATGCAGGAAGTGCGCGCCATGAAGGCCCTGTTCGGCGACAAGGTGCCGCCGTTCTCGTCCACCAAATCGCTCACCGGCCACTCGCTGGGTGCGACCGGAGTGCAGGAGGCGATCTACTGCATGATCATGCTGAACCAGGGCTTCATCGCGGGATCGGCCAATGTGGAAACGCCCGATCCGGCCCTGGGCGACATGCCCCTGGTCACACAGACGCGCGACGCTGCGTTGACCACGGTGCTGTCCAACAGCTTCGGTTTCGGCGGCACCAATGCCAGTCTGGTGTTGCGCCGCTGGACGGGCACCTGACTATTTCTCGTCGGGCTCGCTGAAAAAAACCCGCCCCGGCGCACAGCGGCGGCGGGTTTTTTTATGCGCAGGCTACTTGCGCGGCCGGGGCGAGAGCGCCTCGTGCAGCAGTGCAGGCAGCATGGCCAGCATGCGCGTGGCCTGCAGCCCCGGTGGGTGGTGGCTGGCGTGGTAGCTGTACAGCGACATGGGCGGCAGGTCGGGCAACTCCACCGCCACCATGTGGGCCGGGTCCAGGCGGATGGCGGTGAGGAAATCCACCACCGTCCAGCCCATGCCCAGCCGCACCAGCTCCAGCGCCAGGCGCGAGGTCTGCACCTGGATGCCCGGCCCGCCCGGCGTGCCCAGGCGGTCGGCCGTGTGGTCGATGGACTGGCGCATGGGGTCGTCGCCCACCAAGCGGATGACCGGCACCTGCGCCAGCCGCGCGGCCATGCTGGCGGCGCGCGGGGCTCGGTCCCACACAGTGCGCGCCACGGCCAGTGACAGGCGCCCGCTGACCAGCAATTCGCTGTGCACCTGTGGGTGCGGGTGCTCGAAAAAACCCAGTCCAAAGTCCACGCTGCGCGTGAGCAGTGCCTGCGTCATCTGGTCCTGGTGGATGGTGCGCACTTCCACCCCCACCTGCGGGTGTTTTTGCGCGTGGCGGTGCAGCAGCGTGGGCAGAAATTCGTGGGTGATGGACGGGATGGCCGCCAGCCGCACATCGCCCAGCTCGGTGGTCGCCAGGTTGCGCGCCGTGCGCTGCAGCGCGTCCAGCTGGCGGTGGATGCTGCCGGATTCCACGGCCAGCACCTGGGCCTCGGGTGTGGGCGTCAGGCCCGCTGGCGTGCGGTTGAACAGCCGGTAGCCCAACTGCAGTTCGGTGTGGGCCACAGCCTTGCTCACGGCCGAGGGCGTAATGCACAGCAGACGGCCTGCCGCGCTCATGCTGCCGGTCTGCAATACAGCCTGGAACACTTCGAGCTGGCGCAGGTTCATGGGAATTCCGTGAAAAAGGGGTGTGAATTCAATTCACAGGGTGACGCCGATTATTCCACTTGGCTGTGTGTGGATTTCTCATAGGATGCCGCACCGCCCGACACCCGCGCACCGGGGCGGACGGCAGCAGGGCGCCGCACTACCCCGCAGCGCCCGGAGAATGACCCGGAGACACAACCATGCGAATTTTTTCTGCTTCTTCTTCCTCGTCCATCACGCGCCGCTGGTTTGCGGGCGTCGTGCTCTCGGCCCTGTCCACGGTCGCCCTGGCCCAGGCGGCCAAGCCCCATGTGGTCGTGCTCGCCACGGGCGGCACCATTGCCGGTGCGGGCGCCTCGGCCGCCAACAGCGCGACCTATGCCGCCGCCAAGGTGCCGGTCGATAAGCTGCTGGCGGGCCTGCCTGAGCTGGCCAATGTAGCCAAGGTGTCTGGTGAGCAGGTATTCCAGATTGCCTCCGAGAGCTTCACCAACGAGCACCTGCTGCGCCTGGGCCAGCGTGTCTCCGCCCTGTCCAAGCAGGCTGACGTGGACGGCATCGTCATCACCCACGGCACCGACACGCTGGAAGAAACCGCCTACTTCCTGAACCTCACCGTGCGCACCACCAAGCCCATCGTGGTGGTCGGATCCATGCGTCCCGGCACGGCCCTGTCGGCCGACGGCGCGCTGAACCTGTACGACGCCGTGACCGTGGCCGCCAGCAAGGACGCTGCCGGCAAGGGCGTGCTGGTGACCATGAACGACGAGATCCAGAGCGGCCGCGACGTGCACAAGCACATCAACATCAAAACCGAGGCCTTCAAGAGCCAGTGGGGCCCGCTGGGCATGGTGGTGGAAGGCAAGAACTACTGGTTTCGCGCCCCGGTCAAGCGCCACACCACCAACTCCGAGTTCAACATCGACGACATCAAGGCGCTGCCTGCTGTGGACATCGTGTACGGCTACGGCAACATGAACACCACCGGCATCGAGGCCTACGGTAAGGCGGGCGTGAAGGCGCTGATCCACGCCGGCACGGGCAACGGCTCGGTGGCCGCGCAGGCGGTGGAATCGCTCAAGGCCCTGCGCGCCTCGGGCGTGCAGATCATCCGCTCGGCCCGCGTGCCCGATGGTTTTGTGCTGCGCAATGCCGAGCAGCCTGACGACAAATACGACTGGGTGGTGGCGCATGACCTGCGTCCGCAAAAGGCCCGCATCCTTGCCATGGTGGCTTTGACCAAGACCCAGGACAGCAAGGAACTCCAGCGCATTTTCTGGGAGTATTAAGAAGACCCCCTGAGTCGCTTCGCGCCTTCCCCCTGAAGGGGGACGCCCCCAGCGCGGCGGGGCGGCCCTTGCGCGGGGGCGCTGGCCGGGTCCATGCCGGTATCGGCGGGTGGCGACTTGCCTAGCGGTAGGCTATTTCAGATAAAACTTGGCGCACCACATGTGCGCCAACGGGCTGCCCGCAAAGGTGGTCATCGGCACGCACCGGCTTATAGCTCGCGTGACTGGTTGGGAAGGCTGGGGCTCCAAAAGGGCTCCGGCCTTTTTTCATGGGCGCGCGCCGATGTTGTGGGCGCTGTCGCGGCACACGCGGCGGCGCGCCGTAAAATCGCCGGTTTGCGCGCGATGCCCGTCCTTGTTGCCTTGTGGGCGGTGGGCATCGGGTTGCTCACGCACCGCGTTTTATTCTTTTCCCCTTACTTGCCCGGCCTGGCTTGCCAGTGCCTCAGCCACAGACGCCATGTTGACCTTCCAGCAAATCATCCTGAAGCTGCAGTCCTACTGGGACGCGCAGGGTTGCGCCCTTTTGCAACCCTATGACATGGAAGTGGGCGCCGGCACCTCGCACACCGCCACCTTCCTGCGCGCCATCGGTCCCGAGCCCTGGAAGGCCGCCTATGTGCAGCCCAGCCGCCGCCCCAAGGACGGCCGCTACGGCGAGAACCCCAACCGCCTGCAGCACTACTACCAGTATCAGGTGGTGCTCAAGCCCGCCCCGGCCAACATCCTGGAGCTGTACCTGGGCTCGCTCGAAGCGCTGGGGTTCGACCTGAAAAAGAACGACATCCGCTTTGTGGAAGACGACTGGGAAAACCCCACGCTCGGCGCCTGGGGCCTGGGTTGGGAGGTGTGGCTCAACGGCATGGAAGTCACGCAGTTCACCTACTTCCAGCAAGTCGGCGGCATCGACTGCAAGCCCGCCACCGGCGAAATCACCTACGGCCTGGAGCGCCTGGCCATGTACCTGCAGGGCGTGGACAACGTCTACAACCTGAAGTGGACCGACACGCTGAGCTACGGCGACGTGTACAAGCAAAACGAGGTGGAGCAGTCCACCTACAACTTCGAGCACAGCGACGCGGACTTCTTGTTCACCGCCTTCAACGCGCACGAAAAGCAGGCCAAGTACCTCATGGAACAGCAGCTCGCGCTGCCTGCGTATGAGCAAGTGCTCAAGGCCGCACACAGCTTCAACCTGCTGGATGCCCGTGGCGCCATCAGCGTGACCGAGCGCGCCGCGTACATCGGCCGCATCCGCAACCTGGCCCGCAGCGTGGCGCAGAGCTACTACGACAGCCGCGAGCGCCTCGGCTTCCCCATGGCGCCGCGCGAGTGGGTGGAACAGATGGTCAAAAAGGCCGCGTGAACGAGCGAAAGAACAAGAACATGACGACCCAAAACCTCCTCGTTGAACTGTTTGTCGAAGAACTGCCCCCCAAGGCGCTGCAAAAGCTGGGCGATGCCTTTGCCACCGTGCTGGGCGACCAGCTCAAGGCCCTGGGTCTGGCCACAGCCGCTTCTGTGGTCACCCCTTTTGCCTCGCCCCGCCGCCTGGCTGCGCACGTGACCGCCGTGGCCGACAAGGCCGCCGACAAGGCCGTGCAGCAAAAGCTGATGCCCGTGACCGTGGGCTTGGACAAGGACGGCAACGCCACGCCCGCGCTGCTGAAAAAGCTGCAGGCGCTGGGCGCTGATGTGTCCAACCCCGCGGCCGCCGTGGCCGCGCTCAAGCGCGCCCAGGACGGCAAGGCCGAAGCGCTGTTTTACGACAGCGTGGTGCCAGGCGCGACGCTGCAGGCGGGTCTGCAAAAAGCGCTGGATGAAGCCATTGCCAAGCTGCCCATTCCCAAGGTGATGAGCTACCAGCTCGAAACGGACTGCGAGCTGCCCGGCTGGACCAGCGTGAACTTTGTGCGCCCTGCACATGGCCTGGTCGCGCTGCATGGCAGCACGGTGGTGCCCGTCAAGGCGCTGGGCCTGACGGCTGGCAACAGCACCATCGGCCACCGTTTTGAAGCCGCCGTGTCGCCCGTAGTGCTGGCCGACGCCGACAGCTACGCCGCTACGCTGCAAAGAGACGGCGCCGTGATCGCCAGCTTTGCCGAGCGCAAGGCCGAGATCGCCCGCCAGCTCGCTGCGGCTGCCGCCAAGGTCGGCAATGGCGCCCGCCCCATCGAAGACGAAGCCCTGCTGGACGAAGTGACCGCGCTGGTCGAGCGCCCGAACGTCGTCATCTGCCAGTTTGAAGAGCAGTTCCTGGGCGTGCCGCAAGAGTGCCTCATCCTCACGATGAAGGCCAACCAGAAGTACTTCCCGCTGCTGGACGCAGCAGGCAAGCTGACGAACAAGTTCCTGGTGGTCAGCAACATCAGCCCTGAAGACACGAGCTTTGTGACCGGCGGCAACGAGCGCGTGGTGCGTCCGCGCCTGGCCGATGCCAAGTTCTTCTTTGACCAGGACCGCAAGAAGACCCTGGCCTCGCGCGTCGAGGGCCTGGGCAAGGTGGTCTATCACAACAAGCTGGGCACGCAGGGCGAGCGCGTGGAGCGCGTGCGCGCCATTGCCAAGGCCATCGCTCAACAACTGGGCGATGCGCAACTGGTGGCCGACGCCGACCAAGCCGCATTGCTGGCCAAGACCGACCTCGTGACCGACATGGTGGGCGAGTTCCCGGAGTTGCAGGGCATCATGGGCGGCTACTACGCCCTGAACGACGGCCTGGGCGAGACCGTGGCGAATGCCATTGAAGACCACTACAAGCCGCGTTTTGCGGGCGACGCACTGCCGCGCAACTCGGTGGGCGTGGTGGTGGCGCTGGCCGACAAGCTGGAAACCCTGGTCGGCATGTTCGGCATTGGCAACCTGCCCACGGGCGACCGAGACCCGTTTGCGCTGCGCCGCCATGCGCTGGGCGTGATCCGCATGCTGGTCGAAAAAGAGCTGCCGCTGGACGTGTCCCTGCTGGTCGCTGTAGCGGCCCGCCCTTTCATGTCGCATTTTCTCAATGCAACCCTGGGTCCGACCGACTCGATGACGAGCGAGACAGCTCAGAATTACTTGAGCTCTTTGAATTCGCATTTCGGGGCGGAAAAGCTCGACGGGACGGAGCTGCTTAGCTTCATCTACGACCGCCTCGCCGGCAGCCTGCGCGAGCAAGGCTACAGCGCGCAAGAAGTGGACGCCGTGCTGGCCCTGCGCCCGCAGCGTCTGGCCTTGGTCGAAAAACAGCTGGCGGCCGTTCGCGCATTTGCATCGCTGCCCGAAGCGGCGGCGCTCGCAGCCGCCAACAAGCGCGTGGGCAATATCCTGAAAAAAGCCGAAGTCGAAGGCCCGGTGGACGCCCACGTCAACCCCGAGCTGCTGCAGGAAAAGGCCGAGCACGACCTGTACACCGCGCTGCAGCGCTTCGTGCCCGAGGCCAATGCGCAGTTCGACGCGGGCGACTACACCGCATCGCTGCAGACCCTGGCCGTGCTGCGCGCCCCGGTGGATGCGTTCTTTGACGACGTAATGGTCAACGCCGAACAGCTGGACGTGCGCATGAACCGCCTGGGCCTGCTCAAGATGTTGCACAACGCGATGAACCGCGTGGCCGACCTGTCTCGCCTGGCGGTTTGACCGGTGGGCACAAGCTGATAGGCTGGCAGGTCTCACAAGGCGCACCCACCCTATGAAACTCGTCATCCTGGACCGCGACGGCACCCTCAACCCGCTGGGGGATGACTACATCACCTCGGCGGACGAATGGATGGCCCTGCCTGGGGCGCTGGAGGCGGTGGCGCGGCTCAACCATGCGGGCTGGCACGTGGTGGTGGCCACCAACCAGCCGGGGCTGGGGCGCGGGCTGTTTGATGTGGTGGCGCTCAATGCCATCCACGCCAAAATGCACCGGCAGGTGGCCGCGGTAGGGGGGCGCATCGACGCCGTTTTTTACTGCCCCCACGCCGCCGACGAGGACTGTGCTTGCCGCAAGCCCGCGCCGGGGTTGCTCGAACAGATCTGCGATCGCTACGGTGTGGAGCGCGAGGACGTGCATGTGGTGGGCAACTGCGCCGCGCACCTGCTGGCCGGCGCGGCACTGGGCGCGCACCTGCACCTGGTGTGCACCGGCCAGTCCGCACAGGTGGAGCCGGACGGCGGCCTGCCCGTGGGGCTGCCTGCCGGCACGCAGTTGCACGCCAGCCTCGGCGACTTTGTGGACCAGCTGCTGCCTGCGGCCCCCCAGCCGGCCAACCCCCCGATGCCGACTACGGCAGAAGCTGCTGGCGCCGCAGTCCCTCCCCCGGGTGGCATGTTGTGATGCTCCTTTATTAATAGCTGTCAGCGCTTGATAGATAAGCGCTGGACGCCAAAAACACCATAAAAATATGGCATTTATCCGTTCGGTCATTCACCTTCTTTGGATGGGCATCACCGTGGTGCCGTACGCGCTGGCCATCATGCTGGGCACCCTGCTGGGCGTGCGGGGGCTGCCGCTCTACCGCATCGCTCGGGCCTGGCTGTCGCTGTGCATCAGCGGTGCGCGCGTGCTGCTGGGCATCCGGGTGGAGATCACCGGCATGGAGCACCTGCCCCAGGGCGAGAACGCGGGTGCGGTGCTACTGGTCAAGCACCAATCCACCTTCGAGACCTTTTTGATGCCCACGATCATGCCGCACCCCCTGGCCTACGTGTTCAAGAAGGAACTGCTCTACGTGCCCTTCTTCGGCTGGGCCATCGGGCGCTTGGACATGATCCACATCGACCGCAGCCAGCGCACGCAGGCGTTCAATAAGGTGGTGCAGCAGGGCAAAGACCTGCTGGCCAAGGGCATCTGGATCATCATGTTCCCCGAGGGCACGCGCATTGCGCGCGGGCAAAAGGGCCAGTACAAGACTGGCGGCACGCGCCTGGCCATCGACACCGGCGCGCCCGTGGTGCCTATCGCCGTCACGTCCGCCAAGGTCTGGCCGCGCAAGGCATTCATCAAGCGGCCCGGCGTGGTCGAGGTGTCCATCGGGCAGCCCATTTCCAGCGTCGGCCGCCAGCCCGACGAACTGATGCGCGAGGTGGAGGCCTGGATCGAGGCCGAGATGCGCCGGCTGGACCCAGGGGCCTACCCCGCAGCGCCCACCGCAAGCACAGCGGCTGCATCCGTTACAGCCGACCGCGGCGGGGAGTAGGCCTGCCGTGATGATGCAGCGGCTTGTGCAACTGGCGCTCGACCTGTTCGACGACCCGCCGGCCGCCGCTGCGCCCGCACCCGCAGCACCGTCTGCAGCGTCTTCACCCTCTGGACGATCTGCGCCGCCTTCTGGGGCGCAAGATTTTGACCAGAAAGTGCCTCCAGCGCTTAATGGGAAAGCGCTGAAGGCTCCTGAATCAGTAGCAAATTTCCGCCCTGCAGCCCCATCCGTTCCGCTGCCCTCGTTGCTGTCCCCCGCCGAATTCCGTCACCCCCAGGCCAACCGCGAAGTGTTGCTGGGCGATGCCGTGGTGGGCTACGCACTGCAGCGCGCACGGCGCCGCACCATCGGCTTCACCGTGGGGGCCGACGGGCTGGCCGTGCGCGCGCCCAGCTGGGTCACGCTGGGTGCGGTGGATGCCGCGCTGCGCGAGAAGTCTGACTGGATCCTGCGCAAGCTGGGCGAGGCGCGCGAGCGCCAGCAGCGCATCGAAGGCGGCCGCATCGTGTGGGCACCCGGCGCCGTGCTGCCTTACCTGGGCGCGCCGCTTACAGTGGTGCTGGACCCCAGCCACGGCTTTGCCGGCAAGGGCGGGGCGCTGGTGGCGGGCGCCAGCGCAGGGCAGGGCGCAAGCTTGCACATCGGCCTGCCGCAAAGCGCCAGCTCCGCGCAGATCCGCGACGCCGTGCAGGCCTGGCTGATGCGTGACGCGCGCCGCCACTTCACCGAGCGGCTGGACCACTTTGCGCCGCTGCTCGGCGTGCGCTGGGCCAGCCTCCGGCTGTCCAGCGCCAACACCCGCTGGGGCAGCGCCAAGGCCGACGGCTCCATCCGCCTGAACTGGCGCCTGCTGCACTACCGCCCGGCCATCATCGACTACGTGGTCGCGCACGAGCTGGCGCACCTGCGCGTGATGGACCACAGCCCCCGCTTCTGGGATACCGTGGCCACCGTGGTGCCCGACTATGCACAGCTGCGCAGCCACCTGCGCGACGAACCGGCTCCCCTGTGGGATTGAAAGGACCCCGACGATGACTGAATCAAAGATTTTCCCCGCTGACGGCTACGCCGGTGACGTGACGCCCCAGCAGGCCTGGCAATGGGTGCAGGCCGGGCAGGCCGTGCTGGTGGATGTGCGCAGCGACGCCGAACGCGAGTGGGTCGGCTACGTGCCCGGCGCCGCCGCCGTGGCCTGGAAGCAATGGCCGGGCATGGCGATGAACGCCGACTTTGATGCCCAGATGCGCGCCGCCGTGCCCGAGAGCGCGCGGGCAGTGCTGCTGTGCCGCAGCGGTGTGCGCTCCATCGCCGCCGCGCGCCGCGCCACCGAGCTAGGTATCACGGCGTACAACATCCTTGAGGGGTTTGAGGGCGATGCGGATGCGCAAGGCCAGCGCGGCAAGAAGGGCGGCTGGCGCTTTCATGGCCTGCCGTGGAAGCAGGGCTGATGCTCTCAAAAAAATAGCTGCCAGCGCTTAATGAATAAGCGCTGGCAGCTGATCTTTTTTGAAGTTTGACTTGCCCCCGCCTTTCGTTCGTCTGGGGCGTCGGAACACCCACGGCTCAGCCCAGTGCACCCGTGGAACCGGCTTCGCCGGGCCACCGGGTGCGTCCCCCCTTGGGGGAAGGCGCCGCAGGCGACTCAAGGGGTCACTTCAGTGCAGGAATACGCAGCTTCTGGCCTGGGTAGATCTTGTCGGGGTGGCTCAGCATGGGCTTGTTGGCCTCGAAGATCACAGGGTACTTGTTGGCGTCGCCGTAGAACTTCTTGGCGATGGCGCTCAGCGTATCACCGCGCACCACGTCATGGTACTGCGCCTCGGGCTCGGGGTTGGTCACCGTCATCTGGTTGTCCACGCTGGTCACGCTGGCCACGTTGCCGCAGCACAGCGTGATCTTCTCCTTGGCAGCCTGCGTGGGGGCGGCGCCCTTCACGGTGACCTTGCCCTGGCTGCCGTCAAAGGCCACCTGCACGTTGGTGGCGCCCAGGTTTTGCGCTGCAATGTAGGTCTCGATGGCCTTGGCGGCCTTGGCATTGAGCTCGTCCTGCGAGGGCGCTGCGGCTGCCGGTGCGGCCTGCGCCTCTTTGCCGCCAAACAGCTTTTCACCGGCTTCCTTGATGAAACTGAAAAGACCCATGTGGTACCTCCTAATGTTGCAGAAACGGGATCGACCACTGTAGCGGCAATGGGCAGCGCCGTCGTGTCGGACGGCTGCGCGAAACGATTTTTAACATTGTCGGAGCAGCTGCAAAGCGCGCGGGGCAGGGTGTCGCGCCCCGCACAGCCCTCCCAAAACAAAACTCGGGATAATCCGCCGCATGACTTTTCTGGCCATCGACGTCGGCAACACGCGTCTCAAATGGGCGTTGTACGACGCTCCCCGCCCTGGGGCTGTGCCGATGGCACACGGCGCCGAGTTCCTGGACCACATCGACCGCCTGGCCGAAACCAGTTGGGCCGCGCTGCCCGCGCCGCAGCACATGCTGGGCTGCGTGGTCGCCGGTGACGCCGTCAAGCGCCGGGTACAGGAGCAGATGGAGCTGTGGGACGTGGCCCCGTCGTGGGTCGTGTCGTCTGCGCAGGAGGCGGGCCTCATCAACGGCTACGACCACCCTTCGCGCCTCGGCTCCGACCGCTGGGTGGCCATGATCGGCGCGCGCCACCATGTGCTGGCGCAAGGCCCCGCGCGCCCGCTGGTGGTGGTGATGGTGGGCACGGCCGTCACCGTGGAATGCATTGACGCCGAGGGCCGCTTCATGGGCGGCCTCATCCTGCCCGGCCACGGCATCATGCTGCGCGCGCTCGAATCCGGCACCGCCGGTCTGCACGTGCCCACCGGCGAGGTGCGCCTGTTCCCCACCAACACCAGCGATGCACTCACCAGCGGCGGCACCTACGCCATCGCCGGCGCCGTGGAGCGCATGTACCAGCATCTGCTTGAGCACAGCGGCCAGGAACCCGCCTGCATCATGACCGGTGGCGCCGGGTGGAAGATGGCGCCCAGCATGACGCGGCCTTTCGAGTTGGTAGACAACCTGATTTTTGACGGGCTGCTGGAGATTGCTGCGCGGCGTTATGGAGGCTGAGGCCTTCCGAAGCTTGGGATTTGCGTGGGCTTGTGGGGCTTGCATCCACGCGTTTGAAGTCGGAAATCGTTCGTGCCAGTCAATCGACGTCGTAGTCATCGGATTAATGTGACGGCGCTTTCGTCACGGACCGTCGAAACAGTCGCAGCACAAATGCCAGCGACCGCCGCGCAAGGGCCGCCCCGCCGCGCTGGCGGTGTCCCCCTTCCCGAATCATGCAGTGATTCGAGAGAAGGGGGAAGGCGCGAAGCGCCTCATGGGGATGCCTCTTACTCTTCTTCCAGCTCAGCCCGCGCCATTTCCACATCCAGGCGCTCCATGGCATCTGCCGGCTCGCTGGCCGCAGCCTTTTCGTACAGCACGGTGGCGTCCTGCATCTTCTTGTCGCCTTCCAGCATGACCAGCGCGTTGGCGTATTCGATCATGCCGATGGCCGAGCCGGGGTTGAGCTTGAGCGCCTCTTGAAACAGCTTGAGCCCGGTGTCCTTCTTGGCGCCGTAGGTCATGCCGCCGATGAGCGAGCCCACCTTGTCGATCACCTCCGCATGGAAGGCGCCCAGCGCGATGCGTGCGTCCGCATGCTGGGGCGACAGGGCAATGGCTTTCTCCAGTGACTCCTTCACCTTGCCACCCAGCCCCTGGGCCAGGGCCTTCGCCACGCTGATGCCCTGGCTGTAGCGGCCCAACGCATACGCGTGCCAGTACCACGCGTTGGCGTTGTCGGGCTCTGCAGCAGCCTGGGCCTCTGCGCGCTCGGCCACCTGGGTGAACAGGTCCAGTCGCGTTTTTTCTTTCTGCTCCAGGTAGTTGGCGTAAATCGCCGTGGCCTTGTTGGCCACGGTGATGCCGGCACCGCCCGCCGCCAGCCCGGCTGCAGCGGCTTGTTCGAATTCGCCATTGTGAAACAGGGCCCAGGCCTGCAGCACGGCGGCATCCTTGGGGCAGGGTTCGGCATCGCCGCCGTGCAGGCGCGCCCACTGCTTTTTCACGCTGTTGGCGTCAAAGGCGTAGTCGCCCGCGTGGGGGAATGGGGTCCATTTGGCCATGGTGTTGTCTCCTGTCGGTCGTCTGTTTGTGTGTGATTTTGTTGGGTTGCGTTGATCTTTTTGTGCAGCCGTCCTCGTCAACCTGGGGCTGTGGCATAGGCTCCCACCAACTGCAGCAGGTGCGCGCGCTGGCTGGTCTCCAAATACGGCATGAGCAGGTTCAGCACATGGTGGGCGCCGCGCATCAGGGCGGCCTGGGCGCTTTCGGGTTCCAGCGCGCGGCGCGGGTCGCGCACGTATTCAAAGCTGAGCCAGTAGGTGAGCACCACCACCATGCTGGTGGCGGTGGCCTCCAGCTCGCGCGAGTCGATATGCAAGGTGTCGGCACGGCCCATGCCATCTAGCATGGCGCGCACCGCGCGGGTCTTGTTCTTGAGGATGGCCTGAAAGTGCGTCTCCAGGCGGCGGTTCTTGGACAGCAGATCGTTGAGGTCGCGGTACAAAAACCGGTACTGCCAGATCAGCTCGAACAGCGTGTGCATGAAGAACCACGCGTCCTCCACATTGCGCACTCCGTCGGCAGCGGCCAGCAGCTCGGTAAGCGAGCTTTCGTATCGATCAAATAGCGCGTTGATCAGCTCGTCCTTGGCCGGATAGTGGTAGTACAGATTGCCGGGGCTGATGCGCAACTCGGCCGAGATTAGGGTGGTGGAGACGTTGGGTTCGCCGAACCGGTTGAACAGGTCCAGCGTCACTTCCAGGATGCGTTCTGCAGTGCGGCGTGGCGCTTTCTTCACCATGTGTGCGTGCCCCTTCGCGTCGTTGCGTGTTGTTGTTGCAGTGTCTCTGGTGGCTACTCTAACGCACGGAGAAATGCTGCACTGCGGCATCGCGCCGCTGCTTCGCGTGCGGGCCGCGTGTCTGCACACAGGGGTAGTCTCTATGGCATAGCGCTACTTGTAGCGCACTGCAGGGCGTTTGCCAAAACAAAAACGGCCGATACGCGGAGCGCATCGGCCGTTTGGTTAGCGGCGAGCCAGAGGGATGAATCAGCTGGCTGACGATGTGGTGCCTGCCGCTGCATCGGCAGCACGGCCTGCAGTCTTGCGGGCAGCAGCCTTCTTGGCCGGTGCCGCTTTAGCAGCGGGCTTGGCCGCCGCCCTGGCAGGAGCAGCCTTCTTTGTAGCCGCCTTCTTGACGGGAGCCTTGGCAGCAGGCTTTGCGGCTGCCTTGGCCGGTACCGCCTTGTTACCCTTTGCCAGCGCATCTACCCGGGCGCTCAGGGCTTCCAGGTCGCGGGCCGAGGGCACGCCCAGCTTGGCCAGGGCCTTGGCCACGCGGTCTTCGAAGATGTTTTCGAGCTTGTCCCACTGGCCCTGCGCCTTGGAGCCGATGTCGTTGGCCATGGTGGTCACGCGGCTGGTGGCTTCGGTGATCTTTTCTTCGGCCACGGCCTGGGTCTTGCGCTGGATGGTCAGGCCTTCCTTGACCAGGGCTTCAAACACCTTGCCGCCTTCTTCCTGTGCTTTGGAGAAGGCGCCCAGACCGGCCAGCCAGATCTGCTGTGCGGAGTCCTTGACGGTGCTGGACAGTTGGGCGTTGCTCTTCTTTTTGTCAGCGCTGAGTTTCTGCAATTTCTTGACCATGGGGCCTCCGTGATGGGGTGGGTTGGGTTTGCCGGGCGGGGTGCCTTCGACGCATGGCCGCACTGTACGCCGCACAGCGCGTGAGGAGTAGGCGTGCGATCCTAAAAATGTAGAGCGCGCCATCTAGCCAGCGAATCGTTGGCCGCCTAGCATCGGCGCGGGTTTCTGCTGAATCGGGGCCTGCCGGCCTTGGGCAAGAATGAAAGTCTCTCAGAGGAGTTTTCCATGCAGTATTTCGTGACGGGGGCAACGGGGTTCATTGGCAAGCGGCTCGTGAAGAAGCTGCTGGAGCGCAAGGGGGCCGTGGTCCATTTCCTGATCCGCCGCGAAAGCGCCGACAAGGTGGCCGACCTGCGCAGCTTCTGGGGCGTGACGGCGGCCCGGGCCGTGCCCGTGTTCGGCGACCTCACCGCCAAGAAACTGGGCGTGGCGGCGGACGACATCAAGAAGCTCAAGGGCCAGATCGACCACTTCTACCACCTGGCCGCCGTCTACGACCTGTCCGCCGACGAGGAAACGCAGGTGGCCGTGAACATCGACGGCACGCGCAACACGGTGGACCTGGCGAAGGCGATCGATGCGGGCCACTTCCACCATGTCTCCTCCATCGCCGCCGCAGGCCTGTACGAAGGGGTGTTCCGCGAAGACATGTTCGAAGAGGCCGAGGGCCTGGACCACCCATACTTTCAGACCAAGCACGAGAGCGAAAAAATCGTGCGCCAGGACTGCAAGGTGCCCTGGACGGTGTACCGCCCGGCCATGGTGGTGGGCGACAGCCAGACCGGCGAGATGGACAAGATCGACGGCCCCTACTACTTCTTCAAGCTCATCCAGCGCCTGCGCCAGCTGCTGCCGCCCTGGATGCCCACGGTGGGCCTGGAGGGCGGGCGCGTGAACATCGTGCCGGTGGATTTCGTGGTCAACGCGCTCAACGTCATCAGCCATCAAAAGGCCATCGCCAAGAAGTGCTTCCACCTGGTGGACCCGGTGGGCTACCGCGTGGGCGATGTGCTTGACATCTTCAGCCGCGCCGCGCACGCGCCGCGCATGAACCTGTTCGTCAACGCCGCGCTGCTGGGTTTCATCCCCAAGAGCGTCAAGAAAAGCCTGATGGCGCTGGCACCCGTGCGCCGCGTGCGCAACGCGGTGATGAAGGACCTGGGCCTGCCCGAGGACATGCTGACCTTCGTGAACTACCCCACGCGCTTTGACTGCCGCGAGACCCTGGCGGCGCTCAAGGGCTCGGGCGTGAACTGCCCCAACCTCAAGGATTACGCCTGGCGCCTGTGGGACTACTGGGAGCGCCACCTCGACCCCGAACTGTTCATCGACCGCACGCTCAAGGGCACGGTGGCTGGCAAGGTCGTGCTCATTACCGGCGGTTCTTCCGGCATCGGCCTGGCGGCTGCGCACAAGTTTGCCGAGGCGGGGGCCACCACCATCATCTGCGGGCGCGACCAGGACAAGCTGGACGAAGCCTGCGCCGAAGCCAAGGCCAAGGGCTACCAGTTCATCGCCTACCCGGCCGACATTGCCGACATGGCCGACTGCGATCGGTTCGTGCAGCTGCTCATCGACAACCACGGTGGCGTGGACTTTTTGATCAACAACGCGGGCCGTTCCATCCGCCGCGCCATCGAGTCGAGCTACGACCGCTTCCACGACTACGAGCGCACCATGCAGCTGAATTACTTCGGCTGCCTGCGCGTGACCATGGGCTTGCTGCCCGGCATGGTGGCCAAGCGCAAGGGCCATGTGGTCAACATCAGCTCTATCGGCGTGCTGACCAACGCGCCGCGCTTCTCGGCCTATGTGGCCAGCAAGGCGGCGCTGGATGCCTGGACGCGCTGCGCCTCCAGCGAGTTTGCCGACCAGGGCATCACCTTCACCACCATCAACATGCCGCTGGTGCGCACGCCCATGATCGCGCCCACCAAGATCTACAACAACGTACCCACCTTGGCGCCGGAAGAGGCGGCCGACATGATTGCCCAGGCCTGCATCTTCAAGCCGGTGCGCATTGCCACGCGCCTGGGCATCACCGGGCAGATCCTGCATGCGCTGGTGCCGCGCGTGGCGCAGATCACCATGAACACGAGCTTTCGCATGTTTCCGGACTCCACGGCCGCCAAGGGCGGCGGCACGGACGCCAAGCCGCAGTTGTCCGCCGAGGCCGTGGCGCTGCAGCAGATGATGCGCGGCATCCACTTCTGACCGGACCCACGCCTGCCCGTGCCATTCCGTCCCCGTAGAACTCTGTTACCGGGGTGCCGGGCAGGGTGGGATAATCGTGGGCTATGCCGAGCAGGCACATCACAAAGCCCTCCCTATGATTCTGGTTACTGGCGGCGCGGGTTTCATCGGCGCCAACTTCGTTCTTGACTGGCTCGCTACCTCCAGCGAACCCGTGGTCAACCTCGACAAGCTCACCTACGCGGGCAACCTGCACAACCTGGAGAGCGTCCAGGGCGACCCCCGGCACATCTTCGTGCAGGGCGACATCGGCGACACCGCGCTGCTGGCCCGCCTGCTGGCCGAGCACAAGCCCCGCGCGGTGGTCAACTTCGCGGCCGAATCGCATGTGGACCGCTCCATCCACGGTCCTGAAGACTTCATCCAGACCAACATCGTCGGCTCGTTCCGTCTGCTCGAAGCCGTGCGCGCCTACTGGAGCGCGCTGCCCGAGGGCGAGCGCGCGGCCTTCCGCTTCCTGCACGTTTCCACCGACGAGGTGTATGGCTCACTCGCGCCCACCGACCCAGCCTTCACCGAAACCCGCGGCTTCGAGCCCAACAGCCCCTACAGCGCCAGCAAGGCTGCGAGCGACCATCTGGTGCGCGCCTGGCACCACACCTACGGCCTGCCGGTGCTCACCACCAACTGCAGCAACAACTATGGGCCCTACCACTTCCCGGAGAAGCTGATTCCGCTGATGATCGTCAACGCGCTGGCCGGCAAGAACCTGCCGGTGTATGGAGACGGCATGCAGGTGCGCGACTGGCTGTACGTGAAGGACCACTGCAGCGCCATCCGCCGCGTGCTGGAGGCCGGCTCCCCCGGTGAAACATACAACGTGGGCGGCTGGAACGAGAAGCCCAACATCGAGATCGTGAACATGATCTGCAGCTTGCTTGACGAGCTGCGCCCCCGTGCTGACGGTCAGAGCTACAAGGCCCAGATCACCTACGTGAAAGACCGCCCCGGCCACGACCGCCGCTACGCCATCGACGCGCGCAAGATCGAACGCGAGCTGGGCTGGAAGCCTGCCGAGACCTTCGACACCGGCATCCGCAAGACCGTGCAGTGGTACCTGGAAAACGCCGACTGGGTGGCCAACGTGCAGACCGGCGCTTACCGCGACTGGTTGCAGACCCAATATGCGACGGCCGATGGTGCCCCAGTGGGCGCAGCCGCATGAACATCCTGCTGTTTGGCTGCCGTGGCCAGGTCGGCTGGGAACTGCAGCGCAGCCTGGCCGTGCTGGGGCAGGTGACTGCGCTGGACTTTGACAGCGCCGACCACTGCGGAGACTTCTCCAATCCCGCCGGCGTTGCCGATACCGTTCGGACCCTTCGCCCGGACGTCATCGTGAATGCCGCAGCGCACACAGCAGTGGACAAGGCCGAGAGCGAGCCCGAACTGGCCCGCACTCTCAACGCGACGACCCCCGGCGCCCTGGCCGAGGAGGCAGCCCGCCTTGGCGCAACGTTCGTTCACTACAGCACCGACTACGTGTTCGACGGCAGCGGCGAGCGCCCCTGGGATGAGAGCGATACCCCTGCGCCCCTGAGCGTGTATGGCCGCACCAAGCTCCAAGGCGAGCAGCTGATTGCGCAGTCAGGCGCACAGCACCTGATCCTGCGCACCAGCTGGGTCTATGCAGCGCGGGGCGGCAACTTCGCCAAGACCATGCTGCGCCTGGCGCAGGAGCGCGAACGCCTGACGGTCATCGACGACCAGTGGGGCGCCCCTACGGGTGCCGAGCTGTTGGCCGACGTGACGGCCCACGCCATTCGCCATGTGCGGCGCCAACCGCAGGATGCGGGCCTCTATCACGTGGCCGCTGCGGGAGAGACTACGTGGTATTCCTATGCAAAATACGTCATATCGCACGCCAGTAAATCGCAGAAAGCTATAAAAATTATAGCTAACGAAGTGGCCCCTGTCGCCACCAGCGCGTTCCCCACCCCTGCGGCGCGCCCGCTCAATTCACGGCTCAACACCCGTAAACTCCAGGCCACCATGGGTTTGGTCCTGCCCCCCTGGCATGCCGGTGTATCCCGCATGCTTACCGAAATCCTGTGACGACCCCTGGACCCACCATGACGGCACGCAAAGGCATCATCCTCGCTGGAGGCTCCGGAACCCGCCTGCACCCGGCCACCTTGGCGATCAGCAAACAGCTGCTGCCGGTGTATGACAAGCCGATGATCTATTACCCGCTGAGCACATTGATGCTCGCGGGCATCCGCGAAATCCTCATCATCAGCACCCCGCAGGACACGCCGCGATTTGAGCAGCTGCTGGGCGATGGCAGCCAGTGGGGCATCCGGCTGGAATACGCAGTGCAGCCCAGTCCCGACGGACTGGCCCAGGCCTTCCTCATTGGCGAGAACTTTCTTGGAGATTCGCCAAGCGCTCTGGTGCTGGGCGACAACATCTTCTATGGCCACGACTTCCACGAGCTGCTCGGCCATGCCATGCAGCGCACAGAAGGCGCCACCGTGTTTGCTTACCATGTCCACGATCCGGAGCGCTACGGCGTTGCCGAGTTTGATGCTCAGGGCAAGGTGCTTTCGCTGGAGGAAAAGCCCCAGAAGCCTAAGTCTAGCTACGCAGTGACGGGCCTGTATTTCTATGACAGCCAGGTCGTGGAACTGGCCCGGAGCCTGAAGCCGTCAGCCCGCGGTGAATACGAAATCACCGATCTCAATCGCCTGTATCTGGAGCAGTCACAGCTCAGCGTGGAGATCATGGGCCGGGGATACGCCTGGCTGGATACCGGCACGCACGAAAGCCTGCTGGAGGCGGGGCAGTTCATTGCGACGCTGGAGCATCGCCAGGGTTTGAAGATTGCGTGTCCTGAAGAGATCGCGTGGCGGCACCACTGGATCGACGACGCTGAGTTGCAAAGGCTGGCATTGCCGCTTACGAAGAGTGGCTATGGCCAATACTTAAGCCGATTGCTTCACAACGTCATTTACTGATTGGGTACATGTCGAACGTGGGAGCGGATCCATATTTCGAGGAGCTCAAGCAGGGGCTCGCGCTGCAAAAATCGGGCTACCGCCGCGAGGCTCAGTCTGTATATCGACGCGTCTTGCAGCAGAACCCCTTGCATGCCATGGCGTTGCATTTGGCTGGCACTGTAGCGGGGCAACTTGGTTGCCCTTATGAAGCTGTCGAGTTGTTGCGCAAGAGCGTGGCTGTCAATCCGGCCGACCCAATGGCTTGGAACAACTTGGCAAACGCCCTTCAGGATATTGATGCCACAGAGGCAGCAATCGCAGCAGTTGATGAGGCGCTTGCAAAGGCGCCCGGATATGCCGCCGCCTGGGCAACGCGGGCCACTGCACTCCTGGCGGTCTCCCGGCATACCGAGGCGGGGGAGGCGTTCGAACAGGCTGTCCACTTTGCACCCCATCTGGCAAGTGCTTGGGCAGGTTTATGGCGTGCCCGCTCTGAATCCTGTCAATGGGAAGGACTCGATAGGGTGCGGATTAAAGTGGAGGCCCAATTGGCATCGACGCCAACGCCAGCGCTTTTGCCTTTCGAATCGTTATCTTTCACGCAGGACCCCGAAATCCACCGCCGCTGCGCCAAGGCATTTGGCGACACCGTGATGGAACGCGAATCCATTGAGCCGAAACGCGTCTTCGCGCCAAGGCAAAAAGGCGGGCGCATCAAGCTGGCCTACGTGTCGGCAGACTTTCACGACCATGCAACAGCCCACCTGACGGCTGAGTTGTTCGAGCGGCACGATCGGAGCCGATTCGAAGTCGTGGCGTTCTCTTTCGGCCCGGATGACCGGTCTTTGATGAGAAAAAGGCTGCAGTCTGCGTTTGACGAATTTATAGATGTGCGAGGCCTTAACAACGGAGACATCGCCGAGCTGATGTTGAAGTCGCGAGTGGACATCGCCGTGGACCTGAAAGGATATACCCGGGGAGCGCGCACGTCCGTGTTGCTCCGAAAGCCGGCTCCCATCGTTGTCAACTATCTTGGTTACCCTGGGACGATGGGGCATCCTGCGTACGACTACATCATTGGTGACCCTGTCGTCACGCCATTCTCCGATGCGACCGCGTACGCAGAAAAAATCGTTCAGATGCCGCACAGCTACCAGGTGAACGACACCCAACGCGCTATCTCCGAGTGTGTGCCGACGCGAGTGGAAGAGGGGCTCCCATCGTCCGGATTTGTATTTGCCGCCTTCAACAACTGCTACAAAATTACACCTGACTTTTTTGCCGTTTGGATGCGTCTGCTCAAGCGAGTCCCTGGCAGCGTGTTATGGCTTGTTTGCGACCTGTCAGACATCCGCGAAAATTTGCAGCGCGAGGCATCGGCGCAGGGGGTGGCTCCAGAACGGCTTGTTTTTGCGAGGCGCGTCCCTTTGGCGCAACATCTTGCTCGCCATGCACATGCGGACATTTTGCTGGACACCTTGCCCTACAACGCCCACACAACGGCAAGCGATGCGCTGTGGGCTGGGGTCCCCGTGCTCACCTGCCAGGGGAGGGCGTTTGCTGGTCGAGTGGCGGCCAGTTTGCTCGCTGCGTCAGGGCTACCCGAGTTGGTTACACATACGCTGCACGAGTATGAGGCCATGGCGTTCAGGTTGGCGACAGATGCCGATTTTCTCAACGGCTTCAAGCGCCGCATTGCCGAGGACCGGGCTTCTCTTCCACTGTTCAATTCCGCCGAATTTGTGGCCAATCTGGAAGCCGCATATACGCAGATGTTCGATCGATGGGCCCAAGGGCTCGCGCCTGCCGCATTCGCTGTTCGTGACCTGAAGGCAGTAACAGCTTTACATCCCTGATCTATGAAAACGTTTCGCACTGCCATTCCTGATGTTCTCCTGATCGAGCCAACGGTATACGGCGATGACCGAGGGTTCTTTCTGGAAAGCTTTAACCAGCGCGCCTTCAACGAAGCGACCGGCATGGCGCACACATTCGTGCAGGACAACCACAGTCGCAGTGCCAAAGGGGTTTTGCGTGGCCTGCACTATCAGATTCAGCAGCCACAGGGCAAGTTGGTGCGGGTAGTGCGCGGCACAGTTTTTGATGTGGCCGTGGATCTTCGCAAGAGTTCGCCCACCTTTGGCCAGTGGGTAGGCGAAGAGTTGAGTGAGCACAATCATCGTCAGCTCTGGGTGCCCCCAGGTTTTGCCCATGGTTTTGTGGTTTTGAGTGACGCTGCGGAATTTCTCTACAAAACCACGGACTACTATGCTCCCGTGCATGAGCGGTGCATTGCCTGGAACGACCCGGTGCTTGCTATCAACTGGAGGCTGAGCCAAGCGCCAAGCCTGTCCAGCAAGGATGCGCAAGGTACTAGTTTTGAAAGCGCCGAGGTTTTCCCCTGAGTAGCTTTCCCTCTCGCTGCCGTCTTAGCGATGAGTTTCGGGTGTTACCAAGTGGTTCTTAACGGCTTGGTAGAGCCTGTCTGAACCAAATTGGGCGTTGCTGGGGTCGAAAGAAAAAAGATTGTGGCTCCGAGTTACCAGCCGTCCCAGCCAGTAGGGCTCTACAAAGAAGGACAAGAAATCGGCGCCTCGTTGGGCATGTTGATCCAAGGTTTGCCCGAGATCGTGGCCGCTCATGGCCTTCAGGGGGTGAAACTCTGTAATACCGTAGCGGCGGTGTCCGGTGGTGCTATACCACTTCGCAAATGACGCGCCATAGGAGGCTTCGCCGTACAGGCTCACACCCAGTCGAATATTGCCCATGCTCTTTGCGCTGAGCGAGGCGTCGATAGCGAACTTGTTCTCATCCCAGCTCGGGTTGGTGAATGGGATGATCTGGTGGGTGTAGCGTGGCGTGGCAGACAGGCAGGACCTTGCTACGACCTGGTCCATAAACTTCAGGTAGTCAGCCACCTGCCGGCCTCGGAAGGCATGCCAAAGTGGCACGAGCGGGTTGTAGTAATAGGAAGCTTGATCAACGGGTTGGTCGATGTGCGCTTGCACCGAGCCATCTCGGAGCTGGTCATGCGGCGGCATTGAGACCCGTGTCTGCCGGAGAGGTGGAGACTGCGTTTTGTCCATGACCGCGATCTCTCGTGATCCCAGAAGCGTCAGTTGCCCGGGCCTAGACTCAAGAAACACATCCACCTTGTGCACACCTGTGCTTAGCGGGCGGAAATCCAGGTTCAACCGCCACCCGGTATTGGCGGTGCCAAATTCCGGTTTCGCTGCAAGCACGTCTTGCCGGCTCTTATCTACTGGGGTTTTGCCTGCGAATTTCCCGTTCAGGTAGACATGCACATATGCCGGCCGAGCGTGCGCATCCTTTTTGGAGTATGCCCAGCCGGATACAGGAAATGTGCCATGCGCAAAGGCATCGATATGGTCTGTATACCGTGTCAGAGGCTCCGCCCGAATGTCGCGCGTGGGAGGTTCAATGTCCTCGAACGCGACGAACTCAGAGCCCAGAACCCGGTTCAGTTGGTCGATCCGCTGGAATTCATTTCTGAGAAAGGCCCTGAACCCGGTGCGAGACGCCTCGCTGTAGTCTGTCACTCGGTAGGGGGCGTTAAAACCCATGCCGGCCTCAAAATCCGGAAACAGGTGGTGAAGTTCGCCCAGTAGGGTAATGCCTTGTATCTTTGTTCGGTCTGCTTCCGGTAGCAGACATGTCTCTGCTAGAAGCGCCTCCGCAGCTTGCACACGCCGCGCCGTCAATTCCGTTTGTGTGGTCGCGAAGGTCCAGTGATGGATGGCGGAGTCGTAGTAGCGACCCTGGGCCATGGGCCCGTCTCGCGTTTGTGCTAGGTTTGTGGCGTCTTTTGCAAGCTGTTGCTCCAACGGGGCATCCGTCGCAAAGTGCGTGGCAAACAAATACAGAACCACGGGGCGATCAGTGTCGCGGATGGTTCGCACCACACGCTGAACTCTCTCAATGTCTATCGCCCAGCCATCGGCACCGCTTTTAAAAAGCTGCAACAGCGGCGCTGGCAGGGTGTAACCCATCGGCTTGCGCGTGGCGTGTTTGTCGCGCGGCTCCATGCGAGCAAGCGTTGATTCCACCAGTTGGGCTGCCGAGCCCTCCGGTCCGGTGCAAGATTCTGCGAGGGCGTTGGAGTCAGCGCTGGCCGCGGGCGATGGGCTTGTCGGCAGCAGGATGCACGAGTCGACCACCGCAACCATGGGTGCGAGAAGCATGGGGCCCCTGCTTGGCATATCTGTGGGGGACAGACGGGACAGCAGAGCGAAACCGCCCCATCCGCCCGCAAGAACCAGCACAGATGCCATCGCCCAAGCCGTGAAAATTGTCGAATTCTTTGAGAGAGAGTTCATGAAGTACGGGGTGGACGTCGGTGGAGGCGTATGCATCGGTGCTCCGGCCTCGCAAAAACCAGCTCCCGGCTACACTCTTGCCCTCGCCACTTCCGTGGCAAAAAGTCTATGGCTGGCAATGTATTTTCCCAGCTTCGCGTGTCGTATCTGAGTATCCATGACCATTCAAACACTTTCGGCCGCCGACAGGGAGCGCCAAGAGCCTGCGTTCCGGCCGCGTATCGGTGAACTGCTGGTACAAGCCGGCAAGCTGAGCGCGCGGGACTTGGACAGGGCGGTCTCTGCGCAGCAGGAAATGGGGGGGATGTTGGGGCAGGTTCTGGTTCGGCTGGGTTTGGTCTCCGAGTCGGATGTCGCCACCGCCTTGGCGGGGCAGTTGGGCATCCCTCTGGTTCCTGCGGACAGATTCCCTGAGTTGATGCCTGAAGTCGAGGGGCTGCTGCCAGAGTTCCTGCAGGCCAATGCCCTTTACCCACTGCGGGTCGAAGAGGGGCGTCTGGACGTAGCGATGGCGGTTCCTCAGGATGCCTTTGTTGTCAAGGCGCTAGGGTTGGCCACCGGTCTCTCCATCCGCCCGCACCTAGCGCTGGAGTCCGATATCGAGAAAGCGTTGGCCGAGCCCGTCGAGGAGGCCAGCGATGATGAAGATGGTTTTGGAGACGGACTGGACAGCGGAGACTTTGTCGAGCATCTCAAGGATCTCGCCAGCGAAGCCCCGGTCATCCGGTTGGTCAACTCCATCATCGGCCGTGTGATCGATCTGCGCGCATCGGATATCCATCTGGAACCGTTCGACGATGGCCTGCATGTGCGCTACCGGGTGGACGGTGTGATCCATCCGGGCGAACTCGTGCCGCCGCGGTTGAGCGCGGCTGTCAGCTCCCGTGTCAAGCTGCTTGCGCATCTGGACATTGCAGAGCGGCGATTGCCGCAAGATGGGCGCATCAAGACACGCGTCAAAGGCCGTGAACTCGATTTGCGGGTTTCGACGGTCCCCACCGTACATGGCGAGAGCGTTGTCATGCGGGTGTTGGATCGCGCCAGTGTGCGGCTTGAGCTGGAGAAGATGGGGTTCGAGGCCGATACCTTGGCGCGCTTCAATGCTTTGCTCGCCAAGCCTCACGGAATTTTGCTTGTGACTGGGCCCACGGGGTCTGGCAAAACCACCACCCTCTATGCGGCCCTTGCCAAGATCGACGCGTCCGAGCAAAAGATCATTACGGTGGAAGACCCGGTGGAGTACCAACTCGACGGGATTAATCAGATACAGGTGCATACGCAGATCAATCTGACGTTCGCGAACGCCTTACGCTCCATCCTCCGCCAGGATCCGGACATCATCATGATCGGCGAAATGCGCGACGGGGAGACCGCGCAGATTGCGGTGCAGTCTGCTCTGACTGGGCACTTGGTGCTCTCCACCTTGCATACCAATACGGCCGCTGGCGCTGTGATCCGCATGCAGGATATGGGCGTCGAGCGCTATCTCATCACTTCCGCGGTGAATGGGGTGCTTGCCCAGCGGCTCGTCCGCACGCTGTGTACGCATTGCAAGGAGCCCTATCACCCGGATGACGAAATTTTGCAGCGCACCGGATTGGGGCGGTTCACTCAGCCAGGGCAGGTGGTCTACCGGGCTGTGGGATGCCTCCAGTGCCGCCAGTCTGGGTACAGAGGGCGAACGGGAATTCATGAATTGTTGGCGCTTGATGAGCGTATGCGGCGGGCCATCATTGAAGGCCGGGACGCCAATGCGTTGAATGCCATCGCAGCTCAGGCCGGCATGCTCAGCCTCTATGAAGACGGCTTGCGCAAAGTCGCCTCGGGGGTGACGACGCTGGACGAGCTGGCCCGTGTGACGCAGGACCAGACCGATGCTTGAATTTGCGTGGCGAGCTGCCTCTGGCACCGGTCAGATTCAGGAGGGGCGCATGGCGGCGCCTGCTGCGGCTGCGGTTGTTAAGCAACTAAGAGACCGGGGATTGACACCCCTGGCGGTGGACGAGGTCCAAGGCGCTGGAGCTGGCCTCAAAGGTGCCACCGCCTTGCAGCTTGGCCGCAAAACTGGTCGGGTCGACAAAGGCCCCGTCAACTCTGCAGATGTCCTCGCGTTGACGTCCGAATTGGCCATCATGCTTCGCGCCGGCCTGGCTTTGGACAACGCCTTGCGGGTGTTGATTGACATGAGCCACAAACCCAGCGTGGCAGCTTTGGTGCAATCGACGCTGGAGGCGGTAAAGGGGGGCACGCCACTCAGCAGAGCGCTCGCTCAACGCCACGAGCTGTTTGGTGATTTCTATATCAACATGGTTCGATCCGGAGAAGCTAGCGGTCAGATGTCTGCTGTGCTGGATCGCTTGGTGGAGCATATGGAGCGGCAGCGCTCATTGCGCGAAAGCGTAATTTCCGCAACCATTTACCCGGCCATTTTGCTGGGCGTTGCCGTGTTGTCTCTCATCGCCATGCTCGGGTTTGTGGTGCCGCAGTTCGAAAAGCTTTTTACGGACATGGGCGATGCCTTGCCGCTGCCCACCCGCATGGTCATGACCATGGGACAGGCGTTTACCAGCTATGGCTTGGTGATGGGTGTCGGGATTTTTGCGCTGGGCGTACTTGTGTTGCGCTGGTTCAGATCGCCTAGAGGTCGAAATTGGTGGCAAGCCCGCATTTTGCGTCTCCCATTGATGGGGCCGCTTGCGCTGAAATATCAGCTCACCTTGTTCTCCCGCTCGCTAGGCACCTTGCTGGGTAACGGCGTGCCTATGCTCACGGCGTTGCATATTGCAACCGAAACCGTTGGCAACATCGTTTTGCAGCAGGCGCTCGGCAAAGTGGGGCCCATCGTCAAGGAGGGGGGCAAGGTGGTTCACGCCATCTCGGCTACGGGCATTTTTGAACCCCTGGCCATCAACCTGATCCGGGTGGGGGAGGAAACGGGTCGCATCGGTCCCATGATGCTTGAACTCGCAAACATATTGAACCGCGAGGTGGAAACCGGGATCAAGAGACTGCTCACGCTGGTGGAGCCTGCGCTCATCCTCGTGTTGGGGGTGCTGATCGCTGCCATCATCGTGTCGATTCTTCTCGGCATACTGTCCATCAACGACCTCGCCGTATAATTTTTGTTTGACCAAGGAACACCACACATGGTGAGTACCTCCGCTTCCCACGTTACGGCAGTGTCAGTCCGATCTCGCCGTACCGGGGGTTTTACGTTGATCGAATTGCTCGTTGTCCTAGCCATCCTGACTTTGCTGGCAGGCTTGGTGGGTCCTAGAGTGTTGAATCAGCTGGGTGGCGCCAAGTCCAAAACCGCTGCGGTTCAGATTGCCGATCTCGACAAGTCGCTGGAGCTTTTCAAGCTCGATATCGGTCGCTACCCGACATCTGAAGAGGGCTTGGAGGCTCTGGTGAAACGTCCTGGCAACGTCAATGGTTGGACGGGGCCTTATCTCAAGGGCGGGGTGCCCACTGATCCTTGGGGGCGTGCTTACAAGTACGCCAACCCTGGCGCGAATGGAGGCATCGAAATCTTGTCTCTTGGAGCAGACGGGGCCCCTGGAGGGGACGGCGAAAACGCCGACATCCGCAATACTCCCTGAGTGTTGTGCTGAGCCCCCCATTTTTCTGCGGATAGAGCGTAGGTATGCGGCGTGAGAGCGGATTCACGCTCGTTGAATTGCTGGTGGTTTTTGCCATCATGGCGTTGCTCATCAGCATTACACCCATTGCGTACCAAAAGATGCGCGACACCGCGCAATACCGAAATGTCTTGCGGACCATGCTGTCGGAGTTGCGAGTTGCAAGGCAGCAAGCCGTCCTTACGCGTTCTGAGACCCGATTCGGCGTAAATCTTCAGCAGCGCAGTTTTGGGGTCCAGGGCCGCACAGAAACTCTGCTGCCCAACTCGTTGACTGTTCGGGCGACCGTGGCTGGAGCGGAACTTGGCCCTGGCGGAGTTGCAGCAATCCGCTTTCTGCCCGATGGAGGAGCAACAGGCGGGAGTATTGACGTGCTGCGCCAGGATGGAGGCGGGGGCACTCGGCTTCGGGTGGACTGGCTGTCCGGGCGGGTTACGCAGGAGGCGCTTGCTCAATGACTGCTGCGTTGCGCCAACGCGGTTTTTCCCTCCTGGAACTGCTGGTGGCATTTGTCATCATGGCGCTCTCTTTGGGGATGCTTTACCGGGCCAGTGGTTCCAGCGCCCGTGCTGTAGGAGTTGCCGAGCAGAATCAGCGAGCCTCGATGGTGGCTGAGTCTGTTCTGGCCATGCGGGACTCTGTCGGCCCTGGCGGTTGGCAGGATGCTGGCGAAACGGCGGGCTATTCGTGGCGTGTGGCAAGTGCCCCTTACGCGGTTCCTATTGAAAGTTCCGATAAGCCGCGTCTTCATGAAGTGGGAGTCATCGTCAGCTGGCAAGAGGGGGCGATCGTGAAAAGCCTGGAGTTGCAAACGCTGATGCCTGAGCGCAAGCCAGTGCCACAGGGAGGAGGGGGCCGATGAGACGCTTCTGCGTTGTGCCTTCCGCCGTACATCTTCCCGGTGCTGTCGGCGGGTTTACGCTGGTTGAACTCCTCGTCGTCATGGCACTGCTTTCACTCATTGCACTGGGGATGGGTTCGGCACTGCGTACTACCGCCCAGACCGGGGAGCGTGTAGACCGCAGGCTGCTGGAGGCAGACGAGTTGCGTGTATCCACCGCATTCCTTCGTGGGGTCGTGGGACGCGTTTATCCCTTCAAGCTCAACACTCCGACCGCTGTGGGTCAGCTCCCGTATTTCTTTGAGGGGCGGTCTGATACCTTGACCTGGGTGGGCATCATGCCTGCGCGCCATGGGGTGGGAGGGCGGTTTTTCTTTCGGCTCTCGTTGGGTGAGTCTGACGGGGCAAGGGGGTTGATGCTGGAGTTTCTGCCGTGGGAAAGCGCAATAACCCAGCCGGATTGGTCGCAGGCCGAAACCCGTCTGTTGGTGCACGAGGCTACAGGGCTGCGCATACTTTACGTGAATACCGTCGTGGATCAGCCCCAGTGGAGTTCAACATGGGAGTCAACGGACGCTTTCCCCGACCGCGTCATGATTTCGCTGCAGACCACCTCCGGCAACTTGCCGGATCTCGTAATCCCTGTTCGCCCTACTCCTACTGGCGTCTTGGGTGGCGCGTCTGGTGAAGCTGTGTTTGGCGGTGGCGCGAGGTGATTCAATGAGTCCTCGATGGGCTGTAAGCGCAAGGGCGGGCGTTGACGCCACACGCTCACGAGGAATGGCGCTCATCGCTGTGCTGTGGGTCGTCGCAGCGCTGTCCATTCTGGTCACCGGCTTCAGCCGCGTTGCCAGGGATGAAATCGGCGTCGTTGCTTCGTTTCGCCAAGGCGTCGTAGCGCAGGCTACGGGAGACGCGGCGATTGCCCTGGCGCTTTGGGAAATCTCTGGCACCACCGTGCCCGTTACCCGCGTCCAGCATGCGGACATTGCCTATCGGGGCGTGATAGTGCCGGTCTCCGTCATGCCACTCAATGGCTTGATCGATCTCAATGCCGCGCCTCAGGCTTTGTTGGCTCGGCTGTATGAAGTTGCGGGCGGTATATCTGCGGACGCGGCCCAGGCGCTCTCGCAGCTCACGATTGAAGCGCGGACCAAACCGGGCCCCACCAACCAGCCCGAGCGCTTTGAGGCCACTGAAGACCTGCTTCGGGTGCCCGGGGTTGATTACGACCTCTATGCTAGACTTTCGCCGCTCTTGACAGTCTACGCCCGGGCGAGCGGGGGGCGAGTGAACCCCATGGCGGCTCCGCTGGACGTGCTCACCGTACTCGCTAATGGCAACGTGGGTGTTGCGGAGCGCATTGCCCAAGAGCGCGACCAGGGCGCCCAAGGAGTGGATACCACCTCACTTGAGGCATCCTTCGTTGGTGTATCGCCATCCCGCAGGTACCGCGTGTCCGCCATGGTGCCGTTGTCAGATGGCACGCACATGCGTATCAGCCGCACCGTGGACTTGGGGTTTAGCTCGCGTGACGGGTTGCCGTGGCGCACGCTCCACACTGAACGCAGTTTTGAACCCATGTCACGTACCGTGGCCAAGTAATCACAATGCCAACTATCTCTTCCGACGCCAGTTTCTTTGGCGTTGATCTTCAGGCGGTCGGGCATGACATGCGGAAGGCGTTGCGGGGCGTACACCGATGGCCGCTGCTGGCTTGGCTCACGCCCGCTTTGCCCGTGCGACTCCTCCAGGCCGACGGGGCGCAGTCCATCTGGTGCGGTGACGCTGAGCTGAAGCAGCCTGGGCGGCAGGCGGGCTACGCAAGTTGTGTGGCTTTGGAGTTGCCGGAAGCTATTGTGCTGCGCCGTCAACTTACCTTACCTCCTATGGCTGCGCAAGATATTGCTAAAGCCGTTGCGCTGGACGTCCAAAGCGCTAGTCCCTTCGGACCGGGTCAAGTCGCTTGGGGCTACTCTACGAAGGCGCCCTCCAAGGACGTCCTTATGGTGGAAATCGCTCTGGCGTCGCGCGGACAGATCCAGCAGTACATAAACACCCAGGCTGATCGTCTTCGCAATGCCGGCGACCCCGAGGTGTGGGTGCGCAGCGCCCAGGGTGCCGCGCCACTGGTGTTTGCCGGCTTTGGCGAGGCTCAGCGCAGCAGGCAGGCGGCGCGTTGGCGGCACTTGGGTTATGGATTGCTGTGCACCAGCTTGCTGTTGTTGGCAGCCATTGCAGTCACCCCCACGGCGCAGCTGCGCTTGCGGGCCATACAGGCCGTGCAAGCCTATGAAGGTATTGTGGAGCGTGCCGCTCCCGCTGTGCGCGAGCGCGAGGAGCTTCTGCAATCTGTCGAGCAGCTTTCTTCACTGGCTGAGGTGCTTGTCGGGCGCATCGAGCCTTTGACGCTCATGGACCGGCTGACCCAGGCGCTTCCGGACGACACGGCGCTGCAGACAGTCAAGTTGCAAGGGAGTAAGGTCACTATTTTGGGGCTGACCGGAGATGCGTCTGCGCTAATGAAAATCTTGGGCGAGCAGCCCGGCTTGCGTGACGTGCGGGCTCCATCGGCGGCTACCCGCATGCCCGGCGCGCAAAAAGAATCGTTCATGATCGAGTTCATGCTCGACCCTGCGCACTTTGGTGTGCAGACCACTCCACCGCCACCGGCGCCGGTGGCAACTGCGCCCTCTGTATCGACTGCGCCGGCGCCAGCGACCGCGCCTGCTGCAGCCGCTGCTGCGTCGGCCGCAACTGCTACCGCACCCGCCACCGCAACTGCTAGCGCGGCGGCGCCTGCGGCAACCCCTTCTGCACGGGGAGCGACATTTGGAGGGGGCGCTACTTTTGGTGGTGTGGCTACCCGGCCTGCGCCGCCCAAAGATTCCGCTGCGACCCCGCCCGCTACTGCGCCAACGGCGCCTGCAAAACCCTGAGCCCCTTCATGCAAAACCACAAAACAAGAGAAGTGGCGGCTTTGGCGGTAGTGATTGCGCTGCTGCTAGCACCGCTTGCGGCCGGCGGGTTCTACGTGTTTCAGAAGCACCAGTGGGCCCAAGCCCGGCTGGCCGAGTTGGAGCCCCGCTATGCCCGCCTACTGGGCCTGACTGAACAGCGTGCCGACATCACGGCCGTGCTGGCGCAAGCCAAAGATGCCAGGGCGCGTTACGTTTACCCCGCATCGCAAGATGCCACTGTGGCAGGCAACGCTGCACAGCAGCGCGTGCGAGAGATTCTCAGCACCGCAGGGCTGCAGATCAGCAGCAGCCAGGTGCTCCCTCCTAAGGCCGTTAAGGGCTACGAGCGTATCCCTATCACGGTGCGAGCCGAGGGCGAATGGCTGGCAATACAGAGTGCGCTGGCCGTTTTTTCTACCCAGCTGCCATTGATCGTGGTCGACGAGTTTGAAGTGCAGGTGCTGGGTGGGTTGGGCAACACCCCTCCCAAGTTTCAGCCCAAGCTGGCTGTGAGCTTTGGGTTCAGTGTGCTGCGGGAGCAGAAATGAAGCGTCCAGCCATACTGATTCTTATCGCTGTCAACCTCGCATTGCTCGCTGTGCTCGCCTGGCTTTGGTTTACGCCGGCTGCGCAGTTAAAAAACAGCACATGGGACGTACCACCTGCCCATAAGGCAGACTATGCGCAAATGTTGCCTCCGCTGCCCGGCACAGCGCCTGTCGACACCAGCAAATTTGTGGCCATGCTCGACCGGCCGCTATTCATGCTGACCCGTCGGCCTCCACCCCCTCCTCCCCCGCCGGAGGCACCCCCGCCGGTCGATACCCTCAGCACGGCGCGCATATTCGGCGTGTTCAGCAGTCCCTCTGGCGGCGGCGTGATCATGAACATCGGAGGCAAGGATCGCCGGGTGCGGCTCAACGAATCCGTCGATGGCGGCTGGACTTTGCGGTCTGTGTCCGGCAACACGGCAACTTTTGCCAACGGTGGCCAGACCCGGGCTTTGACCATGCCACGCGCGGCGCTGACAACCTACACGGGGATGCCCGCATCGCAGCAGCCGGCTCCGTCTGCTGTGGCGCCGCCGGTAGCAGCCCAGCCACCCGTCCTTGCGCCCGCTCCCGACGGTGGTGCGAGCGCCGGACAAAGCTCGGCGTCTCCCAGACCTACGCCCGACCCGCGCAGGGCTACCTTTGGAGGTAGCCGCTGAGTGGTGGCGATTCAACAATGTGAGTACATAGCCCCCAGGCTGCAACCGCAGCACGCTATGCCGCAGACATCCAAAAGACAAAACTGACGCAGACATGACACCATACCAACACGCACTCACCGCCATCGCGCTTGCTTCTTGCCAGCTCGCTGCTGCGCAAACGCAAGGCGGCCCCGTGGTTGCAGGGCAGGCCCCTGGTTCTGCTGCGGTCTCCACATTGCCCGCACCATCCAGCGGTAGTGCAACCGCAACGAGCACTACAACTACAACCAATGAGCCGCGCCTCATCGTCGGCAACGACCAAATGGTCGGCGCCGTCAAGCCTGCACCGCAGCTGGACGGGCCGCCGGTGTCACTGAACTTTGAGGAGGCGCCTGTTGCCCAGGTCGTGCGCACCGTGCTGGGTGACATTCTCAAAGTGGACTACGTGCTTCATCCCCCGCTTTCAGGCTCCATAACCCTGGCCACGCGTGCGCCCATTTCGCCCGATCAGGCCTCGTTCCTGATGGAAAGCGCCCTGCAGGCGAACGGCCTGGGAATGGTGCGCGACGCGCGTGGCACCTACCACGTCGGCCGCACGGAGGCACTGCGCGGCATTGGCGGCACGGTCCGTCTGGCGGGGGGCAATCCGTTGCCGCCAGGGCAGGGAGTCATTGTGGTTCCGCTTCAATACATCGGGGCGGGCGAGATGGCCACCATCCTGCGCCCCATGGTGCCTGCCGAGTCCATCGTGCGCGTGGATAACCTGCGCAACCTGCTGGTGCTGGTGGGTACACGCACCCAGGCCGAAGGCTGGCTCGACATGGTCAGTACCTTCGACGTCAACCTCCTGAAGGGGATGTCAGTGGGCGTGTTCCCGCTCAAGCATGCGTCCATCAAAGAGGTGGAGTCTGCGTTGGCGCTTGTCAGCGGCGGTGGCGGCGCGGCGCAGGCTGCCGCCACGCCGCAGCCTGCGGGCCGTGGCGCGGTGACTGCCAGCACCCAGGCGCCCGGCGGAGCCGCCGGATCAGGCGCGGCTGCCATGCTGGGTGAAGGCAACCCATTGTTCGGCGCCCTCCGCATCATGCCGATCGAGCGGCTCAACAGCATTCTCGTCGTGACGCCCCGCGCGGCCTACCTGGAGGAAGCCCGCCGCTGGATCGAACGGCTGGATCAGCCCAGTGACAACGGCGCCGAGGCGCAGCTCCACATCTTCAAGGTGCAAAACGGCAATGCACGCCATCTCGCCTCGGTGCTCAGCGGCATTTTTGGTGGGCTGGGCGGCACATCCACCACCAGCGGCACGGGTGTGGCGCCCGGCCTCACTTCTGCCACCGGCAACACTTTTGGCCAACCCAGCGTTCCTAACGCCTTTGGCAACACAGGCTCACTGACAGGCGGCGCATTTGGCAACCGAACAGGCGCCGGATTGGGTACGACGGGGTCATCGCTGGGCGGCCTGGGCGGGCGGACCACGGGTCAATTGGGTGCGGGCGCGCAAGGCCAACAAGGCACCCAGCAAGCCGGGGCGATGGTGGCGACCATCGGCAACATTCGCGTGATGGCCGATGAGCTGAACAACGCAATTCTGGTCTGGGGCACCCGGGCTGAATACCTCAAGATCGAGGCTACCCTGAAGCGTCTGGATCTGCCGCCCACCCAGGTTTTAATCGAAGCCACCATTGTGGAAGTGACGCTGGGCGACACCCTGAACTATGGTGTCCAGTGGTTCTTTAAGGATGGACCTGAGGGCAGCAGCTTTTCTGGCAGTGGAAGAATTAGCGCATTGGAGGGGGGCTCTTTAGGAGGTATCACTCAGGGCTTCTCCTACATACTGAGTAAGGGGGGCAGTCCCCGAGCGGTACTTCAAGCCTTGGCGGACAAGTCCCAGCTCAAGGTCATTTCGAGCCCATCGCTAATGGTGCTGGACAATCACACTGCTGCCATCGCTGTTGGCGATCAGGAGCCCATCGCCACGGCAACGATCACCAGCGACAACGCCAACAACACCACTACTAACACCATCCAGTACAAGGACACAGGTGTTGGGCTCACCGTGACCCCCTCGGTGAATTCCGGCAATTTGGTGACAATGCAGGTGGATCAAACAGTCACCCAAAAAGGTGACAACCGCGGAAGCGCTAACAACCAGCCCGCCTTTCTGCAGCGCCAGATCAGCAGCAAGGTGGCGGTGCGCTCGGGTGATTCCATTGTTCTGGGCGGCCTGATTCGTGACAACACCACCACGGGCAAAACCGGGGTACCTTTGCTGCAAGATGTGCCGCTGGTTGGCAAACTCTTTGGCACTAACCGGTCAGAGAACTCCCGCACCGAACTGCTGGTGGTCCTGACACCCCGCGTAGTACGCACAGACATCGACATCCGCGAAGTCAGCGAAGACCTGCGCGACCGGCTCAAGGGCCTGAAGGGCCTGCACAGTGGCAACCCACGGACCGGAACCAACACACCCGGCTCCGAGTCTCCATCGCACCAGGTTGTGCCTGCCGCGCTACAGTAACCCTCTGCACTCCCGCCGTGTTGCCCTGTGCTGTGCAGTTGTCGGGTTGGGCAACCCTGCGGGTCAGTGGTGAGAGCCATCCAGCATAATGCCGTCCCATCCGAAAGGAAGGGCGGGTGTGTGGCAATAGCAACCTGCAACGCTGTGCGCATGGGCGCTGGGGTGACCCGCGCTCAGGCGCATATTCCTATTGCTCTTCTATATAGATACAGAGAAACTTTGAATCACATGCCTACTACAACACTAACTCGCGGCCTGGGTGCTGGCGCTTTGGCAATGTCTGCACTGCTGATGGCCGGATGCGCCACCATGGCGCCTGCCACTCCGGAAGCTGCCGTAGAAAAGCGCGCCACCGCCTACTGGCAGGCCCGCCAGGCCGGGCAGACCGACAAGGTGTATGCACTGACGCCACCCTCATACCGCAAGGTGCGCACTCTGGAGCAGTTCCGTCTGCAGTTTGGTACGGCTGCAGCCGTGAAGGGCGTGGAAGTGACCAAAGTCACATGCGAGCCAGAAAAGTGTGTCGCGCGCCTCAAATTGAGCGTTACACCTGCCCTCGCCGGCCTTAAGATGGGCAATGTGGATACGTATCTTGACGAGATCTGGCTGCTCGAGGACGGCCAGTGGTGGCACCATCAGGACCTTTGACAGATGGTGCTCCATGACCCCTTGAGGGAGGGAGTTGCGCCACAGACCAAACAGTGTTGCATTTCTTCAACAAACGGGTTTTTTACGGTGGCAGCGTTATGGAACCCCCAGAAACGCTGTGCTACCATCCCTTAGCGTAATCAATCGTGGTAGTTGCGCTTACCAACTTTTTTAACTGGAGTTCTTGATATGAAGAAAAATGTTCTGGCCCTGAGCATTGCTGCCATGATTGGTGGCCTGGGCTTTGCAGGCATCGCTTCTGCTGATGTGGTTCGAGGCCAAGGTGTTGCTGGCGCTCCCGATGCCACGAACACCTTGGTGGGCGGTAAGTGGTCTGCAGCTGGTGGTCCAAACACTGACGCTCAACTGTCGCTGTCTCCTACCAACACCGTCGATCTGTCGGTAACGCAAGGTGGTACGGGTCACTCTCTGGTGATTCCTTACTTCAACGCGCAAAACGGCAATATGACCGTTCTGCACGTGGTGAACACCGACACGGTGCACGGCAAGCTGGCCAAGGTGCGTTTCCGCTCCGCCGCCAACTCTGACGATATTCTGGACTTCCAGGTGTTCATGTCGCCCGGCGACGTGTGGACGGCTGCTGTGACGGCTGGTGCTGATGGCGTGGCTCAACTGACCACCGCTGACGGCACCTGCACGTTGCCTGCGCTGACCAAGGGTGTGGCCCAGTCGTTCGTGACTGATCGTCTGAGCACCAAGGTTGGTGACATCCCTAACCAAACGCGTGAAGGCTATGTTGAAATCTTCAACATGGCGGACATCGATGGTCTGTCGATGTACGGCACGGGCCGTATCGCCAAGTCGGCTCTGTACACGGCTATCAAGCACGTGAACGGTACCGCTCCTTGCACGGCTTCTGTTCTGAACGCCTCGCTGGCCAACATCACCACGGAAACTGCAGCCCGTGCCTACGGTCTGGATACTCCTACCACTGGTCTGATGGGTGATTGGTACATCATCAATGTGGCCCAATCGACCACGTTCGCTGGTGCTGCTACCGCTCTGACGGCTGTGCAAACCGTTGGTGGTACCGACGCTGGTCGCGGTAACTTCGTGCATTTCCCGCAGAACGCTTCGCCTGCTCCCTCGATCGAAGCCAACTCGTCTGATCCGCTGTTCCGCGTGGCGTTCACACGTAACAACGCTAATGCTGCCGTTACGACCGCTGCCATCCAGGCCGCTAACTACGACCTGCCTGACATGTCTACGCCTTACACGCTGAACGCTGCAGCTACCGCTGTGGTCGATACTCGCGTGCAAGCTTTCAATCTGACGAAGGCTCTGGCTGTGACCTCCATCACGAACCAGTACGCTAACGATCCTTCGATCTCGGCCAAGACGGACTGGGTGTTTTCCATGCCCACCCGCCGTTACAGCGTGGCTGCAAACTATGCTGCTACCACGACAGCAGATGCAGGCTATCGCCTGTACACCACTCTGACGGATAACGCCAACTTCCCTGGCGTGAACCCCGCAGTGGCAGCTAGCTACAAAGTGTGGTTTGCTCCCCAGAACACCGCTGTCGAAGGCGGCCTGATCTGCGTGAACTCCACGGGTCAAGCTTTCTGGGATCGTGAAGAGCAGTCGCGCACGTCCGGCGCAGTGTTCTCGCCAGGCACCGCTACACAAACCCGCTTCTGCGGCGAAACCAGCGTGCTGAGCTTTGCTGACACCGGTATGTCCGTTCTGGGCGCTTCGGTGGCACGTCAAAACGTGGCTGCTGGCACAAACGCTGGTCCTTTCACCAACGGTTGGAGCGTGGTGAGCGTTGGCAACTCGTTTAACACCACTCTGGGTTCGGACAATGCTTTGACCGGTACTAGCGCCACGGCCAACGCTGTGAGCTACGCCTCGCAAGCTGGTCTGCCAATCCTGGGTGCTTCGTTCATCAAGCTGACGAACCCCCAAGCTGCTGCTGGCACCGTGGGCACCTACGGTATCACCTGGCCGCACCGCTTCACGAAGTAATTCGTGGGCACTTCATCGCAGTAATGCGATCCAAAAAGGCGGGGGCTTCCCCGCCTTTTTTTATTTGTTGAGACCACTTGATCACCGATGAACTCCTTCACCATGCGTTATTCAAGCCGTCCCGTTGACGCCGCTGCAGTTGCTTGCGCCGTTAAGCAAACCCAAGTTGCTGCACGACCCATGCGCGCTGTGGCCGTAGCAATCTTTGCGTCGCTGTTCACCTTGGGGTGGGGGCATGCGCAAACCAGCAGTGCGTCTGCCCAGCAGACTCCTGCAAAATCACAAGCCCTCATCGAAGGGCAGTCTGTCGCCATCACGGTGCAAGACATGCAGGCCGACTCCGTGCGCATGCCGCCGGAAATGCGCTCAGTGGTGCTGCAAAAGCCCGAAACTGTGCTGCAGGTCGCTTCCAATTTGTACGCGCGCCGGGTTTTTGCAGAGAAGGCCTTGGTGGAAGGGCTGGACAAGGACCCGCAGGTCCAGGCCATCTTGAAAGTGGCCCGCGACAAGATCCTGTCGGACGCGATGTTGGAATACATTGACAAAAAGAGCGTGCCCGACGATGCAGCGCTGGAAGGACTGGCGCGCAACATTTACCGGGCGAACCCGGACCGGTTCAAAGCTGGCGAAGAAGTCAGCGTGAGCCACATCATGATCAGCGGCGACAGCCCCGAGTCGCGCGCCAAAGCCCAGCAGGTGCTGGACGAGTTGAAGAAGGGCGCTGACTTTGCAGTGCTGGCCAAAGAACGGTCCGCCGATACGGGCAGTGCTGCCAAAGGCGGAGATTTGGGTTTCTTCGGAAAAGGTCGCATGGTGCCCCCGTTTGAAACGGCGGCCTTTGCGCTACAAAAGCCCGGTGATTTGAGCGACCTGGTTCAGACGCAGTTCGGTTTTCACGTTCTGAAGCTCAACGACAAGCGTGCGCCACGTTTGCGCAGCTTTGACGAGGTAAAAGACGAACTCGTCAAGGAAGTACGGACCAAAGCCGCGCAGGACGCCCGAGCCGCGGAAGCCGAGAAAATTCAGCAGAGTGCCAAAGTCAATCAGGATGCAGTGAATGCATTTGCTGAAAGCTACAAGCAGGCGGGATCTGCCGGAAAGTGAAGCGGGGTTGAGGCTCGATAGGTGGCCACCTTAGTGAGGGGCCTGAACGCTGATTTGACGCGAGACACTCTGCGATGCGCCCGCAATTCTGGCGGGCGCATCGCTACTGATGCTGCACCTGCAACCTATATCTATCAACTCCCGGCGGACCTGCAGCGTTTGATTTGCAAGCGGTGACTACGCAACGGTCATGCCGATGGGGCTTTCGCACCGAGCTGAACACCCCAATACGATCCCAATGGTGACCCTTTCTCAAGAAGCCAATGCCCTCTGGCGCGCGCGCGCGCTGGTTTGGGTGCTCACCCGGCGTGAGTTGGCCGCGCGGCACACCGGCACCGCAGCCGGAGTCTTGTGGCCCTATTTGCAGCCACTGTTGACCGTGGCTGCCTACTACCTGGTGTTCGACATCGTATTCGCGATGCGCCTGGGCGAGGGTGCTCCCGCACGGGCGGTGGGCACCTTTCTGGTGGTGGGCGCCCTGCCCTGGATGGCCTTCTGCGACGCGGTTGCACGCGGCATGAACAGCCTGATTGAGGCTGGAGGACTGCTGCAGAAGAATCCGCTTCCGCCGGTGTTGTTCACCGCAAGGGCGGTTTTGGCCAGCGCGCTCATCTATGGACCCCTGCTGCTGCTTGTGGCGCTGGTCTATGCGCCCCTGCACAGTTTCAACACTGCGCTGTTGGGTTTGGGCGCGCTGCTGCTGTTGCAACTGCTGTTGTGCCTGCTGCTGGGCTACTTGCTGGCGGTGCTGGCGGCGGCCCTGCGGGACACGGTACAACTGGTCAACTTTCTGTTGTCAGTAGGCATCTACTTGTCGCCCATCTTGTTTCCGCTCAGCCTATTTCCAGAAAACTGGCGGTGGGTGCTTTGGCTCAACCCCATGACGGCGCTTGTGCAGGGCTACCAGCAGATCCTGCTCCAGGGCGCGTGGCCACCCGCCAGTGTGTGGTACGTGACCTTGGCTTGGCTGGCTGTGACGGCGGTTTTGTTAAATGTGGCCGTGAAGCGCAGCCGTGATCAACTGGTGGATTGGCTATGAACGGGGTCCCTGACTACGTGCAAAGCGCCACGCCGGGCTCCCACTCTAACCAAGGGCTTGTCAATGCGGCGGCCGCGCATACAGTACTGCGCGTACAAAACGTAGGCAAGGAGTACAAGCTATACCCCACACCGCGCGCGCGGCTCAGGGCGCTTGTCACAGGCAAGGCCACGCACCGCAGCCACTGGGCACTGAACGACGTGTCGTTTGAACTGCAGCGCGGCGAGTGCATTGGCGTGATTGGTGACAACGGCGCGGGCAAGAGCACTTTGCTCAAGCTGCTGGCGGGCACCTTGCAGCCCAGCCATGGCCGTATCGACCGGGTAGGGCGGGTCACCGCAATTCTGGAACTGGGGGCGGGCTTCCACCCCGATTTCAGCGGCCGAGACAATCTGTACTTTGCAGGCAGCCTCATTGGCATCCATCGCGACGAAATGGCGCGGCTGGAGCCCGAGATCATTGAGTTTTGCGAACTGGGCGAGGCGCTGGACAGGCCCGTGAAAACATACTCGTCCGGCATGACCGTGCGACTGGCATTCGCACTCGTCACCGCGGTGCAGCCGGACGTGCTCATTGTGGATGAAGCCCTCGCCGTGGGCGACCAGAATTTCCAGAAGAAGTGTGTGGAGCGCATCACCGCGTTTCGCAACAACGGCTGCACCATCTTGTTTTGCTCGCACAGTCCTTACCACATTCGCCACTTGTGCGACCGTGCGCTGTGGCTCAAAGGTGGCCGGGTGGAACAGTTTGGCAACACCGAAGCCGTGCTGGCCGCGTACGACGTACACACGCGCGAGCGAGATCTCGAAAAGAATGGTGGGGCACTCTCCGAACAGGTGGAGCCGGACATTGCAGCCAGCGCGACGCCTACCGGCGCAGAGCCAGCCAAGGCCGAGGCTGAGAAGACCGTCGAGTCAAAAGGACCTCCCGGTGACGCCAGAGCTGCCGCCGGGAGCGCATGCATCTTGTCGGTAGATGTGGCCCATTTGGCCGAGGCTCAGCAAGGCCATCCGCCCGTGCTGCAGGGCCAGGACTTGGTGGTGACCATCCGCGCACGCGGGCGGGGCGAAGAGCGGCCCCACATTGGTTTCATGATCGAACAGTCCAAAGGTGTCGGGATTACTTCGCTTGCAACGCACGAGGACGGCGCCGCGCCTGTTCAGCTGGCGGACGGCACATGGCAATCGGTTCTCACGTTCCCGGACTTGCCGCTCCATAGTGGCGACTATGTCATCAGTGCGTTTTTGTTCGATGAGACGGGCTTGGCTGTGTATGACGAATGGTTTCAGTTCATGCATTTTCGGTTTATTTTCCCCAAGCCCTTGCCTGGGCTGGTGCGCCTTCCCCACAGCTGGAGCTAAAGCCGGGCCCCAAATCGCCCTGCATGTTGGGCTGCGTCTGTCTCCACGGCGGTGACGGGCGCTGCATATCGAAACGTTGACGCGCTGGGGATGAAGCAGTGGGCCAATGCGCCCCCCCGATAATCAGCCCTTCGCCTGACAAACACACGACAATGACAGCAACCCCTCACAACCCACCATCGCCCGGTCAGCTGCTCCTGCAAGAAGGGCAAGACTTGTTGGCGCGTGGTGACCGTACCGGTGCGGCCCAGGTGCTCGCCCGCGCGCGCGATGAGCGCGATGTGGTGTTGGCCGCGCATGCCCTCATCGAAGAGCACAAGCTTGTGGGCTCCTACAACAATGTCATGGGGCTGGATTGCACCATCTCCGAGCACGACGACATCTTTGGATTCTTTCGCGGACACCATTCGAGCCGCAACCCGCTGCGGGACTATCTGGCTGATGGATGGCGCACGTTGTCCGAACTGATGGTGTTGCTGGAGGCTGTGGACCAGCCCTTGCTGAAAACGCCGCGCGTATTGGAGTTTGCCGCCGGACATGGGCGATTTACACGGCATCTGGTGAAGGCGCTTGCACCTTCGCGCGTGGTGGTGTCTGATGTGGTGCCCAGTGCGGTGGAGTTTTCACGCCGCACTTTCGGCGTTGAGGGGTTTCTATCTGCCAGTACACCGGAGGCCGTGCAATGGCCGGCGCGCTATGAGCTGGTGTTCGTGCTGTCCCTCTTCAGCCACCTGCCGCGCTCCACGTGGTCGCGTTGGCTCAAGGTTTTGTACGACGCTGTAGCGCCCGGCGGTTTGCTGGTGTTCAGCACGCATGGCGTCAAGGCGGCCGATTTTGACCATGTGCAACTGGACGAGGAGGGGTACTTCTTTGCGGCGTCCAGTGAATCGACTGCCATCGACGAGCAGGAGTACGGCACGACCTTCACGTCAGAGGCCTTTGTGCTGGCAAGGATTGCCGAAACCGTGGGACTCGATGCGCTGGTACACAAGGCGCCGGTGCACTTCTGGAACCACCAGGATGCCTATGTGTTGCGCAAAAGCTTGTGAGCATGCCAGTACACCGGTGCGCAACGAATGGGAGCTGCTGAGATGAAAAGCAACTGGCTGCTGGCCTTGCAAGAGCGCATGTGGGGACTGGCCCCGTGGGACGCTAGCCTTATCAGCGATGAGTGGTTTCGCGCCCACTTTGAATACGCAGCCGACGTAGTGAACCAATGGATAGGCAGCGTGCTGGATGTGCGCACGGCGCGGTTCTTGAACTTTGGCTGCGGCGATGGCATTACAGACTTGTCCTTGGTGCTGCGCTACGGTGCCACATCGATCCACGGAGTGGACATTCGCCGCGAGTACACCAAGCTGCCGCGCATAGCCCGGGAGCAACTGGGAATGCGGCGCATACCGTCTGCCCTGACGTTTGAAACCATCACGCCCGGTGCGCCGTTAGCGGGCAAACGCGCGTTGGTGGATGGCATCATGAGCTGGTCCACGTTCGAACACGTCCAGCGCGACCAACTCGCGCCCATCTTGGCTGACCTTCACAGTTGTTTGCGACCGGGCGGCTACTTTTTCATCCAGATTGAGCCGCTTTTCTTCTCGCCGTTCGGCTCCCACCTGCGCCGTTACGACGATGTGCCCTGGCATCACCTGCTAGCCAGTGAGGATGAGCTGTGGTCGATTATCCAAAACCATCACGGGCCCATCGACGCTGCCGAGGTAGATTTTGGATTTGCGGACTTTGGCGTGGAAGGCTACAAGCGTTTTGTGTTCAAGGAATACCAGGCGTTGAACCGGCTGACCGCAGACGAGCTGGTGGAGTTTGCTCAGAACGCGGGTTTTGCGGTAGCGCGGCAAGAACGGCGGCATGTGGACATGCCCATTCCCGCGGCGCTGAAGAGCCAGTTTGCCGACGAAGTTCTGCTAACCAACGAGATTTTTTTGCTGCTGCAAAAAACGTAGTGCGCGATCGGACGACCTGATTTGAAGCGGAGATGCTCCTAAAAGCATAGCTTGTTGCGCTTTTTCTCGGCGCTTTCAGGACGTTTTGAGTGTGGGGCGGTTGTCTGGTATGCGCTGGCAGCTATCCTTTTTGAAGGGGCGGGCTCCTACGCGCCGTGTGCGGGCTTAGCGGAGTAGTCGCTGCGCGTAGTGCCCTCTGTCCATGCGGCCCAGCAATCCATCCCGCACCGCAGTCAAAAGCACGCCAGCCATTCGCGTCCGGCCGTGTTGCGCGGTCAAGATGTGCAGCAATATGTAGGGGACGATTTTTATCCCCTGATCCAACCGCCAGAAGGGCGATATCGCCGCTTTTGTTGCCATGGCCACCGAATTGCGCACATGAAAGTAGGCGCGAAAGTCGCGCCCAATGTAAAGCGTGCGGCCCAGCAATCGCACTGTGCGTGTGGCCTGGTCATGCTGCATGACGCATTGGGGCTCCACCAGAATGTCCATTCCCAGGTGACGCGCCCGCAGGCACCATTCCACATCGACCCTATCGATGAAGTACTCGGCGCGCAAAGGACCCACACGTTCCAGGGCAGCTATGGGCGCTAACGTGCCAGACGCGGGGATGTACTCCACACCGATGGGTTCAGGCCCTTCCGGCACTGTGCGTTGAATCCGCCATCCACGCCTTTGGATCAGCGGGATGATGCGGCCCGTCTTCACGTCCCGGCACAGTGGACCCACGGCCGCTACATGGCGATCTGGTGCAGCACTGGCCAGCGTGTGAAGCAGACGGGGCACCATGTCGGCGGGCGGTAGGCTGTCCTGGTCCATGAACAGTATGTGTGTTGCCCCCCGCTCTCGGGCCAGTTCGACTCCCAAATTTTGCGCGTGGGCGATGCCAGTGTTGCGGCCCAGCAAAAGCCACGTTTGGGAGGTGGAGGCAGTGCTCTGCAATGATGTTGAAGGCGTACCTTCGGTGTTGTCCACTATCACAACGTGCTGCACTTGCAGCGCCAGCCGATGCAGTAGCCTCGCCAACGCTGCCCCGTCCGGAAAGTAGACCGCCACCACGGCCACAACGCAGGGGTTCTTCACGGCCTGTCAGGTTAGTTTGCGCATGTCAGCGGCTAAGCAACCGCTTGACGCGGTAGCGCCAGCTTTGCGGCACGGCGCGCATCGCAGGGCCCAGAAGAGGCATGCGCTGAAGCCGCAGTGCGCTGCGGTACAGCAGGCCGCCGGAGTGCCGCGGTGCTGCCGGGAGGGTGCGGCCGGTGACGAACTGAAAGGCAATTTGCTGCGCTTTGCTGGCATACGGTGCCGGTGCAGTTTCACCCTGTTTAGCGTTGGCCGCTGAGGACGCGGGCGCAAACGCAAGGTAATCCGCCTCGTAGCTCCAGGTGCCCAGCTTTTCCTGCAGGTCTGTCAGTGCTTGGGATAGTGCTGGGGCAACCGGTGTCGCATCTGTTGCGGCCTTGTTCTCAAGAAAAGCTTCGCGAATGCGGCCAAACAGCTCCGCCCATTGCTCCGGCGTACTGGTCCAGTCCTGTACCCAGGTCCAAGGGCGATTGGCCACGCGCTCCGCCAGCGCGCCCAGGTTGGACACCACAACGGGCAGGGCGGCGTCAAGAGCCGCGCTGAGGGTGTAGCTGTAGGTCTCTGGCCAAAGCGCGGGGAACCACGCGACATCTGGCGCGAGGCGCTGCAGCAGCGCAGGAAGCGCTGCGTCGTCGTACTCACCATGTACCGTAAGCGCCGTGCCATTGGTCTGAAGATGGCGATAACCGTATCCGATGAGATGGAACTCCACCGGTATGCCGTTCTTCTGGGCCGCGCGGGCGGTGGCTTCCAGCACCTCTGCGCCCTTGATGATGCTGAGTGCACCAATCACCACCACCCGCAGGCGTTGCTGGGGATACAACGGGCGCGGCCGGGGGCTGGCCAATGCGCCAATCTCCAAGTCAGTGTGAGGCGCCCACCGCACACGCGCTGACGGGAACGCCGTGAGCATGCGCTGGGCGGTGTCGAGGCTGGGCGATAGAACGAAGCGGGCGCCCTCTAGAAAAATGCGGTTGCGGATGCGCCAGTCGGTGATTTGGTCCGCAACTGGGGGCATGGATGGCGGGTGTTCGCCACCGCAGCACTCGCCATGGGCGTCAACTTGATACCGGTTGTTTTTGCCTGTTAGGGTGATGTTGGTGCAGAAGCTGTAAAAGTCATGGCTGGTGAAGTCATAGCCCACGCCAAGTGCGCCAGGAAGCTGCCAACTGAACTGATGGTGCCCGAGCATGTGGTGAAAGTGCACGTGTGCCACGCCGATGGTGCGCAGCAGTTCCAGCAATTGCGGTTGCTCGTGGTTGAGGTCGAAGACTGCGCGCCAGGTTTCAGACAGCGCCGCGATGGGGGGGCGAATGGCTTGATCTGCGGCCGAGGATCGCCAGGTTTCCACCAGCTGCAGCACGACATGGTGAGCGCCATAAGGCCGAATTGAAAGAAAGGTCACCGCGTCTGCGAGGGTTTGTGCCAGTTCCAGCACATGTCTCTCAGTGCCACCGCCACGGGCGTGCTGTACTGCCAACACCACGGGCTTTGAGCCGCTGCGGGTGGCACGCAGCCAATCAACCGCCAGTCGGGCGGGCCGGGCGGGGTCTTGCTGAACAAACGCCATCACCTGCCGCTCGTAAGTGGGGTGCAGGCCTCGCAATGTGGCCATGGCGGCCTGTTCTCGCGGGCTCTTGCTCTCGCCAAAGCTCACGCCTCCGGTATGCAGCACATACGTGTCGAGCGCGTGCAGGTTGCGCCAACCGAGCTTGAGAGCCCGCTGGCAAAAATCGTTCTCCTCGCCGTAGCCTTTGCCGAAGTGCTCTTCGTCAAACCAGCCGACTTCGTTCAAGCAGTCGCGCCGGATGTACATGCAAAAGCCGACGCCGGTGGGCACGTCAATGCTATGACCCGCGTTGGCCGTGGCAAACAGCTGGTCCAAACTGGCGGTGGTTTCGCCATCGGGCAGCGGGTTGGCGGCACAGAACACCGGGTAGCTGCAAATGGTGGCATTGCTAGAAAAAGGCGTCACCGTGCCCACTTTGACCGACGCATACGCAGCGCGGCGCAGACGGTCCAGCCAATCGTTGGCGACTTCGGTGTCGCTATTGAGAAGCACCACGTCGTTGTGCTTCGAATGCTTCATCCCACGGTTGACGGTGCCCACGAAGCCGAGGTTGTGCTCGTTCTCCAGCAGCGTGATGCGCGGCTCCTGGGCCGCTTTTTCGCGCAACCACTGGGTGACTGCGGGCTCGGGGCTGGCATCGTTGATGATGATGAGACGGTAGCCTGCCGCGACCGGGCTGGCCAGCGTCGATTCCACGCAGAGCTGTGTATCTGCCAGACCACGGTACACGGGAACAATGATGTCCACGGTGTCGCTGATTGGTGCGGACACGGGCGCATCGTCCTGCAGAGGGGCGAGTACGGTAGTGTTTGATGCAGAGGAGGATGGGGTGGGTGTACCGTGCACGGATTCAATGGGGAAGGGGCGCAGCCAACGGCTCAGTGCACGGGTGTAGCGCACGGAACGCAGGTTGCTCAGGTTCTCAACGTGGGCAGCCATGCCGCGTAACTGACCGTGGAGCTGGGTGATTTCTTGTTGGGCCTTGTCACGCTCTGCGAAGAGGTGGTGCCGCTCTCGCTGCTCAGCGGCCAACTGGCGGTGCAGCTCTGCATGCAAATGATGCAGTTGCGTGTGCTCCAGCGCCAATTTTTCGTGCTCTTGTAAAAGGTGTGGAATGCGCGCAACTTGGTTTCGCAAGAACTGTTGCTCTTCAAGCAGTGGTGACACGGTGGCGGCCAGCGCCGCGTAGTCAGCCGACATGGGCCAACCCAATTCCACGTCCAAGCGAAGACCCTCGCATGGACTGCGGGCCAAGAGCTCTGGCGCAATAGGTAATTGGAACCACGGCTCGTCACCCGTCAGCAACAGCGTCAAACCCGCAGACGCTGCAAAAGGCGTCTGCCAAACTATTTGCTGATGGGATGTTTCTGCAAGCAAAGATGCGCCGTCGCTTTCTGCCACCCAGCGCCATAAGGTTTCACCTGCGGTGGTACGCAGATGCAGGCTGTGAAGATGCACAAAGCCGGGGCGGTCCGCAGGGTCGAGCCGCAGTTGAGTCAAAGGCTCATTTTGTACAGCTAGTTCAAACACCAGGGTCTGGCGCAGTTGGCCGATGACGCCTGTTGCCGTGAGTTTGTTGTCCTCTCTGTATTTGCCCCCATGACCTAAATAGAGCTGCGCCGTAAAGAGCGCCTGTGCTCGGTCGGTGCCAGTTTGCAGCCCTAGAGCATCCTGTTGTTCGGCTGGCACCTGTTTCACAGGATGCGCCGCGCAGATGAACTGGTAAGTCAGGGCGTCTGCGGTAGAAAGAAGGTGTCGCGCAACGGAGGGGGGCAGTTGATCGAACGCGACATGGAACTCTGAATCGGGCAGCGGGCGGGACACCGAGTCAACAATGTCCAGTGCCCAGCGCTGTTCTGCAAGAAAGCGCAACAACGAGCGTCGGGTGAAAAAACGCAAATGGGTGCGGTCTAACAGGCCCTCGTCTCGGTACAGAAACTCGCCTTGTAGCAACTCGGCAACCAGTCCGATGTATCCGGCGTTCGGAACCGACATCAGCAAACGTCCATCCGGTACCAGCAGGTCGCGACAGGCCGCCAGCACCAGTTCGGGACGTCGCAGGTGCTCCAGAACATCAGCGCACACGATGTAGTCGTACTGCTGCCCCGAAAACATTTCTCGCAGGTTGGCAGTTTCCAGATCGGCAACGTCCACGCGGCGGTAGTGTGGCGCGGCATGGTCGGCTTCTGCCTGGCTCAAAGTCACGCCGTCGGTTGTGCAACGGCGTGTTTCTTTCAGATATTGTCCCAAGGCCCCGCTGCCACAACCCAGGTCGAGGACGGTAGCGCCTTCGTGAACCAAGTTCGCCAACACCGACAGGGACGTACGCTCTCCTTCTGCAATAGAACGCAAATAGACGTGCAGATCGTCAATGGAATTCGTCATTGGCGAATTATGCCGGGCGGGTTGTGCCCCGCTGCACAGCCCCTGTTGCCCGAGCGCCCCGGGGGACAGCAGACAATACATGCCCATGAATCTTTCGCAAACTGCCCTGCAGTCGAGACCAAGCCTGGTCGTATCTATCGTCAGTCACGGGCACGGCGCGCTCGTTCAACGCCTGCTGGAACAGCTGGCCCGGCGTTGTGCGGATTCGGTGCGGAGAGTGGTGTTAACCCATAACGTGCCAGAGGAGCTGATCCTGCCGCCCAGCGCAGGCTGGCCATTTGAGCTGGAAGTCCGCTGGAATCAAGCGCCCATGGGTTTTGGAGCCAACCACAACCGTGCCCTGTCGGGTGGCTCTGAGCATTTTGTATGCGTACTCAACCCGGATGTCATCTTGCTGGACGACGGATTGGATCCTTTTGACGCCCTGGTCGCTGCGGCTACTCCCTCGGGGGTGGGATGTGCCTATCCCGTGCAATTGGACGAGGAGGGCCAAGTGCAAGACAGTGAGCGCGAGGTGCCCACACCGCTGCGCTTGTTGCAGAGGCGCTTGCTGGGCCGTCGTGAAACCCGGGCGGAATGGGTGAATGCCGCGTGTTTGCTGGTGCCACGCAGGATTTGGAATGCCTTGGGTGGTTTTGATGAGAGATATTTCATGTACTGCGAGGATGTGGATTTTTGCTTGCGGTTACGCCTCCGCGGGCTGCGTTTGGTGCGTGCCAAGGCGCGCATCGTCCACGCTGGCCAGCGGGCCAGCGGGCGCAGGGCCATCCACCTAGCGTGGCATGTGCGCAGTATTTTCAGGCTTTGGCGGTCGCCGGTGTACCGTCAGGCGCAACAGTTGCTAACGTCGGCGTCAGCCGGGAGCAGTACCATCGGCACCCCATGATCTGGTTGTCTGTGGTTGGTTTCTTGATGGCGGCGTTGGCTGCAGGGCTCATTGTGCGATGGGGGCGGGAGCATGCAGCGGTCTATGGTGACACCATGCCCCAGCGGTTCCATCTGGGCGACATTCCTCGGTTGGGAGGCGCGGCGCTGCTGCTGGGCATGAGCATTGCGTGGGGGTTGGGCATGCTGCAGACGCTCCAATGGGGCGACCCAGGCTCGCTTCGGCTGGGGCTTTGGGCGGGAGGATGGCTCCTGGCCTTGCTGCCGGCCGCCTTGGGTGGCATTGCGGAAGACATGACCCAGCGCCTGTCAGTGCGGTACCGTCTTATTTTGACCGGCGCCTCCGGTGTGCTCGCGGTCACGTTGCTTGATCTCACGCTTCCCCGCTTGGGCTGGCCCAGCGCAGACGCCGTCATGAGCGCGGTGCCCTGGCTTGGCATTGCGATCGTGGTGCTGGCCGTCGCGGGCCTCCCCCACGCCTTCAACATCATCGACGGATACAACGGCCTGGCCGGCATGGTGGCGCTCATCGTGTGCCTGGCTCTGGCCCATGTGGCGCTGCAGGTGGGCGACCGCGCCTTGGCGGCCCTGCTGGTGTCCACGGCAGCGGCTACGGGGGGGTTTTTGGTATGGAACTACCCTCGCGGCATGCTGTTTGCCGGGGACGGCGGGGCGTATGTATGGGGCGTGGTGATTGCGCTGGCCAGCATCTCGCTGGTGCAGCGCAATTCGGACGTGTCGCCTTGGTTTCCCATGTTGTTGCTGATTTACCCGGTGTGGGAGACCATGTTTTCCATCTACCGCAAGGCGGTGCGGGGGGTGTCGCCGGGTGTGGCGGACGCTCTGCATTTTCACCAACTGATCTATCGCCGCATCGTGCGTGGGGTGTTTCATGACGACGAGTCGCGCCGGGTGCTGATGCGCAACAACCGCACCTCGCCGTACTTGTGGGGCTTCACCCTGCTCACAGTGGTGCCCGCCGTGCTCTTCTGGAGCAACACGCCGCTGTTAATGGCGTTTTGCGCGCTTTTTGTGATCACCTATGTGATGGCGTACTTTGCGATTGTGCGGTTCAAGGTGCCGCACTGGCTGCGCCACTGAGCGTGGACTGGGGGCGGCGCATTAACACCTGCCCTGAATGCGGCACAATTTGCGCCTCACAGTTTTCTACACCGGATGGCCCGCCCCCATGACCGACCTTCTTTCGATTGCCCCGCGCGACAAGGCTGAAATCCTGGCCCAGGCGCTGCCTTACATCCGCAAGTTCCATGGCAAGACCATGGTCATCAAGTACGGCGGTAACGCCATGACCGACCCGGCCCTGCAGGCCGACTTTGCCGAGGATGTGGTCCTGCTTAAGCTGGTGGGCATGAACCCGGTGGTGGTGCATGGCGGCGGCCCGCAGATCGAGACGGCGCTGAACCGGCTGGGCAAGAAGGGCGAGTTCATCCAGGGCATGCGGGTGACCGATGCGGAGACCATGGAAGTCGTCGAATGGGTGCTGGCCGGCGAGGTGCAGCAGGACATCGTGGGCCTGATCAACCAGGCCGGTGGCAAGGCAGTGGGCTTGACCGGCCGCGACGGCGGCATGATCCGCGCGCAAAAGCTCAAGATGGTGGACAGCAAGGATCCGTCCATCGAGCACGACGTGGGCCAGGTGGGCGACATCGTGTCCATCGACCCCAGCGTGGTCAAGGCGCTGCAGGACGATGCCTTCATCCCTGTTATCAGTCCCATTGGCTTTGGCGAAAACAACGAAAGCTACAACATCAACGCCGACGTGGTGGCCAGCAAGCTCGCCACCGTGCTGCAGGCGGAAAAGCTCATGCTGCTGACCAACACGCCCGGTGTGCTGGACAAGCAGGGCAATCTCCTCACGGACCTCACGGCGCGCGAGATCGATGCGCTGTTTGCCGACGGCACCATCTCCGGTGGCATGTTGCCCAAGATATCCGGTGCACTGGATGCCGCCAAGGCCGGGGTGCATGCGGTGCACATCATCGACGGCCGCGTGCCACACGCGATGCTGCTGGAAATTCTGACGGACCAGGCCTACGGCACGATGATCCGCAGTCATTGAAATGCTCCCCCTGAGCCGCTTCGCGTCTTCCCCCTCTGTCGCTACGCGGGAGGGGGACGCAGCCAGCGCACGGAGGCGCAGCGACCCCATGGTGTCTCGGCGGCCCTTGCATGGCTGCCACCGCTATGGATCGCGCTAGCTGCCGACTCCGTGGGGCGTATCCGTTGCACAAGGTCACTGAAAAATGCGCCTGCTTTTGGTCGAAGACGATGTGATGGTGGCCAGCGGCATCAAGCTGGGGCTCACCGATGCCGGCTACGCCGTGGATTGGGTGGGCAGCGGCGAGCGGGCCGAAGAGGTGTTGCGCACCGAATCCTTTGACGCCGCCATCATTGACATCGGCCTGCCCGCGATGGACGGGCTGGAGCTGACCCGCCGCCTGCGCCGCCCCGACATGGCAAGCCCCGCGATGCCGGTGCTGATCCTGACCGCGCGCGATGCCCTGCATGACCGGGTGCAGGGGCTGGACCTGGGCGCGGACGATTACATGGTCAAGCCCTTTGAGCTGCCCGAGCTGCTGGCGCGCCTGCGGGCCCTGCTGCGCCGATCGCAGGCCGCCACCACGGCGGTGCTCAGCTTTGGCCCGCTGGAGCTGGACACGGCCGGGCGCCGTGCCAGCATCCGCAATGGCGACGCCGAGCAGGTGATCGAGTTGGGCCCCCGCGAGTGGACGGTGCTGGAGTACCTGCTGATCAACGCGCCCAAGCCCGCCAGCAAAGACAAGCTGCTGCAGGCCCTGACTGGTTGGGACAAAGAGATCACTCCCAACGCGGTCGAGGTGTACGTGTCGCGTCTGCGCGGCAAGCTGGAGCCGCACGGTGTGGCGCTCCGCTCCATCCGTGGGTTTGGCTACCGGCTGGAGCTGCAGGCCGCCTGAGCGCCAGGGTTGCTGCGCCAGGCTGGCACGCCTCTTCATCTCCTACGGCAACGCAGCAATAGGCGGCCACACCCCATGCAGCCACAGCCCGAGCCCCGGCCCCCCACCCGCCTGCGGCCCGGCCTGCGGGCGATGACCTCAGACCTGCGCAACCGGCTGCTGCTGATGCTGGTGCTGCCTCTGTGCGCGCTGGCGTTTGTGGGCGTGTGGCTGGACTACCGCTCGGCCGACGAGGCGGCCAGCCGGCATGACCAGAGGCTGCTGCGCCTGCTGCCTGCGCTGTCTGACTCGGTGCTGGCCCCGCCCATCCGCGACAACGAGCCCCCGCTGATGCTGCTGGCGCCACCCGTGGACGAGTTCTTGCGCCAGAACGCCGGTTTTGCCGGCTACAGCGTGCGCGACGTGAAGGGCAAGCTGTTGTTGGGCGACGCCTGGGTGCACAGCGCCGTACCCACCACCCAGGCGCCCGAATTCCACAGCGTGGAGTTTGGCGGCGTGACCTACCGCGTGGCGGTGCAGCGGGGCCGCACCGGTGCGGGCGAAATGGTGGTCGCTCTGGCCGACGGGTCCGACCCGCGCCAGCAGTGGGCACAGCAGCTGCTGCTGCGCGTGCTGTTGCCCAACCTGGTGCTGGTAGCCGCTGCGGCGCTCGCCATCCACTGGGCTGTGCGGCGGGCGTTCAAGCCGCTGGTAGAACTGGCGGAGGCTGTGGAGCACCGCTCGCCGCGTGACCTCAGCCCCATCGACGAGGCGGCATCGCCAGCCGAGGTGCGCCCGCTCGTGCATTCGCTCAACCGCCTGTTTGCGCTGGTCAACGCCCAGGCCGAGGGGCAGCGCCGCTTTGTGGCCGACGCAGCGCACCAGCTGCGCACGCCGCTGGCGGGCCTGCAGGCCCAGGTGGAAGCTTGGGCCATGATGGCCAAGGCGGCGGCACCGCCGCGCATGCCGTTGCCGGATTTTGATAAACAAGTGCCTCTAGCGCAGGAGGGGCGTGCGCAAGGTGCTATTGTTTTAGGAGTTGATCAGATCGAGAAGCTGCGCAACGCCACGCGCCGCACCTCGCAGCTGGCCCACCAGCTGCTGGCGCTGTCGCGCGCCGATGCGCGCAGCTTGGATGCCCAGCCTCCGCAGCGGGTCGATCTGAAAGACCTGTGCGAGACCCTGCTCGAAACCTTTCTGGACGCCGCCACCGGCAAGGGCCTGGACCTGGGGCTGGACGTGCAGCCCGTGCACGTCACCGGCCACGGCTGGCTGCTGCGCGAGTTGCTGTCCAACCTGGTGGACAACGCGATCAAATACACGCCCGCAGGCGGCATCGTCACCATCCGTTGCGGCATGCGCCAGGGCCGCGCGGGCCCGCCGCGCGTATTCGTCGAGGTGGAGGACGACGGCCCGGGCGTGCCCGAGGCTGAGCGCACGCGGGTGATGCAGCGCTTTTACCGTGTGCCCGGCACGGTGGGCGAGGGCACGGGCCTGGGCCTGGCCATTGCCGATGAGATCGCGCGGGTGCACCGCGCATCGCTGACGCTGGGTACCGGGCCCGCGGGGCACGGGCTGGTCGTCACCGTGATGTTCCGGCTGTAGCCGAGGCTTGGCAAAGGGGCAGGCGCTCTTGATTCCGGCGCCTGCAGACCCTGTGCGAGAATCATTTCCACACATGATTTACGCCCTGCCGCACCCCGGGGCCCGTCCACCCGGCGGGTGACGGGGGCAGGGGCCAACGGCCGCACAACGCGGTCCCACCCGAGTCCCGGTCCTGCATGTCTGAACTCTCGCCCAACCCCGAGCCCGCCAGCCCCGCCGACGCCAGCGACACCCCTGCGGTGCGCAAGCGGCCCAAGCCGGGCGAGCGGCGCGTTCAGATCTTGCAGGCTCTGGCAGCCATGCTGGAGCAGCCCGGGGCCGAGCGCATCACCACCGCTGCGCTGGCCGCGCGCCTGTCCGTCAGCGAGGCGGCGCTGTACCGCCACTTCGCCAGCAAGGCGCAGATGTTCGAAGGTTTGATCGACTTCATCGAGCAGACCGTGTTCACCTTGGTAGCCCAGATCACGGGCCGTGATACCGCGGGCGGGGTGCCCGACCCCGAGCAGTCGGCCGAGGCCGGTGCCCGGCAAGCGGCGCGCATCGTGGCGCTGCTGCTGCAGTTTGGCGAACGCAACCCCGGCATGGTGCGCGTGATGGTGGGCGACGCCCTCGTGTTCGAGCACGAACGGCTGCAGCAGCGCATGAACCAGTTCTTCGACCGTATCGAATCCACCCTGCGCCAGTGCCTGCGCCCGGCCCATGCAGCGTCGGCTACGCCCACGGTGGACGCGCAAGTGGCGGCCAGCGTGCTGACAGCGTTTGCCGTGGGGCGACTGCAGCGCTACGCGCGCTCGGGCTTCAAGCGCATGCCGACCGAGCACCTGGAGGCGAGTCTGGCGCTGGTGCTGTAAGAGCCTGCTCAGTCGGGTTCTCTGCACCGCCGCACCCCCGGACAGGTGGCAGCGGCGCAACGCGGGTTTGGGTGGTCCTCCCTATTTTTTCCGGGGGTTTTGGCCTGTGAGGGAATTTGCTGCAGAATAGAACGAACGTTCGTTTTTATTTGCAGCCATGTCTTCCACCCCCGATGTCCGCCCGCCGACCCGCAGGCCACGCGCCAGTGCTGGCACTGGCCGTGCCTTGCAAAAAGGCCAGCAGACCAAGGCCGCCATCGTCGAGGCGGCGCTGGGCTTGGCCACGCACATTGGCCTGGAAGGGCTGTCCATTGGTGCCCTGGCCGATGTCACGGGCATGAGCAAGTCCGGCGTGTTCGCCCACTTCGGCTCGCGTGAAGAATTGCAGATCTCCGTCATCCGTGAATACCACACCCGCTTTGAGCAGGAAGTGTTCTACCCCGCCATGGCCGCCCCCCGGGGCCTGGCGCGCTTGCACGCGCTGTATGGCAACTGGATGAAGCGCACGTCCATCGAAATCGACTCGGGCTGCATCTACATCAGCGGTGCGGTCGAGTTTGACGACCGCACCGGCCCCGTGCGCGACGCGCTGGCCAGTTCGGTCATGACCTGGCACACGGCCATGCGCCGCGCCATCGAGCAGTGCAAAGAACTGGGCGAACTGCAGCCTGACGTGGATGCCGAGCAGATGCTGTTCGAGATCCATGGGCTCATTCTTGCGCTGCACTACGAAGCCCGCTTCTTGCAAAACCCCGGCTCGCTGGATCGCGCCATCCGGGGTTTTCACAACATTCTTGCGCGCTACAGCGCATCGGCCGCCCCGGCCACGGCGCCCGTCGCCGTAGCCAAGCTGCCGACCGCATCGCGCCGCAAAGTTTCCAACCAAACCACCACCTCCAAGGAGTAAACCCCATGCCTATGTACACGCCGCCCCTGCGCGACATGCAATTCGTCATGCACGAAGTGCTCAAGGTCAGCGATGAATTCAAGGCCATGCCGCCCCACGCCGAGGTGGATGTGGACACCATCAACGCCGTGATCGAAGAAGCCGGCAAATTCGCTGCCGAAGTGACCTTCCCGCTCAATATTTCGGGCGACTCCGAAGGCTGCGTGCTCGACAAAGCCACGCACGAGGTGAAGACTCCCGCGGGTTTCAAGGACGCTTACGCCAAGTACGTCGAAGGCGGCTGGGCGGCACTGTCGTGTGACCCGGCCTACGGTGGCCAGGGCCTGCCTTTTGTGCTGAACCAGTGCCTTTACGAGATGATGAACTCGGCCAACCAGGCCTGGACCATGTACCCCGGCCTGTCGCACGGCGCGTACGAAGCCCTGCACGCCCACGGCACCGAAGAGCAAAAGAAGATCTACCTGCCCAAGCTGACCAGCGGCGAGTGGACCGGCACCATGTGCCTGACCGAACCCCACTGCGGCACCGACCTGGGCCTGCTGCGCACCAAGGCCGAACCCCAGGCCGACGGCACCTACAAGCTCACCGGCAACAAGATTTTCATCAGCGCTGGCGAGCACGATTTCACCCCCAACATCGTGCACCTGGTGCTGGCCCGCCTGCCCGACGCGCCCAAGGGCAGCAAGGGCATCAGCCTGTTCGTCGTACCCAAGTTCAACGTGAAGGCCGACGGAAGCCTGGGCGAGCGCAACCCCATCTTCTGCACAGGCCTGGAGCACAAGATGGGTATCCACGGCAATGCCACCGCGCAGATCGCGCTGGACGGCGCCATCGGCACCATGGTGGGCCAGCCCAACAAGGGCCTGGCCGCGATGTTCGTAATGATGAATGCCGCCCGCCTGGGCGTGGGCAACCAGTCGCTGGGCCTGACCGAAGTGGCGTACCAAAATGCGCTGGCGTACGCCAAGGACCGCATCCAGATGCGCAGCCTGTCGGGCGTGAAGGCCAAGGACAAGGACGCCGACCCCATCATCGTGCACCCCGACGTGCGCAAGATGCTGCTCACCGCCAAGGCCTACGCAGAAGGCGGCCGCGCGCTGCAGATATTCTGCACGCTGCTACTGGACAAGGTGCACAGCCACCCCGATGAAAAGGTGCGTGCCGAATCCGAAGAGATGGTGGCGCTGCTCACGCCTATCGTGAAGGCCTTCATCACCGACAACGGCCACATCTCCACCAACGCCTGCATGCAGGTCTTCGGCGGCCATGGCTTCATCAAGGAATGGGGCATGGAACAGTACGTGCGGGACAACCGCATCAACATGATCTATGAAGGCACCAACACCATCCAGTCGCTGGACCTGCTGGGCCGCAAGGTGCTGGGCAACCAGGGCGCCACGCTCAAGAAGCTGGGCAAGCTGATCGGCAAGCTGGTGGAAGAAGAAGGCGTGAACGAGAAGATGGCCGAGTTCATCAACCCCGTGGCCATGCTGGGCGACCAGATGACCAAGTTCACCACCGAGATCGGCTTCAAGGGCATGCAAAACCCCGATGAAGTGGGCGCTGCCGCCGTGGACTACCTGCGCGTGGCCGGCCACCTGGTGTTCGGCTACCTGTTCGCCCGCATGGCCCAGGTGGCCCTGCGCGAGATCGCCGCTGGCAACACCGACCCGTTCTACGGCGCCAAGCTGCAGACGGCCCGCTTCTACTTCGCCAAGCTGTTCCCCGAAACCACCACGCTGATGCGCACGGCCCGTGCTGGCAGCAAGGTGCTGATGGACACGGACCTGGCGCTGGCTTGATGTGCACGCTGCGGATTTCAACCTGTTTTTGGCACGGAGCGCTTATGCATCAAGCGGTAGCAGCTATTTTTTTGGTAGCGGGTGCGCTGCCGGCCTGGGCGCAGATGACGCCCGAGGGCCTGTGGCGCAACATTGATGACAAGACCGGCGAAGCCAAGGCCGAAATCCGCATCCGCGACGCCGGCGGCGTGCTCAACGGCGCGATCGAGAAGCGCCTGCTCAAGGACGCCAAGCCCGATGAGGTCTGCGACGAGTGCTCGGACGACCGCAAGGGCAAGCCCATCCTCGGGCTGGAGATCATCCGCGGCGCCAAAAAGGCTGACGGCAAAGAGGTGTGGGAGGGCGGCAAGATTCTCGACCCCGAGAACGGCCGCAACTACACCCTGCGCCTGACCCCCATCGAGGGCGGCAAGAAGCTCGAAGTGCGGGGCTCTGTCGGCCCGTTCGGCCGCACGCAAACCTGGATCCGCGTCCAGTAACCCCATTCCCGTGGCCGCGCGCACCCCAGCGGTGTCGCGCAGCGCCCCAACCAGGAACCCAATCCATGTCCCGATTCCAAGTGAAAAAAGTCGCCGTGCTCGGCGCAGGCGTGATGGGCGCGCAGATTGCCGCCCACCTCGTCAACGTCAAGGTGCCCGTGGTGCTGTTCGACCTGCCTGCCAAGGAAGGCCCCAAGAACGGCATCGTTACGAAGGCCGTCGAAGGCCTCAAGAAGCTCAAGCCCTCGCCCCTGGGCGTGGCCGACGATGCGGCGCTGATCCAGCAGGCCAACTACGAAGAACACATGCACCTGCTCAAGGAATGCGACCTCGTGATCGAGGCCATTGCCGAGCGCATGGACTGGAAGCTCGACCTGTACACCAAGATCGCCCCCCACGTGGCCAAGCACGCCATCCTGGCGTCCAACACCTCGGGCCTGTCGATCACCAAATTGAGCGAAGTGCTGCCCGAGAGCATCAAGCCCCGTTTCTGCGGCATCCACTTCTTCAACCCTCCGCGTTACATGACGCTGGTGGAGCTGATCAACACGCCCACCACCCAGCCCGAAGTGCTCGACCAGCTCGAAGCCTTCGTCACCAGCGGCCTGGGCAAGGGCGTCGTGCGTGCGCACGACACGCCCAACTTCGTGGCCAACCGCGTGGGCATCGCCGGCATGCTGGCCACGATGAAGGAAGTCGAGAACTTCGGCCTGACCTATGACGTGGTGGACGACCTCACGGGCAAGAAGCTCGGCCGCGCATCGAGCGGCACCTTCCGCACCGCTGACGTGGTGGGCCTGGACACCATGGCCCACGTGATCAAGACGCTGCAGGACAACCTGAGCACAGAGACCGATCCTTTTTATGAAAGCTTTGGCACCCCAGCCGTGCTCAAGAAGCTGCTGGAACTGGGCAACCTGGGCCAGAAGACCAAGGCTGGTTTCTTCAAGAAAGTCGGCCGCGATGTGATGCGCTTTGAGCTGGAAAGCGAAGAGTACGTGCCCGCCGGCCAGAAGGCCGACGAGGTGTACGCGCGCATGCTCAAGAAGCCTGCCGCCGAGCGCCTGCGCCTGCTGCGCAACGCCGAAGGTGCGCCCGGCCAGTTCCTGTGGGCCATTCTGCGCAACAGCTTCCACTACGCTGCCGTGCATCTTTCAACAATAGCCGACAACGCCCGCGACGTGGATCAGGCCATGCGCTGGGGCTTCGGCATGAAGCAGGGCCCCTTCGAGCTGTGGCAGGAAGCCGGTTGGCTCGAAGTCGCGAAGATGATCCAGGAGGACATCGACGCTGGCAAAGCGCTGTGCAAGGCACCGCTGCCCGAGTGGGTGTTCAAGGGCCCCGTGGCCGAGGCCGGTGGCGTGCACACCGCGCAAGGTTCGTGGAGTGCATCGCAGAACAAGTTTGTGCCCCGCCGCCAGCTGCCCGTGTACGAGCGCCAGATCTTCCCCGAGGCCCTGCTGGGCGAAACCAGCCTGCCCGACTGGCGCACCGCTGGCACCACCATTGCGGAATCGAAAGCCCTACGCACCTGGACGCTTGATGGCCAGGTTCTGATTGCCAGCATCAAGAACAAGATGCACGCCATCAGCCCCGAAGTGATGGAAGCATTGATGGAAGCGCTGGAACTGGCCGAGGCCGAGTACCAGGGCATGGTCATCTGGTCCGGCGACGCCCCCTTCAGCGTGGGTGCGGACCTGGAAGCCACTATGCCCGCCTTCATGGTCGGCGGCGCTGATGCGGTGGAAAGCATCGAGCAAGAGCTGCAAAACCTGATGATGCGCATTCGCTACGCACAGGTGCCCGTGGTCGCGGCCATTCATGGCATGGCGCTGGGCGGTGGCTGCGAGCTGGCCGTGTATTCGGCCAAGCGCGTGGCGCACATGGAAAGCTACATCGGCCTGGTCGAAGTGGGCGTGGGCCTGGTGCCCGGCGCCGGTGGCCTGACCTACATCGCCCGCCGCGCGGCCGAGAACATGGCCGCTTCGACCAGCAAGGACATCCTGCCTTTCCTGACCGAAGGCTTCACCGCCGCGGCCATGGCCAAGGTGGGTACCAGCGCCATCGAATCGCGCAAGCTGGGCTTCCTGCTGGACAGCGACGTGATCGTGCCCCACAAAGACGAGCTGCTGTTCGTCGCCATCAACGAAGCCAAGTCCATGGCTGCGAGCGGCTGGCGTGCACCGCACAAGCGCCTGTTCCCCGTGGCGGGCCGCAGCGGCCTGGCCACCATCAAGGCCCAGCTGGTGAACATGCGCGACGGCGGTTTCATCAGCGCCTATGACTTCAAGATCGGCGCCATGATCGCCGAGGTGGTCTGTGGCGGCGATGTGGATGCCGGCGCCCTGGTGAGCGAGGAATACCTGCTCACGCTGGAACGCAAGGTGTTCTGCCACCTGATCGCCCAGCCCAAGACGCATGAGCGCATCCTGGGCATGTTGTCCACCGGCAAGCCGGTTCGCAACTGACCGGCATCACCATGACGAGCCAAGCCCCCAACAAACTCCAGCGCTCGCTGATGCGCCTGGACGAGGCCCCCGCCTTCATGCGCGGGTTCGTGCAGAACATCATCCTGCGCCGGGCTGTGCCCTTTACCGGCACGGCCGGGGTGAAGTTCGTATCGCTCACGCCTGAGCGGGTCGAAGTGCATCTTGCCAACGAGCACCGTGTGCAAAACCACATCGGTGGTGTGCACGCCTCGGCCATGAACCTGCTGGCCGAAACGGCCACCGGCATGGTCGTGGGCATGAACGTGCGCGACGACTGCCTGCCGCTGGCCAAGGAGCTCTCCATGGCGTTCAAGAAGCGCGCCACGGGCGGCCTCAAGGCCGTGGCCACGCTCACAGCCGAGCAGCGCGCCGCCATGCGGGCCAGCGACAAGGGCGAGGTGCAGGTGAAGGTCACCGTGACCGACGAAGCCGGTGTGGAGCCGGTCGAATGTGTATTTACGTGGGCCTGGGTTCCTTCCAGCCGCCCCCCCAAGAATTGAAGGAGTTTCACCATGGCTCAAAAACAAGTCCAGGACGCCTACATCGTCGCCGCCACGCGCACGCCCATTGGGCGCTCTGGCCGCGGCTATTTCAAGAACACCCGGCCTGACGACCTGCTGGTCGCCGCCATCAAGAGCGCCATGCTGCAGGTGCCCACGCTGGACCCTAAGGCGATTGAAGACGCCATCATTGGCTGCTCTTTCCCTGAAGGCGAGCAGGGCATGAACATGGCCCGCATCGCCGTGGGCCTGGCGTTCGACCACCCCGTGGGCGGCGTGACCGTGAACCGCTTCTGCGCATCCGGCATCACCGCCCTGCAGATGGCCGCCGACCGCATCCGCGTGGGCGAGGCCGACGTGCTGATCGCCGGTGGCGCCGAGTCCATGAGCCTGGTGCCCATGGGCGGCAACAAGCCCTCGTTCAACGCCGAGATTTTTGCGAAGGACGAGAACGTAGGCATCGCCTACGGCATGGGCCTGACCGCCGAAAAGGTCGCCCAGCAGTGGAAGGTGAGCCGCGAAGCACAAGACGCGTTCGCGCTTGAATCCCACCTGCGCGCCATCAAGGCGCAAAAGGCTGGTGAGTTCAGCGACGAAATCACCCCCATCGAAATTGTGGAGCGCTCGCCTAACCTCGCCACCGGCGAAGTGGTGGAAAAGCGCCGCACCGTGAGCCTGGACGAAGGCCCTCGCCCTGACACATCCCTGGAAGGCCTGGCCAAGCTCAAGCCCGTGTTTGCGGCGCGCGGCAGCGTCACGGCGGGCAACAGCTCGCAGACCAGCGATGGCGCGGGCGCGCTGATCGTGGCCAGCGAAAAGGCCGTGAAGCAGTTTGGCCTGACGCCTCTCGCGCGTTTTGTGAGCTACGCAGCGCGCGGCGTGCCGCCCGAGATCATGGGGATTGGGCCTATCGAGGCAATTCCTGCGGCGCTGCGTTATGCGGGCTTGAAGAGCGATGACATCGGCTGGTATGAGCTGAACGAGGCGTTTGCGGCGCAGTCGCTCGCCGTGATCAACACGCTGGGGTTGAATCCTGCGAAAGTGAATCCGATGGGTGGCGCGATTGCATTGGGGCACCCATTGGGGGCCACCGGTGCGATTCGTGCGGCGACGGTGGTGCATGCGCTGCGTCGGCACAAGCTGAAGTACGGCATGGTCACGATGTGTGTAGGTACAGGACAAGGCGCCGCCGGCATCATCGAAGCTTTGTAGTGGGCTGGCTACTGCGCGGGTCATCTGCGTCGTTGGGCGGTGCTCGGAATCCTCACGTACAGGAAGTACGTTCCGGTTCCTGTGCTCCGTCCGCCTAGCAGCTGATCCCGCTCGCTACGCCCTGGAGGGTGGGGTGTAAGGCAGGGGGAAAGTGCACTGCCTGTTTTTGTTTTCCATTCAAGCTGGCGCAGATCGGCATTGAGCTAAGGAGACAGACATGAACAAGCAAACCTTGCAGGTCAACGGGGCAGTGTCTTTGGCACTGCGTGTCTACGAACCCCAAGGCGCTCCGCGCGCCGGCGTTGTCATCGGCGGCGCGATGGGGGTGCGGCAGTCGTATTACGAGGCCTTTGCGTTGTGGATGGCGCAGCAGGGGTTTCGGGTCACCACGTTTGATTACCGAGGCCATGGCGACTCACTGCAGGGCGCCATGCGCGATGTGAAGGCGGACCTGTTTGACTGGGCGCAGGACTACGAGGCGGTGATCTCTGCTGCCAAGGCCGCGCTGCCGTCGCAGCCGCTGTATTTGCTGGGCCACAGCCTGGGCGCGCAGTTGCCGGGCTTGTTCAAAAAGCCTGAGCAGGTGGCGGGCCTGCTCAGCGTGGCCGCAGGCAGTGGCTACTGGCGCGACAACGCGCCGCAGCTCAAGCGCATCGTTCCTTACTTCTGGTGGGTGTTGGTGCCGCTGGCCACGCGGCTGTGCGGGTACTTTCCGGGGCGCACGCTCAAGAAGGTGGGCGACCTGCCTGCGGGGGTGATCCTGCAGTGGCGGCGCTGGTGTCTGGACCCGGCCTACAGCGTCGGCGCCGAAGGGCCAGCGGTGGCACAGAGTTACGGTGCGGTGCGATTCCCGGTGCTCGCCTTGTCGATGGCCGACGACGAGCTGATGACCTTGCGCGGCACACACAACCTGGTGAACCTGTACGCCAACACCGAGCGCAGGGTGGAGAGCATCACGCCGGCTGATCTGCAGGTGCGGCGCATCGGCCATTTCGGGTTCTTTCGCGACCAGTTCCAGCAGAGCCTGTGGCCGCGTGCTGCGGCTGCGCTGGCCGCCCTGGGCGGGGGTGGAATGCCCAGCAGTGAAGTCTCCGGCACGACGGCCTGAGGGGGCGTTTCGCGGCACACTCGCAGCATGACCTCCTCTGCTTCCACTTCTTCGTCTTCATCCATCCACCCGCTGGACGAAGCGCTGCAACTGACGGCCTCGTCCGCCGCGACGGGTCAGTACGAAGGGCAGACCCACCCCGGTTACTGGAACATGGTGGGCCCGTTCGGTGGCATCACCGCCGCCACGCTGCTGCAGGCCATCCTGCAGCACCCCGACCGGCTGGGCGATCCGCTGTCGCTCACCGTGAACTACGCGGGCGCGCTGACCTCGGGTGCATTCACCGTGCAGGCGACGCCCGTGCGTACCAACCGCTCTACCCAGCACTGGACGCTGTCGATCCTGCAGGCCGGTGCCGACGGCGCTCAGGTGGTCGCTACCACGGCCACCGCCGTCACGGCCGTGCGCCGTGAGACCTGGAGCGTGGGCGATGTGCCTATGCCCGAGGTGCCTCCCCCGGCAGAGCACAAAACCATCGTGGCACCCCCGGGGGCAGTCGAGTGGCTCAACCGGTATGAGATGCGTCCCATCGCTGGCTTTATTCCGCGCACCTGGGACGGCGGTGGCGACCACAGCCTGACGCAACTGTGGATGCGCGACACACCACCCCGGCCGCTCGACTTTGTGGCGCTGTCTGCATTGGCCGATGTGTTCTTCCCCCGCGTGTGGCTGCGCCGTGCGCGCCAGGTGCCTGCGGGCACGGTGTCGATCACCGTGTACTTCCACGCCACGGCAGAGCAACTGCAGGCCACGGGCACGGGCTTCTTGCTCGGCCAGGCGCGCGGGCAGGAGTTCCGCAACGGTTTCTTTGACCAGACCGTGCAGCTGTGGAATGAGGCTTGCACCATGCTCGCCACCAGCCATCAGATCGTTTACTACAAGGAATAGGAAGGCAGCCTGCTGCTCGGCACCGTTCAAGATTCCTTGAGACCTCCATTTATCAGACCCCAAAACCTTCCCCACCACCACCATGACCGAAGCCACTACCCAAGACATCCTCGTTCACTCCGAAGCGGGCGTGACCACCATCACCTTCAACCGCGTGGACAAGAAGAACTCCATCACGCGCGACATGTACGCCGCCATGGCCGATGCGCTCGATGCCGCCAAGGCCGATGCCAGCGTGCGCGTGGTGGTGTTCCAGGGCGACGTGGCGATCTTCAGCGCAGGCAATGACATTGGCGACTTTTTGCAGCAGCCGCCTGCCACGCAGGACTCGCCCGTGTTCCGTTTTCTGCGCGGCATCGCCACCTTCCCCAAGCCCGTGATCGCAGCGGTCTGCGGCCCGGCCGTGGGCATTGGCACAACCATGCTGTTCCATTGCGACCTGGTCTATGCGGGCGACAACGCGGCGTTCTCCATGCCGTTCGTCAACCTGGGCCTGTGCCCCGAGGCCGCATCCAGCCTGTTGGTGCCGCAGATGCTGGGGTACCACCGCGCTGCGGAAGCCTTGCTGTTGGGCGAGCCGTTCATGGCCGAAGCCGCGTTGGAAGTGGGGCTGGTCAACCGCGTGGTGCCGCCGACCGAGTGCAATGGCGTCGCACAGGCGCAGGCGAAGAAGCTGGCAGCCAAGCCGTTGTCGTCGCTCATCGAAACCAAGCGGTTGATGAAGGGCGGGCAGCAGGCGAAGGTGCTGGAGGTGATGGCGGAAGAGGGTGAGAGCTTTGGGCGCATGCTGCGCGAGCCTGCGGCGCGGGAGGCGTTCTCGGCGTTTATGGAAAAGAGAAAGCCAGATTTCAGCAAGAGCTGAAATCTGGCCGCCGCGGTAGCGGTGCAGACCGCGTAGCGGGCTGGATGATCTTTCGGTAAAAGCGCCGCCCCGACTTCAGCGCAGTCTGAAGGTAGGTAGGCGCGTCAGCGGCGTGGACTGCGTGGCAGGCCGACGTCGGTTTCGCTACAAGCGTAAGCCGGATTTCAGCGCGGTTTGAGTCACTGGTGTTGAAGTTTTTTGGCTGCGGGCGCTTACGCAGAAAGCGCTGGCAGCTATTGTTTTTACAGTTTTGTTCTCGTCCCATCCGTTCGGGTTGGGCCTGTCGAGGCTCTTGTGCGTTGGCTACTGCATGCCCGTGTTGAGTGCGGGAGCCGGGAGTCGCCCGGCGTGCGAGTAACTTTCTTTTGCTTCGCCAAAGAAAGTCACCAAAGAAAAGGCTACCCCCAGTCTGCGACCCCTTCGCTGTGCGAAGGGGCAAACCTGCGGAGGGGCGGTTGCGGGGTGCGCCGTGGAACTCGCTTTGCGCTGCGCGCGCCGCTCGGACAACCACGGCGAGTCAGAGCACGAAGCATGGGCGCTTCGACGCCCATGCCACCCCGCAACCGCCCCGCCGCAGGCGCAGCCAGCAGGGCGTGGGCAGCCGAACATCCAAACAGCCGGACATCCATTCGGGCCATCGCTTTGCTCGGCCCAGCTTTCGCAGCGCGTGGCGCTTGCGCCCGCAAGACTGGGCCGAGCGCAGCGTAGCGAAGCAATGGCCCGTGTCGATGTCCGCTCCCCGGGTCCCCTTCTGCGCGTGCCGAGAAGCGCAGGGCAGGGGGTGCGTGCGTGTGCCGAAGGACATACGCACTTCGTGCACTGACTTGCCGCAGTTGTTTGAACGGAGCGCGTAGCGCGCAGTGAGTTCTGCGGCGCACCCCCTGTCCGAGCATCGCAGGTTGCCCGTAGCGCAGTGGAGGGACGCGCGCAGTAGGGTCGCCCTTTCTTTGGTGACTTTCTTTCGGCGACGCGAAAGAAAGTTACTCGCGCGCCGGGCGACTCCCGGCATCCGCCCTTCGCCCAGGCACGCCATCAGCTTCCAAATGAGTAGCGGACCAGGCAATACATACAAGCGCCTCAAAGCAAATAGCATCCCATACCGATCACGATCAGACAGGCTATCTATTTTTACAAAGCACTTGCTTGCTAAAAATATACAGTTTTGCTATCGTGCCCGCATGGATTCACCCGTGCCGCGCACCAGCGCCATCGCCCCCGCTCCCAAGAAACCCCCGGCCCGCCCCCGCAGCAAGGCCGCAGCCTCCTCCAGCGCCAATTCCGCACCCAAAGCAACCCTTTCCTCCGAAGATCCCACCCGCCGCCCGCGCGGCCGCCCCCGCAAGACCGCCGAAGAACTCGACGACGGCAACCGCCGTCGCAAACTCATGGACGGCGCTGCCAAACTCTTCCGCACCCAGGGCTTTGCCGCCACCAGCACGCGCGACATTGCGGCGGCGGCGGGCATGCACAGCGGCTCGCCCTTCTACCACTTCGAAAGCAAAAGCGCGCTGCTCTATGCCGTGATGAGCGAGGGCATGACCATGGCTGCGCAAAGCCAGCAGCAGGCACTCGATGCACTGCCCGCCAAGGCCACACCACGCGAACAGCTGCACACACTCATTCGCCACCATTTCGAGATCCTGCTCGGCCCGCGCAGCAGCTTCATCCCGGTGATGCTGTACGAGTGGCGTTCGCTCACGCCCGCGCAGCGCAAGGGCATTGCCCGCATCAAGGACAGCTACGAGGCCACCTGGATGCCCGTGCTGGAAGCGCTGGCACAGCAGGGCGCACTGCAGGCCGAGCCCGGTGTGGCGCGGTTGTTCATCTTTGGGGCGCTCAACTGGGCGGTGCAGTGGTTCTCGCCCAAGAAGGGCAAGTCGCTCGACGCGCTCACCGACGAGGCGCTGGCCTTGTTCATCCGTTCATAACAAACAACCCCATCAAGGCAGAGTCACCATGGCCCCCACCGCGCGCAACGCCTACCAGTCTGTGTTTGCTCCGGGCCTGTTCCAGGGGCAGGTGGTGGTGGTCACCGGCGGCGGCTCCGGCATTGGCCGGTGCACGGCACATGAGCTGGCGCACCTGGGCGCGCATGTGGTGCTGGTGGGCCGCAAACCTGAAAAGCTGCTGGCCGTGGCCGAAGAGATCACCGCCGATGGCGGCCGCGTGTCGTGCCAGGTGTGCGACATCCGATCCGAAGAGGGCGTGGTGGCGCTGGTGCAGCAGATCCTTGCTGCGCAGGGCCGCATCGATGCGCTGGTCAACAACGCGGGCGGGCAGTTCATGTCGCCGCTCGAATCCATCAGCGCCAAGGGCTGGGAGGCGGTGTTGCACACCAACCTCACGGGCGGCTTTCTCATGGCGCGCGAGTGCTACCGGCAGTGGATGGCGCAGCAGGGCGGCTCCATCGTCAACATCGTGGCCGACATGTGGGGCTCCATGCCGGGCATGGGGCACAGCGGGGCTGCCCGTGCGGGCATGGTCAGCTTGACGGAAACTGCGGCGCTGGAATGGGCACACAGCGGTGTGCGCTTGAACGCCGTGGCGCCGGGTTACATCGCCTCCAGCGGCATGGACAACTACCCGCCCGAGGCGGCAGACATGCTGCGTGCCATGCCGCGCACGGTGCCGGTCGGGCGCTTTGGCAACGAGGCCGAGGTGTCGGCGGCCATCACCTTTTTGCTCAGCCCGGCAGCCAACTTCATCAGTGGCACCACGCTGCGGGTGGACGGCGCACGGCCCCAGGTGCGCATGGGCTGGCCGCAGCGCCCGCCTGGTGCCACCGCCGCTGCACACCCGGCCGTGCGGCCATTTGACGGCTTTCACCGCGCGCAGGTGCCGCAGGTGTTTGCACCTTCCCACACCCCCAAGACCGAGGCCGCATGACCGCCGTCTTCACTTCCCGATTCAACCCAGGCAGCGCCGAGGCCACGCAGCGCCGCGCGGCGCTGCAGGCCCGCCTTCATGCCCTGCGTGCGCTGGAAGAGCGTGCCGCCGCCGCCTCGGCCCGGTCGCTGCCCCAGTTTGAAAAACGCGGCCAGCTGCTGCCGCGCCAGCGGGTGGCGCTGTTGCTGGATGCGGGTGCGCCCTGGCTGCCGCTGTGCACCCTGGCGGGCTACCTGCAGGATGTGAAGGACCCCGAGAAGTCCGTGCCCGGTGGTGGCATGGTCGCGGGCATCGGCTTTGTCAGCGACGTGCGCTGCATGGTGGTGGCCAGTGACTCGGGCATCGAGGCGGGCGCCATCCAGCCCATGGGCCTTGAAAAAATCCTGCGCGTGCAGGAGATCGCGCTGCAAAACCGCTTGCCGTTCATCCACCTGGTGGAGAGCGCAGGCGCCAACCTGATGCGTTACCGGGTAGAGGCCTTCGTGCACGGCGGCTCGCTGTTCCGCAACCTCGCGCGGCTGTCGGCGGCGGGCATTCCGGTGATCACCGTACAGCACGGCTCGGGCACCGCAGGCGGCGCTTACATGCCCGGCTTGTCGGATGTGGTGATCATGGTGCAGGGCCGCTCGCGCGCCTTTCTGGCCGGGCCGCCGCTGCTCAGGGCCGCGACGGGCGAGATTGCGACGGAGGAAGAGCTGGGCGGTGCCGAGATGCACACCGCCGTCTCCGGCTTGGGTGAATACCTGGCCCAGGACGACCGCGAGGCCATTGGCATGGCGCGTGATGTGGTGGCGCAGCTGGGGTGGGACGCAGCGCCGCGGCCCAGCGCACCCGGGCCCGCCTTGCTTGGTGACGACCTGCTGGCCCTGATGTCCGCCGACCTGCGCCAGCCCGTGGACATGCGCGAGGTGATGGCGCGGCTGGTGGACGGCTCCGAGCTGCTGGAGTTCAAGGCCCGCTACGGCATGGCCACTCTGTGCGCGCAGGGCCACATCGGCGGGCATGCCGTGGGCTTCATCAGCAACAACGGCCCCATCGATGTGGCGGGCGCCAACAAGGCCACGCACTTCATCCAGTGGATGTGCCAGCTGGGCCACCCCATCATCTATCTGCAGAACACCACGGGCTACATGGTGGGCAAAGACAGCGAGCAGGGCGGCATGATCAAGCACGGCAGCAAGATGATCCAGGCCGTGACCAACGCCACCGTGCCGCAGATCACCATCCAGTGCGGCGCCAGCTTTGGCGCGGGCAACTACGGCATGTGCGGGCGGGGTTATGGGCCGCGCTTCCTGTTCAGCTGGCCCGGTGCCAAGACGGCGGTGATGGGCGGCGAGCAGGCCGCACGCACCATGCAGATCGTGACCGAGGCGGCGCTGGCGCGCAAAGGCATCACGCCCGACCCGGCCGAATCGCAGGCCCAGTTCGACAAGATCGTCGCCATGTTCGAGGCCCAGGCCGATGCGTTCTACACCAGCGGTCTGCTGCTGGACGACGGCGTGATCGACCCGCGCGACACACGGGCCGTGCTGGCGTTTTGCCTGGACACCTGCGCCGAGGCACAGGCCCGCATGCTGCGGCCCCTGAGCTTTGGCGTGGCACGGATGTAAGCGCTTCGCACGCAATCTCCCCGATGGCCGAGCCTCTCAAATACCTGCTGAACGACACCGTACCGCCGCGCATCGCGGCCATGGTGCGCCGTGCGTGGCGCAAGTTCGACACCACCGCGTTTCTACAGCAGGTAGAGCCTGGCTACGAATCGCTGGAGCTGATGGCGCGCGGCCAGCGCGTTGCGCAGGCCCTGCAGACACACCTGCCGCAAGACGTGCCGCGCGCGCTGGGTGTGCTGGTCGAATCGATGGACCCACCCATGGGCCTCGATGCCGCCGGTGAGCCCGATGCGGGTGACCGCCCCTACAGCGCCTTCCTGTACCTGCCCCACAGCATCTACATCGGCACACACGGCCTGCCACATTTCGAGGCGGCCATGGCCGCGCAGCACGCGCTCACCCAGCGCTTTACCGCCGAGTTCAGCATCCGCCCCTACCTGCTGCACCACCAGGGCGCCACGCTCGCGCGGCTGCGCGACTGGGCGCATGACGGCAACGCCCATGTGCGCCGTCTGGTGAGCGAAGGCACGCGGCCCCGCCTGCCCTGGGCGCCGCGTTTGCCTGCATTCCAGAACAACCCGCAGCTGGCCCTGCCGCTGCTCGATGCGCTCAAGGACGACCCATCGTCTTACGTGCGCCGCTCCGTGGCCAACCACCTGGGCGACATCGCCAAGGACCACCCCGACCTGGCCGTGGGCACCGCGCGCGCCTGGCTGCAGGGCGCGCCCGCCCCGCGCGAAGCCCTGGTGCGCTACGGCCTGCGTTTTCTCATCAAACGCGGTGACGCTGGCGCGCTCGATGCCCTGGGCGTGGGCCATGCCGTGGCGCTGGATGTGCGGGCCGCGCGCGTGCTGCCCGCCCGCGCACGCATTGGCGACAAGGTGCGCATCGAGGCCGAGCTGCACAACCCCACGCCGCAGCCCCAGCGCGTGCTGGCGGACCTGAAGGTGCACTACGTCAAGGCCCACGGCGGTGCGGCGCCCAAGGTGTTCAAGCTGCAGACGCTGGACATCGCCCCCGGCGCCACCGTAGCGGTGGGCAAGACGCTGTCGCTGCAGCAGATGACCACACGCACCCACTACCCCGGCGTGCACCAGGTGGAGCTGGTGCTCAACGGGCGGCCCCAGCCGCTGGGGCGGTTTCAGCTTTCGTGATCGAGGTTTGCAGGCACACCAACACACAAACGCAACAGCAGGAGACAAGCACCATGCAGTTCACGCACGAGCACCGCGAGATCCAGAAGACCCTCAAGCGCTTCATCGACGAGGAGATCAACCCCCACGTGGACGAGTGGGAAGCGGCCGAGATCTTCCCCGCGCACGAGGTCTTCAAGAAGATGGGCAACCTGGGCCTGCTGGGCCTGTGCAAGCCCGAGGAATACGGCGGCCAGGGGCTGGACTACTCGTACAGCCTGGCCATGGCCGAGGCGCTGGGCCACATCCACTGCGGCGGCGTCCCCATGGCCATCGGCGTGCAGACCGACATGTGCACCCCGGCGCTGGCGCGCTACGGCAGCGAAGAACTCAAGCGCAACTTTCTGGCCCCTGCGATTGCGGGCGACATGGTGGGCTGCATCGGCGTGAGCGAGCCTGCGGCGGGCAGCGATGTGTCGGGCATCAAGAGCGTGGCGCGCAAGGACGGCGACGACTATGTGATCACCGGCCAGAAGATGTGGATCACCAACAGCCTGCAGGCCGACTGGATGTGCATGCTGGTCAACACGGGCGAAGGCCCTGTGCACAAGAACAAGAGCCTGGTGATGGTGCCCATGCGGGATGGCCCGGGCGGCAAGCTCACCAAGGGCATCGAGGTGGCGCAGAAGATCCGCAAGATCGGCATGCACAGCAGCGACACCGGGCTGATCTACTTTGACGAGGTGCGCGTGCCGCAGCGTTACCGTATCGGTGCCGAGGGGCAGGGCTTCATCTACCAGATGCAGCAGTTCCAGGAAGAGCGCCTGTGGTGCGCCGCCAGCACGCTCGAATCGTTGAACCACTGCATCCAGTGGACCATCGACTACGCACAGGAGCGCAAGCTGTTTGGCAGCACGCTGGCCGACCAGCAGTGGGTGCAGTTCAAGCTGGCCGAGCTCAAGACCGAGGTGGAAGCGCTGCGTGCACTCACCTACCGCGCCTGCGACCTGTATGTGAACGGGCAGGACGTGCTGGAGCTGGCCAGCATGGCCAAGCTCAAGGCCGGCCGCCTGAACCGCGAGGTGCCCGACACCTGTCTGCAGTTCTGGGGCGGCATGGGCTTTACGCTGGAGAACAAGGTCTCGCGCATGTACCGCGACGGGCGGCTGGCGTCCATCGGCGGGGGCGCGGATGAAGTGATGCTGGGCATCCTGTCCAAGCTCATGGGCATCGCCAAGAGATGAGCAACACCCCCCTGAGCGACTTCGTCGCTTCCCCCCGCTCTCGCATTGCTGCGCAATGCGGGCAGGGGGACGCAGCCCTCGCTGCGGGGCGGCCCTTGCTCGGCTGCCCTGGCACCGGGCCGCGCCAGTTTCGTATGTCGTGCGTAGCGCGCAGCACGGTGGAGTCCTGACATGCCTTTACAGATAACCCGCGCGCCGCTGGCCAGCGGCTGCGTGGAAACCTGGACGCTCAACGACCCGGCCAGCCGCAACGCGCTGTCGGAGGCCATGGTGGATGCCCTGCTGACTGCGTGTGAGCGCGCTGTGGCTGATGCCGACCTGCGCGGCGTGGTGCTGCGTGGCGCGGGTGGCCACTTCTGCGCGGGTGGCAGCCTGGGCGGCTTTGCCAAGACCATTGGCCAGCCCCTGGCTGTGGGCGAGGCTGACCCGCTGGTGCCACTGAACCGCCGCTTTGGCGCGCTGCTGCAGGCCCTGTGTGCGCTGCCGCAGTGGCTCATCGTGGCGGTGGAGGGTGCGGCCATGGGCGGCGGCTTTGGGCTCGTGTGCTGTGCCGACCATGTGCTGGCCCACACAAGCGCGCAGTTCGCCACGCCCGAGGTAACGCTGGGCATCGTGCCTGCGCAGATCGCACCGTTTGTGGTGCGGCGCCTTGGCCCGTCTGCTGCGCGGCGGTGTTTGCTGACAGGGGAGCGCTGGGATGCTGCTGTCGCCCAGCGCTTGGGCCTGGTCGATGACGTGGTGGAGGGCGACATGGATGCGGCTGTACGGGCTGCCATCGCACGCCACGCCGCCGCCGCACCCCAAGCTGTAACCGCCACCAAACGTTTGTTGCTGGCCCAAGCCGAAACGCCGTTGCCCGCACTGCTGGACGAAGCGGCAATTGCCTTTTCGCAGGCGCTGCGTGGCCCCGAGGCGCCGCAAGGGCTGGCGGCGTTTGCTGCGCGCAAGGCGCCGCCCTGGAGTGCGAAGCCATGAAAAAGATACTGATCGCCAATCGCGGCGTTCATGCCGCAGGCATGGCGAAGCAAATTGCCCGCGCACGCGAAGCGTGCAGGCGGGCGATGGAGCCGCGAGGGCACAGCTTGTGAAAAAGATACTGATCGCCAATCGCGGCGAAATCGCCCGCCGGGTGATTCACACCGCCCACCGCATGGGCATCGAAACAGTCGCGGTCTACTCCGACCCCGACGCCAACGCACTGCACGTGCGCGAAGCCACCCAGGCGGTGGCGTTGGGCGGAGCGGCCAGCGCCGACACCTACCTGAGCACCGACAAGCTGCTGGCCGCCGCCCGAGCCACCGGCGCAGATGCCGTGCACCCTGGCTATGGCTTCCTCAGCGAGAACGCGGACTTTGCCCAGGCCGTGGTCGATGCGGGCCTGACCTGGATCGGCCCGCCGCCCGGCGCCATCCGCGCGCTGGGCAGCAAGGCTGGCGCCAAGGCGTTGGCCCAGACGCAGGGCGTGCCCTGCCTGCCCGGCTATGCGGGCGACGACCAGAGCGACGAGCGCTTTGCCGCCGAGGCTGCACGCATCGGCTCGCCCCTTATGGTCAAAGCCGTGGCGGGCGGGGGAGGGCGCGGTATGCGCCTCGTCACCGACCTGGCGCAGTTGCCCGCCGCACTGGCCAGCGCACGGTCGGAGGCGCTGGCGGGTTTTGGCTGTAGCGACCTGCTCATCGAACGCGCACTGCTGCAGCCGCGCCATGTGGAGGTGCAAGTCTTTGCCGACGCCCACGGTGAGTGCATCCACCTGGGCGAGCGCGATTGCTCCGTACAGCGCCGCCACCAGAAGATCATTGAAGAGGCGCCCAGCCCCGCCGTGGACGCCGCACTGCGCGAGCGCATGGGCGCCTGCGCCGTGGCGCTGGCAGAGGCCGCTGGCTATGTGGGTGCGGGCACGGTGGAATTCCTTCTGGATGGGGCTGAATTCTTCTTGATGGAGATGAACACCCGCCTGCAGGTGGAGCATCCGGTGACCGAAGCGCTCACGGGGCTGGACCTGGTGGAATGGCAGATCCGAGTGGCTCGGGGTGAGCCGCTGCCGCTCACGCAAGATCAGGCGCATCTGAAAGGCCACGCCATCGAAGTGCGCCTGTGTGCCGAAGACGCGCACTTCCGCCCCCACTCCGGCCGCGTGCTGCAGTTCAGCGCACCTCCAGCCACCGCGTTTGAGCGCTCGGCCATGGGCGCGCTGCGCTTTGACCATGCGCTGGAAGAGGGCGCCGAGGTCTCGCCCCACTACGACGCCATGCTGGGCAAGCTCATCGTGCACGCGCCCACGCGGGCCGAGGCTGTTGCCGCCCTGGTGCGCGCGCTGCAGGGCACCCGAGTGCTGGGCCTGCCCACCAACCGCGCGTTTCTGGCGGCCTGCCTGCAGCATCCGGTGTTTGCCAGCGGGCAGGCGCTGGTGCCGTTCCTGGCCGCACATGCCGCAGATTTGCAAGAATTGCTATTAAAAAAAGAGCTTAAAGCGCTTATCCAATGCGCGGTAGGGGCCATTTTTTCTTCAAAAATGTCGTCCGATCTGCCCTGTGCGCTCGCCCGCCCGATGCGCCTGCGCCACGAGGGCCAAGTGCATGCAGTGGCCGTGCGGGAGTTGGGCGGTGGGCGGCTGCAGATTGAGCAGGCCGGGGCAGAACCTGTGACTTTGGAACTGCCCCAGCGCGGTGTGCACTGCGTGGCGGTGGGCCCTCGGCGCTGGCACTGGCAAACCGGCGGCGTGGACGGCTGGGTGGAAGACGCATCGTGGGAACCCGCTGCGCGCGCGGGTGCGGCGGGCGGTGCGGCAGAGCTGCGCGCCCCCTTCAACGGCAAAGTGGTCGCACTGCCTGTGGCCGCAGGCCAGGCGCTGGCGGCGGGCGACACGGTGGTGGTCATCGAATCCATGAAGCTCGAACACAGCCTGGCCAGCCCCGCAGCCGCCACGGTGGCCGAGCTGCTGGTAGCGCCCGGCCAGCAGGTGTCGCCCGGCCAGGTGCTGGCCCGCTTTGCACCCGCCATGCAAGGAGCGCCCGCATGACCGCCACGTCCGATGCAAGTTCTGGGAGCGACGAAGACCGTACCGCCCTCACCGACATCGTCACCCGCTTTGCCCGCACCGAGATCGCGCCGCATGTGGACGCGTGGGACGCGGCCGGTGAATTCCCCCGCAGCCTGTACCGCCGCGCGGCCGACCTGGGCCTGCTGGGGCTGGGCTACCCAGAGCAGTACGGCGGCACGCCTGCCAGCTACGCCTTGCGCATGCCGCTGTGGCGCGCGCTCAGTCGCCACGGTGCCAGCGGCGGTGTGCTGGCCAGCCTGCTGTCGCACAACATCGGTCTGCCGCCCGTGCTGGCGCATGGCAGCGACGCTGTGCGCGCTGAGGTCATTCCGCCCGTGTTGGCGGGCGAGCAAATCGCTGCGCTGGCGATTACCGAACCCGGGGGCGGGTCCGACGTGGCCCAGCTCAAGACCACGGCGCGGCGCGAGGGCGACGAGTACATCGTCAACGGCGAAAAGGTGTTCATCACTTCCGGCATGCGCGCGGACTGGATCACCGTGGCGGTCAGAACAGGAGAAGCGGGCAGCAAGGGCAGCGCAGGCATCTCCATGCTGCTCATCCCGGGCCACAGCGCAGGCCTGTCGCGCAGCAAGCTCGACAAGATGGGCTGGCTCTGCTCCGACACCGCCCATCTGCGCTTTGACAACGTGCGCGTGCCCGCCCGCTACCTGCTGGGCGAAGAGGGCGCGGGCTTTCGCATCATCATGGCCAACTTCAACGGCGAGCGCTTTGGCCTGGCCGCATCGGCCCTGGGCTTTGCCGAGGCCTGCTACGACGAAGCCCTGGCCTGGGCCCGCCAGCGTAAAACCTTTGGCGCCGCGCTGGTCGAGCACCAAGTCATCCGCCACAAGCTGGTGGACATGCAGATGCGCATCCAGTCCACCGCTGCGTGGTGCGAGTCCGTGGCCGCGCAGGCCGATGCGGGGCGCACTGGCCCCGATTGGGTCGCGCAGGTGTGCCTGCTCAAGAACCACGCCACCCAAACCATGCAGTTCTGCGCCGATCAGGCCGTGCAGATCCTGGGTGGCATGGGCTTCATGCGCGGCACCGTCAGCGAGCGCATCTACCGCGAGGTCAAGGTCATGATGATTGGCGGCGGTGCGGAAGAAATCATGAAAGACCTGGCTGCCAAGCAGCTCGGCATTTGAAGGAGACAGCCACCATGCACAGCACCGACCACGGCAACAAAGCCATCATCACCTGCGCCATCACCGGCGTGCTGACGGACCCCGGCCAGCACCACGTGCCCGTCACGCCCGAGCAACTGGCCAAAGAAGCCCGCCGCGCCTACGACGCAGGCGCCGCCGTCGTCCACGTGCACTTTCGTAACCAAGAGCCCGACAAGGGCCACCTGCCCAGCTGGGACCCGCAGGTCGCGCGCGACTGCGTGCAAGCCATGCGCGAGGCCTGCCCGGGTTTGATCATCAACCAGACCACCGGCGTGGTCGGCCCCAATTACCAAGGCCCGCTGGATTGCCTGCGCGCCACCCGCCCCGAGATGGCCGCGTGCAACGCCGGCTCGCTCAACTACCTGAAGGTGCGCAGCAACGGCACCTGGGCCTGGCCGCCCATGCTGTTCGACAACCAGCCCGCCAAGGTCAAGGACTTCATCGACGTGATGCTGGAGACCGGCACGCTGCCAGAGTTCGAATGCTTTGACGTGGGCATCGTGCGCTGCGTGGAGATGTACGTGCAGACCGGCATGTACACCCAGGGTCTGCCCGAATACAACTTTGTGATGGGCGTGGAGTCTGGCATGCCCGCCGACCCGGACCTGCTGCCCATCTTGCTCAAGCTCAAGATCAAGGACGCCCCCTGGCAGGCCACCGTCATCGGCCGCAGCGAGATCTGGCCCGTGCACCAGCGCGTGGCCGAGCTGGGCGGGCATTTGCGCACGGGGCTGGAGGACACGTTCTATCTGCCGGATGGGACGAAGGCAGATTCGAACGGGCCGCTGATTGAGAAACTGGCGGAGTACGCGCGCAACGTGGGGCGGGAGGTGGCTTCGCCACAAGAGGCGCGGGGGATGTTGGGGTTACAGGTGCTCTAGCTTGCGGCTGGTGGGCAATCGCTCACTTCGGTCGTTCATCTCTTGGAAGGATCAACACCGCGCATGGGCACATCATTTATTTAACATGACGACCCAATCATGTTAAGAAAATCGTGTTTTTTTAACGCATCATTGCACTCATGTGCGGTTTTTGCGTGATTCCAGACACGAACAGAATGACTCCATGACATTGCAACCCAGCTACTCCATCCCCAAGCTTCCGCCGCTGGGTGTCGATTTTCAGACGCCAGAACTGCTCAAGGCATTGGTCGCGGCCCATCGCCACCTGGCGGAACTCAAGGGTTGCGCCGCCAGCATTCCCAACCAAGCCATTCTGATCAACACCTTGGCATTGCAGGAGGCCAAGGCAAGTTCGGAAGTGGAAAGCTATGTCACCACGCAGGACGAGTTGTTTCAGGCGGATTTGCACATCGCCGAATGGGTGTCGCCCGCCGCCAAGGAGGTGTCGCGCTACCGGGAGGCGCTGAGGCACGGATTCGACCGCATGCGAGAGCAACAAGGCATCCTGGGCAATGGCACGCTGATTGCGCTGTTCCAGTTGCTGAAGAACAGCAGCGAGACATTCCGTACCGGTGGGGGCACGGTGCTCAAAAATGAGAAAACCGGCGCAACCGTCTTTGTGCCACCGCAAGACAGCTCGCAGGTGCAAACTCACATGCAGGCGCTGGAACAATTCATCAACGATGACCTGGCCAGCGACCTGGACCCGATCATCAAGATGGCGCTGATTCACCACCAGTTCGAAAGCATCCACCCTTTCAGTGATGGCAACGGTCGCATCGGGCGGATTCTGTGTGTGCTGTATCTGGTGCGCACCGGCTTGCTGGACACGCCCGTGCTGTACCTATCTCGCTACATCAATCAGTACAAGGGTGACTACTACCGTTTGCTGCAGGAGGTGCGCGATGCGGAAGGCGACCCGGCTGCCAGTGCAGCAAGCTGGCAGGCTTGGGTGGTCTTCATGCTCAATGCCGTGGCGCAGACGGCGCGCCAAGCCGTCCAACTGGTGGGTGGCATGCGCGACCTGATGGCCGAAACCAAGCGCCGCATGCGAACCGACACCCCCAAGCTGTATTCGCAGGACCTGCTCAACAACCTGTTTCGCCACCCCTACACGCGCATCGAATTCGTGCAGAACGACCTGGGCATCACGCGCCAAACGGCAGCGCGCTACTTACGACAACTGGCCCAAGCGGGGCTGGTGCAGGAGCACAGCCAAGGCAAACACTTGTATTTCATCAATGCGCCGTTGGTGGAGTTGTTGGTGCGTGGGGAGCGTGGATAAAAGGCCTCGGATGGGGGCGTGTACGCCGCGAATGCAACTTTGTGATGGGCGTCGAATCCGGCATGCCTGCGGACCCGGACCTGCTACCCATCCTGCTCAAACTCAAGATCAAGGACGCCCCCTGGCTAGCTACCGTCATCGGCCGCAGCGAGATCTGGCCCGTGCACCAGCGCGTGGCCGAGCTGGGCGGGCATTTGCGCACGGGGCTGGAGGACACGTTCTATCTGCCGGACGGGATGAAGGCGGATTCGAACGGGCCCTTGATTGAGAAGCTGGCGGAGTACGCGCGCAATGCGGGGCGGGAGGTGGCTTCGCCGCAGGAGGCGCGGGGGATGCTGGGGTTGACGGCTTCGGGCACGCCGTAAGGACTGATGCGTTCCTTCTCCTGGTTTTTTCATTGCAAATTGATCGCTAACTGATCAACTTGCAAGGGTGAGACAACACCCGCGTTGTTGTATCGATAGGTCGGGTTAGCCCGCCAAAATCTCTGAAGGAATGCAGCCGCCACCGCCGCCACCGCCACCACATGCGATGATTTTTATTGAAGCTACTCTAGGAGGAGGCGTCCAGGTAGAGGTGCCAGGCAAGACAAATGCATCCACATCAATCAGCTGGCCTTCCGCGTCGTATTGAAAAAAGACTGCCGCACCATCTGCGCCATTTCCGCCGCTGCTGCCTAGCAATCCGTTTCCGCCTCCACCTCCACCGCCAGCAGGCCAAGATCCATCTCCGCCTGCGCCGCCATGCAACGCTGATGCAGTAGTCGCCACTCTTTCTGATGAGCTAATAACATCAACCAACACAGCCTCCTCATGAGGTGTGGTGCAAAGTTCTAGCCAACGAGAATGTGCTTCCAGATTTTCTTGCAACGCATCTTCTATGGTGCGAAGAAGTCTTCCCATTGCAACTTGGGCGTCCTGGGGGCGTTCTTGAAGATGTCTCGGAAATGTTAGACCAAACAAAACGAGGGTGCGACCATAGATTTTGCTAATCGGACTGTAGATCAGCCGTGCCCCCTTGCGTGAGACCTCTATGAAGTAGGCCATTTTTTCACTAGCAGGCTGCTGAAATACCTCTCGCAGTCCCTCCGCCGCTGAGACACAGCCACGACAATCAAGGCCCCCGACCACAAGACAAGCCATCCATGCGCGGAGCCGACACCTTCACCGAGAGC
>NZ_JBKBKQ010000020.1:0-91461 GCF_046294525.1 Acidovorax sp.
AGAACTCTGTTGAGCCGATCGACCTCTGATATTTGGTAGTCGATCATCAGAAGTTCATACAACTCGTCATCTCGCATCAGCTTCATCTGACTCCTCTCAAAGCGCCTTGCGACGCCTAACGATTAAGCTAAGGGGCCGGCTTTAGCCGGTCCCAGCGAACGAAGTGAGCGCTTTGAGCGCATTGTTAGAGGTTTACTCATATGTGTCTGCGTAGCCACTTCTAATGAGTTGCACATCTGTTGCGTCGATGAAGTCTTGGTATTTAGCATTTTTGCAGTGGGCGCAAGCTTGAACTGGTTCTGCGCGTGTATTTAATTTTCTTGGATCTGGAAATATGGTGCCAATTTCAAGACAGACTAGTGCAATGGCTGAGCAGGTGGGGCATGAAATAAATTGAGGGTAGCCTTGGCCGCAGCAGGGGCAAATTACGCCTTTCGCATGCCACGTAGGGGGCTCAATTATCATGTTTACCTCTAACGTAATTTAGACCGCAAAACCTGCGGGATAAATTGGACCGTGCGGGATATTCTGGACACTGATTTCTCCTGGAGGCCGCTTGCAGCATAGCTTTGCAAGCGATGAGCTGATCAAACGTCCAAGTATAAAAATTCCATGAAACCCGGCACGCGTCAAGCCAGCAGACTATAGCTTGCTGCAGGCAGACACGAGGATTTCCAGCAGCCGCTGCAGCCAGTCAATGGCGGCTTCCAGGCGGCACTTCGGAACGGCGGCTCAGGGCCCGAAGCAGCCTTCGAGCAGTTGAAGGGCCAAGTCGGGCCCTTCTGATCTTCCTGCTGACTACTTGGCCACGTAGTCATGCCCGCGCGGATGCAACGGATGCGCAGGCTCCTCCACCGCCACCGCCGTATTCGCCCCAGGCACCGCCTTGCGTGCAAACAGCGTGTACATCGTCGGCACCACAAAGATGGTGAGCAAGGTGCCCAGCGACATGCCGCCCACGATGACCCAGCCGATTTGCATGCGCGTCTCGGCGCCGGCACCGCTTGCCAGCGCGAGGGGGATGGCGCCCAGCACCATGGCGCCGGTGGTCATCAGGATGGGGCGCAGGCGCTGTTCGGAGGCCTTGACCAGCGCATCGACCATCTCCATGCCCTGCTCGCGCAGCTGGTTGGTGAACTCCACGATCAGGATGCCGTGCTTGGTGATGAGCCCCACCAGCGTGATGAGGCCGATCTGTGAATACACGTTGAGCGAGCCGCCGCTCCACTTGAGCGCCAGCAGTGCGCCGATCATCGACAGCGGCACCGACAGCATGATGACCAGCGGGTCCACAAAGCTCTCGAACTGCGCGGCCAGCACCAGAAAGATGAACACCAGCGCCAGCACGAACACGATGCCCAATGCGCCCTGCGAGCTCTTGAACTCGCGCGAGGTGCCGTTGAGGTCGGTGGTATAGCCGGGCTTGAGCACCTTGGCGGCCGTGGTGTCCATGAAGTTCAGCGCCTCGCCCAGCGAGTAGTCCGGCGAGAGGTTGGCCGTGATGGTGGCCGAGCGGCGCTGGCCGAAGTGGTTCAGCTCGCGCGGGCTTACGCTTTCGCGCACGTTGACCAGGCTGGACAGCGGAATCATCGCGTCATTGCGGCCGCGCACGTAGATGGTGTCGATGTTCTCGGGCGTGGTGCGCCCGCGCGCCTCGGTCTGCACTATCACGTCGTACTGCTCGGCATCGCGCTTGTAGCGTGTCACGGTGCGTCCGCCCAGCATGGTTTCGATGGCCTTGGCCACCACGTCCACGCTCACGCCCAGGTCGGCGGCGCGCTCGCGGTTCACTTCGATGCGCAGCTCGGGCTTGTTCAGCCGCAGGTCCACGTCGGGGCCGACGATGCCGGGGTTTTGCGCGATCTCGGCCATGAAGGCGTTCACCACGCCGTTGAGGTTTTCGTAGCTGTCGGAGGTCTGGATCACGTAGGTAAGCGGGCGCGAGCGGAAGCCCTGGCCCAGGGAGGGCGGCGTGATGAGGAAGGCGTTGACGCCCGGCAGGCTGGAGACCTTGGGCTGCAGTTCGCGCGCCAGGTCCAGCGTGGTGCGCTCGCGGTTCTCCCAGTCCACCGTGCGGTAGATGACGCTGCCTTGTGCCACCGTAGGGTTGCCAATGTTGGCAAAGATGCGGTCGAACTCGGGGTAGTTCTGCCCGATCTTTTCCAGCTCCAGCGCGTAGCGGTTGGTGTACTCCAGCGTGGCGCCGTCGGGAGCCGAAACACTCGCCAGGATGGTGCCGCGGTCTTCCAGCGGCGAAAGCTCCTGCCGCATGCTGGGGTACACCACCGCCAGCGCGATGCCGCTGGCCGCCATCACGGCCAGCACCAGCCAGCGGGCCTGGAACACCGCACCGCGCCAGCCGCCGCGCTGGGGCGTGCCATCGGCGCCGCGCCGGCTCCAGCGGGCCGTGACCACCCAACGCAACAGCCGGCCGTAGGTGCTAGATAGCGACGTGAGCCAGCGCTCCATGGAGCGGTCGAACCAGTTGGGCTTGGGGTTGTGCTTGAGCAGCAGCGAGCACATCATGGGCGACAGCGTGAGCGCCACGAAACCCGACACCAGCACCGCCCCCGCCAGCGCCAGCGCAAACTCCACGAACAGCCGCCCCGTGCGCCCAGGCGTGAAAGCCAGCGGTGCGTACACGGCCACCAGGGTCAGCGTCATAGCCACGATGGCAAAGCCGATCTCCCGGGCGCCCTTGATGGCAGCCGAGAACGGGTCCAGCCCTTCCTCGATGTGGCGGTAGATGTTCTCCAGCATCACGATGGCGTCGTCCACCACCAGGCCGATGGCCAGCACCAGGGCCAGCAGCGTGAGCGTGTTGATCGAGAACCCCGCGAGCGACATCAACGCAAAGCTGCCCACCAGGCTGACCGGAATGGTGACGATGGGGATGATGGACGCGCGGAAGGTGCGCAGGAACACGAAGATCACCAGCGCCACCAGCACCACCGCCTCGGCGATGGTGGTGTACACGCTCTTGATGGAGCGGTCGATGAACAGCGAGTTGTCGTTGGCGATGTCGATGCCGATGTCGGGCGGCAAATCGGCCTTGAGCGTGGGCAGCATCTCGCGCACGCCCTTGGACAGTTCCAGCGGGTTGGCCGTCGCCTGGCGGATCACGCCCACCGAGATGGCTTCGCGCCCGTTCAGGCGCACGCGACTGCGGTCGCTGGCGGCGCCCTCTTCCACCCGCGCCACATCGCGGATGCGCACCGGAAAACCGTTCACGGTGCGGATCACCACGTTGGCAAACTGCGCGGACGTGGCCAGGTCGGTCTGCGAGGTCACGCTGAACTCACGCTGCTGCGACTCGATGCGGCCCGCGGGCAGCTCCAGGTTGTTGCGACGAATAGCATCCTCCACGTCCTGCGTGGTGAGGCGGTAGCCAGCCATGCGCTCGGGGTCCAGCCACACGCGCATGGCGTACTTGCGCTCCCCGTAGATGGGCACGTCGGCCACACCGGTCACGGTCTGCAGGCGGGGTTTCACGATGCGGTTGACCAGATCGTTAATTTCTAGCGGCGTGCGCGTTTCGCTGCTGAAGGCCAGCCACATCACCGGCGACGCGTCGGCCTCGACCTTGGCGATCACCGGCTCGTCTACTGCGTCGGGCAGGCGGTTGCGCACACGCGCGGTGCGGTCGCGCACCTCGGCGGCGGCGTTATCGGCGTCTTTCTCCAATCTGAAGCGCACGCTGATCTGGCTTTGCTCGGCCCGGCTGATGGAGGTGATCACATCCACCGCGTCGATGCCGGCAATCGAGTCTTCGAGCGGCTTGGTCACCTGCGATTCAATGACCTCGGCGGAGGCGCCTGCGTAGCGCACGCTCACCGTGACCACAGGCTCGTCGATCTTGGGGTATTCGCGCACCGACAGGCGCGTGAAGCTCACCGCACCGATCAGCAGCACCAGCAGCGACAGCACGGTGGCGAACACCGGCCGGCGGATGGAGATTTCAGCGAGTTGCATGGGCAGTTGGGGGGCGTCAAGAAGGAACGGAGCGGTTGGCAGCAGGAGCGGCAATCACGCCGGCGAGCGGGCGGGCGGCTGCGCAGCCGGTGAGCGCGGGCTGAGCGTGGCCGGAGCCGAGGAGCGGGTAGCCGGCGCCAGCGCCTGCTGGCAGGGGTTCGCGCCCGGAAGCGGATTGACCAGCGTGGTGCCAGCGAGGCGACCTGCGGCAGGCGCAGGCGATGCGGCCGGCGTGGAAGACGCCGCAACCGGCGTGCCATTGGACGCAGCAGCCGTTGCGGCGGGCGCGCCCGATGCCGGGCCGGCCGCTGGGCGTGCGCCATTGCCGCCCACGTTGTCGCCCGCCCCCAGCTCCACCACACGCACCGGTGTGCCGTCGCGCTGAACGCGCTGCTGGCCGGCGGACACCACGAGGTCGCCCAGGTTCAGGCCCTCAACGACCTCCACAAACCCGGGCATTCGCGCGCCCAGGGTCACCGGCGTGCGCTGGGCTACCCGCGTGCCCGGCTCCTTGCCATCCACGACCCTCAGCACGTAAGGTTTGGCACCGTCGGGCACCACGGCTTCTTCCGGGATCACGCGGGCATCGCCGCGCTCGGCAAACACGGTGGTCACGCGCGCGAACATGCCGGGGCGCAGTTGCAGACGCCGGTTGTCGATGCAGCCCCGCACCGCCACCGAACGTCCGTCCGCGTCGATCTGCGGATTGATGGCTTGCACCACGGCCGCATAGCGCATGCCGGGCAGGGCGTCAAAGGTCACCTGCGCGGTCTGGCCTGCGCGCACCTTGCCCTGAAGGCGCTCGGGAAGGCGGAAGTCCACATACACGGCATCCAGGTCTTCGACGTTGACGATGTCGGCGCCGTCTTTCAGATAGTCACCCACATTCACACCGCGGATGCCGGCGATGCCGTCGAAGGGCGCGACGATCTTCAAACGCGAGGCTGTGGCCTGGGCGAGGGCCAGCTTGGCCTGGGCGACTTCCAGGTTGGCCGCGCTTTCATCCACCGAGCGCTGGCTGATGAAGCCCTGGGCCACCAGTTCCTGGTTGCGCTTGTGGTTTGCTTGGGCAATGGACAACTCGGCCTGGCTTTGCTGCACCTGTGCACGGGGCAGTTGGTCGTCAAACTGCACCAGCACCTGGCCTCGCCGCACTCGCTCTCCGTCGCGGAAGTTGAGCGCGGTGATGCGTCCGCTGACCTCGGGGCGCAGCACCACGCTCTGGCGTGACCGCAAGCTGCCCACCGCCTCGGCATCGTCGCGCAAGGCCATCTGCCGAACGGCTACAGCCTCCACCGCCACCAACCGGGCTGCGCCGCCACCCCGCGCACCCCCGGCCCCACCCGGTGCAGAAGGTCCGGAGCCCGCAGCCGCCTGGCTGGCGGTTTCGGCGCGTGGCGCCTGTGACGGCTTTTGAAGCCACCAGGCGGCTACCGACGCGGCGGCGATGCCGACGACTGCGAAAACGAGGGTTCTTTTCTTGGACGCCATGGATCAATGAAACCGGGTGGGGACAAAAGTCAATCAGACAATGTATCAGTGCGTGTCTTGCGCCGCAGCCAACAGCACCAAGAACCCGGGGTCATCCCTGCGGGTTTTACGCGGGCTTTACACGGTGCGCGCAAAAAGGGCTCCCTAAGGAGCCCTGGCAACCCATGGTGGTGCGCGGCGCACCGCCTTGTGGCGGGCTATCCCCTGCCCAATGCTTGGTCTACCCCCTTATTGGCCAGACTGTCTGCCCTTTCGTTGCCCGGGTCACCCGAATGCCCCTTGACCCAGCGCCAGTCGATGCGGTGGCCACCCGTGCTGACCAGTGCGTCCAGCCGCTGCCACAACTCCACGTTCTTGACCGGTTGCTTGGACGCCGTGCGCCAGCCTTTGGCTTTCCAGCCGTGGATCCACTCGGTGATGCCCTTGCGCACGTATTCGCTGTCAAGGTACAGGGTGACGGCGCAGGGCCGCTTGAGGGCAGCCAGCGCCTCGATCACGGCCATTAGCTCCATGCGGTTGTTGGTGGTGCCCAGTTCGCCCCCAAAAAGCTCCTTCTCGATGGTCCCCGAGCGCAGAAGCACGCCCCAGCCGCCCGGGCCTGGGTTGCCCTTGCAGGCGCCATCAGTGTAAATCTCAACCTGATTCAATCTGTTGTCTTTCTGTCTGTGTGAACTCTGTGGGCCGGCGGCACCGCGCTGGCGGTGCGGGCACGGTTCGCAATGGGTACGGTGGCCGCAGCGCGCTGGCGCTGGGTGCGCCAGCCGGGCTCCATCAGCCGCATGCCATGCACACGCTTGACCGCCACGATGAAATACGCAGCTCCGAAGATGGGCCACCACTTTTCACCGAGCGAGTCCATGAAGCCCCAGCGGTCCAGCCACTGGGTGCTGCGGACGGCAGGACGATAACAGCCAAAACAGGCCGATTCGACCTCAAAGCTCAAAAGCCGCAGCCAGTCGCGCATCCGGCGATAGCCGATGAACTCTCCTACGTCGGGCAGATACAGCCGCCCCCGGCCCAGGCGCTGGTACAGCCGCGCCCGCCGCTGGCGCAGGCCCCAAAGGCTGGCAGGGTTGAGTCCGCTGATGACCACCCGCCCCTCCGGCACCAGCACGCGCTCCACCTCGCGCAGTGCGGCGTGCGGGTCGATGCTGAGCTCCAGCGTGTGGGGTAGAACCAGCAGATCCAGGCTGGCTTCCGCATATGGCAGTGCCACAGGCTCGGCCAGCAAGTCCACGGCGCGGCGCTGCAGGAGCGTGTCGGGGCCGTCCACCTCTGCAAAGGCAATGCGCCTCGTCACGGCCTCCTGCCCCAGCGCCAGCCATTGATGGGGCATGCGGTTAGCACGCAGGGCGTCGAGCATCGGCATACCCAGTTGCAGGCTGTGGTAGCCAAAGATGTCGGCTACCGCCTCGTCAAAGCAGGCCTGTTCCCACGCCAGCAGGTACCTGCCCGGCGGGGAGTCGAACCAGTGGTGCAAACCTATAATTTGATCGCTCATGAACTTGCTGCCACTGCCCGCCTTTACCGACAACTACATCTGGATGCTGCACGACGGCCTTCAGGCCGTGGTGGTGGACCCGGGGGATTCGGTCCCCGTGACCAAGGCACTCTCCGACCTGGGTCTGAGCTTGCAGGCCATTCTAGTCACGCACCACCACCCTGATCATGTCGGAGGCGTGGATGCGCTGCGCGACGCCACGGGTGCCACGGTCTATGGCCCCGCGCGCGAGCGCATTCCGGTGCCGGTGGTCCGGCTGTCGGCCGGGTACACCGTGGAGTGTCTGGGGCTGCGATTTGAAGTGCTTGACGTACCAGGCCACACGGCCGGTCACATCGCGTATTACTGCCCAGCCATGGACGGTGCGCCACTGCTGTTCTGCGGCGACACGCTGTTTTCGGGCGGCTGCGGGCGCCTGTTTGAAGGCACGCCCGCGCAAATGCTCCGTTCGCTGGACCAACTGGCCGCGCTGCCTGGCGACACGCGGGTGTGCTGCACGCACGAGTACACACTCTCCAACCTGAAGTTTGCGCGCGCCGTGGAACCCGGCAACGCGGCATTGCTCTACTACAGCAGCCGCTGCGAGGCGCTGCGTGCGCAGAACCTGCCCACCCTGCCCTCCACCGTGGCACTGGAGCAAGACATCAACCCTTTCCTGCGTGTGCGGCATGCCGCGGTGGCACAGGCCGCCCAGGCCCGCGACGCGCAGGTGCAACAAGAAGACGCCGTAGCGGTTCTGGCCGCGCTGCGCGAATGGAAAAACGAGTTCCGATGAAAATTCTGCACATTGCCTGCCTGGTCAGCGCGCTCTGGCTCACAGGCTGCGCCACGGTGGGTAGCCCCCAGGGCGACAACGCACCCACCACCAGCAGCAAGGCGCCGGCAACGCCCCCGGCAGCGCCGCAAGCCCCCCACACACCTGTTTTCCCCAGTGGCCCCCTGCAGCCCATTGCCCTGGCGCAAGCCACCAATGGCGAGGTGGCATCGTTGTCTGCCCCCACCGACCTGTGGGACCGCATCCGCCGCGGTTTCGCCATGCCCGACCTGCAGCATGAGCTGGTGCCGGACCGCGAACAGTGGTACGCAAGCCGGCCCGACTACATGCAGCGCATGACGGAGCGCTCCAGCAAGTACCTGTTCCACATCGTCGAAGAGTTGGAGCGCCGTGGCATGCCGACCGAACTGGCGCTGCTGCCCTACATCGAGAGCGCGTTCAACCCGCAGGCGGTCTCGGTGGCCAAAGCGGCGGGCATGTGGCAGTTCATGCCCGCCACGGGCACGTATTTCGACCTCAAGCAAAACGCCTTCCGCGATGACCGGCGCGACGTGCTGGCCTCCACCCGCGCGGCGCTCGACTATTTGCAAAAGCTCTACAACATGTTTGGCGACTGGCACCTGGCGCTGGCTGCCTACAACTGGGGCGAGGGCAGCGTGGGCCGCGCCATTGCCCGCAACCAGAAGGCCGGCCTGGGGACCAGCTACACCGAGCTGAACATGCCCGCAGAGACACGCATGTACGTGCCCAAGCTGCAGGCGGTGAAGAACATCGTGGCCAACCCCGAGGCGTTCAAGACCGAACTGCCGCTGATCGAAAACCACCCCTACTTCCAGACGGTGGACATCACGCACGACATCGACGTGTCGCTGGTGGCCTCGCTGGCCGGCATCCGCGAGGAAGACTTTCGCGCGCTGAACCCATCGTTCAACCGCCCCGTCATCTTCGCCGCGGGCACGCCGCAGATCCTTCTGCCCTGGGACAACGCCAAGGTGTTCCAGCGCAATCTGGAAGCCCGTCGCGAAGGCCAGTATGCGAGCTGGACGGTGTGGACCGTTCCTTCCAACATGAGCGTGGCTGAGGCCGCCCAGCGCGCGGGCATGAGCGAGGCCGACCTGCGCAGCGTGAACAGCATTCCTCCACGCATGTTGATCAAGGCGGGGTCGGCACTGATGGTGCCGCGCTCGACCACCACCCGCCAGGATGTATCGTCACACTTGGCGGACAACGGGCAGCTGGCCTTCACCCCCGAAGTGGTGACGCGCCGCACAACGGTGCGGGCGGGCAAGGGAGAAACCGTGGCCAGCATCGCGCGCCGCTACAAGCTGACGGCCGCCAACGTGGCCGACTGGAACGATGTGCGCGCCAATGCCGCGTTCAAAGTGGGGCAGCAGGTGGTGGTCTATCTGCCTGTACGCCCCGCGCGGGCCAGCAGCGCGGCATCACGCCCCAGCGTCGGCAGCAAGCGCCCGGCGGCGCCCCCTGCACGCAAGGGCGGAACCCCGTCGAAGGTCAAGCGGCGCTGACCGCTGCACCGTTGTCTGCAGGGCGCGCCACGCACAGGTGCGGCGTCATCGGTCAGAGTTTGAGCGAATGCATGCCCATCAGCCCCAGGATGCCCATGATGATGAGGTACAGCGCCACGATGGTGCTGAGCAGACGCGGCATGATCAAAATGAGAATGCCCGCGATGAGGGAAACAAGCGGGCCGATGCTGAGGGTAAATGTCATGGGAAAGTCCTTGAGAGACGGGTTGCACAGAACGCGATAGCAGCTTGCACAGACTAGCCAGCCGAAGCGTCGCCGAATGTAAGCCATCTTCCCGAGCAGAAGACTCCCACAGAGTCAGAGTGAGGCAAGAGCGAGACCGCAACGCCGGCTCGCAAGCAAGGCAAGGCTTCAGACGTTGAATTTCAGGCGTGCCTTGCGCACGAAGTCGTTGGTGAAAGTGCGGGCCAAATCCACCCGGGTGTCTGCAAGCTCCGGGTGCACCCGCGACAGCACCCGCAGCGCGGTGCTGGCGCCGTCGTCAGGCATGAGGCCGTTGGTGGAATAGGTTTCGCGCACGCGGCCAAAAGCTGCCAGGTACACGCCGCGGTCTCCCATCAAAAAACCGGCAGGCACAGTCTTGACGATGTCGGCCGGCACGGCCGTCTGCAGCCACTTGAGGGCGTGTACCACCCCATTGGCCAGAGCCTGCGCCTGCGCCGGGTTCTTTTGCACAAAGGCCTGCGGCGCATACAAGCAGCTCGCGGGCATGGGCCCGCCCAAAATCTCCTGCGAGGCCTTGAGCGAACGCAAATCGCCGACGATGCGCACATCGCCTTTTTGCTCCAGCAGCGTCATCAGCGGATCGGCGTGGCACAAGGCATGCACCTGGCCCGTGCGCAAGGCGCTCATGGCCGCGGCCCCCGAGCCCACGCTCGCAAAGCTCACATCCCCCGCGCCCATGCCAGCGCGCGCCAGCAGCAGGCTGGCCGCCAGATGGGTGGAGGAGCCCACGGACGATACGCCGATGCGGCGCCCGGCCAAATCCCCCAGGCCCTTGTACTGCGGCAGCGCCCGCAGGGACACCCCCAGCGCCAGTTGCGGCGCCCGCCCCTGCAACACCAGCGAGCGGTAAGCCTGCCCCCTCAGCTGCAGTCGGATGGTGTGTTCGTAGGCGCCCGAGCATACATCGGCAACACCTTCCTGCACGGCCTGCAGCGCCATGGCACCGGCAGAAAAATCACGCACCGACACGTCCAGCCCCTCGGCACGGAAGTAGCCCAGCTGATCCGCCAGCGCGAGCGGCAGGTGGTACAGCACACTCTGCCCGCCCACTGCAATCGTCAGGCGGCCCAGGGCCGCCGGCCCGTCGCCATGTGGCACGGCGGAGGATTGCAGCGGCGCTTGCGCCAGCAGCGTGGGCGCACACACCGTGGCAGCCGACAGGGCGGTCACGGCAGCAAACGCGCGGCGGCTGAGCAATGGGGAAGTCACAGGATCAAATCAGGCAAAAGAGGGCGAAACGCGGCGGTGCTACAAGCCAGGCACCCTAGCCGGTGTGCATGCTGCGTTGCAACAATCGTGCCGCAAACCGCGCACAACCGCATCAGGGTGAGCACCGTGGGGGTTTCTACGTAAGGGGCTGCGGCTGCCCCGCGCTGGTAAGCAGAACGCCCTGAGCCGGCACAACAGCAAGAACACGCCAACCACTCACGCTGGCAACCAAAGCCGCCATGTAGCGGGCGGCGCGTCGGGACGGCGGCCTATCGGTAGCCGATGAACAGAATCGCGATGTTCACCGCAAACCCGGCCGCCCACAGGGCGCTTCGCGCGGTGGGCATGTCCGACACGTACATCATGATGTAGAAGATGCGCAACATGACATACAAAAATGCCAGCATGTCCAAAAGTGTCTGGCCAGCGCCGAGCAGGTGCGCAATGATGACCGCGCCGATGAAGAACGGCAGGCTCTCAAAACTGTTGGCCTGCGCCGCATTGGCGCGGGCCCGCCAGTCGGTTTGCCGAGCCATCCATTCGCGCGGGTTGCGGTTGTCAAACCCACCGTCCTTGCGCGGTTTGCCAAAGCTGCCACTCTTGGCCAGCCAGGCGCAGCAGATGGGCAGCAACGCCGCGATCAGCACGCACCAATAAGCCACCGTAAACCGTGCAACGTGCATGCTGGTGTTCATGATATTTCAAGCCTTCTTGGGCTCCAGCGCTTACTAGACAAGCGCTGGCAGCTATTAAATCGGGAGTATTCTAGTCGCTGGCACGAGCAATCCGGCCGCCAGCAGCGCGGCTTATCTGCGGTCCACCAGCGCATGGGCGATCGTGCCCAGGTCCACATACTCCAGCTCGCTACCCACCGGCACGCCCCGCGCAAGCCGTGTGACGTGCACGCCCCGGCTTTTGAGGGCCTCGCTGATGACATGGGCCGTGGCCTCGCCCTCGGCATTGAAGTTGGTGGCCAGGATCACCTCTTGCACCACACCATCGCTTGCACGCTCCATGAGCTTGTGCAGGCCGATCTCCTTGGGACCCACCCCGTCCAGCGGGCTGAGCCGCCCCATGAGCACAAAGTACAGCCCCTTGAAAGCGCCCGTGCGCTCCAGCGCCGCCTGGTCCGCAGGCGTCTCCACCACACACAGACGCGTAGCGTCACGGTCCGGGTCCAGACAGGTGCTGCAGACCTCGGCCTCGGTGAACGTGTGACAGCGCGCGCAGTGGTGCACCGTGCCCACAGCCTCCGACAATGCCCGCGACAAGCCGAGCGCCCCTTCACGGTCATGCTGCAGCAAATGAAATGCCATGCGCTGCGCAGACTTGACCCCCACCCCCGGCAGCCGGCGCAGTGCCTGGATCAGGACATCAAGGGAATTGGTGGCGGGCATGGATAGTCAGGAGGCGTAAGAGACGACAGAGCCAGGCTTCGACAGGCTTAGCTCGAACGGATGGCGTAAGCGAGCGGAATGGCTCCGGCCTTCAAACCCCACCCTCAAGGGCGTAGCGAGCGGGATCAGCTGCTAGGCGGACGGAGCACAGGAACCGGAACGTACTTGCAGTACGTGAGGATTCCGAGCACCGCCCAACGACGCAGATGGCCCGCGCAGTAGCCAACCCCTCAAAAAGGGAATTTCATGCCGGGGGGGAGGCCTGGCATCCCCTGCGTCAGCTTGCCCATCTTCTCCGCCGAAGTCTCTTCAGCCTTGCGCACCGCCGCGTTGAACGCCGCCGCCACCAGGTCTTCCAGCATGTCCTTGTCTTCGGCCAGCAGGCTGGGATCGATGGTGATGCGCTTGACGTCGTGCTTGCAGGTCATCAGCACCTTGACCAGGCCCGCGCCCGACTCACCCTCCACCTCGATGAAGGCCAGTTCGTCCTGCGCTTTCTTGAGGTTGTCCTGCATCGCCTGCGCTTGCTTCATCAGGCCGGCGAGTTGTCCTTTGTTGAACATGGTGTGGTTTCCTTTTCGGTTTCTAACTAGTCAGTAAGTAACAAACAGAGCTTGTGGGTTCGTCATGCAGGCTTGATGCTGCCCGGCACGATTTTCGCGCCATAGTCGCGCATCAGCGATTGGACGAAGGGGTCGTTCATCACGATCTCTTCAGCACGGCGCTGGCGCTCGGCGGCTGCGGCCGCGTTGCGGCGGGCGGGGCTGTCGATGACCACGCCCACTTCCACGCTGATCTGCGTGGCATGCCCTGCAGCCTCCAGCGCGGCCCGCAGGCGCTCGCGCGCCACGGGCTGGTTCAAGGATTCTCGCTCCACACGCAGCAGCCAGTGGCCGCCGTCGCGCGCCACCAGCTGCGACTGCAGGGCCAGCTCGCGCACCAGCGCAGCAATGGCCTCGGCCTGCACCAGCTGCTGCACGGTCGCATGCCATACGTCCCCTTCTTCGGTCGGGGTGTAGCGGGCAGACACCGGCATGGGCGCGGACAGGGGCTGGGGTGTGGGCTGCAGCCGCTCGCCAGGCTCCGGTGCGGTACGTACGGGGATTGCTACAAACTCAGGAGCTTTCTGCGCTTGCTGAGCAAGCGCTGGAGCCGATTTTCTATCAAAATCTTCGGGCGAGCGGACAGGCAGTGGCGTGGCAGCAGCGCTGGCGGACCGCACACCCGGTGCCGCAGCCACAGCCGTGCTGCCGTCGTCGGGCGAGTCCGGCCAGGGTGGAGGCTCTTGGGACGCGTCTGGCGCCAGAGGCTGCGCTGCGGGCTGACGCTCAATGTGCGCTGCGCGCGCGGGCGCAGTTGCCACTGGCATCGGCGTCGGCAGCGGCGCGGCGGCTGCAGCCGGTGCCGCCGCAGGCTGCGTGGGTGCAGATTCAGGCTGCGCTAGAGTTTTTTTTTCAGCCGCCCCGCTCGGGGGTTTGAAAGCCAGCAGGCGCAGAAGCACCATGGTCAGCGCAGCGTACTCGTCAGGGGCCAGGCCCAGCTCGCCGCGGCCGTGCAGGCACAGGCTGTACAGCAGCTGCGTTTCATCGGCAGGCATCACGGCAGCCAGCCGCGCGGTCTCTGCGGCCTCGGGGTCGCCCGCGTCCACAGTGCCCGCCATCTGTGGCACGGCCTGGTACACCGCCATGCGCTGCAGCACAGCGCTCATTTCCTCCAGCGTGGAGGCGGCAGAGAGACCGTTCATGCGCAGCGCGTCCGAGGTTTCCACCACAGTCTTGCCATCACCCTGGGCCAGCGCATCGATCAGGCGAAAGACATACGAGCGGTCCACAGCGCCCAGCATCTGGCGCACGCCAGCTTCCTGCAACTGACCGCTGCCAAAGGCGATAGCCTGGTCGGTAAGCGACAGCGCGTCGCGCATGGAGCCGCGCGCGGCTCGCGACAGCAGGCGCAGGGCCTGCGGCTCAGCGGACACGTTCTCCTGGGCCAGGACCCGGGTCAGGTGCTCCAGCACCGTTTCGGGTGCCATGGGCCGCAGGTTGAACTGCAGGCAGCGGCTGAGCACGGTCACCGGCACCTTCTGCGGATCAGTGGTTGCCAGCACGAACTTGAGATATTCGGGCGGCTCTTCCAGCGTCTTGAGCATGGCGTTGAACGCCGTGTTGGTCAGCATGTGCACTTCGTCGATCATGAAAACCTTGAAGCGCCCCTGCACTGGCTTGTAGACAGCCTGCTCCAGCAGGCTCTGCACCTCGTCCACGCCACGGTTCGACGCAGCGTCCAGCTCGGTGTAATCCACAAAGCGGCCGCTGTCGATGTCGGTGCACGCTTGGCACACGCCGCACGGTGTGGCCGTGATGCCGCCGTTGCCATCTACACCTTGGCAATTGAGCGACTTGGCCAGAATGCGCGAGACCGTGGTCTTGCCCACGCCCCGCGTGCCGGTGAACAAATACGCGTGGTGCAGGCGCTGCTGCGTCAGCGCGTTGGACAGGGCCTGGACCACGTGCTCCTGCCCCACCATCTCGGTGAAATTGCGGGGGCGGTACTTGCGGGCGAGCACGAGGTAGGACATGGGGCGTGATTCTAGGGCCCACGGCAGACGGGGTTACGGCCTCGGTGGATTGCCTCACACCGAATCACTGCGCATGTAAGGGACAAGCAAAAATGGCAAGCACTGTTCCGAGGGTAGAATCTCGTCCTGACGGGCCTCCTCGCATGGTGAAGCGGCCAACCGGGTCAGGTGGGGAACCAAGCAGCCCTAACCGTGGAGTCAGTGCCGGGGGTAAGGCTCGTCAACTTCTCTTTTCTGCATCCCTTCTCTTTTCTTCCATCCGCACCTTGGTGCCGGTGGATGCCGTCTCCCTCTCCCTCTTGTTCTCTTGAGTTGCCCCTGAATGCGTCTTCGGGGCTCTGTCGGCGTTGTCCCACGATGGGATGCGGCGGTTGGAAACACGCGCCTGTGCAGGGTTTTTGCACACTTTGTGGCATCCGTTTCAACCGCTTTGCTACCCGGGTGCCCCATGCCAGCCCTCTCGACAACGCAATGTTCCGTGTCGTCGTTTTCCTTAAGGCGCGACCGCGCGCTGACAGCGCTGGGGGCCACCTGTCTGTGCTGGGCGTCATTGCAAAGCTGCCATGCAGTCGAGGCCTCGTTCGGCAGTGACGCGTTGTCGCGCTGGCAGGAAGAGTGGCAGGCGGAAAATCAGGCGTACGCGCCCAGCTTTGAATTGAACACTGCCATCCTGCCCAACGTGGGCGATGCGCTGAATTCAGGCGGTGCCTATCGGGGCGGCATGGCCAACGGCGCCGCTTCCAATTTTTCGAATGCCACGCAGCATCTCGACTTGACGCGCTGGCTCACGCCAGAGAGCCCCAACCGATTCGGCCTCACGCTCGGACTGAGCGGGCCCGTCAACTTCCTTCCTGCCCCAGCCAACAACTCCGCAGGCACCTCTGCGGGCGCTGCGCAACCGCCCATGCAGCTGGACCTGGGCGTTCGCTGGCGATCACAGTTGCAGCGAGGCCGTCACCTGGATGTCTCGGCATGGGCACAGACGCCCGACGCCATGGGGCTGATCTGGCAAACTCAGCCGCCTACATACGGCACGCGGGTGGAGGTGCAATGGGCCTCTTCACGCACGCGCGGGCTGATGCCCGAGTTCGGCGCCATTGGCGTGCAGCTGCAGGGCGGGTCACGCCTGGTGCTGCGGGCCCGCAAGGGCGGGCCGATGTTGTACTACCGCGCTAGATTTTGACTCCCCCCTGAGCCGCTGCGCGGCTTCCCCCCGGGGGGACGACGCCCTCGCTGCGGGGCGGCCCTTGCTTGGCGTCCGCTGGTATGGGCCGCGCCAGTTTTGAAGTCTGCTACGGCTTTTGCGACCGAATCCACCCCAGCGCACCTGCACCCGCCACGCGCCCGCTGGCCATGCTGGCGGTGAGCAAATAGCCGCCGGTGGGCGCCTCCCAGTCCAGCATTTCACCTGCAAAAAACACGCCGGGCAACGCGCGGGCCATGAGGTGTTCGTCCAGCGACTCAAAGGTGACGCCGCCTGCGGTGCTGATGGCTTCGTCGATGGGGCGGGCCGCCACCACCGTGACCGGTAGGGCCTTGATGGCGTGCGCCAGGGCCACGGGGTCGTTCATGCCGTCCTTGCCTAGGTGTTCGTACAGCACGCCGGCCTTGATGCCGTCGATGCCGAGCCGGCTTTTGAGGTGGCTGGACAACGAGCGCGAGCCGCGCGGGTGGCGCACCTCTACCAGCACACGTTCAGGTGTGTGGTCGGGCAGCAGATCCAGGTGGAAGGTGGCGTGGCCATGCGCCTCTATCTCGTCGCGCAACAAATGGGATGCCGCGTAGACCAGGCTGCCCTCCACGCCCGTCGCCGTGGCTACAAACTCACCCCGGCGCTGAAAACTGCGGCCCTGGCTGTCGGTAAATCTGAGCGCCACGGTCTTGAACGGCTGGCCCACGAAACGTTCGGTGAAATGCGGCGTCCAGCCCACTGCCGGCGCGGGCGTGCGGCCAATCAGCTCCTGCAAGAAGGCGCGACGCGTCTCGCCAGTGGGGGCGTCGGCGCGCAGCACGTCAAACCCGCAGTTGGCCGGGCGCAGCGGCGCCACCGATACACCCCGCTCCGTCAAATGTGGCACCCACGCCCCATCGGACCCCAGGCGAGCCCAGCTGGCGCCGCCCAGCGCCAGCACCACAGCGCTGGCGCGCACATGCACGGCGCCTGTGGGACCCGCAAAAACCAGCGTTCCGTCTTCGGCCCAGCCTTGCCAACGGTGACGCATGTGAAACTGCACGCCCTGCGCCCGCAGACGCTGCAGCCAGGCGCGCAGCAGCGGTGCGGCCTTCATGTCGGACGGAAACACACGGCCTGACGTGCCCACAAAGGTCTGCACGCCCAGGCCCTGCGCCCATTCACACACTTGCGGCCCGCCAAAGGACTGCAGCATCGGTTCGATCTGCGGCTGGCGCGCTGCAAAGCGGCTGGCAAATGCGGCGTGCGCTTCGGAATGCGTGAGATTGAGCCCGCCCTTGCCCGCCAGCAAGAACTTGCGGCCCACCGACGGCATGGCGTCGAACACATGCACTGACGCGCCGCCTTGTGCCAGCACCTCCGCAGCCATCAGGCCCGCGGGGCCGCCGCCCACCACGACGGCGTCGAAGTTGTGCGGTTCCAAGGCTGCTTCGTGGGACGGAGGAGTGGGTGCATTCATGGAGAGAAACCTTTGGATCAGCAGTCAACGATGTCGGGAAACGGCCGCGCTCAGAAGAGCGAACCTTGCACGGGGCCGGGGGCGCCCATGGGGGCTTCAGAAGGGGGACCATCCGACCCTTGCCCACCCGCCAGCGCAGCGGGGGCGAGAGTATGCCCCAGGGAGGCACTCGCAAATGCAGCGGCGTGGGCACCCTGCACCTTGTCCTCCCCCTCCTCCGGCACCACCACCAGACGCCCGTCGCCCGTGAGGAACGCAGCCCACACCGGCTCGCCGGGCACCTGCTGGCGCACGGCGGCGCGGTAGCGCTGCAGCTGGGTCATCAGCGCAGGCTGGCGCTCTGGCTGCGCCGCGCTTTTGTAGTCCAGCACCCACCAGCCCGCGTGCCCGGCGGGCTGGTGGCGATGCACCAGGCGGTCGATGCGCAGGCTCTGGCCCTGGTAGCGCAGCGGGGCTTCGTTGATGGCCATGTCCACCATGGCCTCATCCCAAGCCCAGGCGCCCTCGCCCGCCAGGATGCGCTGCGCCGTGTGCGCGGCGCTGCGCGCGGCCTCGACAGTGATGTCGAAGTCCATCGCCAGCCGCGCCACGCGCGCTGCGGGCCAGCCGTCGGCGCGCAAGCCAGCCAGCGCCGAGCCCGCAACGCCAGCCTGCTCCAGCAGCTGGTGCATGGCCTCGCCCCAGCGCGACAGCGGGGTGGATGCCGCAGCGCCAGATGCAGTCGCGTTGACAACACCGCCGGGCGCGTCGGACATACCTTCCACCCGCTGCTGCACGCGAAGCGCATCGGGCAGCGGCGGCAGTTCGGCCAGGGTGAATTCGCCGTGGTCGCTGGCGGCTGCGTCGCGCGGCTCAGCGGCCGGCACGCCTGCAGCCTCTGCAGCAGCAGTCGCATCCGCGTCCGCCAGCAGCGGCGCCAGACGGTTCCACCAGCTACCGGGCGCGGACACACTGGGCGCCACGGACGACAGCGCCAGGCAGTGTTTGGCCCGCGTCATCGCCACGTAAAGCATGTTCAGTTCTTCGCGCTGGCGGGCCTGCTGCTCGGCTGCCAGCGCAGCTTCGGCGCTGGGCGGCGGGCTAGATTCGCTGGCCAGAAAAACGAAGCCCGCGGGCTCGGTTTTCTCGCCGGGCCAGTCCACCAGCACGCCCATGGTTTCGGCCTTTTGCGGGCGGGTGTCGGTGTCCAGCAGCAGCACACAGCGCGCCTCCAGCCCCTTGGCACCATGCACCGTCAGCAGCCGCACGGCCTGCGCGTCCACGCGGCCGGGGGCACGCACGCCGCCTTTTTTCATGGCGCGCACAAATGCATACGGCGTAAGGTAGCGGCCGCCATCGTGCTGCAGAGCGGCCGACAGCAGAGCGCGCAGGTTGGCCAGCACCGCCGTGCGCTGCGCGGCCGGGGCAGCGGCGGCAAAGCGGGCCAGCACGTCGCCGTGCTGGTAGATGGCGTGCAGCGCATCGTGCGGCGGGAAGGCGTCCACCCAGGTCTTGTATTGAGCCAAATTGGCCGCCAGCGCTTGTGTACCAAGCGCTGGCGGCTCACATTTTTGAAGCAAATCAAACCAGCTGCTGCCGGCATGTTCGGGCTGGCGGCGCAGTGCGGCCAGGGCCACCAGCGTGTCGTCGCCCACGCCAAACAGCGGCGACTTGAGTGCGCGCGTCAGAGACAGGTCGTGCCCCGTGGACACCAGCGCATCGAGCAGCGCCACGATGTCCTGCACCTCGGGTGCGTCGAACAGGTCGGCCTTTTCGGGCTGCACGCAGGGCAGGTGCAGGGCGCGCAGGGCGTCCTGCATGGCAGCGAGCCGGTCGCGCTTGCGGGCCAGCACCAGCACTTCGTTCGGCGGCGTGCCCGCAGCGATCTGCGCGGCCACCCAGGCGGCGGCCTGCGCGCATTCGCGCATGCGCTGGGTTTCCTCGGCCTCGTGGCGCGGCTCGGTCAGGCTGTCGCGCCAGGCCAAGGGGTCCGCACCGCCGCCGCTGCCATCCGCCGGCAGGATGGCGGGCAGGCGCAGCAGCCTGCCGGGGTCTGTGGATTCGGTGGTGTGGTCGCGGAACCCGCTGGTCTCGCCCTGCGCCTGGGCCGCGTCCATGACGTGGTTGACGGCGGCGATCACGCCGGTGGCATTGCGGCGCGTGTGGTCGCAGCTCAACAGGTCGCCGCCCAGCCCGTCACGCACAAAGGCTTGGGCCGCGATGAACACCTGGGGCTCGGCGCGGCGAAAGCGGTAGATGCTCTGCTTGGGGTCGCCCACGATAAAGACACTGGGCGCGGTGTTGCCGCCGCCCGATCCTGCGTACCCCGCCAGCCACGCATGCAGCGCCTGCCACTGCAGCGGGTTGGTGTCCTGGAACTCATCGACCAGCAGATGCCGGATGCGCGCGTCCAGCCGCTCCTGCACCCAGCCCGACAGCACCGGGTCGGCCAGCATGACCAGCGCCGTGCGCTCCACGTCGTTCATGTCCACCCAGCCGTGCTGCTGCTTGACGGCGGCAAACTGCGCGATCAGGCAGCGAGTGAGGCGCGCCATGCGCTGCTGGTGTTGCCAGGCTTCGTGCTGGCGGCGTGCGGTCAGCAGACGCTGCAGTTCGGGCTCGGCCTCTTGCGCGGCAGCAAACTTCTCCAGGTTCTTGGAAAGCCGGTCTTCCTTGGCCACGAACAGGGCCTTGCGCAGCATGTTGAGCCGCTGGTTCGGGTCGGCACAGGCCAGCGCGTCGATGATGGCGTCGGCGGCCTTCTGGGGAGTTTTGTTGGCCTCGGCCCCCAGTACCTTGGCGCGGGCCAGCCAGCGCTGGTGGCAGGCATCGCCCTGCAGCGCGTCTGCCGGTTCGGTCAAGGTCGCGAGGTCGTGGTACTGCGCCTGGAATGGCGGCACCGACGCATCGACCACGCCAGCAGCGTCGGCCAAGTCAAACTCCACCCGCTTGGCCAGCGCCGCAGCCAGGGCCTTGTGGGTTTGCGAGCGGCCGTGGCGCGCCACCACGGCTTCGTAGTCGGCCCGCAGGCCGGGGCTGTCGGCCACCGCTTGCAAGAAGGGGCCCCACACCTCGCGCACGGCCTCGGCATCGTCTTCGAGCAGCTCGAAGTGAGCGGGCAGGCCCCGCTCTTGCAGCAGCGCCAGCGGTGCCGTGCCCAGCAAGGCGGCAAACCAGCTGTGAAAGGTGCGGATCTGCACCGGGCGGCCGCTGCCCAACATCTGGCGGTATAAATTTTGTAGCGCCTCGCGCTTATCCAGAGCGCGCTGAGGGCTGATTCCCCTTGAAATCAACTCCCGGGTCAGGTCCTCCAGCGGCGCATGGGCAAACGCCTCCAGCCACTCTTGCAAGCGCTGGCGCATTTCACCGGCCGCCTTTTTGGTGAAGGTGATGGCCAGGATCTCGTGCGGCGCGCAGCCGTCCAGCAGCGCGCGCAGCATGCGAGACACCAGCATCCAGGTCTTGCCCGCGCCGGCGCAGGCCTCCACGGCCACGCTGCGCGCAGGGTCGCAGGCAATGGCGTAGAACGCCTCGCGCGAGACGGGCTGGCCGTTGTGTTCGTACGCAGCGTTCATTGGATGCATCCCCTCGAACGGCGATGAGCGGTCGGCGGCTGAAACCGGCGCGGCCCGGGCGCGGGGACACCGAGCAAGGGCCGCCCCGCAGCGACGGTGTCGTCCCCCCTCCCGGCACAGCCGAGAGAGGGGGTGAAGGCGCGCAGCGCCACAGGAGGGTGCCCTCTTCTATTCATTCCAGAAATCTTTTCGGCACAGGCCGCGTGCGGCGCAGTAATCGCATACGGCGCCCTCGCCCAGCGCAGGCATGGGCGCACCCGCCGCGATGCGTGCGAAGTCGTGCTGGATGCCCTCCACCAGCAGGTCGCGCAGATGCACCACGTCCTCCTGTTCGTGCATCTGCGTCTCGCCACGCTCGCCCACGTTCACGTACGCGGCGCGCAGGGTGTCGTGGCTGAGCAGCGCGGCATAGAAAGCGAGCTGCGTGTCCTCTGCCCCCGCACCGATGCGCTTGCGGGTGACGGCGTCGTTCTCGGTCTTGTAGTCGATGACCAACGTGGTCGGTTCGCCCGTGGTCGATACAGTGTCGATGCGGTCGATGGTACCCACCAGTTGCAATGTGCCCAGCGGCTGCGTGGTCTGCACCTCGGCCTGGCGGAAGCGCCCGCCATCGCGCTCGTGCTGCGCCAGCCAGCGCAGGTAGCCGTCGCGCACCTGGGGCCAGCCCGCAGCAAAGGGCAGGAAGTCGCCCTCGCCCAGCCGCTGCGCCTGCGTGACGGCGTGGGCGGCGTGGTCCATGCGGGCCGTCCGCTCGGTCGGGTCATCGGTGGGGTCGGCCCGCAGCGCTTCGTGAAAGTGCTGCAGCACGGCGTGCAGCCAGTTTCCGAAGTCACGCTTGTCCACTTCGGCAGCCAGTTCATCGGCCTCCTGCAGCCCCAACTGGCGCAGCGCAAAGAAACGGTACGGGCAATGGCGCAGGTCGGCGTACGCGGTGGAAGAAAGCCGTTGCACGGGCAGCGCCTGGCCGGTGGGCATGGGGCGGGCGGTGGGCTGGGCGGCCACGGTGCGCGGGGCGCGTGTATCGGCACCCTGTATGCCTGTGCCCTCCAGCGGCAGGGCCAGTACCAGGGGGCTGGCCAGCAGGGGCTCGCCGCCCTCGTCGCCGGTGCGCCACAGCACATCTACGGCCGGGGTGCGCAGCGCCTGTTGCCAGGCGGCGCGCTGCGCGGCTTCCAGTGTTTCACGGGTGGGCAGGCCCCAGGCCTGGCGCTGCTGCGCGCTCCAGTCGCCCGGGGGTTCGGGGGCGGCCTGCAGGCGTTTTTCGTCACAGCCGGGCAGCACCAGGGCGGCAAAGGGGCGGGCCAGCAGCTGGGGCATGGGCAGCACGGTCACGGGCACGTCGCCGGACTGCAGGGGCACATAACGCGCAGCCTCCAGCACTTCATTGGCCCAGCGGGTGAACTCTGCCAGGGCCATGCGGCGGCCGGCGGCGCTCCAGCCTTCCAGTTCGGCGTCCTGGCCGGCCTGCAGGCGCAGCGCGGCCAGCACGCGCGCGCCTGCTGCATCGCACTCCAGCAGCGGCCACTGGCCGGTGGCCACCAGCAGTGCGCGCAGGGCAGCCAGCCATTGCGCCAGGGCGCGGGGGCCGGCCAGGGTTTGGCGCCAGGCGTCGGCCTGTTCCACACAAGCGGCCAGCGCTGCCCTGCCTGCGCCAGGGGTTCCCACCGCTCCCATCGCGCCGGCCCAGGTCGCCACGGCGGCCTTGCGCAGCGCGCGCTCCAGCGCATTGCCGGTGTCGGCGGGCAGCGTCGGCGCGTGTTTGAGCCAGTCCAGCACCTCGTCGGCCAACGCGTTCCAGGCGCAGGCCTTGAGGGCGGCCATCACCTGGGCCGCTGCGCGGGTGGTGGACAAGGTCCAGCCGTTTTCGTCGCGCACGGCCACGCCGCTGCTGGCCAGGTGCGCGCTGATGCGGCGCGTGAGGGCACGGTCGTTGGCCGCCAGCGCTACCGGCGTGCGACCTGCGGCGATGTGCGCAAGCACACAGGCGGCGGCACGCTGGGCTTCGTCCTCGGCATCGTGCGCGGCGTGCAGCGCGATGGAGCCGATGGCGGCATCGGCCACTGCGGGGCCAGCGCCCGCCAGGGTCACGGCAACGGCCTTGTCGCCCCAGTGAGCCAGCAGGGCGCGGGCCAAGGGCTCTTCCTGAAACCCCTGCAGCACCACCAGGGCGTCCACCGACTGGCGCACACCCGCTTCGAACAGCACATCGGTGGCATGGCGCGAGGCCAGCGTCCATTCCAGCGCAATGCGGGCCACCACCGCTTCCAGGCGCAGGGCCGACCCTTCGTCGGCCTCAGGCAGCAGGCTGCGCGCTCGGACGGCCCAAGCCTCGCGCTCGGTCAGCGGTACGGCCGCAACAGCGGGCGCCAACTGGGCTGCAGCCTCTTGCAAGGGGGCTGCCAGTACGTCGCGCTGGGCTGCCAGGCCTGCCTGGTCAAGCAGTGCGCGTGCGGTCAGCGTGTCACGCGCCACGTCGCCCGCCAAGTCGTTGCCCACGGGCACGAACACTGACAGTTGGCGAGCCCAGTTTCGTGTGGTTTCAAACCGCGGGGCAAAACCATCGGGGTGGCGCGCACCCCAATAGCGCTGCGCCACCGGCATGAGCTGGGCATAGGGCACCAGCACCACGGTCCGCGCCGGATGGGCGCCCTGCGCCTTGATATGCGCCTCCACCCGGGCCAGCGCCGCAGCCCAAAGCGCATCGCACTCATCGCTTTTCGCTATGACTGTCATAGCGTCGCAGGGCCCGGCCACACCGGTGAACGTGGAATTGGTTTCTGTCACAATCGCCAGACTTTAAACGTATACCGGTCGCCACCGGCCCAGACACAAGGAATCCGCCATGGCCAGCGAACTCATCAAACACGTCTCTGACGCCAGCTTTGAAGCCGACGTGCTCCAACCCGGCACACCCGTGCTGGTGGACTATTGGGCTGAATGGTGCGGCCCCTGCAAGATGATTGCCCCCATCCTCGACGAAGTCGCAGGCACCTACCAGGGCAAGCTGCAGATCGCCAAGATGAACGTGGACGAAAACCGCGAGATCCCTGCCAAGTTCGGCATCCGCGGGATTCCCACGCTGATGCTGTTCAAGGACGGCCAACTGGCCGCCACCAAGGTCGGCGCAATGAGCAAGGCGCAGTTGACGGCCTTCATCGACCAGCAACTGGCCTGACGCCCCTGCCCCGCCGGCGCGCCGCCTGCGGGGCTTTTTTTTTGCATCGCACGCGATGCGCATCCGGCGCCCGGGCGCCGTTGCTGCTCTCGTCACGGCAGCGCTTGAAACACCCGCTTTTTTTCCTGTCATAATTCCTCCCGATCACCGGCCTGCACGCATTGGCAGCCGAACCCAGATCCCCGGCGGGCCGGGCCTGCAAACAGCAGCCCTTCCGGCACCTGCCCACCTCCCCCAAGATTCATACCAGCTCCGCCAAGGAGTCAATCCATGCACTTAAACGAACTCAAGGCACTGCACGTGTCTGAAGTCCTGAAGCAGGCCGAAGAACTCGAAATCGAAAACACCGGCCGGATGCGCAAGCAAGAGTTGATGTTTGCCATCATCAAGAAGCGCGCCAAGGCGGGCGAGCAGGTGTTTGCGGACGGCGTGCTGGAGATCCTGCCGGACGGATTTGGCTTCTTGCGCAGCCCCGACACCAGCTTTACCGCAAGCACGGACGACATCTACATCAGCCCCAGCCAGGTACGCCGCTTCAACCTTCACACCGGCGACATGATCGAAGGGGAAGTGCGCACGCCCAAGGATGGCGAACGCTACTTTGCACTGACCAAGCTTGACGCCGTGAACGGCGGCCCCCCGGAGCAGAACAAGCACAAGGTGATGTTTGAAAACCTGACGCCGCTGTTCCCCAAGGAGCAGATGCGCCTGGAACGCGAGATCAAGGGCGAAGAGAACATCACCGGTCGCATCATCGACATCATCGCCCCCATCGGCCGCGGCCAGCGCGCACTCATCGTTGCCCCGCCCAAGAGCGGCAAGACGGTGATGATGCAGCACATCGCCCACGCCATCACGGCCAACAACCCCGACGTGCACCTGATGGTGCTGCTGGTGGACGAGCGCCCTGAAGAAGTGACCGAAATGCAGCGCACGGTGAAGGGCGAAATCATTGCCTCCACCTTCGACGAGCCTGCCGCACGTCACGTGCACGTGGCGGAAATGGTGATCGAGCGCGCCAAGCGCCTGGTCGAGCTGAAGAAGGACGTGGTGATCCTGCTGGACTCCATCACCCGCCTGGCCCGCGCCTACAACAACGTCGTGCCCTCCAGCGGCAAGGTGCTGTCGGGCGGTGTAGACGCTGCCGCACTGCAGCGCCCCAAACGCTTTTTCGGTGCTGCGCGCAAGGTCGAAGAAGGCGGCTCGCTCACCATCATCGCTACCGCGCTGGTTGACACCGGCAGCCGCATGGACGAAGTGATCTTTGAAGAATTCAAAGGCACGGGCAATTGCGAAATCCACCTGAACCGCCGCCTGTATGAGAAGCGCGTGTTCCCTGCCATCGAGCTGAACAAGAGCGGCACGCGCCGCGAAGAGCTGCTGCTGGCCCCTGAAATCCTGCAGAAGACCCGCATCCTGCGCCAGTTCATGTACAACATGGACGAGATCGAGTCGATGGAACTCATGATCAAGAACATGAAGGCCACCAAGACCAACGTGGACTTCTTCGACATGATGCGGCGCGGAGGCTAATTCTCCGCCTGTGCCATAATGGAGGGCTTTTTCTTGCGGAAAGTACATCGGACTGGCCGGTGCGGCTCCCGCAGTTGACTCAAAGGAAGATCATGAAAGAAGGCATTCACCCCAACTACCGCGAAGTTCTGTTCGTGGACCTGTCCAACGGTTTCAAGTTCGTGACCCGCTCGTGCGTGAACACCAAGGAAACCGAAACCCACGAAGGCAAGGAATACCCGCTGTTCAAGCTGGATACCTCTTCTGAATCGCACCCCTTCTACACCGGCACGCAAAAGTCCGTCGACAACATGGGTGGCCGCGTGGAGCGCTTCCGCAACCGTTTCGGCAAGACCGCAGCGAAGTAATTCGCCTCCTGCGTTCCCGCACAAAGGCAGCCCGGGCAACCGTGCTGCCTTTTTGTTTGCTTTTGCCTTTATTCTCGGTGGCTTCGCTGTGCACTCTACCGATCTCTGACGCGTGACCCCCCCCACCCCTGCCATCGTTACCCAGAACGCCGTGAGCCCGCTTCCGCGCTGGGCGCTGCTGCTGTTGTGCATTGCGTATGTGGTACCCGGCTTTGTGGGCCGGGACCCGTGGAAAAGTGCCGACGTCACGGCCTTTGGCTACATGCTGGAGCTGGCGCAGGGCCGCACGCCGTGGGGGAGCCCACTGCTGGGGGGCATGCCGCCTGAAACCGAAGGGTTGCTGCCTTATTGGCTGGGGGCATGGGCCATCCAGATTGCGCCGTCCTGGCTGTCGGCCGAAATGGCTGTGCGTGTGCCGTTTGCGACCCTGCTGGCGCTCACGCTCATGGCGACCTGGTATGGCGTGTACTACCTGGCGCGCAGTCCCGGCGCACAACCCGTGGCGTTTGCCTTTGGCGGCGAAGCCAATGCGCCCGACTACGCGCGTGCCATTGCTGACGGTGGCCTGCTCGCACTGATTGCCTGTCTGGGCCTGGCGCAGCTGTCGCACGAGGTCACCAGCTACTTGGTGCAGCTCAGCTGCACGGCCCTGGTGTTTTCTGCCGTGGCCGCCATGCCCCACCGTACCGTGGCGCCAACGGTGGCCTTGGTGGTGGGCATGGCCGGGCTGACGCTGGCGGGAGCGCCCGCGCTGGCTGCCATGATGGGGGGGCTGAGCATCGCAGTCGTGATTTTTGCGCCGGGCAGCAACGACGACCGGCGTCTGCGCTGGGCCGTGGTGCTGGCCGCAGGGATGGCGGCGGCCGCGGCGCTGGCCGTAGTGTTGGATCTGTGGCGCTGGCGGGTCGTAGGTGCCGAGACGGGTGGCAAGGAATGGCAGAGCCTGGCGCGCCTGCTGCTGTGGTTTGGCTGGCCCGCCTGGCCACTGGCGCTGTGGACGCTGTGGCGCTGGCGCAAGCAAATATTCAACATGCCCGGGCACCGGCATTTGCTGCTGCCGCTGGGGTTTCTGGTGATCTCCATTGCTGCCACAGTCACCACGGCGCCCGCGGACCGCGCCCTGCTGCTGGGGTTGCCCGCCATGGCGGCACTGGCCGCGTTTGCACTGCCCACCCTGGGGCGCAGCGTGGGCGCGCTGATCGACTGGTTCACGCTGCTGTTCTTTACCGTGTCCGCGCTGGCCATCTGGGTGATCTGGATCGCCATGCAGACCGGCGTTCCGGCCAAGCCCGCCGCCAACGTGGCCAAGCTGGCGCCGGGATTCGTGCCGGAGTTTTCTGCCGTCGCGCTGGCCGTGGCGCTGGCCGCCACCGTGGGCTGGGCGGGACTGGTGTGGTGGCGCGCCTCGCGCGACCGCGCGCCCATCTGGAAGAGCCTGGTGCTGCCCGCCGGTGGCGCCACGCTGGGCTGGCTGCTGCTGATGACGCTTTGGTTGCCGCTGCTGGATTTTGCGCGCAGCTACGCGCCACAGGTGCGCAGCGTGATGGCCGTGGTGGGGCCAGCCCCGGGCTGCGTGCAGACGCTGGGCCTGAGCCGCGCCCAGGTGGCTGCCCTGCAGTACCACGGCGGACTTGCATTGGAGCGTGCCGGGCTGCAGGATGAATGTGACTGGCTGCTGGCGGACATCGCCTCTTGGCCGGCCTCAGAACGTAAGGTGAATGTGGCGCTGTGGCAACTGCAAGCCACCCTGCCCCGCCCCACCGACAAGAACGACCAGCTCCTCGTGTTCCGCCGCACAGGGCCTGCGCCCTGATGTCCGAGCGCTCCATCATCACCCGCCATGCCCTCACAGTGCTGGCGGGGCAACTGGCCGTCATGGCTTTTGGGGTGACCGATACCATCGTGGCAGGCCGGCACGGCGAATCCTCGCTGGCCGCGCTGTCCGTCGGCTCGGCCATTTTCATCAGCGTGTATGTGGCGCTGATGGGCGGTCTGCAAGCGCTGCTGCCCGTGTGGGCCGAGCAGCGCGGTGCGGGGCAGACGGCCGCAGTGGGCCGGTCGCTGCGGCAGGCCCTGTACCTTTGCGCTGCGGCGTCCGCATTCGGCATGGCCGTGCTGCTCTCGCCAGCTCCGCTCCTGCGCTGGACGGAGGTCCCGCCCGAGTTGCGCGGCGAGGTGGAAAGCTATCTGGCGGTGCTGGCGCTCGCCTTGCCGCCCGCGCTGCTGTTTCGCATCTACAGCACGCTCAACCAGGCGCTGGGGCGGCCCAAGCTGGTGACCGCGCTGCAGGTGGGTTCGCTCTTCATCAAGCTGCCGCTGTCGGTGTGGTTCACCTTTGGCGGCGGCGGTCTGCCCGCAATGGGAGTGGTGGGCTGCGCCTGGGCCACGCTGGTGGTGAACTGCAGCATGCTGGTCCTGGCCGTGTGGCTGCTGCGCACCCAGGATTTCTACGAGCCACTCGCCCTCTGGCAGCGCATGGAACTGCCGCACTGGCCCACCATCGCCGGGTTTGCGCGGCTGGGCATTCCTGCCGGGCTGGCGGTGATGGTGGAGGTTACCTCCTTCACGCTGATGGCGCTGTTCATTGCGCGGCAGGGCACCACCGCGTCAGCCGCGCACCAGATTGCCGCCAACCTGGCCGCGGTGCTCTACATGGTGCCGCTGTCCCTGGCCATTGCCACAAGCGCACGCACCAGCTACTGGCTGGGCGCGCAGGACCCGGCCCGTGCACGGCAGGTGGTTTTTATAGGTTTTAGGCTTTCAGCGCTTATTGGCATTGCGCTAGCAGCTATATTATTGATAGCAAAAAATCAAATCGGAGCCGTCTATTCCGCCAACGCCAGTGTGATAGCCATGGCTGGCAGCGTGCTGGTATGGGTGGCGGCATACCACGCGGCCGACGCGCTGCAGACCTTGTGCGTGTTCGTGTTGCGCTGCTACCGCATAACCGTCGCACCGCTGCTGGTGTACTGTGGCCTGCTCTGGGGCGCCGGTTTGGGCGGGGGCTATTGGCTGGCCTACCGTGCTCACGGGCCGTGGGCCGGCAACCCGGCGCCCACGCCTTTCTGGGCAGCCAGTGCGGTGGCGCTGGCCGTGACAGCCGCGCTGTTCGTGGCGATGCTGTGGCGGGCCGTCAGCCCCGCAGCACAAACCCGCGCAGCCGGTTCGCCGGGAAGGTGACGGCAAACACCGATCCTTTGCCCAGCGTGCTGCTGATGTCCAGCGTCGCGCCATGGCGCTGCAGCACGTGCTTGACGATGGCCAGACCCAGCCCCGTGCCCCCGGTCTCGCGCGAGCGGCTGCGGTCCACCCGGTAAAAGCGCTCGGTCAGACGCGGAATGTGTTCTGGCGCGATGCCGGGGCCGGTGTCGCGCACTGAAAAAAGGGCGCTGCCGTCCTCCTGCCGCAGCCACTCCACCGTGATGGAGCCGCCGGCAGGCGTATAGCGCACGGCATTGCTGATGAGGTTGGACAGCGCGCTTTGCAGCTCGGCCGGTACGCCCGCGATGTCACCTTCCGCGCGCAGCACCTCGGCATGCGGGAAGTGCAGCGTGTGGGGCGTCTGGTTCTGCGTGAGCAGGGCCGACAGGGCCCTCCCTTCTTCCTCGCAGCGCCCCAGCAGCGCCTGCACCGGCGTCCACTCGGCCATGCCCGGCAGCGGGCTGCCCTCCAGGCGCGACAGCGTCAGCAGGTCCTGCACCACGCTTTGCATGCGCAGTGCCTGCTGGGCCATCATGCCCAGGTAGCGCGCGCGCTCCTCGGCCGTGAGAGGCAGGGTCTGCAGGGTCTCGACAAAACCGGTCAGCACGGTCAGCGGCGTGCGTATCTCGTGCGAAACGTTGGCCACAAAGTCCCGGCGCATGGCGTCCGCCTGCTCCAGCGCTGTCACGTCACGCGACAGCAGCAGGGTGCGGCCGTCGCCGTAGGGATGCAGATGCACGGAGATGCGCACGGGCCGCGAAGGGGTGCTGAACCGCCCCTCCAGCACCACATCGCTGCCAAAGTCCTGCGCGGCCAGATAGGCCGTGAAATCGGGGTCGCGCACCAGATTGCCGATGGACTGCATCACGTCGCGTTGTGCGTCAAAACCAAACTGGTTTGCCGCCATCTGGTTGCACCATTCGATGCGGCCCTGCGCATCCAGCAGCACCACCCCATTGGGCGTTGCCTGCAGAGCGGCCAGAATCTCCTGCAGCCGGTCCTGGCTTTCTCGAATCTGGGATTCCTGCCGGCGCAACAGGCGCCGGGCTCGGTCGGCCGCCTCGCCCCAGATCCCGCGCATCACGGGCACTTCGGCCAGGTCCCCATTACGCAGCCATCGCAGCACGCGCGCGCCGCGCAACAGGTCCCACACAAACCAGGCCCACGCCGCCAGGGCGGCACCCAGGGCAGCGCCCCAGGGCCCACCCTGCCATAAACCCAGACCACCCCCCGCAATCTGCCAGAGCAGAAAGTACGTAATTCGCCACAGCATGCGGTCAGCAAAGCCTTCCAAGAAACCAGGGTCGCGCAGGGCGCCCCATCCATACACTCAGGCTCGACCCGTCACGCCTGCAACTGCACCTGCGGCTGCGCGGTCAACCGGTAGCCGGCGCCCCGCACTGTTTCCACCATCACCGAGGCAGCACCCAGCGCCTCGCGCAGGCGCTTGACGTGCACGTCCACGGTGCGCTCCTCAATGAAGACATGATCGCCCCACACCTTGTCCAGCAACTGCGAGCGGCTGTGCACGCGCTCGGCATGCTTCATCAAAAAGTGCAACAACTTGAACTCGGTGGGCCCCACCTTGAGCGGCTGGCCCTGAAACGACACACGGTAGGTCGCGGCGTCCAGCACCAAGTCGGCAATGGTGACGCTGTCGCTCACCTGCTCCGGCGCGCGCCGGCGCAGCACGGCGCGGATACGCGCCAGCAGCTCCTGCGTGGAGAAGGGCTTGGTGATGTAGTCATCCGCCCCCGCGTCCAGCCCGGCGATCTTGTCGGGCTCGTCGCCGCGCGCGGTGAGCATGAGGATGGGAATGGGCTTGGTGCGGCTGTCGGCCCGCCACTTGCGGGCCAGCGACAGGCCGCTTTGGCCGGGCAACATCCAGTCGAGCAGGATGACATCCGGCAGCACGGCATCCAGCTCGCGCTGGGCCGAGTCGCCGTCTTCCGCCCAGAAGGGCTGGAATCCGTTGTGGCGCAGGTTCACCGCAATCAGCTCGGCGATTGCAGGCTCATCCTCCACGATCAGGACACGGGGAAGCTTTCTCATAACGATGCCAAAGCCCTTTCTTACAGGACTGCCGACTCGATCTCGTCGAGGGCAGTGTGGCGCACATCCTTGCCCTTGACCAGATAGATGATCAGCTCAGCCACGTTCTTGGAGTGGTCTCCGATGCGCTCGATCGCCTTGGCCAGGAACAGCAGATCCAGGCTGGGCGAGATGGTGCGGGGGTCTTCCATCATGTAGGTGATGAGCTTGCGCACGAAGCCGTCGAACTCCTTGTCGATGAGGTCGTCTTCTTTCAGGATGGCGACCGCGGCCTTGACGTCCAGGCGCGCAAACGCGTCCAGCGTCTTGCGCAGCAGGCCCGAGGCGAGCTCGGCCGCCGTGCGCAGGTCGCTCGATGGCAGCGAGCGCGGAGCGCCGCTCTCGATGATGGAGCGCACCATGCGGGCCATCTTGTTGGCCTCGTCGCCCATGCGCTCCAAGTTGGCCGTGGCCTTGGAGAAGGCCAGCAGCAGGCGCAGGTCGCGTGCGGTGGGCTGGCGGCGAGCGATGATGGACGACAGCTCTTGGTCGATCTCGACCTCCATCGCATTCACCCGCGTCTCGATGGAAGCCACCGTCTCCACGGCTTCCAGGCTGAACTGGGACAGTGCGTAGACCGCCTGGCGGATCTGCGACTCCACGAGGCCGCCCATCTCCATGACGCGGGCGGAGACGCTGTTGAGTTCGCTGTCGAACTGCGAGGAAAGGTGTTTGTCTGGCATTTGGCGTACAACCTCACGGTTTTGAATCAAATTGAGCCCTAGCGCTTATCTATAAAGCGCCACAAGCTATCAATAACGTAGCAATCACCGATCAGCCGAAGCGGCCGGTGATGTAGTCCTCGGTCTCCTTGCGCTCAGGCTTGAAGAAGATCTGCTCGGTGGCGCCAAACTCGATCATCTCGCCCAGATACATGTAGGCCGTGTAGTCGCTGCAACGGGCGGCCTGCTGCATGTTGTGGGTCACGATGGCAATCGTGTAGTCGTGCTTGAGCTCGTCGATCAGCTCTTCGATCTTGGCGGTGGACAGCGGGTCCAGCGCCGAGGTGGGCTCATCCAGCAGCAGCACCGAAGGCTTCACGGCCACGCTGCGCGCGATGCACAGGCGCTGCTGCTGCCCGCCGGACAGCGACAGGCCGCTTTGGTGCAGCTTGTCCTTCACCTCGGTCCAGAGCGCCGCCTTGGACAGCGCCCATTCCACGCGGTCGTCCATCTCGCTCTTGCTCAGGCTTTCATACAGCTTCACGCCGAACGCGATGTTGTCGTAGATGGACATGGGGAACGGCGTGGGCTTCTGGAACACCATGCCGATGCGCGCGCGCAGCAGGTTGATGTCCTGCTTCGGGTCCAGGATGTTCTGGCCGTAGAAGTTGATGGAGCCTTCGGCGCGCTGGCCGGGATACAGGCTGTACATGCGGTTGAGGGTGCGCAGCAGTGTGGACTTGCCACAGCCCGACGGGCCGATGAAAGCGGTGACCTTGTGCTCGGCGATGTTCAGGCTCACATTGCGCAGGCCCTGGAACTTGCCGTAGAAGAAGCTCAGATTGCGCAGCTCCAGCGCGTTCTTGGTAGCGGGGGCTGTAGCGGTTGCAGTGGCGTTCATTGTCAAATCCTGGGAATGGAGACGTTGTTCGTATCGTGAAGGCGATGGGCTGACGGATGGCGTCAGGTGCGGTTCTTCTCGCGCAGGAACACGCGGGCCACCACGTTGAGCACCAGCACAGACAGCGTGATCAGCAGCGCGCCGCCCCAGGCCAGGCGCACCCAGTTTTCGTAGGGGCTCAGCGCAAACTGGAATATCACAACGGGCAGGTTGGCCATGGGGGCGTTCATGTTGGTGCTGAAGAACTGGTTGTTCAGCGCGGTGAACAGCAAGGGGGCGGTTTCGCCGCTGATGCGGGCCACCGCCAGCAGCAGGCCGGTCATCACACCGCTACGGGCGGCGCGCAGGGTGACCATGGTGGACACCTTCCAGCGTGGTGCGCCGAGGGCAAAGGCCGCTTCACGCAGGCTGCCGGGCACCAGGCGCAGCATGTTCTCGGTGGTGCGCACGACCACCGGCACGGCGATCAGCGAGAGCGCCAGGCTGCCGGCCCAGCCGGAGAAGTTGCCCACCGTGGCCACGGCGATGGCATAGACGAACAGGCCCAGCACGATGGAGGGCGCGGACAGCATGATGTCGGTCACGAAGCGGGTGAGCTCGGCAATCTTGCTTTGCTCGCTGTACTCGGCCAGGTAGACACCCGCCAGCACCCCGATGGGCGTGGACACCAGCACGGTGAAGCCCACCATCATCAGGCTGCCGACGATGGCATTGGCCAAGCCGCCGCCTTCCGAGCCAGGCGCGGGTGTGGACTGCGTGAACATGTTCCAGTCCAGCGCAGCCAGGCCGTTGGCAAACAGCACGCTCAGGATCCAAAGCAGCACGGCCAGGCCCAGCACCATCGCGCCGAGCGACAGCGTCAAGCCGACGGCATTGGAACGCTGCCGCTTTTTGTAGAGTTGTTGGTTGAATTCCATGGAGCTTCTCTCAGAAGGTTTCGCTGTGGTTTTGCAGGATCAAACGACGCCCCGGCTTACAAGCCTTTGGCCTTTTCGGCGCGCAGCATCATGATCTTGGCCGCCGACAGGACCACAAAGGTGATCACGAACAGCAGGAAACCCAGGGCAAACAGCGTGGAGAGGTGGAAGTCGGCAGCCTCGCCAAACTCGTTGGCCAGGGTGGATGCGATGGAGGTTCCAGGCGAGAACAGCGAGGTCGGCATGCGGTTGGCATTGCCGATCACAAAGGTGACGGCCATGGTCTCGCCCAGCGCGCGGCCCAGGCCCAGCATGATCCCGCCGATGACGCCCTTCTGTGTGTAGGGCAGCACCACGCGGCGCACCACTTCCCAGGTCGTGCAGCCCAGGCCGTAGGCCGACTCGCGCAGGATGGGGGGAACGATCTCGAACACGTCGCGCATCACAGCCGCCACGAAGGGCAGCACCATGAACGCCAGGACGATGCCCGCCGCGAGAATGCCGAAGCCGTTGGTGCTGCCGCCGAACAGGAAGCCCACCAGCGGCATGGAGCCCAGCAGCTTTTGCACCGGCATCTGGAAGTAGTCGGCAAACAGCGGCGCAAACACAAACAGGCCGAACATGCCGTAAATGATGGACGGCACAGCCGCCAGCAACTCCACAGCGGTGCCCAGAGGGCGTCGCAGCCACACAGGGCAGGTTTCCGTCAGAAACAGCGCAATGCCGAACGCGAGAGGCACTGCAATCAGCAGTGCAATGCCCGCGCTGGCCAGGGTGCCGACGATGGCAATCGCGGCACCGAATTCTTCATTGATGATGTCCCACTCCACGCGCCAGATGAACTGGACACCGAACTTGTGGAACGTCGGCCAAGCGTAAACAAAAAGTGAAACGATGATGCCGAGCAGCGCAGCCAGCACCAGCAAGGACAGGCTTTGCGTAAGCCGGTGGAAAAATATGTCCTGAAGCCGTTGCCGCCGGGCAATAGCCACCATCGAGATGGTGGGGGCATCCGCTACCTTGGCGGATGCGGGTTGTGAACTCATGGTGGTTCCCACGCTCATGTTGACTCCCATCTGGCTTCTGGAGGCTCCACAAACCAGCGCCCATCGGCCAGCCAGGCCGACCCATGGGCGCTATTCTGGAGCAGACTGCTTACTTCTTGATCTGCGTCCACACCTTGGAGCGGATCTCGGCCGTCAGGCTGTCCGGCAGAGGTACATAGTCCAGCTCAGCAGCCATTTGCTTGCCATTCTTGAAAGCCCAGTCAAAGAACTTCAGCACTTCGGCCGACTGGGCCTTGTCTGCGGGGTCCTTGTACATCAGGATGAACGATGCCGTGCTGACAGGCCAGCTGTCGGCTCCCTTGGCATTGACCATGGAAATGCCCATGCCCGGCACGCTGAACCAGTCAGCACCTGCAGCGGCCGATGCAAAAGTCTTGTCGTCCGGATTCACGTACTTGCCATCAGCGTTTTGCAGCTGCAGGAAGTTCATGTTGTTCTTCTTGACATAGGCGTATTCCACGTAGCCGATGGCACCCTTCACGCGCGTCACGTTGGCGGCCACACCTTCGTTGCCCTTGCCACCCACCGAGGAGGCTGCGGGCCACTTCACGGCAGCACCCTTGCCCACGGTGTCCGCCCACTCCTTGCTCACCACCGACAGGTAGTCCGTCCAGTTGAACGTGGTGCCCGAACCGTCGGCGCGGTGCACCACGGTGATGGCCTGGTCAGGCAGGGTCTTGCCGGGGTTCAAGGCTGTGAGCTTGGGGTCGTTCCACTTGCTGATCTTGCCCAGGAACATCTCAGCCAGCACGGGGCCGGTGACGCGCAGCTCGCCGGGCTTGAAACCGTCCAGGTTGATCACAGGCACGGTGCCGCCGATGATGGCGGGGAACTGCACCATGCCATCCTTGTCCAGATCAGCGCCTGACACTGGCGCGTCTGTGGCGCCAAAGGCCACTGTCTTGGCGCGGATCTGGCGGATGCCACCGGAAGAACCGATGGACTGGTAGTTCAGACCCGTGCCGGTTTCCTTCTTGTAGGCTTCTGCCCACTTGGCATACATGGGGAAGGGGAACGTAGCCCCGGCGCCCGTGATGTCTGCCGCAAAGGCGGCGCTACCGACAGCCATCGTGGCCAGCGCTACAGCGACGGATTTGAGAAATGTGCGTTTCATTCGATAACCTTTTTGGGCTAGGGTTGACAGGAACAGGACGAACTCTAGGACGGCAAGATGACAATTCAGTGACACAAAGGGGCCTTCCGTCTTCTGGGAATGAAACATTTCAATGGCTCTGCGTTGTCACAAACCCGTCATCTATCAAGGCCACACTCCGCGAGTCCACGGGGGCTGCCCCAGCCTTCTCACGTACGCCCGCCGGGTGCCCAGGCACCACGCTCGCGGTACGATGCCGGGCCCAGCACCTTCAAGAACTCCATGCAGAACGGCACACGACTCGCCGCAGTCGATCTCGGCTCTAACAGCTTTCGCCTAGAAATCGGGCGCTATGAGTTCGGCCACATCCAGCGGGTGGAATACCTCAAGGAAACCGTGCGCCAGGGCAATGGCCTGGACGAAGACCGCAACCTGACCCCTGAAGCTATGGAACGGGGTTGGGCGTGCCTCGCACGCTTTGGCGAGCGCCTGGCCGGTTTCCCGGCGGCGCAGGTGCGCGCCGTGGCCACGCAAACCCTGCGGGAAGCTCGCAACCGGGACGAGTTCCTGTCCCGCGGGCGCGAAGTGCTGGGTTACCCGATTGACGTGGTGTCCGGGCCAGAAGAAGCACGCCTGATCTACCAGGGAGTCGCCCGGCTGCTTCCGCAGTCGGACGAGCGCCGCCTCGTGGTCGATATCGGCGGGCGGTCGACCGAGCTCATCCTCGGCCAGCAGTTCACACCGCACGCGGTGGCCTCGTTCCGGGTGGGCAGTGTCGCTTGGTCGCAACGCTACTTCGCCAACGGCGAATTCACTTTGCAGGCTTTCCTGGCCGCTGAAATCGCCGCCAAGGCCGTACTAGACGAAGCGCTGGAAACCTTCCGCCCCGACGCCTGGGACATTGCTTATGGCTCGTCAGGCACTGCGGGCGCCGTGGGCGACGTGCTTGCTGCCGCCGGAGGGTCCGAAGGATTGATCACCCGCGAAGGGCTGGACTGGCTGCAGGACAAGCTGCTGCGCGCACAGTCCGCGGACCGCCTACGCATGGACGGCTTGAAGGAAGAGCGCAGGGCCGTCATCGGCGGCGGCATCAGCGTTCTGCGCGCCGTGTTCGATCTGCTCGAAATCGACGAGATGCAGGTGGCCCAGGGCGCATTGCGCCAGGGTGCCCTGTATGACCTGCTGGACCGGGAGCAGCCGGGCACCGATCTGCGCACCAGCACCGTCAACGGCCTGATGCACCGGTTTGGCGTAGACATGGAGCATGCGGAGCGCGTGGCCCGCACTGCCTGCACCCTGTTTGAACAGGCTGCACCGCGGGGCAGCGAACGTGCGTCGCGCAAGCTGGAATGGGCCTCGCGCCTGCATGAAATCGGCTGCATCGTTTCGCACAGCGACCACCACCGGCATGGCGCCTACATTCTTGACAACACCGACGCCGCAGGTTTTGCACTGCCGGAGTTGCACCGGCTCAGCCAGCTGGTGCAGGGCCAGCGCGGCAAGGTGCGCAAGCTGGACGTGGACTTCAGCGACCCGGTTTTTGTCTTGCAACTGCTTAGCCTTAGGTTGGCTGTGGCACTGTGCCATGCCAGGCGCACGCCGGATACCCAGGGCCTATCACTGCGGCGCGAAGCGCAGCGTTTTTACATAGCGGCCCGCCCGGGCTGGGGCAATGCCTATCCGCAGTCCGCACATCTCTTGCGCGAAGAAGTGTGGGCTTGGCAGAAGACGCCTTGGGAGCTGGTGGCCGAACTGCCTTGAGCGGACGGACAAAACGGTATAAACTGTTTATACCGTTTACTTCCGTTTCTGCCATGACACCTTCCGCACCTGCTCCCGCACCGCTTCCGCCCTCCCCGACCGCGCCCCCTGCCGCCAAAGTCGCTAAAACAACAAAGCCCGCAAAAGCCGCCAAGGTGGTGAAGCCTGCCGAGCCAGCCAAAGCGGCAGCGCCCGCAGCAACAGCCAAGGCCGCGACGCCAAAGGCGCTCGCAGACTCCAAAGCGGTCGCGAAAAAGCCTGCCAATACCTCTGCCGCCACGGCAGCCAAAACGTCTGGCAAGGAGGCCACCAAAGAATCCAAGGCGAAGAAGCCCAAGCTGGTGCGCGACAGCTTCACCATTCCCAAAGACGAATACGCCGTCATAGACATCCTCAAGGAGCGAGCGACATCGCTGGCGCAACCCGTCAAGAAGAGCGAGATCCTGCGTGCTGGCCTTAAGGTGCTTGCCGGGCTTTCGGACAACGCGCTGCGCAGTGCCTTGCAAGCCGTCCCCTCCATCAAGACGGGACGCCCAAAGGCCGATGCACCAGCCGAATCGCCCGCCCCCGCTGCCAAACCGTCGGCCAAGCCCGCACGCAAGTAGTCCCTGCCCCGAGCGGTCTGCGGCCAATGCGCCGCTGCTACAGGAGCTCGGGCGACTGCACCGTCAGCAGCACTGTCTGGCTCTGGTCCAGCCGCTGCCGCTGGCGGAGCCACCACACCGCGCCCTTGCGCACAGAACACTCGGCCGCCTCCATCCCCAGCAACTGGGAGATGGTCTGACCCAGCACCGGCTGGTGCCCAATGATCAGCACCGCTCCGCGGGCGCGTGGCCACTGGGCCAGTTCCAGCAGATCCTGCGGCGTAGCTCCGGGCAGCAACTCGGCCCGCATCTTGAACTTGCGCCCCAGGGCGCTGGCGGTCTGCTCGGTGCGGCGGGCCGGGCTGGCGAGCACGCGCAGACCCTCGGGCAGTTGGCGGTCCAGCCAGGCGGCCATGCGCGCCGCCTGCTTTTCGCCCCGCGCCGTCAAGGGCCTGGCAAGGTCGTCCGAGCCTTCAGGGCATTCCTCTGCCTCCGCATGGCGCCACAGGATGAGATCCATCATGCGGCCCCTTGTGTGATGGGAGCCACCAACGCGGGGGATTTGGGGCCATACCGCACCATCAACGCATTTTGCGCGCCCAAGCCGTCGCCGGGGCGCGGAGCGCGGTCATAGGTTCCTTGGGCGTTCAACGTCCAGGCGTCGCGGTCATCGCACAGGTAGGCGACCAGGCACTCGTCCACAATTTGCTGGCGCAGCGCAGGGTCCGTCACCGGCCACGCCAGTTCCACGCGGCGCATCATGTTGCGGTTCATCCAGTCCGCGCTGGAAAGGTAAAGATCTTCGTCCGCCCCGCAGCGGAAATAGAACACACGGGTGTGCTCCAGAAACCGGCCAATCACCGACCGCACACGGATGTTGTCTGTCAGACCCGGCACCTGCGCAGCCAGCATGCAAGCCCCTCGCACGATGAGGTCGATGCGGGCGCCACGTTGACCAGCCAGGATCAGCGCGCGCATCAGTGCCTCGTCCGTGAGCGCGTTCATCTTGGCAACGATGCGCGCGTCTTCGCCGCGGCTTGCCGCCAGGCCCGCCTGTTCAATCTTCTCCAGCATGCGCCGGTGCAGATGGAACGGCGCCAGCATCAACTTGCGCAGCTTGGGAGGGCGGTTCTGGCTGGCCAGGTGGTTGAAGACGCCGTCCATGTCGGCCGTGATCTCGTCGTCCGCCGTCAGGTAGCTCAGATCGGTGTACATGCGGGCGGTCCGCCCGTTGTAGTTGCCGGTGGACAAATGCCCGTAGCGCCGCAAGTGGCGCCCCTCGCGGCGGGTTACCAGTAGCATCTTGGCGTGCGTCTTCAGCCCCACCACGCCGTATACCACCTGGGCGCCGATGGACTCCAGAGCCTCGGCCCAGTTGATGTTGGCCTCTTCGTCGAACCGCGCCTTGAGTTCCACCACTGCCATCACCTCCTTGCCGCGGCGCACTGCCTCGGTCAGAAGGTTCATGAGTTCGGAGTCGGCACCCGTGCGGTAAATGGTCTGCTTGATCACAAGCACCTGGGGGTCGTTCACGGCCTCGCGCAAGAACGCCAGCACCCCATCAAAGCTCTCGAAGGGCTGGTGGATCAGCACATCCCGATGGTGCAACTGCTCCAGGATGGGCATGTCCTGCCGAAGCTGGCGCGGCCAAGCGGCAGTCCACGGAGGGAAAAGCAATGCGGGGTCGTTCACCAGATCCACCAGCTGGTTGAGTCGAACGAGGTTGACGGGGCCATGCACGCGGTACAGCGCCGCGGAAGGAAGCCCGAACTGTTCCAGAAGGAATTGGGCAAGGAACGCCGAGCAGCCCGCCGACACCTCCAGCCGCACAGCTTGGCCGTAGTGGCGTTGCTGCAGACCCTGCCGCAGCGCGGTGCGCAGGTTGCGCACATCCTCTTCGTCCAGAGCCAGGTCCGAGTGGCGCGTGACGCGGAACTGGGAAAACTCGGTCACCTCGCGGCCCGGGAACAGGTCTGCCAAGTGCGCGCGGATGATGCTCGACAAACTCACGAAAAGCGACTCGTTCGGCGCCACCTTCACCGGCATGCGCACCAGGCGCGGCAATGCACGGGGCACCTTCACGATGGCAATTTCGTTCTCCCGCCCGAACGCGTCATGCCCTTTGAGCCGAACGATGAAGTTGAGCGATTTGTTGGCGACCTGCGGGAATGGGTGTGCGGGATCCAGCCCCACGGGGATCAGCAGGGGGCGCACCTCGCGCACAAAGTAGTCGTGTACCCACCGCTTTTGAGCGCCCGACCGGTCGCCGTGCGACACGATGCGGATGCCATGCTGAGCAAAGGCCGGCACCAGCGCATCGTTGTACAGGGCGTATTGCCGCTCTACCAGGTCGTGCACCTTGGTGGCCAGTGCCTCGAACGAAGCGGTGGTGTATGTGCCCTTGGTCTCCCCCCGCTTGGCCGCCGTGATATGGGCCTCGGCCCGCACCTCGAAAAATTCGTCCAGGTTGGACGACACGATGCACAGGTAGCGCAGCCGTTCCAGCAAAGGGATGTCGGTGCGCGCTGCCCAGTCGAAAACCCTCTCGTTGAAAGCCAGGATGCTGTGGTCCCGGTCCAGAAACATGTGCGGCCAGGGTTGCGCCACCTGCGCTGGCTGCAGGGGTTCACCAACGGGGGCTGCGGTGCTGGAAGGCGCGGCCGGGGCGGAGGCATCATGCTGCAGCTCGGCGGCATCATGGGGAGGCAAGGGCAACATGGGTACGCGGGCGCGGCAAGTGCGGGATCGCGCCAGTATTTAACGACCAGATGACAATGATGTGACAGACTTTGTGACAGACACAGGCGTTTCACCCGACGCACGCGCGGGCACCAGGTATTGCTGAAACAGGCGTGCGGCCTGGGCCCATGTGAAATCCAGGGCCCGGCTGCGTGCTGCCGCCCGCGGGATCGCAAGGGCTTCCTGCGCGGCAACCAGAAGGTTGTCACGGAGAACGCCTCCCCGGGGCTGCCCCCCGCACTGCGCTCCCAGCACCTCCATCGGGCCCTCGACCGGGTACGCGGCTACGGGTGTTCCACAAGCCATCGCCTCCAGCATGACCAGGCCGAAAGTTTCGGAACGGCTAGGGAACACGAACACGTCGGCCGCGGCATAAACCTGGGCCAGCGCTGCACGGTCCAGGATGCCCAGCCAACGCACCTGGGGGTATCTGGCGCGCAACCGTGTCTCCAGCGGTCCCACTCCACACACCACCTTGGTACCGGGCTGTTCCAACTGCAAGAAGGCCTCGATGTTCTTCTCGTACGACACCCTCCCCACGTACAGGGATACGGGATGCGCCAATGCCCCCGTGAGCGGGCTTGGGCATACCTCTCCCTGGAACGGGAACACCTGCGTGTCCACCCCGTGCGTCCACTGCCGCAGGTTGCAAAAGCCGCGCTGCTCCAGCATCCGCAGAACCCCCTGTGTGGGGACCATCACCCCGGACGAGGGCCGGTGGAAGTGCCGGAGCAGCGCATAGCCCCAGTTGAGTGGCACGCGCAGCGCCGCTTGCAGGATTTCAGGAAACCGCGTGTGAAAGGCGGTGGTAAAAGCCAGCCGGTGCCGCAGGCAGTAGCTGCGCGCCGCCCAGCCCAGCGGGCCTTCGGTGGCGAGATGGATGGCGTCGGGCTGGTATGCCGCCAGCATGCTGGCCACCTGCTTGCCAGGGCGCACCGCCAGATCAATGCCGGCGTAGCCCGGGCAGGGTCGCGTCCGGAACTGGCCGGGCTGCACCACCAGCACCTGGTGCCCGGCTGTTTCCAGCTCGCGCACCAGCTCCAGCAAGGTGGTCACCACCCCGTTCACTTGAGGCAGCCAAGCATCAGTTACAAGCGCGATTCTCATGCGGCCACTTCCATCGGGCTGCGCGATTCCTTCGCCGGTCCCGGGGTGGTCCTCTGCAGCAGCTCCAGCCGTCCATCCAGGTGCTCCACCAGCGCCGTGTGGCTTTCCACCCAGTCGCCATCGTTGCAGTACAGGGTGCCGTCGATCTCACGCATCTCGGCGCGGTGGATGTGTCCGCACACCACGCCATCGTGCCCCCTGCGGCGTGCCTCGGCGGCCACCGCCACCTCGAAGTCGGTAACGTAGTTCAGCGCGGTTTTCACCTTGCCCTTGAGGTAGGCGGAAAGGGACCAGTACGGCAGACCCATGCGGGCGCGCAGGATGTTGAGGTGGCGGTTCAGCTTGAGCGTGAACTCGTACAGGTTGTCACCCAAATACGCCAGCCATTTGGCGCACTGGATCACGCCGTCGAAATGATCGCCGTGGGTCACCCACAGGCTGCGTCCGTCCGCCGTGGTGTGCACCGCGTCGGCCACCACCTCGATGCCGCCAAAGGAGTGCCCCACGAAGGCGCGCGCAAACTCGTCGTGGTTGCCAGGCACGAACACCACCCTGCATCCCTTGCGAGCGCGGCGCAACAGCTTTTGAACCACATCGTTGTGGGCCTGGGGCCAGAACCATTTGCGGCGCAGTTGCCAGCCGTCCACGATGTCGCCGACCAAGTACAGATGGTCGCTCGGGTGGTGCTTGAGGAAGTCCAGCAGCGCAACGGCCTGGCACCCCGGCGTGCCCAGATGCAGGTCAGAGATGAACACCGCGCGAAACCTGCCCCCACCCGACATTGGCAGGCGCGTGTCGGTCGCCGCATCCTCGGGCGCCATGGCGTCGTTCATCCAGGGGCCGAGGGCGTCGAACGCGGCGCGCATCACGCCCCCAGGAAGTGCTTGCGGTAGCGTGGGTGCAGATCGCCCAGCCGCATGAGCATGGGCAGGTCGGCCGTGTTGAAGTCCGGGTCCCACGCCGGAGCCCCCAGCACACGCGCTCCCAGGCGCAGGTAGCCCTTGATGAGCGCAGGTGGCTCCACAGCGGTCGAGCCGTCGAGCTGGTCCACCGGCAAAGGTAGTCTGGGCAGCACGTGGTATTCAATGGGTGCGAGGTGCGTCTTGCGCACTTGCTGCCAGATGCTCGCTGCGGCATCACCGCTGACTACGCCGTTGTACAGCATCGGAATGCTGGCGCAGCCGATCATTGTGTCCAGCTGATTGCGCACCATGAAGTCGGCCAGCGCACTCCACAGCGCCATGATCACCCCCCCGTGGCGGTGGTCCGGGTGCACGCAGCTGCGGCCCAGCTCCACCATGCGGGGGCGCAGGCTGCGCAGGCGGGTCAGATCGAATTCCGTGTCGCTGTAGGTGCCACCCACCCGCTTGGCCTGTGCGGGAGTGAGCACGCGGTAAGTCCCAATGACTTGCTGGCTCAGCGCGTCGCGCACCAACAGGTGCTCGCAGTAGTCGTCAAACAGGTCCACATCGTGGCCGGGAATGGGGGTCGTCAATCGAGCGCCCATTTCCGCCGCAAAAACGTCGAACCGCAGGCGTTGTGCCTGGCGCACCTCGTCCTGGTGCCGCGCCCAGGTGACCTCAATCGCGCCACGCTCTGGCACAGGCCTTGCAATACCGGGACCAACAGCCGGACTATGAAGCGCAGGGGTTGTGGCGGCGTCGGAAGGCACAGTCAGGGTCAGATTGGGCAGCTCATTCATGGTGCGACATCTCCTTGTGGGAGGCCGACGTACACCCCGGCCCCTGCGCAGCAGTGTCGAGGGGGCGGGTGACGGGAACATGTCCAAACCATGTCAAAGCGATGACGCGTGCCCCAGCCGCATCCCAGGGGCAACCCGGGCGTGCGCCCGCATGCTCGGCCTTCATAATCGCCGGAGGAATTGCACAGTGGCCAATCTTGCCTCCACCTTCACACAACGGCCCACCCTCGCATCAGTGGTGGTGTTTGTGCTGGCCGCCGCTTGCGCGGGGGCGCTGGTGTGGACCCTGGAGCGGCAGGACCGGGCTCAGCAGCACACCCAGGTCGCCGACATGGCAGGCGACCATGCCCAGGCCTTGCAGCGTGCGATAGGCCTGGCGCTGTCGGCCAACAACGCGCTGGTGGCCCTGGTGCGCCAGGGCCAGGGCAGCGTGGCGCAGTTTGAAGACATCGGAACCCAGATGCTGCCCTTCTATCCTGGCATTGCCGCCATGGGGCTCTCCCCTGGCGGCGTGGTGAGGCAGGTGGTGCCCCGCAAGGGCAACGAGAATTCCATTGGGTTCGACCAGCTCAATGACCCGCGCCAGGGCGCGGAATCCGTGCGCGCCCGCGAGTCGGGTCAGCTCACGCTGGCAGGGCCCGTCGAGCTGGTGCAAGGTGGCCTCGGGGTAGTGGGCCGCCAGCCCGTGTACCTGGAGGATGCCAGGGGCGAGCGCCGGTTCTGGGGGTTCACCTACGTCACTATCCGCCTGCCCGACGTGCTGGCGGCCGCGCGCCTGCCGCAGCTGACCGAGCGGGGCATGCGCTACCGCCTTTGGCGCGTGCGGCCCGATGGCGGTCAGGAGCAGACCATTGCCGCATCAGACCCCGCCCCGGGCGCGGACGCCGTGGGCCGAACCCTCACGCTGCCCAATGGCGAATGGACCCTGAGCCTGGCGCCAGCGCGCGGGTGGGGAGACGGCGGTGTGCTGGCATCGCGCATCCTGGTGGGCCTGCTGTTTGCGCTGCTCATGGCCTACCTGGCCCGCCTGCTGGCGGCGCTGAAGGCGCACGAGCGCGGACTGGAGCTGCAGGTGGCGCTGCGCACCTCGGTGATCGAGGCCACCCAGCAACAGCTGCGCGCCACCATCGACGCCATTCCCGACCCGCTGTTCGAGATCGACGAAGAAGGCGTCTTTCACAGTGCGCACAGCCAGCGAGCCGATCTGCTGGCCGCCCCGGCCGCCCAGTTGATCGGCCGCAACGTGGCCGAGGTGCTGCCCGAGGCTGCGGCCCAGACTGTCATGGGAGCGCTCGCCGAGGCGCAGGCACAGGGCTGGTCTGCCGGTCGCCAGTTCATGCTGGAGCTGCCGCAGGCGGGCGCCACCTGGTTTGAACTGTCGGCCGCTCGCAAACCGTCCGCCCCTGGCGCCAGGCCGCGCTTCATTTTGCTGTCGCGCGACATCACGCAGCAGCGCCTGGCCCAGGACCGGATCCAGAGGCTGGCGCATTTCGACCCACTGACCGGCCTGCCCAACCGGGTGCTGCTGGCAGAACGGGCTCAGCGCCACATTGCCGAAGAGCAGGTGCGCGGCGGCAGTCTGGCCATGCTGTTTGTGGACCTGGACCACTTCAAAAACGTGAACGACTCCCTGGGCCACCGCATTGGCGACATCCTGTTGGTGGCGGTGGCGCGGCGGCTGGAGGCCCTGGTGCAAGGGAACGACACTGTGGCGCGGCTGGGCGGTGATGAATTTCTGCTGCTGTTGCCCGCCACCACGGCGGCGCAGGCGGCCGAGGTGGCCAACAAGCTGCTGGCGGCGGTGTCCCAGCCGTTCCAGGTCGATCCCTACGAACTGACCACCACGCTTTCCATCGGCATAGCGATGTACCCCGCGGACGGCGACACCTTCGACACGCTCTACCAACGCGCCGACGCAGCCATGTACCGCGCCAAGCAGGGTGGTCGCAACCGGCACGGGTTTTTCACGGCCGACCTTGAGGCGCGCACCGCCCGGATGCTGCAGATCGAAAATGCCTTGCGCAGGGGGCTGGAACGCAACCAGTTCCAGTTGCACTATCAGCCTCAGGTGTCGCTGGCAACCCGCCAGGTGGTGGGGGCCGAGGCACTGCTGCGCTGGCACCACCCTGAGCTTGGCAATGTGTCGCCCGCCGAGTTCATCCCCGTTGCGGAGAGCAGCGGCATGATCGTGGCGATTGGCGAGTGGGTGCTGAGCACCGCGGTGCAAGACGCCAAGCGCTGGCTGGACCTGCAGCTGCCGCTGCGGGCCGTATCGGTCAACCTCTCGGCGGTGCAGTTCCGTCACCCGCAGTTGCCCGAAATGGTGACGCGCTGCCTGCAGCAGGCTGGCCTGCCCGCACGCCGGCTGGAGCTGGAGCTGACCGAGGGCGCCGCCGTGGACGACCCTGTAGCTGCGCTCGCCATGATGGACCAGTTGCACGACCGTGGGGTGCGCCTGTCGATGGACGACTTCGGCACGGGCTATTCGTCGCTGAGCTATCTCAAGCGGTTCCAGATCTACAAGCTCAAGATCGACCAGTCTTTCGTTCGCGACCTGGACGACGACGCCAACGACCGCGCCATCGTCAGCGCCATCATCCGCATGGCCCAGGCACTGGGCATGCAGACCACGGCCGAAGGCGTGGAAACCGATGGGCAGTTGGAATTCCTGCGCCAGCAGGGTTGCGACGAGGGCCAGGGCTACCTGTTTGGCCGCCCCCTGCCCGCAGCGGAGTTCGAGGCATACCTTCGCCAGCACTTCGACGCCGCGCCCACACGGTAGATGCCGCGGCTGCGGGATAGCCCTCAGGGCCTCCAAAAACCCGCGCTGGTACAATTTGGTACAAATTACCGAGGCCGTTTGGCCATTTCTGGCCCTTTTGCCCTGTAACGGTCTTCATGCTTGCGCCGTATGGCACCCCGGATCTGCAGCGTCCGGCCATTGCCACCGACACCCCCTTGCAACGCACCCTGCGCGAGCAGCAGACCCTGCTCGACAGCGCGGGCGTGGGCATCGTCTTTTTGCGCCAGCGCAGCGTAGTGAGGTGCAACCAGCGCTATGCCGAAATTTTTGGCTACGCCAGCCCCGAACAGCTGGTAGGGCTGAACACCGAGGCGTTCTACCCTGACAGGGAGGCCTTCCGCGAACTGGGCCGCAGCGCCTATCCCGTCCTGGTGCAGGGCGAATCGTTCCGCGTCGAGCGCCAACTGCGCCGCCGGGATGGCACCTTGTTCTGGGGCAACCTCACCGGGCGCCTCATCAACCCGCAGGACACCACGGACGGCTCGATCTGGATCGTGGACAACATCGACGACCACAAGCGGGCCCAGGCCGCGCTTAACGCGGCGGTGCGTGAAAAGCAGCTGCTGTTCGACAGCGCCATGGTGGGCATCGTCTTCCTGCGCGACCGCCACCTGACCCGTTGCAACGGACATTTCGAGCAAATGCTGGGCTACGAGGCAGGCGAGCTGATGGGCAGTTCGTCGCGGCGGTGGTATGCCAGCGACGCCGCATGGGAAGAAGTGGGCCAGCGCTGCTACCCGCTCATGGCGACTGGCAACCCCTATGAAGGCGAGGTGGAGCTGTGCCGCAAGGACGGTACGACGGTGATCTGCGAGGTACGCAGCAAATCCATCGACCCCGCCGATCCGTCGCAGGGCTCCATCTGGATCACGATGGACATCACCGACCGCAAGCAGGCGCAGGCCGCTCTTGCGCGGGCGCACGAACACCTGGAGCAGCAGGTGCAGGACCGCACCCGCGAACTGCGCGAGACGGTGGACAACCTGCATCGCGAAATCACCGAGCGCAAGGCCGACCAGGAGCGCATCTACTGGCTGGCGCACTACGACGCCCTGACCGGCCTGCCCAACCGCGCGCTGCTGGCCGAACGCGCACAGCAGGCCATCCAGCTGGCCCAAGACAACAACACGCCGCTGGCCGTGATCTTCCTGGACCTGGACCACTTCAAACACGTGAACGACTCGCTGGGCCACCGGGTGGGTGACAACCTGCTGGTGCAGATCGCCCGGCGCCTGCGCGCCGTGGTGCGCGACAAGGACACGGTGGCCCGCCTGGGCGGCGACGAGTTCATCCTGCTGCTGCCGGGCGCCAACGCGCACGGGGCGGCCCGCGTGGCCGGCAAGCTGCAAGAGGCCTCGCGCCAGCACTACCAGATCGACCACCACGAACTGACCATGGCTCCGTCCATGGGCATTGCGCTGTTCCCGCAGGACGGCGCGGACTTCGACACGCTGACCCAGTCGGCCGATGTTGCGATGTACCGGGCCAAGCTGGATGGGCGCAACACCTTTCGCTTCTTCACGCCCGAGATGCAGGCCCAGTCGGTGCGCGCACTGCAGCTGGAGAACGCGCTGCGCCGCGCGCTGGAGCGCGACCAGTTCCACCTGCACTACCAGCCGCAGATGAGCCTGTCGACTGGCTCGGTGCACAGCGTGGAGGCGCTGTTGCGCTGGCAGCACCCGCAGCTGGGAGGCGTCTCACCCGCCGAGTTCATCCCCATTGCAGAAGACAGCGGGCAAATCCTGCAGATTGGCGAATGGGTGCTGCGCACGGCGCTGGCGCAGCTCAAGGCCTGGCGCAGCAGCGGGTTTCCGGGGCTGACCATGGCCGTCAACCTGTCGGCCATCCAGTTCCGCCAGCCACAGCTGCCCGAGTTGGTCAGCCGCATGCTGGCCGAGTTCGACCTGCCACCCGATTCGCTGGAGCTGGAGCTGACCGAGGGTGTGGCAGTGGATGACCCGCACGCCGCCGTGGCCACCATGGACCAGCTGCATGCGCGTGGCGTGCGCATGTCGATGGACGACTTCGGCACCGGGTACTCGTCGCTGAGCCAGCTCAAGCGGTTCCAGATCTTCAAGCTCAAGATCGACCAGTCCTTCGTGCGCGACCTGGGCGACGACAGTAATGACCGCGCCATCGTCAGCGCCATCATCCGCATGGCGCAGGCGCTGGGCATGCGCACCACGGCCGAAGGGGTGGAGACCGCAGGCCAACTGGCCTTTCTGCGCGAGCAGGGCTGCGACGAAGCGCAGGGCTACCACCTCAGCACCCCGCTTCCGCCCGACGAACTGGAACTGTTCATGCGCCGGCACACACGCACGGCGGAGCCGGCCCACTATCAAATTTAGAGCTGCCAGCGCTTGCCAGACAAAGGTTTCAGGCATTTATGACCTGAAGTCCTTGTGGATCAAGCGCTACCAGCTATGTTTTTTGCAGCATTCCATCGCGGTGGTGCTGGCTGGCGACGGCGATGGGTCAGTGTCCCAGGATCTTTGACAGGAAGTCCCGGCTGCGCTCGTTCTGCGGGTTGTGGAAGAACTCGGCCGGCGTGTTCTGCTCGACGATCTGACCCTGGTCCATGAAGATCACGCGATCGGCCACGGCCTTGGCGAAGCCCATTTCGTGCGTCACGCAGATCATGGTGATACCCTGGTTCGCCAGCTCGATCATGACGTCCAGCACCTCCTTGATCATCTCCGGGTCCAGCGCGCTGGTGGGCTCGTCAAACAGCATGATCTTGGGCGTGAGGCACAGCGCCCGCGCAATGGCCACGCGCTGCTGCTGCCCGCCCGACAGCTGCAGCGGGTATTTGCCCGCCTGCTCGGCAATGCGCACACGCTCCAGCTGCTGCATGGCGCGCGCCTCGGCCTCCTTCTTGGGCAGCTTGCCCACCCACATCGGCGACAGCGTGAGGTTCTCCAGCACCGTGAGGTGCGGAAACAGGTTGAACTGCTGGAACACCATGCCCACCTGTTTGCGGGTGGCGTCAACGGCTTTCACATCGTCTGACAGCTCCACACCGTCCACCACCAAACGACCTTCCTGGTGCTCTTCCAGGCGGTTGATGCAGCGGATCAAGGTGGACTTGCCGGAGCCCGACGGCCCGCAGACCACGATGCGCTCACCCCGGGCTACTTGCAGGTCAATGTCGCGCAATACATGAAAGTGGTTGCCGTACCACTTGTTGACTTTGTCGAAGATGATGATGGGTTCAGACATGGCGGTGTGGAATGGTGGTGGCACTAGCGCTGGCGTCCCTTGTTGGCCTGCTTTTCCACCCACAGGCTGTAGCGCGACATCGAAAAGCAGAACGCGAAGTAGATGAGCGCGATGAACAGGTAGCCCTCAATCTTGTACGGACGCCAGTCGGCGTCGGAGTTGAGCGCCAGGCCCAGCGAGCCGGTTAGCTCGTACAGGCTCACGATGGTGACCAGCGACGTGTCCTTGAAGATGGCAATGAAGCTGTTCATGATGCCGGGCACCACGATGGCCAGCGCCTGGGGTAGCACGATCTTGCGCTGCGTCTGCCAGTACGACAGCCCCAGCGTGGCCGCAGCCTCCACCTGCCCTTTGGGGATAGCCTGCAGCCCGCCCCGGATCACCTCCGCCAGGTACGCCGCCGCAAACAGCGTGATGCCCGCCAGCACCCGGATCAGCACGTCGATGGTGACGCCTTGCGGCATGAACAGCGGAAACATGAACGACGCCATGAACAGCACCGAGATCAGCGGCACGCCCCGCACCAGTTCCACATAAATCGTGCACGCCGTGCGGATGGCCGGCAGCGACGAGCGGCGGCCCAGTGCCACCACCAGCGCCAGCGGAAAGGCCATCACGATGGACAGGCTGGCCAGCAGAATGGTGAGCGGCAGCCCGCCCCAGCGGTCGGTCTCCACCTTGGCCAAGCCCAGCACATTGCCATACATCAGCGTGAAGAAGCTGGCCAGCACAACCGCCCACAGCAACACCAGCCAGGGCCGCCAGAAGTACCGGGTACAACTGGCCACGAGCATGGCCACCATGAGCAGCGTGGCCACCAAGGGGCGCCATTGCTCGTCAAACGGATAGCGGCCGAAGATGATGAGGCGGTACTTCTCGGCCACCACGCCCCAGCACGCGCCCACGCCGTCGGCACGGCACGCGTCGGAGTCGGGCCGCCACACGGCCTGGAACAGGCCCCAGTTCAGCAGCTGCGGCAGGTACCACAGCAGCAGCCCGGCAATGAGCACGGTGGACAGCGAGGTCTTCCAGTCTGCAAACAGGTTGGCGCGCAGCCAGCCCGCCAGGCCACGGCTTTGCACCGGCGCCGGCCGGGCGGCGATGGGCTCGAAGGTCTTGGCGGCCATGGGTCAGCGCTCCTTGATCGCGGCGCGCGCGTTGTACCAGTTCATCAGCAGCGATGTGATGAGCGAGGTGCTCAGGTACACCAGCATCACGATGGAGATGCACTCCACCGCGCGTCCCGTCTGGTTGATCGCCGTGTTGGAAATCGACACCACGTCCGGGTAGCCGATTGCCACCGCCAGCGACGAGTTTTTGGTGAGGTTGAGGTACTGGCTGGTCAGCGGCGGGATGATGACCCGCAGCGCCTGCGGCAGCATCACCAGCCGCATCTGCTGCCCGCGGCTCAGGCCCAGCGCCGATGCCGCCTCGCCCTGCCCGCCCGACACCGACTGGATGCCGGCGCGCACCACCTCGGCCACAAAGGCCGAGGTATAGAAGGTCAGCCCCAGCAGCACCGCCAGAAACTCCGGCGTGAGCGCGCCGCCATGCTCGACCGCAAACTCGCCTTTTTCAGGCAGGTTGAACTGCGCAGGCGCACCGCCAGCCAGCCAGCCCAGCAGCGCCCCGCAAAGCGCAATCGCCAGGGGCGCCCACACCAGGCTGTGCGCGTGCCCAGTGGCTTCAAACCGCCGCCGGGCCCAGCGCCGATAGCCCCAGGCTGCCACACAGCCCAGCAGAAGGCCGATGGCAGCCATGCCATGGCCGGTGCTCCACACGGGAATGGGAAAGTTCAACCCCCCCTTGCTCAAAAAGAACGGGCCTACTTGCCAGGGCTCATAGCTGGCGGGCAGGGTCTCGGTCAGCACCAGGTACCAGGTAAGCAACTGCAGCAGGATGGGAACGTTGCGAAACAGCTCCACATAGGCCGAGCACAGCCCCCGCACCAGCGCATTGCGCGAGAACCGCCCCACCCCGAGCAAGGTGCCCAGCACCGTGGTCAGCACGATGCCGACGACCGCCACGCGCAGCGTGTTGGTCACGCCCATCAAGAATGCGCGCCAATACGGCTCGCCAGAATCAAACGGGTACAGACCTTCGCCGATGTCGAAACCCGCCGGCTGGTTCAGAAAATCAAAACCGCTCTGGATACCGCGCACCTGCATGTTGTGCAAGGTGTTGCGCGCCAGAAACCAGACCACCAGCGCAACGAGCCCTACGGCCACCGCCTGGTAGACAAGGCCCCGGAAGGCTTGGCTGCGCCAGGACCAGGAGCGTTTTTTGGGAGGAAGACGAGGTGGAGGCATGCCTGCTCAATCCAGAACGAAGGGGCCCGCACCGCCGGCCGAGGCAAGGCGCGGACAAGCCAGGCACCACACCCCGGTGTGGCGACCTCGCTGCCAGTCAGTTAAATCACTCAGTCGCAACCGGTAACGCGCACCGCTGTGCGCAGGGCATGCAGCGTGCTGTGCGCGTCACACGCAGCGTCAGCGAATCGGGAAGGCATACATCAAGCCGTCCTTGTTCCACTGATTGTTCAGCCCGCGCGGCAGGGCCAGCGCCGACTTGGGACCCACGTTGCGCTCGAAGATCTCGCCGTAGTTGCCTGTGGTCTTGATGGCGCGCGCCAGCCAGTCGCGGTCCAGGCCCAGCAGCTTGCCGGTGTCTTCGGTGGTGCCCAGGATGCGCTGCACCACCGGGTCGGTGCTGGACTTCATCTGCTGCAGGTTGGCCTGCGTCACACCATATTCCTCGGCTTCGATCAGGCCATACACAACCCATTTCACGATGGCAAACCACTCGTCGTCACCGCGGCGCACCATGGGGCCGAGCGGCTCCTTGGAGATGAGCTCGGGCAGGATGAGGTGCTCGGCCGGGTCCTTGGCCTCCTTGTTGCGCACCGAGGCCAAGCCCGAGGCGTCGGTGGTGTAGGCGATGCAGCGGCCGGCGAAGTAGGCGCCGGTGGCGGCCTCCACCTTCTCGAACACCACGGGCTTGATGCCAAGGTTGTGGGCCTTGGAATAGTCGGTCAGGTTCTTTTCAGTAGTGGTGCCGGACTGCACGCACACCGTCTGCCCCTTGAGCTGCTTGGCACTCTTGATCTTGCTCTTGGTGGGCACCATGAAGCCCTGACCGTCGTAGTAAGTCACAGCGGTCTGGTGCAGGCCCAGCGACGCATCGCGCGTGAGCGAGAACGTGGTGTTGCGCGACAGCACATCCACCTCGCCCGACTGCAGCGCGGTGAAGCGTTGCTGCGCATTCAGCGGCACATACTTCACCTTCTCGCCATCCCCCAGCACAGCCGCCGCCACGGCGCGGCAGATGTCCACGTCCAGGCCCGACCACTTTCCGTTCGAATCCGCCGCAGAGAACCCGGCCAGGCCCGTGTTCACACCGCACACCACCTGCCCGCGCGACTTGATGCCGTCCAGCGTCTTGCCTGCATGCGCAGGCACTGCCGCAAAGGCAGCCAAGCTGGCCAGGCAGGCCGCAGCGATACGGAAAGAGGATTTGTTCATAACGGTCCACTCCAGCAAGTAGGTTTGAATTGCACGACCTCGAACCCCTGCGATGCGCGTTCTTGGTGCAGAGCCCAGACCTTAGCGACACGCACCGCCCGGGGGCATCGGTGTTTACGCGGGTCGTGCGAACCCTGCAGCGCCAGACCTGCATGCAGTTTTGCCACCACCACGCTCCTGAGGCGATGGAACAAGAATGGGCCGAAAGCGGCGGCTGCCAGAGGGCACGAGGAGCGCGCGTGCTGCAAGCCGGCCGGTGGCAGCCCCTCTCGCCCAGCTGAATTCAGCTGAGCAATTTTTGCAAGAACTGTGCCTGTCCCATCTCAGGGTCCAGCGTGTAGGGCGCGAAGCCCTCGCGCGCATAGGCCCGCAGCGCGCTGTGGTTGCCCGAGAGCACTTCCATCGTGAGCTTGCAGGCACCGCGCTGCCGCGCAATCGCTTCCACGGCGCGCAGCATCTGCTGCGCCACCCGGAGCCCGCGCCACGCGGGCACCACCACCACGTCATGCACGTTGACGAGCGGCTTGCAGGCAAAGGTGGAAAAGCCTTCAAAGCAGTTGATGAGGCCCACGGGCACCGGCGCTGCGTCGGCCAACGCGCCCGGCGCCGAGCCGCCGCCCTCGCGTGTCCACGCCATGACGCTGAACGCTTGCGGGCGAACGCGCAGGGCCTCGGCCAGGCCCTGCTTCACGGCAGGGCGCAAGGCCTCCCCGCCGCCCGCCGGGTCTTGTGCATATCCGTCCAGCAGATCGACCAACGCGCCGGCCTCGTACGGATTGCCGTAGTCAACCTGGCGGACCGTGATCAGCAGCGGGCCTTCCTCGTGGTGCCTGTGCATGCCTCAGCCCGCCCGGGCCGCGTCGACCAACCGCTGCGCGCAGGTGCTGGCCTGCTGGGCATTGCGGGCCTCCACCATCACGCGCAGCAGCGGCTCGGTGCCGCTGGCGCGGATGAGCACGCGGCCGGTGGCGCCCAGTTCCTCCTCCACCGCCTGGGTGGCCTCGGCAAGCCGTTGGTTAGCCTTCCAGTCCTGGCCCGGCTGCAGCCGCACATTGAGCAAGACCTGCGGGTAAAGCGTGACGTCGGCCAGCAACTGCGCCAGCGTGCGGCCGCTGCGAACACAGGCCTGCAGCACCTGCAGCGCGCTCACCAGGCCATCACCGGTTGTGTGGCGGTCCAACGCCAGTAGGTGGCCCGAGCCCTCGCCGCCCAGCACCCAGCGGTGCCGCGCCAGTTCTTCCAGTACGTAGCGGTCACCCACTTTGGCACGTACAAACTTCACACCACGCGCCTGCAGCGCCACTTCCACGGCCATGTTGGTCATTAGCGTACCGACCACACCCGGCACGTGCTCGTCGCGCGCCATGCGGTCGCTGGCCATTAAGTACAGCAGTTCGTCTCCGTTGTACAGGCGGCCTGTGGCGTCCACCACCTGCAGTCGGTCGGCATCGCCGTCCAGCGCAATGCCGTAATCCGCCCGGTTGGCCCGCACTGCGCGCACCAGGGCGTCGGTGTGGGTGGCACCCACGTCATGGTTGATGTTGAGGCCGTCGGGGGCGCAGCCAATCGACATGACCTCAGCTCCCAACTCATGGAACACCTTGGGGGCCACTTGGTAGGCCGCACCGTGGGCCGCATCCACCACGATCTTCAGACCCTTGAGCGTGAGATCCTGCGGAAAGGTGCTTTTGCAGAACTCGATGTACCGCCCGGCCGCATCCTCCAGGCGCCGGGCCTTGCCCAGGCTGGCCGAGTCGGCCCAGACGGGCGGCTCGTTCAGGGCCGCCTCCACATCCTGCTCCCACGCATCGGGCAGCTTGGTGCCCTGGGCACTGAAAAACTTGATGCCGTTGTCGGGGTAGGGGTTGTGGCTGGCGCTGATGACCACCCCCAGGCTGGCACGCTGCGCCCGCGTAAGGTACGCAACGCCAGGTGTGGGCAGCGGGCCCAGCAGCACCACGTCCACCCCGGCGGAGTTGAAGCCGGACTCCAGCGCGCTCTCCAGCATGTAGCCCGAAATCCGCGTGTCCTTGCCGATCAGCACCGTGGGGCGGTCTTCGGTGCGGCGCAGTACGCGCCCTACGGCATGGGCCAGGCGCAGCACAAAGTCGGGTGTGATGGGCGGCTGCCCCACCGTACCGCGTATGCCGTCGGTTCCAAAATACTGGCGTGTCATGTTGCAGCGTCTCCTCGTATCGTTTCAGCTTGTCGCTGGTTGTTGTGATTGCCGCGCGCTCGCGCGTGCGCCCTCTTCACTGTCTTAGCTCCTCATCTGTCGCTTATCGCTTGGTGGGCAACATGCATCCGCTCCATGGCTGCCCACACCGCCAAGGCAGCCACGGTCTCGCGCACATCGTGCACCCGCACAATCGATGCACCCCGCTCCACGGCCAACAAGGCTACGGCCACGCTGGGTGGCATGCGCTCCTCTACCGCGAGACCGGTCACCGCACCCAGCGACGATTTGCGCGACCAGCCCGCAAGCAGGGGGTAGCCCGCTGCGGCCAACACGGATTGCCGGGCCAGCAGTGCGAAGTTCTGCTCCACCGTTTTGCCAAATCCGATGCCCGGGTCCAGAACAATTCGGGCCTTTTTGACCCCTAGCGCTTGCAGATCAAGCGCCGAATGCTCCAAAAACGATAGCACCTCAGGCACCACGTCACCCTGCATAGGCTGCGCCTGCATGGTCTGCGGGTCGCGATGCATGTGCATCAGGCACACGCCGCACTGCGGGTGGCGCGCCACCACGGCGGCGGCACCCGGCTGGCGCAGTGCCCAGATGTCGTTGATGATGTCGGCCCCCAGGTCCAGCACGGCCTGCATGACCTCGGGCTTGTAGGTGTCCACCGAGATGGGTACGCCTAGCGAAACGGCATCCCGCACTAGCGGCACGACGCGGGCCAGTTCTTCCTGCAGCCCCACGGCGGGGCTCCCGGGCCGGGTGGACTCCCCCCCGATGTCGAGGATGTGCGCGCCGTGCCTGAGCAGTTCTTCGCAGTGGCGCAGGGCGCTGGCTGTGCTCGCGTGGCGTCCGCCGTCCGAAAAAGAATCCGGCGTCACATTGACGATGCCCATCACCCGAGGCGCCGAAAGGTCAATCGCAAAACGGGCCGTCTGCCAGATCATGAAACCACACACCGTTGCGCCCCTGTCGGCATCTGCGATACCGGCATGGGCCTCGAAAAGCCATGAAAAACGGGGCCGCAAGGCCCCGTGGGAAAACCAGTGAAGCGGATCCGGGATCCGATGCGCCCTGGTCAGGCGGCCGTCGGTGCCGGGTCCGTGCTCACGGCGGGCGTGCCGCCGTTGGAGTTGTCGCCGCCCGAAGACGGAGGCGTTCGCGGCGTCCAGTCCTTGGGGGGGCGCGGCTCCTTGCCGGCCATGATGTCGTCGAGCTGCTCGGTATCTATGGTCTCCCATTCGAGCAGTGCCTTGGCCATGGCATGCATCTTGTCGCTGTTTTCTTCAATCAGGCGGCGCGCCAGGTTGTACTGGTCGTCGATGATGCGGCGCACCTCCATGTCCACCTTTTCCATGGTCTGTTCGCTCATGGTGGTGGTCTTGGTGACGGACCGACCCAGAAACACTTCACCTTCGTTCTCGGCATAGACCATCGGGCCCAGCGCGTCCGTCATACCGTAGCGGGTGACCATATCGCGGGCGATGTGCGTTGCGCGCTCAAAGTCGTTGCTCGCGCCAGTGGTCATCTGGTTCATGAACACTTCTTCGGCGATGCGGCCACCAAACAGCATGCTGATCTGGTTGAGCATGTATTCACGGTCGTAGCTGTAGCGGTCCTGCGCGGGCAGGCTCATGGTCACACCCAGCGCACGGCCACGCGGGATGATGGTGACCTTGTGCACAGGATCGCACTTGGGCAGCAGCTTGCCGATGAGCGCGTGGCCAGCCTCGTGGTAGGCCGTGTTGCGGCGCTCTTCCTCGGGCATGACCATGCTCTTGCGCTCGGGGCCCATGAGGATCTTGTCCTTGGCCTTCTCAAAGTCCTGCATCTCCACGGTGCGCGCATTGCGACGGGCAGCCATCAAAGCAGCTTCGTTGCACAGGTTGGCCAGGTCGGCACCGCTCATGCCGGGCGTGCCGCGGGCAATGATGCCGGGGTTCACGTCTTGGCCAATCGGAATCTTGCGCATGTGCACGTTCAGGATCTGCTCGCGGCCACGGATGTCGGGCAGCGTCACATACACCTGGCGGTCGAAACGGCCGGGGCGCAGCAGAGCGGCGTCCAGGATGTCGGGGCGGTTGGTGGCAGCGACCACGATCACACCCAGGTTCGTTTCGAAGCCGTCCATCTCCACCAGCATTTGGTTGAGGGTCTGCTCGCGCTCATCGTTGCCGCCGCCCAGGCCCGCACCACGCTGGCGGCCCACCGCGTCGATTTCATCGATAAAGATGATGCAGGGGGCATTCTTCTTGGCGTTGTCGAACATGTCGCGCACACGGGCCGCGCCCACGCCCACGAACATTTCCACAAAGTCGGAGCCCGAGATGCTGAAGAAAGGCACCTTGGCTTCGCCCGCGATGGACTTGGCCAGCAGCGTTTTGCCGGTACCGGGAGGGCCCACCAACAGCAGACCGCGCGGAATGCGTCCGCCCAGCTTCTGGAACTTCTGCGGGTCCTTCAGGAAGTCCACAACTTCCTTGACTTCTTCCTTGGCCTCGTCACAACCCGCCACGTCCGCGAACGTGACCTGATTGTTGTTCTCGTCCAGCATGCGCGCCTTGCTCTTGCCGAAGCTGAAGGCGCCGCCCTTGCCGCCGCCCTGCATCTGGCGCATGAAGTACACCCACACGCCGATGAGCAGCAGCATGGGGCCCCAACTGACGAGAAGCGTCATCAGCAAAGAGCCTTCTTCGCGGGGTTTGACGTCGAACTTGACGTTGTTGTTGATCAGATCGCCCACCAGGCCCCGGTCGAGGTAGGTGGCGGTGGTGCGGATCTTCCGGTCGTCGTTGGTGACAGCCACGATCTCGGTCCCGCCCTGGCCTTCCTGAATGGTGGCGCTCTTGATGCGGTTGCTGCGGACTTCCTCCAGGAATTCCGAGTAGCCGACGTGGCCTGCGCTGGCGCCTGCACGGGTGTCAAACTGTTTGAACACCGTGAAAAGCACCATGGCGATGACCAGCCACACGGCAATTTTTGAAAACCACTGATTGTTCAAGCGGGGCTCCAGTTACGGGGAACAGAAAACGGACACACTGCCGTCACGGCTCGCATGTGTGGCTGATTTTAGGTGTTTCAAGCCGCGCCACCATGCGTATTCCCCCTTTCAGCCATGGAAACAGCACGGGTTTTGCGGTCGTTTTTCACGCCGCCTTGACCTGAGGCAAGCTCACCCAGCCCGGTTTTTGAGGCCCATTCCCACAAGAAACGTCTCCGACGACTTGTCCCGCGAGGCCTTGGGTTTCAACGGTTTGACTACCTTGAAGGTCTGTTTGAACAGCGTCACCAGATCGCTGTAACCGCTGCCGTGGAACAGCTTGACAACCAGGGCACCGTCCGGTTTCAAATGGTTGCAAGCAAAATCGACCGCCAGCTCCACTAGGTGGGCGATGCGCGCTGCATCGACTGACTCGATGCCTGAAAGGTTGGGCGCCATGTCGGACACCACCACGTCCACCACGCGGCCGTCGAGCGCCTGCTCCAGGCGTTCCAGGACCTCGGGCTCGCGGAAATCGCCGTTGAGGTAAGTCACGCCTTCGATCGGCTCCATGGGCAGGATGTCCAGCGCGATGATCGCGCCATTGAGTTGCCCCGCAGCCGCACCTGTGGGTGAAAGCCGGCGGCGCAGGTATTGGCTCCAGGCGCCGGGTGTCGAGCCCAGATCCACCACCGTGTAGCCCGGCTTGATGAGCCCCAACTGCTCGTCGATCTCCTTGAGCTTGTAAGCGGCGCGCGCGCGGTAGCCCTCTTTCTGGGCTAGCTTCACATAGGTGTCGTTCACGTGGTCGTTCAGCCACGCCTTGTTGACCTTCTTGCTCTGGGTTTTGACTTTCATACGGGCTCCATTGTCTCTCGCCGGCCGCACATGCGACCACGGCGGTTCCTGACTCAAGATGAAATCAGCGCCCGCGCCGCAAAGCCCGGCACTTAAAATGCCACCCATGCCCCAAATTCAACTGACTCCCTCCGAGCGCCGGGAACACCGCGCCAACGCCCATCACCTCGACCCAGTGGTGCTGGTTGGCGGCGACGGCCTGACCCCCGCCGTCAAGAAGGAGATTGACGCTGCCCTGAACGCCCATGGCCTCATCAAGGTGCGCGTGTTCAACGATGACCGCGCAGCGCGCGAACTGATGTACCAGCAGATTACGGCCGACCTGAACGCCGCGCCCATCCAGCACATCGGCAAGCTGCTGGTGCTGTGGCGCCCCCAACCGGAAAAAGCGCGCACGGTGGATGAAGACCGCATGCCTGGCCCACGCGATGTGAAGGTACTCAAGTTCAGCAAGCGCGGTGGCCAGCGCCCCGAAATCAAGCAGCTGCGTGTGCTGGGCAACCAGCGCCTGACGTCGGGCGGACAGATCAAACGCGCCAAGCCCAAGCAGAAGTCCGTGAAGAAGCGCCAGGCTGATTGATGAACAGCGCCCCGGCAGCTTCCGCAGGCGCCTCCCCCACCCGCCACATTCTTTGCATGAAGTGGGGCACGAAGTACGGCCCCGAGTACGTGAACCGGCTTTACGCCATGGTGCGGCGGCACCTGACGGGCGACTTCCATTTTGTGTGCCTCACCGACGACAGCACCGGCATCCGCAGCGAGGTGCAGTGCCTGCCCATTCCGCCGCTGGATTTGCCGCCCGGCATTCCCGAGCGCGGCTGGACCAAGCTGGCCACGTTCAGCGAAGACCTGCACGGACTGAGGGGCACGGCGCTGTTTCTGGATGTGGATGTGGTCATCACCGGAAGCCTGGATGGATTCTTCACACAGCCGGGCGAATTTCTCATCATTCACGACTACAAGCGTCCGTGGCGCGTCACCGGCAACTCGTCGGTTTACCGCTTCGAGCTGGGTGCGCACCCCGACGTGCTGGCGTACTTCCGCGGACACTTTGCCGAGATCCGGCAACAGTTCCGCAATGAGCAGGCCTACCTTTCGGACTTTCTGCACCGCCAGGGCAAGCTGCAGTACTGGCCTTCATCGTGGTGCCCTAGCTTCAAGTACCACTGCATCCCCCCCTGGCCCACCAACTACTGGCGCGCGCCGTTTGTTCCACACGACGCGCGCATCGTGATTTTCCATGGGGAATGCAACCCGCCGGATGCCCTGGCCGGCCGGCGCAACCGGCGCCTGCGCTACATCTGCCCAGCCACTTGGGTAGCAGAGCACTGGCGCGAGTAAACTGCCGCAGCGCGCCGCCTTCTCCGATCAAGGGTAGCGCGGGCGGGTCTCTATCCCCGGTCTTGAGGAGCTTCGTTCGAATCACCCGGTGGCGGCGCCCCGGTCTGCAGCGTGAGCCACAGCACAGCCAGCGCGCAGCACCACTGCAGCGCATACATCACGGTGCCAACCGAATGCCACAGGCGCAGATCCTGCCGCGCCACGATGCGTGGCGCCACGCCAAACTGGGTGAGCAGGGCCAGCAACATGCCACCCAGTATGAAAACCATAGCTGCTTGCGCCCATGGATAAAGCGCTGGAGCCTGTTTTGGTCTTGAAATGATCAGCAGCACCACGCAGCAGGCCACCGCCACCCATGTCTGCGCTGCAAACAACTTGGCCGCCATGAACCCCGCCAGCGACGGCGACGGGAGATGGGAGAACAGCATGGGGACCACCAGGAATCCGATCGCCGTCATGCTGCCCCACCACAATGCCGCGACCAAGGCGGGAAGACGCTGGCGCATACCACCGGGTCCGGGCTGCATCGTCAGAGGTAGCTGACAGCCACCACCTCATAGCGGCGGATGCCGCCTGGGGCCTGCACTTCCGCCGTGTCGCCCTCTTCCTTGCCGATGAGCGCGCGGGCGATGGGGCTGGAGATGTTGATGAGGCCCTGCTTCAGGTCGGCCTCGTCCTCGCCCACGATCTGGTACTTGACCGTATCACCGGAGTCTTCATCCTCCAGCTCCACCGTGGCGCCAAACACCACCTTGCCACCCCCGTCCACGGCGCTGGGGTCGATCACCTGCGCTACCGACAGCTTGCCCTCGATCTCCTGGATACGGCCTTCGATAAAGCCCTGACGGTCCTTGGCGGCGTCGTAGTCGGCGTTTTCGCTCAGATCGCCCTGGGCACGTGCCTCGGCGATGGCGGTGATGACCGCAGGACGCTCCACGGTCTTAAGGCGATGCAGCTCTTCCTTGAGCTTTTCAGCGCCACGCTTGGTAATGGGAATGGTCGCCATTCTTGTGAGTCTCCATAAATCAAGGCAGCAGCGGCACGGCAGCGCCGCTGCAGTTGGGCCCGCCTGCCCGGCACAGCCAGTGCCCGCAGACATTGCGACCCTACAAAAGGAAACCGCCGCGAGTTGCCGCGCGGCGGTGTCTGTTCAAGCGGCGATTATGCCGCGTTTGGTGGGGCTTAGGCCAGCAGTTGGGCGTGCAGCTCCTGCACCGAGTACACATCGAGCTTGTCCATGTACTTCATGCCTTCCACGGCCGCCTCGGCGCCGAAGATGGTGGTGAAGGTGGTCACGCGGGCCAGCAGCGAACTGGTGCGGATGGCACGCGAATCGGCGATCGCATTGCGGCGCTCTTCCACGGTGTTGATGACCATCACGATCTCGTTGTTCTTGATCATGTCCACGATGTGCGGGCGGCCTTCGGTCACCTTGTTGACGACCTGCACCGGCACGCCGGCCGCATCAATGGCCGCGGCCGTGCCCTTGGTGGCTACGAGTTCGAAGCCCATGGCGACGAGCTGGCGCGCAATGTCCACCGCGCGCGGCTTGTCGGCGTTCTTCACCGTGAGGAAGACCTTGCCGGCCGTGGGCAGCTTGGTGCCCGCGCCCATCTGGCTCTTCACAAAAGCTTCGCCGAAGGTCTTGCCCACACCCATGACTTCACCGGTGGACTTCATCTCGGGGCCCAGGATGGTGTCCACGCCCGGGAATTTCACGAACGGGAACACCGCCTCCTTCACGCTGAAGTACGGCGGCGTCACTTCCTTGGTGATGCCCTGCGAGGCCAGCGTCTGGCCGGCCATGCAGCGTGCGGCCACCTTGGCCAGCTGGATGCCTGTGGCCTTGCTCACGAACGGCACCGTGCGCGACGCGCGCGGGTTCACTTCCAGCACGTAGATCACGTCCTTGCCTTCAGTCTCCTGAATGGCGAACTGCACGTTCATCAGGCCGACCACGTTCAGGCCCTGGGCCATGGCGGCAGTCTGGCGCTTGATCTCGTCCACGGTGGCCTGAGACAGGTAGTACGGAGGCAGCGAGCAGGCGGAGTCGCCGCTGTGCACGCCGGCTTGCTCGATGTGCTCCATCACGCCGCCGATAAAGGTGACGCCTGTGGAGTCGCGCACGCAGTCCACATCGCACTCGATGGCGTTGGAGAGGAAGCGGTCGAGCAGCACGGGCGAGTCGTTGCTCACCTTGACGGCCTCGCGCATGTAGCGCTCCAGGTCCCGCTGCTCGTGCACGATTTCCATCGCGCGGCCACCCAGCACGTAGCTGGGGCGCACCACCAGGGGGTACCCCAGGGCGGCGGCCTTTTCCAGAGCCTCGGCTTCGGTACGGGCCGTGGCGTTGGGCGGCTGGCGCAGGCCCAGGTCGCCCAGCAGCTTCTGGAAGCGCTCGCGGTCTTCAGCCGCATCGATCATGTCGGGCGTGGTGCCAATGATCGGCACGCCTTCTGCCTCCAGGCCCAGGGCGAGCTTCAGGGGCGTCTGACCGCCGTACTGCACGATCACGCCAACCGGCTTTTCCTTGTCCACGATCTCCAGAACGTCTTCGAGCGTCACGGGCTCGAAGTACAGGCGGTCGGATGTGTCGTAGTCGGTGGAGACCGTCTCGGGATTGCAGTTGACCATGATGGTCTCGTAGCCGTCCTCACGCATCGCCAGCGCTGCGTGCACGCAGCAGTAATCGAACTCGATGCCCTGGCCAATGCGGTTGGGGCCACCGCCCAGCACCATGATCTTCTTTTTGTCGGTCGGCTCGGCCTCGCACTCTTCGTCGTAGGTGGAGTACAGGTAGGCCGTGTTGGTGGCGAACTCGGCAGCGCAGGTGTCCACGCGCTTGTAGACGGGGCGCACGTTGAGCGCGCGGCGTGCCTCGCGCACGGCCTTCTCGCTGGTCTTGAGCAGCTTGGCCAGGCGGCGGTCAGAAAAGCCCTTTTGCTTGAGGGTGCGCAGCGTGGTGGCATCCAGTGCTGCGAGCGCGCCTTCACCCTTTTCGGCCACCAGCTTGTCGATATCCAGCTCGATCTTCACGATCTGCTCAATCTGCACCAGGAACCAGCGGTCGATCTTGGTCAACTCGAACACTTCATCGACCGACAGGCCCATGGCGAAGGCATCGCCCACGTACCAGATGCGCTCGGGGCCGGGCTCGCCCAGTTCCTTTTCCAGCGTCTCGCGGTCCTGGGTCTTCTCGTTCATCCCGTCCACGCCGACTTCCAGGCCGCGCAGGGCTTTCTGGAAGGACTCCTGGAAGGTACGGCCCATGGCCATGACCTCGCCCACGGATTTCATCTGCGTGGTCAGTCGGCTGTCGGCCGTGGGGAATTTCTCGAAAGCAAAACGCGGGATCTTCGTGACCACGTAGTCGATGGAGGGCTCGAACGACGCGGGCGTGGCGCCGCCGGTGATCTCGTTCTTGAGCTCGTCGAGCGTGTAGCCGACGGCCAGCTTGGCGGCGACCTTGGCGATCGGGAAGCCCGTGGCCTTGGAGGCCAGCGCCGACGAACGCGACACGCGCGGGTTCATCTCGATGACGATCATGCGGCCGTCCTTCGGGTTCACCGAGAACTGCACATTGGAGCCGCCCGTGTCCACGCCGATCTCGCGCAGCACCGCGAGCGAGGCGTTGCGCATGATCTGGTATTCCTTGTCGGTCAGCGTTTGCGCAGGGGCCACCGTGATCGAGTCGCCGGTGTGCACGCCCATCGGGTCCAGGTTCTCGATGGAGCAGATGATGATGCAGTTGTCCGCCTTGTCGCGGACCACTTCCATCTCATACTCCTTCCAGCCCAGTAGCGACTCTTCGATGAGCAACTCGTTGGTGGGGGAGGCTTCCAAACCGCGTTTGCAGATGGTTTCGAATTCTTCGGGGTTGTAGGCGATGCCACCGCCCGTGCCGCCCAGCGTGAAGCTGGGGCGGATAACAGTGGGAAAGCCCACGTTCTTCTGCACCGCCCAGGCTTCTTCCATGCTGTGCGCAATGCCCGACCGCGCGGAGCCCAGACCAATCTTGGTCATGGCGTCCTTGAACTTGAGACGGTCTTCCGCCTTGTCGATAGCTTCGGGCGTGGCGCCAATCAGCTCCACCTTGTATTTATCGAGCACGCCGTTGTGCCACAGGTCCAGCGCACAGTTGAGTGCGGTCTGGCCGCCCATGGTGGGCAGAATGGCGTCGGGGCGCTCTTTGGCAATGATCTTCTCGACCGTCTGCCAGGTGATGGGCTCGATGTAGGTGACGTCGGCCGTGGCCGGGTCGGTCATGATCGTCGCGGGGTTGCTGTTGATCAGGATGACCTTGTAGCCCTCTTCGCGCAGCGCCTTGCAGGCCTGCACGCCGGAGTAGTCGAACTCGCAGGCCTGGCCGATGATGATCGGGCCAGCGCCAATGATGAGGATGCTTTTGATGTCTGTACGTTTTGGCATGTTCTGTCGATCAATCAGTCGATCGTGGGTTCTGCTGCCTGGGGGCCAGAGGTCTGGGCGGGGGTGTCGTCGCCGGTCTGGGGTCGTCGCTCGGCGAGCTTGGCCAGAAGTGCCTGGGCACGCTCGGCCGGCAGGTTTTTCTGCATGAGTTGCAGCAGGCCGTCGCCCTGGATCAGCGGGCGCAGCACTTCTTCTTCAGCGTCATAAAACGTGACCTCCCAGTCGCGCAGCATCTCCGCGAATTCCGCGTCGTCCATGGTCTTGCATTTGGCCACCAGCGTGACCAAGGGCATGGCCTTGTTCTCGACAAAAGACTTCTTGTAGGGCTTCTGGGCCCAGCGCACGGAAAACCACTCGCGGTGGTGCGGCGGCAGGGTCAGCACGCGCTTGTGAATGGCCTTCTCAAGCGATGCGAGGGGGAAGCTGAACAGTTTCATGGCGCTCTTCCTTGGGGCCTCAGGCCGGCGCTTTCGCGGCACGCATCGTGTCCGTGAAGCGATCAAACAGGTAGGCGATATCGTGCGGGCCGGGCGAAGCCTCAGGGTGGCCCTGGAAGCAGAACGCAGGCTTGTCCTTGTGCGCCAGGCCCTGCAGCGTGCCGTCGAACAAACTCACATGGGTAGCGCGCAGGTTGGACGGCAGCGAATCCATCTCCACCGCAAAACCGTGGTTCTGGCTGGTGATGCTCACGCGGCCGGAGTCGAGGTCCTTCACCGGGTGGTTAGCGCCGTGGTGGCTGTTGGTCATCTTGAAGGTCTTGGCACCGGCGGCCAGGGCCATGATCTGGTGGCCCAGGCAAATGCCGAAGGTAGGTACGCCGCTGTCCACGATGGTGCGCGTAGCTTCAATGGCGTAGTCGCAAGGCTGTGGGTCGCCAGGGCCATTGGACAGGAACACGCCGTCCGGCTTCATGGCCAGCACGTCCGCCGCAGGTGTCTGCGCGGGCACTACCGTGACTTTGCAGCCACGCTGTGCCAGCATGCGCAGGATGTTTTTCTTGACGCCGTAGTCATAGGCCACGACGTGAAACTGCGGGGCGTCGAGCTTGCCGTAGCCCTTGCCCAGCGCCCATTCGGTCTCGGTCCACTCGTAGGTTGCCTTGGTGGAGACGACCTTGGCCAGGTCCAGCCCTGCCATGTTGGGCGCTGCCTTGGCCGCTGCCAGCGTTTCGTCAATCAGCGCTTGCGTGACAGCCTGGCCCGGTGCGAGCCCCATGATGGCGCCGTTTTGTGCCCCCTTTTCGCGCAGGAGGCGGGTGAGCTTGCGGGTGTCGATGTTGGCAATGGCCACCGTGCGTTCACGCACGAGATACTGGGACAGCGTCTCGGTGGAGCGGAAGTTGCTGGCCAACAGAGGCAAGTCCTTGATGATCAGGCCTGCGGCATGGACCTTGTCGGCTTCGATGTCCTCGGAATTGACGCCGTAGTTGCCGATGTGCGGGTACGTCAGGGTGACGATCTGCTGGCAGTAGCTGGGGTCGGTAAGGATTTCCTGGTAGCCGACGATGGAGGTGTTGAACACCACTTCGCCGACGGTGGTGCCAACGTCTGCAGACGCAGCACCGATCGAATTGCCGATAAAGACCGTGCCGTCTGCGAGCGCCAGGATGGCGGGCGGGAAGGTTCCCTGTAGAGACAAAAGCACTGGGTTCTCCGGATGGTTACGGTCGCCCGGCGCCTGCAGGCCGCTTGCAAAGGATGTTTGCAATCGAATGCCGGCGGCTGCTCTCAGATGGGTTGTTGCTTTGGGTGCGGTCGGGCGACGCTGTTGCGAGAAAAGCTCCCGATTATACCCCTGGCCCATGACTGATCCGGAAATGCAGGTCTTGCATAACCTTGTCAAGCAGGTTTACACAGGGTCCCGCAGTGCAGTGCGCTGCAACCGCCCCCGTCCAGTGGGGCTACAGCCCAGCTCCACTCGCATGCAGGCAGATGGCCGCCGCTGCTGCCACGTTCAACGACTCTTCGCCGCCAGGCTGTGCGATGCGGATGCGCAGGGCGGCACGGTCTTCCAGGCCTTGAGAGACGCCCTGCCCTTCATGGCCCATCACCCAGGCACAGGGCCAGGGCAGTGCCGCGCGATGCAGAAAATCGCCTGCGTGAGAGCTGGTCACCAGCAGCGGCACCTGCAGCGCTGCCAGGTCGCTCTCACCCACGCCTTCAACCAGGCTCAGCGCAAAATGCGCACCCATGCCAGCGCGCAGCACTTTGGGCGACCACAGGGCCGCGCTGCCCTTGATCGCCACCACCTGCCGGAACCCGAAGGCCGACGCGCTGCGCAAGATGGAGCCCACGTTGCCGGCGTCCTGGACGCGGTCCAGCACCACCGTGGCGGCATGGGGCTGCACGGCCGCGTGGGGCGGCAAGTCCAGAAGAAAACCCATGCGGGCCGGGGATTCCAAACCGCTGATGTCTGCGAACAGCGCATCGGCGATTACTACGGTTTTGATAGCTGCTTGCGCCCATTCCACCTGCGCTAGCGGCCAAAAAGATTCAGAAAAAACAGACACCGCCGGGCGCAGCCCGCGCGCCAGGGCAGCCCGGCACAGGTGGTCGCCCTCCAGCCACACGCGCCCCTGCTTGCGGTAGGCGGTGGTGTCCTGGGCGAAGCGGCGCAGTTCTTTGACAAAACTGTTGTCGCGCGAGTGGATGGTGGTGACGGAGGGCGAAGTCATACAGCGGTGGTCGTCAAGGGGCCGACCTGCAGGCTCTGCGCCACGGGCGCAAAGGAGCGGCGGTGGTACACACACGCCCCATGCGTCCGCAGCGCCTCCATGTGCACGGCCGTGCCATAGCCTTTGTGTCCGGCAAACCCGTAGTGCGGAAACTCAACGTGTACCTGCTCGCACCATCGGTCGCGGTGCACCTTGGCCAGGATGGACGCGGCGGAAATCGACTTCACGAGCGAGTCGCCCTTGATGATGGCCTCGGCGGGCACGTCGAGCGTGGGCAGGCGGTTGCCATCCACCATCACCCGCACGGGCTTGAGCCGCAGGCCCAGCACGGCGCGGCGCATGGCCAGCAGCGTGGCCTGCAGGATGTTCAGCTGGTCGATCTCTTCCACGCTGGCTTCGGCGATGCTGCAGCACAGCGCCTTGGCGCGGATCTCGTCATACAGCTTCTCGCGCCGTGCGGCCGTGAGCTTTTTGGAGTCATCCAGGCCTGCGATGGGATGCAGATCATCCAGGATGACGGCCGCCGCCACCACGGGCCCTGCCAGGGGGCCGCGCCCGGCCTCGTCCACGCCCGCCACCAGGCCGGGCGGGTGCCAGGGCAGGCTGGCCTGCTCAGTCAGCAGCGGAGGGGTTGAGGATGATTTTCTGGATCGCATCGGCAGCCAGTTGGGGGGTGTTGCGGTGCAGGCTCTCGTGCAAGGCCGTAAAGCGCTGCTCCAACGCCGTGATTTTCTGCGGATTGTGCGTTCGCGCGTCCAGCCAATCCAGCGTCGCCGCGCAAAGGGCCTGCGGCGTGGCCGCGTCCTGGATCAGTTCAGGCACCACAAAGTCACGGCACAGGATGTTGGGCAGACCCACCCAGGGTTGCAGCTGCTTGCGCCGCATCAGCCACCAGCTCAGCGGGTGCATGTGGTATCCGATGACCATGGGGCGCTTGAACAGCGCGGCTTCAAGGGTGGCGGTGCCGCTGGCGATCAGCGTGGCGTCGCACGCCGCCAGCGCCGTGTGAGACTGGCCGGTGATGATCTGCACCCGGCCGCCCAGCCCGCATTGGTGTATCACCTGCTCAATGCGGGTTTGCAGGGCAGGAACGGCAGGCACTATTAATTTGATAGCTTGTCGCGCTTGCTGGATAAGCGCTGCAGCCTGAAAAAACGGTTGTGCAATGTACTGAATCTCTGACGACCGGCTGCCCGGCAGCACAGCCAGCACCTCGTCGCCATCGTCCAGGCCCAGCTGTGCGCGGGCCGCCGAACGGTCGGGCACCATGGGGATCACCCCCGCCAGTGGATGGCCCACGTAGGTGGCGGCAATGCCGTGCTGGGCGAGCAGTTCGGGCTCGAAGGGGAAGATGCACAGCACATGGTCGGCGCTGCGGCGGATTTTTTCCACACGTTCTGCTCGCCAGGCCCAGATGGAGGGGCAAACGAAATGCACGGTCTTGATGCCTGCGGCGCGCAGGTCCGCCTCCAGTCCCAGATTGAAATCCGGTGCGTCCACGCCGATGAACACATCGGGGCGGTCGCTGAGCAGGCGCGCGCGCAGTTGCTTGCGGATGCCCAGTAGCTCGCGCAGGCGGCGCAGCACTTCCATGCTGTAGCCGTGCACAGCCAGCTTCTCGCTGGGCCACCAGGCGGCAAAGCCACGGCGCTCCATCTGCGGGCCACCAATGCCAAAGGACGCGAGGCCCGGCCAATGGGCCTGCATGCCGTCAATCAACAGGCCGGCAAGCAGATCTCCCGAAGTCTCGCCCGCCACCATGGCGATGCGGGGGGAAGCACGCATCACCGCTCCTCAGCGCGCAATGCCGCGCGTGGACGCATCCAGGAACGCCAGCACCAGCGCCACATCGGCCGCCGCTTCGGGATGGGAGGCCTGCAGGTCGTTGATGGCAGCGCGAGCGGCCTCCAGCGTCAAGCCCTGGCGGTACAACGCGCGGTGCACCTGCTTGATGGCCGCCACACGCTCGGCCGAGAAGCCCCGGCGGCGCAGACCTTCCAGATTCAGGCCCCGCACGGACAGCGGGTTGCCGTCTACCATCATGAAAGGCGGTACGTCCTGCGACACGGCGCTGGAAAAGCCGATCATGGCGTGCGCGCCAATCTTCACAAACTGGTGGATGCCGGTCAGGCCACCCACCGTCACCCAGTCGCCGATCAGCACATGGCCGGCCAGCGTGGTGTTGTTGGCCATGGTCGTGTGGTTGCCCACATGGCAGTCGTGCGCGATGTGGGTGTAGGCCATGATCCAGTTGTCGTCGCCAATGCTCGTCTTGCCGCCCGCACCCGGCACGCCGCGGTTGAAGGTGCAGAACTCGCGCACGGTGTTGCGGTCGCCGATGACCAGCTCGGTGTCCTCGCCCTTGTACTTCTTGTCCTGTGGATCCGCCCCCAGCGACGCGAACTGGTAGATGCGGTTGTCCCGGCCGATGGTGGTACGCCCCTGGATCACGCAGTGCGAACCTACCGAGCTGCCAGCGCCAATCACAACCTGCGGTCCAATGACCGCATACGGCCCCACCGTGACGGAAGGGTCAATGCGCGCACCCGCCTCGATGATGGCAGTGGGATGGATGTTGCTCACGGTCCAGCGGTCTTGTCTTAATCTGTCAATTCAATGCATCAGTCGGCCAACCGGCCGATCAGCCCACGCTGCGCATGGTGCACATAAGCTCGGCTTCGCAAGCGACCTCTTCGCCCACGCTGGCCACACCCTTGAACTTCCAGATGCCGCCGCGTACGCGATCAATGGTGATGGTGAGGATGAGCTGGTCGCCTGGCTCCACGGGGCGCTTGAAGCGCGCGCCATCGATGCCCACAAAGTAGTAGATGTTGTTTTCGTCGGGCACCTTGCCCATGGCATCAAAGGCCAGCAAGCCAGCGGCCTGCGCTAGCGCTTCCAGGATCAACACACCCGGCATCACCGGACGACCGGGGAAATGCCCCATGAAATAGGGCTCGTTGAACGTGACGTTCTTTATGGCCTTGATGCGGGTGTTGCTCTCCAACTCGATCACCTTGTCCACCAGCAAAAAGGGGTAGCGGTGGGGCAGTTGCTTGAGAATTGCGTGAATATCCATCATCGAGTTGTTCTTCCGTCGTCTTTCATGCTGCCTTGAGAGCCTGTTCCAGCGCCTTGATCCGCTCGCGCAGGCTGTGCAGTTGTTTGAGTGTTGCAGCGTTTTTTTCCCAGCGCGCATTGTCGTCGATGGGGAACATGCCGGTGTACTGACCAGGCTGTGTCAGCGAACGCGTGACCACCGTGGCCGCCGAAATGTGAACGTTGTCGGCCAGTTGCAGGTGACCCAGCACGATTGCACCGCCCCCCACGGTGCAGTGCGCCCCGATGGTGGCGCTGCCCGCAATGCCCACGCAGCCCGCCATGGCGGAGTGTTTTCCGATGCGCACGTTGTGGCCCACCTGGATCAGGTTGTCGAGCTTCACGCCGTCCTCGATGACCGTGTCTTGCAGCGCGCCTCGGTCGATGCAGGTGTTGGCCCCGATCTCGACGTCGTCGCCAATGCGCACGGCCCCAAGTTGCTCGATCTTGACCCACTGGCCGTTTTCTGGCGCAAAGCCAAACCCGTCGGCACCGATGACCGCACCCGCGTGCACGATGCAGCGCGCACCGATGTGGCAGTCCTCGCCCACGGTCACCCGCGACTTGAGCACGGTGTGCGCACCCACGTGTGCCCCCCGCTCCACCACACACAGCGGGCCGATGGTCGCCGTGGGATGCACCTGCGCCATGGCATCCACTACCGCGCTGGGATGCACGCCCGCTGCCCGCGCCGGGGCATTGCGCTGCCGCCACAACTGGGTGGCACGCGCAAAGTAGACATAGGGGTTATCCGCCACGATGCAGGCGCCTCGGGCCAGAGCGGCTTCGCGCAGGGTGGGAGCCACAATGACACAGGCCGCCCGGGAGGCGGCCAGTTGTTGTTGGTAGCGAGGGTTGCTCAGGAAACTGAGGTCTCCCGGGCCCGCAACCTCCAGTGGCGCAATGCGGGCGATGGCGGTATCCCGCGCCCCACCCTCCAGCGAACCACCGAGCGCATCAACAATGTGCCCGAGTAGCAAGCTGCTCACGCGTCACCTGCCCAGCGGTTTTGCAGCTTACTTGGTGCCTGCAGTGGCATTCAGTGCCTTGATCACCTTGTCGGTGATGTCATGCTTGGGGTTGATGTAGACGGCCTCTTGCAGGATCACGTCGTACTTCTCGGCTTCAGCGACCTGCTTGACCACCTTGTTGGCACGGTCCAGCACTTGCGACAGCTCTTCGTTCTTGCGCGCGGTCAGGTCTTCCTGGAACTCACGGCGCTTGCGCTGGAAGTCACGATCCTGGTCCACCAGTTGGCGCTGGCGTGTGGTGCGCTGGCTTTCTGCCATGGTGGGCGCTTCGCGCTCGAACTTTTCACTGGCAGTCTTCAGGGTGTTGCCCAAGTCCACCAGCTCTTTTTCCCGGCGGGCGAACTCCTGTTCCAGCTTGGCCTGCGCGGCCTTGGCCGTGTTGGCCTCGCGGAAGATGCGGTCGGTGTTGACGAAACCGGCCTTGAAGGATTCTTGTGCTTGCACGGGAGCCGCGACGGCAATGGTGCCCAGCAGCAGAGCCAAGGAAATACGGCGGGAGAATGATTTCATTAGAAAGACGTTCCGATCTGGAATTGCAGTTTCTGGATTCTATCGCCAGCGAACTTGCGCACCGGCTGCGCAAACGCCAAGCGCAGAGGCCCCAGCGGAGAAATCCAGCTCAGGCCCAAGCCGACGGAGGAGCGCATGTCACTGAACGTGACCTTGTCATTCTCTCCGTACACATTACCCACATCCACGAAGGTAAACACGCGCAGGGTCCGGTCGTTCCCTGCGCCAGGAAACGGGGCAATCAGCTCCGCGTTCAAGGTGACCTTTTTAGGGCCGCCCAAAGATGCGCCAGTGACGTCGCGCGGGCCCAGCGTGCCCTGGTCAAAGCCGCGCACCGAACCCAGTCCGCCCGAATAGAAATTCTTGAACACCGGGAACGGACGACCGTTCATGCCCTTGCCCACGCCCACTTCGCCGTTGAACGCCACGGTGAAGCGCTTGTTGAGCGGCACATACTGCTGGTACTGGTAGTTGGCCCGCACATAACGCGCATCGCCCGCCACGGACCATTCGGAATTGAGACGCTGGTACCGCCCGGAATTGGGCGCGAGCGCGCTGTCGCGGTCATCGCGCGACCAGCCGATAGTGAGTGGAATCGAAGTGCTGCTGTAGCCGAACTTGTCGGCGTAGGCGAGATACGTGGCCGGGATATTGGTCCCTGGCTTGATCTTGGTCTGCTCCAGCCCGCCACCGAAGAACACCGTATCGGTCTCGCTGAACGGGATACCAAAGCGCACCGACGTGCCGGTGGTGATCAGCTCGTAGTTGCCACCCTGGTCCTCGTAAGGCTTATCCGTGCGGTAGTACACGTCCAGCGTGCGCGAGATGCCTTCCGGCGTGAAGTACGGGTTGGTGGTGCTGAACACCAGGGTGCGGCGGTACTTGCTGGTGTTTACGTCGATACCCAGGTAGTTTCCCGAGCCGAAAATGTTCTCCTGCTTGATACCGAACGAAAGCGCCACCTTTTCGGCGCTGGAGAAGCCAACGCCCATTTGCAGCGAGCCCGTGGGCTTCTCGGCCACGTTGATCACCAGATCCACCTGGTCCGGGGAGCCCGGCACTTCCTGGGTTTCGACATTGACTTCAGTGAAGAAGCCGAGACGGTCCACCCGGTCGCGCGATAGGCGGATCTTCTCTCCGTCGTACCACGAGGCCTCGTACTGGCGGAACTCACGCCGGATGACTTCATCCCGCGTGCGGTTGTTGCCGCTCACGTTGATGCGCCGCACGTAAGCCCGGCGCGCAGGCTCGGCCTGCAGCGCAAAGGTCACGCGGTTGTTTTCGCGGTCGATTTCAGGCACGGCTTCGACGCGCGCAAATGCAAAGCCGAAACGGGCGAAATACTCGGAGAACGCCTTGGTCGTCTCCGTGACCTGATCTGCGTTGTAGGGCTCGCCAACACGGATCGCAACGAGCGACTTGAACTCATCCTCACGGTCCAGGTAGTTGCCTTCGAGCTTGACGCCGGACACCACAAAACGCTCGCCCTCGGTCACGTTGACGGTGATGGAGATGTCCTGCTTGTCCGGCGAAATGGCCACCTGCGTGGAGTCCACACGGAACTCCAGGTAGCCACGCTGCAGGTAGTACGAACGAAGAGTTTCCAGGTCGGCGTTGAGCTTTGCGCGCGAATAGCGGTCGGACTTGGTGTACCAGCTCAGCCAGCCGCCGGTGTCCTGGTCGAACAGGCCTTTCAGCGTGGATTCGCTGAACGCCTTGCTGCCCACGATGCGCACCTCCTTGATGCGAGCGGGTTCGCCCTCCACGACGGTGAACGTGAGATTCACCCGGTTGCGCTCGATGGGCGTCACGGTGGTCACAACCTCGGCGCCATAGAGGCTCTTGTTGATGTACTGGCGCTTGAGTTCCTGCTCGGCGCGGTCGGCCAGCGCCTTGTCGTAGGGACGGCCTTCCGTCAGACCAACGTCCCGCATCGCTTTCTTGAGCGCGTCCTTGTCGAACTCGCGCGTGCCCGCAAAGTCCACGTCCGCGATGGTGGGGCGCTCCTCAACTACCACCACCAGCACATTGCCGCTGGCCTCCAGGCGCACGTCCTTGAACAGGCCCAGGCCGAACAGTGCACGGATGGCCGCGGCGCCTTTTTCGTCGTTGTAATCGTCGCCCACGCGCAGCGGCATGGAAGCAAACACCGTCCCGGGCTCCACGCGCTGAAGCCCCTCCACCCGGATGTCCTGCACCTTGAAAGGCTCCAGCGCCCATGCCGCGTTAGCGACAAAAATCATGGCGGCAATGGCCGATGCAGTGCGCACGCCCAGGCGATTGATGTGTTTTTTCATGAGTGAAGCTGGCGCCGCAGCAGGCTGGCAAGCGCGGCAAAAGAGTTAGCCAAAGAGCCGGGTGACATCGTTGAACAGGGCTATGGACATCATCAGAAGCAGCACAGCAACACCTGCGCGTTGCAGTCGCTCCATCCATGCGTCCGACACCCCCCTGCCGGTCACACCCTCCCAAAGATAATACATCAGGTGTCCCCCATCGAGGACCGGCAAGGGCAGCAGGTTCAGCACCCCCAAGCTGACGCTGATCAACGCCAGAAACACAAGGTACTGCGTGAGGCCCAGGCTGGCCGAGCGGCCTGCGTAATCGGCAATGGTCAGTGGACCGCTGAGGTTCTTGAGCGATGCCTCTCCAATGACCATGCGGCCCATCATGCGCAAGGTGAGCACTGACACGTCCCAAGTCTTCACCACGCCGGCCCACGCACCTTCCAGCATGCCGTACTCCACCGTCACGAATTCTGGCGCAGCGCCCACGTAGGCCCCAATCCGGCCCACGGTGCCGCTCGGTTCGGTCTTGGCGTCGGGCAGCACGTCGAGCGTGAGCACTTGTCCACCACGCTCGACCCGCCATGGCTGGGCCAGCGGCTCCTCACCGCGCACCGATTGGCGAATCAGCTCACGCAGCTGCTGGCCATCCACCACGTCCGTTGTGCCCAGCTTCAGCACCACGTCGCCCTGACGCAGGCCGGCGCGCTCCGCCGCTCCGCCAGCCATCACCTCGCCCAGCTCGGGCCGCGTCCACGGCCCCAGGATGCCGATCTTTCGGAACAATTGGGCGTCCGCCTCGCGTGTGTCGATGCGAGACATGTCGAGCAGAATTTCACGGTGCGATGCGCCTGCCTGGGGCACCACGTCCAAGCGCACCGTCTGGCCCTCCAGCGCGCCCCGGGTTAGCAGCCAGCGCAGGTCTTCAAACGAGCGCACAAGCTCCATGTCGTCAGACCCCAGAGCGGCGCGCTCCACCAGCTCGCCGCCGCGCAATCCCGCGCTCTGCGCCACAGACCCCGCCACGGGGCTGGCCAGCACGGCACGGGGTTCCTCCACGCCGTTCCAGTTCACCAACGAATACAACAGTACGGCCAGCAGCAGGTTGGCGGCTGGCCCCGCCGCCACGATGGCGGCACGCGAGCGCAGCGGCTGCGTGTTGAAGGCCAGATGGCGCTCTTCGGCGGCCACCGGCGCCTCGCGCTCATCCAGCATGCGTACATACCCCCCCAGCGGAAACGCACCCACCACAAATTCGGTGGGCGAACCCTTGGGCTGCCAGCGCAGCAGGGGCTTGCCAAAGCCCACGGAGAATTTCAGCACCTTGACCCCGCAGGCAACAGCCACGCGGTAGTGCCCGTATTCGTGCACGGCAATCAAGAGGCCCAGGGCCACGATGAAGGCAACAACGGTCAGGAGCATGGGTGGGTGTCCAGTTTCAACGCGCTGTGGCCTCAGGCCGCCAGTCGGCCTGCGGCGTGTTCTGCCGCATGGCGGGCTTGGGTGTCCAGGTCGAGCAGCGCTTCCAGCGAATCGGGCTTGGAGGGAGAAACCGCGTCCAAAGTTGCAAGGTTGACGGCATGGATGTGATCAAAGCGCAGCCGGCCCGACAAAAACGCCCCGACAGCGACCTCGTTGGCCGCATTCAGCACGGCCGTGGTTCCTTCAGCCGCCTTCAGGGCCTGCCAGGACAGGTGCAGGCCGGGGAAGCGGATCGCATCCGCATCCTCAAACGCCAGCGCAGACAGCGTGGAGAAATCCAGCTTGCTGGCGCCGCTGGCAATGCGCTCCGGCCAGGCCAGCCCGCAGGCAATGGGCACGCGCATGTCTGGCGTGCCCAGTTGCGCCAGGATGGACGCATCCTTGAACTGCACCATGGAGTGGATGATCTGCTGCGGATGGATCACCACCTTGATCTGGTCTGGGTGCAGATCGAACAGCCAGCGCGCTTCGATCACTTCGAGCGCCTTGTTCATCATGGTGGCGGAATCCACCGAGATCTTGCGCCCCATCGAAAAGTTGGGATGCGCGCACGCTTGCGCAGGCGTGATCTGCGACAGCGTAGCGGGATCCCGCTGCCTAAACGGCCCGCCCGAGGCCGTGAGCAGGATGCAGTCCAGCCGGTCCGCCCACGTGGCAGGGTCCTCGGGCAGGCACTGGAAGATGGCGGAGTGCTCGCTGTCGATGGGCAGCAGCGTGGCGCCCCCTTCGCGAACCGTCTGCATGAACAGAGCGCCGCCCACCACCAACGCTTCCTTGTTGGCCAGCAGCAGGCGCTTGCCAGCCCTTGCAGCCGCCAGGCAGGGAGCCAGGCCCGCCGCGCCGACGATGGCGGCCATCACGGCATCCACGTCGGGGTGAGACGCTACAGTTTCAAGAGCATCTTGCGCTTGCAGCACCTGCGTTGGAAGGCTGTTTTGCTTCAATTTTTCAGCCAACTGTGCCGCATGGGCTTCGCTGGCCATCACCGCATAGCGCGGACGGAACTGGGCGCACTGCGCCAGCAGCACGTCCACCTGCGTTGCCGCGCTCAGGGCGAACACCTCGAAGCGCTCGGGGTGGCGGGACACCACGTCCAGCGTGCTCGTCCCGATCGAGCCCGTCGAGCCCAGAACAGTCAGTCGTTGTTTCATCATTGCGTCGTCAGGCTCGTGAGCATCATGGCCAGTGGCAGCGTGGGGAGCAGCGCATCCACCCGGTCGAGCACGCCGCCGTGGCCAGGCAGCAGGCCGCTGCTGTCCTTGACCCCCGCGCTGCGCTTGATGAGCGACTCCACCAGGTCACCCGATACGCTCATGGCCACCATAAACAAGGCCCCGATCACCAGGAGCCACCAGCCCTGTTGGGCCATACGGCTGTAAAAGCTGGGCACCGCCGCTCCCCAGTGAGCGTCTGCAGCTACCCAGACAAAGGCCATGACCATCACACCCGCCAAGCCACCCCACACCCCCTCCCAGCTCTTGCCCGGGCTGATCGTGGGCGCGAGCTTGCCTTTGGTAAAGCGCAGTCCGAAGGCGCGGCCTGCGAAGTAGGCAAAGATGTCTGCGACCCACACCAGCAGCAGCACAGACAGCAAAAAGTTGATGCCCACCTTGCGCGCCTGCACGACGGCCAGCCAGGCCAGCCAGAGCGCCAGCACGCCCGCCACCAGACGCAGCGCTGAGGGAATGCGCGGCCACCCGGGCACACCGGCTTTCAGCAGCCAGGCCGTGGAGAGCACCCAGAGCCCCCCGCCCACCACCCAGAGCGCGGTCAACGGTTGGTCCAGCCAGCCCAGTGCCCACGAGCCCAGGCACAGGGCCACACAGGCGGCCCCAACGGCTACGGAGCCGGCCTGGCCAAAACCGCTGAGGCGCCCCCACTCCCAGGCCCCCGCCGCCATCAGCACCAGGACCACCACGGTGAATGGCAGCGTGGACGAATAAAAAAGGGCCGGCAGCAGGATGGCCAGCAGGACGAGGGCTGTGATGACGCGCTGTTTGAGCATGGAGCCTTTCGGAACCTGTGAAGGTTCTTAGCCCGGCATCGGATCGGGATGCGCGGACAGGATTTGTTCGGAGGTTTTGCCGAAACGGCGCTCGCGGCGGCTGAACGAGGCAATCGCTTCATCCAGCGCCGATTCATCGAAATCCGGCCACAGCCGGTCACTAAAAACAAACTCGGCGTAGGCCGACTGCCACAGCAGGAAGTTGCTGATCCGCATTTCGCCACCGGTGCGAATCACCAGGTCTGGGTCGGGCACATGCGCCAGACCCATGGCTCCCTGGAGGCTGGCTTCGGTGATGGGCTCTCCCCGCGCAGCCAGCGATGCTGCGGCCTGGGCAATGTCCCATCGCCCGCCATAGTTGAAACACACGTTGAGCACAAGCCGCGAGTTTTCGGCCGTGGCGGCTTCCGCCTGGACCAAGCCGTCGCGGACTTTGTCTGACAGCCCGGCGCGCTCGCCCACGAAGTACAGGCGCACGCCATCATTCTTGAGCTGTGGCACCTCGCGCCCCAAGGCCATCGCCAGCAGTTCCATGAGACCGGAGACCTCGTCTGCGGGACGGTTCCAGTTTTCGGAAGAGAACGCAAATACGGTCAACACCGCCACGCCACGCTCAGCGCATGCGCGCACACAGCGGCGCAGCGAGTCCACCCCTTGCTTGTGACCTGCCAAGCGCGGCAGAAAGCGGCGCTTGGCCCAGCGGCCGTTGCCATCCATGACGATGGCGATGTGGTGTGGCACCACGGGAAATACAGACATGGGAACGATCAAGCCCTGGGGGCTTAAACCGCCATGATTTCCTGCTCTTTGGCGGCCACCAGCGCATCGATCTCGGCGATGTGCTTGTCGGTGAACTTCTGTACGTCGGTTTCGGCGCGCTTCTGGTCGTCTTCGGATGCCAGCTTGTCCTTGACCAGCTTCTTGACGGATTCGTTCGCGTCGCGGCGCAGGTTGCGCACGGCAATCTTGGCGCTCTCGCCCTCGTTGCGCGCGAGCTTGGTCATTTCCTTGCGGCGCTCTTCGCTCATGGGGGGCATGGGCACGCGGATCAGGTCGCCCATGGAGGCCGGGTTCAGGCCCAGGTCGCTCTCGCGGATGGCCTTTTCGATCTTGGCGCCCATGCCCTTTTCCCAGGGCTGCACGCTGATGGTGCGCGAATCGATGAGAGCCACATTGGCCACCTGGGAGAGGGGCACCAGGGAGCCGTAATACTCCACCTGCACCGTGTCGAGCAGTGCTGGGTTGGCGCGGCCCGTGCGGATCTTCTGCAGGTTGTTCTTGAAGGCCGTGATGGACTGGTCCATCTTGGTCTCTGCGGTTTTCTTGATGTCGGCAATCGTCATGTTTTCTCCTGCGGCCAGCCTGCATCCGGTGCAGGCCCATCCATCGTGATCAAGCGTAAACCAGCGTACCTTCGTCTTCGCCCATCACCACGCGCTTCAGGGCGCCGTGCTTGATGATGGAAAACACCTTCACCGGCAGCTTCTGGTCGCGGCACAGGGCAAAGGCGGTCGCATCCATGATGCCCAGATTGCGGGACATGGCCTCGTCAAAGCTGAGCTTTGTATAGCGCGTGGCCGTGGGGTCCTTCTGGGGGTCGGCAGTATATACGCCGTCCACCTTGGTGGCCTTGAGCACCAGCTCGGCGCCGATCTCGGCACCGCGCAAGGCTGCTGCCGTGTCCGTGGTGAAGAAAGGGTTGCCCGTGCCAGCGGCAAACACAACCACCTTGCCCTCTTCGAGGTACTGCAAGGCCTTGGGGCGCACATAGGGCTCAACCACCTGCTCGATGGCGATGGCGGACATCACACGGGCCACCAGGCCTTGCTTGTCCATGGCATCGGCCAGGGCCAGCGCGTTCATCACGGTGGCCAGCATGCCCATGTAGTCGGCGGTGGCCCGGTCCATGCCGACCGAGCCGCCCGCGACACCACGGAAAATATTGCCCCCACCGATCACCACCGCCACCTGCACACCCAGACGGGTGACTTCGGCGATCTCCTCCACCATGCGAACGATGGTGGCGCGGTTGATGCCAAAGGCGTCATCCCCCATCAGCGCCTCACCAGACAGCTTGAGCAGGATGCGCTTGTGGGCTGGTGCAGCGTGGGACATGGGTGATTTCTCCAAAGGCAGGTACGGCGGTAAAAAAAGTGGGGGACGGGGCTGCGGTGCAGCCGATCAGGCAGCCGCGGCCTTGGCGGCAGCCACCTGGGCAGCCACTTCGGCAGCGAAGTCGTCAGCCTTCTTCTCGATGCCTTCGCCCACCACGTAGAGGGTGAAGCCCTTCACGTTGGTGTTGGCAGCCTTGAGCATCTGGGCCACGGTCTGCTTGCCGTCGGCAGCCTTCACGAAGACCTGGTCGGCCAACGAGACTTCCTTCAGGTACTTCTGCACGGCGCCGTCAATGCGCTTGGCCGTGATTTCGGCGCTCTGTGCAGGCTTGCCAGCAGCCACGAGTTCCTTGTTGGCTTCGTCGGCCTTGCCTTCGGCCACCGAGCGCTCCTTGGCGATCAGGTCGGCGGGCACGTCGGCGCTGGTCAGGGCCACGGGCTTCATGGCAGCCACGTGCATGGCGACGTCCTTGGCGGCGGTGGCGTCACCGTCGAACTCGACGACCACACCAATGCGCGAACCGTGCAGGTAGGCAGCCAGGTTGGAGCCGCTGAAACGCTTGAAGCGGCGGAACGACATGTTCTCGCCGATCTTGCCAATCAGGCCCTTGCGCACGTCTTCCAGCGTGGGGCCGAAGCTGTCTTGGCTGTAGGGCAACGCACCCAGGGCTTCGATATCGGCGGGATTGTGCTCAGCCACCAGCTTGGCAGCGGCGTTGGCCATGGCGATGAAGCTGTCGTTCTTGGAAACGAAGTCGGTTTCGCTGTTGACTTCGACCAGAGCGCCCGTGGTGCCGTCGATGTAGCTGGCGACCACGCCTTCAGCCGTCACGCGCGATGCGGCCTTGCCAGCCTTGGTGCCCAGCTTGACGCGCAGCAGCTCTTCGGCCTTGGCCATGTCGCCATCGGCTTCGGTCAGCGCCTTCTTGCATTCCATCATGGGAGCGTCGGTCTTGCCACGCAGTTCAGCCACCATGCTTGCGGTAATTGCAGCCATCTTTATTCCTTCAGTATTCAGTTCAATGGGTTCAGATTCGGGCTAAAAAAAAGGGGGCTCACCAGGGGCCCCGCTTTTGTTCGCGACGGATCGCGCAGCCGGGCGCTCAGGCAGCGGCTTCTTGCACTTCCACGAATTCGTCGGTGCTCTCGCCAGCGGCAGCCTTCACGACTTCGTTCACCGCATTGGCACGGCCTTCGATGATCGCGTCAGCGATGCCACGGGCGTACAGCGTCACGGCCTTGGCCGAGTCGTCGTTACCAGGGATCACGTAGTCGATGCCTTCAGGCGAGTGGTTGGTATCGACCACACCGATCAGCGGGATGCCCAGCTTCTTGGCTTCGGCCACGGCGATTTTGTGGAAGCCCACGTCGATGATGAAAATGGCGTCGGGCAGAGCAGCCATGTCCTGGATACCGCCGATGTCCTTTTCGAGCTTTTCGATTTCGCGGGAGAACGTCAGTTGCTCCTTCTTGCTCAGACTGTCGAGGCCAGCTTCTTGCTGAGCCTTCATGTCCTTCAGGCGCTTGATCGAGGTCTTCACGGTCTTGAAGTTCGTCAGCATGCCACCCAGCCAGCGCTGGTCTACGAAAGGCACGCCAGCGCGTTGCGCTTCGGTGGCCAGAATTTCACGGGCTTGGCGCTTCGTGCCGACCATCAGGATCGTGCCGCGATTGGCAGCCAGTTGCTTGGCGAACTTTTGGGCCTCCTGGAACAGTGGCAGCGACTTTTCCAGGTTGATGATGTGAATCTTGTTGCGATGGCCGAAGATGTAGGGGGCCATCTTGGGGTTCCAGAAGCGGGTTTGGTGACCGAAGTGGACACCGGCTTCCAGCATTTCGCGCATGGTGACGGACATAAAAATACTCCAAAGGTTGGGTCTAAAATCAGCCCCCATATTTGCAACGCCGTGTTTCAACGACGATTGCAACACCTTGACGGGGCTGGTTTGCGATTGGTTTTGCCGCGGCCGGCACGCACCGTGTGCAAGGTTTGCACCATTGCGCGACTGGTCCCAGCAAAACCCAAAGATTCTAGCACACCATGCTTCCTGACCTGATCGCCACCCGCGAGTTGCTGCGGGATGGCGCGACCACAGCGCCCGCCGAGCTGGAGCGCTGCATCGACGCCGCCCAGAGCCCCGCCAACGCCCACAGCTTCGTGAGAACAATGTTTGAAGAAGCGCGCACCACGGCGGTGCAGCCGGGCCTGGCACAGTTGCCACTGGCCGGGCTGGCGGTCTCCATCAAAGACCTGTTCGACGTCGCGGGCCAGCCCACACCGGCTGGTTCCACCGTGCTGGCCGACGCGCCGGCCGCCGCCCAGGACTGCCCGGCGGTGGCGCGGCTGCGGGCGGCCGGCGCAGCCCTGATCGGCCGGACAAACATGGTCGAGTTCGCTTTTTCGGGCGTGGGCGTGAACCCGCACCACGGCACGCCCGCCGCGTGGGATGCGCGCTCCGGCGCCCTGCCCGGCGCGCCGCGCGTGCCCGGGGGCTCGTCCTCCGGGGCGGGAGTGTCGGTCGCCACGGGGGCGGCGTTCATCGGGCTCGGGTCGGACACCGGGGGCTCTATCCGCATCCCGGCGGCGCTCAACGGCATCGTAGGGTTCAAGAACACCGCGCGGCTGGTGCCCGCCACCGGCGCCGTCCCTCTGTCCACCACCCTGGACACCGCCTGCGCCATGACGCGCACCGTGCGCGACGCCATCGTGGCGCACGAGGTGCTGGCCGCCCGCCGCGTGACGCGCAGCCTGGCGCCGCTGTCACAGTACAGGCTGGCCGTGCCGTCTACGGTGTTTCTGGACGGCATGGACGCAGCGGTGGCCACGGCCTTTGAGCGCACCCTTGCCCACCTGCGCGGTGCCGGCGCGCAGATCGACACCATCGCCCTGCCCGCCGTGGCCGATCAGCCCGCCTACGGCTTTGCCGCGCCCGAGAGCTACGCGTGGCACCGCGCCCTGCTGCAGCGCGCAGGCGACCGCTACGACCCCCGTGTGCGTACCCGCATCGAGCGTGGCGCCACGCTCATGGCCTGGGAATATGTGGACTTGCTGCAGGCCCGCCAGCAGTGGATTGCACGCATGCAGGCGGACATGGAAGGCTATGACGCCCTGCTGTCGCCCACCGTGCCCATCTTCGCACCCCTGCTTACCGACGTGGCACCGGCCGATGGCGCTGATGCCGTGCTGGACGCCGCGCGCGACGCAGAATTCTTCCGCGTAAACAACCTGCTGCTGCGCAACACCAGCGTGGTCAATCTGTTGGATGGCTGCGCGCTGTCGCTGCCCTGCCACGTGCCGGGGGAACTCCCGGTAGGCCTGATGGTCTGGCACGGGGCTTTGCGCGATGACACCGTGCTGAACGTCAGTTTGCAGATCGAGCAGGCACTACAAAAAAAATAGCTGCCAGCGCTTGACCATCAAGCGCTAGAGGCCAAAAACACCAAAATTCATGAATATTGCCATCGTGGGCGCCGGCATTGTCGGCGTCACCACTGCGTATGAACTGGCCCGCGACGGCCACGAGGTCACCGTGTTTGACCAGCGCAGCGCTGCTGCAGAGGAAGCCAGCTTTGCCACCGCCGGCCTGCTGGCGCCGTTGCTGCTCAGCCCCTGGGCCCTGCCTGGCTACGGGCTGCCGCTGCGCCTGCTGGGCGCCCAGGCCACCCTGCGTGTGGCGGGTGGCCTCAACCAGCGCAACCTGGCGTGGCTATGGCGCTGGCGCGCTGCGGGCCTGGCGCACAGTGCGCCAGCCACCGCGTTGGAGCGGCTTGCCCAGTACAGCCAGGCACGTGTGCAGACCATTGCCCAGCAGCACGAGTTGGACTTCGAAGCCAGTGAAGGTCGCCTCGTGCTGCTGCGCACCGAAGCAGAGCGCACCACCCTGCAGCCCGCGCTACAGGTGCTGCGCGACCTGGGCATGGCTGCGCACGAGATCGACGCCGCAGCAGCGCAAAAGCTCGAACCCGGCCTGTCGCCCGAGACGGCGCTGGCGGGCGCCATCCACTTGCCGGGTGCGGGCGCCGGCAACTGCCGCCTGTTTGCGCAGTTGCTGCGCCAGGGCACACAGGGGTCTGGCGTGCACTTTGCCTTCAACACCCGCATCGAGCGCATTCACAGCGCGCCCACAGGCCTTCAGGTCCACGGTGAGCCCGACCTTCGGCGCTTTGATGCCGTGGTGCTGTGTGCGGGCATGGCTTCGGCCGCGCTGCTGCCCGCTCTAGGGCTGCGGCTACCGATGACGGCTGTGTACGGCTACTCGGTCAGCGCGCCACTGCGCGAAGACACGCATGCGCCGCGCGCCAGCGTGGTGGACCTGGGCCATCAGATCTCCATCACCCGCCTGGGCCAGCGCGTGCGCATTGCGGGCGGTGCCGAGCTGGCGGGCGCCGACGCCGCGCACCATGCGCCCACGCTGCAGCGCCTGTACCGCACGCTGAACGACTGGTTTCCGGGCGGTGCGCAGCTGTCATCTGGCCTGCAGGTGTGGCGCGGCGCGCGCACCATGTTGCCGGATGGCGCACCGGTGCTGGGCGCCAGCGGCGTGCCGGGCCTGTGGCTCAATACCGGCCACGGTGCAGGCGGCTGGGCGCTGGCCTGCGGCAGCGCGCGGGCGCTGGCCGACCTGATCGCGCAACGCGAACCCGAGGTGTCGCTGGACGGACTGGGCATGCGGCGGTTCTGACCCGCCAGCGCTTTCCGCTTGAGATATGTTCAAAGCGGAAAGCGGGGGCGCACAATGGCAGGCGCCTGCCGTTTGCAGCGCCCCTGCCCTCGCCCCATGCACCGCATCACCCCTCACCAGCCCCACCCCCTGTTCAACACAGCCGCCACGCGCCGCCTGGAAAAAGCTGCCGCGGCCGCCCTGCCCCCCCACACCCTCATGCAACGCGCCGGCCTGGCCGTGGCGCAACTGGCCCAGGCGTTGGCACCGCACGCACGCACCGTTTGGATTGCCTGCGGTCCTGGCAACAACGGTGGTGACGGGCTGGAGGCTGCGATGCATTTGCAGCGCAGTGGCCGCAAAGTGGTCGTGACCTGGCTGGGCCAACCCGACACAGCCCCGGACGACGCCAGGGCATCGTGGCAGCGCGCACGGGCTGCGGGTGTGGCCTGGGGAAATACCGCGCCCGACGACCTGGATGCCAACGACCTGTGCATCGATGCGCTGCTGGGCATTGGCGTCTCGTCTTCACCCCACCGCACCGCACGCACACCCGATCCCCGGCTCCTGGACTGTCTGCAAGCCCTGCACCACAGCCCTGCGCCGGTGCTGGCCGTGGACCTGCCGAGCGGACTGGACGCAGACACCGGCCAGTTTGCAGCGGGCCTGGCGCCCGACACCCCAACCCACCGGCACCAACACCTGCACCACCACGCGCCGCCGCCACGCCACACACTGAGTCTGCTCACCCTCAAGCCCGGGCTGTTCACCGCTGCCGGGCGCGATGCTGCAGGCCAGGTGTGGCTGGACGACCTGGGCGTGGCTCCCGGGCATGAGCCACCCAATGCCTGGCTCTCCGGCCCCGCCCTGACCAGCCCCCGCGCCCATGCCAGCCACAAGGGCAGCTATGGTGATGTCGCCGTGGTGGGAGGCGAGGGCCTGTCAGCACGCGGCATGGGCATGGCAGGCGCCGCCCTGCTTGCGGCATCGGCGGCCCTGCACAGCGGCGCAGGCCGGGTGCTGGTGGCCTTGCTGGACGACGGTCATCTGCAACTGGACCTGCAGCAGCCCGAGCTGATGCTCCGTAGCTTTGACGCGCTGGCGCTGGAGCAGCTCACCGTGGTCTGCGGCTGTGGCGGCGGCCAGGCCATCGCTCGCGTGCTGCCCGAAGTCATAACCCGCGCAGCCCGCCTGGTGCTGGATGCCGATGCACTCAACACCATCGCCACCCAGGCCGCATTGCATGCGCTGGTGGTGGCACGTGGGCAGCATGGGCAGCCCACGGTCATCACCCCCCACCCGCTGGAGGCAGCCCGCCTGCTGGGCCTGACCACGGCCGAGGTCCAAGCTGACCGACTGGATGCCGCGCAACAACTTGCAGACCAATTCAACTGCGTGGCCGTGCTCAAGGGTTCGGGCACCGTCATTGCCGCACCCGACCGCGTCCCCGCCATCAACCCCACAGGCAACGCGCGGCTGGCCACGGCGGGCACGGGCGATGTGCTGGCGGGCATGGTGGGCGCGCAACTGGCCGCGGGTGCCAGCGCATTGCGCGCTGCGAGCGAAGCGGTGTACCAGCACGGACAGGCGGCGGATGCATGGCCAGCAGGCCCAGCCCTCACCGCCAGCGCACTGGCGCGGCGCGTGGGCGGGTGACAGGGGTCAATCCAACAGCGTGACCTGCTTGAGCGGCTTGAGCACGCTCGACGGCGTCATGCCAAAGGTCTGGCGGAACATGCGGCTGAAATGCGCCGAGTCCGCAAAGTCGCCGTGCAGCGCCGCGTCCGTGAGGCGCGGGCTGACCGCCAACCCGGCCATGGCCAGCCGCACTTGCGACCACACGCGGTAGCTGCGCAGGCTCACACCCATTTCGGCGCGGAACAAATGGTTGAAGCGCGAGGCAGACAGCTGCACCCCGGACGCCAATCCCGCCCGCGCCAGGCGCCCATGTTCCTGCTGCGGGCGGCGCAGGGCATGCAGGCTACGGGCCACGCGCAGGTCCAGCGGGGGCGCCGCCTGCAGCAGGTGGCGCTGAAGCAGGGTCGGTAGATCAAAGGCACGCAGATGGCCCTCCATGGCCGCACGCGCCCCCACCGGCGCCGCCACATCCAGGAGCACGCCACCCTGCCGCTGGAACACGCTGCGCAGGCTGCGCGCCTCCGGTGAATCCGGCTCCAGGTACACCAGCGCGACCACTTCACCGCAGGGATCGAACAGATGCTCCACCCCGCCATCCACCAGCGCGCTGTGGCAAGTCTCCACCGGCCCTGCACCCCAGTGCAACGCAAACCGGCCCGAGAGCCCCATCAGCAGCACGGGCGACGCGTGGAAATGCCAGCCCGTGGCCGGGATCTCGCCCACATACAGCGCGCGGTCAGTGCCCAGCGTCAGGGTGTTCTTGCGCTGCGGCATAGCCCAAACCTACAAGTTTTGCGGCACGGTTCTCGGTAGCCTTGCCCGGCCCCGGCGCGCGCCCACAGCGGAGCACCACGGCACCCCATCGTTCTATTGGAGACTGGTTCTTGAAACGCATTGCCTTCTATTCTGTTGCCGTCACCCTCGTGCTCAGCGGTGTAGGCCTCTACTACGGCGCCCCGTCGCTGCTGAAGGAGCCCCTGCTCCACCTCAACCGCAGCCTCTCGGGCATGGAAGAAATAACCACCACCGCCGCGCTGCACACCATCCACTACCTGGACAGCGGTGCGCCGTCCCAACCGGCGCCTGGCAACCCAGGCGCCACGCCTCTGGTGCTGCTGCACGGCATATTTGCAGAGAAGGACCATTGGGTGAATTTTGCGCGCCCCCTCACCGGCCAGTACCGGGTGATTGCCCCAGATTTCCCGGGTTTTGGCGAGAGCACGCGGCTGAACGACCAACCTTACGACTACGCCGCACATGTCCAACGCCTGGGCGCGATGCTGGATACGCTGGGCATCGAGAAAGCCCACCTCGCGGGCAACTCCATGGGCGGCACCATTGCGGCGCTGTTTGCATTGCAACACCCCGAGCGCGTGGCCAGCGTGGCCTTCATCGGCGCGCCCCATGGCATCCGCTCGCCACAGCCCAGCACCATGGACCGTCTTATCGATGCCGGGCAGCGCCCACTGGTGGCCCACGACGCCGCAGCCTTCAGCGCGATGATGGATCTTATATTTGAGAAGCGTCCGTTCCTGCCGTATCCCATCCTGCACGCCACGGAGCAGACAGCGCTGCGCAATGCCCAGTCCAACGCCCGCCTGTGGGATGCGCAACTCAAAGACCGCTATCTGCTAGAGCAACGGCTGGGCGACTTGCAGCAGCACCGCGTGCTCGTGTTGTGGGGCGATAAAGACCGCGTGTTTGACCGTTCGGGCCTTCAGCCTTTGCAAAAGCTGTTGCCCCAAGCGCAACTGGAGGCCCTGCCCGGCATCGGCCATCTGCCCATGATGGAAGCACCCGCCGACACGGCGCACAGATATGCGCGCTTTCTGGATCAAACGAAGCCAGCTCACCAATAAAATAGCCGCTAGCGCATGTTGAATATGCGCTAGCAGCTATCAATTAAGTAGCAATTTGCAGGCTGAACTGGAAGCCCTCAGGCCCACCAGCACAGGGCCGTCAGCCGCGGCGTGGCTTGCGCGCCTTGCCCTTGCTGGACTTGCCCGCCACCGCCTTCTTGACCGACGCCTTCAGCGACTGGATGGGCGAACGCGCCGCGCGCTCACGGTTCAGGCCCGCCTTTTCGGTGGCTGACATCGCAGCGCCTTTGTCTGCCTTGCGGCCACCCGCACGGCCACCGGCCTTGCGGGCCCCGCCGCCTGCACCATCAGCGCCAACACCCTTGTCCTTGAGCGCACGGCCGAGCAGCTCTTCGCCCTCGCGCACCAGGCGGAAGTCGATCTTGCGGCCATCCAGGTCCACACGGCTCACCTGCACCCGCACGCGGGCGCCGATGGCGTAGCGAATGCCCGTGCGCTCGCCACGCAGCTCCTGGCGGGCCTCGTCGAACTTGAAGTATTCGCCGCCCAGCTCGGTGATGTGCACCAGCCCCTCGACGTACATCGCGTCCAGCGTCACGAAGATGCCGAAGCTGGTCGCGGCGCTGACCACGCCGCTGTATTCCTCGCCCAGGTGCTCGCGCATGTACTTGCACTTGAGCCAGGCTTCCACGTCGCGGCTGGCCTCGTCGGCGCGGCGCTCGTTGGCACTGCAGTGCAGGCCGGCGGCCTCCCAGGCCTGGGTGTCGCGACTTGGCGGTGCCACATCCTTTCGGGGCTTGGTACCGGGCGCCGCCACGCGGGCCGCCAGGCGCTTGGCCAGCTTGGCATGGGCTTCGCCGGGTGTGGGCAAGGACGGCAGCGCGTACTTCGTCTTGCCCAGAATGGCCTTGATGACCCGGTGCACCAGCAGGTCGGGGTAGCGACGGATGGGGCTGGTGAAGTGGGTGTAGGCATCAAAGGCCAGCCCGAAGTGGCCGCTGTTGATGGGCGTGTAGATGGCCTGCTGCATGGAGCGCAGCAGCATGGTGTGGATCTGCTGCGCGTCGGGCCGCTCCTTGGTCGCCTCGGCAATCGCCTGGAAGTCACCCGGCTTGGGGTCGTCGCCAATCGTCATGCCCACAGCCATGGCCTTGAGGTAGTTGCGCAGGATCTCCTGCTTCTCAGGCGTGGGGCCTTCGTGCACGCGGAACAGGCCAGGCTGGCCGCCCTGGGCGATGAAGTCGGCGCTGCACACGTTGGCCGCCAGCATGGCTTCTTCGATGAGCTTGTGCGCATCGTTGCGGGTGCGGGGGACGATCTTCTCGATGCGGCCGTTCTCGTCGCAGACGATCTGCGTCTCGGTGGTCTCGAAGTCCACGGCGCCGCGCGCCTGGCGGGCAATGAGCAACGCGCGGTACACATCGTGCAGGTTGAGCAGATCCTTGACCCGGTCCTTGCGTTTGCTGGCCTCGGGGCCGCGCGTATTGGCCAGGATCGCGGCCACCTCGGTGTAGGTGAAGCGCGCGTGGCTGAACATCACGGCCGGGTAGAACTGGTAGGCGTGCACCTCGCCCTTGGCCGTGACCAACATGTCGCAGACCATGCACAGGCGCTCCACCTCGGGGTTGAGCGAACACAGGCCGTTGGACAGCTTCTCGGGCAACATGGGGATCACGCGGCGCGGGAAGTAGACGCTGGTAGCGCGGTCGTAGGCGTCGATGTCGATGGCGCTGCCGGTCTCCACGTAGTGGCTCACGTCGGCAATGGCCACCAGCAGGCGCCAGCCCTTGCTGCGGCCGACCTTGGCGGGCTCGCAGTACACGGCATCGTCGAAGTCGCGCGCGTCTTCGCCGTCGATGGTGACCAGGGGCACGTCGGTCAGGTCTACGCGGCGTTTCTTGTCCTGCGCACGCACCTTGTCGGGCAGGGCTTTGGCCTGGGCCAAGCATTCCTCTGAGAATTCGTGTGGCACGCCGTACTTGCGCACGGCAATCTCGATCTCCATGCCCGGGTCGTCGACTTCACCCAGCACCTCGGTGATGCGGCCCACAGGCTGGCCAAATAACGCGGGCGGCTCGGTCAGCTCGACCACAACAACCTGCCCCGGCTTGGCGGCGCCAGTGGCCCCCTTGGGGATCAGCACATCCTGGCCGTAGCGCTTGTCCTCAGGCGCCACGAGCCACACGCCGCTTTCCTGCAGCAGGCGGCCGATGATGGGCTGGGGCGGGCGTTCGATGATCTCGACCACGCGGCCTTCGGGGCGGCCGCGGCGGTCTTGGCGCACGATGCGCACGCGGACACGGTCCTTGTGCAGCACAGCACGCATTTCGTTGGGAGGGATGTAGATGTCGCCATCGCCATCGTCGCGGATGACGAAACCGTGTCCATCACGGTGCCCCTGCACGCTGCCTTCGATCTCCTGCGACAAATGTGCGGCAGGTTGGGTGCTAGGGGAGTTTTTTTTGATATACAATCTGAGTCTTTCCTGAAATGCCCAGGTGGCGGAATTGGTAGACGCACTAGTTTCAGGTACTAGCGAGTAACATCGTGGAGGTTCGAGTCCTCTCCTGGGCACCAAGTTTAACGAGAACCGGCGACGGTTTTCAAAATATCAAAGCCGCTGAGACTTCAGCGGCTTTTTTATTTTTTAGCTCGTTCAATGTGAGCCTGTAACGCTGTGAGGCCGACAACACCACAGGACCCGGCCTCCCATTTCTTTTGGCATTTTTTGGGCCAGCAGCCAAAACGTTTGAATTGTTGTTCTATAATTCGAGGCTAATCTGAAAGCCCAGGTGGCGGAATTGGTAGACGCACTAGTTTCAGGTACTAGCGAGTAACATCGTGGAGGTTCGAGTCCTCTCCTGGGCACCAAACACACAAAAAGCCGTTGCATCCGCAACGGCTTTTTTGTTTTCGGTGACCCGTCCTGAATAGCGTTGACACGAGGACCTTTCAAAAAGGGCATGTGTCATGGAATCGAGTGTCAAACGCACGCAGCGCGACTACACGCTGGCCTTTAAATTGGCGGTGGTGGA